>NZ_JBHXSQ010000004.1:598660-720422 GCF_042715335.1 Kribbella sp. NPDC058693
ACGGCGCTGGCGGCGGTTCCGGTGGTTATGGGGAGGGCACCGCGGATGGCGGCGCGAACGAGGGTGCGTCGGACGGCGGCGCAGATGGTGGCGCTGATGGTGGTGCCAGCGGCGGCTCGGGTGGCGGCTCGGGTGGCGGCGCGGGCGGCGGCGGGAACTCTGGGAGCTGGTGAGTGTGATGCCGGGCGCCGGGCGTGAATCCGACTCCGTGGACCCCTCGGGTGTGGCTGGTGGGTCGTGCCGGGGTGAGTTGTGGGATGAGCGCCCGGCGCTCCGGCGTTGTGTGGCGGGGGATCTGGACGAGTTCGCCAGCTCCTACTGGGGTACTCGGGCGCTCCTGTCTCACGGTCCGGAGCTACCAGCGCCGTACGACGATCTGTTCAGTCTCGAGGCCGTGGACGAGCTGTTGTCTCGTCGCGGTCTGCGGACGCCGTTCTTGCGTATCGCCAAGAACGGTGCGGTCGTGGGCGACAGTCAATTCACCGGTCCGGCTGGTGTGGGTGCGGAGGTCGCCGACCAGGTACGGGACGACAAGGTGGCCGCGTTGTTCGCCAGCGGGCACACCGTCGTACTGCAGGCGCTTCATCGGACCTGGCCGGCTCTTGTCGACTTCTCGACCCAGCTGTCTGCGGACGCTGGGCATCCGGTGCAGATCAACGCGTACATCACCCCTGCTGAGTCGCAGGGGTTCTCGGCGCACTACGACGTACACGACGTCTTCGTACTGCAAGTGGCCGGCGAGAAGCACTGGACAGTTCACGAGCCAGTCCACGTCGATCCGCTGCGGAACCAACCCTGGACAGACCACGCGTCGGCCGTCGCTGCGGCTGCGCGTGACAAGGCTCCGGTGATCGACGAGGTCCTCCGCCCGGGTGACGCTCTCTACGTGCCGCGTGGATTCCTGCACTCTGCCAAGGCGCTGGGCGGGGTCAGTGCGCATCTGACAGTCGGGCTACACACGCTTACGCGCTATCTGCTCGTCCAGGAGCTGGCCGCGCTAGCCGCCAACCAGGCCGCCCTACGCACCGCCCTGCCGCTCGGCTTCGACCCCGGCGACCCGGAGCAGCTGGCGGAACTCCTCCCTGCCGTGGCTGAGCTCTTCACTCAGGAGATCCGCTCCACAACCCCAGACGCCCTGGCCGCCCGACTGCGGCGCCGCACCTGGTCCGGCAACCGGCCTGCCCCGCTGCCGCCCCTGGCCCACGCCGCGTCGATCGCATCTCTGTCCGTAGGCACCACAGTCCGTCTACGCCCCGGTCTCCGCTGCCGCCTCGTCCCCGGCGACCCGGTGGTCCTTCAACTCCCCGACCGCACCATCACCTTCCCGCCGGCCACGGCCCCAGCCCTCGCCGAGCTGACCTCCGGCGCCGACTGCAAGGTAGGCAACCTGCCCGACTTGGACGACACCGAGCAACTGGTCCTGGTCCGCCGCCTGCTAACCGAAGCCGTCGTAGTCGCAACCGACAACTGAGGCCCCATCGAGCCGGTGTGGAATTGTGAGGTGCCGTGGACCACGGGGACGCTCGGTACCGACCGGAAACAGGCTGCGCAGCCCAAGCCGAGCTCCGGCAAGACTCCCTGACCGCCACCGCCCCACCCGCCCAACGCTGGCTCCTCATCGAATCCCAAACCCCCTGGCCCCGCCAGGCCCTAACATCCCTCGGAGCCGGCGGCGCCGAGGACCGCGCGCCAACAGGCCCCGGCGGCGGGGCAGAGCACCGCACGCCAACGAACGCCGGAGCCGGCGGGGCCGAAGGCCGCGCGCCAACGGGCGCCGGGGCCGGTGGGACAAAGGGGCAGGCGCCAACAGGCGCCGGAGGCAGTGGCGCCGAGGGTCAGGCGCTACCAAGCCTCGGAGCCGGTGGCGCCGAGGGCCGCGCACCAACAGGCCCCGGAGGCGGTGGGGTAGAGGGCCGCGCGCGAATGGGCGCCGGAGCCGGTGTGGCCGAGGGGCAGGCGCTAACAAGCGCCGGAGTCGGTGGGGCCGAAGGCCCGGCGCTAACGAGCCTCGGAGGTAGCGGGGCCGAGGCGGGTGTGGGGCTTGGGGATGTAGTTGCGCGGGCGTGTCGGGAGTTGGGGATTCGGCCGGTGCTGGTTCGGCGGTATGGGCGGGTGGATCGGGCGCGGAGTCGGCGATGGGGATTGGTGGACTGCAGGCCGGGGCGTGAAGAGATCCGATGGGGGACGCTGCCGACCGACGAGCATCTGCTCGACGTGCTCGCGGGCAAGGATCCGGGCAGCGTCAGCAACGAGCCCGTCTACCTCGTCTGCACCCACGGCCGTCACGACGCGTGCTGCGCCGTACGCGGACGTCGGGTCGCCGCAGCACTCGCCTCCGCCTACCGCGAGCGCACGTGGGAGTGCAGCCACATCGGCGGCGACCGTTTCGCGGCAAACGTCGTCGTACTTCCGCACGGACTCTTCTACGGCCACGTCCCACCAACGCGCGCGGTCGAACTCGCCCGGCAGTACGACAAGGGTCTCGTCGTACCTGATCTCCTCCGTGGATCAGGTGCCTTCACCCCACCCGTCCAAGCCGCCCAGCACTTCGCCCGCCAAGCCGGCCACGCACTAACCGTCGACAACCTCCAACCGCGATCCGTCCAGCAACTCCTCAACCACCGTTGGCGAATCCTCCTCGCATCCACCACCGGTTCGATCTCGGTCGAGGTGTCAGCTCACCTCGACACCGTCGACGCCCGACTGACCTGTGCAGGTTCCTCGCCCGCCCAGATCCGCCGCTTCGAGCTCCACACCCTCACCACCACCTGAACCCACCGAAATCCAGCGGGCTGGCTCACGACGGATCGATGAGCCGATCCTCGAGATGAGCGCCAAAGAATTCCGACTGGCGCGCCATGATTTCGCGCATAGGTGTGCCACGAGGAACGCCGTACACAGTGCCCGGGAAGTCCAGCTCGCGTTGGGTCTGCCACAGCTCTTCGTGCCGGTCTGGGGAGAAGAGTTGGGCCGGGTTGCCGGCAGCGATCCAGCCGATCGGGAGGATCGTGCCTGGCTCCAGGCGCGAGTTGACGTGCAGCACGCTGTTGATCCGCAGCTCTGCGCCTGTGCCGGCGACCGAACCGGGGAACAACGCAGCGCCCGTGGCGATGAAGACTTCGTTCTCGACCGTGGCGCCGTTCACGTGTGCATGGGGACCTATCAGGACCGCGTCGCCGATCAGGGCGGGATGGTCGGCCCGGCCGCGCACCAGGGCGTTCTCCATCACCACACTGTTCTCGCCGAGTCTGACCTCGCCGTTCTCCGCCGTCAGCACAGCACCGTGCAGGACCCTGCTGCCTTCGCCAAGGACGACGGCGCCGCAGAGCACGGCCGATGGTGCGACGTACGCGGATTCGGGCACGACCGGTCGTCGGCCGCGGTGTTCGAGCAGCATCTGTCGCTGTCCTTTCGTTGCGTGACCACCTCGCTCAAGCTGTACCAGTGTTGTCTGCGGACTCTCCACAGCCCGGGTCCTCACAACCCCGGGCGGCGGTGTCCTCCGGGCCGTCCACATCGGTGGTGGGAGACTCGGTCCATCGGACAATCCGGGTGGAGAACCGCGAACTGAGCCAACATTAGAACAGATGTTCGACGCGGCGCAACGCATCCTGACAGATCAGGAAACGGGCAGATCGGACCGCTCAGATCCGCGCGGAACTCAGCCGCGGCGCGACCCGCGCCAGCACGTAGATCGTCAGACTCGCCACCAGCGCCAGCCCGGCCAGCACCACCCACGGCAGTTCGTGCTGAACCTCGAACAGTTGCGCGAAGAACCCCGGCGCCAGCACGCTCGAGAACGCGAACGAGTACTGCCAGTAGGACAGGTACTTCCCCCGCCCGATCACCGGCGAGACCGCCGCCGACAGAGCGTTGTTGGTCGCCGCATGCAGTACGTCGGCGAACGCATAGCAAGCTGTCGCGAGCACCAGCACCGGCACGACCCATCCCGCCGGGATGTGCACCTGCAGCGCCATCAGCACCGCCCACACCGCATAGGTGATCCCAGCGACCACCATGACGTTCGTACGACGACGCCGCTCGGTGTGGCGCACCACCAGCGTCTGGCCGGTCGCCAGTACGACAGCTGTCGCCGCAATCAGCACGCCGACCAGCCACTTCGGCACAGTCAGCGCCTCAGTCACATACACGGGTACGCCGACGCCGAGCATCATCGTGCAGAGTGCCAGCAACGTGTTCGCGCCGATCAGTACCAGGAACGTCCTGTCCTTGCGGAGTAGCGGCGCCGGCCCGGTGTCCTGATTGGTCCGCTCGTGGTGCGACGGATGCAGTCGCAGCAGGAGCAATCCAGCGACGTAGAACGTCACTGCGTTCACCGCCATCGCGACCAGGAACGGTGCGTCGCCGCCGATGGCCAGCAGCCAGCCGGCCACCAGTGCACCGAGCGCGAGACCGCCGGCTTGCATCATGCCGCCCAGCCCGAACCACTTGTCCCGCTCGCCCTCGTCGGCGACATCCGCGAGCAGACTGAAGATCGCCGACCAGAACACGCGCTGTCCGGTCGTCATCACCAGCGAACACAGGAACAGGACCCAGACCGACCGCCCGAAGAAGAAGCCGGTGAACGCCAGCCCCTGGGCGAACTGCGCGGCCACGACGATGTTGCGCGGCCCGACCCGGTCGATGACCACTCCCACTGCGGCCGGCGCGGCGATCGAGAACAGCGTTGCGATGGTCAGCATCAAGCCGGCCGTGCCGAGATGAATGCCGGCGACCTTGTTGAAGAACAGCAGCAGGAGCGGTCCCGCGCAGCCGCCGCCGAACGAGTCGATCGCCAGACCGGCCAGCAGCGGGACCCGGCCGCGCACGTTCGGGAGGCCGAGTGACGTGGCTGCGGGCATAGCGAAGCGCTCCTATCGGTCATCTCGGCGGCTGGCGAACTCTAGCAAGCGCTCTCCAGTCGTACCATCCGATTTCAGTCTGCTGCAGGCACCCGCCGTACAGAGACGTGCCGGAGCGGACGCCAGGCCACCGCTGTCATGACCACCATCGCGACGAAGGCGATCGCGAACGGAGCAGCCAGTCCGTACCGCTGCGCCAGCAGGCCGCCGAGCGCCGAACCGATCGCAGCACCGCCGACCGAGGCCAGCAGGTACACGCTGTTGACCCTGCCCATCAGGGCATCCGGGGTGGCGACTTGACGCGTTGTAGTCGAGACGATGCCCCATACGACGGCGTGGACGCCGAAGACGGCCATGGTCGCGCCGGCGACCCACGGGTTCCTCGTGAGCGCCAGGACGAGATGGACCGTCGTTTCGATCACCAGGCCGGCGCGGAGCAAGGTCACGGAGCCGACGCGCGGCTCCAGGAAGTGGTACGTCGGCATGCCGAGCACGCCGCCGACTGCGCCGACAGAGATGAGCAGACCGAACTGTGTCTCGGTCAGACCGAGCCGCTCGCGGGCGAACAGCACCCAGGTCGCGAAGGCCGCGCAGAAGGTGATGTTCATGACCAGGATCGACAGCGCGAGCGTCCGTACGCCGGTGTGCCGCCAGAGCCAGCGGACTCCTTCGTGCACTTCGCGCCAGATAGCTGCACGCGTGGAGTGGTCGGGCAGTGGCGGACGTACGGCGACGCGCGCGATCAGCGCGGCCGCTGCGGCGAAGGTGACCGCATCGAACACCAGCGGGATGCCGGCGCCCGCCGCAAACAACAGCGCCCCCAGCGGCGGCCCACCGAGCTGTTGGAGGACGGTCGCGCTGGCGAACAGCCGCGCATTGGCCTCACCCAGATGCTCCTTCGGCACGGCGCTGACGAGCAATGCGCCGGACGCGTTATCTGCAAGGGTTTCCGCCGTACCGAGAAGGAACAAGGCGACGTAGATCGCCCAGAGAGGCGACGTATCGAGCAGTACGGCGATGCCGAGCGCAACCAGGACGATCGCCCGAAAGGTGTCGGCAGCAACAATCATCAGCCGACGATCGAGCCGATCCACGAGTACGCCACTGAACAACGCGAACAACAACCACGGCAGCTGCTGAATGAACGCCGCTGCCCCCACCGCCGCGGGCTCGCGGGTAATCGACGCAACGAGCAACGGCCCGGCGGCAGCCATAGCACCGTCGCCGAGATTGGAGATGATCGAGGCCGGCCAGATCTTCCGAAAATCAGATCCAAGCTCACCCGGAAACGCAACAGCGCCAAGCGAACGCATAAGACTCCTGAGGGAGGACGAACAGACCCTACCGGCCACCTCCCGCCCCCGCACACCGATTCGGCTATCCTCGACCCTCGGCGGCAACCGCCGGGAGGGTTCGCATAGTGGCCGAGTGCGCTGGTCTTGAAAACCGGTATGGCGGGTGACCGTCATCGTGGGTTCGAATCCCACACCCTCCGCCTGGTGAGAGTTTCTGTGGGGAGCTGTCGAATTCGGGGTGGGGCGTTCGTTGTAGGGGTGACGGGCGGCCGGTGAGGGCTGTCGCGATGAGGGAAGGCACGGCTCCATGCGGAAACTGGTCTATGGCATGAACTTGTCCCTGGACGGCTACATCGCCGCGCCCGGCGACGACCTCGGGTGGAGTGAGCCGAATGACGAGCTGTTCGAGTTTTGGCTCGAGCGGGAGTTGGCGATCGGGGTGTTCCTGTACGGGCGTCGGCTCTGGGAGACGATGAGTTCGTACTGGCCGACCGGCGACCAGCAGCCGGGCGCCACGCCGGCGCAGATCGAGTTCGCGCGGAACTGGCGGGATACGCCGAAGGTGGTGTTCTCCTCGACGATCGACAAGGTCGACTGGAACGCTCGCTTGTTCACCGGTGACGCTGTGCCGGAGATCGCCCGGCTCAAGGCCGAGGACGGCGGGCCGATGCGGGTCGGTGGCGCCACGCTCGCGGCTGCGGCCATGCGGGCCGGGCTGGTCGACGAGTTCGAGATCGTCACCCATCCGGTGCTGCTGGGCGGCGGCGCCCCGTTCTTCACCGCGCTGGACAGCTGGGTCAACCTGAACCTGGTGGAGACGCGCGCGTTCCCGGGCGGCGTGACCCTGAACAGGTACGAGACGAAGCGCTGACGGCGAAAACGGCAGGCGGTCGCGCCCGGGGCGGTGCCAGGATGCTGGCATGGTTGAGCGGGCGTTGAGTTTTGGGTCGGTGGCGGAGGCTTACGAGCGATTCCGGACCGGGTATCCGGTGGAGCTGCTCGAGTTGGTGATGGCGTACGCCGGGGAGCCGGTTCGGACTGCGCTCGAGATCGGGGCGGGGACGGGGAAGGCGACCCGGCTGTTCGCGCAGGGCGGGATCGCGATTACGGCGACCGAGCCGGACGCGGCGATGCTGGCGGAGTTGCGGAAGCGGCTGCCGGCGAATGTGACGACAGTGCAGGCGGCGTTCGAGGACCTGCCGCTGGATACGTCGTACGACCTGGTGTATTCGGCTGCGGCGCTGCATTGGACCGACCCTGAAGGTCGGTGGGAGCGGATGGCAGCGATCGTGCGGCCGGGTGGGGTGTTTGCCTCGTTCGGGGTGCCGATTCAATTGGCTGATCCGGCGCTCAAGGAGGCGGCGCGAGCGGCGCGGGCGCCGTACCTGGAGGAAGACGGGGTCCCGTCGCCTGACGGGACGCCTGAGGAGCTGCCGATGCAGTGGCCGGGGACTGAGCTCGAGCAGTCCGAGTGGTTCGGCGATGTCCGGCAGGCGGTGATCGAACGGCGTCTGATGATGAAGGCCGTCGACTACATCGGACAGCTGTCGACGGTCTCGGCGTACGTGCTGCTGCCGCCGGACGACCGGGACGAGGTCTTCCGGCGGACGCTCGAGGTGCTCCCGGAGACCGTGGAGATCGACGCCCAGATCACCGCCCACCTCGCCCGCCGCCTCCGCTGACCTGACGCCCGCGCAGGCCGTAGCAAGCTGCGCCTTGACGCATGCCGATATAGGCATATGATTGCGGTCATGGCACGAGCAGCGACGACCTCGGACGTGTTCAATGCGATCGCCGAGCCGCAGCGCCGGGAGATTCTGGTGCTGCTGCGGGGTGGTGAGCGGCCGGTGACCGAGTTGGCGCAGGAGCTGGGGATGACCCAGCCGGGGGCGTCGAAACACCTGCGGGTACTTCGGGAGGTCGGGCTGGTGCGGGACCGGAAGGCAGGCAAACAGCGTCTGTACGGCCTGGACGCCCGCGGGCTGCGGCCCGTCCACGAGTGGGCCGGCGGGTTCGAGCGGTTCTGGAACGAGAGCTTCGACCGGCTGGACGCGTACGTGCAGGACCTCAAGCAGGCAAGGCAGGAGGACTAGTTGATGAGCACGACAGGACAGGGAACGCCGGCGCAGTCCGCGACGGCCGACCGGGAGATCGTCATCTCCCGGGTCATCGACGCCCCGCGAGAGCTGGTGTTCGAGGCGTTCACCGAGGTCCGGCACCTGTCGCGGTGGTGGGGACCGGAGGGTTTCACCACGACCACGCGATCGTTCGAGTTCCGCGCCGGCGGGGAGTGGGACTTCCTGATGCACGGACCGGACGGGACAGACTACACCGAGTGGATCACCTGGATCGAGATCGACCCGCCGGAGCGGATCGTGCTGCTGCACGGTGAGTCCCGCGACGACCCCAACGCGTTCGACTCGGTGCTGACGTTCGAAGTCGACGGGGAGACGACCCGGATCGAGATGCACACGGTGTTCCCCAGCAAGGAAGTGCGTGACGAGGCGGTCGAGAAGTACCACGCGATCGAGGGCGGTCAGCAGACGCTGAGCAATCTCGCTGCCTACGTGGCCGAGCTTGTTCGGAAGGGAGTGGAGGACTGATGGCCGGAAAGGTGTTCTTCAGTGTGTCGATGTCGCTCGACGGTTTCGTGGCGCCGGACGACGTACCCCTCGACGTGGTGTTCTCGCCCGGCGGCCAGAGCGACCCGAGGGTTCAGCGCTGGATGGCGAAGTGGTCGGAGCTTCAGGCCTGGATCTTCCCGCAGCGGTTCTTCCGGGAGAACCTGAAGCTCGGCGAGGGCGGCGAGGAAGGGCTCGACAACGACATCGCCCGGGCGACGTACGAGCGCACCGGCGTGAGCGTGATGGGCAAGCGGATGTTCGACGGCGGCGCGTTGGCCTGGCCGGAGGAGGCGCCCTTCCACACACCGGTGTACGTCGTGACGCACGAGAAGCGTGACCCCTGGGAGCGGCCGGGTGGTACGACGTTCCACTTCGTCAACGACGGCATCGAGAAGGCGCTCGACCAGGCCCGTGAGGCTGCCGGGGACCGGGACGTGCGGATCGCGGGCGGCGGTACGACGATCCTCGAGTACGTGAACGCCGGCCTGATCGACGAGTTCACGATCGCGCTCTCGCCCGTACTGTTCGGCACCGGAATCCGGCTGTTCGAGGGGGTGGACTCGGATCGCGTGGCGCTGGAGCCGGTTCGCGCGGAGCCGGGCCCGCGGGCGACGCACCTGACCTACACGGTTCGACAGCGCTAGGCATGATGATCAGGCAGTTGGATCCGGCGGACCCGGTCGCGATGGACCAGTTGTACGACCTGACGGTCGCGGTCACGCGGTACGACGTACCCGACTTCCCCACGCCCCGCCGGCAGGCGATCGAACACGCGCTGCTGGCGTGGGACGGCGGCCGGGTGGTCGGGGCTGCGTCATACCAGCTGCCGCAGTCGGAGAACTTGATGTATCTGGACCTGATCGTGCACCCGCAGCACCGGCGTCGCGGGATCGGCACCGGGCTGTTGGAGGAGGTCTACAAGGTCGCCCGACAGCATGAGCGGAGTTTGATCGAGGTCGAGACGGTTCGCGCGCTGCCTGGCGGGGCCGAGCGCGACGAGGCCGGGTATCGCTACCTCACCAACCGCGGTCACCGGCCTGGCGCCACCAGCATCAGGTCTCGGTGCCAGATCGCTGACCACGAGGCGACGCTCGCCGACGGGTACTCGTTGGTGCAATGGCGCGACGTGGCGCCCGACGAGATCGTCGATGACGTGGCCGCGCTGCAGAGTCGCCTGATGCTCGACGCCCCGACCGGTGACCTGGCGGTCGAGCAGCAGGTGTACGACGCCGCGCGGGTACGCCGCCAGGAGGCGGACGAAATGCGCCGCGGGTACCGCTCCTACTCGACCGCCGCCCGGCACGACGCGTCCGGGCAGATCGTTGCCCGGACCAAGCTTTCGTTCGAGTCCGCCGACGATACCCATGCGCGGCAGCGGACCACGATCGTCGAGCCGGCCCATCGAGGCCGGCGCCTCGGGCTGGCCGTGAAGTCAGCCAATCACGCATATACACGGGCGAACGAGCCGGCGCTGCTCTTCATCGACGCATGGAACGCCGAGGACAACACGCACATGCGCGCCGTCAACGCAGCACTCGGCTTCCTGCCCGTGGACGGCTGGTCGGTCTTCCAACTACCGGTGCCGACCGCACGTTGAAGCCCCGGCTCAGCGGGACCCGATGGTGTCGAGGTCTCGGGTGGCGAAGCGGAGGTGTTCCCACTCCTCTTCGATGATCACGTGGAGGCAGTGGCGGACGGTCTCGGGGTGGTCGGGGTTGTGTGGGTTCTTCCGGGGCTCGTCGAGCTCGGCCGGGGTGGTGGCGGCGATGAGGTCGCGGACCATCGCGACGCGGCCGGCGCGGGCCTCGAGGACCTCGGCGTACGGCGGGGTCGTCGCGTCGGGGGCGTCGGTGCCGAGGTACTTCAGCCCGAGCGGGTGGTACGGGTCGTCGCGCTCCAGGATCGAGCGGCCCAGCCAGGTGTCGGTGGCGTGGACGAGGTGTCGCTCCGTCTGCGCAAACGACCACTCGCCGTCCACCGAGACGTCGACGGTGCCGGCGGGCATCGCCTCGGCGCGTTCGCGGGCCGTCGCCCACGCCTGCTCGACCTGCCCCCAGGCCGCGCGCAGACCGTCCGGATCCTCCGCGCGCCGGTTCTCCCGACCGGGGAACCGCTTGTTGAGCTCCGCGTCGATGAACGGCACGACGTCGACGCCGTTGATCGTCAGGCGGGCGTCGTCCGTGCCCAGCCAGGGCGCGTCGATGTCGCCGTCCTGGATGTCGATGCCGCGCATCACGGTGCCGGACAGATCGGACTCGACGAACCGAGCCCCGCTCAGGTCCACCTCGAGGAACTCCGCGCCTTTGAGGTCGTCGGACCGACCGAACTTCGTCATGTCATCTCCCAGGATTTCGATGTTGGGCAGAGCGTATCCGTGAGCTAGGACACAAAAGTCGTGCGCGAGACCTCCGGCCCGTGGTGGGGTCGAGGAACTGACGATGTGGCGGAGGGAACTGGTTGTGGACGTTCTGAGTGCGGCTGAACGAGTGGGCTTCTCCGAGCAGGCCCGATCGCGGTTCCAGGGCTTGGAGGTAGGCGACGGACTACAGGTGCCGGAGGACGCCGAGGCGTTGATCGAGTACTGCGGGGTGTCGGCGCCTGACCGGGAGCAGATGCTGGCAGCGCGCCCCGACCCGGACAACGACCCCGAGTGGTGGACGATCGCGTCCGCCCTGGCCGGCGAGGTCGAGCGGGACATGGGGCTCGCACTTCCGTCGACCGGCTTCCGCGGCTGGCCCGCAGTACCTCAGGACGCGACACCGGTCGGGCTGTTCGCGAACGCCTGGGCCCTGCTGGCCAACCTGCCGCGCCTGTTGGAGTTGCATGCGGAGCGCGGTGTGCCGGATTCGGTGACCAGAGCGACGGTCTGCGCGCTGGGTGGAGTGATGGCGACGCACCGGCAGGTCTTCGGTCGTGCGGGTGTCGGACTGATGCCGCTCTGGGGTCCACCGCTGCGATTCCGCGGCGCGGACTACGAGATCGGCCGGCACGACTTCACCCGCGCCCAGCTGGGCCTGGGCGATGGAGTCTCGGGACATCTGCTGATGATCCACATCCCACCGAGCGGACCACTCGACGTACAGGAGTCGGAGGAGTCCGTTGCGACTGCCGTCGAGTCGTTCAAGCGCTGGTACCCGGAGGAACCGATCCATGCGTTCGTCTGCCACTCCTGGCTGCTGGACCCGCAGCTGGCCGAGTACCTGCGGCCTGACTCCAACATCATCCGTTTCCAGCAGCGCTTCGACCTGCTGCCGCTACTGCCACCGGAGGACCCGACCGAGGGCGACCGTGAGCTGATGCGCCTCGGGCTGCAGCTGCCGGTGCCCGAGGGCGCGCTGGACCTGGCCGCCATGCCCCAGGACACCTCGCTGCAGCGCGCGTTCGTGTCGCACCTGCGCGCCGGGCGGCACTGGTACGGGCGCACGGGCATGCTGAGGGGATGGAGCTAAGGATTCCGGTTGGACAAGACGCCCTGTGGACCGAGCATCTGGCCGGGGACGGCGTACCGATCGTCTTCCTGCATCCAGGCACCGGGGACTCCCGGGTGTGGGACCCGGTAGTGGACGGGCTCAGCGGACGGCGCATCGTCCGGTACGACGTACGCGGCTACGGGCGCTCACCGCTGCCGACCGCGGAGTTCTCGCTGGTGGACGACCTGGTGAGCGTGTTGGAGCAGCTGGACCTGCAGCGGGCCGTCCTGGTCGGTTGCTCGATGGGCGGCGGTACTGCGATCAGCTTTGCGCTCACGCATCCGGACCGGGTGCACGCTCTCGTGCTGCTCTGTCCGAGCGTCCGCGGCTTCCCGGTACTCGAGGAGCCGGACCTGGACGCGCAGTACGACGAACTGATCGCCAACCGGGATGTGGACGGCCTGGTGGAATTCGGCCTGCCGGTGTGGGCGCCAACCGTCACGGACGACGCTGTGGTCGACCAGCTTCGTGCTGCCGCCCCGGCCTGGTTCGAACAGGGTATGTACCTCAAGCCCGAGCTTCCCGTCTACGACCGACTCAACGAGATCCACGCGCCGACCACCGTGATGGTCGGCGACAAGGACCGCCCGATCGCCATCGCCTCAGCCGGCGCAGCGGCCGCCCGCATCCCCGGCTCCCAGTTCACCTGGCTCCCCGGCGCCGACCACTACCCGAGCCTTCGCAACCCCCAACTGATAATCGATGCCATCAGCAACTACGTCGCCGGGTAGGACAGGTGCTGGTGAATCAGTTGCCAGCCACTGTTGGTCCGGCGGAAGACCCGGGTGGCGCGGGAAGTGGTCTCGGTGTTCTCGGCGGTGATGTGGTCGATGGACCATGCGACGGCCAGGTTGCCGGCTGACTCGATCGTGGGGTCGGGGATGGTGAAACTGATCGGGTCAGGGCTGGAGGCCAGTCCGGACGCGCAGACCTCGCGGACCGCTGACTTGCCGGTGTAGTTCCCGTCGATCTCGTACGAGACGACGTCGTCGACGATCGGCTCCATCAGCGCGTCCAGGTCGCCGGTTGCCGTGTCCGCGCTCCACCGGTCGAGTACTGCGACGATCTCGGAGGCGGGCGCGTCGTCGTGTGGGAACGAGTGGTGCTCGTGCGTGACGGTCCAGCGGCCGCTGACCTTCTGCAGACCGATGGTGAGGCGTAGGCGTAGCTCTGGGTTGTCGTCGGGCATCCCACATCGCAGCAGGCCAAAGGCAAACGCCACATCCGCGCCGGCCGTCACCTCCAGCGACTCCAGTGCGAATGACGCCCCGGACTTCTGCCACTCGAAGAACCCTGGCCACGTCTCGCGGTACGCCTCCAGCCCGCGCACTCCGTCGTACGGCGGTGGCACGTCGAACATCACGATGTCCGGGGCGTGGTCCGCGAGCACCGTGTCCAGGTCGCCGGTGTGTACCGCGTCGACCCAGTTCTCGATCAGTGCGCGGATCTCCTGCTCGTCAGTCATGTCTCTCCTCGGGAAGGCTGCTTTCACCCCCTACAACCCGGCCGACTCCGCAAACTCATCGCGGCAGCGACGACGGCAGTCCGAACGACGGGAAGTCCGCCTCCAGATACGACACCACCTCGACGATCACAGAGCCTCGCAGTACGACGACATCCAGTCCGCCCGGCACGTACCGGTCGCCGTCGAGCAGATACGTCCCGAACGCGAGCTGCCCGTTCGCCCGGGCCGGCAGGAACCGCCACTCGCTCTGCAGCGGTCCGTCGAGCAGGAACGTCCGGATCGCCGCATGTCCCACAAAGACGTCCGGCAACGGCGGCATCGAGTACTTCGCGTCGTCGGCCAGCATCGCCACGATCGTGTCGACGTCACGGGCCTCCCACGCGGCCATGTACCGCCGTACCAGGTCCCGCTCGCCTGACTCACCCAGCGCGTGCAGAGCCTGCTGCTGACTCGGTACTGCGCTCACCACCGCCCGCGCTCGCTGCAGCGCACTGTTGACTGCAGCAACCGATGTCTCTAGCACCTCGGCCACCTCACGGGCACTGAACGCCAGTACGTCGCGTAGTAGCAGCACTGCACGTTGCAACGCAGACAGGTGCTGCAGCGACGCGACGAACGCGAGCTCCACGGACTCCAGCGCTAGCAGCTCGGCCTCGGGGCTCAGCGAGGTGGTCCACGAGAGACGGCTCTCCGGGTAAGGCTCGAGCTCCTCCAGGGAGCGGCGGCCGATCTGCGTGAGGCAGCGGTTGGTGGCGATCTTGTAGAGCCACGGGCGGATCGAGCCGCGGTCCTCGTACCCGGACAGACCTTTCCATGCACGCACCAGCGTCTCCTGGACCGCGTCCTCCGCGTCGGCGTCGGAGCCGAGCATGCGGTAGCAGTGAGCGTGCAGCTCACCGCGCCACGGATCGACCAGCTGTGCGAAGGCGTGCTCGTCACCGGCTCGCGCAGCATCCAGGAGTTCTTGCATTACTGGCACGCTAGCGACCGGCTGGTCCAGGCATCCAGTACCTGAGCGGCCCGGCCGGTGTCGGTGGCGTGGCGGCAGCGGTCCAGCGCATCCGCCAACAGCTCGGCGAGCGGAGCCTTGCCGAGGGAGAGCGTGGCGACGGCGGCTGCGGCGTTCAGCAGTACGACGTCCCGCAGCGGGCCGGGTGCTCCATGGACAAGAGCGCGCAGAGCCTTCGCGTTGAACGCCGGGTTGCCACCTTGCAGGTCGGCCAGTGTCGATGGACGGAGACCGAGCGACCGTGGGTCGAACACCGTCTCCGTCGCAGAGCCGCCGTGCACGATCCACAGGCGTGAATAGCCAGTAGTAGTGAGCTTGTCGAGACCGTCGTCGCCACGCGCCACCAGCGCAGACTTACCCTGCTGGGCGAGCGCACCGGCCAGCACGGGCAGCATCTGAGCGTTGGCGACCCCGACGAGCTGATGTGCAGGGTCAGCCGGGTTCAGCAACGGCGCCAGCACGTTGAAGGCCGTAGGGACGGCCAGCTCCCGCCGTACGACGGCGACCTGACGCAGCGCCGGGTTGAAGCGTGGAGCGAACAGATAGGTCAGACCGACCTCAGCCGCGACCTGTGCGGCTTCGGACGCCGACAGGTCGAGCGGTACGCCCAGATGCTCCACCAGATCACCGGAGCCACCGGCCGACGACGACGCAGCACGTCCACCGTGTTTGACCACGGTGACTCCGGCAGCGGCTGCAACCACTGCAGCCATGGTGGAGATGTTCGCCGCTCCGGTCCGGTCGCCGCCCGTACCCACGATGTCCACGAACGGTCCGCGGATCCGCACCGGCGTTGCGTGCGAGCGCAGTACCTCGGCCAGACCGGTCAGCTCGTCGGGAGTCTCGCCCTTGGCGCGCAGGGCGATCAGGAACCCGGAGATCTGGGCCGGTGACGCGTCGCCCAGCACCAGTTGGTCCATCGCCCAGCCGGTGTCCGCCGCCGACAGGTCGGAGCCGGCCAGGAGTGCGGAGATCAGGCCGGACCAGGTCCGGAGTGTTGTCGCCATCGGATGTCCTCGAGGGTGCTGGGCCGCCCACGAGGAGACATCACAACGGCCGCCTCGCAGGAGACGGCCGGGTGGGTACGCGCGGAGTCAGGCCGTCAGTCGACGGCCCACCACATACCTGCGCGCTGGAACATGACACTGACCTTAGTCAGGCCACCAAAGCCTCCGCAACGTTCCATCCACGGATGGAGTCGACGGTGAACGTCGGCACATGCTCCGCACCGGACCGCTCCGGGAAGTCGAACACGGCCAGCATCAGCTGCAGCGGGTACGTCGGCGCGCCCTGACAGCTGCGGATCGCAGCGCCGTCCACGAAGAACGTCGCCTCACCACCGGTCCACTCGACCGCGTACGTGTGGAACTCACGCAGGTCGATCGGCAGCCGGACCGCCTCGAAGTCCTGCGGTACGGCGGGATCGCGGATCGTCTTCAAACCCATGCCGATGTCGGCGGGAGCATCCCCGAACACCTCCATCACGCAGATCTCGCCGCACTGATCCGGCTGCTCCTCCAGTCCGACCATCCAGAGCGACACCATCGACCGTGGACTCAGCTCGGCGCGGGCGCGGAGTTCGACGTACCCGCCGTTCGGGGTCCAGCCCCAGAACGGCTCCTGCTCCTCGCGGACGACCAGTCCCTCGCGGTACGGCTGCTGTCCGACCGCGCTGCCGACCGGGCCCGAGTAGTTGCCCGACTGGATGCCCGAGACGCGCAGGTCCGGCTTGTGGTCGCCCTCGCACCACAGTCTCTGGTCGACCGGGATGCTGAGCGTCAGGCACGAGTCGCCCAGCTGGTACATCGCCGCGGAGGCGGCACGCGAACTCCACTGCGGCAGGTAATGCGGTGACCAGACGGCCAGGTCGAGCGACGACGCATCGAAGTCGTCCTCGAACACCAAGTCACCACGCACCTGACTCATGACCCCATCATGAGCGGATCGGGCGCGTTGTCACATCATGGTGGTCCCATTCGTCAGGGAAGTGATGCGACAGGAGAAGGCACCGGTGGACGACCACGAACAGCTGGCGCGGCAGTTCGAACAGAACCGTGCGCACCTGCGGGCGGTCGCGTACCGGATGCTCGGGTCGGTGGCCGAGGCGGAGGACGCCGTACAGGAGGCTTGGCTCCGGCTGAGCCGGAGCGACGTGAGCGATGTCGGCAACCTGGCCGGCTGGCTGACCACTGTGGTCTCGCGGGTGTGTCTGGACCTGCTGCGCAGCCGGAAGTCGCGGCGGGAGGACTCACTGGACACCTTCGTCCCGGATCCGATCATCAGCGAGCTGGGGCCTGAGGAAGAGGCGGTCCACGCGGATGCGATCGGGCTGGCGCTGCTCGTCGTACTGGAGACGCTGTCGCCGGCGGAGCGGTTGGCGTTCGTACTGCACGACATGTTCGGGGTCGGGTTCGACGAGATCGCGAGGATTGTGGACAAGTCGCCCGCTGCGACGCGTCAGCTGGCCAGTCGGGCTCGGCGGCGGGTGCAGGGTGCTCCGACGAGCGACGGGGACATGACCCGGCAGAAGAAGGTTGTCGAGGCGTTCCTGGCGGCGTCGCGCGGCGGTGAGTTCGAGCCGTTGCTCGAGCTTCTCGACCCGGACGTCCTGCTGCGTGCGGACGCCGGTGCGGCGAGTGCGGAGTTCGCTGGGCCGGCTGTGTCGAAGCTGGTGCGTGGCGCGAAGGCTGTTGTCGAGCAGGCGCTCCTGTTCAGCCGGATGGCGCCGTACAACCGGGTGGCGCTGGTCAATGGTGTGCCTGGGGTCATCACTGTGGTCAACGACCGGCTGGTGGGGGTCATGGCCGTTGTTGTGAAGGACGGCAAGATCACTCAGATCGACATCCTGGCCGACCTGGAGCGACTCGAGGTCATCCCGCTACCAGCCTGAGCACCCGCTCGGCCTGTGCCTCCGCGGTACCAGGTGGATTGCGGTGGGCACTGGGTCCGCCCGGCCCGATCAGCGTCAGCCAGAACCCGGCCCAGAGGCAGCGCGCTGCCCGGAACCGCTCTGCGGCTGGGCCGAACCGTCGTACCAGTGGGGTCCAGTCGGTCTCGCGGCCGGACAGGTGCTCGACGAGGTTGGCCAGCTCGACGGTGCGGTCACCCAGGCCGGCGTCCTCGAAGTCGATGATCCGGATGCGGGTGCCGTCCCAGAGGTAGTTGGTGAGGTTCGGATCGCCGTGGGCGACCACCGGCTCCTGTACGGCGGACAGGTCAGGCGGCTCGTTCTCCAGCCAGGCGCGGGCAGCGAGGGCGATCACGCCGTCGGCGTCCTGCAGAGCGGTCAGGCCGGTGCGGGTGCGGTCTACGAGAGCGGGGAGGTCGATCTGGCGGAGGGTGTCGGGCGGGAATGACCAGAGGGCCTCGAGCGCGTCGCCCAGCGCTGTGATTTGGGCGGAGGTCAGAGGGGTCGTGAGGGGCTGGCCGGGGACGACTGTCATGGTCAGCGACGGGGCGGGGGTTCTGGCGAGAGGGTGCGGGACCAGCTCGGGGGCTGCCGCGGACAGGAGGGTGAGGGCGGCCCACTCGCGGTCGGGCTCGTTGCGGGACCAGGAGGTGTAGTGCTTGGTCAGCGTGGAGCCTGAGACCGAGATTGTGTGGGTCATCCGGAAAGTGTGTCGATAACGGGGTCTCTTCTTCGACGTATGAGCAGGAGCTGATACGGCGAGGGAGTGGGATCGATGTCTACGCAGGCGATTGCAGCGGTTGCCAGTGACGTTGTCGCGGGGCTGTTGGGGGCTGGGTTCAACGGTGCGGTCCGGCAGCCCGGAGAGGTCGAGTACGACGAGCAGCGGCGCTCTGTGATCCCGTCAGTGGACTCACGCCCGCTGCTGGTCGCCGAGGCCTTCAGCCGGACCGACGTACAAGCAGCGGTCCGGACGGCCCGCGACTACGGCGTACCGATCGCTGTGCAGGCAACCGGGCACGGGACGCGTGTGCCGGCGGACGGCGGCATCCTCCTGAAGACGACGCCGATGACGTCAGTGCTGATCGACCCCGAGCGACGGGTCGCGAAGGTCGCGCCGGGCGCTCGCTGGGGCGCCGTACTGGACGCGGCGAGGCAGTTCGGGCTGGCGCCCTTGTCCGGCTCGCACCGCGACGTCGGCGTCACCGGATACACGCTCGGCGGCGGAGTGGGCTGGCTGGCTCGCAAGTACGGGTTCGCCGCCGACAGCGTCATCCGCGCCGAGGTCGTCACCGCCGACGGACGTACGGTCACCGCGAGCGCCGAACACCACGCAGACCTGTTCTGGGCGATCCGCGGCGGCACCGGCAACTTCGGCATCGTCACCTCGCTCGAGTTCCGCCTCTACCCGGTCCGCCAGGTGCACGCAGGCATCGTGTACTACGGCATCGACCGCGCCGCCGCGATCCTGCGTACGTACCGCGACTGGACCGCGACGATCCCCAACGAGCTGAGCACCGCGGTCGTCCTGACCCGCATCCCCGGCACCGAGCAGCGCGCCGTCGCGATCAAGGTCATGTACGCCGGTGCCGCCGACGTCGCCGAACACCTGCTCAAGCCGCTCTTCGCCATCGCCGGCCAGCGCCTCGCCGGCGAACTGCAGACGATCGAGTACGCCGATGCCGCGATGGGCGGCACACCCGCGCGCCACCTGGACTTCCTGGACACGCTGACGGACGAGGTGATCGACCTCGTCACCGAGCTCGAGGACGCCACCGTCGAGGTCCGGCACTGGGGCGGCGCGATGGCCAACCCAGGCCCCGGCGCGGGACCGGTCGGTCACCGGCAGGCGTCGTACTCGCTGATCGTCGACCGCGAGGTCGCCGGTCTACCCAGCTCGGGCCGCACGTTCGTGAACTTCCTCGGCGACCCGGGCCGCGCGGACACGGCCTACGACGCCAAGGATCTGCACCGGCTGCGCGAGGTCAAGCGCGCCTACGACCCGACGAACTTCTTCCACCTGAACGCCAACATCCGGCCGTAGAAAAGCGATCCGGTCCCCAGGAGGGTCAAGGGACCGGATCGCTCAGGGCGCCTCAGATATTCAGACCGTGCCGGAGTTCCCGTACACGGACACGTGCACGTGGTCCATGTGGTTCGCGGTCGCGCCACCGCGGTCCTCCATCGCGCGCCAGCCTTCGCTGCTGCGCTGGACCGTCCAGATGTGCTGCTCCCAGATCAGCTGGCTGACGCCGAGCTTCTTGTAGTTCGCCTTCAACCAGTCCGCGATCTCCTGGCCTTCCGACGAGCTGTTGATCATGATGTCCACCGCGCGGCCGCTCGAGTGCTCCGAACCGCTGTCGCCGGACCGGAGCCCGCCGTACGACGTGATGTCCGGGAACATTGCGCAGATCGCCCGGTGCACCCTGATCGCGTCCTGGGTCAGCCCTTCCTCCATGGCGGAGCCGGACTTGCAGGCCGCCTGGGAGATCCCGCCGGCGACGGTTGCGGCCGGCTTGGTCGCGGACAGGTACTGCGCCTTGACCCAGCGGGACTTGCCGTCGCTGACGACCTCGGCCCAGATGCCGTCGATCTTGCCGCTGACCGAGACCTTGGTGCCCTTCGGCAGCACGTCCAGCAGCACGCCGGTCAGCGGGAGCGACCAGAGGTTCACGTCGGTGGTGGTGTACTTCGTGCCGCTGATCTTCGGCGGTGCGGCGTTGGCCTCGGCGGCCGCGCGGGTCTTCACCGACGTCGGCGTCGGGATCGGCGCCTGCTTCTTCAGATGCTTCGCGGTCGGCGACGCCTTCGGCTTGGGAGCCGCGCTGGGCGTCGTCGACGTGGCGCTGATCGGCGGACGCAGGGCGTCCCGGCTGATCGTGGTGTCGCGCGACAGCTGCAGGGACGAGCTGGCGATCGACGGGTCGAACTTCACGTGCTGGGCGGGGAGTGCGGCTGCCGAGCCGGTGGCCACCAGGGCCACTGCCGCGCCGGGGATCACAACCTTCGCCAGACCTGGCTGGATCACCTTCTTGCGCTGCTGCCGGTGCCGCGCCTGTCTATGCCGTCCTTCTGACACTGTGCCGAACCCAATCTGCCGAGACCAAAACGTTATCGACCCGGGGAGTCAAGCACACTTCGCCGCGCGGGTTCGAATCGGCCCCCACTCTTAACGCATTACGAACATCCACAGGCTCGTTCGGACCGTGATTTGGCCGCTATCCGGATGTGACCGTTCCGAGATCAAACGCTTGGTGGACAAATGGCCGTCGTGATCGCGGCCGCGACGTGGTCGCCGTACCGCTCGGCGCTCCAGCCGCGGAGCAGCACGAGCAGCTCGTAGAGCTCGACCGAGATGTACGTCCACAGCACGTCCGCGACCTCTTCGAGCGTGATCCCGGGGCGCAGGTCGCCGGTCTCGAGCAGGTGGCGGCCGAACATCGTCATCCCGACCAGGCGCTCGTCCAGCAAGGTCTGCCAGGTCTCCCGCAGGGTCTCGTCGCCGTGCCGGCCGTCCCGGATCAGGATCTGTACGCGCGCCGACCGCTGCTGCCGCTCGACCAGCCCGACGACGTACAGCTGGAGCTTCCGCCGTACGTCGGGCTCCTGCTGGAGCGCGAGCGCTTCGGGGCGTTCCGCGATCGGCACCGGCTCGTCGTCGCCGGCGATCACGAAGTCGAACACGGCCTTGGCCAGCGCCGCCTTGGTGCCGAATCCCTTGTAGATGCTCTCCGCGGATACCCCGGCCCGCCGCGCGACCGCGCTGATCGTCGTTGCCTGGAACCCGTCCGCCTCGAACAGCTCCTGTGCTGCGACCACGACGTCACGGCGTCGCTGCTGGGCGCGTTCGCGCCGGGTCGACGCGTCGTAATTCCTCTTGACGTCAGCCACTTCTCATCCCATGCTTTTGAGTACAGTCACACTGTATCGAATTATTGGGGGACATCATGACTACGACAGCAGGCGTGTCGGCCGGTGACCTCGCCGTCCGCAGCATCCTGATCATGGCCGACGGGGAGCGGTCCGACTTCGACGAGCTGATCCATCCGCACGCGGTGAACCGCGAGGGCAAGGTCGAGCCACCGGAGTGCCGGGTGGGTGGACCGGAGGGGTTCCACGCCACCGCACGCTGGCTGCGGACCGCGTTCGAGGGGCTGGCCTACGAGATCCACCATGTCGTTGCTGATGGCAACTTAGTGGCGGTGAACACCACGATGAGCGGGCGTCACGTGGCGCCGTTCGTCGTCTACACACCGGACGGCGAGGTCGATACCGCGTTCCCGCCGACCGGCAAGACGTTCGCGGTCACGCAGTCGCACTGGTTCCGAATCGAGGACGGCATGGTCGTCGATCACTGGGCCAACCGAGACGACCTCGGCCAGGCGCAGCAACTCGGCTGGGTGCCGCCGACCCCGGCGTACCTGTTCCGGATGGCCCGCGCGAAGTCCCGCGCCAAACGAGCGATGTGATCCATAGCGCGGCGGGTGTACGGCGGTTGCTGGTTGACTGCCCGCGTGGACTTTCGGATCGAGCGTGGCGCGGTCGCCCGGCTGGTGATCGACCGGGTCGCGAAGCGGAACGCGCTGACCCGGGCGATGTGGGCGGCGCTGCCTGAGCTCCTCGCAGAGCTGGCGGGTGACGACGCGGTCAAGGTCCTCCTCGTCACCGGTGAAGGGCCCAGCTTCTCGGCCGGTGCGGACATCCGGGAGCTGATCTCGGGTGACGATCCGGCCGATCCGATGGCCGAGTTGCGGGCGTTCAACCTGCGGGCGCAGGCGGCGTTGCGGGAGTTCCCGAAGCCGACGATCGCGGTGGTCCGCGGGCACTGCATCGGCGGCGGCCTGGAGATCGCGGTGAACTGCGATTTCCGGTTCGCCGCGCGGGATGCGAGTTTCGGGGTCACGCCGGCGCGGATCGGCGTCGTCTACCCGCCGGCCGCGATCAAGGTCCTGCTCGACCTGGTCGGCCCCGCGACCACGAAGTACCTGCTCTTCAGCGGGGAACTGCTGACCGCGGACGAGGCCGAGCTGAAGGGGCTGGTCGATCGCGTGGCCGACGACCCGATGGTGGCGGCCGAGGCGTTCGCGGAGACGTTGGTGTCGCGGTCGCAGCTGACGATCCGCTCGGCCAAGGAATCGGTGAACGCCTTGCTGGCAGGCGAAAACGCCGATGAGGCAGCGGTACGGCGGTATCGCGAGACGATCGCATCCGGTGAACTCGCGGAAGGGATCGACGCCTTCACGCAGAAGCGGTCACCCGAGTTCGTCTGGCATCCCCGCTGAGATCAGCGTGCCGCGGAGCTCGACGCGATCGCCGGCCGCGGCCGAGACCAGAGCCGCGATCGCCTGCGCGCGGTCGTCGTCGACGGCATCGACCAGGAAGTACCCGGCGAGCTGCTCCTTCGCCTCACCGAACGGCCCGTCGGTGACGACCTGCGCGCCGTCGCGGATCTGCACGATCCGGCCCTCCTCGGGCGGCAGCAGGCCCTCCGAGCTGACCAGCTCGCCGGACTCGGCAAGGTCCCGCTTGAGCCGCGTCAACCGGACGACGCCCCGCTGGTCCTCTTCGGTCCAGGCGCGGTCGAGATTGCGGAAGATCATCACGACGTACTTCATGGGTTCACCGTAGCGACGCGGACGGACAGAACCCCGCGGACTCGTGGTCCGCGAGGTCCTGTTCTGCAGGGTCAGGGGTGGATCAGTACCAGTGCCGGCGTCCGCCGACAGCACGGCCCGTCGATCCGAGCAGGAAGAGCACCGCTCCGACCACCAGCAGCACAATGCCGATGGTCCACAGGATCGGGATACTCAGCAAGAATCCTAGAATCAGCAGGATCAAACCGAGGATGAGCATGAAGCCTCCTTCGCAAGAGCCGCCGGGCGGTCGCTGGCAGCCACACGAACCAGGTGCCCACAGTTCCGGCCCCGAACCTCCAACAACCGTTTGATGTCAGGACGCGACTGCTTCGAGCCGGCGTGAACGGTTCCGGGTGAGCAGCAGTCCGCAGCCGGCCAGACCGATCGCGATGAAGATCCACACCGTCGCGAACGCGATCCGGTACCCGTGGGTCAGGTCCGCCGGCGTGGTTCCCGCCGTACTGGCTGTAGCCACCGCGGAGACGGCTGCGACGCCGATCGCACCGCCGATCTGGAAGCTGGCGTTCTGCAGACCGGATGCCACGCCGGAGTCCTCGCCGGGTACGTCGCTGAGCGAAGCGATGGAGCCTGCGACCGTTCCGGCACCCAGTCCGGCGCCGAAGATCGTCAGACCCCAGAACGCCAGCTCGAAGTACCCGGAGTCCACGGTGAGCTGAGTCATCAGCGTCGTACCGGCTCCGGCGATCAGTAGCGACACGAACGCCACCGAGCGCGGTCCGACTCGCGTGACGAGGTGCTGGCCGGTCATGGACCCGACGACTGCGGCAGCCGCGAGTACGGCGGACATGAGGCCGTAGCGGACCGCGGACAGGCCGAGTGCCAGCTGGGCGTACTGCGTGTAGACGAAGTTGAGTCCGAACGCGGCCAGGCCCCAGGCGACCGTGATGAGGTTGCCACCGACCAGTGCGCGGGAGTGGAAGATCCGCAGCGGTACGAGCGGTGCGGCGGATCGCTTCTCCACCAGGACGAATGCGGCGAACAGTCCGGCCGAGAGGACGACGAGCAGCACGGTCTGGAGCGCCGACGACTCAGGGGCCTCGATGACGGCGTACACAAGGACGATGAGTGCTGCGGTCACGGTGGCCGCACCGGCGACGTCGAAACCGCGGCGTCCTGGTCCACGGCTGTCCATCAGCAGCATGGGTGCGAGTACGACGACCAGTAGGCACACCGGCACGTTGATGAAGAAGATCCACTGCCAGCCGAGTCCGTCTGTCACCGGTCCGCCGATGAGAGACCCCGCCGTACCTCCGACTCCGCTGGTCGCGCCCCAGATGCCGAGTGCCTTGTTGCGATCCGCACCGGACGGGAACGTCGTCATCACGATCGACAACGCACTCGGTGCCAGTACGGCGGCCGCCGCGCCCTGCAGACCCCGCGCGAGCACCAGCGCGTCACCGCTCCACGCGAACCCGCACAGCAGCGAGGACCCGGCGAACAACAGCAGTCCGGTCATGAACACACGCCGGCGACCCAGCAGGTCGGAGATCCGGCCGCCGAGCAGCAGGAGGCCGCCGAACATCAGTGCGTACCCGCTGGGCACCCATTGCACCCCGCCGGTCGAGAACGTCAGTTCGCGCTCGATCGACGGCACGGCGACCAGCACGATCGACGCGTCCAGAATGATCATGAACCCGGTCAGACAGAGCAGTGCCAGCGCCAGCCAGCGCTTCGAATGCGAAACCATCGGAATCTCCAGTACACCGGGACGCCCCGGCTGAGCGTCACTCGGTGGAGACGTCGGCGCCGGTCGGGCGGAGTTCGACATTCTGGATCTGTCGAAGTTGGGACGGCTTGTTTCGACGTACCGGGTGACAGGGGGTCACAGGGGCCTCCGCGAGGGACAGGATGGTGCCTGTGAAGTACATGCTGCTGATCTACAGCAACCCCGAGAGCTGGGCGAGCCTGTCGGCCGAGCAACGCGAGGGGCTGAGCACCGCCCATGAGACGCTGACGCGGGAGCTGACCGAGCAGGGCCTCCTGGTCAGTGCGGCCGGGCTGGCCGACCCCATCACCACGCGGACCGTGCAGGTGCGCGACGACACCACGACCACCACGGACGGGCCGTACGCCGAGGCCAAGGAGCACCTGGCCGGGTTCTACCTGGTGGAGTGCGACGACATCGACCAGGCGATCGGGTACGCGGCCCGGATGCCGGACGCGGAGTACGTCGCCGTGGAGGTGCGACCTGTGATGGATGCGTCTGGGCTGGAAATGTGAGTGACTTCGAGCTCCTGTTGCGGGAGCAGGCGCCGCAGGTGCTGAGTGCGCTGGTGCGGCACTACGGGCACTTCGATCTGGCGGAAGAGGCGGTCCAGGAGGCTTTGCTCGCGGCCACACAGCAGTGGCCCAGCGAAGGCGTGCCGGACAATCCGCGTGGTTGGCTGATCCGGGTCGGGTCGCGACGGCTGACCGATCTGCTCCGCAGTGAGTCGGCGCGGCGACGGCGGGAGGAGAACGCGGCCCAGCTCTCCGCGCCGGAGGAGTTTGTTGCCTCAGGCCCGGAGATCGACGATCCGGGTGGCCGGGACGACACGCTGACGCTGTTGTTCCTGTGCTGCCACCCGGCGCTGTCGCCGGCGTCTCAGATCGCACTGACGTTGCGTGCGGTCGGCGGTCTCACCACCGCGCAGATCGCGGCCGCGTTCTTGGTGCCGGAGGCAACGATGGCGCAGCGGATCAGCCGGGCGAAGCGGAGCATCAAGCAGGCCGGCAGTTCGTTCGAGATGCCGCCGGAGGCGGAGCGGGACGAGCGGATGGGCGCAGTACTGCATGTGCTGTATCTGATCTTCAACGAGGGCTACACCGCGTCGTCCGGTACGTCGTTGCACAGCGCGGAGCTGACGACGGAAGCGATCCGGCTGGTGCGCGGCGTACGGAAGCTGCTGCCGGATGACGGCGAGGTGGCGGGGCTGCTGGCGCTGATGCTGCTGACCGACGCGCGTCGGCCGGCGCGGACCGGTCCGGAAGGGTCGCTGGTACCGCTGGCCGAGCAGGACCGGTCGAAGTGGAACAAGGCGACCATCGTCGAGGGAGAGGCGTTGGTGACCGATGCGCTGTCCCGGTCGCAGCTGGGGCCGTACCAGGTGCAGGCTGCGATCGCTGCGGTGCATGACACGGCTGAGCACGCTGACGACACAGACTGGCGGCAGATCGTCGCGCTGTACGACGTACTCGAGCAGCTGGTCGACAACCCGATGGTGAAGCTCAACCACGCCGTTGCTGTTGCTATGGCGGTGGGTCCGAAGGAGGGGCTCGCCGTACTTGAGCCACTCGAGGCGGACGACCGGATGAACCACCGGCTGGAGGCTGTCCGCGCGCATCTGCTGGAGATGTCCGGTGACGCCGCGGCCGCGCGGGAGAGCTACCTGCTGGCGGCCCGTCGTACGACGAGTGTGCCGGAACGGAACTACCTACAGTCGAAGGCGGACCGGTTAGCCTGAGGTGTGGATCTGACCAGAGCCTCGCTCCTCCGGGAGATGCTGAGCGGTACTGACCTGGGGAGCCGGACGACCGAGTTCGGCTATGCACTGCGGCGGTTCACGACGAGACGTAGTGGGCTCATGCTGTTCGGACCGGTCGACGAGGAGCCGTGGCACCTGACCGCGCATCTGGACGACGAGCTTCACCGGGCCGGCATCGAGGACGCACGGCCTTCACTGGTCCGCTGGGCACCGCCGCCGGGCGCACCGCCACACCTGGCGATCGGTCTGGACCGGCTGCAGGACGCTGGTCGTGGTGAGTCGCTGCTGGTGGTCGCGGAGGAGAATCCGGCCGACACCTTGCTGGAGCGCGTCAGCGACGTACGCCGACGCGGTACGACGATCTTCAGCATCGGGAACGGCGACAAGGAGCTGATGTCGCTCAGCCACGAGACGCTCGTACCGGAGCTGTTGGTGCCGGACGGGTTCGGGTGGAGGAACCAGTCGCTCGGGTACGACCATGACGAGCCGCAGCCGGCATTGACCGATGTCGAGCCGCAGACCGCCGAGGGCTTCGAGATGGCGCAGCATCTGGTCAGCCTGGCCGCCGCCGACGAGGAAGCCGGCCGGTCCGGTTGGCGCCGTCGCCTCCGCACCGCCATCGAACGCCTGAGCGGCGAGCCGGCCTAGCTGTCGAGGTAGAGCGCCGCCAGCCGAGGCAGGTGAGCTTCCAGATCCTCTTCGTCGTCGAAGTCGATCTCCTGGCCGACCGGCAGGTCCGGCGTGTCCGGCGCGTCGGCGTCAACAGCCTTCCAGTACGCCGCTTCGTCGCCGGTCACGTTCTTGTACGCGTGACTGCCGACGTGCAGCATCCCTTCGCCGTCGAACCCTTCGAACCCCTCCGGCCGGTCCTCGTCGACCACGTCGGCGAGCGAGTCCGGCCCCGCCAGCGCGGCGTCCCAGACCTCACGCCCCTGGGCGATCAACCACCCACGGAACGAATCGAACCCGTCCTCCGAAGCACCGGAGTTGATCAGGTACGCCGCCGCCCACAGGTCCCACCGGTACGACTCGACCTGCAACCGCGCGAGCTCGACCCCGAACCCGGCGATCTCCTCGGCCTCCGCCGCACCCAGCACCTTGGTCAACGCGTCCGCAACCCCGTCCGGATCAGCCACGGTGTCATCCACCGAGGCCCGAGCGTCCTCGACAAGACCCCAGAACCCATCCCTGTCCACCCCCAAACCATCTCACCCACCCAGGGTCCAACGGGAGCGCCAATCGAGGATTGATCTGTTGTTAGGTGGAGGTCTCGGACGTCCCGGGCCCGTCAGTAGCCAGGCTCGCCGCCATTTGTTCGGGCCGTTCGGTGTCCACCGGCTCGTTGTGACCGTCCGTCGGCGAGAACTCGCTGTCCTCAGCCCGCTGACTCGGTGGCTGTTCGGAGTCGGCTCCGTCCTGCGACGAAAGCGCCGTCGAGGTCAACGACGGACGTTCCTCCGGTTGCTCCGGCGACTCACGTAGCCGCGGCGGAGCCGCAGTCCAGGCCCGCAGGTCTTGGACGATGTCGCCGTAGAAGCTGTCGATCGCGTTCTCCACCGAGTCGATGAAAGACCCGCGGCCGCGGCCGCGCTTGCTGCCGAGTGGCGACCCGAGAGCGACCCGGAACGAGCGCAGTTCCTTCTTCGGGTCCTCGATGAGCACTGCCGGTTGATCACGGACAGCACGCAGCAGTTCCGCAGTACCCGCTCCACGACCGTGCATCACGAACGCCTCGATCCTCGTCGAGTCCGGGGCGTGCCGCAGTTGGCGGAGCAGCCAGTTCACTCGCGTCGTCGCGCGGCCGTCTCGTGGTGCCGCGATGTCGACGTGGCACGTGACAGTCCCTGCCCGCAGGTCGGCGGTGACGCCCAGCGGACCGACTGCATTCGGGATGTTGATCGAGCCTTGCAATGTTCCCTGGGTGCTCATCGACTGCACCAGCGACTGCGAGCGCAGTTCGGGCTCGGCCAGTTCCTTGCGTGACAGTGCGGGCGTGACGTCATCACCCAGCTTCCGGCCGAGTTGGAGGCTGACATACCTCAGCAGGGCGTCGAACCGGGCTGCCACTTCGGGAGCGCACTTGTCGCCGGGACGGAGCGTGCCGGATGCCACGGCTTCCCGTGTGGTCACCCAGGACGGTCCCATGTCGTCGAACTGCAACGCGCCGGACCGTGGATGCTCCAAGTACCGGATCAACTCACCAAGGATCCAGGCCTGATCGGGATCAGCGACGCCTCGATGTTCCTTCTGCAGAACGGCTTCTGCCAGGACCATCGACCACGACCAGTGGTGCAACGCGACCCGCTTCAGCTTTCGCTTGTCGACCTTGGTCGGATGTAGCCCGGCGACTGCCGGAATCTCGTTCGAGATCGTGACCACCGCATCGAAACCCTGCTCACGTGCGATATCCAGGTAGGCCTCGAGTTGCTCTGCCTCCAGAGCGTTGACGCCAGTCTTCACCTCGACGAGGGCGGTCCATTCTTTCTGCCCACGCCGGGCACGCAGGAGGCCGTCCGGGTACAGGCGCCGCTCACCCAAGTAGAACGGCACTTCGATATACGTCTCCAGTTGGCCGGCTGGGGCGCCGATCGGTTGCGTCAGTACCCGGCCGAACTCGCGCACCGACGACATCACCGCGAGCAGAGCCGACGTGGCCCGGCGCTCCTGCTCGTCGGCGCCGCTGATCCCCGAGGTCGGTATCAGGCGTGCCTGATGCCAGCTTTCCTCTGCCATTGCCATCCCCCACGAGTTTGTCCCGGCAGACCCCCCACGGGCCCGCGCCACCGTGATTACCCGTCGAGTTCGGCACGTTACGCCTCCGATCACACAACGTGAAGGGCTAGCCCGGAATCTGATCTCTCTGTGACCTCAGAGCCCGGCTGCGAAGGTCCGCAGTACCGGAGCCAGGGTGGTGGGGTCGGTGCTGTGGTTTTCGCCGGGGATGGCGTTCAGGGTGGCGGTGGGGAGGTGGGTGGCTACGGCCTGGGCGCCGGAGGAGAGGGCGGGCCAGGTTTTGTCGCCGTGGAGGACGAGGACGGGGAGTTTCACCGTGGACCAGCGGTCGGCGGGGAGGGGGTTGCCGGACATGGTGGTGCCCATGATGCGGCCGTCGTAGGCGATGGTGTGGGCGATCTTTTCGACGGGGGCCCAGTAGGGGGACTGCTTCATGCCGGCGACGGCTTCGGCGGGGAGGCCCGCGGCGGCGGTCATGAAGAGTTCGGCGGCCTTGTCGCGGCGGCCCTCGGCGACGAAGGAGTCGAGTTGCTCGACGTAGTCGGACGGGAGCGGCGGGCGGACGTCATCGACCACGACCGGCGGCTCAAAGAGGACGAGCCCGGCGATCGGGAGTCCCGCAGCGGCGGCGTCCAGGGCGAGCAGGGCGCCGGAGGACCAGCCGAAGACGATGGCGGGCTGGCCTGCGTCCTCGATCAGGGCGGCGATGTCCTCGATCTCGCGCTCGATCGCGTACGGCGCGGTGTCGGTGCTCTCGCCGCGGCCGCGCCGGTCGTACACGTACGTGCGGAACTCGTCGCTCAGCAGCTGCCCGACCTCCGCGTTGGCGGGGTTGACGGCGCGGTGTGCGGTGGCTCCGTCGATCAGGATCAGCGGCCGGCCTTCGCCGTACGCGTCGAAGGCGATCGTCGTGCCGTCGGCAGATGTCACGGTGCTCATGGTCTTCTCCTCGATTCGCAGGGAACTAGACCGTACAGTACTCGCGAGAGAACTGGACTGTCTAGTATGATTTCGGCATGGAGCAGGTAGAGATCGAAGGACGGACGCCCCGCAAACGCCGCGCGATCCTGGCTGCCGCGACCACGGCCTTCCTCCAGCACGGGTACCTCGGCGCGAGCATGGACGAGGTCGCCGCGAACGCCGGCGTCTCCAAACAGACCGTCTACAAGCAGTTCGAGAACAAGGAGCGTCTGTTCGCCGAGATCGTCCTCGGCACCAGCGACCAGTTGCTGGACGGCCTACTGCAGGCGTACGTCGACACCCTCGACGGAGCCGCCGACGCCCGGGAAGCCCTGCGCGCGCTGGCCCATCGCCTGCTCCAGAGCCTCACCGCCGACAGCGTGCTGCAGCTCCGCCGGCTGGTGATCGCCGAAGCGGACCGCTTCCCGGAGGTGTGCGGCGCCTGGTTCAACCGTGGCTTCGAGCAGTCCCTGGACGCACTCGGCCAGGCGCTGACGAGACTGAGCGACCGCGGCCTGCTGAAAGAGCTCGAAGACCCGACGCTCGCGGCGTACCAGTTCGCCGGCCTGGTCATGTACAAGCCGATGAACCGTGCGATGTTCGCCGGCACCCGCCAGCGTCCGAAGCCCGGCGAGCTGGACAAGCTCGCCGACCAGGCCGCCGAGGTGTTCCTGGCTGCGTACGGCGTCTAGCCATCCCCAGCCGGCCGGGTGATGTGCAGATGGATCCGCCAGCCCGCCCAGGCCAGCAGGCCCACCGGTATCGGTAGCCAGAACGACGCCAGCCGATACAGAAGCGTCCCGATGAGTGCGGCGTCCGGACTGATCCCGATCAGCACGAGCAGCGCAGTCAGACCGGCGTCGACGAAGCCGAGACCACCCGGCGTGATCGGGATCATCGCCAGAGCCTGTGCGACGACATAAGCGAGCAGCACCATAGAAGGACGAGCGTGTACGTCGAGCGCCGCCAACGCGGCCACAAGCGCCGCGTAGTCGAACATCCGGTTCGCCGCGGCCGCCAAGGCTGCGGACCACCAGCGGCCCTCGAACGCGGCGGCGACCCGCTCCCGCTGCGTGACCAACTGTGCCGCGCAACTGTCGGCCGTCACGCTGCGCTTGACCAGGTGAATGACGTGCCCGGCCCCGCGACCGACGACCACCACGAACCGCGGCCAGGTGAGCGCAGCCAGTCCCAGACCGACGATGAGGACCGCCATGATCAGCGAGATCAGCAGGCCGAGCTCCAGTTGCCGAGCGGGCGGCGGGCCGATCAGGACGGCGGGGACGGTCAGCACAGGCAGCAGCAACAGCACGCCGGTCGTGATCAACCCGATCGCAGTCAAGGCGGAGGCGACGACCGCAGCCGGCTGTCCGGCTTGGATCAAAAGCCTGGCTTGCAGGACGCTCCCGGTGGCGGCGCCGCCGGGGAGGACCTTGCTGGCCGCGTTCCCGGCCAGTTGGGCCGTCGCGATGGTCCCCCACCCCGCGATGACCTGGTCCTCGGTGTGCTGATCCAGTGACAGCCTGGCCAGCCACCACAGTCCGGCGAAGCTGCAAGCCTCCAGGACCACCAGGACCGGGAACCACCAGGGATTGACGTCCGCGAGTCGTGGCCACGCTCCGAAGAGCGACAGGATGCTCGGCGCGACGATGTACAGGCCGACGCCGGTGATCGCCAGGCCGACAGCGCGGCCGCCCCACCGCCGCACCAAACCCCCGCCAGCGATGCGCATGACTCACCTCGCCCAGACGACGACCCACCCTCGCTAGGCCACCATAGCGCGGCTCAGACAGTGCCCCGGGTCGACGTGCGAACCACCAACTCGGGCGTGAACGTGACGCGCTGGTGCTCGTGGTCCGGGTTCGAGGACTCGTCCAGCAACAACTCGGCAGCGGTCCGGCCCAGCAGTTGCCGCGGCTGGCGCACCGACGTCAGCGGTACGGCGGCTGCCTCGGCGAACTCGATGTCGTCGTACCCGACGATCGCGAGATCCTCCGGAACGCGCAGTCCGAGACTCACACACTGCTGTAGCAACCCCAACGCCAGCAGGTCGTTCGCGCAGAATGCGGCGGTCGGTCGCCGGTCCGCCGGGAGGCCGGCGAGTCGTTGCCCTGCGCCCCTGCCCTCGGCGACGGTCAGCGCGCCGGTGGTTAGCTCGATCAGATCCGCCGCGGGCTTTCCGGCCGTCCGCAGCGCGCGGCGGGCGCCCTCGCGCCGGTCGACGACCTGGCCGATCGTGTTCGGACCGCCGACGTACGCGATCCGTTCGTGACCGAGCTCGAGCAGATGCGAGATCGCGAGCTCGCCGCCGAGGATGTCGTTCACCGCGACCGAGCAGTGCTCGGCCTCGTCGAGAGCGCGGTCGACGACGACGACCGGCGTACCGCGGGAGGGCAGTTTGCGCAGGCGGGAGGAGTTCTGATCGATGGGCGTGATCAGGATGCCCTGCACGCGTTGCTGCTCGAGCAGATCGAGGTACGCCGCCTCGCGGTCCGCGTCCTCGCTGCTGGTGCAGAGGAACACGGACAACCCGGCCGCTTGAGCAGCCTCCTCGACGCCCTTCGCGACGTCGGTGAAGAACGGGTTGCCGGCGTCGAGCATGAGGTAGGCGAGGATCCGGCTGGAGCCCGCTCGCAGTTGCCGCGCGGACTCGTTCCGGACGAAGCCGAGCGAGGCCATCGCCGCTTCGACCTTCGCGCGGGTCAGCGGGCTGACGACCTCGGGCCGGTTCAACACGTTCGAGACGGTCCCCAGCGAGACACCGGCCGCGGCGGCCACTGCTTTCACGCCGGCCGCGTGCGGCTTCGGGGTACGACGCCGCCTGGTCCGCTCAGGCAGGGCTTCCGCATCATCGACCGACACGAGAACCTCCCTGCGCACTTGAAACGTGTTAGCTGCCGAAGAATACCCGCTTCCTGCAGATTCTCCGCGACGGCAGTCCGGGATCGGCCGCAAAAGGTGGGCAGGCACTTGACGGCCACGGGGCACCACGCTTAGCGTCATGGGACGCTGTTGAAACCTTTCATAGCCTTCCCGCCCGCTCAGATACAGGTGACGCCGTGAATCGTTACTGCTTCTGCCTGCAGGTCCGGCCGGACCGGTTGGCCGAGTACGTCGACCGGCACCGGAACGTCTGGCCCGAGATGCAGGCCGCGCTGCGGGACTCCGGGTGGCACAACTACTCGCTGTTCCTCCGCTACGACGGGCTGCTGATCGGGTACGTCGAGGCCGAGGACCTGGACGCCGCCCAGAAGGCGATGGCGGCGACGGAGGTCAACACACGCTGGCAGTCGGAGATGACCGAATTCTTCACGGGGATCGACGGCCGGCCGCCGGACGAGTCGTTCCTGCTGCTGCCCGAGATCTTCCACCTGAAGGGGACTGAGTCATGACGACCGATGCCGTGAAGGCCGCGCTGAGCCGCCAGGAGATCGAGTTGCCCTCGTGGGCGTTCGGCAACTCCGGCACCCGGTTCAAGGTGTTCGCCCAGCCCGGCGTACCGCGCTCGCCGGAGGAGAAGATCGCCGACGCGGCCGTCGTCCACAAGTACACCGGCGTCGCGCCGAGCGTCGCGCTGCACATCCCCTGGGACAAGGTCGACGACTACGCGGCGCTCGCGGCGTACGCGAAGGAGCAGGGCGTCCGGCTCGGGGCGATCAACAGCAACGTGTTCCAGGACGACGACTACAAGCTCGGCAGCGTCACGAACCCGGATCCCGCAGTACGCCGGAAGGCCACCGACCACCTGCTCGAGTGCGTCGACATCATGGACGCGACCGGGTCCCACGACCTCAAGCTGTGGTTCTCCGACGGCACGAACTACCCCGGCCAGGACGACATCCAGGATCGCCAGGACCGGCTCGCGACCGCGTTGAAGGAGGTGTACGACCGGCTCGGTGACGACCAGCGGATGCTGCTCGAGTACAAGCTCTTCGAGCCGGCGTTCTACACCACGGACGTGCCGGACTGGGGTACGTCGTACGCGCACTGTCTCGAACTGGGGCCGAAGGCAACGGTCTGTATCGACACCGGGCATCACGCGCCGGGGACGAACATCGAGTTCATCGTCGCGTTCCTGCTGCGGACCAAGAAGCTCGGCGCGTTCGACTTCAACAGCCGGTTCTACGCCGACGACGACCTGATGGTCGGGGCGGCCGACCCGTTCCAGCTGTTCCGGATCATGAACGAGATCGTCCGCGGCGGCGCGCTCGACCCCGAGCGCGGGATCGCGTTCATGCTCGACCAGTGCCACAACATCGAGGAGAAGATCCCCGCGATCATCCGCTCGGTGATGAACGTCCAGGAGGCCACCGCGAAGGCGCTGCTGGTCGACCGCGACGTACTGCGGAAGGCCCAGCGGGAAGGTGACGTGCTGGGCGCGAACGCGGCGCTGATGGATGCCTACAACACCGATGTCCGGCCGCTGCTCGCGGAGCTCCGCGAGTCGCAGGGCCTGGATGCCGACCCGGTCGCGGCGTACAAGCGCAGCGGCTACTTCGAGCAGATCACCAAGGACCGCGTCGGCGGCGAGCAAGCTGGATGGGGAGCATAAGTGAGCGACACTGCAGCCGAGCTCGTTGCGCGTAGCAACCGTCTGGGTGCCGATCCACGCAACACGAACTACGCCGGCGGGAACACGTCGGCGAAGGGTACGGCGACCGATCCGGTCACGCAGAACCCTGTGGACCTGTTGTGGGTCAAGGGATCCGGCGGGGACCTGGGCACGCTCACCCCGGCAGGCTTGGCCGTGCTCAGGCTGGACCGGCTGAACGCTCTGGTCGACACCTATCCGGGTGTCGACCGCGAGGACGAGATGGTCGCCGCGTTCGACTACTGCCTGCACGGCAAGGGCGGCGCGGCGCCTTCGATCGACACCGCGATGCACGGGCTGGTCGACGCCCCTCATGTCGACCACCTGCACCCGGACTCCGGGATCGCGCTGGCGACCGCCGCGGATGGCGAGAAACTGACCGCCGAGTGCTTCGGCGACCGAGTGGTGTGGGTGCCGTGGCGGCGGCCCGGGTTCCAGCTCGGTCTCGACATCGCTGCGGTCAAGCGCGAGAACCCGCAGGCAATCGGCTGCATCCTGGGCGGCCACGGCATCACCGCCTGGGGCAGTACGTCGGAGGAGTGCGAGGCGAACTCCCTCGACATCATCAGGACCGCCGAGCAGTTCCTCGCCGACCGTGGCAAGGCGGAACCCTTCGGCGCGGTGGTCAACGGCTTCGAGGCTCTCCCGGTGGAAGAGCGCAGGGCCAGGGCCGCCGCGCTCGCCCCGGTGATCCGGGGACTGGCGTCGACGGACAAGCCGCAGGTCGGGCACTACAACGACTCAGACGCCGTCCTGGAATTCACCGCGCGGGAACGGCTGGCGGAGCTGGCTGCGCTCGGCACCTCGTGTCCGGACCACTTCCTGCGGACGAAGGTCCGTCCGCTCGTCCTTGACCTGCCCGCGACGGCCTCGGTGGAGGATGCGGTTGCTCGGCTGCGGGAGTTGCACGCGGCTTATCGCGAGGATTATGCGGCGTACTACAACCGGCATGCCGAGCCCGACAGCCCGGCCATGCGGGGCGCGGATCCGGCGATCGTGCTGGTGCCGGGTGTGGGGATGTTCAGCTTCGGGAAGGACAAGCAGACCGCGCGGGTGGCCGGCGAGTTCTACGTGAATGCGATCAACGTGATGCGTGGCGCCGAAGCGGTGTCGACGTACGCGCCGATCGATGAGCGGGAGAAGTTCCGGATCGAGTACTGGGCGCTGGAAGAGGCGAAGCTGCAACGGATGCCGAAGCCGAAGCCGCTCGCCACCCGGGTTGCGCTCGTGACCGGTGGCGGGTCCGGGATCGGCAAGGCGATCGCGCAGCGGCTGGCCGCGGAAGGCGCATGTGTTGTCGTCGCGGATCTCGACCTGGCGGCGGCCGAGGCGGTCGCGAAGGAGATCGGTACGTCGGACGTGGCCGTTGCCGTGGGCGCCGATGTTTCGTCTGCGGATGCGGTCGAGGCTGCGCTGCGAGACGCCGTACTGGCGTTCGGCGGGGTGGACCTGATCGTCAACAATGCTGGGCTTTCCATCTCGAAGTCGTTGCTTGAGACAACGGAACGGGACTGGGACCTGCAGCACGACGTGATGGCGAAGGGTTCGTTCCTGGTGTCGCGGGCGGCCGCGAAGGTGCTGATCGACCAGGGGATGGGCGGCGACATCATCTACATCTCCAGCAAGAACTCGGTCTTCGCCGGCCCGAACAACGTCGCGTACGGCGCGGCGAAGGCGGACCAGGCACACCAGGTCCGGCTGCTTGCTGCCGAGCTCGGCGAGCACGGGATCCGGGTCAACGGCGTGAACCCCGACGGCGTGGTCCGCGGGTCCGGGATCTTCGCCGGCGGTTGGGGTGCGCAGCGGGCGGCGGTGTACGGCGTACCCGAGTCGGAGCTCGGTGCGTTCTATGCGCAGCGGACGCTGCTGAAGCGCGAGGTGCTGCCGGAGAACGTCGCTGCCGCGGTGTTCGCATTGACCGGTGGCGACCTCACCCACACGACCGGTCTGCACGTGCCTGTCGACGCCGGCGTGGCAGCCGCCTTCCTGCGGTAGGCGCTGCCATGAAGCGTGTCGCGGCGGTGGATCTGGGCGCGTCGAGCGGTCGGGTGATGCTCGGCGAGGTCGGCGCGCACGTCCTGGAGCTGCGCGAGGTCCACCGCTTCTGGAATGGCCCGGTGCGCGTCCACGGCTGCCTGCACTGGGACATCCTCCACCTCTACCGCTCGACACTGGACGGCTTGCGTACTGCGGGTGCACTCGACGGGATCGGGATCGATTCGTGGGCGGTCGACTACGGCCTGCTCGACGGGGACGGCCGCCTGCTCCGCAATCCGGTGCACTACCGCGACAGCCGCACCGACGGCGTGATGGAGCGCGTGTTGGCGAAGGTGCCTGCGGCTGATCTGTACGCGGTCACCGGCCTGCAGCAGCTCCCGTTCAACACGATCTACCAGCTGGCCGCTGAGGAGCTGGAGGGTGCAGCCAGTCTGCTGATGATTCCCGACCTGCTCGGCTATTGGCTGACCGGGGAGATCGGAGTGGAGCGGACCAACGCTTCGACTACGCAGCTGTATGACGTGGAGGCCCGGGACTGGAGTGATGAGTTGATCGCGCGGGTAGGGCTTCCGCGCCGGGTGTTTCCGCAGTTGCGGGAGCCGGGGGATGTGGTCGGGAATGTGCTGCCGGACGAGACCGGGTTGCCGGACGGGATCCCGGTGATTGCGGTCGGGTCGCATGACACGGCTTCGTCGGTGGTTGCGGTGCCGGCGTCCGACGACCGGTTCGCATACATCTCGTCCGGGACCTGGTCGCTCGTCGGGCTCGAGCTGGATGCGCCTGTCCTGAGCGACGAAGCGCGCGAGGCCAACTTCACCAACGAAGGTGGTGTCGACGGGCGGATCCGGTTCCTCCGGAACGTCATGGGACTGTGGATCCTCCAGGAATGCCAGCGGATCTGGGCCGACGACGATCTCGACGGACTCCTGCGAGACGCAGCCGGTGCCCCGCCGTTCGCCACCCTCATCGATCCGGACGCTCCCGAGTTCCTTGCCCCCGGCAACATGCCGGCGCGGATCGAGGAGCACTGCCGCGCGACCGGTCAGGAACCGCCAAGCGACAAAAGCTCCACGGTTCGCTGCATCCTGGAGAGCCTCGCGCTGGCCTACCGGCGTACGTTGCGATCCGCGCAGTCGATCGCCAACCGCGAGGTCGACGTACTGCACGTCATCGGCGGCGGCTCCCAGAACGAACTGCTCTGCCAGTTCACCGCCGACGCGTGCGGCCTGCCCGTCCTCGCCGGCCCGGTCGAGGCGTCTGCGCTCGGCAACGTACTCGTTCAAGCTCGCGCACTGGGCGAGCCCCTGCCGGACCTGGCCGCCATGCGCGCGCTGGTCCGCTCCACCCATCGCCTGCGGACCTACACCCCGCAGGGCAAACCGGCCGACTGGGACGCCGCCGAGTCCCGGATGTTCGGAACCAGGTGATTCGTATGACCGTGCTCCCCCAGGAACTTCGAACGCGGCGGGTGCCGCCGCGCGAGATCAGCCACGACGATCTGCAACTACTCCGTCTGCTCGCGACCGGGCTGCCGGTCGACGCGGTCGCGCGTCGGCTCGATCTGTCCGAGCGGACCGTACGCCGCCGTACCCGCTTGATCTGCGACCGCCTCGGCTTCAGCACCGCGATCGAGGCGATCGTCTGGGCAGCCCGCCGCGGCCTGGTCTGAGGTACGGCGTTAACCCGCGCCCGGCCCGGGTACCGGAGGGTCTGATCATCGAGCCGAGGAGGAGCGATGAACGGAACCACCATCGTCTGGATCGTCGTCGCGGTCGCCGCGCTGGTGATCGTGGTCGCCCTGATCGCCGGGGCGGTGTCGAAGAGATCCAGACGCCGGGCCGAGGTGCGGCCGCCGTCAGCCGACCGGACCGAGCTTCACGAGCCACAGGCAAAGACGCAGAACCTGTGGCCCGAGACGGACTGGGATGACGGGACTCACCCGCACGACCCGCGACGTTCGAAACACACCAAGCACTAGATCAGGTACCTGAACTCGGGGGAGTTCGGGTTGATGCGCTCGATGTCGAGCGGGGCGGCCTCCATCCGGGCCAGTAGGCCGGGGAGGTCGTCGCGGTTGCTGATCTCGATACCGACCAGCGCGACGCCGGTCTCGCGGTTGTTGCGCTTCACGTACTCGAACAGTGCGATGTCGTCGTCCGGCCCGAGTGCGCCGTCGAGGAACGTCCGCAGCGCACCGGGCTCCTGCGGGAACGTCACCAGGAAGTAGTGCTTCAAGCCCTCGTACACCAGCGAGCGCTCGAGGATCTCGCCGTACCGGCTGACGTCGTTGTTGCCGCCGGACAGCAGGCAGACGACAGTCTCACCCGGACGTACGTCGAGACCGTTGCCCAGGGCACTTGTCGACAAAGCGCCAGCGGGCTCCGCGATCAACCCGTCGGTCTGGTAGAGCTCGAGCATCTCCGAGCACACCAGTCCCTCGGGCACCGACATCAGCTCCACGCCGGCCTGCTGCACCAAGGGCAGGGTCACCGCACCGACCTGCCGTACGGCGGCGCCGTCGACGAAGCTGTCCAGGTGCGGCAGCCTCACCGGCTCACCGGCCTCCAACGCCGCCGCCATACTCGCCGCGCCGCCCGGCTCGACCCCGACGATGCGTACGCCGGGATGCCGCTCGGCGATCCACGTTGCAACCCCTGCAACGAGACCGCCGCCGCCGACCGGAACCACGAGTACGTCGGGAGCCTGGCCGAGCTGATCGATCAACTCGACGGCCACGGTCCCCTGCCCTGCAACGGTTCTCGGATCGTCGAAGGCCGGCACCATCGTTGCCCCGGTCGCCTGACCTTCGGCGAGCGCAGCGGCCGCGGCGTCGTCGTACGTGTCGCCGGTGACGATCACCTGGATCTGCTTGCCGCCGAGGGCCGCGATCCGGTCCCGCTTCTGCCGCGGCGTGGTCCGCGGAACGAACACCTTGCCCTGGACGCCGAGGATGTGGCACGAATACGCCAGGCCCTGACCGTGGTTGCCGGCGCTGGCGCAGACGACGCCGGCCGCCTTGGCGGAGTCGTCGAGCTGGGCGATCAGGTTGTAGGCGCCGCGCAGCTTGTACGAACGGCCGATCTGCAGGTCCTCCCGCTTCAGCCAGATCTGCGCGCCGGTGCGCTCCGAGAGGCGGAGGTTGCGTTGCAACGGTGTGCGCACGGCGACACCGTCCAGACGGTCGACCGCGGCCTCGATCGCTGCCGCATCAACGGTGCTGGATCGAGCGACCGAACTACTGCCGTGCATGACGTTCCTTCCCGTGCATTTGCACGATCTTCGCCGATTCGCTCGGTGCACAAGACGATCCGCGTCCACAGTCCGGACCGGCGCATACCCTTTGCGCATCAGACTCTTGCACCATGCGTGAAACGGCTCTTCACTGGGCAGTCTAGTTTTCATACGCTCACTCGGTGTAACGACCAGGCCCCTGGAACAGATGAGCCGAGTAAAGCCGGTCAGTGAGGACTGGAGGGCACAGAATGGAGCTGATTCCGTTCAGTCTGTGGGGAGACGCTCTGTGGTGCGGTCAGGAAGTCGTGCGGGAGGCCCCGCACGAGCAGGCGATCCGAAGCCTGTTCCCGGACCCCATCCCAGCGCGTGGCGCAGATCTGGACACCGAGGCGGACCTCGTCCCGGAACCGCACAACCGTTTCGACCCGCGGTCGATCGCCGTTCGGGTGCAGGGCAAGGTTGTCGGCTATCTGCCGAGGGACGACGCGCACCGGTACCACCCGGTGCTGTCAGAACTGGTGGCGCAAGGCCTGCAACCGCAGGTTCCCTGTCACCTGTGGGTCAGTGAGTGGGAGCCGGCGGACTGGGACGGTAAGGGCGCCCAGGGCACCGAGTTCCACGCCAGTGTCGCGGTCGCCCTCGGGCAGCCGCACATGCTCGTACCGGTGAACCTGCCCCCGCCGGGCAGTTTTCACCTGCTACCGCCCGGCAGCGGCATCGTCGTACCGGGCAGCGAGGTGCATCCCGACGTACTCGCGCCGTTCTTCCGGGCGGAAGGCGAGTGCTGGGTGTACGCCACCATGCACGCGATCGAGGAGGAGGACGGTATCCAGGACCGGCACCGGATCGTGGTCGAGATCCGGCTCGACGACGAACCCGTCGGCCGGCTCAGTCCACGGCTGAGCGCCGAGTTCCTGCCCGCGATCCACTACCTCGCCGACATGCGTGCCGAGACCGCCGCACGGGTCGCCGTCCGCGGCGATCGCACCGCATCGGAGGTGATCCTCTACGCGGCGCGGAGTCACGACCTGCCGGCTACCTGGCCGGACGGTTTGGCCCGCTCCCCAGTCGCGTCCCCGCAATGGCACTACTGGGCAACGAAGGAAGCCAACTAGGCGGCTGCGCAGTACTGACCATGCCTCACCAGGCCGGTACTGCGGAGCTACTTGAACAACTGCAGGTTGTCGCCGCACCAGGCCGCGAACGTCCGTGGTTCGCGCCTGGTGAGGCGGCGTACCGTGTCCGTGCGTAGGCCGATCGTGTCGGCGCGCATGAGCTTCAGCCCCTCGACGATCGCCGCGGCCAGGTCCGGCGGTGCGCCGTTCGGGTAGCGGAAGCGGACGGCCTCTTCGGGGGTCTCGATCGGGCGTACGTCGAGGCTGCGGCCGATCGCGTCGCCGAGGATCGAGACCTGCTCGGCGAGCGTGAACGCCTCCGGACCGGTCAGCGTGTACTCCTGCTTCTCGTGCCCGTCCTCGGTCAGGACGGTCGCAGCGACGGCCGCAATGTCTGCCGGGTCGATCGGCGCGGAGCGACCCGGGCCGATCGGGTCGAGCACGTACCCGCCGGCGCGGATCGTCGGCAGCCAGTCGACCGCGTTCGTCATGAAGCCGGTCGGCCGGAGGAACGTTGCCGGGATCCCCGAGTTGCAGATGAGCTGCTCGCGCTCGTGATGCCAGTGCCCCATCGCGGGGATCGGCTCGCCGAGCACGGCGTACGACGAGACGTAGACGAGGTGGCGTACGCCGGCCTCGCGGGCTGCGGCGACGACGTTGACGGTGTGGTCGAGGCCCGTGCCCGGGACGAGCAGGAACACCTTGTCGACGCCCTGGAGATCGAGCGGTCCGTCGAGGTCGCCGAGCTGTTGTTCGGCGGGCAGATCCTCGCGCGGCGTGCGGACCAGGGCGCGGAAGTCGGCGCCGCGGTCGTTGAGCTCGTCGACGAGCCTACGGCCGATGTGTCCGGTGGCGCCGGTGATGAGTAGCATGGCAAACTCCTTTACCGGTTAACGATTCCTCGAAAACGTTAACCGGTAAACGATCTGGTCGTCAAGGAGTGTGTCGATGCCCGAGTTCCTGGAGTTGCACAGCAAGACGTCGAAGCTGCTGCGCGCCGCGGCGGATGCCGCCGTACAACGCCATGGGCTGCGGCTCGGGCAGGATCATCTGCTGGCCGCGTTGTGGGCGGAGGACGGACGTACGCCGGGCGAGATCGCCGCCGCGGTCAACGTCACGACGCCGGCCGTCACCAAACTGGCCACCCGGATGGCCGAGTCCGGCTGGCTCGAACGGCGACCCGACCCGCACGACAACCGCCTCGTCCGGCTCTGGCTGACCCCGGCCGGCCGGGCCCTCCAGAAGCCGATCGAGGCCGAACGCCAGGCGCTCGAGGACCGCATCACGGCGACCCTCACCAAGACCGAACGCGCCCAGCTGATGAAGGCCCTCACGAAGATCCAGCAGGTGCTGGTGTCAGACCTCGCGTGAGCGCGACGGCGTACGCTTCGGTGTATGGCGAACGCACCGGAGTGCCCGGTCTGTGGGCAGCAAGGAGTGCCGATTCTCTACGGCCTCCCGACCCGGGTTGCCCGGGAGGCGGCCGCGGCCGGGAAGGTCCGCCTGTTCGGCTGCGTCGTACCGGCCGAGCCGGATCAGTGGATCTGCCCGGAGTCCCACAGTTGGCGGGCTGACGACGACGGCGTCCTGCTGGCCGCCATCGAGGCTGCCGTCAAGCGCTGAGAGGTAGATCACGAGCCGGCACGTCACAAGCGCGGTGGCCGGCTGTGTCCTGGAGTGCGGTGGCCAACCCATTGGGGGTGGGTCCAAGCATTCTTGGAGATCGACGTGCGACACCTCATCACCTTCATCGCCGCGGCTACGGCGGTGACCGGTCTGGCCGCGCCGGCGCAGGCGGCCGATTGCGACGTGCAATGCCAGCTGGACTTGCAACATCAGAACGCCGTACCGCGGACGTCGTTCTACGACCCGCCCGCCTCGTTGCCGTGGGCACTGCCGGGGTCGGTGATTCGCAAGCGGGAGACCACCGACTACACCGCCGGACCGGCGACCCGGATCATGTACCACTCGCGGACCTCGGCCGGCCGCGATGTCGCCGCCACAGCAGTCGTCCTGGTGCCGAAGGGCAAGGCGCCGGCCGGCGGTTGGCCCGTCGTCGTGGACGCGCACGGCTCGAGCGGAATCGGCGTGCCCTGTGCACCGTCGTTGATGAAGGACCTCTACCACGGCAACCAGATGATGGACTTCGTCAACAGTGGCTATGCGGTCGTCGCGCCGGATTACGCGGGCCTCGGCACCGACGGCCGGCCTGAGCTCGTCAACAAGACGGCCGAGGCCAACGACGTCATCTACGCCCAGCAGGCTGCGCGTCGGGTGCGGTCGGCTCTGTCGTCGCGATGGGTTCTGTGGGGTCACTCGCAGGGTGGCGGTGCGGCGATGGGCGTCGCCGAGCGGCAGCGTGTCCGCCCGCAGCCTGGGTACCTCGGCACCGTTCTCACGTCCCCGGTCGCAGACCTTTCCGAGGTCGTCGACCACGTCGCCGCCACGCCCGGGTACGGCGCCTTCGCGGCGATGATTGCCCAGGGCGCCCATTTCAGCGACTCCCGGATCCAGCCTGCGAGGTTGCTCAGCCCTGAGGCGTATTCCCGGATCGGCATCACCGCGATCGGCTGCCTCAGCGCGGCGTTCACGGCGTACGCCGATCTGAGCGGGCCGCAGCTGGTGACCCCGGCGTACTCGACCGATCCCGCCTTCCGGACGTACCTGCGGGTCAACTCCGCCGGGAACCAGCGGCTTGGCGGACCGGTCCTGTTGCTGCAGGGCGAGGCCGACACCGTCGTACCCGTTGGTGTCACCAATCAGATCGCTGCGGCGCAGTGCCGGCTCGGGACCCGCCTCACCTACAAGACGTACCCCGGTCTCGAGCACGACACCTACCCGTGGGTGCAGGGCATCGACGACGGCGCCATGCCCGACATCCTGGCCTGGACCGCTGACCGCTTCGCCGGACGCGCCGCGCCGACGTCCTGCACCCGTTGATTCCTAGCTCGGCTTGATGTTCTGGTTGAGGTGGAACAGGTTCGTCGGGTCGTACGTGTTCTTGATGCTGACGAGCCGCTGGTAGGTCGCCGCCGGGTACGAAGCCCGGACGATGTCCTCGTTGGTCTCACCGGTGAAGTTCACGTACGACGCCGCACTCGGCCCGAGCGAACTCCCCGCCGCACGAGCCCACTCGACGACCTCGTCGTACTCCGACCCGTCCTCGCTCCGGGCGACAACGTTGAGGATGTACTCGCGGTCCCGCGTGCCGAACGCCGTGGCGTCGGCCGGCACCCGGCCCATCGCGCCACCCAGGTGGTGGACGTGCAGCTCCGACAGACCGTTCGGTACTGCGGAATGCGCGGCGACGAGCGCGTCGACGGTTGTGGGACCGAGGTCGCCGAAGAACGCCGAACGGAAGTAGTTCCGCAGGCCGCGCGGGAACAGCGGATCGAGCAGCGTCTGCATCGCGTTGTACGGCATCGGTCCGAACAGATCCGCGACCACCGGTGCGAGTTCACGGAACGGCCGGGTCGCGGCGTCGCCCGCGTCCGGCTGCCCGGACCACATCCCGAGTACGGCGACGATCGGCTTGCCGTGCACCTCTTCCGGCAGGAACGGCAACGGCGGTGCGGTGGTGAGGTTGATTGCCAAGGACAACTCGTCCGGCGCCGATGCGGCCGCCGCACCGAACCCACGCAGTACGTCGGCTGCGCGATCGCCCGGGTAGAAGACCAGGCCCGCGAAGACGGTCGGACCGACCTCGTACGCCTTGAACTCGAACGAGGTGACGACACCGAAGTTGCCGCCTCCGCCGCGCAATGCCCACAGCAGTTCGGGGTTCTCGGTCTCACTCGTGTGCAGGTACCGGCCGTCGGCGGTGACAACATCAGCCCCGATGAGGTTGTCACACGCCAGGCCGGCCTTGCGGACGAGCCAGCCGATCCCGCCGCCGAGCGTGAAGCCGGCCACGCCGGTCGACGACACCAGGCCGCCGGTGACGGCGAGCCCGAAGGCCTGCGCCTCGGCGTCGACATCGCCCCAGGTGCATCCGCCCTGCGCCACGATCTGGCGCCGGTCCGGATCGATCCGGACCGAGTTCATCGGCGACAGGTCGATGACGATCCCGCCGTCGGTGGTCGAGAATCCGGGGATGCTGTGACCGCCGCCCCGGACGGCCAACGTCAACCCCTCGCTCCGGGCGAACTCCACGGCCCGGATGACGTCGGCCACCCCCTTGCACCGGACGATCAGTGCCGGTCGTTTGTCATGCGCGGCGTTCCAGATCGACCGGGCATCGTCGTACGACGGGTCGGCCGGGCGGATCAGTTCGCCACGCAGTCCTTCGGCAAGTTCACCGAGGGTGGCCTCCCCGAGCGTGTCCTGCCGCGCTTGCGTCGTTGTCATTTCCACTCCTGATTCGTTCGGCCCGGGGCGTTTCCCGGACTGACAACGACATTAGGAAGGAGGTCTTCGCAATGGCTTAGCGTGACTTAGCGTTCCATGAGCAGGGCTGCGCGGGGCCCGCCGATCCGGCATCCGAGGCGGGTGAAGATCTCCAACGCCGCCGGACCGTGCCTTTCCAGTACCTCGGTGTCACCGTCCGCGACGGCCAGCTCGGCCGCGAGCAGCCGCGTCCAGGCCTCGAGTCGGAGATATCCCTGCGGCTGAAAGGCTTCGACCGCCTGCTCCGCAAGGATTCGCGCGGTACGGCGTTCGCCGGCGAACAACTCGACGACTGCCAGGTTGAGCAGAGCCCCGCCCGCCGCGGGCGCATCGTCGACCGCCTCGCCGCGATCGAGGGCGGCACGCGTGAGGCGCCGACCCGTCCCGGGATCGCCGGACGCCGCGGCGAGCAGACCGAGATTGGCGAGCGTCAGGCTCTCACCGCGGCGATCTCCTAGTTGTTCGCGGAGCTGGAGTGCGTCACGCAGGTGCTTCTCGGCCGCCCCGAACAGTCCTTGGTCGCGCTCGATGCAGCCCAGATGGTTGAGGGCGTGGCCGAGCCCGGACGCGTCCTCGATCCCGGTGAAGGCATCGACGGACCGCCGTACGGCGTCCTGTGCGGCGTCGAGGTTTCTGGTCAGGCGATGGGCGTCGGCCAGGCCCGACAAGGCGTACCCGGTGCCTTGTACGGCGCCGACCCGGCGGCCGATCAGGAAGGTCTCCTCGAACACCGGGATCCACCAGCCGTCGATCGGTACGAGCGGCAGGCACATCGTGACGGCGGGGAAGAACCTGGTCGTGTTCGGGTCGATCTGCGCCAGCCGTCGCAGGCATTCCTCGAAGCGTTCCTGGGCGAGTTCGGCGTTCTCGCGGAAGAGTGCGGTCATTGCGCCGAGACCTTGTGCGGCAGCTGCCAGTGGGTCCGCGCCGAGGGCGTCGGCTTGTGCGAGCGAGTCGACGGCGGTCTGTTCGATCTCGTCGAGGTCGCCGCTTCCGAGCAGGAGTGTGCCGCGCAGTACCCGGGTGGTCACGAGGTCGACCTGGTCGCCGGACTGATAGGAGACCGCGACCGCCTCGTCGCCGAGTCGTGGGAGCCGGTCGGCCAGCCCGCTTCGAGCGAGCAGGATCGCGAGCGCGAAGATCGCGCGGGCTCGCTCGCGGGAGGGTTCGACCGCGACGTCGAGAACGCGTTCGAGCCAGCCTGCTCCTTCGGAGAAGTGGCCGCGCGCAAGCCAGTACGGCGAGAGGCTGAGGCCGAGCAGCAAGGCCCGCTCGTGATCGTGGCGGAGCGCCCAGTTGAGGGCGGCGCGGAGGTTGTCGTGGTCGGCGTCGAGCAGCTGAGGGCGTTCGACGACAACGCCGGCGCGCTCGGGATCTTCGGTGGCTGCGAGCTCCAGGAAGAACCTGCAGTGCGCCGCCTCCATCGGTGCTGCCTCGTGCGCCGCGGCCAGACGTTCGTGCGCGAACTGGCGAATCGTCTCCAGGAGGCGGTACCGCGAGCGCGGGCCATCGTGGTCGACGAGCAGCAGCGACTTGTCGACGAGCCGACCGAGGAGGTCTAGGACGTCTGAGCTGGGCAGGCGGTCGTCGGCGCAGACCTGCTCGGCGGATCGGAGCGAGAAGCTGCCGGAGAAGACTGCGAGCCGGCGCAGCAGCACCTGCTCGTCGTCCGACAGCAGGGCGTGGCTCCACTCGAGGGTTGCGCGCAGGGTCGCGTGGCGAGTGACCTCACCGGGGCGGCCGAGGAGCGAGAGTGCCTCGCCCAGGCGGGCGGCGATCTCTGCGGCCTCGAGGTGTGAGGCGCGGGCGGCCGCGAGTTCGAGTGCGAGTGGGATGCCGTCGAGGCAGCGGCAGATCTCGACGATGGCGGCTGCGTTGGTTGCGTCCAGTACGAAGCCGGGGCGAACGTCTTGGGCGCGGTCGACGAAGAGCCTTACCGAGGAGAGCGTGCGGAGTCGGTCGAGCTCGTCGGTTGGCTCGGGGAGTTCGAGTGAGGGCACGCGGAACGTGACCTCGCCGGGGGCATGGAGCGGTTCGCGGCTGGTGGCCAGCAGGCTGACGCCGGGGCAGCTTCGCCGTACGGCGCTTGCCAGGCCGGCGCACGCGGCGAGGAGGTGTTCGCAGTTGTCCAGTACTAGAAGGAGATTGCGGGGCGCCAGGCGGGTGATGAGGGTGCGGGTCGAATCCGATCCGGCTGCGGGGTCGAGGCCGAGGGCGGCGGCGACGGAGTCGGCTACGAGGTGTGGGTCGGCGACCGGTACGAGGTCGGCGATCCACACGCCATCGGCGTACGAGTCGACCAGGCGGCGGGCGGCTTCTTCTGCCAGGCGGGTCTTGCCGGCGCCGCCGACGCCGGTGAGGGTGACGAGGCGGCCTTGTTCCATCAGGCGATGGACGTCGGCGATCTCGCGCTCGCGGCCGACGAAGCTGGTCAACGCCGGCGCGAGGTTGTGCCTCGGTTGGCTGTCGACCTTGACGGTGCCGGTGAGCAGTTCCTGATACAGGCGCTGGGTATCGGGGTCGGGGTCGGTGCCGTACGCCGTACGTAGGTCGCTTCTCAGTCGTTCGTACTGCGCGAGCGCTTCCGAAGAACGGCCCGTCGCCGCAAGTTGTCGCATCAGGCTTCGGACGCTGTGCTCGTGCAGCGGGTCGATGGCGAGCGCGCGGGTCAGGGCGTCGAGTGCCTCCGCCTCATGGTGATCTGCCGCGGCCGCGTCAGCGAAGTCGACGAGGAGATTGCCGAAGTTGGCGCGGAGTTCCTCGCGCGGGCGGACGGCCCAGTCCTCGAACCTGTCCTCGGGTAGGAGATCGCCTGTGTACGCGGCGACTGCGGCGCGGAGGTCGTCGAGGTCACCGCTGGTGCGGCCCAGCGCGGCCAGCCGCTCGAACGTCCGTACGTCGACGTCGACGAGGCCGTCCGCGAGCAACGCCACGAAGTCATCGCGCAACTCCAGCAGTCCGTTGCTCGACTCGTCACCCGCGAGCGCCCGACGTGCCACGTGCAAGGCCTGGTGCAGATTGTTGACCGCCGACGTCGGGGGCCGGTCCGGCCACAACGCCTCGAGCAGTACGTCGCGGTGCAGCCGCTGGTCGCGCGCCAACGCGAGCAGCTTGACCAGCGTCCGCGCCTTCCGCAGCCGCCACACCTTCGGATCGACGGATCGCCCCCCGCGATCGACAGCGAAACCACCCAGCAGTTGGATCCGCACCTTCAGCCCTCCCTCCACGATCGTAGGCCCCACCTTCGACGAGGATGGTCGGATGAGCCAGCGGTGGAACCACAACATCCACTACCACTCCCGCATCCTCCAGTCCGTCCCACCCGGCGCGACGCGCGCACTCGACATCGGCTGCGGCGAGGGCATGCTGACCCGGTCGCTGCGCGACGCCGTACCGGATGTCACCGGCATCGACCTGGATACCCCGAGCCTCGAGTTGGCCCGCGGGTACGACGACGACATCTCGTACGTTCACGGCGACTTCCTGGCCTATCCCCTCGAGCTGTCGTCGTACGACGTCGTCGCCTCCGTCGCCACCCTCCACCACGTCGACGCCCGCACAGGGTTGCTCCGGATGCGCTCGCTGGTCCGTCCGGGCGGCGTCCTCGCCGTCGTCGGTCTAGCCCGCCCGAACCTGCCCCGGGACCTCCCACGCGAAGCCGCCGGCGTAGCCGCAAACCTGGCCCACCGCGCAACCAAGTCCCACTGGGAACACCCCTCCCCAATCGTCTGGCCCCCACCCACCACCTACCCCGAAGTGCAGGCCCTGACCACCGAACTCCTCCCCGGCGCCACCTACCGCCGCCACCTACTCTTCCGCTACTCAATCCTCTGGACCCGCCCCGACTGCTGACTACTGGTTCCTGCTGTAGGTGCTGCTTAGCCTGGGGTTGTGGAGAAGAAGGTTGGTGGTGGGTGGCTGCCGTTGGATATCACGGGGGATGCGCGGTATTCGGAGGAGCGGGGCCGGATTCGTGGGTTGCTGTCGCCCCTGCGGGCGTATGACGGCGAGATGCTGTGGGATTTCGAGACAGCAACGCTGACGGTGCAGATGACCACGGAGGATGCCCTCCAACAGGCCCGGCTCCTCCTGCTGGTCACGAACCCGACCTGGCTGCGTGTCCTGTTCGTCCAAGTCCAGTACTCCGCGGATGAGTTGCAGGAGCTCTCCTCCCGCCTGCTCCCACACCAGACCACGTGGACCGGCACCACAGGCATCAGCGGCGGCGTCGACCACTACACCAACCGCCTCGTGATGCTGGTCGACCGCAACGACCCAGAAGCCGACACTCTGATCCAAGCCATCAACGACCTGGGCGACCCGAGAATCACCCTGGAGCTCTACGGCTCAGAGTTTGGTGCCTATTAGTTGGTAGATGTCGTCGTGGGCGCCGGGGAGGTCGTCGTGGCCGAAGTCGGGGTAGAGGCGAGTCTCCTTGGCCGACTTGAGTTTGTTGTAGACGGCGAACTGAGTGGACGGGGGGCAGACCTGGTCCTCCAGGCCGACGAAGAGAGTCACCTCGGCCTGGATGCGAGGGGCGAGGTTCTGTACGTCGATGTAGCCCAGCGTCGTGAACACCTCGTCCTGCCGTAGGTGCCTCGGGTCGCGCTTGCGGAACCACGTGACGATCTCGTCGTACGGCCCGGTCTCGAGGTTCAGGTCCCACGTGCGCTGGTAGTCGCACAGGAACGGATACACGCTCGCCGTGTACTTGATCGACGGCGTCAGCGCCGCCGCCACCAACGACAACCCACCGCCCTGGCTCCACCCCGTGGTCGCGATCCGCGACGCATCCACCTCCGGCAAGCCACCGATGAGATCGGCCAACCGCCGCGTGTCCAGGAAGATGTGCTTGTACAGCAGCCCATCCGGCCCCGCGTCCAACCCGTGCACCAGATGGTGCTGCAGCGAGAAGCTGTTGCTCTCCTGGGACGACGTACGGAAGCCGACCTGCTCCCGCACATCCAGCGCCGCGACCGTGAACCCGCGCGCTGCATACGGCAGCAGCTCGACCCACTTCGGCTGCTCCCCGCCGTACCCGTGGAACAGCAGCACCGCCGGCCCGGTCGGCTCGGCAGGCCGCAGTACCTTCGCATGCACCCGATATCCGCCGGTCCCGGTGAAGTACAGGTGCTGCGCGGTCGCCGTCGTCAGCGGGAAGTCCGTCGCGTCCACGAACTCCGCGTCGGCAGGGACCTCGTCCAGGGACAGCAGCGCCTTGTCCCAGAACTCGTCGAAGTCCGCGGGGCGCGGGTTCGTGCCCTGGTAGGTCAGTAGCTCGTCGTACGACAGTTCGAAGGAAAGCACCGGATCATTCTGCGCTGCCGGTGTCCTCCGGCACAGTCCCGTCCCAGATCGTGTACCCGTGCGCCGCGTTCAGCTTGTCCCGCAGCGTGGCCTCCAGCACCGGCACCTGCTTCGGCGCGAGCCAGGACAGCGGCAGCAGGATCGGGTGGTCGGGCTGCTTGGTCCGCAGCACGATCGCCTCGCCGTGCGTGGTCTCCACCCGCCCGACCTCGGTGATATCGGTCCACGGTGTCCGCAGACCGCGTACTTCGATGTCGCCGTCCCGCAGCCGCGCGACCTTCGGCGGCCGGGCCAGGATCCACAGGCCGGCCAGCGTGATCACCCCGCCGAGTGAGACGAACACCGACACGGCAACCGACGGCAGCCCCAGCGCCCACAGCACTGCGGCTACCCCGAGAATGATCAGCCCGGCGGCCAGGATCCCGAGGAACCGTCCCGACCGCATCCGGTACGTCGTACGCATCGACACAGGATCTCATCCGTCCAGGGTGACCATGTCAGAAGGATTCCGTCTCCGACGACGACGCGTTGCCGAGCGGGGTCTTGGCCAGGCTGATCGTCCAGTTGTACGAGCCGTCGAAGATGTCGTCGAACTTCTGGTACGAGCAGTTCTCGGTGAACCGGTGGTTCTTCGCGTCCCAGCTCGTCCCGGACTTGAAGTAGACCCAGTAGTCCTGGCTGCGGATCCCGTTCAGCGTCGCGGTCTTGTCGGCCCGGACGTAGATCGAGGCCTGCGGCTGCCGCGGGTTGCTGCCGGCAATGACGATCACCACGTCGTCGCCGGCGTTCTTGATCTCGAGCGACCCCGATCCGCGCGGACCGGAGCGCTGGAACACGTCCCCGTTCTCGCCCCGGCCGGCGATCACGGCCGGCTGGGCCAGCTTCGGCGGCACCGACACCGCACCGAACTTCACACCCCTACCGATCGACTTCTGCACGCTCTGCGCGAGCTCGGCGTACGCGAACCGCAGCCCGCTCTTCGCCTCGTACAGCCGTACGTCGAGAGCCTTCGGGAAACCGCAGCCGGTCTTCGTACCCCCGGCCCGGCTCAGCTCGGTGCTCACGTCACCGGCGTACGCATCGAAGGCATCGAGTACGGCGGGATGCGCCGCCACCAGACCCGTCGGCGGCGTGATCTTGGCCAGCTCGGCGCGTTCGATGACGACTGCTTTGGCGAGGACGGCGCGGGACGCGTCGAAGGCGGCGATGGTCTGCGCGTTCATCACCCGGGCGACCGACGGCTTGAGCGTCTTCTCGACGTTCGTCAGCGCCCGCTGGTACATCGGCACCGAGAGCGCGACCGCACTCGGCGTGGGCTTCGGCTTGGGTGCCGTCGACGCAGGCGGTGCGCTCGTCTTCGTCGTACCGCCGGCCGAGGGCGCGGAGCCCTTCTCCGGCTCGGCGCTACAGCCCGCACAGACCAGAACCGCGGCTCCGGCCACAACCGCCAGCGAACGCCTCACAGTCACCCCCAGGTGTGACTTGGTTTCATTGAGTTGTAATGATTCCGTCGCTGGGGTTCAACCAACCGAATTTGTCTCAGTTTCCGTTGCCGGTCTGGCTCGGGTTGTAGGCGCAGGCGTCGTTCAGGTTCTCGGCCGCGCCCGGAGTCACCGTCGCCTTCGGCGCGGTCGGCTTCTTCGTCGTCGTCCCGCTCGTCGGCTTCTTGGTCGGCTTCACCGTCGGCGTCGACGCGACCGGGTTGGTCTGCGCGGCGAGCGCCTTCTGGATGATCTCCTGCATCGCGGTGTAGTCCGGGTTCTTGCCGGTGGGGAAGTTCTTGTTCTTGTCGAGGTCGATGTTGCTGACCTTGGCGTTCTTGACCTTGAGGCCGAGCTGGATGAACGCGGGCAGGATCTCCTGCGGGATGTCGGTGCGCAGCAGCTGCTTGCCGGCCGAGGCGATCTGCTGGTACTTCGTCACCAGCGTCGCCGGGTTCACGCTGTTCACCAGCGCGTGGATCGTGCAGCGCTGCCGCTCCTGCCGCGACGGGTCGCTCAGGCCGTACCGGCCGCGGGCGAACCACAGCGCGTGGTAGCCGTCGAGCTTCTGGTTCGGGCCCGGCTCGATGTAGCCGCTCGGCTTCTTCTCGGTGTTCGACCCCGGACCCTCGCCGTAGTCGCCGCCGATCGGGACCCGGTAGTTCACGTTCACCGTGATGCCGCCGACGGCGTCGATGATCTGCCGGAACCCGGCCAGGTTGACCTGCATGTAGTAGTCGATGTCCAGACCCAGCGCGGCGCTCGCGGCCAGCTTGACCACGTCCGCGCCCTCGTTGTCGGTCTGGCCGAGGATCCCCGGATGCGCCTTCGGGATGTTGTCGTACATCGCGTCGAGGTAGTACTCCGGCTGCTCGACGTTGCCCTTGTTCGGATCCCAGAACCCGTCCGGGTACACCTTGTGCAGCGGCGAGTCCTCCGGGAACGGCATCCGCATCCAGTTCCGGCTGAGCGAGATCAGCGCGGTGTTACCGGTCTTGGTGTCGATCGAGGCGACGATCACCGTGTCGGTGCGGACACCGGTCCGGCCCACGCCGTCGTCGGCGCCGAGCAGCAGCAGGTTCAGCCGCGGGGTCTTGGCCCACGGGTCGCTCGCGTTGGTCACCTTCGGCCGGGTCGCGCTCTTGGAGTTGCCCTCGGACTGGAACACGCTGCCGACCAGGTCGCGCTGCGCCATCACGGTCTGCGCGGCGACGGTCGTCGGTACGGCGATCCCGAAACACAGCAACCCGACGAACATCGAGCCCGCCAGCCGGCCCGTGTAGGTCATGCTCACCGGGCGCAGCAGCTTGTGCGACGCGACGACGACCCAGATCCAGAGCACCCCGAGCAGTACGACGGCACCGGTCGCGATCAGCAGTTGCCGCGGCGAGACCGCGAGCGCCAGGACCGAGTCGCGCTGCGTCAGACCGACGTACGCCGCGATCAGCAGCAGACCCACACTGATCGTCAGGACAAATGCACCGAGCTTCTTCCGGCCGCCCATCAACAGGCCGGAGCCTGGCACCAGGGCGCTGAGCAGGGTCAGACCGATCGCCTTCGACGTCGTCCTGGCCCGGTGCGAACGGTGCCGGGACCGGCTGGCACGAGGCGCTGCCCTCCGACCGGCTGCGCGAGTACTCCGCGACATGGCTCCGTTCCCTGATCGACGACGTGGCGACCCCTCCGTCGGCCGCGCGCAGCGGCCCACGGTACTTCAGACGCCCACCACACCAAGTTGGTTGACGCGTGATGCTGGCGACCCCCGTCGATGTCGCCACAGTACAGGGGCCGTGGGCTACTGCCCCAACGTGCCGCCTCAACCACTCAGAGTGTCCGGGGAGTTGCCACCCACCCGCTTTGCCGCCGGACCCGTCGAGCAGATACTCTTGGCCGTCGTCGCGTCCGCTCTGTGAGTGGGCCGTCGGAGGAGGCGTCGCCTAGTCCGGTCGATGGCGCCCGCCTGCTAAGCGGGTTGAGGGTAATCCCCTCTCGCGGGTTCAAATCCCGCCGCCTCCGCAGCATCTGAGGGCCGCCCAATCGGGCGGCCCTCTGCTGTTAGCTCCTCGCTTCGGCGATGCGTTCGACCGTGCGGGGGCTGATCGGCTCAGGCGAGATGATCAGGTGCTCGACGCCCAGCTTCTCGTACGCCGCCAGCGCCGCAGGTAGATCCTGTACTTCGATCGCGCGCGGATCGGGGTCGGCGACGGGTGGCTGGTCCGGGTCGCGGACGACGACGCCGACGGTCGGGGCCACCGCGCCGGCGGGCTTGCCGGCGGTCTCGATCGCCTCGCGGAGCGTCTCCAGCCGTTCCTCGACCTTGGCGTCCGCAGCGCCGTACCAGGCGGTGTTCCACAGGTCGGCCCATTGCGCGGTCAGGCGCATCATCCGGGGGCGGTGGCCGGCGATCAGGATCGGGATGCGGTGGGGCGGGGCCGGGTCGAGGTTCGCGTCCTGCGTCTTGTAGTAGGTGCCTTCGTAGGTGACTGTCTCGCCGCGGACCATCCGGGCGACGATCTCCAGCCATTCCTCGAAGCGGCCGACCCGGTGGTCGGTCGGCAGGCCGAAGGCTTCGTACTCCGGGTCGTGCCAGCCCGCGCCGACGCCGAGGATCAGCCGGCCGCCGGAGACCTCATCGAGCGTCGCCGCCATCTTCGCCGTCAGGCCGGGATCCCGGAACGAGGCGCAGAGAACCATGTTCCCGAGTTCCACCCGGGAGGTGACCGCCGCGACCGCGGTCAGCAGGGTCCACGACTCGTGCATGCCGTAGATCTGCCCTTCCGGGTCGCGGTACAGGAAATGGTCCGCGATCCAGACCGAATCCAGCCCGCCCTCCTCGGCCGCCTCCGCGACCGCCCGCACGTCCTTCCACCCGGGCATACCGCCTCCGGGCCCGTCGCCTGCACCCAGCGGGAGCATCACACCGATCTTCATGCCCGTGGTCCGATCTCAGGGATTCGCATGGGCTCAACGTAGTTGGATCATGGCGGGATGAGGAGGCCGTATTTTGATCGGGCGGCTGCCGGTGCGGTGCTTGCCGATGAGCTCGGGCAGGTCGCCGGTTCGGTCCTGGTGCTCGGCCTGGCGCGCGGCGGCGTGCCGGTAGCCGGGCCGATCGCGGAGGCCCTGGGGGCGGAGCTCGATGTGCTGATCGTGCGGAAGCTGGGGTTGCCGGGGCAGCCGGAGCTGGCGATGGGCGCGATCGCGGGGGTCGGCGAGGAACTGCATGTCGTGCGCAACGAGCAGATCGCGCGCGAGGTCGACGCGGCCGCGATGGATGAGGTACGGCGGCGCGAGGTCCTCGAGTTGCGCCGGCGGGAAGCGGCGTACCGCGGGGACCGGCCGCCGATCGACGTACGGGATCGGGTGGTGATCCTCGTCGACGACGGGCTGGCGACCGGTTCGACGATGCGAGCAGCGGTCGAGGCGGTACGGCGTCAGCGGCCGGCGCGCGTGATCGTCGCCGTACCGGTGGGTGGTGTGGAGAGCTGCCGGCGGCTGGCGCGGATCGCGGATCAGGTCGTGTGCGTGTGGATCCCGCGGTACTTCAACGCGGTCGGGCAGGCGTACCAGGACTTCTCGTCGGTGAGCGACGACGAGGTGCAGCGCGTGCTGGCCGAAAGCACAGCGCGGCGCCCCGGCAGGTGAGCCGAGGCACCGCGCTGTCGGTCCGGCCGCCGGCTTCCGATTCGGCGGCCGGCGTTCATCAGCCCAGCCGGGCCTTGAGGTTGTCGAGCTCGACCTTGAGCTCGGTCGGGACGGTGTCGCCGAGCTTGGCGAACCACTCCTCGATCAGCGGGATCTCGGCCTTCCACTCCTCGACGTCGACGTCGAGCGCGATCTCGAGGTCCTGCGCGGTCAGGTCGAGCCCGGCGACGTCGAGCGCGTCCGCGGCCGGCACCCGGCCGATCGGGGTCTCGACCGCGTCGGCCTGGCCCTCGATCCGGTCGATGACCCACTTCAGCACGCGGCTGTTCTCACCGAAGCCTGGCCAGACGAACTTGCCCGCGTCGTCCTTGCGGAACCAGTTCACGTAGAAGATCTTCGGCAGCTGCGCCGCGTCGTGTTGCTTGCCGACGGTCAGCCAGTGGTCGAAGTACTGCCCGGCGTCGTACCCGAGGAACGGCAGCATCGCCATCGGGTCCCGCCGTACGACGCCGACCTGGCCGACCGCGGCCGCGGTGGTCTCGGACGACAGCGTCGCACCCATGAACACCCCGTGCGCCCAGTCGCGCGACTCGGTCACCAGCGGGACCGTCGTGGCGCGGCGGCCGCCGAAGATGATCGCGGAGATCGGTACGCCGTTCGGGTCGTCGTACTCGTCGGCGAGGATCGGGCACTGCTCGATCGGGGTGCAGAACCGGCTGTTCGGGTGGCTCGACAGCTCGCCGTTGCCCGGCGTCCACTCGCGGCCCTTCCAGTCGGTCAGGTGGTCCGGCGGGGTCGGCGAGTAGCCCTCCCACCAGACGTCGCCGTCGTCGGTCAGGGCGACGTTGGTGAAGACCGAGTTGCCCTTCTCGATCGTGCGCATCGCGTTCGGGTTCGTCTTCCAACCGGTGCCGGGGGCAACACCGAACAGGCCGAACTCCGGGTTCACGGCGTACAGCCGGCCGTCCTTGCCGAACCGCATCCAGGCGATGTCGTCGCCGAGCGTCTCGACCTCCCAGCCCTCCAGCGTCGGGTCGAGCATCGCCAGGTTCGTCTTGCCGCAGGCGCTCGGGAACGCGGCGGCGACGTAGTGCACCTTCTTCTCCGGCGAGATCAGCTTGAGGATCAGCATGTGCTCGGCCAGCCAGCCTTCGTCGCGGGCCATCGCGGACGCGATCCGCAGCGAGTAGCACTTCTTGCCGAGCAGCGAGTTGCCGCCGTACCCGGAGCCGTAGGACCAGATCGCCCGCTCCTCGGGGAACTGCACGATGTACTTCTCGTCGTTGCACGGCCACGGGACGTCCTGCTCACCCTCTTGCAGCGGTGCGCCGACCGAGTGCAGGCAGGGGACGTACGGTGCGTCCTCACCCAGCTTCGCCAGCACGTCGGCGCCGGTACGGCACATGATCCGCATCGAGGCGACGACGTACGCCGAGTCGGTGATCTCGACCCCGAACATCGGCTTCTCCGCCGTCAACGGACCCATGCAGAACGGGACGACGTACATCGTCCGGCCGCGCATCGAACCGCGGTACAGCTCCGTCATCAGCGCCTTCATCTGCGCCGGGTCCATCCAGTTGTTGGTCGGACCGGCGTCCTTCTCGTCCGCGGAGCAGATGAACGTGCGCTGCTCGACGCGGGCGACGTCGCTGGGGTCGGTGCGGACCCAGAACGAGTTCGGCTTCTTCTCCTCGTTCAGCCGGACCATGGTGCCGGCCGCGATCAGCTCGTTCGTCAGCGTGGCGTACTCCGCCTCCGACCCGTCGACCCAGTGGATCCGGTCGGGCTGCGTGAGCTCGGCGACCTCGGCCACCCAGTTCAGCAGGCCGGCGTGTTGCGTCGGGGCCGTGGTCAGGTCGTACGGCGTGGGCTTTTCGCCGGGGAGGGGGTCCTTGGTGGCTGCTGAGGTGGCGGTCTCGGTATGGGTCGGGCTGGCGGTTGTCGTCATTCGCGGCTCATTCCCTCTCGGCTGTCGGGCCCGGCGACGTTCGGCCCCTCGACGCTGAAAGGCGGGTACGGCGTCCGGCCGCCGGGGTCTCCGGCGGTTCGATGCAGCTGGCTGGCGGTGTACTCGCTCGCATACCAGTGCGTCCAGTGGGCGTATACCAGTGTGCAAGTGGTACTACGGTACGCGAACGACCCGAGGGCTGTGAACCGCCAGAAAGTGAACCCGGTCACAAAGTTTTCGCGACAATCGCTTTCCGGTGTCGCTTGTGAAAATGAGAACGGCCCGCGCTGTTCGCGCGGGCCGTTTCAGCAGATCTTGCGGTCGATCAACTGGTCTGCCGCCAGATGTCGTTGACGATCCGCTGGACGTCCGGCGCCTCGGCCACCTGTCCGTGGACCATCGCGCCGACCAGCCACCACTGACCGCCGCTCAGGAACGCGTGCGTCATCGTGATCGTGTACGGCGCCTTCGTCGACACCGTCAGCCAGGTCCGCGCGTCCTTCGCGGTCGCCGGCGCGGTCGTCTTGTAGATCTTCGTCCACAGCTGATCGAACGAGGGCCGGTCGGCCAGGCACTGCGCCAGGCTCACGCACGGGTGCAGCGCGAGCTGCGCCTGGAACGAGTTCTTCAGGCCGTTCGGGTCGTACTCGGTCGCGGTCACGATCTTCCGCAGGATCACCTGCGAGGACTCACCCAGCCGCACCACCTGCGGCGGCCGCGGCCAGCCGAGCGCGAACGGCAGCTCGGCGTTCGCAATGACCTGGAGGTCGGCGCCGGCGGCGTACGTCGCTCCGAAGACGCCGGGTGATCCGTCGGGGCGCTTGTAGGGCGCTGTCGTGACGATGTTTATCGGTGGGATCAGGACCTTGGCCGGGTACGCCTCCGGGCTGACGGCCGGGGCAGTGGCCTCGACCGGGTCGTCCTTCTTCACGGCGCTGCCGATGGCGGAGCCGATCGAGTAGGTGATGCTGAAGACGATCAGGACGACGACGGCGACGACGGCGTAGATCCAGGAGCCGATCTTGCGGCTGTATTGACGGGCGACGTCGATCTTGGACTGGTCCGTGGGGGTCGGCTGCTGGGGTTGGTGCGGGTGGTCGGCGTACGACGGGATGGTGCCGAGTGCGCTGCCGGTGCCGGGTGCGGTGCTGGGTGTGGTGCCGGGTGCGGGTGCCGTGGTGGGGTCGTGGTCGGGCAGGGGGAGGGGTGGCGGCGTGGCGCCGTACCTGGTGAGCTGCTCGCGGACTGCCTGCAGGGACACGTCGTCGTTGCCGATGATGCCGTCGAGCGGGTCGATCAGGCGCTCCGCGCCGGTCTGCCCGGGGATCAGCTGGGTGATCGCGTACGGGCGGCTCGAGTTGAAGTTGGCCGCCCAGAGCGGGGCATCCTGCTGGCCCGGCACGAGCGCGGCGTCGCGGCTGGCGAGGGTGAGCCGCTCCACGACGGTCGCGTCACGCGCACCGTCCTCGCTCAGCACGAGTGCGACGATCTCCATCCCGGTGAACGTGCGGCCGTGCCACAACTCCGCGAGCGGGTGCTGGAGCAGTCGCTGATCCAGCTGGTAGCCCGGGATCTCCGGCGTACTCATTTGCTCTCCCAGATGACGCGATCCGCCAGCGCCAGCGCGGCCTTCTGCGCCACGTCGGCGTCGACCGGGTTGGCTGTGTAATCCACCTGTACGACGATGTCGGCGCGCTGGACCAGTGCGTGTACGGCCCATGACTCGCCGGCCATGCCGCTCGCGGTCCGGCTGACCTTCGTCGGGTACGGCCGGTCCTCGTCGAGCGTCTTCATCGGCGACCGGGTGAACACCTTCTTCGCGGTCTGCGCCGGCGTGAACGGCTTGTTGCCCGCGCCGACGTCCTGCCCGCCGTACGGCGTGATCGTGACCTTCACGCCGGCCGCGGTGTACGCGCGCACCTTCGCCCGGGAACTGCCCGCCTCGCAGGTGATCGTCGTACTCCCGACCTGCGTCATCACCACATTGGATGCCTTAGGCAACAGGCTCGAGACGTCCCCGATCCGCGCACACAGATCCGCCGGCATCGTCCGCGCCGCCACGATGTCCGCAGGCGTCACCGGCTCACCGACCGCCCACCCGATCCCCCCACCCGCAATAGCAGCCACCCCACACCCGATCGCCGTACCCCGAACCAGTCGCCTACCCATGCCCGCGACCTTAACCACGCGGAGGTCCTCCCTAACCACTCAGGCAACACCCGTACGGATGTCCCCGGCGGTCCCGGGACCCGCCTTAGACGCAAACCCCCCTCACGCGGTTCCGACAAGCCTGCTGCTGTCGTCCCCACACCTTCACCGGCCGCCGCGCACGCTCTCACCCGCCGATCGGTCTCTTGCGCGCTGCCGCGCGCGGTCTGCGGCTGCCGCCGCGTCGACTACCCCGTGGTGGGGCGTGTCTGCGGTCGGGGAGCAGGAGGTGGTGATGGGCGTGCACGCTGATCCGTCCCCTGAAACGCGGGCCCGTCCGGTGCCGCACACCGCCAACCCAGGCATGGTTGCAGCGCCGCCAACCCACGCATGGTTGCAGCGCCGCCAACCCACGCATGGTTGCCAACGGCACCTGATTGCCCAACAGGTTGGATCCGTCCGGTGCGCGCGATCCCGTCGTACGAGAGTCTCGCGCACCCCGGCGTACGCCCGGCTAACCGAGCAGCGTCTTGACCGACCCGCCGGACTCGGTGAGCTTCGTGCCCAAACCCTTCAGCGCATCGCCGACCGTCCCGAGGATGTCCGACAGGTCCTTCAGATTCCCGGCCAGGCTCTCGACCTCGGTCGCGACCCCGCCGATCTGCCCGCTCCCGTCGTTCAGCTTCTTCGCCGCCGCGTCCCCGATCCCGGGGATCTTGTCCAGCTCGCCGGCCAGCCCGGCCAGCATCCCGGCCGCGTCCTTCAGCCGGTCCTTGGCCGCGTTCATCGTGCCCGCGCTCCCGGTCAGCGCCTTCCGCGCGCCACCTTCGCCGTCATCCCCGACCAGCGCCCCAGCAGCCTTCGCCGCCTGCTCGCCGGCCTCCGCCAGCCCGGTCCCGATCGTCTTCAGCAGGTCCGGCAGCTGCCCGATGAACCCGACCGCCCCGTCCGGCAGCCCGCGTACGAGCTCCAGCACCTTCTTGAAGTCGTCCGAGTTCTCGAGCACGAACCCGACCGCCTTCTTGACGTCCCCCAGATCCCGCCCGCCCAGCAAATCCTCGATACCCATGCGCGGATCGTAGGGCTCAGAACCCACCCAACACCCGCCACCGCGCCGCCCTCCAGAGCCGATTGGCCTACACCCACCCCCTCCATGTATCGTTACTCGACGTTGTCCAGCGCTCGTAGCTCAACGGATAGAGCATCTGACTACGGATCAGAAGGTTGGGGGTTCGAATCCCTCCGAGCGCGCATAGTGAAAGCCCAGGCAGATACCCCTGACCTGGGCTTTTTCGTACTCCCGGGGAACTGTGCGAACGGAGCCGATGGACGTGCGTGAACCGGATGCCGACGTTCCGGTCGTGTCGCTCTCAGATGGTGTGGTCACTCTCCGACCTTGGTCGCGAGATGACGCCAGGTTCATGGCGGAAGCATTCGCCGATCCAGCGATCCGACGCTACAACGGGGCCCATGACCGACTCGGACGACCGGCTCCGCCGCTCTCGATCGAGGACGCTGAAGCGATCATCGACGAGTTCGCGTCGTGCTGGCGGGCGTTCGGCGCGGCGGAGCCACCATCTGGTGTTGCCTTCGCGATCACGGACGCAGCCTCTGGTGGCCTGGTCGGCTGCTGTGGCGTCGATGACTGGTCGAAGGGAGACGTAGCGCAGTTCGGCTACTGGATCGGGCCGGGCGCGCGGGGGCGCGGGTATGCGACTCGGGCGGTGGTTCTGCTCACCCAGTGGTTGTTCGAGCTCGGCGCAGCTCGCGCCTTCCTGACGGTCGAGGCGGACAATGAAGCGTCAGCCGCGGTGGCCCGCCGAGCGGGGTTCGTACACGAGGGAACGATGCGCGCACACAGCGTGTGGCAGGGCGAACGCATCGACGTGATGTGGTTCGCGGCGCTCCCGCACGAATGGACGATGCGCGAGCCGGCCGAACCGGCGTGATGTGCGACGCGATCGCAGCCGGTCTTGTCGAGTCCTTCGGCGAGGGCAACGAGTCGTCATATACGCGATGGACCGAAGGCAATACCTGACCCAGCCTGACCCGAACGACCGGTACCGGCGAGCGACGATGAGCACCTGGTCGACAACCTCCGGTGCGCAGTCGAGGGGGTCGCGATCAGAGTGCCGGCGGCCTCGGCTGATGGCGGAGCTGACGACCGCGCTCGCCTGACCCTTTACTCCGCCAATAGGTCCGCGACGCATGCCCGTCAGCTGATGTGCGACAGGCTAGACGTCTGGCGACCAACCTTGGGGCCGGCCAACGTACGCATCTGCAGATGGGCGAGTGCCGAGGTCGTGCGGGTCAGTGGCCGTCGAACGCGAAGCGCTCACCTGCCTGCGGGTCATAGAGCGGACCGCCGAGCCCGATCGCTACATTCACGATGCGGTTCATGTCGCCACCAGACATAGAGGAGTTCGTAGCTCACGCCGGGAGTCTGGCATGGGCTATCGACTGACGCCGTCCACTGGCTGGGTGTCAACGGCGGGATGGGATGCTGGAGGGGTTTTCGGCTCTTGAAGGGTGTTCATGTTCAACGTGCCGGTTCGTCCGAAGGTCGTTTGTCTGTGTGGTTCGCTGCGTTTTGGCAGGGAGTTTGCGAGCGAGCGCATGCGCTTGACGCTCGATCTGGCGATCGTTCTGGCTCCGGAGGGCGCCGAGGCGCCTGTGCTGGATCCGTTGCTCGTGCGGGCCTTGGGGGAACTGCATCTGCGCAGGATCGACCTCGCGGATGAGGTTCGGATCGTGAACCCCGGCGGGTACATCGGGGAGGCCACCCGCCGTGAGATTGCGTACGCCAATGCCTTGGGCAAGCTCGTCACGTACTTGCATGAGCCGGCGATCGGGGAGAGCTAGCCGGTCTCTCTGACTACGTCACCCAGCAGCGGATTGCCACTGATCGGCGCCAGGCTCAACTCGATCCGGGGACTGCCGAGCTGCCGGAGGACATGCCGGCCCGAAGCCGGGACGGCACCTCTCGGTTCGCCGGGCACGGATCGGTCTTGCCTGATGCGGGATGGGCCTAGAAGCTGAGGCGCTCGTTCTAGGAGTCTGATGGCCAGCAGTCTTGGAGGATGCGGGTGACCGTGGCGTCCAGGGTGTCGTCGGCCGTGATGACGCTTTCGGCGAGGTCGGGGATCGGTTGGAGTCCGCGGTACCACTGTCGCATCTCGGCTTCGCCGAAGGCTGTCGCGACCGGCTTTGTCGAGTGCCGGCGGATGGTCTCCTCGAAGGGCAGATCGTAGATGTAGCTGCGAGACACGCCGCGGTGATCTGCAACCAGGCTTGGGAGGATTTGCGAGTACCACTTCGCGTTCAGGATCCCTTCGATGATCACATCGAAGCCTCGCTCCAGCAGATATCTCCCAGCAAGGTCGATGAGCCCGATCGGGTGGCCTCCTGCGTCGTCCCCTGTTCCCAGGATGTCGCGCCTGATGACGTCTTGTCCGAGGACGGCAACCGTGCCAGCTGGGCGCGCAGCACGGATGGCGGCGGCCACCGCCGACTTCCCCGATCCGCTGTTGCCTCGCAACGTGATCAGCCGCGTCGAACTCGAACCAACAGCGTCATGACCCACCCCAGCACTCCTCTCATGACGCAACAGGTCATGCTTCGGCCGCGTCGGGTCTCAGCCGATGAATGCTATTGCGTTGCCGTCGGGGTCGCGGATTATGAAGTCGGTGCCGCCCCAGGCTTGTTTGGTTAGTTTCTGGATGATTTCGGCGTTGGCGGTCTGATATTCCGTGTAGAGGTCGCGGACGTTCGGCGTGTCGATGAATGCCATGATGAGCCCCTGCCGTTCCGCGGCGCCGGCGGCGAAAACCGGCTCGTGTACGAGCTTCAGGTGCAACGTCGCGCCGTCGCGCGATACCGAGCCGTAGAACGGCGGGTTGCCGTGTAAGAAGTCGATCCGGAAGCCGAGCTGGTCCCGATAGAACGTGGCCGCCGCAGCGACGTCGGCGACGTACAGCACCGGCTTGGCGCTCGCGACTGCCGTGTTCTGGGGCTGCGGCTGCTCGCTGGTGGGCGGGGCCACTTCCGTGCTCGCCTTGAGTTCGGCCCAGTTGGCGCAGCCTGCTTCGAGGGCGATGATCTCTTGGGCTTCGGTGAGCGGAAACTTCAGCGCGAGTGCTTCGCGGTCGGACAACGTGCGATAGCGCTCAAGCTGCCGGATGCGACCGCCGATCGAGAAGTTTCCTTCGCGGTGCCAGCGAACGAGCAGTTTCGCCTGCTTCTTGTACGTTTCGAGCTTGGGCATGGCGCTCCCTCTTCGGTCTAGAAGTAGGTGGGCCTTGCCCTTTCGGCTCGGTGAGCCGCTGCGCCCTACGACCGGGGTGAACCCGCGCCTGCGACCCTCAGATTACCATGGCGAAATTTGCCAGGTGCAGGGCCGAGTAGACTCAGTCGGGTCGGCTGGCTGGCATCTCATTCTCTGGAGTACCACATGGGCGGCTCCGGTATTGGTGCGTGTCCGCTCCGCGCCCATGTCGATCCGCGCCTGTTGCGATTCAGCGCCGGGGCCACCGCGAGCGTGCTCGCCGTCGTACTGCTCATCGTCGAGATTGCTCGGCCGTTGAGCCTCGGCCTGCTCGCCTCGCAGGTGGCTGTGTTTGCGTTCACCGCGTTCGTGAGTTTTCAGTGGTCGGTGTGGGCGCAGATCTTTGCCCGGGTGATCTGGCCGCGGATCGGAGCGCCGGCGAAATTGGAAGATGCCCGGCCGCAGAGATTCGGCCAGTTCGTCGGCTTCGTGTTCACCGCTCTGGCGCTGGCCACCTTCGTACTCGGCGTCGATGTCGCCGGCTACGGCCTCACCGCTGTCGCTTTCGGCCTGGCAGCCCTCAACGCATCCACCGGGCTGTGCCTGGGCTGCAAGGCCTACCACCGGATCCGTCAGTAGCCGGGGAAGACGTTCCGGAGTTCGTCCAGGGTGACGTTGCCGGTCACGCTGACGCCGGCGGAGTACTCGGCACGGAGCCGTCCGGTCAGTAGCCGCGTGACGGCCTCGGCCGGGCCATCGAATGTGGCTGTGGGGTCGTCGAGTGACGTGGTCACGGTGACCGTGTCGGTGATAGTGATGCCGCCGCCCGGGATCGCCAGGCGGACTTCCTGGTCGAGCTCGTCAGTCTTGGCGGAGAAGCCCAGGAGGAAGGCCAGCGGGCCGGCGAGGAGTTCGATGAGTAAGTCGGCCGAGGCCGCGTCCACGGTCGCGGACGGGTCGACTCCTACGCGTACGTCCCAGGCGTGGTTGGCGACCTCGCTGAGTCGCATGCCGAGCGCGACCTCCAGCGGTACCGGCTCGGGCAGGATGCCCAGGTCGATCGTGCTGTCGGGCTGCTCGGCGCTGAGCGCCTCGACGGCATCGACGTACGCCTGGTCGTACTTGACGAATCCGGCCGCCTGGTCGGCCGGGGACAAGGCGTTCCACCGGGCCCAGATCGACTGGTTCTCCTCAGGTTGGACCTGCTCGCCGGCCGCGATCCCGATCGGCTTGCGGAAGATCTCGGCGCCGCTGCCGAGGTGCGAGAGAACCTGCGCGACTGTCCACTCCTCCGCTCCGCTACGGCCGTTCAGCTGTTCCTGCGTCAAGGTCGGTACCAGTGCGGCGAGGGTGTCGTGATTGGCACGCAGAGCCGCAACGGTGCGGTCGACAAGTGTGATCATGCCACCCGCAACCTCGCAGGGCCCGGCTTTCTTCCGACCGACGAGAATCTCGTCCGTCGCAACAGCTCCAGCGCGAGGTCAGACGGTGCTCGCCGGAGGGCGTAGGCCGAGCCATTGTTCGGCGTTCCAGGCTTCGAAGCGTTCGAGTTCGGTGAAGCCGAGGGCTGCGGCTAGGTGCATTGAGGGGAGGTTGGCGGATTGGGTGGTGAGGATTATGGGTTCGCCGGGGTGGGTGGTGTCGAACCAGGTGAGGGCTGCGGTGCAGGCCTCGCGGGCGTAGCCGTTGCCCCAGGTGTGGGGGAGGAAGAGGTAGCCGAGGTCGGCTTTTCCGGTGGCGGCCGGGCGGCGGTGGTCGGTTGCTCGGCGGAGCAGGATCCAGCCGATCATCGTGCCGTCGAGTTCGACGACGAAGCTGCCGGGCCAGCGCTCGGGGACGTCAGGCGTTCCGCGTTCGAGCTCGTCGCGGGGGCGGGGGCCGCCGAGGTACGTGTTGACCTCGGGTGAGGCGAGGAGGTCGATGAACGTCGTACGGTCGCGGGCCTCGGGCTCTCGCAGTACGAGTCGCTCAGTCTTGATCGGTGTCGGCGGCCACGGTACGGATCCCAGATCGTCCACCGGCGCACGCTAACAAATGGATCAGTCCGAGCGGCCCTTCAGGCGGCGGTTGACCGCGCGCTCGACCTCGCGGGTCGCTTCGCGTTCGGCGAGGGCCTGGCGTTTGTCCCAGGTCTTCTTGCCGCGGGCAAGGGCGATCTCGACCTTCGCGCGGCCGTCCTTGAAGTACAGCGACGTCGGGACGATCGTCAGGCCGCTCTCGTTGACCTTGCGCTCGATCTTGTCGATCTGGGCGCGGTGCAGCAGCAGCTTCCGCTTGCGGCGGGAGCCGCCGTTGAACCAACGGGACTGCGAGTACTGCGGGATGTGCACGCCGTGCAGCCAGATCTCGCCGTTCTCGACCTGCGCGAACCCGCCGACCAGCGACGCCCGCCCGGCCCGAAGCGCCTTCACCTCCGGCCCCTCCAGCACGATCCCCGCCTCCCAGGACTCACCCAGCTGGTAGTCATGCGCAGCCTTCCGGTTGCGCGCAACCACGGGCTCGGCGTCTGGCTTCTTCACACACTGATTCTCCCGCCGTAGGGCTCAGAAGGCCTAACTCGGTAGCCGCAGGGTCGACCCACACGTAACCTCGCCGGCATGTCGACATGGACCACGCCCGAGCGGCCCGAGCCGCCGATCAACCCGGTTGACGAGCGGTCCGCTCTCGACGACCGCCTCGACTTCCAGCGCACCACGCTGCTCCAGAAGTGCGGCGGCCTCACGCCGGAGCAGCTGGCGACGCGGTCGGTGCCGCCCTCGACGCTGTCGCTGCTCGGGCTTGTCCGGCACCTGTCCGGGGTCGAGGCCTGGTTCCACGAGTACGACGACCAACCGGACCACCTGTACTTCTGGGACTATCAGCCAGGCTCGACGAACCGCAGCGACGTCGTCGACATCACGCGGGCCGCGGACGACCTGGCCAGCTACCAGGCGAGTGTCGCGCGATCGCGTACGGCGGTGGCGGGGCTCAGCCTCGACGCGGTCAGCCCGGGCGAGGACTACACGCTGCGCTGGATCTACCTGCACATGATCGAGGAGTACGCCCGCCACAACGGCCACGCAGACTTCCTCCGCGAGCGCATCGACGGCGCCACGGGCGAGTAGCCCGGTCAGCCCAGCGCGGCTGCTTTGTTCAGCAGTACTGAGCGTTCGCGTTCGTTGGTGCAGAGGCGGGCGGCCAGTTCCAGTTCGGCGCGGGCCTCGGGGAGGCGGCCGAGGCGGGTGAGGAGTTCGCCCCGTACGGTCGGGACCAGGTGTGAGCCGGGGAGTCGGTCCGACGCGACCAGCTCGTCCACCATGTCCAGGGCCTCGGCCGGACCGGAGGCCATGGCGACCGCGACGGCTCGGTTGAGCTCGACCACAGGCGACGGCGCGACCCGACCGAGGGCCTCGTAGAGCACGACGATCCGGTCCCAGTCGGTTGCCTCCACGGACGGCGCCGACGCGTGTACGGCGGCGATCGCAGCCTGCAGGCCGTACGGGCCGAGCCCGCGCACCGACGCCTTCGCCAGCGAGGCCAGCCCGCGGTGGATCGCCGAGAGGTCCCACCGCTGCCGGTCCTGGTCCTCCAGCAGGATCGGCGAACCATCCGGGCTCGTGCGGGCCGGGAACCGCGCCGCCGTCAGCTCGCACAGCGCGAGCAGACCGTGTACTTCGGGCTCGTCCGGCAGCAGCGCAGTCAGCGTGCGGGCCAGCCGGATCGCCTCGTACGCGACATCCCGGCGTACCAGCAGGTCGCCCGACGTCGCCGTCGAGCCCTCCGTGAAGATCACGTAGACGACGCTGAGTACGCCGCCCAGCCGCTCCCGGCGCTCATCGGCCGGCGGCAGCTCGAACGGTACGCCGGCCGCCGCGATCGTCTTCTTCGCGCGGGTGATCCGCGCCTGCACGGTCGGTACGGGGACCAGGAACGCGCGGGCGATCTGCTCGGACGACAGGCCGGCGACCACCCGCAGGGTCAGCGCCACCCGGGCCTCGGGCGAGAGCACCGGGTGGCAGCTGATGAACATCAACGCCAGGACGTCGTCGTCGATCCGGTCGGGGTCGATGTCCTCGTTGACGACCGGATCCGCCGCGAGCAGCGCGTACCGATCCTTCAGCGCCGTACGGCGGCGGATCGCGTCGATCGCCCGCCGCCGGGCCGTCGCCATCAGCCAGCCGGCCGGACTGGCCGGAGGGTTGCGTGGCCACGACACCAGCGCCTCGGCCACCGCCTCCTGCGCGGCGTCCTCGGCCAGCGCGAAATCCCCGGTGAACCGGGTCAGCGCGGCCACGATCCGCGCCGACTCGATCCGCCAGACGGCCTCGACATCCGCCGTATCCATCAGACCCGGCCGGCGCTCTCACTCCCAGCCCGCTCCCCGGCCTCGGCGGACTCCTCGTGACCCGGCGGCCGCTCGTCCTCGCCGGCAACCCGCCGTACCTCGATCTTGGACCCGGCAACCGACGGTAGCCGCTTGGCCCACTCGACGGCTTCCTGCTTCGACGCGACGTCGAGCATGAAGTAGCCCCCGAACAGCTCCTTCGTCTCCCCGTACGGCCCGTCCGTCACCACCGGCGCCTCACTGCTGAAGTCGACCACCACACTCTCGGCCGCATCATCCAGCCCCTCGGCCGCGATGAACACCCCGGCCGTCATCAACTCCTCGATGAAATGGTACGTCGAAGCCGCCAACTCCTCGAACCCGGCCATCACCGCCGCATTCGACTCATCGGTACCCCGCATGATCAACATGTACTTCGCCATCGCGCTCTCTCCTCGTCCCCACGAACCGCCTCTCGGCCCGCTTACACCCCCAGGTCGAACAACCAACCCCAAGATCGACAACGCCCCAAGAAACTTCTCGCCGCGCTGCATATCGTCGCAGCTGTCACTGATGAAGCGCCTGCGTCGCGGGTGGTTCGGTGAAATGGCGGAGTGCTTCGACGACAACCGTCATCTGGGGATAACCGTTTGCCTGGGATTGGGTGGGATCGGAGACTCGCGTCGTATGGATGATGGCGAGCTCGAGGTGCTGTTGAGGAACGAGCGTTACCCGCGGTCCGCGGCGTACCCGGGGCGGTGGATGGTTGATGGTGGGATGGGGCCGAATCCGGTGTGGCAGGCGGAGGCGCTGGCTGAGGTCATGGCGCTTGAGGCCGGGATGCGGGTGCTCGACCTGGGGTGTGGGGCCGCGCTCAGCTCGATCTTTCTGGCCAAGGAGTACGGCGTTGAGGTGTGGGCGGCCGACCTGTGGGTCAGGCCTGACGAGAACCTGCGCCGCGTGGCCGACGCTCACCTGGAAGACCAGGTTCATCCGATCCACGCGGAAGCCCATGCCCTGCCTTTCGCGGACGACTTCTTCGACGCGCTCGTCAGCATCGGCGCGTACCACTACTTCGGCACCGACGACCTGTACCTCGGCTACTACTCACGTTTCGTGAAACGCGGCGGCCGGCTCGGCATCGTGCAACCTGGCCTCGTCGCGGAGTACGAGACGCTTCCCCCGCCGCACCTCGCGCCGTACTGGAAATGGGACTTCTGCGCCTGGCACAGTCCCGCGTGGTGGCGTCGGCACTGGGAGAAGACCGGCCTGGTCACCGTCGAGCTCGCCGACCAGCTCCCCGACGGCTGGCGAGACTGGCTGCAATGGAACGAAGCTTGCGACCAAGACAGCGGTACGCCGGGTCGCGAGGAAGCCCAGATGCTCCGCACCGACGCCGGCCAAGCCCTCGGCCTCACCCGACTAGTTGCCCACCGCAACTGAGAGCTTGGCGTCCAGCTCGTCGGTCATGCGGGTGAACTCCGCGGCCAGGTCGATCTCGTAGCGGTCGGCAAGGACCAGGACGGACCAGAGGCAGTCGGCCAGCTCGTGGCCGATGCGGGTCCGGGCATCGTCGATCTCGCGGCGCCCGTCGACCGCCATGACGAGCTTCGCGAGGTCTCCGACGTCGCCGACGAAGCCGAGCGCGAGGTCGCCCGTCGTCCACTCGGTGCGGCCCGCGGACGTGTTGTAGCGGTCGTACAGCTTGCTGATCTCAACGGCTCGGGCCTGGCGGGCTGTTAATTCCATGCCGACAGAGCCTACGTTCGGCAGGATGGCGGGGTGGAGCGTGAAGAAGTGCTGACGGGCGGGAACGTCGCCGATCGCGTCGTGCGGATCGGGGCGACCGTGCGGAAGCCCGCACTGCCCCAGACGCCCGGGGTCGAGGCCGTGCTTGAGCACCTCGCCGAGAGGCAGTTCGACGGCGCGCCGCGCACGTACGGGCGTGACGACCAGGACAGGCACGTCCTCGAGTACGTGCCAGGCGAGCTCGCCCACGCGCAACCACCGTCGACTCTGGACGAGCTGCGGCGGATCGGCCGGCTGATTCGCGAGCTCCACGACACGATGGAGTCCTTCGAGCCACCGTCAGACGTCACCTGGAACGTGATCGTCCCCGATCCCGCCGGCGGCGACCTCATCTGCCACAACGACCTCGCGCCCTGGAACCTGGTCCGCAACGACCAGCGCTGGGTATTCATCGACTGGGACAACGCCGGCCCGTCGTCGCGACTCTGGGACCTCGGGTACGCAGCAACCGCGTTCCTCCCGTTCGTCGCGGGAGGCGACGTGGAGGTCGACGGGCCGCGGCTGCGCGCGCTCGTGGACGGCTACGGCCTCGACCTGGAGCAGCGGCGCGCCCTTCCCGCACAGATCGCGGCTCGCACGCGCGGACAGTACGACGTACTGATCCGCGGCCATGAGACCGGCGAGCAACCGTGGGCGCGCATGTACGACGAGGGCCATGCCGACTACTGGGGTCCGGCCGCCGCGTACGTCGCCGAGCACCACGACGCGTGGGTCGCGGCGCTGGTCTGACGTCAACCGCCTGGCGCGCCGATCCAGCGGTGGTACGCCGGCAGGTCGACGTTGCTGCCGCAGATGATCGTGAGTACGTGGCGGTCGGCGAAGCGCGTCGGGTCTTCGAGGACCGCGGCGACGCCAAGCGCGGCGGATGGTTCGACGATCAGCCCCGCGTGGTTGTGCAGCAGGCGCATACCGCTGATGATCGATTCCTCTTGAACGAGTACGGCGTCATCCGCGATCAGGAGAAGGTCGTCGAGGACCTCCGGGATCGGGAACCGGCCGGCCACTCCGTCGGCGATCGTGTCGGTGGAGTCGGTCGTGACAACCCGCCGCTCGTGCCACGAACGCGTCAACGCCGGCGCACCACGCGGCTGCACGCAAATCACGTCAACGTCCGGCGCCAACTCCTTCACCACATAACCCACGCCGGTCGCCATAGCCCCGCCACCAAGCGCAATCAGCACGGTGTCGAACGTCGGCGTACCCTCCATCAGCTCGAGCCCGATCGTCGCCGCGCCCTCACACGTCTCGAGATCCAGACTGTCTTCGAGCAGCCGAATTCCTTCGTACTCCGCAATCGCTGCCGCCCGCTCACGCGCCAACTCGTGATCCCCGTCAACGAGTTCCAACGTCGCGCCCAGCGCACGGATCCGATCCAGCTTCGCCTTCGTCGCAAACCGCGAAGCCACAACGGTCACCTCAAGCCCCCGGCGCCGCCCCGACCAAGCCAGCGCCTGCCCCAGATTCCCCGCACTCGCACAAACCACAGCCTGCGCCCCACCCGCCGCCAACTGGCTCGCAACCAACTCAGTCCCGCGCCCTTTGAAGCTGCGAACCGGATTAGCCGTCTCAAGCTTGACACTCACCCCGCACCCCAGCGCCCCCTCCAACGCCTCACACCGATACTGAGGCGAATCCAGAAACACCCGATCAATAACCCCCCGAGCCGCCCAAACCCGCCCCATCTCCAGCCGACTCTCTCCCACAACCCCAGAGCCTAACGGGCCCGGCTTCCCGCGGGTTGCCTTTCTTGCGGACCAGGGCCTCGGCCAACCACCAGCAGATCACCTTGGAGGGCAGCGATCGCGGCCCTCAAGCACCGCTCACGAATACCAGCCAGCCGCGGCGCGGCCGGCGCACTCCCAGCGGTCGTCGGGAACTGGTCGCCACCGACGCTCATGCGGCCGGCTTCGGTAACAGGATCGTGCCTGTGTCCGCGACTGGGAGTTGATCGAGTTCGCGTACGCCGCAGTGCTCGATGCCGAGGTCTCCGGTGAGGGACTCGATGAGCATGCTGTGGGATACGGCAATGAAGGGCGTGTTGTTGAGTGCGGACTGGCGTTGGAGGGCTTGCGTTGCTCGGCGGCGTACGGAGGATTGTGGTTCCCAGGTGCGGGTTTCGCCGGGTGGCCACTCGCCGTTGTGGAGGTGGAAGTCGGAGACGGCGGCGACGGCCTCCGCTGTGCGCCAGGAGAGTGTTGCGTCTGGCAACCATTCGCGGAGGTCGAACTCGACTGCAGTGAGCGGGAGGTGGGTCTCGGCCGCGATGACGGCGGCGGTTTGGAGGGCACGGGTCAGGGGTGAGGAGATGATGCGGGTGGCGCCGCTGTCGCGGAGCTTTTGGCCGACTTCTTTTGCTTGTTGGATGCCCACGGCAGACAACGGAGAAAAGTCACGCGCCGGGCCCCACCAACCTTCTGCATCTAATTGAGCGCCATCGACTTCACCGTGACGGACCAGGAGAATTCTCGGCACGGTTATTCCTCGCCGGAGAAGCGTTCCCAGGCTGATTGGCGGGTTGTTCCTAGGGCTTCGCCGATTCGGGCCCAGGTGACGGAGCGGGAGCGGAGGCGGAGGACGCGGTCCTGGACGGCGGCTTCGACCTGGCTGTGGGACGAGTTGATGCGGGCCAGGTCGGCGAGGAGTTCGTCGTCGGTCTTGCCGTCGAGGGGTGGGAACGTCGGCATCGGCTTCCCGCCGATCAGGTTGTCGCACAGGCCTACGCACTCGTTGCAGATGAAGACACCGGGGCCGGCGATGAGGTGTTCGACCTCGTCGCGGAGCTTGCCGCAGAACGAGCAACGCATCAGGTTGTCTGACATCACGCCTCCTCATTGTGTCAGGGCCGTCCTGACAACGCTTGTCAGGCTAAGCCTGACAACATCGGTCGGTCAAGAGTCGGGGAGAATCCGTGCATGGCGACGTACGTGCGGTACCAGAGTCCGGTGCCCGATCGACGCGGGCGGCGGATCGGGATCTTCGGGCTGGTGAACATGTTGGCGAATCGCGGGTGGTTGAGCGCGGAGGAGGAACGCTTCCGGCGTACGACGAACGATTGGTACGACGCGACGTACGTGAATCCGTCGACCGTTGATCCGACGATTTATGAGGACAATCCGCAGGCCGCGGCTTGGTTTATCCCGACGGCCGAGCATTTGCTGGAGCCGATTCCCGGGTATCTGAAGATCCTTGCCGCGCACAACCTTCCGTGCGAGCGGTTCACCTCCACTTCTCCGGGGCGCGTCGTCTACGAGGATCCGCACCAGGTGATCGTCGTACCGCACGAGCCCGAGGATCTCGACAAAGTGACGACGTTCATGTGGCTCCCGCCTCGCAGGGAGGCCTAGATGGGTCTGGTGTATCTGACCGGATCGTCCGGAGTCGGGAAGACGACGGTCGGCGGGGAGCTTCGGCGGCGGGGATACCTGGTGTACGACGTCGACGGGCTGGCGCGGTGGTTTCACAACGTGTCGGGGGTCGAGGTCAGCATGCCGGCGGAGCGGGACGACGCGTGGTTCGCGGAGTACACCTATCGGTTGCCGGTGGAGACCGTGCGACGGATCGCGGTTGAGGTTGGTGACGGGGTCGGGTTCGTGTGCGGGACGGTCGGGAACGACGGCGAGATCTGGGAGCTGTTCGACGCGGTGGTGAGTCTGAGCGTCGACGCCGGAACGCTGCGGCGGCGGTTGGTCGGGCGGGCCGGGGCGTTCGGGTCGAGTGGGGATGAGTTGGAGCGGGTGCTGGCTTGGCATGCGCGGGTGGATGTGGATAACGCGGGGTACGGCGCGTTGCTGGTCGACGCGGCGGGCCCGGTCGCGGAGATCGCCGATGCTGTTGAGCGCATTGCCGTGAGCTGCTAGTAGTACGTCCTATGACAACCGAGTGGGAAGCGTCGGAGTTGCCGCGCGGGATTGTGGCGTTGCTGGAGGAGCCGCGGACATTGGGCGAGCTGGCCGAGCGGCTGGAGGTGACGGATGCCCGGGTCCTCTGGTACCTCGACAAGCTCCGTGGCGCCGGCCGGGTCGTAGAGGACGGCGGCGCTTGGCGACGTACCGCAGCCGGCGCGGAGCTTGCGGAGAGCCCGGCGCCAGCGACAGGCGGGCGGACGGAGTTGCCGGGGCCGAGTGCGCAGGACTATGTGCAGGCGTACGCCGATGCCGCGGCGGGCATGTTCGGGACAGGATTCGTGCAGGACATGGGAGAGCACGCGGGCCGGGTGCCGGGCGAGCGGGTCGCGGAGTTCCACGAGCGGTTGCTGAGTCTGATCGGCGAGTACTTCGCCCCGGACAAGGTCTATCGCGCTGCCAGCCCGAAGTACGGCTTCCGCTGGGTGCTGACGCCGGTCGACCTGCACCCGCTCGACGACTAGGCGGGCACCCAGCACAGACAGAACGGATGCCCCGCGGGATCGGCGTACACCTGGACGCCACGCGCCGCGGTGGCGTCGTCCGCGGGTTTGAGAAGCTGGGCGCCGAGGGCGAGGGCGCGCTCGTGGGCGGCGGTGTGCGCGTCGACGCCCTCGAAATACAGGTCGAGATGGATCTGCTGCGGCGCACCGTCAGGCCAGTCCGGCGGGACGTGGTCGGGCGCGAGCTGGACACCGAGCGCCCACCCGCCGTCGACCCAGATCGCGTGCCAGCGCTCGCTCCACTTCTCGACGGTGCCGTCGAGGAAGGCCGCCCAGAACGCGCTCTCGGCCTCGATGTCGGCCGCGTCGAAGACGATCATCCGGTGCTTGATGTCCATACACGCAGTCTGACGGCTGAAGTGGCCACGCGGATCACTTACGGTGATGCACATGGCGTTTGCTGCGAAGGGGAGCAAGGGAGAGTCGTTCCTTGCGGTGGTGGTGGGTGGTGGGGCCGCGTTCGGGCTGATCGTGGTGACGTCGCGGGCGTGGAAGGCGTGTCATGTCGACGTGACCGGCAGCGTGCCGAACGGGCTGACGTTGCTGTTCCTCGGCCTGCCACTCGCGTTGATCGTCAACCTGGTGCTGTTCACCATCGTCTTCCGGTACGCCGGGAAGGCGTTCCTCTTCTCGCTGATCGCAGCCGCCATCGCGATCGCGATCGCCGACCTCGCGCTGTTCTCGTGGCAAGGCACCCCGGCCGGCTCACCCGGCACCTGCCCGGGGAACGTCCCGCCGTGGTGGCCGACCTGGATCCCCACCTAGTCCAGGAGCCGAAGTAGCGCGGCCGCACGCTCCGGGTGGCCGATGTGCGCGGTCGCGGGGAAGAGCCGGCCCCACGAACTGGCGCGGGTGAGCGGGCTGAGCCGGCGCGCGAGGGCGGCCGCCCGACGTAGATCGGACCGCGGGTGTTGGGCGGTCCACGGCTCGACGTACGCGTCCTCCAACCGCTGGACCACGTCCGGGCCGAGCTGCTCAGCCGCGCGGTCGATCGCGACGAGCAGACTGCAGAACGGGTGGCCGACGTTCGCGTCACCCCAGTCGAAGAACGTGTACCGCCCGGGCCCAGCCACCAGAATCTGTCCGTCATGGAGATCGGCGTGGTCGAGCGTCGCCGCGATCCCGAATCCGTCCAGCTCAGCGCACAACTCGACCAACTGGGGCCGGAACGCCGCCAACCGCTCGCGATCATCCACCCCAACGGTCCGCACGATCGAGTCGAAGAGCGCAGGCAGGACCCGCGCGTCAGGTACGCCGAGACGCACCAGCTCGTCGACCCGCGGCACGAGCGCCCGCTGCAGATCGGCGTACTGAACCAACACCTCTTCCCAGTGCCGCACATCCAAGGCCTGACTGCGCAGGAGCGGGCCGCCGTCCGGGAGGAGCGCCCAGCCGCGAGTGCAATCGACGGCGTACGGCGTGAGCACGTGCTCGGGCGCCCAACGTGACAGCGCCTCGGCCAGCGCCGGCTCGAACGCACTGCCAGGCGACGTCGCCTTGAACCAGACCGGACGCTCAGCGCTGACCCGGATGATGACCGACCACGGCCGCAGCCTCACCCGCCGCGGCTCCGTCTCGCTGACACCGAGCTTCGCCAGTTCCCGGTCGAGCCAGGCAAGGGCGGCCGAGCGCCACGACGGATCCTCCCAGGGCGTCTTCGCGTCCGGGTACGACCCGCGATCGATCTGCACAGGGTCAATAATCGGGGGATGACGCGCTGGCCGGACACCCAATTTCGGGTCGGCATCTCCGGATGGCGGTACCCGCCGTGGCGCAAGGTCTACTACCCCGAGGGCCTTCCGCAGCGCGCCGAGCTCGAGTACGCGTCGAACCGGCTGAACTCGATCGAGCTCAACGGCTCGTTCTACGCCCTCCAACGACCCACCTCCTACCAGCGCTGGTACGACGAGACGCCCGACGGCTTCGTCTTCTCGGTCAAAGGCCCGCGCTTCGTTACGCACATGAAGCGGCTGGCCGACGTGGACGCGCCGATGGCCAACTTCTTCGCCTCCGGAGTGCTTGCGCTCGGCAACAAACTTGGTCCGGTGCTGTGGCAACTGCCGCCGAACTTCCAGTATGACGCCGAGCGTTGCGCGACGTTCTTCGCGCAGTTGCCGCGGACAACGTCTGCCGCCGCGGAGGTTGCCAAGGGCCACGATGAGCGGATGGAAGGTCGCGCGTTGCTCGAATGCGCCGTCGACATCCCGCTCCGGTACGCGATCGAAGTACGCCACAACAGCTTCAAAACAAAGGAATTCGTCGACCTGGCGCGGGAGCACGACATTGCGGTGGTGTGTGCGGACACGGCCGGCAAGTGGCCGATGTTCGAGGATGTGACGGCGGATTTCGCGTACGTCCGGCTGCACGGCGCCGACGAGCTCTACGTCAGCGGGTACGACGACAAGTCGCTCGATCGGTGGGCTCGGAAGATCCGCTCGTGGAAATGCGACACCTATGTGTACTTCGACAACGACGTGAAGGTGCACGCGCCGTACGACGCCGAACGGCTGGCGGATCGGCTCGGGATCAGTTCGGCCGCGGCCGAAGTATGACGGGCTTACCGTCAGCGGCATGACTGAGAACCCTGGAGAACTTGTCGGACAAGCTGTGGAGCGGTCGCTGAAGTTGGTCGTAACCTGGCCGGCCTGGGACGGTGAGCCGCGGATTTCCGACGACGGCCGGACATTCACGCCGCACAAGGCGGTCCGCCGGATCGCGGACCACATGATCGATCACCTGGCCGAGGTCGAGGCACTGCTGGCCGGCGTACCGACGCAGCCTGACGAGTGGCACGCGAGCGCGCTCATGTCCGCCGCCGACCTCGCGCCGTTCTCCGAAGAGGACGTACGCGAGGCCGAGCAGCGGCTGCGCCGGCTCGGGCGGACCTTCGTACTGCGGTACGCCGCCCTCGACCCGGCCGAGTGGGACAAGGACCGCAGTCCGAACTGGACCCTCCGCCAGATCGCCGAACACCTGACCGAACTCGACTGGTACGCCGAACAGGTCGGCAACCTGTCACAACCGAACTAGTTACAAGCGAACTAGAACAGCCGAGCCCCGACCGGCTGCTCGAGGTCGAGCAGGAACTGCTTCCGCTTGAGCCCGCCGGCGTACCCGGTGAGCGAGCCGTTCTTCCCGATCACCCGATGACACGGGATCACGATCGACAACGGGTTCTGCCCGACCGCCTTACCGACGGCCTGCGCGGCGTGCGCCGGTTCACCCAGCCGCGCCGCGATCTCGCCGTACGTCGTGGTCTCGCCGTACGGGATCTCCTCGAGCACCGTCCACACGCGGTGCTGGAACTCGTCCCCGTGCAGCCGGGTCGCAACGTCGAAGGTCACCCGCCCGCCGGCGAAGTACTCCTCCAACTGCTCGACGACCGCGGCGATGAACGGGTCGATGGCTTCGACCCGTTCACCGAGCGTCTCCGCGGTCGGCTTGACCCAGTGATGCGGGAAGTAGACGCCGACCAGTACGTCGTTGTCGGCGACCACCGTGAGGTCACCGATCCGGGTGCTGACAATCGCGTGCCTGTTCATACAGGTAGAACGCACCAGCACCCGAACCTGTGAGCCCTACGACCCGATCCGCTCCCGCGTCCTCTGCCGGAAGGCGCGGCCCACAGTGGTCCGCTCGTCCGGCTGGATCTCGGCGACCGCGATCGCCGGCCGCCCGTCGGCCGACGCCTGCGCCACCCACGCGCCGCGCGGATCCGCCACCCCGGCCACCAGACCCGTCTCCGGGTTCGCGGTGACCGCCAGGCTGATCCAGCACGTGTTGTTCGCGGCGGTCCCACACACCTGGACCCCGATGTGCTCGTTCGGCCCGTGCGTGCTGGCGTACGAGACGAGCACGGCGTCGACGCCGAGCCGGTCGTACTCGGTGAACAGCTCCGGGAACAGCACGTCCAGCCCGAGCGTGAGACCGAACCGGTACCCGTCCACCTCGAAGGTCACCGGCGCGGTGCCAGGCGTGTACATCCAGGTCACCTTGGTGGTCGAGAGCGCCCGGTCGTCGTACCGGGCCACCACCTGGCCCTTGGCGGAGACGACGTACGCGCTGTTGTGCGGACGCGCGTCCGGCAGTTGGTGCACCGACGGGATCACGGTCCAGATCCCGAGCTCGCCGGCGAGCCGGGTGATCTGGCCGAGCTCGTCCTCGAGCACGGCCCAGTCGGCCTTGGTCCAGTCCGACGGACCGATCTCGTCGGGCCCGAGCGAGGACAGCACGACCTTGCTCGGGAAGCAGATCGCGCCCTCGGTGAACTGCACCAGGCGGGCGCCGGCCGCGGCCGCCTCCCGCATGAGCGAGCGGACCTCGGCGCCGCTCTCCCGGAGCAGCGTCGGGTTGGTCGGGTCTTCGTGCACCGTCGACTGGGCGACGGCGATGCGGAACGGTTCCGGCATGTCTTCTCCTGTTGGAGTCGGACGGAAGTGCCGGAGGGCAGACGTGTAGGACTCACCGGTTTTCGCGGCGCGGGCTCGGACCCGTTGCTTGAAGTTCCTGTGCGCTGTCATCTGGCCTTCCACGCACTCGCACGCGATCCCCCAGCGATCCCGTCGAGGCGGCTGACCAGGACGAGCGGCCCGAGACAGGAAGTCCCTTTGCCTTCTCACTGTGACCGCGCTGGGGCCGGTCGACGAAGGTGAGGCGCGGGCCGCGCCGGACCCATATCCTCGCCGAGCGCCGCGACCAGCGTCAACCGAACACGCGGCAGTCGACCAAGGTCAGGCGAAGTCGTCGGCGGCGTCCATGGCGACGCCGACCAGCTCCGGACTCAGCTCGACGATCGTGTTCCCGTCGACGTCCACCTGGCCGTGCTCGCTGATCGCGAAACCGATCAGCGCCAGCGCGCCGGCCCGCTGTCGCCGCTGCCGGTCGGCCGGGTTCTCGGGTCGCGGCAGCTCGCCGACGTCTTCGCGCTGCCACGCCACCACCGCATGTTCCGCGAGCGCTCGCGGCACGACCACCCGGATCCGCGGGAGCGCGGCGGTCCGGAACGTCGTACCGATCAGACCCAGCACTCGCGCGTCGTCCGTGTACACGCCATGGATGGTAGCGACCTGGGGCGGCATAAAGTCGGACCTGGACGCGGTTGTCCTCGGAGTACGACCAAGACGATGGTTGGGAGCAGAGGGTGAGCATTCGAGTCGGGTACAAGGCTTCGGCGGAGCAGTTCGGTCCGCGGGAGCTGGTGGAGTACTCCGTCCGGGCCGAGGAGCTCGGGCTCGACAGTGTGACCGTTTCGGACCATTTCCTGCCGTGGCGGCACGAGGGCGGCCATGCGCCGTTCGCGCTCGCCTGGATGGCGGCCGTCGGTGAGCGGACCGAGCGGGTGTTGCTCGGTACGTCGGTGCTGACGCCGACGTTCCGGTACAACCCGGCCGTGATCGCGCAGGCGTTCGCGACCCTCGGCGTGCTGTACCCCGGGCGTGTCATGCTCGGCGTCGGCAGCGGCGAGGCGCTGAACGAGATCGCCGTGTCCGGGATGGAGTGGCCCGAGTTCAAGGAGCGGTTCGCCCGGCTGCGTGAGTCGGTGCAGCTGATCCGCGACCTGTGGACGAAGGACGGCGTCAGCTCCGAGGGGCCGTACTACAAGACCGTCGACGCGTTCATCTACGACCGTCCCGAGACGCCGATCAAGGTGTACGTCGCCGCCGGCGGGCCGCTGGTCGCGAAGTACGCCGGGCGCGCGGGTGACGGGTTCATCGCGACGTCGGGCAAGGGGATGGAGCTGTACACGGACAAGCTGATCCCTGCCGTGAAGGAAGGTGCGGAGAAGGCCGGGAAGACGTTCGAGGACATCGACCGGATGCTCGAGGTCAAGATCTCGTACGACCGGGATCCCGAGCAGGCGCTGGAGAACACGCGGTTCTGGGCGCCGCTGTCGCTGACGCCGGAGCAGAAGCACAGCGTCACCAGCGCGACCGAGATGGAGCGGCTCGCCGACGAGCTGCCGATCGAGCAGGTCGCGAAGCGGTGGATCGTGGCGTCCGACCCCGAGGAGGTCGTGAAGCAGTTCCAGCCGTACCTCGACGCCGGCTTCAACCACTTCGTCGTACACGGTCCGGGGAACGACCAGGAGCGGTTCCTGACCCAGTTCACCGAAGACGTTCTGCCGTTGCTGCGCAAACTGTCTTGAGCTGAGGAGTCAGGCAGCTCACAATCAGCGAGTGCCCGACTATCAAATCGTTCGCGACGACGACCCGCGGTGCGCCGAGCTGGAAGCAGCCGGCTACCGCGTGGTCGCCGAGTCGTGGGCGGTGCGGTTGTTCGATCCGGACCGGGAGTTGCTGGAGTCCGCCGTACGCCGGGCAACCGCCGGCGGGCTGACGATCCGCGAACTCGGGCCCGAGTCGGCCGAGGTCCTGCACAACCTCGAGAAGGCGAACGAGCCGGACTATCCGTACACGCCGGCGACGCATCGGGTGGTCGGCGAGCTCGCCGATACCCGCGCGCTGTGGCCGGCTCATCGCGTCTTCGGCGCTTTCGACGGGAATCGGCTTGTCGGTGCGACCGTGATCCGGCAGAAGGACGGGTACGGCGACACTGCGTTCACCTCGGTGCTGGGCACCCACCGGCGGCGAGGGGTCGCCCAGGCGGTCAAGGCCGCGTCGATCCTCGCGTTCCTCGACATCGGCATCAGTCGCTTCTCCACCGGCGGTGCCGCCGCCAACCAGGCGAGCCTGCAGGCGAACCAGTCGCTGGGGTATCAGCTGACGGAGCAGTGGCGAACGTACGCACCTGAGTAGGAGCACGTACTGCGGTGAGCCCCCGGCGTACTGCGGTCCGCCCCCGCGTGCTTCGCAGCCGCCTCTCGTCGCTGCGCTCCTCGGCTCGACTGCTTCGCGCGCTGCCCACCCACCCCCGGGCTTATCGCCCGGAGCATCCTTTCCGGCTGTCGCCGGTGTCTCCGGCTGCCCCGCTTCTTCCGGCTATCGCCGGGTGTGGCGGGCTGCCGCCCGCGTTGTGCTCGCTCCGCTCGCGAGTCACGCCGGCCGGCTGTCTTCAGCTGGCCGTGGTGGCGAGCTGGTGTGAGTCCTCGCGTGCTCCGCAGTCGCCTCTCGTCGCTGCGCTCCTCGGCGCGACTGCTCCGCCCGCTACCCGCCCGCCCCCGGCTCATCGGGGGGTGTTGCGGGCCGCCACCCGCGGTTGCTCGCTCGCGGTCGAGTGACTGCCAACGGCTCGCCTGCCTTCAGGCGGCTGTGGGTGGCGGGGACAGGTGAGCCCCCGCGTGGCTCCTGCCGCCGCTTCTTCCGGCTGTCGAAGCGTGATCGGGCGATCATTCGCCACCTACCGGGACGGGAGCAGACTCGGCCGCTCCCCGGTCGGCGCTGGGCTCCGGGATGGCGTTGTCGATGAGGATCTTGGCGATGGTGGCGGCGGTGGGGAAGGTGTTGGTGTTGAGGACTCGGGTGCGGGCTGAGGCGCCGTCGATGAGTAGGGCTAGTTGTTCGCCGAGTTGTTCGGGGTTGGTGGCGCCGGCTTCGCGGGCGGTTTCGGTGAGGCGGGCGGCGATGGCGGTCTTGTAGTCGCGGGCGTACTGGGATGCCGGGTGTTCGGGGTCATGGAGTTCGACGGCCGCCGCGATGTACGGGCACAGCGGCGTGGACTCGGGCATCTCGAACGCGGCGAAGAGTCGCTCGCGGGGTGTGAGGTCATCGCGGTCGAACACCCCGGGCATGACATCGGGGTCGAACCGGCGCAGGTACTCGGCGACGAGTTCGTCCTTGTTGGTGAAGTGCTGGTACGCCGTGCGCTTGGACACCTGGGCCGCGGCGCAGAGCTGGTCCATGCCGGTGCGGTTGATGCCCTGATCGCGGAACAGTTGCTGCGACGCGCTGAGGATCCGCTCGCGTGCGCCCCTGCCCCGGCGCCGGCCCTGGGGGCCCTTCTCCAACTCCGTCATGCCTGCAGCATAGCTCGTTCGGTACCGATCGGTGTACTTAGCTTGCGCTCCGATCAACCGCCAGATACGTTACGTACACAATCTGGTGTACATAAGAACATCAAGGCAACGGAGTGATCGTGGGAAAGCTCGATGACAAGGTCGCGGTGATCACCGGCGGGTCCACCGGCATGGCACTGGCCGGCGCCAAGCTGTTCGTCGAGGAAGGAGCGCACGTCTTCATCCAGGCCCGGCGGCAGGAAGCACTGGACGACGCCGTCAAGCTGATCGGCCGCAACGTCACGGCCGTACAGGGTGACGCGGCCGACCTCGACGACCTGGATCGCTTGTACGACACCGTCAAGCGGGAGAAGGGCTCGATCGACGTACTGTGGGCCAGCGCCGGCATGGGCGAACCTGCCGTCCTCGGCGAGATCACCGAGGAACAGTTCCATCGCGCGTTCTCGCTCAACGCGCGCGGCACCCTGTTCACCGTGCAGAAGGCACTGCCGGTGATGAACGACAACGGCTCGATCCTCATGACCGGATCGAACGCCTCCCTCGGCGCGTTCCCCGGCTGGAGTCTCTACGCGGGAAGCAAAGCCGTCCAGCAGGCATGGGCTCGCGTCTGGCTCAACGAACTGCGCGACCGCAACATCCGGGTCAACGTTCTGACCCCCGGGCAGGTCGCCACCGCCAAACAGGAAGAACTGTTCGACGAGGCAACTAAGACCGCCTTTGAGTCCCTCATTCCCCGAGGGGCGATGGGCCGCCCCGAAGAAATCGCCAGCGTCGCGCTGTTCCTCGCGTCCGACGACTCCAGCTACGTCAACGGCCTGGAACTCGTCGCCGACGGCGGCACCACCGCTATCTGAGAGCCACAACCCACAACGGGAAGAGAGCACACCTCATGAACAGCATCACGCTCATCGGTACGGGGAACATGGCCCGCACCATCGGCACGCTCGCGCTCGCGGGCGGCAACACCGTCGAGGTCATGGGACGCAATCAGTCCAAGGCCGATGACCTGGCCAAGGCTCTGGGCGGCGGCGCGACGGCGGGCAAGTGGGGCGCCGTACCGGCCGGGGACATTGTCATCACGGCCCTGTTGTACGACGGCGTCGTGCCGGTCGTCGCCGAGTACGGCGACGCGCTCGCGGGCAAGGTCATCGTCGACATCAGCAACCCGTTCAACGCCACGTTCGACGGACTGGCGCACGGCGAGCAGACCTCGATCGCACAGGAAGCCGCCAAGGTGGCGCCGCCCGGCGCGAGCGTGGTGAAGGCCTTCAACACCATCTTCCGCAACGTCCTGGAGGACGGCCGCCCAAACGTCTTCCTCGCCGGCGACGACCCTGAGGCCAAGGCGCAGGTGGGGGCATTCATCGAGACCCTCGGACTACGCCCACTGGACGTCGGCGCCCTCAAAATGTCCCACTGGCTCGAAGGAATGGGCCTAGTCACAATGGGCCTAGCCCGCAACGGCGTCGGCCACTGGAATTTCGCCCTCGGCGTCAACGAATTCAACGACTGAGCCCCGCGAGAGACGTAATCGCCCCAGTCACATCGACAGATATGAACCCGCCGAACGCGGGGCTGTCACCGCGCGGTAGCGCGCACGGGTGCGGGCGGTAGCCCGCAGGTCCGGCGATAGCCGGAAAGGGTGCTCCGGGCGATGAGCCCGGGGGTGGGTGGGTGCGGCGCGGAGCACGGCGAGGAACGAGTCGCGCGTAGCACCGCGATGGGCCTACAACCCACCAGCAGCACCGCGCGGGCGAACCGCAGTACCTAGTGCAGGTCTTCGGACAAAGACTTGGCGGCTTGGGTCAGGAGGGGGACGGCTCGTTCGACGAGGTCTTCGGTCATGCGGCCGGCGGGGCCGGAGATGGAGATGGCCAGCGGGCTTGGGGCGTCGGGGACTGCTACTGCGACGCAGCGGACGCCGACTTCCTGTTCGCCTTCGTCCATTGCGTAGCCGTGGTCGGAGGCCTGGTGGAGTTGGGTGGTGAAGGCTTCGGCGGTTGTGATCGTGTTGTCGGTGTGTTTCGGCATGCCGGTGCGGTGCAGCAACTCGCGCACCTCCGACTCCGGGAACTGCGCCAGGATCGCCTTCCCCACGGCGGTGCAGTGCGGCAGAACGCGCCGCCCCACCTCGGTGAACATCCGCATCGAGTGTCGCGACGGGACCTGCGCGAGGTACACGATCTGGTCGCCGTCGAGCATTGCCATGTTGGCGGATTCGCCGAGTTCGTCGACGAGGTGGGCGAGGTGCGGGCGGGCGAACACGCTCAGCATGTGTGACGAGCTCTCGCCGAGCCGGATCAGCTTCGGGCCGAGGATGTACTGCCGGGAGGGCTCTTGACGGAGGTAGCCGAGGTCCACGAGGGTTCGGACCAGTCGGTGGATGGTCGGCAGCGGCAGGCCGGAGGCCGTGGCCAGCTGGGACAGGCCCATCATGCCGCCCGCGTCGGCCATGGTCTCGAGCAGCCCGAAGGCGCGCTCGATGGACTGCACACTGCCAGTACGGCCCTTGCTGCCGTTCGTCTCCGCCATGAAGACCGCCTTTCCGGATGACGGAAGTTTAGCGCCAGATCGCGGAAATGCCAGCTCTTGTTTCTTCCGCACAGTAGATATTAGTCTCCACAATACGGAAAAAGGAGGCCCTATGGACGACCTGCTGGCTGAGCTCGACCGGCGCCTGGCCGCCGCGGACGCGGCGCTCGCTGCCGATTATCGAGGCGATCGCGGCGTTCGCCAGCCGATCCACACCGTGTATGTGCCCGCCGATCGGTACGACGTACGCACCGTCGGCGACTGGGGTGCGCAGGCGCGCGCGGCGCTCGACGAGTACGGCGGATCGGCCGCGGACCTCGCGAAGGTGCTGGACCTCCCGGCCGAGTTCGCGGACGACGTCTACGACCGGGTCCGCGCTAAGTTGGAGCGCGAACCGATCGAGGACCTGCGGATCGACTTCGAGGACGGCTACGGCAATCGCCCGGACGACGAAGAGGATGCTGCCGCAATCGCAGCCGCTCAGGCCAACCCCGGGACCCCTTTCTACGGTCTGAGGATCAAGTCTTTGGAGGCCCCGACCCGTCGCCGCGCGGTTCGCACCCTCGACCTGTTCCTGAAAGAAGCCACGATCACCGACGGCTTCGTGATCACGCTCCCGAAGGTGACCTCGGTCGAGCAGGTCGAGGCGATGGTGCTCGTACTCGAGACGCTCGAGCAGCAGTACGGCGTACCGCGGCTGAAGTTCGAGATCCAGGTCGAGACCCCGCAGGCAATTCTCGGCGCCGACGGCACCGCGCTGATCGCCCGGATGGTCAAGGCCGGCGGCGATCGCGTCACCGGGCTGCACTACGGCACGTACGACTACTCCGCTTCCCTCGGCGTCGCGGCGGCGTACCAGAGCATGGAGCACCCGGTCGCGGACCATGCCAAGGACGTGATGCAGCTGGCCGCGGCCGGCACCGGCGTCTTCGTATCCGATGGATCGACCAACGTTCTCCCGGTCGGCGACGCCGTACACGATGCCTGGCGGCTGCATTTCCGGCTGGTACGGCGTTCGCTCGCGCGCGGCATCTACCAGGGCTGGGACATGCATCCGGCTCAGCTCCCGACCCGTTTCGCGGCGACGTACTTGTTCTACCGGGAAGGCTTCGACCAGGCCGCTCGCCGACTCCGTGCGTACCTCGGCCACGGCGAATCCGGCTACCTCGACGAACCGGCCACGGCGGTCGCGCTCGCCGGTTTCGTACTGCGTGGCATCGAGTGCGGCGCGATCGACGAGACGGAGTTCGACACCACTGGTCTCGCGAAGCTCGCGCGCAGGGCGGTGCCGGAGAGCTAGCCTCGCGACATGAGACTCGTTGCGGAGTTCACCACGGAGCCCTTCGATGTCGAGGGTTCGCCGCCCGCGCATGCGACCGAGGCGTTGCGGGCGGCCGAGGAGGCAGGTCTCGACTGCGAGTTCGGGCCGCTCGGTACGCAGGTGAGTGGTGAGCAGCACCTCCTGCTGCCCGCGCTCCCGAAGGTGCTCGAGGCTGCGTTCGCGGGCGGCGCGAGTCAGGTGACCTTGCAGGTACGGCGCGATGCCTGAGCAGCACCCGCTCGTCGACGCGATCACGCCACTGGTCGAGCGGCTGAACGCCCAACTCGTCGCGCCCGGTGACGCCCGCGCCGACGACATCCCGCTGGTGTGGGAGGGGGAGCCGGTCGCCGCCGTAAGACTGCCCAACCCCGCCCCCGCCAACAGCTCAGCCGACACGCCCGCCGCCACCGGCACGACCGGCGTCCAAGGGTTGTTGACGGAGGTCGCCGACGAGCTGGGCAGCCCCCTCGACCAGCTCTCCCGCCACGACAAGCAGCGGGCGGTCCTCATGCTCGAGGCCCGTGGCGCGTTCGAGTTCCGGAAGTCGGCCGAGATCGTGGCCGAGGCCCTCGGTGTCACCCGCTTCACCGTCTACAACTACCTCAACCGCGCTCGCTGATTTTCAACAAACTGTTGACGACAGGCGAGCCGGATGTCACGCTCTCGTCATACGGAAAGTCGATTTCGGGATTCGAGAAGGTGTGTGATCCGTGGACCTGGAGGAGTTCAACTCCACTCCGGCTGACCGGCTCCGGCCGGCCCTGGCGGCCTGCTGCGACGTACCCGAGTGGGTCGACGGAATCCTGGCCAAGCGGCCGTACGGCGACGTCGCCGCGCTGACCGCGGTCGCGGACCAGTCGCTGCGGGAGCTCGACGACAACGAGGTCGATCGTGCACTCCAGGCGCACCCGCGGATCGGTGACCGGCCGCAGGGTGTGAGCACCGAGGCGTCCTGGTCGCGAAACGAGCAGTCCGGTGTCGGCGACGACCCGGGCGCCCGGCGAGAGCTTGCCGAAGGCAACCGTCAGTACGAGGAGCGGTTCGACCGGGTGTTCCTGATCTGTGCGACCGGGCTGTCCGCGCAGGACATGCTCACCAGCCTCCGCGAGCGTCTCATGCACGACGACGCGACCGAGGCGAGGGTCGTTCACCAGGAGCTGCGCAAGATCGCGCTGCTCCGGCTGGCCAAGGTGGTGGACGCATGAGTTCGCTCAGCACGCATGTGCTCGACACCGCGCTGGGTCTCCCGGCGCAGGGTGTTCCGGTGCGGCTCTACCAGGACGACGTCGTACTCGCGACCGGTACGACGAACGAGGACGGGCGGATCGCCGAGCTCGGCCCGGTGCTTGCCCCAGGCATCTACCGGCTCTGGTTCGACGTCGCGTCGTACGCCGCCGCGACCGGCCAGGACAGCTTCTTTCCCGAGGTCTCCGTGACCTTCACGGTCGCCGACGAGCGGCACTACCACGTCCCCCTGCTGCTCAGCCCGTTCGCGTTTTCCACCTACCGAGGGAGCTGAACCCATGGCCATCCACCTGGGCGCCAACCAGTACGGCAAAGCCGAGAGCCGCGTTGTCCGGATCTACCGTGACACGCCCCGCCACCAGATCCGCGACCTGAACGTCTCGACCGCGCTGCGCGGCAACTTCGAGGCCGCGCACACGACCGGCGACCAGAGCGACGTACTGCCGACCGACACGCAGAAGAACACTGCGTTCGCGTTCGCGAAGGAGAAGGGCGTCGGCGCGATCGAGGACTACGCGCTGACCCTCGGCGCACACTTCCTCGAGGCCTCGCCGGCCGCGGAGGGCGCGCGGATCGAGGTCGAGGAGTACGCCTGGGACCGGATCCAGGTCGACGGTCAGGACCATGATCACTCGTTCGTCCGGACCGGCGGCGGCGTGCGCACGACGGTCGTCAACGTCGAGGGCCGCGGCGACGAGCGCAAGTCGTACGTGGTGTCGGGCATCAGCGATCTCGTCGTACTGAAGTCGACCGGGTCGGAGTTCCACGGGTTCCTCAAGGACAAGTACACGACGCTGCCGGAGACGAACGACCGGATCCTCGCGACGTCGCTGGTCGCGCGCTGGCGCTACGACCACACCGACGTCGACTGGGACAAGTCGTACGACGGGATCAAGGGGCTGCTGCTGTCGCGGTTCGCCACGATCCACAGCCTTGCGTTGCAGCAGACGTTGTACGGCATGGGCGAGGCCGTGCTCGAGCAGCACCCGGAGGTTGCCGAGATCAAGTTCTCCGCGCCGAACAAGCACCACTTCCTGGTCGACCTGTCGCCGTTCGGGGTCGAGAACCCGGGCGAGGTCTTCATCGCCGCGGACCGCCCGTACGGCCTGATCGAGGCGACCGTGACCCGCGACGACGCGAGCGACGCGGGCAGCGCCTGGCACGCCGTACCAGGGTTCTGCTGACCATGTCGAGGATCGTGATCGAGGGCGCCTACGTGGCGACCCTCGATCCGTCCCGGCGCGAGTTCGCCGGGCATGTCGTTGTCGAAGGCAAGCAGATCGTTGCGGTCGGCCCCGGTCCGGCGCCGCACTACGACGATGCCCGGGTCGTCGACGGCTCGGGATGCCTTGTCACACCAGGCTTCGTGAACACGCATCAGCACCTGTACCAATGGGTGACGCGCGGTCTCGCCGCGGACGCGACGTTGTTCGAATGGCTGACGACGCTGTACCCGGTCTGGGCGCGGATCTCCGAGGAGACCGTGTACGTCGCCGCGCGGGCCGCGCTCGCTCAACTCGCGCGGACCGGATGCACCACCGCAGCCGACCACCACTACGTCTTCCCGCGCGAGGGCCGCGATCTGCTCGCGGCCGAGATCGCTGCCGCAGCCGAGGTCGGCGTGCGGTTCCATCCCGCTCGCGGCTCGATGGATCGCGGTCAGAAGGACGGTGGGCTGCCGCCCGACTCCGTGGTCGAGGACCGCGATGAGATCCTTGCCGCGACCGAGGCCGCGATCGACCGCTGGCACGATCCGTCGCCGGACTCGATGCTGCAGATCGTGGTCGCGCCGTGCTCGCCGTTCAGCGTGAGCGGCGAACTGATGCGCGAATCGGCCGAGCTGGCCCGGCGTCGCGGCGTACGCATGCACACCCACCTCGCCGAAACCACCGACGAGACGGACTGGTGCCGGGAGACGTTCGACTGCACGCCTCTCGAGTACGCCGACCAACTGGGATGGACCGGCAACGACGTGTGGTTCGCCCACGGCATCCACTTCGACGACGCCGAGATCAAGCATCTCGGTAGCACCGGCACCGGCGTTGCCCATTGCCCCAGCTCCAACGCTCGCCTGGGCGCCGGCATCGCCCGCACTGCCGATCTCCGCGCGGCCGGCGCTCCTGTGGGACTCGGCGTGGACGGTGCCGCGAGCAACGAATCCGGCAGCCTGGTCGAAGAAGTCCGGCACGCGCTGCTCTTCGCCAGAGCCCGCGGCGGACCGCAATCCCTCACCGTCCGCGCCGCCCTGGAGATGGCGACGCTTGATGGTGCCCGCATCCTCGGACGTTCGGACGACATCGGGTCCCTCGAGCCGGGCAAGCTCGCCGACCTGGCCGTGTGGAACCTCAACACCCTCCCGCACGCCGGCATCCCCGACCCGATCGCCGCACTCGTCCTCAGCACCCCTCCGCCCCTCGACCTCCTCCTCGTCAACGGCCGCCCTGTAGTCGAGCGCGGCGCCGTCCGCACGGTCGACGAGCAGTCTCTGGCCGAGGAAACAGCCCGAGTTCAGCACAACCTGACGGCCTGAACCCGGCAGGACGAGCTGCCGATGGCGAGAACTCGCCATCGGTCGAATGACCCGGGCGTCATGGTCAGAATGGGGACATGGCCTCCCGGCGCGACCCGTACGCCCGGGTCTCGCATGCCCTGGACCAGGGCAAACGCCGGGTCCGGCTCGGCGTTGCCGCGCCCGCGCAGACCCTGCGCGGGTCGCAGTCGTCGCTCTGGGACTGCATCACGAAGCTGCGTGCACAGGCGCGACGAGAGATCCTGAGCTTCGACGACACCAGCTATCTGCTCGCTCACGACGTACCGGATCCAATCCAGCAGCGGGGTCCGGCCACGCTTCGCGCCGCGCTCGGTCGCGGGGCGCGGGTGCGCCAGGTGACGTCGCGGGCGGGGATCCTGGCCGACCAGCAGCTGGGTGCGATCGTGTACCGGGCCGGCGGTGAGGCGCGGGTCGTCGACGTCGTACCGCTGAAGCTCTCGATCATCGATCGGCAGACGGCTCTGCTGCCGCTGAACTCGGCGGTCCTGGCAGAGGGGTTCCAGATCATCCGGGATCCGAGTGTGGTGTCCGCCCTGGTCGCGGTGCACCGGACACTGTGGAACGAGGGGGCGGAGCCCGAGGGAATGGAACGCGATCTGCCGCCACCACACCTGGCCGCGATCCTGCCGGCGCTGGCGTCGGGTGCGACGGACGAGGTCGCGGCGTCGCGTCTCGGGCTGTCCGCGCGCACCTACAGCCGCCGGGTAGGGGAGCTGTTGACGCTGCTCGGTGTCCGCAACCGTTTCCAGGCCGGCGCCGAGGCGGTTCGCCGCGGCTGGCTCTGAGCAGCTCACCGTCAGACGATGACGGTGAGCTGACGGCGGCCTGACTCATGATCTCAGCGGACGCGAACCGCGACCGCCGCGACCGGACGGACTCCGGGCGACAAGGAGATTCCCGATGAGCAGCAAGGACATCTGACCTGATCAGCGAGCCGGCCGGTCAGCAGCGACTGGCGAACGTCGCGGAGTCCGGGCCCCGGATCGATGCCCAGCTCGGTGGCGAGGTTGCCGGCCAGGTCGTCGTACGCCGCGAGCGCCTCGGACTGCCGGCCGGTGCGGTGCAACGCGACCATCAGGTGACCCCACAGACCTTCGTGCGCCGGGTGGGCGCGAGTCAACGCCCGGAGCTCCGGAACCAGATCATGGTGGCGACCGAGCTCGAGGCGGGCGGCGATCGACAGCTCGACGGCCGCGAGCCACTCGTCGGTCAATCCCGCGACGGCATCTCGTACCAGCGGCACCTCGGCGAACTCTTCGAGCGGTACTCCGCGCCAGAGCCGCAGTCCTCCCTCCAGAACTGCGGTCCTGCACGCCAGGTCGTCCGTCGAGCGAGCCTGCTCGACCGCGTCGCGGAACTCCGCCGCGTCGAGCTCAGCCGGCCGGAGCCGGATGCGATACCCGATCCACCCGGTCTCGATCCGGCTGCGGCCGACGAGGGCGCGCAGCCGACGTACGTAGGTCTGTACGGCGTCCCGCGGGCACGCGGGCTGGTCGACCGGCCAGAGCACCTCGGCCAACTCCCCGACCGGCACCTCCCGGTGAGCACAGACCAGCAGCGTTGCCAGCAGCAACCGCAACCGCGGAGCGGTCACAGGCACCGGCACGCCATGGTCGTCGAGCACGTTCAGCGAACCGAGCATCTGGAATCGCACGCGTTCCACCTCCCCCAGTTGGCGACGCGCCTCAACTTAGGCCGCAGCTTGCCCCGGCTGGTCAGCTTGGCGTCGACTCGCCACCGCAGCGGTCACGGGTGGAGGAGGGTGCCGTTGATCCAGACGGCCTGGACGTCCGCCGGTGTTCCCAGGGTGAAGATGCGGGCCAGCGCTTCCTCGGTGTCTTCGGCGTGGGTGAGGCCGACGGCCAACGGGGAGCCGTCGGCGGGGCGGAGGAGCTGCGCGTCGAAGTGCTGACCGACGCTCAGGTGGCCGACGTGCGGGAGGTCCAGGGCCTCGGCTCCGGCCGCGGTGGACAGGTAGAGCAGGTGGGCTGCGGTCAGTGGACGGCCCTGGTCGGCAAGGAGTTGCTGGCAGAAGTACGCCTGCAGGCCCTCCTTCAACAGCGAGAAGCCCGTGCCGGCGCCCACATCGGATCCCAGGGCGACGCGTACGCCGTACTGCAGGTGTCGGCTCAACGGGAACAGGCCGCTGCCGAGCGCCGCGTTGCTCGTGGGGCAGTGGGCGACGGTCGCGCCGCTCGTGGCCAGCACCTTGAGCTCCACGTCGGTGGGGTGGACGTTGTGGGCGAGCACCGTACGGCGATCCACCAGGCCGTGCCTGTCGTACGTCGTGACGTAGTCGGCGCCACCGAACAGGTCGGCGACCGACGCGATCTCGGCCTCGTTCTCGTTCACGTGTGAGGTGAACAGGGCGCCGGGGATCGCGTCCATCAGCTCGCGGCAGGTGGCGAGGAGGTCGTCGGTGCAGGAGAGCGAGAAGCGGGGAGTCACGGCGTACCGGTTGCGGCCGACGTTGTGCCAGCGGTTGGCGAGGGCGAGCGATTCGGCGTACGCACGGACCGGGGTGGTGAGGAGCTCCGGCCGCAGGAGGCGGTCGCTGAGCACCAGACCGGAGGTGATGCGCAGACCGACGCCGGACGCGGCGTTGAACAGCGCGTCGACCGCGTCGGAGTAGTGCGCGCCGAAGACGAGCGCCGATGTGGTCCCGGCCGCGGCGAGGCCGCGGACGAACTCGTTCGCGACCCCGGTGGCATACGAGACGTCCGCCATCCGCGCCTCCTCAGGAAGCGCGTACCGGTCGAGCCACTCGAGCAGCGGCAGGCCGAGGCCGCCGACGGCGCGGATCTGCGGGAAGTGCACGTGGGTGTCGACGAAGCCCGGCAGTACGACGCCGTCGGTCAGATCGACGATCTGCTCGGCGGGGTGTGCGCTCCGGATCTCCAAGAAGGGGCCGCGAGCAACGATCAAGCCGTCCTGGACCAGGAGTCCCGTGTCGCTGTCCACGCGCAGGTTCCCGCCGTTGAAGGGGTTCTCCGGCGTGTCGATGAACGTGCCACGGAAGATAGTCATGCCTTCGCCTCACGATGAGCCGAGGCGGGGCGACGCTCGGCAGGGTGGGCCGACGCGGGATGCCGGTCGGCGGTACAACGTTCGAGCAGCCAGGCGGCGACACTGACCGCGATGACGGCCGGCTCCTTGCCGGTCACGCTCGGAATGCCAATAGGTGTGGTGATCCGGGCGATCGCTTCCGGGGTGTTGCCGTCCTCGGCGAGTTTCCGCTGGAAACGGGTCCATTTGGCGCTGGACCCGATCAGGCCGATCGTGGCGAGCGCGTCGTTGCGGATGGCAACGTCGCAGAGCGCGGCGTCCTCGGCGTGGTCGTGGGTCATGATGACGGCGTGGCTGCCGGGCGGCAGTTCGCCGACGACGAGCTCCGGGAGTACCGGCACGTTGTGTACGTGCACCTGCGCGACGGCGTCATCCAAGACAGCAAGCCGGGCCGCGGTCAGTTGGTCCGACCGCGAGTCGACAAGATGCAGCTCGATGTCGTGCCGCGCGAGAATACGCGCCAACTCGAGCCCGACGTGGCCGACTCCGAAGATCGCCACCGAAGGCACCACAGGCAACGGTTCCAGCAACAGCTTCACCTCTCCACCACAACACTGCACCCCGTGCTGGTACGGCGCTTTGTCCGACAACGCAGCCGTCAACACCTCAGGAACCGTGATCCCGTCGGCGATCATCTCCCGCGACCGCTCGATCGCCAGCGCTTCAAGGTTGCCGCCGCCAACAGTCGCCCAGACGTTGTCAGCAGCAACAACCATCTTGGCCCCGGCTTCGCGCGGCGCATGCCCACGGACAGACATCACAGTCACCAGCACGCCGGCCCGACGGCCGGACCGCAACAGCTGGATCGCCTTCAGCCATTCCATGAGACCCCACCCCGTGCGCGTTCAATAGCCCAGTAGACCGCCTCCGGTGTAGCCGGAGACGGCAGGTCGACGCTGGTGCCGGCGGGGCCGAAGGCGGCTGCGGCATGGCGCAAGGCCTCCCGTACCGAGAACGCGAGCATGAGCGGCGGCTCGCCGACGGCCTTCGAGCCGTAGACCGCGCCTTCCTCGTGCGCCTTCTGCAGCAGCCGGACGTTGAAGACCTCCGGCATCTCAGAGAAGCTCGGCAGCTTGTACGTGCTTGCCGCCTGGGTCGCCAACCGCCCGCGGCGGTCGCCGGTCGACTCGTCCCAGCGCAGATCCTCGAGCGTCAACCACCCCGCGCCCTGCACGAATCCGCCCTCGATCTGGCCGATGTCGATCAGCGGGCTCAGGCTGTCGCCGACGTCATGCACGATGTCGACCCGGCGCAACGTGTACGCCCCGGTGAACCCGTCCACCTCGACCTCGGACGCCGCCACGCCGTACGCGAAGTACTTGAACGGCTCGCCGCGCATCGCGTTCGCGTCCCAGTGCAGACCTTCGGTCCGATAGAACCCGGCCGCCCACAGCTGCACCCGTTGCATGTAGGCCATGCCGACCAGTTCGTTCCACGGCACCCCGTCGCCCGACAACCCCCGTACGTCGCCGTCGACGAACCGCACGTCGGACGGACTGATCCCGAGCCGTCCGCCGGCGACCTGCGCCAGCCGCTCCCGGATCTGCTCACACGCGTTCTTGATCGCCGCACCATTCAGATCCGCACCAGATGAAGCAGCAGTCGCAGACGTGTTCGGCACCTTGTCCGTACGCGTCGGCGCGAGCCGCACCCGCGCCAATGGCACCCCCAACGTCGTCGCCGCGACCTGCAGCATCTTCGTGTGCAGCCCCTGCCCCATCTCGGTGCCGCCGTGGTTGATCAGCACCGACCCGTCCTTGTAAACGTGGACGAGTGCACCAGCCTGGTTGAACGCAGTCAGGTTGAACGAGATCCCGAACTTCACCGGAGTCATCGCCAACCCACGCTTTACGTGCTCATGCGCCGAGTTGAAGGCCTCGATCTCAGCAACCCGCGCATCGATCTCGCCACCGGAGATGACCTGGCTCCAGCACGACTCGAGCCGATCCGCGTGCCGCACCGGTTGCCCGTACGGCGTGGAGTCGCCCGGCTGGTAGAAGTTGCGCCGGCGCAGCTCCAACGCGTCGTACCCGAGCAGCGGCGCGCACCGGCCGAGGATGTCTTCGATCACCAGCATCCCCTGCGGCCCGCCGAACCCGCGGAACGCGGTCTGCGACGTCTTGTTCGTCTGTGCGATCTGCCCGTCCACCCGCACATGCGGGATCTCGTACGCGTTGTCGATGTGACACATCGCCCGCGCCAGCACCGGCTCCGACAAGTCGAGACTCCACCCGCCGTCCGCGGTCAGCGTCGCGTCCAGCGCAACCAGTCGACCGTCGTCGGCGAAGCCAACGGTCCACGACGAGTGGAACCCGTGCCGCTTACCCGACATCGTCATGTCCTGCGTCCGGTTCAGCCGCAACCGCACCGGCCGCCCGGTCAAGGTCGCGCCGAGCGCGGCGATCGCGGCGAACCCGTGCGGCTGCATCTCCTTGCCGCCGAACCCGCCACCCATCCGGAGGCACTGCACGGTCACCGAATGACTGGACAGCCCGAGCACATGCGCGACGATCTCCTGCGTCTCCGACGGATGCTGCGTACTCGACTGCACGAAGATCTGCCCGTACTCGTCCACCAGCGCAAGCGCCGCGTGCGTCTCCAGGTAGAAGTGCTCCTGGCCGGCGAACTCGAACTCCCCGCTGAACACATGCGCCGCCCCGGCCAGAGCACCCTCGACGTCGCCGCGCTCCAGATGCCGCCCGATGCCCTGGAAGCTTCCCGCCTCGATCGCCTCGCGAACCGTCACCAACGAAGCGAGCGGCTCGTACTCGACCTCCACCGCCAAGGCCCCGAGCCGCGCAGCCTCGAGCGTGTCCGCGAGCACCCAGCACACGGCGTGCCCGTTGAACATCACCTCACCCGGGAACAATGGCTCGTCATGCTTCACCCCGGCGTCGTTCACCCCAGGTACGTCGTCCGCCGTCAACACCCGCACGACACCAGGCACGTCGTACGCCGGCTTCGCGCGCAACGCAGTCACCCGCGCGTGCGCGTGCGGCGACTGCACCGGCCACGCGTGCAGCACGTCCTTCGTCCGCATCACCAGATCGTCTGTATATAAAGCAGTTCCGGTCACATGTAGCGCAGCGCTCTCATGCGGCATCGGCACCCCGACAACCGGGTGGAGCGGCCGCTCCGACAACGAGCTCATGACGCCACCCCCTGGAAATAGAACCGCAGCAACGACTGCCCGAGCATCGCCGAGCGGTACGACGAACTCGCACGGTGATCGTCCATCGGCGTACCCTCCGCCGCCATCACTCCCGCCGCGATCCGCACGGTCTCCTCGCTCCACGGCCGCCCGACCAGCGCGGCCTCGGTCTCCCGGGCACGCAACGGGGTCGCGGCGACGCCACCGAGCCCGATCTTCGCGTCCCGCACCACGCCGTCCTGTACGTCCACGGCGTACCCGATCGCGACGCTGGAGATGTCGTCGAAGCGACGCTTGGCGATCTTGTGGAACGCCGTCATCGGTGCCAACGGCAACGGAATCACGATCGTCTTGATCAGCTCGTCGGCCGCCTTCACGGTCTGCCGATAGCCGGTGAAGTAGTCGCTGAGCGCAACCGTCCGCTCGCCGCGACTCGATGCCAGCACCAACGAAACATCCAGCGCCAGAAGCGCCGGCGGTGTATCGCCGATCGGCGATCCGGTCCCCAGGTTCCCGCCGATCGTCGCCCCGTTCCGGATCAGCCGCGACGCGAACTGCGGGAACATCTCACCCAGCAACGGCACCCGGCCCGCCAGCCGCCGCTCGATCTCGGTCAACGTCAGCGCCGCACCCAGCCGCACCTCGTCCTCCCCGAAGCTGAACTCGCGCAGCTCCTCCAGACGGTCGATCGCGATGGTCAGCGGCGGGCGTGACCCGAAGATGTTCACCTGCACACCGAGGTCGGTCGACCCGGCAACTATCACCGCATCGTTCCGATCACCCAGAACCGTCAGTACCTCGTTGAGCGATGCCGGCCGGATGAACTCGCCCTCGGGTGACGTCATGCCGGTGGATGCCGGCGCCGGCGGGGGCGAGGTGCGGCGTACTGCGAAAGCGTCGTTCTCCGGCGGGTCTTCGAGTGCGTAGGCCGCGTCGCGGATCGGGCGGTACCCGGTGCATCGACAGAGGTTGCCGCTCAACGAATGCAGATCGAAGCCGTTCGGACCGTGCTCATGGTCGCCATCCCCGCCACAGGTGCGACCCGGGCGGTAGTACTCCGCGGCCATGCTGCAAACGAAGCCTGGTGTGCAGTACCCGCACTGCGAGCCGCCGCGGACTGCCATCTCCTTCTGCACCGGGTGCAGCGCCTCGGGCGAGCCGAGGCCCTCGGACGTGATCAGCTCCTGACCGTCCAGCGACGCGATCGGCAGCAGGCACGCGTTGACCGCGGTCCATTCGGTCGGGGTATCGGTGCCGGCCCGGGCGACGAGGACCGAGCACGCGCCGCACTCGCCCTCGGCGCACCCTTCCTTGGCGCCGGTCAGGCCGCGGTCGCGCAGCCAGTCCAGCACCGTCGTGTGCACAGGAATGTCGCCAAGAGCGGTGAGCTCGCCGTTCACCGTCACAGCCGGGGCGCGCAAGGCTTGGGTAGTCATCGGTTGCTGCTCCAACGGGTTCGTGCGCTGTGGATCGGGTTGGCATCGGACACGAAGTCGTCGAACCGGTAGCCGGCGATCTTCGCGATCTCGAGCAGCGCGGCGGCGTGCTCCTGGTTCTCGCAGTTGCCCAGCCGCTCACGGCCCTGCTCGACGATCCGGTCGTACGACTCTGCATCGCGGACCGAGATCACCAACGGGAACCCGAACCGCTGCTCGTACTCCGAGGTGATCGCGGCCAGCTGGTCGCGCTCCGGATCGCCGAGGAACGTCAGACCCTTGTCCGACTGGTCCCGCAGCGACGCCTCGCCGCTGAGGCCGTCGGCAACGAACTGCGACCCGAGCTGCGGGTACGCCTGGATCAGATCCCGCTGCTCGTCACGCGAGCCCGAGAACAACGCCTCCTGGAAAGAACGTCGGAGCGCGTGGGTGTCGGCGTACGGGCGCATGTCCCAGGCACGCTCGACGGCCCAGCGCGGACCCTGGAACAGCCCACCGAACGTCTCGACGAACTCCTCACGGCTCATCTTGTTGACCTGGTCGAGCCGGACCGTGTCGCCCGGCTGACCCGCGACCGCCGGGCCGAAGTTCTTGCCGACGTGGTGGAACAGGATGTTCAGGAAGATCGCGGTCAGGCTGCCGAGCGTGATGCCGCTGCCGAAGATGATCTCGGCCCAGTCCGGGACGGCCTGCGCGACCTGCGGCTGCGCGGTCACGTACATAGCCAGGCCGACGCTGGTCGCGACGATGACGACGTTCCGGTGGTCGTGGAAGTCGACCTTGGTCAGGGTCTGGAAGCCGACCACGGCCACGGTGGCGAACATCGCCAGCGCCGCGCCGCCCAGCACCGGGTGCGGTACGCCGGCCACGATCGCACCGGCCTTCGGCAGCAGCCCGATCACGATCATGATCGCCCCGGCCGTCGCGACCACCCAGCGGCTGCGGACCCGGGTCAGCCGGACCAGGCCGACGTTCTCGGCGAAGCAGGTGTACGGGAACGAGTTGAAGACGCCGCCGATCGTGGTCGCCAGGCCGTCGGCCCGCAGCGCCCGGGCGATGTCCTCGCGGCCGATCCGCTTCTCGACGATCTCACCGGTCGCGAAGACGTCACCGGTGGTCTCCACCGCGGTGATCAGCATGACCACGACCATCGAGATGATCGCCGCCACCGAGAACTTCGGCCAGCCGAAGTAGAACGGCGTCGTGACCCCGGCCCACGCGGCGTCCCCGACAGCGCCGAAGTGTGCGTCACCGAACGCCCAGGCCACCAGGGTCCCGGCCACCAGGCCGATCAGTACGGCGATCGTCGCCATGAAGCCCTTGAAGACCCGCTGGATCAGCACGATCAAGGCCAGCGTCCCCAGCGCGTAGGCCATGTTCTTCCCGCTGGTCGGTGCGGCATCCGGACCCGCGCCGCCGACCGCATCCCCGGCCGCGACCGGCAGCAGCGCGAGGCCGATGATCGTGATGACCGAGCCGGTCACGACCGGCGGGAAGAACCGGATCAGCTTGCTGAAGAACGGTGCAATGAAGAAGGTGGCCAGACCGGCGACCAGTACGGCGCCGTAGATCACCAGCAGCCCGTCCGTCCCGCCGCCCGCGGCGAGGCCGATCGCGATCATCGGCGACACCGCCGTGAACGTCACGCCCTGCAGCAGCGGCAGCCGTACGCCGACCTTCCAGAACCCGACGGACTGGATGATCGAGGCGATGCCGCAGGTGAACAGGTCGGCGTTGATCAGGTGGATGAGCTGCTCGGTGGTGAGGCCGATCGCGCTGGCGAGCAGGATCGGTACGATCACCGCTCCGGCGTAGAACGCCAGCACGTGCTGGGCGCCGTACACCGCCAGCTTGCCCGGAGGCAGCAGCTGGTCGACGGGGTGGCGGCTGGTCTGCCGGCTACTGGGTCGCAGGACTGCCTTCATCGGGACACGCTCCTCGGGGGTTTTGACCTGCACCCGAGCATCTGCTCACCGGGCCCCGGATTGCACCCGGTGAACCTCCGAAGATGAACCGCTCATGAACACGACTCTTTGTGTGATCACACAACTAGAGCGATTTGAGCGCGAGAAACACGTCCACCCGGTCCTCGAGGCTCGACAGATCGCGACCGGTCAGTTGCTCAACGCGTTCGATCCGGTAGCGAACGGTGTTGACGTGCAGGTGCAGGGACTCCGCCGTACGGGTCCAGGAACACGAGCAGGCGAGGAACGCCTGGAGCGTGGTCAGCAGGTCGGCATGGGTACGGCGGTCGTGCTCGAGGACCGCTCCGAGGACCCGGTTGGTGTACGTACGCCGTACGTCGTCGGGCAAGGTCGCGAGCAGGAGGACGTGGGAGGCGACCTCGTCCGAGGTGACGACCGATACCGGGGCTCGACCGGCGCTGGCTGCACGCTGCGCGAAGCGGGCTTCTTCGAGTGCTCCGGCGAGGGCGTCGACCGAGGTCTCGCCGCTGATGCCGACCGCGAGCCGTCCCCGGCTCAGCCCTGGAGCGAGTCGGCTGAAGCTCCGTCGTACGTGCTCGGGCAGCTCCGGCGTATAGGGCAGGAAGCCGACCAGCAAACCGTCGCGTCCCGGCGCGACCACCGCCGGGCCGACCGTCAGTGCGACGTCCTCCAACAGGCTCAGTGCGACCTCGCTCGGCCCGTCGTCGCGCAGCTCTGCGACCGCCACGACCATCGGTCGCTCCGAGTGCGACCCTGCCTGCTTCAGCCGTGCTGCGACTTCGGCCTGCGGCGCGCCGGACTCGACCAGCGCGAGCGCATCCGCGACCAGCGGGCGTAGCGCCCGGCGGCCTTCGTCCCGGCGGGCGCGGTCCAGCGCGGCGATCGCGCACAGTTCGTGCACCGCCTCGACGTGGTCGCGGGACCATTCGTTGTGATCGCCCTCGATCACCAGGACCCACGCCGTCAGACGGTTCCCCAGTCCGGATCCGACCGGGAACAGGCTGTACGACGCATCGATCGTCATCGCGACGGCCGGCGTCCGATCCGCGGTCAAGAACTTGCGGGTCACCGCATCGATCGCGGCGGCGTCGAGCTCACCCGGCCCCGGTACGACGTGGCGCCCGGTCGGGGTGAGTACGCGGCAGTCGTGCCCGATCTCCGCGGAGATCCGCGCCGCCAACTCGTCGAGGCTGCGCCCAGCCGCGATCGACGACAACAGCTGCCGCTGGCGGACGAGACTCGCCGACAACCGGGCCCCGGTCTCGGCCGATCCTGCCGCCGCGACGTACTCCGTGACGTCCGCGAACGCGATCTCGATCGGTACCTCGATCAGCGTCACCTCGTGCCGCCGGCACGCATCGAGCAGGTCCGCCGGCACATCCCCGAGCTGCGCCTTGCCCGCCAGGATCGTCGTCGCCCCCCGGCCCGCCATCGAGGCGACGAACACCTCGCTGTCCATCGGCCGGCGCCGCCAGACCAGACCGGTCAGCACGACCTCGCCGCCGTTCAGGTACCGACCCGGCTCGAGCAGGTCGGTGGTGACGAGCCGCCCGATCGGGCGATCCAGCATCCCGCCGGCCGAATGCAGCAGGCGCAGCCCGAGCTCGGGCGCATCCAGCAGTTCGGCGAGCAGCACGGCGTACCTCCTTTAGAGGAACGTACAACGCGCGCGCCCACGTGAGACACCCCCTCGCCGTCGCGAACCCAGCCCTTGACGGTCTCGACCCGGCCAACCTATGGTTTTCGCAGAACAGAAATGAACTTCCGCAATACGGAAAATGGAGTCAGGATGAGCCACCAACTGCGGTACACGGTGAACTGTTCGCTGCTGTTCACCGAGCTGCCCCTGCTGGAGCGGCCGGCGGCTGCCCGGCGGGCCGGGTTCAGCGCGGTCGAGTTCTGGTGGCCGTTCGTCGAGGCGGTCCCGCCGGACCGGCAGGTCGACGCGTTCGTCAACGCGATCACCGACTCCGGCGTTGAGCTGACCGGTCTCAACTTCTTCGCCGGAGACATGCCCGGCGGCGACCGCGGGCTGGTGTCCTGGCCGAAGCGGTCCAGCGAGTTCCGCGACAACGTCGACGTCACCGTCGGCATCGGCGAGCGACTCGGCACCCAGGGCTTCAATGCCCTCTACGGCAACCGGGTGGACGGCAGCAGCGAGCAGGAGCAGGACGACCTCGCGGTCGAGAACCTGGCCCTCGCCGCTCGGGCTGCCGCGCGGATCGGCGCCACCGTCCTGGTCGAGCCGGTCAGCGGCGCCGACCGGTACCCGCTGAAGACGGCGGCCGACGCCCTGACCGTGATCGATCGCGTCCAGACGGCGTACGACGTACCGAACGTCGGACTGCTCGCCGACCTGTACCACCTCGCGGTCAACGGCGACGACGTGAACAAGGTGATCGCCGACAGCACCGACTGGGTCGCCCACGTGCAGATCGCCGACGCGCCGGGCCGCAACGAGCCCGGCACCGGCACGCTCCCGCTCGACCAGCAGCTCACCGCCCTGGAGGCCAACGGCTACTCCGGCTGGGTCGGACTCGAGTACAAGCCGTCCACCACCTCAGACGAAAGCTTCGGCTGGCTCCCCTTCGAGCGCCGGTAAGCCCTAGGAGACGCGACATGACGAACATTGCTTTTATCGGACTCGGCATCATGGGCAACCCGATGGCCGTCCACCTCGCCAACGCCGGGCACAGCGTGGTCGGGCTCGACCGCTCCCCGGAGCGCGCCCGGGACCTGATCGCGGCCGGCGGTCGCGCCGCGGCCTCGCTCGCCGAGGCGGTCAAGGGTGCCGACGTGGTCTGCGTGATGGTGCCCGACTCGCCCGACGTCCAGGACGTGCTCGAGGGTGAGGACGGCGTCTTCCAGCTGGCCGAGACCGGCACGCTGATCATCGACTTCTCGAGCATCCGGCCGGACGTCACCCAGCAGCTCGCCGAGCGGGCGCGCGCACTCGGGTTCCACCTGCTCGACGCCCCGGTCTCTGGCGGCGAGGCGGGTGCGAAGAACGCCGTCCTGTCGATCATGGTCGGCGGCGACGCGGACGACTTCGCGAAGGCCAAGCCCCTGTTCGACGTCGTCGGCAAGACCGTCGTCCACGTCGGTCCGAGCGGTTCGGGGCAGACGGTCAAGGCGGCCAACCAGCTGATCGTCGCCGCGAACATCCAGGCCGTCGCGGAAGCGGTCGTCTTCCTGGAGGCGTACGGCGTCGACACCAAGGCGGCGCTCGAGGTCCTCGGTGGCGGTCTGGCCGGCTCGACCGTACTGAACCAGAAGAAGGAGAACATGCTGTCGCGCTCCTTCCAGCCCGGGTTCCGGATCGACCTGCACCACAAGGACATGGGCATCGTGACCGCGGCCGCGCGCGAGGCGGGTGTCGTCGTACCGCTGGGTGCTCTCGTCGCGCAGCTCGTCGCGTCGGCGCGGGCGAACGGCGACGGCGGCCTCGACCACTCGGCTCTGCTGCGTGGCGTCGAGCGGCTGTCCGGGAAGGAGATCGGCTGATGGCACGGATGCGTGCGGTTGACGCCGCAGTACTGATCCTGGAGAAGGAGGGTTCGACGCAGGCGTTCGGGTTGCCCGGCGCCGCGATCAACCCGTTCTACGCAGCGATGCGCGACCACGGCGGCATCAAGCACGTCCTCGCCCGCCACGTCGAGGCTGCCTCGCACATGGCCGAGGGCTACACCCGGGCTCGCGCCGGCAACATCGGCATCTGCATCGGTACGTCGGGTCCCGCCGGCACCGACATGATCACCGGGCTGTACTCCGCGGCTGCGGACTCGATCCCGATCCTGTGCATCACCGGCCAGGCGCCGGTCGCGAAGCTGCACAAGGAGGACTTCCAGGCCGTCGACATCTCGTCGATCGCCAAGCCGGTCGCGAAGTGGGCGGTCACGGTGATGGAGGCCGCGCAGGTGCCGGGGACGTTCCAGAAGGCGTTCCAGGTGATGCGCGAAGGCCGGCCGGGTCCGGTGCTCGTCGACCTGCCGCTCGACGTACAGCTCGCGCAGATCGATTTCGACATCGACACGTACGAGCCGCTTCCGGTGTCGCGGCCCGCGGCGACACGGGCGCAGGCGGAGCGGGTGCTGCAGATGCTGGGGTCCGCTGCCCAGCCGTTGATCGTTGCGGGTGGTGGCGTGATCAACGCGGATGCCAGCGACCTGCTGGTGGAGTTTGCGGAGCTCACGGGGATTCCCGTCGTGCCGACGTTGATGGGGTGGGGTTCGATCGCGGATGACCACCCGTTGAGCGCGGGGATGGTCGGGCTGCAGACGTCGCATCGGTACGGGAACGCGACGATGCTCGCGTCGGATCTGGTGCTCGGGATCGGTAACCGGTGGGCGAACCGGCACACCGGCGGGCTGGACGTTTATCGCGGGGAGCGGAAGTTCATCCACGTGGACATCGAGCCGACGCAGATCGGGCGGGTGTTCGCGCCGGACTACTCGGTCGTGTCGGACGCGCGGGCTGCGCTGCAGGTGTTCGTCGAGGTGGCGCGCGAATGGGCCGCGGACGGCAGGCTGGCGGATCGCAGCGCGTGGGCCGCGGAGTGCCGCGATCGGCGTACGGCGTTGCAGCGGAAGACGCATTTCGAGAACACGCCGATCAAGCCGCAGCGGGTGTACGAGGAGATGAACCGGGCGTTCGGGCCGGATGTCCGGTACGTCAGCACGATCGGGCTGTCGCAGATCCAGGCCGCGCAGATGCTGCACGTGTATCGCCCGCGGCACTGGATCAACGCGGGCCAGGCCGGGCCGCTCGGCTGGACCGTGCCGGCGACGCTGGGGGTCGCGGTCGCGGATCCGGAGAGCACGGTAGTGGCGTTGTCGGGCGACTACGACTTCCAGTTCCTGATCGAGGAGCTGGCCGTCGGGGCGCAGTTCAACATCCCGTACATCCATGTGGTGGTGAACAACTCGTACCTCGGGCTGATCCGGCAGGCACAGCGGAACTTCGACATGGACTACTGCGTGCAGCTGTCCTTCGAGAACATCAACAGCCCAGAGGTCAACGGATACGGCGTCGACCACGTGAAGGTCGCGGAAGGCCTTGGCTGCAAGGCCCTCCGAGTCTTCGAGCCGGACGGCATCCTGCCGGCCCTCGAGCAGGCCAAGAAACTGATGGTCGAACACCAGGTCCCGATCGTCGTCGAGGTCATCCTGGAGCGCGTCACCAACGTCTCCATGGGCGTAGAAATCGACAACGTCATCGAATTCGAAGACCTGGCCATCAACCCAGAGGACGCCCCGACTGCATTGGCTCTGCTGGACTGATGGTTCGGGTAGTAGTTGCCTCCGACAAGTTCAAAGGAAGCCTGACCAGCGCGGAGGTGGCAGCCGCGGTCGGCGCCGGGGTACGACGAGTTCACCCCGACGCCACCGTGGTCGCCGTCCCGGTGGCCGACGGCGGCGACGGCACCCTCGCCGCCGCCGTGGCTGCCGGGTACCAGTTGATCCCGCTCACCGCATCCGGCCCCACCGGCGAACCGGTCGCAACCGCCTACGCCCGCCTGGGCGACACCGCAGTCGTAGAACTAGCAGACGTCTCCGGCCTGGTCCGCCTCCCCGAGGCCAGGCTCGCCCCGATGACCGCCACCTCATACGGCACCGGCGAGCTAATAGCAGCAGCAGTAGACGCCGGCTGCACCCGCGTAATCCTAGGCATAGGCGGCAGCGCCTCCACCGACGGCGGAAGAGGCCTCGTCGAGGCCCTCGCAGGCACAAGGCCCACACGGCTCTCCCACCCACCGGCCGCCGAGCGGCCAGCCCTCGAGGCGCCCACGGCACCTCCGCCCACCGCGGATGCCCCCGCCGCAGAGCGGCTCGCTGGGTGTGAGGGGCTTGACCTTGGGTCGCTTCGGCGGGGGCTTCGTGGGGTTCAGGTTGTTGTTGCTTGTGACGTCGATAACCCGCTGACAGGCCCACGGGGTGCGGCGGCTGTTTACGGCCCGCAGAAGGGGGCGACTCCGGAGCAGGTGGTTGAGTTGGACGCCCGGCTGAGTGAATGGGCTGATTTGGTTGCCGTAGCGACCGGCCGGGATCTGCGCGATGTGCCGGGTGCGGGTGCGGCGGGTGGGGTTGGGTTTGCTGCGGTTGCGCTTCTTGGCGCGGAGCTTCGGCCGGGGATTGAGCTTGTGTTGGAGATGGTCGGGTTCGAGGAGCAGTTGGCCGGCGCCGACCTGGTGATCACCGGGGAAGGGGCGCTCGACGAGCAAACGCTCCACGGGAAGGCTGTGGCTGGAGTAGCAGCGACGGCGGCCGGCATCCCAGTGGTCGCGGTTTGTGGGGTGAACCAGCTGCAGCACCACCAGCTGCAACAGGCCGGCGTGCAAGCGGCCTACGCCCTCACCGATCTCGAGCCGGACGTCCAGCGATGCATCGCGGACCCCAAACCACTCCTCGAGCAGCTTGGCGAACGGATCGCCGTCGAGCACCTTACGATGACGAGAAGGGAGAGAGGGATCGCATGAACGCTCTTGATCTGGTGATCCGCGCCCGGCGAGTCATGCGCCCCAGCGGCGAGCACCCGGCCGCGCTCGGCGTACGCGACGGCCGCATCGTCGCGATCGCGCCGTACGACGCCGACCTCCAGGCCACCACCGACGTACGCCTCCAAGACGACGAAGTCCTCCTCCCCGGCCTCGTCGACTCCCACGTCCACGTCAACGACCCCGGCCGGACCGACTGGGAAGGCTTCACCTCCGCGACCAAGGCAGCGGCAAGCGGCGGCGTCACCACGATCATCGACATGCCGCTCAACAGCATCCCGCCGACCTGCGACGTCCCGGCGCTCACCCTCAAACGCAAGACCGCCGAGACCCAGGCGTACGTCGACGTCGGCTTCTGGAGCGGCGCGATCCCGGGCAACGTCCCCGACCTGCGCCCACTCCACGACGCCGGCGTATTCGGCTACAAATGCTTCCTGCTGCATTCCGGCGTCGACGAATTCCCGCCCCTCGATCACGCGCAGCTCGAGGCCGCGATGCGCGAGATCAGCAGCTTCGACGGTCTCCTCATCGTGCATGCCGAGGACGCCCACCGCATCGACGAAGCCACCCCGCCGAACGGCGCGAACTACCAAGCCTTCCTCAACTCCCGCCCCCGCACCGCCGAGAACGATGCCGTTGCCGAAGTCATCGATCTGGCCCGCGAGACCGGCTGCCGCGTCCACATCCTGCACGTCTCCAGCGCCGAGGTCCTCCCGCTCATCGCGAAGGCCCGCAACGACGGCGTACGGATCACCGCGGAGACCTGCCCGCATTACCTGACCTTCAACGCCGAGGACATCCGCGACGGCGCCACGCAGTACAAGTGCTGCCCGCCGATCCGCGAGGCCGCCAACCGCGAGCTCCTCTGGGACGGCCTGCGTGACGGCACGATCGACCTGGTCGTCTCCGACCACTCGCCGTCGACGATCGACCTCAAGCACCTCGACACCGGCGACTTCGGCACCGCCTGGGGCGGGATCGCGTCGCTCCAGCTCGGCCTGTCCGCCGTCTGGACCGAGGCCCGCCGCCGCGGCTTCACCCTCGCCGACGTCGTCCGCTGGATGTCCGCCGCCCCCGCGAAGCAGACCGGCCTGACCGCCAAGGGCGCCCTGGAGATCGGGTACGACGCCGACTTCTGCGTCCTCGCCCCGGACGAGGCGTTCACCGTCGACGCGACGCAACTCCAGCACAAGAACGCCATCACGCCGTACGACGGACGCACGCTCACCGGCGTCGTCCGGAGTACCTGGCTCCGCGGCAGCCCCGTCGACATCGACGACGACCCGCGCGGCCGCCTGCTGACCCGAGGAGAACGATGAGCTACTACGCCCCGAAGGGCGGGCTGCCCGCGCAGACCGACCTCACCACCGACCGCGCGGTCTTCACCGAGGCGTACGCCGTCCTGCCGCGCGGCACTATGCGGGACATCGTCACCAGCCGGCTGCCGTTCTGGGACGACACGCGGTTGTGGGTGATCGCCCGGCCGCTGTCCGGGTTCGCGGAGACGTTCTCGCAGTACATCGTCGAGGTCGGGCCGGGTGGCGGGAGCGACAGGCCGGAGACCGACCCGACCGCCGAGGCCGTGGTGTTTGTTGTCTCAGGCAACATTGTGCTGACGGTCGCGGGGGAGAAGCACACGTTGACCGAGGGCGGGTACGCGTACCTGCCGCCGGGCGGCGACTGGACGGTGCGGAACACGAGCGACGCGGCCGCGACGTTCCACCTGGTGCGGAAGGCGTACGAGCGGGTCGAGGGGGTCGACGTACCGCCGGCGCTCGTCACCAACGAAGCCGACGTCGAGGGCCGGGAGATGCCGGACACCGAGGGGCGCTGGAAGACGCAGCGGTTCGTGGACCCGGACGACGTACGGCACGACATGCACGTGAACATCGTCAGCTTCGAGCCGGGCGGGGTGATCCCGTTCCCGGAGACGCATGTGATGGAGCACGGGCTGTACGTCCTGGAGGGCAAGGCGATCTACCTGCTGAACAAGGACTGGGTCGAGGTGCAGGAAGGCGATTTCATGTGGCTCCGCGCCTTCTGCCCCCAAGCTTGCTACGCCGGCGGCCCCGGCCGCTTCCGCTACCTCCTCTACAAGGACGTCAACCGCCACCCCAAACTCACCCTCTGAGCTCCTTGCGGAAGAAGACCCGGCTCCGGTCGGCACCGACCGGAACCCGGCCGAACTCGATCCACCCGTGGCGCGCGTAGAACTCAGGCGCCTGGAACTGGATCGTGTACACGATCCCACTCAGACAACCACGCCGACGCGCCTCGACTTCAGCCTCGGCGAGGATCTTGCTGCCCAGCCCGGAGCCGCGGAGTCGTTCCGGCAGGTAGAGCAGGTCGACGAACCACAGGCCGAGCGACGTACGCCCGGTGAGCCCGCCGATCGTCTCGCCGCTCTCCTTGAGCAGCACGGCCAGCGGCTTGCGGTCCTGGACACCGCCGGCGGCGAGGTTGAAGTCGTCCAGGCCGTTCGAGACGACCGCTTCGTCCTCGGCGGTGGGTTGGTCGGTCAGTACGAGGTCCACACCGTTGGACGCTAGTCGTGCGCGCCGACAGTTCTAGTCAGTGATGCGGACGGGGCGTTGGGGTGGGGTGAGGGGGTCGGTGATGAGGCGGGCGTGGCGTTCGACGTCGTACCGGGTGCCGTCGAAGGCGAGGCGTTGGCGTTCGATGCCTTCGGAGAGGAAGCCGGCGCCGGCCGCGACTGCGCAGGATGCCGGATTGTTCAACTGGTGTCCGAGCTCGAGCCGGTACAGCCCGGCCTGCTCGTGAGCCCAGCCCGCGAGCGCGCGGAGAGCGTCCCGGGCGACGCCGTGGCCGCGGACGTCGGCGAGCGTCCAGTACCAGGTCCAGCCGACCCGATGCCGGTCGATATTCGTCACCGCGACGCAGCCGATCGGGTGATCGTCGGCGTCCGCCACGGCGTACACGTGCCCGTTGTCCAGGTCCGCGACCCGCCCGATCCAGTCGACCGCGGACGCCCGGTCCACGATCCCGCCCTGGCTCACCATCTCAGGATCCGCATGCGCCGCGGCCAGCCGCAACGCATCACCGGTCCGCCACCGCCGCAGCCCCAGCTCCCCGAGCGCGTATCCCATCCATCGAATCTACCGCCGGGTCTAGACCAATGGACGCGCGTACGGCGAGTTACGTTCGCCGGAGCAGGAGAGGATAGGGGCCATGGGATATCTGGATTTCAGGGATCAGGTTGTCGTGGTGACCGGGGCCAGCAGCGGGATCGGGGCTGCGGCGGCGGTCGGGTTCGCGGAGACGGGGGCTTCGGTCGCGCTCCATTACCACCAGAACTCCGACGGCGCGAAGCACACGGTCGGGGCGGTACAGACGGCCGGCGGTACGGCGTCGTTGCACCAGGCGGATCTGGCTGACCCGAAGTCGGCGGACGCGTTCATCGACGAGGTACTCGCGCAGCACGGGCGGATCGACGTACTCGTGAACAACGCCGGGGACCTGGTCCACCGGTCGCCGATTTCCGACGTACCGGACGAGGAGTTCCACCGGATCCTCGACGTGAACCTGACCTCGGTGTTCGCGCTGAGCCGGCGGATCGTGCCGGTGTTCCGGGCGCAGGGCGGCGGATCGATCATCAACGTCACGTCGATCGCCGGGCGGACGGGCGGCGCCGGCGGGTCGGTCGTCTACGCGACCAGCAAGGGCGCCGTCAGCACCTTCACCCGCGGCCTGGCCAAGGAGCTCGCCCCGGAGGGCATCCGGGTGAACGCGATCGCACCGGGCGTCATCAAGACCCCGTTCCACGAGCGCCACACCGCGGACGCCCAGATGCAGGCCATGCTCGCCACCATCCCGATGGGCCGCACCGGTACGCCGCACGAGTGCGTCGGCACGATCCTGTTCCTCGCCTCCGACCGCATGTCCTCCTACGTAACCGGCCAAATCATCGAAATCAACGGCGGCCAACTGACACCCTGAGCAGCCGGCCCAGTCGCCTGCGCGAGACGGCAACTTCGCGCAGGCAACTGGTGATGTCTACCGCGACAGCGTGCGGAAGCGGTGGGCTGAGAGTGGGAGGAAGACCGCGGTCAGCACGAGGGGTGCGATGACCGCGGCTAGCTCCGCGTGGGTCCCTATCCAGGTGGCGGTGGCGGAAGGGTCGGGGTTGCCGAAGAGGTTGCGGGCGGCCGTCGCGGTGGATGAGAGCGGGTTCCACTGGGCGATCGTGCCCAGCCAGGCCGGCATCGTCGACGTGGCGACGAACGTGCTGGAGAGGAAGCCGATCGGCCAGACCAGGACCTGGACCATCGTCACGCTCTGCGCATTCTTCACGCTCAGACCGATGAAGATCCCGACCCACAGCAAGGCGAACCTCAGCAGCAACAGCAACCCGAACGCCGCCAGCGCGGCCGGCAGACCCTCATGCCAGCGCCAACCCAGCGCCAGGCCGGTCGCGACCAGCACGAGCAGGGTGACCACCGAGTCGAGCATGTCCGCGATGCACCGACCCAGCACCACCGCCGTCGAGCTCATCGGCAGCGAACGGAACCGGTCCGTCACCCCCTTCGACACATCGGTCGTGACCGCCGTCATCGTGCCCTCGAGCCCGAACAGCATCGCCAGCGCAAAGATCCCGGGCACCAGCAACTCGTAGTACGACGAACCCTCCGGGAACTCCATCGCCCCGCCCAGCAGCCCGCCGAACATCAGCAGCATCAGCACTGGGAAGAACCACTGGAACAGCACCAGCCCCGGCTGCATCCGCCAGTGCGTCAACGTCCGCCGCGCGATCGTCCAACTGTCCGCGAGCGCCCACCCGAGGCCGTTCATGCGGCGGCCCCGGTCAGGTGCAGGAAGACCTCGTCCAGCGTCGGCCGCCGTAACGTGATGTCCTCCGGTTCGATCCTTGCCTCATGCAACGAGTTCGCCATCACCACCAACGCCTTCGTCCGATCCTTCACCGGCACACTCACCCGTACGTCGACCACCCGGATCTCCCCGTCCGCAACCAGCCCGGCCAGGTCCACGACCCGTTGTACGTCGTCGGGATCCGCGAGCACGATCTCCAGCCAGTCGGACCCGAGCTGCGTCTTCAATTCATCAGGTGTGCCCTCGGCAACGACCTTTCCCGCCTTGAGCATCGAGATCCGGTTCGCCAGCTGATCCGCCTCCTCCAGGTACTGCGTCGTCAGCAACACCGTCGTACCGCCGTCGACCAGCTGCCGTACGGCGGACCACACCTCCAGCCGCCCGGCCGGATCCAGCCCGGTCGTCGGCTCGTCCACGAACAACACCCGCGGCGCCACGATCAGGCTCGCCGCGAGATCCAGCCGCCGGCGCATCCCGCCGGAGTACTTGCTCACCGCCTGATCCGCCGCCTCCGTCAGGCTGAACCGCTCCAGCAACTCGTCCGCCCTGCTCCGGGCGTTCTTCAGATGATTCAGCCGCCCGAACATCACCAGGTTCTGCCGCCCGGTGAGGATCTCGTCCACCGCGGCGTACTGCCCGACGAGCCCGATCCGCCGTCGTACCTCCGCTCCTTGCCGGCGTACGTCGTACCCCGCGATCGTCGCCGTACCGGAATCCAGCTCCAGCAGCGTGGACAGGATCCGCAACGCCGTCGTCTTGCCGGCGCCGTTCGGGCCGAGCAGGCCCGTCACCGTGCCTGCCGTGACGTCGAGGTCGAAGCCGTTCAGCCCCGCACCCTCCGTGCCGCCCTTGTAGTTCTTCCGTACGCCGACGGCTTCGATCACTCGCTCCGTAGTCATTCCCACCTCTCGAGTCGTTGAGCCGTAGAGTGTACCGTACATTGTACGGCTCAGGTACGATGCGTTCAACGACGAGCGGTGGAAGAAGGTTCCGGTGGCGGGAAGGAAGGCGGCTGCGCCCGATCCGGCGCGCAGTCTGGCGCTGCTCTGGGGGAGCCACGCCAAACCCGGCCGCTCCGGGCTGACCGTGCGCGCGATCGTGGACGCGGCGATCGAGCTCGCCGACTCCGAGGGCCTCGAGGCGCTCTCGATGCGGATGGTCGCCGACCGGCTGAAGGTCGGCACGATGTCGCTCTACACGCACGTCCCGGGCAAGGGCGAGCTGACCGACCTGATGTTCGACCGGGTGTACGCCGACCTGTACGCGGACGACGACGAGCCGTCGAAGCAACCCGGCGGCTGGCGCGGCGCGCTCGAATTCATTGCCCACCGCAACTGGTCCGTGCTGACAGCCCACCCGTGGGTCCACGAGGTCCCGACGATGCGTACGGCGCTGGGCCCGAACATCACCCGCAAGTACGAGGCCGAGCTACGCCCGCTCGACGGCCTGGGTCTGACCGATGTCGAGATGGATTCGGCGCTGGCGCTCGTCCTCACGCACGTCCAGGGCACCGCCCGCGCCGGCGCCGAACAACTCCGCACCCAGCGCGACTCCGGCCTCACCGACGAGGAGTGGTGGCGTCAGATCTCCCCGACGCTCACCACAGTCATGTCCGGCACCCACTTCCCCGTCGCCGGCCGGGTAGGCACCGCAGTCGGCGAACACTTCCAGTCAGCCATGGACCCCGCCCACGCCCTCACGTTCGGCCTGACCACCATCCTCGACGGCCTGACCCAACTGATCGAGTCCCGATCAACTGTTGAGTAGGTCCTCGAAGGGGGTTGGGTTGTCGAAGGGGTCTGCGGCCGTCGGCGTCTCGTGTTGGAGGGCGGCGACCAGTTCGCCTGCTGCTTGAGTGATGCGCGGGCGGAGGCCGGCGGCGTTCGGGCCCCAGTCGGTCGAGGCGGCGTACACGCCGGTCGGGACCGGGAGGGCCTTCAGGTAGGCGAAGAGTGGGCGGAGGGCGAACTCCAGGACCAGCGAGTGGCGCTCGGTGCCGCCGGTCGCGGCCAGCAGGACGGGCTTGCCGGCCAGGGCCTGGTCGTCGAGTACGTCGAAGAACGTCTTGAACAGACCGGAGTACGACGCGCTGAACGTGGGGCTGACGACGATGAGGGCGTCGGCCGACGCGACCGTCTCGAGGACCTCGCGGAGCTCGGCCGACGGGAACCCGGTCAGGAGGTTGTTGGTGAGGTCGTGCGCGTGGTCGCGGACCTCGATCGTCTCGATGCGGGACGTGATCCCGCGACCCGACAACTCGTCCGCGACCGCGGCCGACAGTTGGTCGGCGAGCAGCCGGGACGACGACGGTGTCGTCAACCCGGCCGTCACCACGGCAATTACCTTGTCGTTCATTCGATCGTCTCCAGCTCACGCGCCCGCTCGGATGCGGCCTTCAAGGAAGCGTGCGTCGGTGCGTCCGGCACATGCGCGGGCTTCAGCGCCGCAAACTCCTTCCGCAGTACCGGAACGACCTCTTCGCCGAGGATGTCCAGCTGCTCCAGCACGGTCTGCAACGGCAGTCCTGCGTGGTCGATCAGGAACAGCTGCCGCTGGTAGTCACCGAAGTGCTCGCGGAAGGACAGCGTCCGCTCGATAACCTCCTGCGGGCTGCCGACAGTCAGCGGCGTCTCCCGGCTGAAGTCCTCGAGCGACGGCCCGTGTCCGTAGACCGGAGCGTTGTCGAAGTACGGCCGGAACTCGCGGACTGCGTCCTGGGAGTTCTTCCGCATGAAGATCTGACCGCCTAGGCCGACGATCGCCTGGTCAGCGGCTCCGTGCCCGTAGTGCTCGAAGCGGCGGCGGTACAGGTCGATCATCTGCTTGGTGTGCGACATCGGCCAGAAGATGTTGTTGTGGAAGAACCCGTCACCGTAGTACGCCGCCTGCTCGGCGATCTCGGGCGACCGGATCGAGCCGTGCCACACGAACGGCGGTACGCCGTCCAGCGGCCGCGGCGTCGCCGTGAAACCCTGCAGCGGCGTACGGAACTTGCCTTCCCAGTCGACGACGTCCTCGCGCCAGAGCCGGCGGAGCAACGCGTAGTTCTCGACGGCGAGCGCGATGCCGTTGCGGATGTCCTGACCGAACCACGGGTACACCGGGCCGGTGTTGCCGCGACCCATCATCAGGTCGACCCGGCCGTCGGCCAGGTGCTGCAGCATCGCGTAGTCCTCGGCGATCTTCACCGGGTCGTTGGTCGTGATCAGCGTCGTCGAGGTGGACAGGATGATCTTCGACGTCTGCGCGGCGATGAATCCGAGCTGGGTCGTCGGCGACGACGGCACGAACGGCGGGTTGTGGTGCTCGCCCTGCGCGAACACGTCCAGCCCGACCTCCTCGGCCTTCTTGGCGATCGTCACCATCGCCTTGATCCGCTCGCCCTCGCTGACCGTGGTCCCGGTGGTCGGGTTCTCGGTCACGTCCCCGACGCTGAACACCCCGAACTGCATCTGTCCTCCTGGCCTAGGTAGTTAACTATTAAACTACATAACGCCGCTCGCCGGCGAGTTCATTCCACGTACGCCGAAGGCCCGCGATCCGGGTGTGGATCGCGGGCCCTCAGTGTGTTCGTCAGATGGTGTGACCGTCCAGCAACTCGTCGTCACCGGTCAGCGCCGCCGCAATACGCCGATACTTCCCGGCCTCGTCCCGCCGCGACAGCCGCTCGAGCGTCCGCGCCAGCATCAGGTGGGCGTAGTACTCGGTCGGCTCCCGCTCGATCACCTCGAGCAAATGCTCCTCAGCCGGCTTCAACAACGCCGCATGGTAATACGCCCGAGCCAGCAACAGCCGCGTCTCGACATCATCCGGCGTCTCCTCGACAACCGGCTTCAACGCCCGAATCGCACCCCGATAATCCCGCTCCTCGAAGTACTGCTGCCCCAGCCCATAACTCAACGCCCGCATATCCTCCACGCGCCGCAGAACGCCGTACCCGCCGCTCGTTATTCCGACGCGTCGAGTGCTGCGACCTGGTCCGGGGTCAGTTGTAGGTCGACCGCGGAGTAGGAGTCGCGGATGGTTTCAGGGCGGCTGGAGCCCGGGATTGGGATGACGATGGGGGACTTGGCGAGCATCCAGGCGAGGGTGAGTTTCTGGGGGCTGACGCCTAGCTCGGCTGCGAGGGTCTGGAAGGCGGGGTATTTCGCGCCGAGTTCCGCCGCGTTGGTGATGCCGCCGAGGGGGGACCACGGGAGGAAGGCGATGCCCAGTTCGTCGCAGAGGTCCAGTTCGGGTTCGCTGGAGCGGAACTTCGGGGAGAACTGGTTCTGGACCGACACCAGTCGTCCGCCGAGGATCTCGTTGGCCTGCTTGATCTGGGCTGGGTTCGCGTTCGAGATGCCCGCCATGCGGATCTTGCCGGCGTCGAGGAGGTCGCGGATCGCGCCGACGGAGTCCTCGTACGGCGTCTTCGGGTCGGGGCGGTGGAACTGGTACAGCCCGATCGCCTCCACGCCGAGCCGCTTCAGCGACGCCTCGGCCGCTTCGGCGATGTGCTTCGGGGAGCCGTCGAGGGTCCAGCTGCCGTCGCCGGGACGCAGGTGGCCGCCCTTGGTCGCGACCAGTACGTCGGAGGTGTCCCCGCCGTACGACGCCAGCGCCTTGGCGATCAGGCTCTCGTTGTGGCCGTCGTCGGTCGCGGTCAGGTGGTACGCGTCGGCGGTGTCGATCAGCGTGATCCCGGCGTCCAGCGCCGCGTGGATGGTCGCGATCGACCGGGCCTCGTCGGGTCGGCCCTCGATCGACATCGGCATGCCGCCGAGTCCGATCGCGGATACCTCGACGTCACCGATCCGGCGGGTCTGGTTCGTGTCAGTTGCCATACATCCAACGTCCCGCGCGACGACTGCGAATTCCAACAGGAATATCCGCACACACTCAGCAGCTCGACTACTGAATGTCGGCCACCGCGTCCAGCGCCGCGTGCAGGTACGGGATGAGCTTCACGACGTCGCCGTCGTTGAGCACGGTCGACCCGAGGACGGTCCGGTTCAGCATCATCCCGGCACAGATCGCGATCAGCAGCGCCGACCGCCCGGTCTTGTCCGGTCCGGGCAAACCCTCGGCGAGCCGGGCCTGGTAGTTCCGTTCGAGGCGGTCGCGCATGATCGCCGCGGCCCGCGGGTTCGCCACCGAGCGCAGCGTCAGCAGCATGCCGTCGGTCGCGTGCTGGTCCTCGCCTGTCAGTAGCGCCTTCGCCGCCTCATGGTTGAGCTCGGGCGTCCTCATCATCGACTTCTCGTACGCGACCTCGACGACCTCGGTGAACAGTCCTTCCTTCGAGCCGAAGTACTTGCCGATCAGCCGCGGGTCCACCTCGCGCGATCTCGCGTACGCCGGCACCGTCGTACCCGCGCTCGGTGAACGCGGCCTGCGCCGCCCGCAGGATCGCCGCCCGGGTGGCAGTAGCGCAAACTCGGTCCGGCCGGCCTCGCCGTCGGGGCTATCGGCTACGGCGCGATGGGTTTCGCCCGGCCGTACGGGCAGACCGCCGAGCAGTCCGGTGACGACGCCCTGATCGGCCGCGCCCTCGACCTCGGCGTCACGCTGATCGACACCTCCGACCGGTACGGCGACAGCGAGGAGATCATCGGCCGGGCGATCGCCGGCCGCCGCGACCAGGTCGTACTCGCGACCAAGTTCGGCATCGTCCGCGGCCCGGGTCGGGAGCAGGGAGCCGTCGTCGACGGCCGTCCGAAGTACGTCCGGCAGCAGGTCGAGCGCTCGCTCAGCCGTCTCGGCGTCGACCACATCGACCTCTATTACCAGCACCGGGTCGATCCGCGGACCCCGATCGAGGAGACCGTCGGCGCGATGGCCGAACTGGTTGCCGAGGGCAAAGTTCGGTACCTCGGCCTGAGCGAGGCCGCCCCCGACACCATCCGCCGCGCGCACGCGGACCACCCGATCACCGCGCTGCAGACCGAGTGGTCGTTGTGGTCGCGCGAGATCGAGGACGAGATCTTCCCGCTGACCCAGGAACTCGGCATCAGCATCGTCCCGTACAGCCCACTCGGCCGCGGCATGCTCACCGGCAACATCACGTCGTACGACGATCTGCCGGCGAACGACTACCGCCGCAAGATGCCGCGCTTCTCCCGCGAGGTGTTCGAGACGAACCTCGCCGCCGTACAGGCCGTCCGCGAGATAGCCATCGCGCACGACGCCGCACCGGGCCAGGTCGCCCTCGCCTGGAGGAGAACGCGGCCGCCGCCGACCTTGTGCTCACCGCCGACGACATCCAGCGGCTCGACACGATGAAGGTCGTCGGCGACCGCGAGCTGGAGATCGACGACAACTGGCTCAGCGGAATCACTCCGCCGCTGAGCTGAGCCGCTGCGTACCCACCACGGACAGCAGGCGTACGACGTCGTCGCCCAGGCCGTCGCCTGGCTGCTCAGCGACCGGGTGTCGTACGTGACCGGTGCCGTGCTGCGCGTGGACGGCGGCCTGGGCGTGTGATCAGGCTGAGTGGACGTGCGGGCGGCGGTCTTCCACGACGTACGTCGCTCGCGTGGTGATCGGGGCGTCCGGCGTTTCGACGTACGGGACGACGCGGAAGTCGGACTTCCACTGCTTCTGGTCGACCGTGACCCGGACGTACCCGCGCTGGGAGTTGAAGAACTTCAGGTGCGGGTTCGCCTCGAGGAACTGCCGGCCCTGGTCGGTCATGTCGGCGCCGTTGCCGCCGCTGGTGATCGACGTACCGACGAACTCGGTGCCGACCGTGGCGGAGGTTGGGTTGGCGTAGTCGCGCTTGAGTTCGAGAGCGTAGTTCTGGTGCCGGTCGCCGGTGATGACGACCAGGTTGCGTACTCCGCTGTCCTGCGCGGCGCCGAGCACCTTGTTGCGCTCGGCAACATAACCGTCCCACGGGTCCAGCCAGACATGGGTCTCCGGACCCGGCGTCCAGTCGGTCTGGCCCATCGGGGTCTGGTTGCCGATCACCTGCCAGCGGGCCTTCGACTGCCGGAACCCGTCCAGCAGCCAGGCGCGCTGTTTGCCGCCGAGCATGGTGTTGTCCGGGTTGAACCGGTCGTCACAGGTCGACGAGTCGCCGTCGCCGCACGGCTGGTCGGTGCGGTGCTGGCGGGTGTCGAGGATGGTGAAGTCCGCGAGCCGGCCGTACGGGAGGCGCCGGTGGTAGCGGATGTCCGGGCCGGACGGCATCTGCGCGTGCCGGAGCGGCAGGTTCTCGTACATGGCCTGGAACGCGTCGGCGCGACGGGCCCGGAACACGGCCGGGTCCTGGTCCGGCTCGGTGTCGGCCTGCGAGAGGTCGCCGGCCCAGTTGTTCTCCACCTCGTGGTCGTCGAACGTGTGGATCCACGGGTGCGCGGCGTGCGCGGCCTGTAGCGGCGCCTCGGTCTTGTAGAGGCTGTACTGCAGGCGGTACCGGGCGAGGTCGAAGGTCTCGGTGTGGAACCGCGGGTCGGTGGTGATGCCGCGCTTGTTGGTCTTCACGCCGGACTCGTAGATGTAGTCGCCGAGGTGCACGACCAGGTCCAGATCCTCGTTCGCCATGTGGTCGTAGGCGGTGAAGTACCCGTCCTGCCAGGCGTTGCAGGACGCGAACGCGAAGCGCAGGTCGCGCGGGTTCGTCAGCGGGTGCGGGGCGGTCCGGGTCCGGCCGGTCGGCGAGACCTCGCGGCCGGTACGGAAGCGGTAGTAGTACACGTGGTCGGGCAGCAGGCCGCGGACCTCGGGGTGGACGGAGTGGCCGAGCCCGGGCGTGGCGACGACGCTGGATCGCCGTACGACGTGGCGGAAGTTCTCGTCGTACGCGACCTCGTACTCGACCCGGACCGGGCGCGCGGGCATGCCGCCCTTCCCGTCGACGGCGTACGGGTCGGTGGCGAGACGGGTCCAGAGCACGACACCGTCGTACTGCGGATCGCCCGAGCCGACGCCGAGCGTGAACGGGTTGCCGGTGCCGGACGGGCTGGCGTACGTGGTCGAGGCGTCCCAGGCCCCGGTGCCGAGCAGTACGGCGGCGGAGCCCGCACCCCCGTACCCCAGGAAGCGACGGCGTGACACGGACATGGTTCCTCCAGGTGAAGGGCGGGAAGGAGCTGTCAGTGTTCAGGCGGTAGGTGGCGACAGGGTTAACGGATCTGCTCGGTAAGTTAACGCGTTGTGATGGTAGGAATTCGGACTTCGCTACGCTGTCCCGATTGCTAGCTACTCGGGGAGCTGACTGATGGCCTACGAACCGTGCCGCTATGCCCAGCGCTGGCCGGAGTTGTTCGAATCGCTCGACGATGACCAGAAGCAGCGGGTCAGCGACGCGCTCGCGAACAACCGGCTGGAAGGCTGGGAGCCGCAACGCGACGACGTCGCCGACCTGGCCGACCGCGAGGCGGGCCGGATCGATACCGCGGAGTACATCCGTCGCACGATGTCGAAGGTGACCGGCGGAGACCCGGTGTGACCTCACCGGAGGCGGAGCGCTGGAACGCTTACCTCTGGGAGCCCGGCGGCTGTCTACGGAACAAGCTCGGCATCAAGAACCCGATCGAGCTGCACTTCGCCGAGTACCGGCTGCGGTCGATGCGGCAGGGCGAGATCGATCGGGGTGAGGTGGATATCCCGCGTACGTACGACAAGGCGCATGTGCAGGCGATCCACAAGCATCTGCTCCAGGACGTGTACGACTGGGCCGGGGAGTTCCGCAACGTCGGGATCACCAAGCAGGGCAAGATGTTCGTGCCGGCCGAGCTGCTCGACAAGTGGACCGACAAGGTCAGCGCGAGGATCAACGACAAGGACTGGTCGACGATGTCGCGGGACGAGTTCGTCCAGAGCATCGCCGAGGTGTACAGCTACCAGAACCTCACCCACCCGTTCCGCGAGGGAAACGGTGCCGCGGGCAAGGTGTTCATGAACCACGTCGCCGAGATGTCGCCGTACCGCCTCGACTTCGACCGCGTCGAACGGGACGAGTGGAACGCGGCGTCCAGCGCGGCGTACCCGGAGGACCTGGAGAAGAGCGCCGACCCGGACCCGAGCAAGATGTACGCCGTCTTCGACAAGATCACCGTCGAGCGGGGTTCTGTGCTGCGGGCCGATCCGGAACTGGCGATGGCGCTGCAGCTACAGACCTCGACGTACGCCGGCGTCGACACCGACGCCCCGGACGCGAACACCGGAATGGGCGAACGCCCCGACGCATACGCCGCCACCCCGGAGGCCGACCAAGACACTGAACGCGACGACTAACCCCGGCTGTGACGGCTGAGCCGGGTGGGACGACTGCCCCTCCTGACGGCTGACTCCGGCCGCGGAGGATGAGCCCGGCAGCGGAGACTGGCCCCGGCTGCGACGGCTGACCCGGTCACGGCTGACCCTGGGGGCGACGGGCTGATCCCGGTTGCCGGTGCAGGATAGGCGGTATGCAGACCGACGAACGGATTCGCCGTGCCCGGCCGGAGGACATCCCGGCGCTTGTGGAGCTCGTATACGCGCTGGCGGAGTACGAACGCGCCCCCGACGAGTGCCACCTGACCGCCGACCAGCTGGAGACCGCCCTCTTCGGCCCCAACCCCGCGGTCTTCTGCCACGTTGCCGAACACGAAGGCGAGGTAGCCGGCTGCGCGATCTGGTTCCTCAACTTCTCCACCTGGCGCGGCGTCCACGGCATCTACCTGGAAGACCTCTTCGTCCGCCCCGAAACCCGAGGCACCGGCCTGGGCAAGGCCCTCCTCACAGCCCTGGCCCAGGAATGCGTCGAGAACAACTACGAACGCCTCGAATGGTCCGTCCTCAACTGGAACACCCCCGCCATCGACTTCTACAAGTCCCTGGGCGCCACCCCCCAAGACGACTGGACCGTCTACCGCCTAACCGACGGAGCCCTCACCAAACTCGGCTCATAGGAACTGGGGGTCAGCCCATCGCGGTGCTACGCGCGGCTCCTTCGTCGCCGTGCTACGCGCCGCACCCGCCCACCCCCGGGGCTTATCGCCCGGAGCATCCCTTCCGGCTATCGCCGGACTGGCGGGCTGCCGCCCGCACCCGTGCGCGCTGCCGCGCGTGCGACCGCCTCGTGGTGGGGTTGGTTCGTATCTGGCGAGCTGGCTGCGGTCAGCCCATCGCGGTGCTACGCGCGGCTCCTTCGTCGCCGTGCTACGCGCCGCACCCGCCCACCCCCGGGGCTTATCGCCCGGAGCATCCCTTC
>NZ_JBHXSQ010000004.1:720521-1333691 GCF_042715335.1 Kribbella sp. NPDC058693
CCGGCTATCGCCGGACCTGCGGGCTGCCGCCCGCACCCGTGCGCGCTATCGCGCGTGCGACCGCTGCGTGGTCCTGCTGGTTCGTAAGTGTCGAACTGGCTGCGAGCTGCCCCGCGCCTGTAGGTGCTGCTGCGCGTGCGACCGCTGCGTGGTGTGGCTGGTTGGTGCGCGTCGAGGTGACTACGGCAGCTTCGCGCGAGCGATCGCGGCTGCCCTGCGGTGTAGTCGGCTCGTGCGTGTCGAGGTCGCTGCAGACGCAGGCGACTGCGAAGTCGGAGTCAGCAACCGACCAGCACACCGCTAAGACCTTTACGTGGCTGGGCTCGTGAGGAAGCGCTCGCGTAGTTCCGCCAGCAATCGGGTCTTGTCTTCGAAGGGCTCGGTTGCCAGCCAGATTGTTTCGATTGCCGCGGAGAATGCCTCTACGTTGAAAGTTGCGGTGACCACTGTCACGGTGTTGTCGAACGGGTCGCGGTCGTCGAACCACCCGTAGGCCTGGGTCACGAACTGGTGCACCGTGGCGCTCGCCTCTGCCCCCGGTTCGACCGGGCGCGGCGGTCCGTTCAGGGTTTCGAGCCAGTCGGCGCCGCGGTCCATTCGGTCCAAGATGGCGGCGACACGCTCGTTCCCGCCGTACCCAGCTTCCTCGCACGCGCGGCGCGCCGCCCACCGTGCTATCAATCGCAACGTCTGCGGTTCGGTCCGCTCGAGTGCATCCACCAACGCCCGGTCGAAGAGCGCCAACTGCTGGCCGTTCGTGGTGCGCGCCAGCTGCTCGCTCGGCAGCGCACCGCCCCAGGCCGCCATGCGCTCGGCAAGGCGTCGCGCTTCGTCCTGACGTGCCCTCTCCTGCTTCCTCTTGGCGAGCTCGGCAGGCGTCGGCTGTTCGCGGGCGAACTTGTGCCAGTACGCCGCCTGCTTACTGGTCTCCTTCACCACCCGATCCGGCGCAGGCCGAGCCGGCCAGAACTGCAGCAGGTACCGGTCCACGAGCGGCTCGCCGTCCATCGGCGGGGACGCCTGGTGGCCGGCATCCATGCCCCACGCTGAGAACCTGACGCGGTAGTCGGTTTGCGGCTCAAGATCCAGCGGCCACCATCCACCGTCGCCTGCCCACGTGACCAGCATCGCGTCACCGATCGGCCGGTACGACGCTTCGACAACGTCCTCCGCGCTGTACTCGACCGGAGGCATCGTCTCGTGCAGCTCGACCGCAAAGCCGACCTCTCCGGTGTGGAGGCCGGTAATCAAGTACAACTTCCCCGGCACCGCCGCCCCACACAACCCGTTCCGTTGCCCGGCGAAGCATTCTCCTAGTTCGGCGGAGTTCTCCGCACTCTCCACATAGATCTGCGCATAGGCCACCCAAGCGGGCTCGTTCATCAAAGTGCGCGGCATCCGTCGATCCCCCCAGAAATCAATGAGCTTCATTTCAACCACGGGCCCACTCGCGATACAAGGCACCTGAACTGCAGGTTGATGCAACTCGGCGGCAGGATGATCCGCCTAGCACGCCGGACAGTCAGCGTGGGTGGGAGCCGCGCGTAGCACCGCGTGGGGTAGCCGGCAGCTCGCTGCTAGATGCGGCGGTTCTTCGCGTCGTACATGGCCTGGTCGGCTTCGTGGAGGAGGGTGTCGAGGTTGGTGGTGGTGGGGGTGATGGGGACTGTGCCGACGCTGGTGGTGACTTCTACTGCGATGTTGGGGAGGGGGCGGCTGACGGCGGACTCGAGGCGGGTGATCAGCGTGGTCAGGTCGTCGCCGGAGATGTCTTCGGCGAGTACGGCGAACTCGTCGCCGCCCAGCCGGGCAACCGTGTCGCCGTGGCGGACGGCAGTGGTCAAGCGGTTCGCGATCTCGCGCAGCGCGCGGTCGCCGGCCTCATGCCCGTACCCGTCGTTGACGAGTTTGAAGTGGTTCAAATCGCAGAAGAGGAGCGCCCCGGGACGTCCCGTCATACGCGTCCGCTCCAGCACCTTCGTGAACCGGTGCTGCAACAACCGGCGGTTCGGCAGACCTGTCAGCGGATCATGCGCGGCATGATGGCGGAGCTCGCGCTCGGCATCCTTGCGAGCCGTCACATCGTCGATCTGGATCAGCAGGATCCGCGGCCTATCGGCACCCTGTTCGACGATCGCCGCCGTGCCGCCGAGCCAGATGGCGTTCCCGCTCGGCTGTGTGAAGACCCGCTCGAACCGGTACGTTCCGTTGCTAGTGGCAACGTCTTCGAGGTCTGTCCGGGTCGACTGCGGCTCCTCGTCGCGGAGGAACTGGGCCAGGCGCGCCCCGAGCAGGTCGTTCGCGGCGTACCCCGTGATCCGGCAGAAGGCGTCGTTGACGCGCAGGATCCGGCCGCGGTCCGGGCCGTCGAAGCCGATCGTGGCCATCCCGTTGCCGGCGCCTTCGAAGACGAGCCGGAACGTCGCCTCGCTGGCCTCCAGCCGGGTCTTCTCGGCGAGCAGTTGGTCGGCCAGCCGGGCCTTGTCGATCGCCACGCCGGCCTGGGTCGCGAAGATCTCCAGCAGCTCCCGGTGGATCGGACCGGGCCGCCGCTGGTCCTCGGGGAGGTCGACCGAGAGCATCCCGACCAGCTCGCCGTCGGACGAGTACAGCGGCGCGAACAGTGCGTCGAGTGGATGCCACGCGCCCGGGTCGTCAGACACCGGTACGTCGGGCACCCACCCGACCACCTCGCCCTCGGGCAGCCGCTCGTGCGGCACGAATCGGAGCTTGCCCCACGCGTCCGCGATCGCGAACTCGGTGTCGAAGATGTCCGGGGCGCTGACCCGCCCGAGCAGCGCCTCGCGCGCCTCGGGTGAACCTGCGACCGCGATCACCTCGAACTTCCCGTCCGCGTGCCGCAGGTTCAGTACGGCGATCCCGAATCCGAGCCCGGTCACGACCCCGTCGACGACGGCCTGCAGGGTTTCGGCAAGGCTTCGCCCAGCGCCCATCCGGGCGCTCACTTCGTACAGGCGACGGACGGCGGTCAGCCGCACCGTTGGATCGTTCTGCACCCGTCGAGAATAGGCCGATCTCACCACCTGTGAGCAGACGTAATCAGAATTGATCCGGTTAAGCGTTGGTTCTCACAGTTCTGAGTACCGGATTTCGGTCAGGCCGCGGTAGCTGCGTTCGGCCGACTTCCAGGCGTCGGTGGGCTTGTCGTGCTCGACCAGCCACTGCTCCACGCCGCCCGCCTGGGCGTGTTCGAACATCGCGCCGAAGTCCAGCTTCCCGGCGCCGACGTCCTCCCACGAGCCGTCCTCGGCCATGTCCTTGACGTGCAGCGCGGGGAACCGGCCGGGGTGCTCCTGGAACAGCTTCGCCGGGTCGTGCCCGCCGTCCACCGCCCAGTACAGGTCCAGCTCGAACCCGAGCAGCTCCGGGTCCACGCCCAGCAGGATGTCGTACAGCACCTGCCCGTCGACCTCGTCGAAGTCACGCCCGTGGTTGTGGAACAGCAGCTTCAGCCCGGCGTCGCGCGCCACCTTCCCGGCCTCGGTGAACGCGGCTGCCGCAGCCTTGAACCCCTCGATCGAGTGCTGCTCGGACGGGATCGACGGTACGACGGCCCACTGCGCGCCGAGCGTCTTCACATCGGCGAGCGCGCCGGCCCAGTCGTCGGCCAGCCGTTTGTACCCGACGTGCTCGAGCACGATCTTCAGCCCGGCGTCGTCGGCGTACGACCGGATCTCCTCGGCGCTGTGGTCGAACCGGCCGCTCACCCCGACCGTCTGGTAGCCGATCCCGGCGAGGCGCTTCAGCGTCCCCGGGTAGTCCTCGGCCAGGACGTCCCGCATCGTGTAGAGGTGCATCCCGATACCACCGGCGGGAATAGTCATACAGACAGCTCCTCGATCAACTAGATGACGTGTTCCTTGTACCGTGCGAGCGCCAGGTCGAAGACCTCCTGACCAGGCGCGTCCCACAGTTGCTGGTTGAAGATCTCGACCTCGATCGGCCCGTCGTACCCCGCTGCGTCGCAAGCCTCGCGCAGCCGGCGCAGCTCGATCGAACCGTCGCCCATCATGCCGCGCCCGAGCAGCGTGTCCTCGGGCAGCGGAACCACCCAGTCGCTGACCTGGTACGACAGGATCCGCTCACCGGCCCGCTCGATCTGCCGGTACACGTCCGCGTCCCACCACAGGTGGTACGCGTCCACGATCACGCCGACCTGCGACGCCGGGAACTGCTCGGCCAGCTCGAGCGCGCCGCCGAGCGACGACACCACACAACGGTCCGAGCAGAACATCGGGTGCAGTGCCTCGACGGCGAGCTTCACGCCACGTTGTTCGGCGTACGGCGCGAGCTCGGCCAAACCGTCGCGCACCATCGCGCGCGCGCCGTCGAGGTCCCGTGAACCCGCGGGGAGGCCGCCGCTGACGAGGACGAGGACCGACGTACCGATGGTCGCGGCCTCGTCGATCGCGCGGCGGTTGTCGTCGATCTTCGCCTTGCGTTCGGCGGGATCGGTCGAGGTGAAGAAGCCGCTGCGGCAGAGGGACGAGACCTTGAGGCCGGCGTCGGCGACGAGTTTGGCAGCCTGGTCGACGCCGTACTCCTGGATGGGCTCGCGCCACAGGCCGATCCATTCGAGGCCGGCGTCGGCGCTGGCCGCGACGACGTCCTCGAGCGGCCAGTACTTCGTTGTCGCCTGGTTGAGGCTGTACCGATTCATGCGTCGACACCGCTCACGCGCAACAGTTGGCGGAACCGGTCGACGGCGAGCTCCGGATCAGTGAGCACGCCGGCTTGGTCGGCCAGGCGGAACGTGTCGGCCAGGTGCGGCAGCGACCGTCCTGTCTGGAGGCCGCCGACCATCGTGAAGCCGGGCTGATGGCCGTTGAGCCAAGCCAGGAAGGCGATCCCGGTCTTGTAGTAGTACGTCGGCGCGGAGAAGATCTGCCGGGCCAGCGGGACGGTCGGCTCGAACACCCGGGTGTACTCCGCCAGGTCGCCGGAGTCCAGCGCCTTCAGCGCGGCCGCTGCGGCTGGGGCGATCGCGGCGAAGATCCCGAGCAGGGCGTCGCTGTGCCGGTTGTCGTCGCCTCGGATCAGTTCGGGGTAGTTGAAGTCGTCACCTGTGTAGAGCCGCACGCCTTCCGGCAGACTGTTGCGCAGGGCAACTTCATAGGTGGCGTCGAGCAACGAGATCTTGATTCCGTCGACCTTCGCCACGTTGTCGTTGATGAGGTCGACGACGAACGCCATGGCGGACTCGAACGAGTCGCTGCCCCAATACCCTTCCAGCGCGGGGTCGAACATCGGCCCGAGCCAGTGGAGGATGACCGGTCGGGTCGACTGGTTGAGCAGGTGGTCGTAGACCTTGCGGTAGTCGTCGGGGGATTCTGCGGCCGCGCACAGGGCTCGGCTGGCCATCAGGATCGGCTGGGCGCTCACGTCCTCGGCAACAGCAAGCTGCTCCTCGTACGCGCCGATCACCGCGTCCAAAGCCGCCGGACCCGTCAGCTGATCCGTGCCGACACCAACCGCTATCCGCCCGTCCGGCGCCTCACCCGCCGACCGCCGAATCAGCTCCTGCGTAGCCTTCCAGTCCAGCCCCATCCCGCGCTGTGCCGTATCCATAGCCTCAGCCACAGACAACCCCAACGACCACAAGTACCGCCGAAACGCCAGCGTATGCTCCCAATCCACCACCGCAGGAGCCCCCGGCGAGTTGTCCCCCAACGGATCCGCCACCACATGAGCCGCCGCAAACGCCAACCGCGACGAGGCCGGCCGATAGGTGCCCTGAGCAACCGGCACCCCCGACAGCCGATAGGTCTCCAAGCCCCCGCCGTCGTGCGCCGATCGGCTCCCCCTGGGCGCGCTGTCCGGCTGGCTACCACCACCTCCTGCGCCGGTGGCCGAGGCGGGACCGCCGTGGTTCCCGGCGCCCGTAGGCAGCCTGAGTTCCAGCCCCATCAGCGGACCTCGAGGTCGAGCTTCGGCACCTCGAGCTTTCGGCCTTCGTGCCAGGACTGCAGGCCCAGCTCGGCCAGCTGTACGCCCTTGGCGGCTTCGATGAAGTCCCAGGTGAAGGGGGTGTCGTCGACGACGTGGCGCAGGAACATCTCCCACTGGACCTTGAAGCCGTTGTCGAACGGCTCGTTGTCCGGCACCTCGGCCCACTGCTCGCGGAACTTCTCCGTCGCCGGCAGATCCGGGTTCCACACCGGCTTCGGTGTCGCCGACCGGTGCTGTGCCCGGCACCGCCGCAACCCGGCGACCGCGGACCCCTCGGTCCCGTCCACGTGAAACTCGACCAGCTCATCCCGGAACACCCGCGTCGCCCACGACGAGTTCATCTGCGCGACGATCCCGCCCTCGAGTTCGAAGACGCCGTACGCCGCATCGTCCGCCGTCGCTGCGTACTTGTCGCCCTGCTCGTCCACCCGCGTCGGGATATGCGTCGCGCCCTGGCAGTACACGGATTTGACCGACCCGAACGTCTGGTCGAGCACGTACCGCCAGTGGCAGAACATGTCGAGGATGATGCCGCCGCCCTCTTCGGACTTGTAGTTCCACGACGGCCGCTGCGCCTCCTGCCAGTCGCCCTCGAACACCCAGTAGCCGAACTCACCGCGCACCGACAAGATCCGCCCGAAGAACCCACCGTCCACCAGTCGCTTCAGCTTCCGCAGGCCGGGCAGCGACAGCTTGTCCATCACAACGCCGTTCTTCAGCCCGGAGTCGATCACCGTACGGGCCAGGTCGACCGCCGCCTCCAGGCTCTCGGCGATCGGCTTCTCGCAGTAGATCGCCTTACCGGCCTCGACCGCGGCCCGGACGCCCTTCTCGCGCAGCTGGGTGAGCTGGGAGTCGAAGTAGATCTCCACGTCCGGCTCGGCCAGCGCCTCGGCCAGGTCGGTGGTCCACCGCTCCAGCCCGTACTGCTCGGCGATCCGGCGCAGCTTGAGCTCGTTGCGGCCGACCAGGATCGGTTCGGGGATGATCATCGTGCCGTCCGCGGCGGGCAGCCCGCCCTGCTCACGGATCGCCAGGATGGAACGCTCGAGGTGCTGGCGCAGGCCCATCCGGCCGGTGACGCCGTTCATCACGATGCCGATGCGTCGCTCGTTCACAGTCGTACCTCTCACGCTCGAGTGTCATAAACGTCGAGGCGGCCGCACATGCCGTGCAGGCCGGACTCAGTGGGTGCGGGAAGTTGGTGCAGCTCAGCTGATTCCAGGTGCGGCGCGGTGCCGGCCTCCAGTGCGTCGAGCGCGGCCCCGGTCTCGTCGGCCAGGCGGCGCGCGCCCTGCTCCCAGCGCTTCCGCCAGTCCGCCAGTTGCGGTTGCACGAGCCGTACGGCGGCCGCGTAGAACTCGTCCAGCGCGGACGGCCCTTCCGATTCATAGCGCTCCCGCAGTACGGCGAAACCCTGTACTGCGAGGTCGCGCCGCGCCATCGCGGACTGCGTCCGTGCTTCGTCGGTGAGCGCAGTCGCTTTCAGATACGTCTCGCGGTCGGCGAGAAACTCCGGCGGCAGCGTCATCACGGCATCGCCGGCCTCTGGAAGACCGGAGTTCGACATCAGGGCGAGGATCCGGAGACCGCCGCGGTTCACCAGCCGGTGGATCGTCCCGGGGCCGAACGAGACCACGGCGCCAGCCTGCAGCGGCGTCTCGGCGTACCCCTTCGTCGACAACGTCTGTACGGCGCCGTCGCCGGCGAGCACGTAGTACCCCTCGGAGCAGGCCAGGTGCACATGCGGCGTACCGCCGACGTCGTACACCGTCAGCTTCGAGATACCGACCCCGCCCGGCAGCGCCATGCCTGGTCCGGACTCGAACTCACACATGCGCGCCTCCCTCCTGAGCCTGGGAAAGGGCTTTCCGCAGCCTGTGCCCGTAACCATAGGTGGGCGTCCGGACCGAGTCAACCTGTCACGGAAAGCGATCTCCACCACACCCGGTGACAGCCCGCGGGATGTGAGGCTATGCAGTGACGAATATCTGTTCACCACAGCTCGAGGAGTGTGCGTGTGAAGCCGAGTAGACGACGGGTCATCATCGATACCGATGCCAAGAACGAGGCCGATGACCAGTTCGCGATCGTGCACGGGTTGTTGTCGCCGACGTTCGACATCCGCGGTCTGATTCCCGCGCATTTCGGCACCCACCGGACGGACCGGATCATGGAGGAGTCCCGCGAGGAGATCGATCTGCTGCTGGACCTTCTCGATCTGACCGGAAAGGTCCCGGTCGCGAACGGCGCGACCACCGGCATCCCGGACGAGCAGACCCCGCTCGACTCGCCCGGCGCCCGGCTGATCATCGAGGAGTCCAAGCTGGCCTCGAAGGGCGACCCGCTGTTCGTGTCGTTCCTCGGTCCGCTGACCGACATGGCGTCGGCGATCCTGCTCGATCCCGAGATCGTCGACCGGGACGTGATCGTCGTCTGGATCGGCGGCCGCGGCTACAACGGCTACGCGGCCGACCATCGGATGGAGTTCAACCTTTCGAACGACATCCACGCCGCGAACGTCGTGTTCGGCTCCAGGATCACCGTCTGGCAGGTCACGAGCGACGTCTACACGAAGGTCTCGGTCAGCTATGCCGAGCTGGAGGAGAAGATCGGCGCCGCCGGCCCGCTCGGCGAGTACCTGATCGAGCAGCTGGTCGAGTGGAACGCGACGTACCACGGCGAGCCGATCGAGTCCCGCTCGCTGGGCGACTCGCCCGCGATCTCCCTGATGCTCTACCCGCAGAGCGGTAACTTCCGGACCCGTCCGGCGCCGCGTTTCGGTGTCGACGGCTGGTACCTGCCCGGCACCGACAATCCGATCCAGGTCTGCGAGGAGGTCGACGTCCGCTTCCTGCTCGAGGACATGTTCGCCAAGATCCGCCGCTTCGGCCGGCAGAAGATGGGCCATCGTTTACCCAATGGAGCCTGACGAGCAGCGGGAGGTCTACGCCACCATCGACCTGGCCTTGCGGGTCGGTGAGGTGCTGCTGTCCAGCGGCGCCGGTACGGCGGACGCGACCGCGACGATCCTCGGTGTCACCGCGGCCGGCGGACTGCGCGGGTGCGAGGTCGACATCACGTTCACCTCGATGGCGGTCTCGTACCAGGCCGCGCCGGACGTCGCCCCCGAGACGCACATCCGGCTGGTCCGCTACCGCTCGCAGGACTTCTCCCGGCTGACCGACGTCGACCAGCTGGTACGACGGTTCGCTACCGCTGAGGTGACCCGCGAGGAGGCGTCGCGCGAGCTGGCCCGGTTGACGTCGGCGGGTCCGCCGTACCCGCGGTGGAGCGCCGTACTCGCCTGGGGTGTGATGGCCGGCGGCGCGACGCTGCTGCTCGGTGGCGGCTGGCTGATCACGTTGGTGGCGGTGCTCACCGCGATCGTGATCGACGTCAGCAACCGCTGGTTCAACCGGCAGCGGCTGCCTGCGTTCTACCAACAGGTCGCGGGCGCTTTCGTCGCGACCGCGGTCGCCTTGATCCTGTACGCCGTCCACGCGCCGGTGAAGCCGTCCCTGGTAGTTGCCGCAGGCATCATCATGCTGCTGGCCGGGATCGCCCTCACCGGTGCTGTCCAGGACGCGATCACCGGGTACTACGTGACGGCCGCGGCCCGGAGTCTCGAAGCGATGCTGCTCACCGGCGGGATCATCGCCGGTGTCTCGCTCGGTCTCGCGCTGGGGTTGAAGTTCGGCATGCACGTCGGTATCGAGGCGGAGACGATCCAGCTCGGGAACCTTCCGATCATGGTCTTCTCCGGGGCGTTGATGGCGGTCGCCTTCGCGTACGCGTCGTACGCGCCCCTCCGCGCGCTGCTCCCGGTCGCCGTGATGGGTGGCCTCGGATCGCTGGTGTTCACGCTGATGACCCGGGCGTCGTTCGGCCCGGCGTGGTCCACGGCCGCCGCGGCGTGTGTCATCGGGCTGGGCAGCTACTCGATCGGCCGGCGGGTCGGCGTACCGCCCCTCGTCGTGGTGGTCGCCGGTTCGGTCCCGCTGCTGCCGGGACTCACGATCTACAAAGGCCTCTACGAGCTGATGGGCCTGGGCAACCTGATCGGCATCGTCAGCCTCGGTACTGCGGTCGCCATCGGCGTCGCGCTCGCCTCCGGCCTGATCCTCGGCGAATACCTCGCCCAGCCGATCCGCCGCGAGGCCCGTCGGCTGGAAGACCGGCTCGCGGGCCCCCGCCTGGTAGGCCCGCGCCGACCGGTGCGCCGGCGGACGACCCGACCGCGCCGCCGGCGCCGTACCGGAACCTAGATGTCCTTGCTGAGCATCGGTTTCTCCTTACCGGGACGGGCGTTTGCGGTCCAGATCATGGGAGATCGGTCGATCGGCCGACAACCGTTTGACGTATTCGTCAACAATGGATCCATGAGTGAGCTGCAGGTCACCGTGACGCAGTCTCCGCACCAGTCGGTGTATCTGGCCTTGCGGGAGGCAGCCAGCTGCCGCGGCCCGTTCTCGTCCCGGCACGTACTGCGCCCTTTGCACTCGCTCGTCTCGCGGCCCGACTATGCGCGCGCACTGCATCCGGTCCGACGGCATGGCGGCGGCCAACTGGTGCCCACCGCGCTGGTCCCGTTGGCGCCGGTGCGGGACGTGCCGTTGCCGGAGCAGGTCGAGGCGCTGCACGGGTACGGCGGCCAGAAGCTGATGGACGACATCGCGACCCTCGGCTCGGACGCGCCGATCTGGCGCCGGGCAGTCGCCGATCCCGACCGCTGGCTCCGGACGTACGCCGAGCTGATCGACCTGGGCTGGCAGGCCCTCGAACAACGGTGGAACCTGCTTCGCCCGGCCATCGACGCCGAGACCGAACGGCTGGGGGTGGCGACCGTCCGCGGCTGCCTGCCGAGTGCGCTGAACACCATCAGCCCCCGCCTGACCTTCACCGAATCCGGCTTCAGCGTCGACGGCCACGAACCAGTCCCGTACGACGGACGCCGCCTGGCCCTCGTCCCGGGCATCGGCGCACCGGACACGCTCTTCGTCCACTACCAAGGCCCGTCCGTCATCTCGATCGCGTACCCGCTTCGCGATCTCCCCGACGTCAGCCCAGCCCGGCCGGTCGAGGACCCGCTGGAGGTGGTGCTCGGCGTACCGCGCGCCCGGATCCTCCGCCTGCTGCGCGAACCGCTGAACGTCGGCATGATCGCCGCCGACCTGGCCGTCACCCCGGCCGCGGCCACCCGCCACTGCGACGTACTCCTCCGCGCCGGCCTGATCGCGCGCGAACGCCGCGGCCGCCAGGTCCTCATCAGCCGCACCACCCGAGGCGAAAAACTCCTCGACGTGCTCTGAACGAGGTGTGGTTTACTGCCGATTGGTGCGATTCCACGGTGTGACGGTTGGACGTGATTCCAGGCCCGTCGGCTCTGCCGGAAGGCGGAGTGACCCGGTGCGACCGGGGCCACGCGGTGATACCCCGCTTCAGCTCGGACCTGAGTGTCCCTGGCCATGAACGAGTGGCGGAGAGCGAAGCATGTTCACAGGACGAATCGAGAACGTAGGCACGGTCGCCGAGATCGCCGGCGAACTGTTGCGGGTCACGTCGGACGTCGCGGTTGCGCCGGGTGGCGCGGTCTGCCTCGACGGCATCAGGTTCACTGCTGAGCCGGGGCCGCCGGGGGAGATCCGGGTCGTGGTCACGGACGAGACCCGCCGGCGTACGACGTTCGACCGGGTCTGCGGCGGTACGACGCTGCACGTCGAACTGCCCGTTGCCGTGGGCGATCGGATCGACGGGCATCTGATCCAGGGACATGTCGAGGGTGTCGGCAAGGTGGTGCGCGTCGATGTGGAGCCGGCCGGTCATCGGGTGTGGATCAAGCCGCCCGAGCGATTGCTGGCCCGGTTGGTGGCGAAGACCTCGGTCGCGATCGACGGCGTGAGCATCACGGTCGCCGAAGTGCTGAAGGACCGGTTCTCCGTCGTACTTGTGCCGAACACGCTGACGAAGACGAAGCTCGGTGCGTTGGTCGCCGGCGATCGGGTCAACCTCGAGAGCGATCTGCTGGTGCGGATGGCGCGCGAAGGGCACGGGCCGGAGTTGCAGCGGGCGGTGGCGCAGTTGCCTTGGGCTGGTCAGCTGAGCGGCGAGGCCGGCGTACAGAAGGTGGTTGCGCAGATCGCCGCTGGTGGTGGGGTTGTCGTGTGGGATCCGACGGCTGAGGGGGAAGGGGATGTGGTCTTCGCGGGTGAGCGGTTCCGGCCGGAGGCGATGAGATTCCTGCTCACACGGGCTTGTGGGCATACGACGGTGCCGTGTGCGGCCGACGTACTGCGGAGGTTGGAGATCGGGCCGATTCCGGGGAACGGCGATCGGCAGGGTACGGCGATGCATGTGCCGATCGATCTCGCCTCGTCCGACGGGACTGGCGTGTCTGCGGCCGATCGGGCGGCGACGATCCGCCGGCTCGCGTCGGCGGACGCCGTACCGGATGACTTCCTGCGGCCCGGGCATGTGTTCCCGTTGGCGGCACGACCTGGGTTGCTCGGGGAGCGTCAAGGGCACACCGAGGCCACGGTTGCGTTGTGTGTTGCGGCGGGGTTGGCGCCGGTGGGTGTGTGTTGTGAGGTGATGCGGGCGGACGGGGTGATGGCTGGTGCGGCCGACCTCGAGCAGTTCGCGCTGCGGTGGGAGCTGCCGATGATCGACATCCACGACCTGGAACGCTGGCTGTGAGCCTCTACGACAACCCTGCCTTCCTGCGGGGCTACCGGGAACTGCGCCGCACCGGTCGGTGCATCAACGACGCTCTGGAGATTCCGGCGATGGACGCCGCGTTGCCGCCGGTTGCGGGGGCGCGGGTGGTGGATCTGGGATGTGGCGAGGGCGGGCTTGCCGTTCGGCTGGCGGCGGCAGGTGCTGTTGAGGTGCTTGCTGTTGACGCCTCGGAGCAGATGCTTGCAGCGGCGGCTCCGCACCCGCGGGTGCGGTACGTGCGGGCGGATCTGGCTGACTTCGATCTGACGGCGAGGTGCGTGGATTTGGTGGTGAGCAGCATGGCGTTGCACTACGTCGAGGACTTCGACGGGTTGGTTGCGCGGGTGACGGGCTGGCTGCGGCCCGGTGGCGCGTTCGTGTTCACGATCGAGCACCCGGTGATGACTGCCCCGGTGGTGGCTGAGGACTGTGTGGTGGACGACTACGCCGACGAGGGGCGGCGGGAGCGGTCCTGGTTCGTAGACGGGGTGGTGAAGTACCACCGGACGATCGGCTCGACCGTGGCCACGCTGCGGCGGCACGGTTTCCGCCTGGAGCTTGTCGACGAGCCGCTTCCGACGCGTGAGCAGGTGGCCGCTCACCCGCACCTGGCGATCCATCGCCGGCGTCCGCCGATCCTGCTGGTGTCGGCGTGTTCCGCACCTGCGGGTGACCGTGTGGTACACGAACCGTTAGAGTTACTGACTGGAAACATCGGCGGAGCCGACGAGGAGGATCGACGTGGCACTGGGTAGGACGTCCCCGCGGGATCTGCCGTTGTTCGCGGAGCTGTCCGGACGGGACATCAGGGACATCTTCCGGGCCGGCGAAGAGGTTTCGGTGCCGGCCGGCTGGTCGCTGATCCTGGAACAGACCCCGCCCGACGCGGCGTACCTGATCCTCAGCGGCACCGCGGCGGTCCGGGAGAAGGGCCAGGAGATCGCCGAGCTCGGCCCGGGTGACATCGCCGGCGAGGTCGCGGTCCGGAAGAACACGTTGCGGACGGCAACCGTCACGGCGAAGTCGCGGCTGCAGCTGCTGCACTTCACCCGGGAGAAGTTCGACGACCTGACCCGTCGGCTGCCGGCGTTCCGTGACGCCATCGACGCCACCATCGCCGAGCGACGCGGTGGACGCTGACCCTGGGACGCCGGATCTGGCCGCGTTGGCTCAGGAGTTCGAGCGGACGCTGCTGGGCGGAGAGCGGAAGTTCACCCGCGTGCAGGTGTCCGAGCGGGCCGGGATCTCGATCCAGCGCGCCGAGCGGATGTGGCACGCGCTCGGGTTCGCGACCGTCCCGGACGACGAGGTGGCGTTCACCGACGACGACGTCGAGGCGCTGCGGCTGGTCGCGGCGCTCGAGGACGACAAGTTCATCGAGCCCGAGATGGAGTCCTCGCTGGCCCGCAAGCTCGGGCAGACGCAGTCCCGGCTGGCGTCCTGGCAGTCCGCGATGTTCCTGGACTTCCTCGGCAGCGCGAAACTGTCCGCGGACGAGGCGATCGAGGTCGCGGCACTGTTGCTGCCGGCAATGGAACGGCTGCAGACGTACGTCTGGCGTCGGCACCTGGCTGCTGCTGCCGGCCGCGCGGTGGCGGGGTCCGACGAGCTGGCGCGTGGGGTGCGGGCGGTCGGGTTCGCGGACATCGTCAGCTACACCCGGTTGACACGTCGTCTGACCGAGGCCGAGCTCGGGGAGTTGATCGAGCGGTTCGAGGGCACGGCCGCCGACGTTGTCGCGCTGAACGGCGGGCGGGTGATCAAGTCGATGGGTGACGAGGTGCTGTTCGTCGCCGACACCGCTGCGCAGGGCGCCGCGGTCGCGCTGGCGCTGCAGGATGCGGTGAACGCGGACGAGGAGCTGCCTGAGCTGCGGATCGGGCTCGCGTACGGCACGATCCTGATCCGCCTGGGTGACGTGTACGGCGAGGTCGTCAATCTCGCCGCCCGCCTCACCACCGAGTGCAAACCCGGCCGCGTCCTCGCCGACCGCGAACTCGCCGCCGCCCTCGACGGCCACGCCGCCTTCAACCTCCACCGCCTCCGCCGCGTCTCGGTCCGCGGCTACCGCCACCTCGTCCCGTACGCCGTCCAACGGGCGAACAGCTGACAGCTGGTCGCTTACGCGTCAGCGGCGTGACATACGGTTTGGTATGTGCGGGAGATCAAGACGCCGGCCGACCTGGTGCTGGTGAGTGGGCGCGACTCGGTCATTGAGTGGGCTGCGCAGGGGTTCGGAGCCGGAGTGCGGGCGTGGGCCGGTGGGGACGCGGTGGCGGTTGCGTCGCCGGATGTGTCCAAGCACGATCGGCTCGCGGTGATCGGGTCCGTGGACGATGCGGCGCCGTTGGTGCGTGACGTACTGCGTGAGGTGGGTCCGTCGTACCGCCCGTTCGGGGACGAGGAGCTGGTGCGCGGGCTGGCTGAACGCGTGCCAGGGCTGACGTTTTCGGCGTCGTTCGGGTGGATGGATGCCGCTGAGGTACCGGACCTGACCACGACCGCCGCCTGGCTCGACGGGGACGACGGCGTCGAAGCGCTGCTGACCGAGGCGTCGCCCAAGTCGTACGCGTGGCCCGGGCGTCCCGGCGTACGGCGGTGGGCTGCTCTGACCGGGGATCGTGGTGAGCTGTTGAGTATTGCGGCGGATGCGTGGAGTGCGCCGGAGGTCGGGTTCCTGGCCGGCGTGGCGACGCATCCTGCTGCTCGGGCCAAGGGGTTGTCGCGGCAGGTGTGCGGGTTCGTGACGGCCGAGCTGGTCAAGCGGCACGGGCGGGTCGCGTTGATGGTCGACGGCGACAACGCGGCGGCGATCGCGGTCTACCGGCGACTCGGCTACACCTATCGCCGAGTCGCCGCAGCCGGAATGCGCTAGCGCGTCGGCTGGACCGTCAGGGTTGCGCCTGGCTTGGGGGTCGTCGGAGTGGCGGTCGGGCTTGGCGTCGGCGGCGGGGTCGTCCGCGTGGCCGGGGCCGGTGGTGGGACGAAGGGTGCCTTGGTGGTGTCCTTGCAGTTGTCCGGGCCGGCGTTGCCGTTCTCGTCCGGGACAACGACGGCCTGCGGGAACAGGTTGCTGGTCGTGTCGCGGGACTGCGTGCCGTAGTTCGTCTCGCAGTCCTGCTGCTCGAGGCTGATCGGGTTCCCGTCCTGGTCGTACAGCCGGACCGGGACCTGCTTGCCCTGGGCATCGAACGGGTAGATGTTCGTGACCGTGTTCCCGTTCAGCACCAGCCCGTTCGCCGGCGGGTTGTAGTGCGAGGAGCTGCCGCGATAATCGTTGTAGTTGTTGAGGAATCCGAACGACGCCCCGACGTACGCCGCCGCCAGGAACGACGGCACCACGATCGCCGCGACGACGTTCAGCGGTACGACGTACCACAGCCAGCGCCTGTCCTGCTGCGTCTTCCGCCCGATCCAGATCGACACCGCCGCACCCGCGACCGCCGCGACCACCGTCACCGACGGGGCGCCGAACAGCGCGAAGAACCCTCCCGCGCCGATCACGCCGCGGACCACCCACCAGACCGGCTGGCCGATCGTGACGAGCTCGTGCCGGATGTTCGGCGGGATCTGGTCGATCCAGCCGCGGATCGCCGCCGCGCCGTGGGCGCCGCGTGGGGTGTCGAGGACGATCCGCGGATCGTGACCGCGCAACGCCTGGACGCCGAGGAACGCCGCGACGAACAGGATCCCGAGCCCGAGCAGCCCGAAGAACGCGGTCTCGTCCTGCGACCACGCGAAGATGCCGATGGCAATGAAGAACGGGCCGGCGATCGCCGAGATCAGGCCCCAGCGCAAGGCCTTCCAGCCCGCGTCCAGATCGTCCTGACTCACCGGCGCGGTCCGCGGGGGATAGCCGGCCGCGGTCCGCAGCTCATCGGCGTACTGCGCCGGCGTGCCCAGGCGCTGCTGCAGGTCCGCGAGCGTCGGCTCCGCGCCGAACTCGGCCGCCACCTCGGTCAGGTGACCGCTGACGTCCTGCAGTACGTCCTCGAGCTCGCCGGGCGGCAGATCGTTGAGCTGGGCCCGCACCTGGGCCAGGTAGAGCGCGACCGCTCCGGTCAGGGTGCTGTTCACGCGGCCTCCTTCTCCAGCAGCAGCACCGACATCGTGTCGGCGAAGTGGTTCCAGGTCTTGGTGGACTGGGCGAGCAGGTCGCGACCGGTCTTGTTCAGCCCGTAGTACTTCCGGTGCGGCCCTTCCTCGCTCGGCTGCACGTAGGACGTCAATGCCCCGGCCGCGAACAGCCGGCGCAGCGTCCCGTACACGGACGCGTCCGCCACGTCCTCCAGTCCGGCCGCGCGCAGTCGACGCAGTACGTCGTACCCGTAGCCGTCGGCGTCCCGCAGTACGGCGAGCACCGCGAGATCCAGGACGCCCTTGAGTAGCTGGCTCGTATCCATCAGGTCTCCTCCAGCAGGTGTTCCGCGGAGAACAGTACTACACACTGCGGAGTACTGTGGTAACCAGTCTGCGGTTCCGCAATTTCGATCAAGTCGACGGCGGCCGGATGGGGGACAGTGGTGGGCATGGCGGATGTGTTCGAGGAGTTCGTAGCGGTGGTGGCGGCCGGGCTGGCCGGGCCCTGCGAGTCGGTGCACGGGGCCGGGCTCGCGGAGCGCGTGCATCTGTCCCGGTTCCACTTCGACCGCGTGATCGGGGCGGTGGCGGGCGAGTCGCCGTTCGCGTTCCGGCGGCGCGTGCTGCTGGAGCGGGCGGCGTACCGGTTGCTGTCCGAGCCGGTCGCCGTGTTGGACGTCGCGGTCGAGGCCGGGTACGGCTCGCACGAGGCGTTCACCCGGGCGTTCGCCAGGGCTTATGGGATGTCGCCGCGGGACTGGCGACGGGAAGCGTCGCGGGTGTTCTTCCTGACGGCGCCGAGTGGAGTGCATTTCCAGCCGCCGGCCGGACTACGGCTGCCGGCACGTAGAAAGGTGAGAGGGATGGACGTACTGGTCAGAATGGTCGAACATCACGTCTGGTTGACCGGCGAGATGATCGAACGCGGCGCCCGTCTGGACGCCGCCACGCTGGACCGCCCGATCGAACTGTCCGTCGAGGGAATCGACGACGACATCTCGATCAGGTACCTGCTGGACCGCCTGGTCTGGCAGGAGGAGATGTGGCTCGCCTCCGTCGAGGACCGCCCGTTCCAGGTCCCCGAATGCGGACGCGAGGTCAGGACGCCGATCTCCGAACTCCGCACCCGCCACGCCGACGCCGGCTCACGCTTCGTTGCCCTGGTCAACCAGCTGAACGACGACGGCCGCTTCGACGAGAGCTTCGTCGACACCACCTGCGAACCACCACGAGTCTTCACGTACGGCGGCATGGTCGCGCACGTGCTGACCTTCGCGGCCCATCGCCGATCCCTGTTGATCGGCGCGTTCTACACCGCGGGCATCCAGGACCTGGGGTTCGGCGACCCCATGCTTTTCGTAGCTGAAGGCAACTAGTTCTTCGGGTCGTGCAGGTTGGGCCGCTGGGTCGGCGTGGTGATGTCCACGTCGATCGGGTGCAGCTGGGTGGGGGCGGTGATCTTGCCCGACGTCACCGGAACGTTGAGTTTGCTGCCGGCCAGGTCGATGTCGACGGTCGCGCCGGTGTCGTTCGGGGTCGTCCACTCCGTGTCGGAGAGGGTGACGGCCAGGCCGAGGACGCGGCCCTTGGGGATGACCTGGTCCTGAGCGCGGAGCGGGACGTTGACCGTGGTCCACTTGCCGGGGGTCAGCGGCGTCGGGTTCGTCAGTGACTTGCTGTGGGCGGCGTCGATCCAGCCGCGGCTGACGATGCCGTGATCGCTCTGGGTGGTGAGCTTGTCGACGGTGAAGTAGCAGCTGTCGTCGTAGTCGGTGCTCGAACCCTCGCAGGTGCTCTGGTCGGTGGTACGGATCCCGGAGTACCGCGCCGCGTCGCCGTACTCGATCAGGCGGGCTGTGATCGGGGTCGTCGCGGAGTCGGACTTCACCCGGAGCGTGACCGATGGAGTACCGCTGATCCGCATCGGGGCGGTCAGCGGTGCGGACAGGAACATCTGCCGGCCCGCGATCACCTCGGTCGGATCCGCGACGATATCGTCCTCGGTCAGGTCGGGGTCGTCGGTGATCATCAGCGAACCCTTGCCTGCGGCACCTAGTTTGCCCGCGGACAGCGGCACCGAGGTCGGGCGGTTCACGGCCGGCCAGGTCTTGTAGTTGCGCCAGACATCGGGTGACGTCTCGATCGAGACCGACGGCTCTTTCATCACGCCGTTCTGCAGACCCTGCAGCCAGTAGTCGAACCACTTGTGCAGCTCGTCCACCCACTGGTCCCGGCGGAACTCGAACGGATCCACGTGGTCCTCGAGCCCGAGCCACAGCTTGCGCGGCACGTTGTTGCGGGACAGCGCCGACCACCACTGCGAGAAGTGGTTGGTCTGCACGTTGTAGTCGCTGAGCCCGTGCGTCATGAAGACCGAGGCCTTCACCTTCGACGCGTTCTTCGTGTAGTCGCGCTCGGACCAGAACGTCGTGTAGTTGCCGGTGTCATCGTCGTCGTTGTCACCGAGGTCGCCGCGGACGTCGTCACACGCGGGGCTGTCGTGGCCGACGTACCCACCGAGCCAGGGCATGTAGTCGTCCGAGTACGGAACGCCGCCGGAGCGGGTGTAGTCGTACCACGACGAGATCGCCGAGATCGGCACGATCGTCTTCAGGCCCTTCACCCCGGTCGCGGCGACGCCGTTCGCGAGCGTTCCGTCGTACGACTTGCCGATCATCCCGACCGCGCCGGTGGTCCAGGTCGCCTTCACCGCCTGCCCGTCGGCAGTGTGTGCGGTGTTGCGTCCGTTCAGCCAGTTGATCACGTCGACCACGGACTGGATCTCGTCGCGGCCGCCGACGTCACCGCAGCCGGTGGACCGTCCGGTGCCGAGGATGTCGACGCCGACCATCGCGTACCCACGCGGGACGAAGTAGTTGTCGTAGAACAACGGCATCTTCTGGATCACGCCGTCGCCGTCGTACGTCTTCTTCTCGTTCTCGTTGCCGCGTCCGCAGCAGGAGTAGTACGGCGAGGCGTCCATGATCACCGGGATCTTCACACCGGTGAGTGCGGGCTCGCTGGGGCGGACGATGTCGACCGCGATCACGTCGTCGGTGCCGTCGGAATCGGTGTCCATCGTGGTGTCGACGTACACGGACTGACGGATCGCGTTCGCGTAGTCGTAGACCGGCTGCGTGCTCTTGGTGCGCGCGTCGACATGCTGCGGCACACTGGGTGCTGCCGGGGCAACAGCGGGTCCATCCGGGACAGGAGCAGCCACGGCGGGACCGGTAACGGTCGCGAGGCTGAGCACGGCGGACGAGACCAGGATCGTCACCCTGGCGCGGACGGTCGTCATGGCTGGGAAGGCTAGTCACTCGCGCGCCGCAACGCCAGGTTCTGCCGAGATTGGCAGCGACCTGCCCGATACACAGCGTGAGAACGGGCGATTCGATAGGGTGACCGCCACCGCCCCCGGGGGGACGCACGAAAGGGTAGGCCAGTGAATCTGCGAGCACCGGTGACATTGCTGGACGTTGCACAACGTGCGGGTGTGTCGGTCGCGACCGCCTCCCGCGTGCTGAACGGCGGGGACCGCGTTCCCCGTCCGGAACTGCAGGAACGGGTCAAGGCAGCCGCCGACGAGCTCGGCTACACGCCGAACGCGCAGGCACAGGCGCTGGCCAAGTCGTCGACGAACGTCGTCGGCATCCTGGTGCACGACATCGAGGACCCGTACTTCGCCGCGATCGCCAACGGCGTGATGCGCGCCGCGGACGAACGCAATCTGCTGGTGATGATGGCCAGCACGTTCCGGGACTCCGATCGCGAGATCGCTTACCTGTCGTCGTTGCGGGCCCAGCGGGCGCGCGCTGCGGTGATGATCGGCAGCCGGCGGACCGATGCCGAGAGTCTGTCCCGGACAGCGTCCGAGGTGGAGAACTTCCTGAACTCCGGCGCGGGTCTCGCACTGGTCAGTCAGTCCGGGATGCCGGCGCACACGGTCGAGCCGGACAACCGCACCGGGTCGGCCGACCTGGCCCGGGCGCTGGTCGGGCTCGGGTGGCGGAAGTTCGCCGTACTGGGTGGTCCGGAGACGCTTGCGACGGCACGGGATCGGCGGGCGGGGTTCGTCGAGGGACTGGCCGAGGCGGGGTTGCAGCCGGTAGCGATCGAGGCCGGCGACTTCACCCGCGACGGTGGGTACGCCGCTGCCGAGCAACTGCTTGATCGGCAGGCCGATGTGGACTGCCTGTTCGCGGTGAACGATGTGATGGCGGTCGGCGCGATGTCCGCGTTGCGGACGCGCGGCGTCGACGTACCGGGCAAGCTCGGCGTCGCGGGATTCGACGACATCGCGACGCTGCGCGACGTGTGGCCCGGTCTGACGACCGTGCGGCTGCCGTTGGAGCAGATGGGCCGGCGAGCGCTCGAGCTGGCGATCGAGGGCGGCGACGTGACGACCGAGACGTTCAAGGCTGAAGTAGTACTGCGGGAGAGCACCGCCAAGCCCTGAAATATGCTCACGGGGTGACTGTCTCCGAGATCTTCGACCCGTCGGCCTGGAAGCAGGTGGACGGCTTCGAGCTGACCGACATCACCTATCACCGGGCAGTCGATGCCGGCGTGGTGCGGATCGCGTTCAACCGGCCCGAAGTACGCAACGCGTTCCGGCCGCAGACGGTCGACGAGCTGTACCGCGTGCTCGATCACGCCCGGATGTCGACCGACGTCGGGTGCGTGCTGCTCACCGGCAACGGTCCGTCGCCGAAGGACGGCGGGTGGGCGTTCTGCTCCGGTGGCGATCAGCGGATCCGCGGCAAGGACGGTTACAAGTACGCCGAGGGCACGACCGCGGACACGATCGACCCGGCTAAGGCCGGCCGGCTGCACATTCTCGAAGTACAGCGGCTGATCCGCTTCATGTCGAAGGTCGTGATCTGCGTCGTTCCGGGGTGGGCCGCGGGTGGCGGGCACAGCCTGCACGTGGTTGCGGATCTGACGCTGGCGTCGGCGGAGCACGCGCGGTTCAAGCAGACCGATGCGGACGTGGCCTCGTTCGACGGCGGGTTCGGGTCGGCGTACCTGGCTCGGCAGGTCGGGCAGAAGTTCGCGCGGGAGATCTTCTTCCTCGGCGACGAGTACTCCGCCGAGGAAGCGTACCGGATGGGCATGGTGAACAAGGTCGTCCCGCACGCGGAGCTCGAGGCGGTCGCGCTCGAGTGGGGCAAGAAGATCTGCGCGAAATCGCCGACCGCGCAACGGATGCTGAAGTACGCGTTCAACCTGATCGACGACGGGTTGGTCGGCCAGCAGTTGTTCGCGGGCGAGGCGACCCGGCTCGCCTACGGCACCGACGAGGCCGCCGAGGGCCGCGATTCTTTCCTCGAGAAGCGCGACCCCGACTGGTCGCCGTACCCCTACGCTTTCTAGGGTTTGTGCCACTTCTGGTTGGTGCCGCCGGTGCAGCCGCGCAGGGTCAGGCGGCCTCCGTTGCCGGCGGCATCGGCTGTGACGCATTTGCCGGCGCTCGGGTTGACCAGTTCGTTCTGGTTGCTGAGGGCAAACTTCTGGGCCCACCCGCCGTTGCAGTTGACCAGCTGGACCTGAGTGCCGTCCGCGGTCGAGGCCCAGGCGAGGTCCATACACAGGCCCATCGAACGGACCGTGCCGTCGGGCTGGAAGACCCACTCCTGGTTCGCGCCGCGGTTGCAATCCCAGACCTGCAAGGGCGTTCCGTCCTTGCCGACACCGTCTGACGCGTTCTGTACGTCGATGCAGCGGTTGGATCCGTTGTTCAGCAAGGTGACCGGCGCGCTGGCCACCGCCGGCGGTCCTTGGGTGGTGACGCCGCGCGGTGCGGTGGTCTTCGCCGGCGGCTTCGCGCTGACGGTCGTGGTGACCTTCGTGGTTGCCGTTGTGGTCGCCGTGGTCGTGGCCGTGGCGGTCGTCGTCGCGGTGACCGTTGCGGTCGGCGGTTTACCGGCCAGTGGCGGCTTGGCGGTGACCGTGGTCGGAGGCAGCGTGATCGTGACGCCTGGCATCACGACGGTCTTCACGACCTGTTGCGGATCGCCCTTGACGGTCGTCGTCTTCGTCGGCCCGGCGATCGTCTCCGGTGTCGGCGTGATCGTGACGGTCGGTGTCACCGTCGGCCGGCTCTGTGGCACGTACGCGACGTCGGTCGTGGTCGTCGGGCCGGATCCGCCACCAGAGATCGCGGTGGCGCCGATGACGATCCCGCCGACCATGGCGGCGACGACGGCGGTGGTCGACCAGGCGCGCCGGTCGGGCAGGCGGCTGATCCGGGGTAGGCCGGGTCGACTGGCGAAGGTGTCCGCGAACCGGGTTGAACCGGGTGATCGGCGTGACCGCACGTCAGCTCCTGTGCTCTGGGACGGAAGGGCGGTGAGCGTGTCTGAGGCCGAGGATCACCCGGCCACCCCATCGGCGTCAAACGTTGCGCGAAAAGGTGACCCCGATCACTGCATGAGATCAGATTGTTGCTGAGTGTTCATCTATTGGCGTTGTCATGAGAGCGTTCTCAACCTATTTTGAGCCACGCCAGGTTCTCCGCTTAGCGTCGCCCACGAGGGAGATCCATGTACGACGAGCGAGCCCGCCGGACCACTGTCATGGAGCTCTGTCTGGCAGAGCGGGAAAGCCTTCGCCGGTACGTCGGCAGCATCCTCGGCCGGGACAGCCATGCCGCCGAGGACGTGGTCCAGGAGACGATGTTGCGCGCCTGGCAGCTGGCCGACCGGATCGACTGGCAGAACCGGCCGGTGCGGATGTGGTTGTTCCGCGTCGCCCGGAACCTGGTCATCGATCACCATCGCCGCGACGGCCGCGCCGTACCCGTGGGGCTCGGTGCGAGCGAGCTCGGGGAGCCGCACAGCCAGCCCGACCCGGCCGAGCAGGTCATCGACCGCCGGGTGCTGATCGAGATGATGCAGCGGCTGTCGCCGGCCCATCGCGAGGTGCTCGCCCGCGTACACCTGCTGGGTCACGCCGGCGAGGAGGTCGCGGCGGTTCTCGGCGTACCGGTCGGGACGGTCAAGTCGCGCGCGCACAACGCGGTCCGGCTGATCCGGGCCGAGCTCGCCCGCGCCGATTGGACTGGAGTCGCGGCATGAATTCGGCGTTCGGGGGCGGCGGCGTGCGCGGGGTGCTGGGGTACATCGGCATCGCGCTGGCCGTCATCATCCTGGTCAACCTCGTGGTCCGTCGGCTCGGCGGCTGGAAGAAGTTGCTCGGCTGGATCAGCCGGCAGATCAGGCAGACCGTACGGGCGTTCGTCGAGCCGATCGCCGCCCGTCGTCGATACCGTCGCCGGTTGCGGCTGCTGAGCCAGGTCCTGCGTGACAGCGAGGGTTGGGCAGAGGCCGAGCGCGCGATCGTCGCGGCTGCGGGCATCAGTCCAGGCATGGCGCCGTACGCCGTCGCGCTCGCGAAGCAGCGGATCGGGGTGCTGGTCGCAGGAGCCTCCGAGCTGGAGCCGCCGAAGCCGTGGAGCGCGGACTCGCAGGATCCGCGGCTGTGGTGGATCGACCGCGCGGACCTGCCGGAGAGCGTTTCGGTGCGGGAGATGCCGCTGCTCGTCTGCGTCGGCACGGACGCCGGTGGCGGGTACGTGATCATGCTCGACCTGCTGTCCGGGCCGCGCACCCTTTCGGTGTACGGCGTTGACCGGACGGCGCGCGCGGTGGTGCAGGCGATGGCTGCGCAGCTCGACGTACGCCTGCCGGTCGGTGCGATTGAGGTTGCTGAGGGCATCCATCCGCGGCATGACGGGATGCCGCTCGAGGAGGCTGCGCGACGGCTGGGCGCGTGGTTCGTCGTCGGTGTCGGACCGTTGGCCGGGCCACTGCCGGCGGGTCGGCGGATGCTGAGCCTCGGCGTTGCTCGCGGCAGCAGTCGATTGCTGGAGGCAATGCCTGATCAGAGCCTGCGACTGCTCGGCGCTCCGCCGTGGTTGCGGATCGATCCGTTGCCGTTGGCAAAGGCTGTGGCGCGGTCGATCCGGCGGCTGCCACCGCACGAGTTCGAGAGTGGTGTGCCGTTCAGCCCGGCGGCCGTGAGTACTGACGACCTGAGTGATCTGGACGTGTCGGCCGGCACCGTCGGCGTCTCAGCACTGACCTCAGACGAGGGGAAGACGGCATCGTGGAGCTGAACCTGACCACGGTCGAGTCCCGCTCCGGCGCCCGAGCAGACAAGATCGTGCGGGTTCCGCGCGGCCTGTCGGTCGCCGGTTTCGCGGACGGCCTGGGGAAGCCCGGTACGACGTTGTTCCTCGGCCGCAAGCGGCTCGATCCGAGTGTGCCGCTGTCCCGGTCGGGGGTCCGCGAGGGTCGCGTGATCGGCGTCGGTGGGCCGGTCGACGTACCCGATCTGCTGCAGGGTGCGCCGGAGGGGCACGCGCCGGTCGTTGTCGAGCTGCACGCCGTCTCCGGTCCGCAGGCCGGGCGGGTGTGGCGGGTCGGGCCGGGTAGCCATGAGATCGGCTCTGATCCGCAGTGTGCGATCAGGCTTGAGGGTGACGGCGTACCTGCTCGTGGTCTGTGGGTCACGGTCGGCGCGAGCGGCGAGGCTTATTGGCATCGGACCGCGGATGTCGGTGGCGAGGTGTTGAGCCGGCGGATCGGGCCGCCTGCGGACGACGCGGCGACGGCGGCGACGCGTTCGCGCGACGAGGAGCTCGAGGCCGAGCCCGAGCCGCAGCGGGCCGTCGATCCCGGGACGGTGCCGGTTGGTCAGCTGAGTGAGTGGCCGCCGGATGAGGACCTCGTGGTCGGGCCGGTCCTGTTGCGCTGCAGCGGGGAGCTCGAGCCGATGGCCGCGATCCGGGTGGCTGACGACGGGTTCACCCTCGACTACAACCGTCCGCCGCGGCTCGCGCCGCACCTCGACGAGGAGAAGCTCCGGCTGCCACCGCCGCCGGCGCCGCCGTCGAACCGGCCGTTCCCTTGGCCGGTCGTGCTGATGCCGCTGGTGCTAGGCCTCGTCATGGTCGCGCTGTTCAACTCGTACTACTTCCTCGTCTTTACGTTGGTCAGCCCAATGATGATGGGGATGAACTTCTTCTCCAGCCGGAAGACCAACCGGGTCGACCACATCAAGGCCCGGCAGTTGTACTTCGCCCGCAAGGCCGCGCTCGACGAGGAGATCGCCGTCGCGGTCGCCCGTGAACGCGTGATCCGCAACCTGACGGCACCGGACCCGGTCCGGATCGCGCAGCTCGCGACCCGGCCGGGCAGCCGGTTGTGGGAACGCCGCCGTCACGACCCGGACTACCTGCTGCTGCGGGTCGGGACCGCGGACCAGGCGTCCTTGAAGGAGCTCGACGACCAGGGCCGGGAGGAGAACCACCGGACGATCCGGTGGACGATCCCGGACGCGCCGATCGCCGTACCGCTGCGTGGGCATGGCGTACTCGGTATCGCGGGGCCCGCGTCGACTGTGCGCGGCCTGGCGCGTTGGCTGACGGTGCAGGCCGCCGTACTGCATTCGCCGCAGTCGCTGCGGATCGTCGTACTGGCTGATGCGGATACGGCGGAGGACTGGGACTGGGTGCGGTGGCTGCCGCAGCTGCGGCCGGACAAGGCTCCCGCGGCGGTGCTGATCGCGAACGACGAGGCGACCACGGCGGCGCGGATCGGCGAGCTGGTGTCACAGGTGCAGGGGCGTCATCGGCGGATGGAGGCCTCGAGCGAGCGGCAGCCGATGCTCGAGAACGAGATCATGGTGATCGCGGACGGGTCTCGCCGGCTCCGCGACGTACCGGGTTTCGTGCAGGTGCTCAACGAGGGGCCTGCTGTTGGGGTGTACGCGGTCTGCCTGGATCGGGATGAGCGGCTGTTGCCGCAGGAGTGCAGCGGGGTGGTGCTGGCTGAGGACGAGACGCTCGTCGTACGGCGTCCTGGGATCCCGGATCAGAAGAACGTGCGAGCGGACCTGGTCTCGGCGGAGTGGTGCGAGCAGATCGCTCGGTCGCTGGCGCCGGTTCGCGATGTGAGCCCGGATCACGACGCTGGTCTGCCGAAGATGGTGAAGCTCCTCGACGAGCTCGATCTCGAACCGCCGGTTCCCGACGACATCGTGACTCGTTGGCGACGTCGGCCTGCGAGTACGTCGTTCGTGCTGGGTAGTGACTTCGACGGGAAGTTCACCGTTGACTTGGTTGCTGATGGCCCGCATGGACTGATCGCGGGTACGACGGGATCGGGTAAGTCGGAGCTCTTGCAGACGATGGTTGCGTCGCTCGCGGTCGCTAACCGGCCGGACGAGTTGACCTTTGTGCTCGTCGACTACAAGGGCGGTAGTGCGTTCAAGGAGTGCGCAGGGCTGCCGCACACGCTGGGCATGGTCACCGACCTCGACGCGCATCTGGTTGAGCGGGTGTTGGAGTCGCTGGAGGCGGAGCTGCGGCGGCGGGAGCGGATCCTGGCCGCCGCCGACGCGAAGGATCTGTCGGACTATCAGGCCAAGCGGGCCGCTGACGCTGACCTGGCTCGGTTGCCGCGGTTGTTGCTGGTGATCGATGAGTTCGCGGCGATGGTGCGGGAGATTCCGGACTTCGTGCCGGGGCTGATCGGGATTGCGCAGCGAGGGCGGTCGCTCGGGATTCATTTGATCCTGGCTACTCAGCGGCCCGCTGGTGTGGTGACTGGGGATATCCGGGCCAACACGAACCTGCGGATCGCGCTCCGGGTCACGGACCAGGCCGAGAGCCAGGACGTGGTTGACGTGAATGAGGCTGCGTCGATCAGTCCGGGGATTCCGGGGCGGGCGCTGATCCGGCGCGGGCCGCGGCTGGCGGATCTGTTCCAGACCGCGTGGGTCGGGGCCGAGCGGACGGATGGTCAGGAGGAGCCGGCTGGTCCGGCCGATCCGGCTGGGATGACGGTAACGGATCTGCCGTGGACGGAGCTTGGGAAGGCTGTCGATCGGGACGCGGAGCCTGAGCCGGAGGCGGATCAGCCGGCTGCGCCGGCGCCGACGGACCTGCAGGCGTTGGTCCAGGCGCTGCGTGCGGCGGCAGCTGAGTTGCCGGACTTCGCCGTACAGCCGCAGCCGTGGAAGCCGGCGCTTGGGGCGCAGATCTTGCTCGACGAGCTGCCGGATACGAGCGCGACGCCGATGTTTGCGCCGTACGCGCTGGAGGATATTCCGGCGTTGCAGCAGCAGCGGGTTGCAGGGCTCGACTTTGAGACCTTCGGGCATCTGTATGTGATCGGGGCGCCGCGGTCGGGGCGGACGCAGACGTTGCGGACGATGGCTGGGTCTGCGGCGAAGTACTTGAGTGTGGCTGACCTGCACATCTATGGGATTGACGCTGCTGGTGGTGGGCTGACGCCGTTGGAGAAGCTGCCGCATTGCGGGGCGATCGTCTCGCGGCATGACATGGAGCGGATGACGCGGCTGCTGCGGAAGCTGAACCAGGAGTTGAGTGAGCGGCAGGAGCTGGCCGGCAAGCACCATGCGGCTGGGCTGAACGAGCTGCGCAAGGCGTTGCCGAAGGGTGAGCGGCCGGCTCATGTGCTGGTGCTGATCGACGGTTGGGATGCGTTGTCGGCTTCGTTGGATGACAGCGATCACAACCACCTGCAGCAGGACGTGATGCGGTTGCTGCGTGAGGGCGCTGGTCTCGGGATTCATGTGATCGCTACGTCGGAGCGGTCGTTGCTGGGCGGGAGGCTTGCGTCGCACAACGATCACAAGCTGCTGCTTCGGCAGGCGGATCGGACCGATTACCAGGGCGTTGGGTTGCGGACGAAGATTCCGTCGAATGTGGCGCCTGGGCGTGGTTGGCATGTGCTGACTGGGACTGAGACGCAGGTCGCGGTGCTTGCTGTTGGTGGCGGTGCGGAGCAGGTCGAGGCGATCACGTCGATTGCTGCCGAGGCTGCGAAGCGGGATGCGAAGGTGGCGGCTGCGCGTCGGCCGTTCCGGATCGCTGAGTTGCCGTCGGCGATTGAGTTCGCCGAGGCTTATGAGCGGGTCGCGGCGGCGGATCGGCGGCCGCAGTGGGGTCTGATCGGGATCGGTGGGGATGAGGTAGGGGCTGTTGGGGTGGATCTGGCCGGCGTGGGTTCGTCGTACGTCGTGCTTGGTTCGCCTGGGTCTGGGCGGAGCAATGCGCTGTCCTGCTTGGCGGTCTCGTTGCTTGCCGGTGGGTCGTCGTTGGTTGTGATGACTCCGCGCGAGTCGCCGCTGCGGATGCTGGCGCGGCACCCGCACGTCACGCTGATGGATCAGGCGGACCCGTCCGAGGACGTACTGCGGGGTGCGCTGGATCAGCTGCCCGCGGGCCCGAAGGTCGTGATGATCGACGACGCGGACCTGGTGATGACGTCTGCCGCGGACAAGCTGCTGAAGGACATCGTGGTCTCGGGGCGCGACCAGGGCCTGGCCCTGGTCTTCGCCGCCACCACCGACGGCTTCCAGTCCGGCATGAGCGGCTGGGCCTCCGCGGCGCGACGGGCCCGCAGCGGATTGTTGCTCGAGGCCCGCTCCTTCAGCGACGGCGAGTTGATCGGCGTCCGCCTAGGCGCCAACATAACCCGCTCCACCCCCCGCCAAGGCCGAGCCTGGACCACCGGCCCCGCCTCCCAACCCGTAGCCGTCCAGGTCCCCCTCACGGTCCTGAAGCTCCAGCAGTAAATGAGTGCCTGGCTGGGCCCGGCGGTCCAGCGGCAGTCGTCGTGGGCAGCAGGCATCCGCTGATCGGCTTAGATGCGGGTGAGCTGGGAGAGCGGTGCCCGAGGGCCGAGGGTGCACCCAGGCCGACTACCGCGTCGGCGCGGATCGTCTGCTGGAGCTGGTTCGGTTGACGCAACCAACTCCTGCGAAGCGCCAGCGCGCGAGGCCCGATTGCCTGCTCTCGGCGTGCGTGTTCGTCTTGTAAATAAGGGCCTTTGTCGGTCTGGGTCGATTTGGAGGATGGGACGCGAACAGATAGAATCGAACACATGTTCGAGAATGATCTGGATGAGCTCTCGACGGCCGAGCTGCTGGAGTCGGCCGTCGAGCATCGCGTGATGGCCAATCGGGCCGACGCGCGGCTGCTGGAGCACGCCCAGATCTACGCCGACAGGTTCCACCCGTCCGCGTGTGGCGTCCGGCCTGGTCGCCGTCCCAGTGGTGGGCGCGAGCGGGCCGTGGTGCTGGGTGGTGAAGGCTGCCCGGAGATCGCGGAGTTCGCGGTCGCCGAGTTCGGTGTCGTGCTGGGGATCTCGCCGATGGTGGCCGCGCGGTTCATCGGCGAGGCGTTGGCGCTGCGGCACCGGTTCCCGTTCACCTGGGCGCGCGTACAAGCCGGTGACGCCACCCCGTGGAAGGCGCGTCAGCTCGCGTCGGCCTGCCTGAAACTGTCCGAAACAGCCGCCGCGTACGTCGACCGCCGCGTCGCCCCGCTGATCGACTCGATCACGCCGTACCGCCTCGACAAGATCATCCGCGCCGCCAAACTCCACGCCGATCCCGAACTGGCCCGCGACGAGGCCGCCGAGGCAGCTGATGAGCGCGGCGTGTTCGTCGGCCGCAGCGACGATCACGGCAACAAGACCTTGTTCGCCAAGGCTCCCGCCGCCGCAGTAATCCGCCACGACGCAACGATCGCCGCGATCGCCGACGCCCTGAAAACCTTCGGCGACACCCGCCACCTCCAACACCGCCGAGCCGACGCCATCGGCATCATCGCCGACCCCCGCTACACCCAAGAACTCCTCACCCAAGCCCGCAACCACCCAACTCCCAACCCCCCAACTCCCACAACCCCGACGGATACCGACTCCGCCGACTCCGCCGACTCGACCGACTCGGCTCCTGCCTCGTCCCCGCGCACGAACCGGCGCGGTACAGCGACTCGCCCAGCAAGCCGCCGATACGACGGCACGCCCGCAAGCGAGACAGACCCGACGAACGCCGCTCAACCCGCCGTCCACCGCGACCTGACTAGCCCGCACTGCGGACCCGACCGTAGGACGTCCATGAAGTCGGGCGTGCCCGCTCTCCCCAACCCGGTCCACCTGCCCGATCCGCTTGATCTGGTCGAACCACGCGACTTCGAGCTATGCGAGCCGGATCCGGCGACCGATCCGTTCGACAGTCGGCCGATGAGCTACGTTCCCGGTCCGCGGACCGAGCCCGATTCAGGAACCCCAATGGACGCCGCCGCCCAACGGGCGCTCGACGCTCGGCTGGCCGAGATCAGGCGAGCGGCGCACACACATCCCACAGGCTCGACGGGACAGCTGCGTCCTGCGCGGACCGAGGTCTTCGTGCACCTCACCGATCACACGCTTGCCACCGGCAACGGTGTGCTGCGCGCCGAGGGAATCGGTCCGATGCTCGCCGACCAGCTCACCGAACTCGTCGGACACGGGCCGTACGTCGTCAAGCCCGTGATCGACCTCAACGACGCCGTCAGCGTCGACGCCTACGAGATCCCCACCCGGATCCGCGAACGCGTCCGACTCACCCACCCCGTCGAACTGTTCCCGTACGGCAGCCGCGAAACCCACCGCACCATCGACCTCGACCACATCCAGCCCTACGACCCACGCCACCCCGCCGGCGCTGCCGGCCAGACCAGCACCCGCAATCTCGCGCCGCTCAGCCGCTACGCGCACCGGGTCAAAACCCACGCCCGCGGCTGGAACGTCCGCCGCGTCGACCTCAAAACCCTGGAATGGACGACACCCCACGGGTTCACGTTCCACGTCGACCCCACCGGAACCCACCGCGTGGCGTCAGCCGGGCCGGCGCTGTACGCCGAACCCGGCCGGGCAGTTGCCCTTCGTACTACTTCTTCTGGTTGAGGCTGTCGCTGATGCCCTTGTCGAAGTCTTCGGCGTTTTTCATGATGCTGTTGAACATTTCCTTGAAGTCTTCGATGCCCTTGACGGCGAGGTTCAGGCTGGTGTCGAACTGGTTGTACGTGTTGCGGATGACCTCGCTGGACTGCTTGAAGACCAGGCCGTCCTCGACCAGGTGGTTCACCTTGTTCCGCAGGTTGACGATCAGCGGAACGATCTGCTCGTGGGCGTTGTGCAGGAGGTTGGCGACCTCGGTGATCTTGCCGTACTCGAGGTTGATGCCGTCGTACGCCATGACTGCGGTGCCTTTCGGTCGGTGTGACTCACATGGTCACGGGGATGTAGGTGTCGTCCGGGGTGTTGCGGTCGATGCTCTCCTGGGTCTCGACCCAGTCGGCCGAGGTCCCGTCGGAGTTGTCCGGGCCGCGGGTGTAGTCGTGCGTCGTACCGTCGCTGTTCGTCGAGTGCTTGGTCCCGCTGCCGTCGCCGCTCAGCGCGATGTCGCTGGTGTCCTTCTTGCCGTCGGCATCCGTACTCGTGGTGGTCGTCGTACTGCTGCCGTCGTCCTTGAGGTGCGTGTCGTCGTGCACCGTGCTGCCGTCCGGGTACGTCGAGTCCGTGATCAGGTGATGCTTGTCCTCGGTGTACGTCGTGGTCGACGTGTACGTCTTCCCGTCGTACGTGACCGTGGTCTCCTCCTTCACCACGTTGCCCTTGTCGTCCAGGGTCAAGTGGGTGTGGATGTTGCCGCGGTCGGTGGTGATCGTCTGGTCCAGCGGCTGCTGGCCGGGATCGGTGGCGCTGCAGAAGTCCGGCTTCTTCTGGCCGGCCGGGACCTTGTCGCACTCGTCCTTGTGGGCCTGGTAGTAGTCCCACTGCTCCTTCTGCCGGTTCCAGTTCGACAGCGCCAAGTTGCTGTTGGTCACGTTCATGCCCTGGGCGATCTCGGCGTCGAACTGCAGGAACGCCTCGCCCACCGACCCGAACGAGCCGGCCAGCTGCTTCAGGCCCTTCTCGGCCTTGGTCATCGTGCCCTGCGCGTTCGTGTGCAGGTCGGTGATGGCGGTGTCGATCACGCTGCTGCCGAGGATGCTGGAGCTGTCCTGGCCGGCGAGCGTCGCGAACAGGCTGTCGTTCAGCGTCGGCTCGATGTTGTTCGCCAGGTCTTCAAGATTGCGCTTCGCATCGTTCAGCAGGTTGTAGTTCATCTTGAGCTTGTCCGGCACAGCCCCTCCTTCGAACGCCACCGGTTCCACTCCGACCACGCGCGAGCCCGGGGCCGGGTTCATTTCGATCTGAACCTCGACGGGTGCTGCCGCGTGGTCTGAGTGGAGACCGGATCACCAGGGAGGGTGTCGATGGCACGGCCGACCGACTGGGACGCCATCGGACTCGGTGGGGACCCGACGCCGGGCGAGCCCGAGACGATCGGCCAGCTCGCCGAGGTGCTGCAGAAACTCGGCGGCAAGGCGCGGGACATCTTCAACGCGATCCAGTCGGTGATGAACACCAACAACGACAGCGTGTTCGTCGGTCAGACCGCCGACGCGCTGCGCGGCAAGGTCGACGACCGGTTGCGCGGGCATGTCGAGGACGTCGCGAACGCGTTCGAGACCTCGGCCCAGGCCTTGCGCGACTGGCGTGGAGTGGTCGAGGAGCAGCAGCGCAAGGCCGACGCCGCGCTGGCCGCCGGCCGCGGTCTGAAGGAGGACGACCCGGAGCGCGACACCCAGAAGGGGATCGCCGAGCAGGCCGGGCGGGACCAGTCCGACCAGGCGTCGACGTACTCCGGCCGAATCAACGGCGTCTCCGACATCCAGCTGCCGATCTCCGACTGCGAGGCGTTCTGGGAGGCGTTCAAGTGGCTGGCGATCATCCTGATCATCCCGGCGCTGATCTTCGGCGGCCCGATCGCGCTGCTCGCGCTCGGCGTCAACCTGGCGCTGTTCATCAAGACGATCGTCGACGTCGCCAAGGGTGACGCCAGCTTCCTCGACCTGTTCCTGGCCGGCCTCGGACTGATCGCGCCGACCACGAAGGCGCTGCCGATCTTCAGCATCATCAAGGGCATCGCGCAGGGCATCGGCGCCGGCGTCAAGGGCATCGCGAACGCGTTCCGGACCATCTTCAGCAAGGACTTCCTGTTCAAGGCGATGACCGGGCTGAAAGGGCTGCCGTTCATCGCGACGCTGTCGATCAAGGAGACCGGGCTGTTCGTGGTCTCGAACATCCGGAACTTCGCGATCTCGGTCGGCAACTTCGGCGCGAACTTCGGCTCGATCACACTCGGGGCCCTCGGCAAGTTCGGTACGGCGTTCACGCAACTGCCGGCCACGATCGTCCGCGGCTTCAGCGCGATCGGCCGAGGTATCGGCACGGTCTGGAACGGCGGCAAGCAGTTCATCTCCGCGCACTTCGGCGGCCTGCAGTGGACCCGGCTGATCCTGCCGGTCGCGGCCGACGAGATCCGGGCCTTCAAGGCGCTCGGCATGACCGACTTCCAGGCCTTCACCCAGGCGCTGAAGGTCGGCGTGTTCGGGCGCGGCCTGGCCGGCCAGCACGTGTTCGGTCTGCCGATGGTGAGTGCGCTCGGGCACACGGTCAGCGCGATCCCGATCAATACCCCGAAGTTGACGTTCATGGAGAACGTCAACGTGTTCTTCAAGGGGATGCTGCAGCCGCCGAAGCTCGAGCCGGCCGTCCACATCAACGGCTTCGGCTTCGCGACCGAGTCCGGGATCAACGCCGGTAAAGCATTCGACGACCTGCACCTGCCGCCGATGACCACCAACCTCGGGCAGAGTGTGAACACCCCGACGGTGGTCACGCCAGGCGGCGTACATGTGCCGGCAACGGCCGGTATGTCGAGCCTGACGACCAACTTCCCGTCGCCGCACATCGGGCAGCCGTCGGTCAACGGCGTCAGTGGTGTGAACGGCATCCACGGGCTGGTCGAGAACCTGCCGACCTCCAACCACATCGGGATCCCCGGTGTCGGCGTCAACAACGTGACCCAGAACGTCGCGATCCCCGGCAGCGCGACGTCGTTCACGCACGCGGGGATGAACGTAAGCACGCCGACCACCGCGAACGTCGGCTCGCTGCACGTCGCCACGCCGGCGTCGACCAGCGTCGGCGACCTGGTCAGCTCCGGCCTGCGGAACAACACCCCGACGATCTCGCCGCACTTCGCGAGCTCGATCAACGAAGGCGTCTCGCACGGCTTCCAGGCGAACCATCTCCGGCTCTCGCTCGACGAGATCACGCGTACGCCGACCCCCGCGACGAACGGGACCGGTCACGTGGTGAACACGCCGCCGAGCGTCGACCGGGTGAACGCCGCGCTCGATCTCGTCACCGGCGGGCCGGCCGATCTCAAGGTCGGTGCCCCGGGCAACCTTCGGGCCGATACGCCGTCGTTCGCCGGCGTGCAGAACGTCACGACCCCGCCGACGGCTCATGTCCAGCCGGTGAGCGTGCCGAAGACCGACGTACCGCTGCAACCGCAGGCGCAGACGCATACGTTCAGCCCCGGTAAGAGCGAGATCCCGCTGAACGGGCTGCCCGATCATCCGGGGCTGGTGGTGAAGGTCGAGCGGTTCGAGGGCGGGGTGACGCAGTTCAACCTGCATGGTGGCGGCCCGAACGGGCGGCTCGATCCGTTGAGCGGTGGCGGGCTGCGGTTCACGGACACGTCGACCGGCGCGACGACGCGGTTCGACAGCAATGGGGTTGTCGTTGATCAGGGCGTTCGGCTGACGAAGGCGGACGGGCTTGCGCGGATCGACGACCGGGTGCTGATTCGGCAGCCGGACGGCGGGTTCCGGATCACGAGTCTCGACGGGACCGCCGTACCTGATCAGCTCACGATCCGGGCGCTCGACACCGGCGGCGTGCAGGTGCTGGGCAAGGACGGGATGACCTGGCACTACGGGGCGAATGGGAAGCTCGAGAGTCAGTCGATCAACGCGGCGTGGAACGGGGACCTCGCGGCCAAGGCGGGTGTGTTCAAGAAGCCGGGCGACACCGATGCGATGGTCGACGCGAAGATGGACGACTTCACCGGCGTACAGCAGGCGCAGCGCAACTTCGACCTAGCGAACGAGAACGTCGCGATCCACGGCGAACGGATCGACGGCCCGTCGAACGCGCCGTCGGTCGGCGATCAGGTTCATATCGATCTGCAGGGTGCGCAGCATGATCTGGACCTGGCGAAGAACGCGTTCCAGGACAAGCACGACCTGAGCGTCGACGCGATCCAGAAGCAGCTGGACGACATCACAACCGATTCGCTGAACGTGCGACCGCGGCTGCTCGGTGCGGGTCGGACGATGACGTACGACGTACCTGGGCACGCCGGCGTGAAATTCGACGTCAACGGCGGGCAGGTGTCGGTGCATGGGCCGGGGTCGGAGGAGTTCGCGTCGACGGTGGTCGGCAAGACGCTGACGATCAGTGGGAACGGTCGGACGTGGACGTACAGTCTCGGGTTCGGTGGGCGGGCCAACCATGTGGGTGAGTCGTTCCCGCTTCAGGGCGGTCTGTTTGACGGCAAGCCGGTGTCGCTCGAGGGCAAGCTTGGGAACCTCGACAGCGGGGTCGTCGACGGCAAGTGGTCGGTAAAGGTCGGCGAGGACGGGCTCGTGGTCGCGTCGCCGCAGGGGCCGTTGACGTATTCGCGATCGGGCGAGTTCCACGGGATCGGGGACACCGCGACTGGGCAGATGGCGCGGCCGGTTCCGCCGCCGCATCTGGGCGGTGACGACCTGGCTCGGTGGAATGCGCAGGTTGATCTGTCGCGGACCCACCTGACCGAGGCGTCCGGCAACAAGGCGGTCGAGAACCTGATGAAGGATGTGACCGGCGGGTCGTTCACGTCGAAGCGCGGGTACGGCGGGTACGTGAACCCGACCGCGCTGGCCGACGGGACGCTGGTCGCGAAGGTGAAGAACTTCGACACGGTCGCGAAGGACCTGCAGTTCAAGGGGGCTGCGGACCACATCACGGTGTACCGCGGGGTGTCGATGGATCCGATCGCGGCGCAGGCGGATGAGTTCATCGAGCGGTTGCCGATCTCGACGTCGAGCACGCTGAAGTTCCAGGACGACTGGGCGAAGAACGGTGTCGATTCGAACCGGGTCGTGTTCAAGGTCGACGTACCGCCGAATCAGAGCAAGCTCGCGATGTCGTATCCGGAGGGGTACCACCCCGGCGGTGGCGAGGCGCGGGCGTGGAACCAGGACCAGTGGGAGATCACGCTCGGGCCGACGAAGTTCACTCGGACCGGGCCGGACTTCGTCGAGAACGGGCATCGGATCATTCCGGTGAAGGCGGAGCCGATTCCGGCGTCGGCGTTCGATGAGGTGATCACCGCGAAGTGGCCGGGGATGTCGTCGGAGGCGGCGTTCGGGGACTTCGTGAAGTCGTTCGAGACGGGCAATCTGCGTGGGTTCGAGGGGCTGGGCGATGTCACCACGCGGGCGACCACGAGCGTGGACGGGCTGTCGCACACGGTCCATGTGATGAAGCCGGGGTCGGCGGACGAGCTGACGATCACGGTACTGCGGGATCCGCAGACGGACTCGGTGCGGGTGATCTGGACCGCCGACGGGGCGAACCAGTTCGACAAGGCGTGGAAGGGGCAGGACTTCGCGAACCTGGCCACGGATCTGCGCGGGAACGTGCTGCACAACAACGACCAGTTCCTGGGGATGCCGAAGCCGGCGTCGTGGGACCAGGTGCCAGGCAAGGGCAAGGGGATCGCCCAGGCGTGGGACGCCGACTTCGCGGCGCGCTTCGAGGTGTTTCGCTCGCCGGGGGACACCGACGCGATGGTCGGCGCGAAGATGGACGATTTCGTCAACGTCCAGCGGGCACAGGCTCAGGTCGACGCCGCGCTCCACGACATCCGGCTGTACGGCCACCGCGCCGACGGCCCGTCCAATGGTCCGTCCGTAGGCGCCAAATCCTTCGTCAAACTCTGGACCGCCCAGAACAAGCTGGACCTAGCCAAAACCGCCTTCGAAGCAAAGCACCCCGGCGTAAAGGTCGCCGACATCCAGCAACAGCTGGGCGACCTCCTAACCCAATCCCTGAAAGACCGCCCCCGCCTGGTCGGCGGCATGCACGGCGACTCCACCCCCGACCTCCCCGAAACCCACCTCACCCCACCTCCGCCTCCAGCGGCGGGCCACTCGCCGGTCCCACCCCCGCCACCGCCGCCAGGTGGACACGGAGTGCCGTCATCCGGTGGTCACAGCGCTCCCCCGCAGCCTCCGGCTGCGCACCTCACCCAGCCGCATGGGCCGGCGCCGCACGACGTCCCGACCCCGACAACCCACGGCGCTCCGCCGCCGCCTCCGCCTCCTCCGGTCGGGCAGCTGGCTCCGCCTCCGCCGCCTGCTCCTGCCGTTGGGGGGCACGGGCAGTTGCCGGGGGCGCACCTTCCTGCTCGGCAGCCGCGGGTTGTGGCTCCGGAGTTTGGGAAGGTGTTTGAGGAGGCGTCGTTCGGGACTGAGAGTGAACTGGGTGGGTTTGTGGTTGCGATGCCTGAGGGGTCGCATCGGGTGTTTGCGTTTGTGAAGAAGGTGGATACGGACGAGTCCCTGGTGATGGTGACCAAGGACATGAGTAACGGGATCTACCGCAACCCGGGCAACCTTCCGGTCGCGCACAACGGCAACTGGACCACGCATACCGTCGAGCTCGTCAACTACCCGTCCCGGCTCGGCGACCAAGCAGGGATCGCGCTTCGGGACGACGCCACGCAGTTCCTGCTCGACACGTTCAAGAATCGGCTCAACACCGCGAACCACCACCCGATGGACTCGATCGTCTCCGCCGACGGCCGGTTCAAGCTGGAGATCACCAACACCCGGCACGTGATCGCCGGCGGCAGCGGCATGCAGTTGGACGACGTCGGCTCCGTGACGATGCCGCTCGGCGGGCAGCAGTTGACGGTCGGTGTGAAGGCAGCCGACTTCGGCAGCGGTACGACGAACGAGCTGCGACTGCTCCGCGACAACCCCTGGTACAACGCCGAGTTCCGCAACGACGACGCCGTACGCAACCTCGACCACAACACCCTCGACAACCCCGAGGCCGTCGAATCGGCGTACACGTATCTGAAGTCGATCATCAACTTCACCGCGAAGCAGGTCGACAAGCACGGGATCCCGATCGGCGGCCACCCCGGCGCCTCGCCGTTCCACAGCCTGACCGATCCGGCGGTGAAGAACGACTGGGCCGTACTCCCGCGGACCCGCCCGAACATCGTGCTCGACGGCCTCTCGGACGTCGACAAGGCCGCAACCCTCAAGCTCCTCCGCGACATGCCGTCGATCGGCGACGGCACCATCTGGCGCGAGTCCAAGTCGTACATCCTCGGCGGCGGCGAGGTCGCCGGGCATGGCATCAACGACGCGGTGATCGGCGGCGAGAAGGCGCTGCTGTTCGAGTTCCGCACGGTGCCCGACGGGCTGAAGCACCTCGTCCCGACGCAGAAGCTCCCCGTCGCCTCGATCACCGACCTGCTCGCCGATCTCGGTGCCGGTCGCCCCGCTGCGGTCAAGAACATCAACGGCTACATCAGCCACGCCGACAACAGCGGCGACTTCGCCGGCTGGTTCCGCGACAAGTTCCCGAACCACGCCACGAAGAACGACCAGCGCGTCATCACGATCTCCACGGTCCAGCAGAAAGCCGAGTGGATGATGACGCACAACCCGCGGGCCTGGGACCAGGTCCTCGCCGGCCAGGAACCGGTCATCGTCCGCCCCGTCCAGCTGCCCCAGATCCAGCAACACCCACTGGGCGGCGCCTTCAACAACCACACAGTCGTCCGCCCCGAGGGCGGTACGCCGCACGTCACCGGCCCCAACGCCCAGCACCTCACCCTCACCGACTTCGGCGACGACGGCTTCCGCCTGACCGGCCCCGACGGTCGCACCCAGCTGTACGACGGCAACGGCGTACTGCGGGGCGATGGCGTCCGGCTGGATGCGAACCGCTTCACGCTGACCGTCGACGGTCGCGGCGTGCAGCTCGTCGACGTACACGGCACGCAGATCCCGAACATGCAGGTACACGCGCTGCCCGGCGGCGACTTCCGCGTCATCGGCACCCGCGGACAGATGCAGCGGTTCGGTGCCGATGGCACTCATCTCAGCGACGGCGTCGTACTGCGGGATCCGTTCAACGTGCAGGACACGAGGTTTGCCGACGGCAACGGTGCCGGTGGCTTCCACGCCACGGATCTGAACGGCGCGCAACTGCCGCACACCCGGATCGAGCAGCTCGGCGACGGGACGTTCCGGGTCTCGGATGACGCGATCGGCGACGTGCGCTGGTTCGACCAGACCGGTATCCATCGGGGCAGCGGGATCCGGGTGGCCGACCCCGCGCACCCGGGGCAGGTGTTCCTCTACCGGGCGCACGGGATGGATCCGGTGCTCGTCGACAACGCAGGCGGGCGCCTGCCGGGGACGATCGAGACGCTCGACGGCGGCGGCTTCCGCGTCACCGAGGCCAACGGGACCGCGCGGACCTTCGACGGCGCCGGGATCTACCTCGACCGCCGCATCCCGCTCGGCGGCAACCAGACGATCATCCACAACGCCAACAACACCATCGTCCTGCACGACCCGGCCGGTACGACGGCGACCGCGCAGCACGTGCCCGGCGGCGGCTACCGGGTCGTTGACAACGGCAACTACCGTCTCTACGACAACGACGGTGTCTTCCTGGCGAACGGGCATCAGGTCAACCTGCCCGGCCAGGACGGGTTCCTCGAGATCACCACGACCGGCGCGCGACGGCTGGACGGCGCCTATCAACCGATTCCGGGCCGCGACATCACCATCAACGCCGGCGAGATCACCGTCACCCGCGCCGGGGGCTTCGACGTCTTCGACCTCAACGGCGCAGTACTGCGTGAAGTCACCGACCTCGACGGCCACGCGCTCGGTGTCGTCGGCGGCCGCATCACCCGCGACCAGAACGGCGCGATCACCTGGACCGCAGCAGACGGAACCGCGCTGCACACGCCGTACCGATCGAACATCGACGCGAATGGCGTGATCCGGCTGGACGTCCACAGCCCGGGCAGCCCGCGCCACGGCGAGTTCCACGTGTTCGGGCGCGACGGCCACCTGACCCAACAGGGCTTCCCAGTCGTCCGCAACGGCCACCCGACCGGGTTCACGTACGTCGTCAACCGCACCGACAACACATGGGAGCGGATGAACGGTGCGACCGTCGGCACCGGCGCCTTCCACAAGGGCAAGGTCGACGTCGCCGGTCTGGCGAACGGGCGGATCAAGCTGATGAGCTCAACCGGGAAGCCGGTCGAGGTGTTCGAACGGCGCTGGCTACCGGACGGATCGGTGCTCGACAGCTTCCGCAAGACCGACACGTTGGGCTTCGGCCGGTTCGACCGCAGTACGAGCTGGATCACGTACGACGGTGGCGTGCGCACGGGCCACGGGTCGCGGCACTTCGACACCGCGGGCACCGGCTGGCGCGACACGGATCAGTCGTTCCGCACGATCCGCGAGTACCGCGACAGCCTGCAGAAGTACAACAGCTCGACCGGGCATGTGCTCGCCACGAAGCAGGGCGACGGCAGCTGGAACTGGTTCCGGTACGACGACCACGCGTCGCTGATCGCCCAGGGCGACCGCAAGCTGGAGCGGGTCGGCGACGGCTGGACCGACACCTTCACCCGGCCAGGCGGGACCGAGTCCGTGGTCGCGCAGCAGAAGTGGGGCGCGTGGCACGCACCGGAGACGGCCGGCCAGTATCGCGAGTTCACGATGACGCGCGGGTTGGATGGCGCGACCACGAGGGACGGCACCTGGCTGCAGCACGCTCGCCAGGGCAAGGACTCGGGCAGTGCGATCAACCTCGGTGACGAACTGCTGGTCGTCACCCGCCAAGGCGAGCAGCGGCCGCCGGTGTGGTTCCGCGACGGCATCCAGAGCAACCCGCACCCGGGCGGTCCGGTCGCGCACCTCGGCCAGGACAGCCGGTTCCAGATCTTCAGCTGGGCCAAGGGCGACCAGCCCGGCACCCGGTACGTCGGGATGGACGGCGGCATCGTCGACCTCAACGCTCAGGGCGCCTTCGTGCGATCGTCCGGGACGCTCGGCGACGGGACCAAGATCAAGGTCGGCGACCACGCCCGGCCGCCGGCGACGGCGCATCCGCAGGGTGGCGTGGCCTGGGAAGCGGGCGTGGACCGCGGCTGGCGGGTCACGAACGGCGACAGTTGGCAGGACTTCAAGCTGGTCAACGACGAGTGGGTGGTCGTCCGCGAGAGCCGGCCGGGTGGCGTGGTTCGTGAGTACTCGGACCCGAACATCCGGACGCTCTGGACCGACCGCGACGCGCACGGCAACCTGACCGGGATCTCGACCCGCTCCCTCGACCGCGACGGCATCTTCGTCGAAGGCATCGGTGCGGCCGACTCGTCCCGCTGGACCTGGCGCGAGGTCGATGTCAACGGCACCGAAATCGGCGGCCGCGGCGGCAACCGCGAATACTTCCGCGGTTCCTGGGACGAGAGGCTGTCCTGGGACGACTCGTTCCGCGACTTCGATGCCGCTGGCAACCTCGTGCGGGATCGCCGGATGCTGGACGGCGGTCGGTACGTCGAGTCCTGGTGGTCGCTGGGTCGCTGGCACAGCGGCGAGTTCGACAAGCTCGGCAACCGGGTGGCGGGGTCGGCCGATCTGGAACGGGTCTGGAGCAGCGGGGACGGCATCTGGCACCGCGACTGGCAGGCCGGCCGCGGTTACAGCCGCGACCAGATCCCGGGGGTCGACGGCGCGGCACCGGTCGTCGTCCGCGAGACGCCGGTGCACGTCGACGGCGCGCCGGTGCGGGTCCGCGAGTACCACATCGCGAACGGTACGACGGACTTCGGCCGGTGGAAGGAGTTCGACCACGGCAGCGTCGTACACGAGCGGAAGCCGTCCGGGGACAACTTCCTCGAGACGGATTCGTGGCGTGGTCAGTGGAAGCTGTACGACCGCGACGGGAACGTCATCGGCGAGCGGTCCGACAACGGGCTGGTCTTCGAGATGCGGGACGGCCGGTTGCACCTGACCGGCAACGAGTACGACTTCCGCGGCGCGCTGACGGAGATCCGCGGCTGGGGCCGGCGGGTGCGGGAGCCGCAGCGGATGCCGTGGATGACGCATGATGACTGGACTCTGCGCGGCAGCACGGTCGTACCTCCGGGTGGCGCGGCGTTCCGGGAGGCGCGGTACGCACCGGCGTGGAAGGTGATCGCGCAGAAGGCGATGCTCGAGTTCTCCCAGGAGTTCATCCTGGAGTTCGCCGCGAACCTGATCGTCAACGCGATCATCGCCGAGGCGCAGAACAAGCCGTTCACCGGTCAGGATGCGCTGAAGTCATTGATGAATGCGGCCGTTAGCGCGACCATCAAGACCGGCGTCGGTACTGCACTGACCGAGACCAAGCTCGGCGGATCGTTGCGCGAGCTCAAGATGGGTCTGTCCAACGTTGACGGCGGCAAGCACTGGAACCGGCGTCCGCTCAACCACGACAAGAACTGGTCGAACGAGTGGGCCGGCAACGAAGTCGCTACCCGGTGGCGAGCCGGAAGCTTCGACTTCGGCTTCAACCTCGGGCCGTCGGTGCTGGCCGGTTTCGTCAACGGCACGATGAATGCGGCGATCTTCGGGATTACCGATGCTGACGGTCACAAGGTGAAGCTCAGTGGTTGGGATGCGGTCGGGGATGGCGCGATCAATGCGGTCGCTTCGTTCACGTCGGGTGTCAGCACGGCGTTGGTGAAGAACATTGCGCTCGGGTTCGGTGGGTCGCGGTTCTTCCACCGGCAGGGCTTCGCGGACTTCTTCCTGCAGATCCCGTTCAAGATGTTCGAGAAGTCGATCCAGAGCGTGTTCCTGACCAGTGCGATCCGGTCGTCGATCAATCCGTCGTGGTACCAAGGCTCGGGCCAGGGGACCACGTCGGCGCTGGTGCTGCCGGGGAATGTTACGGTGCCGCAGCCGGTGCTGACGTCGTCCGGTCTGTGGGTTCCGCCGGGCGTGGGAGGGACGCAGTGACGAACCGCTACGTGGCCGCAAAGGGGCGCGGAACGTTCCGCCGGATCTCGGAGGCGCTGCGAGCCGCGGCACCTGGTGATGTGATCGTGGTGAGCGCCGGGGAGTACTCCGAGCAACTGCGGCTGGATCGGTCTGTTGCCGTCGTGGCAGAGGGCGTGGTGACTCTCTCCGGCGTTCCGGGTGAGCCGGTGATCGTTGCTGAGGGCCTCGAATGCACGTTGCGCGGGATCACTGTGCGCGGTGCCGATGACGCCGGGCCGCCTGCTGTCGGGGTGGCGCCGGGCGCGGGATTGTTGCTCGAGGAATGCGTCGTGAGCGGCGGCCGGATCCATGCTCGGGGCAACGAAACTGGGCAGGGCTCGGACCTGAGCGGGTACGGCGTGACGACCGTGATGCTGCGTCGGACGCGGGTCGAGAAGGGGCGACTGGCCGGGCTGCATCTGTCCGGGCGGGTGCGGGCCAAGGTCGAGGACACGGTGATCGACACTGTGGACGGGATCGGTGTGGTGCTGTCCGGCAACGCGTTCCTCGACGCTTCGCGGGTTCGATTGAACATTACGTCCGGGTACGGGTTTCGGCTGCGGGGTGCGAGTCGGCTGGAGTTGACCGATGGCGTGATCCGGCAGAGCGGGATGGCCGGCGTGCTGCTGGAGGATTCGTCGACGGCTGCGCTGACCGACGTACGGATCGATCAGGCCGGTGGGCCGGGGGTGCATGCGGCGGGTACGGCGAAGGTCGTGTTGACCGACTGCCGGGTGCGGGGTACGCGGGCCAGTGCGCTGGTGGTGCAGGATCAGGCGGATCTCACCGGGGCTGACTGCATCGTGTCCGATGCGGGCGCGAATGCCTTGCTGGCCTCGGATTCTGCGACTGCGGCGCTGACGGACAGTCGGTTCGATCGGTCGACGTACAGCGCTGTTCATCTGACCGGTACTGCGGTTGTGCGGTTGACGGACTGCTTGATCCGGCAGGGCGCTGAGCACGGGGTGCATGCGACTGCGACGTCGCGGGTGGAGTTGACGCGGTGTGGGATCGCTGACGTTGGGTTGACCGGGTTGTCGGTGGTGGATGCCGCGAGTGCTGAGGCGGAGGATTGCCGGGTTGGCGGCAGCGGGACCGGCGTACGGCTGGAGTCGAGTGTGGCGACCGGGTTCCGTGGGTCGTCGGTGAGTGGATCGGTCGGGACCGGGATCGAGCTGGCGGGCGAGGGGCTGGCCAGTCTGGAGGCGGTTCGGGTCAGCGGGGGGAAGGCCGCGGGCATCGTGGTCGGGAGTAGTGCGGCCGCGGAGATCGCTGCGACGACGATCGAGGACTGCGATGGGTCCGGGCTCGTGGTGTGGTCGGGGGCTCGGCCTTCGGTGCGGGCGTTGCGGGTGGCGGGGGTGGCGAAGAACGGGATCTTCCTTGCGGAGAAGGCGGCTGGGACGTACGCCGATTGTGATGTGACGGGGACGAAGTACCCAGCGTTGCATCTGAGCAAGGGGGCTGCGCCGACGTTCCAGCATCTGCGGGTGCGGGACTGTGTTGAGGCGCTCGGGCAGGAGGACGGGGCGAACCCGACGTTCGAGGACTGCACGATCGACGGCGTGCCGATGGTTGCCGAGTCTGCTGTTGTCGCGGCTGCTGGCGCTCCCGTCGTGACGCCGGTTGGGACGCTCGCCGAGAGCATGCCGCCGGACGACGAGACGCTCGAGGACGTGCTGGAGGAGCTGGAACAGCAGGTGGGGCTGGATCGTGTGAAGCGCGATGTGCAGTCGATGGTGAAGCTGATGCAGACGGTCCGGATGCGCCAGGAGGCGGGGCTGCCTGCGCCTCCGTTGTCGCGGCACCTGGTGTTTGCAGGTAACCCTGGTACTGGGAAGACGACTGTGGCTCGGCTGTATGGGCGGGTGTTGAAGGCGCTGGGTCTGCTGCGGCGCGGGCACTTGGTGGAGGTTGACCGGACTGCGCTGGTCGGTGAGTACGTGGGTCATACCGGGCCGAAGACGACTGCTGCGGTGAATCAGGCGCTGGGTGGGGTGCTGTTCATCGATGAGGCGTATTCGCTGGCACCTGTTGGCATCGGCAACGATTTCGGCGCGGAAGCTATTGCCACGTTGGTGAAACTGATGGAGGACCATCGCGACGACCTCGTCGTGATCGTGGCCGGGTATGTGAACGACATGTCGCGGTTCATCGGGTCGAACCCAGGGCTCTCGTCGCGCTTCACCCGGACGCTGATGTTCGAGGACTACACCGCCGCCGAGCTCGTCGCGATCGTCGAACACCAAGCCGGCGGGCATCAGTACGAGGTAACCCCCGACGCCCGCGTCGCCCTCTCCGACCTCTTCGAGCAACTCCCCCGAGGCGAAGGCTTCGGCAACGGCCGCTCCGCCCGCCAAATCTTCCAAGCCATGACCGAACGCCAAGCCCACCGCCTCTCCGAACTAACCGCCCCCACCCCCGACCAACTAGTCAGCCTAGAAGCCGCCGACCTCCCAACCACCTACTAAGGTCCCCGCGTACTGCGGTTCGCCCCGCGCGCTACGCAGCCGTCTCTCGTCGCTCCGCTCCTCGGCGCGACTGCTTCGCCCGCTACCCACCCACCCCCGGGCTTATCGCCCGGAGCATCCTTTCCGGCTATCGCCGGACCTACCCGGCTATCGCCGGACCTACCCGGCTATCGCCGGCGTTGTGGGCTATCGCCTGTGGCGACTGCCCCGTGGTCACGCGCGTTCGTGGACACAGGTGCTGGTCGTGGCTGGGCGAGCAGCGGCGACCTCCCCTCAGCACGAACGCCAACGTCGGCGCGAAGCCGAAGCGTGGGGAGCTGGATCGTCCGAGCCAGCTGTCGACGAGTGGCCCGGGCGGTGGATGTGCCTACGCCTCCGGCTCCACCAGCAACCGTCTGCGCCTTCTAGCTGCCGCCGGTTGTTGCGGGGCTGCCGCCGGCGTCGACCGCTCCGCGGGGACGCATGCTCGTAGACGGGCAACGTCCGCCGGCGTCACATCGTGGGGTACATCGCGACCCTTGGCCCGCAGGGCTCCCTCGTTGAGTTCCTACTGAGCCACGCCGTACAGGCGGTCGCCAGCGTCGCCTAGGCCGGGGACGATGTAGCCCTTGTCGTTTAGGTGGGAGTCCATGCCGGCGATTACCAGGTTGCAAGGGACGTCTAGGTGGGTGAGCTCGCGTTCTACGCGTTCTACGCCTTCGGGGGCGGCGAGGAGGCAGATGGCGGTGATGTGGTCGGCGCCGCGGTCGACTAGGAACTGGATTGCGGCGGCTAGTGTGCCGCCGGTTGCGAGCATTGGGTCTAGGACGTAGCACTGGCGGCCGGAGAGGTCCTCGGGGAGGCGTTCGGCGTACGTCGACGCGGTGAGGGTCTGCTCGTTGCGGATCATGCCTAGGAAGCCGACCTCCGCGGTGGGCAGCAACCGGGACATGCCTTCGAGCATGCCGAGGCCGGCTCGCAGGATCGGCACCACCAGCGGCTTCGGTGCGGTCAGTTTCACGCCCTGGGCCTCGGCGACGGGGGTCTGGACGGTGACCGGGCCGGTGCGGACGTCGCGGGTCGCCTCGTAGGCGAGCAGCGTGACGAGTTCCTCGGTCAGCCGACGGAACGTGGGTGAGTCCGTGTGCTCGTCGCGCAGCGCGGTGAGCTTGTGGGCGACGAGCGGGTGGTCCACGACGAGGATCTGCATAAGCCGGAACGGTACCGTCGGCGATTCGCCTCGGGAAACCTCGCTCGCTGTCAGACTGGAAAGTGCACCGGAATCTGCCCTGCCTCGCCCATCAGGGAGTACGCCGATGACCCTCGAGCCCAGACCGCGCCTGGTGGTTCCCCGCCGCGACCTCGACCGGCTGCGCCGGCGTGCCGAGTTCCTCCGCGAGCTCGAGGAGGCGAAGGCCCTCCGCGACCGGATCGCGCCCCGCCGGGCCCGGGTCCGGCAGCTGCGCGAGGCGATGCGGAGAGCGACGTACCATCACTGACTGTTGACCGGTGTTGGCGGATCTGATATCGCACCGAGATCGCCTGGAAAGCTGGAGTCTGGGACGATGAGCCGGTGTCTGACGCCACTGTTGGCCCCGTGACCACCGACCTCGATTTCGCGGTCGCCGCCTACACCGAGGACGGGAACTGGACCGTCACCCCGCTGGTACTTCGTGGTGAACCGGACCTCTCCGCGCTGGTGTCTGCCCTGCGCCGGTTCCCGGGCGAGGGCGGTGTGCTGGGCATGGTCTCGGTCGACGAGGACTTCTTCGTACTGGTCCGGGTGGCCGGTGGCCGGGCCCGGTTGCTGATCTCCGACGTGACCGCCGCGACCGAGTGGCCGATCGCCCGGCAGGTCGTGGACGAGCTCGACATCCCGCTGGCCGATGACGACGACGAGCAGGTCCCGGCCGGCGATCTGGCCATCCTCGCCGACCTGGGGATGAGCGCGATGGACCTCGGCGCGCTCTGTGACGACGTCGACCTCTACCCGGAGGAGATGCTCGAGGAGATCGCCGAGGCGCTTGGGTTCGGCAACCAGTTCCACGACGCGATCGAAGCCGTTGGCTAGCCCGATTCTGCGCCGCGAGTGGTCGCGGTTGATGACGCTCGCGCTGGAGGAGGGCGAGAAGGCGCTGCCCGACGTACCGATCGGGGCGATCGTGGTGGACGCCGACGGGCAGGTGATCGGGCGCGGGCACAACGAGCGGGAGACGACGGGCGATCCGACCGCGCATGCCGAAGTACTCGCGATCCGGGAGGCGGCGCGGCACGTCGGCGAGTGGCGGCTGAGCGGGTGCACGCTGGTCGTCACGCTGGAGCCGTGCACGATGTGCGCCGGGGCGATCGTGCTGTCCCGGCTCGAGCGTCTGGTCTTCGCGGCGTACGACGAGAAGGCGGGTGCGGTCGGCTCGCTGTGGGACGTCGTCCGGGATCGCCGGCTGAACCATCGGCCCGAGGTGGTCGGCGGCGTGATGGCCGACGAGGCGGGTGCGCGGCTGCGCGATTTCTTCATTCGTCACCGGCCTTGATATTGTCCTCGGCGGTGGCGTGTCCGAGCGGCCGAAGGAGCGCGCCTCGAAAGCGCGTGACGGGCAACCCCCGTCCGAGGGTTCAAATCCCTCCGCCACCGCCAACCGCCCTTCGGGGCGGAAGATAGGCCGGAGACCCTGATGCTGTGTGATGCGTCAGGGTTTTCGTCTCTCGGGACCTGACGTTCGACGGGAGGGCCCCATGGATGTTTCGGAGCTCGACCGGATTCTGCTGGCGGGGGCTGTGGTCCTGCTGGTCGCGGTCGTCGCCGTTCGGCTGACCGCTCGACTCGGGCTCCCGTCGCTGCTCATCTACCTCGGGATGGGCCTGCTGCTCGGCGAGTCGGGGCCGGGGCACATCCACTTCGAGGACGCGCAGCTGGCGCATGCGCTGGGGTTCGCCGCACTGGTCGTGATCCTGATCGAGGGCGGCCTGACGACCCGGTGGAACGAAGTACGTCCGGTGATGCCGCTCGGCCTCGTCCTCGCGACGGTCGGGGTCGCTGTCAGCGTCGGCGTGGTCGCCTGCGTGGCGCATTTCGTACTGGGGCTCAGCTGGCAGCTCTCCGTACTGCTGGGAGCGGTGACATCGCCGACAGACGCGGCGGCCGTGTTCTCGGTGCTGAGACGGGTGCCGATCCGGCCGCGGCTGCGTGGGGCGCTGGAGGCCGAGTCCGGTCTGAACGACGCCCCGACCGTGCTGCTGGTCACGCTGGTGAGCACGGGCGAGGTCGGCGAGAAGGGCGTGCTGTCGTTCACCGGCCTGGTGCTGTACGAGCTGGTCGTCGGCGCGCTGTTCGGCCTGCTGATCGGCTGGGTGAGCGTTGGCCTGATCCGACGGATGGCGCTGAGCTCGGCAGGGCTCTACCCGCTCGCGGTGATGTCGGTGGCCTTCATCTCGTACGCCGGTGGGTCCGTGCTGCTGCACGTGTCGGGGTTCGCAGCTGTTTACGTCACCGCGCTGACCCTCGGGCGGGCGGAGTTGCCGCACCGGATGGCGACCCGGTCGTTCGTGGACGGGATCGCCTGGCTGGCTCAGATCGGGCTGTTCGTGATGCTCGGGCTGCTGGCGTCACCTGGGCGGTTCCGGCTGAACGACGTACTCCTCGCGCTGGTGATCGGGATCGCGGTGACGGTCGTCGGGCGGTTCGCCTCCGTGGCGATCTCGGCGGCGCCGTTCCGGCTGCCGTGGCGGGAGCAGGCGTTCATCTCATGGGCGGGGTTGCGGGGCGCGGTACCCATCGTCCTGGCGACGATCCCGCTCGCTGAGGGGGTTCCGCAGGCGGACCGGATCTTCGACGTGGTCTTCGTGCTGGTCCTGCTGTTCACGCTGCTGCAAGGGCCGTCGCTGCCGTGGCTGGCCGGTCGCTTGAAGGTCCTGGACGAGAACGCTGCGCACGAGGTCGACATCGATGTGGCGCCGCTGGAGTCGCTCGGCGCGGACATGCTCCAGGTCCACGTCCCGAGCGAGTCCAGGCTGGCCGGGGTCGAGATCGGCGAACTGCGGTTGCCGCCCGGCGTCTCGGTCTCGCTCGTCATCCGCGGCGAACATGCCTTCGTGCCGGACCGCCGTACCGTCCTCCGGGCTGCCGACTCGCTGCTGGTCGTTGCCCCCAGCCCCGTCCGGGAGCAGACCGTACGCCGCCTACGCGCCGTCTCGCGGGCCGGGCGCCTGGCCGGCTGGTTCGGCGAACGCGGCCGCGAGCAGCACTGAGGTCAGTTCGGGTTCTGGCCGGAGGGGATCGGCTGGGGGCTGTGGATAACCGGCAGGCAGACGTTGGTGCCGGGGGCGACCTGGACCGACGGGATGCCCTTGAGGCGGACCGAGCCGAAGCCGGCGCCGATGACCAGGTCGACGGTGTGGTCGGTGCGGCCGTCGGCGACCGGAACGGCCTTCTGGTTCAGCTGGCCGGCTACCAGCGTCAGCTCCGGCGAGTTCGCGGCGACACCGCGGAGCTCGGCCACATCGACCTTGTTGCCCTTGGGCTCGTTGGAGACCTTGCCGATGTTGAAGCCGCGCTTCTTCAGCGCGTCGGCGACCCGCTGCGCGGAGCCCGCCCTCGCGCCGCCGTTGTACACGTTCAGCACGACCTGCTTCGGGACCAGCCGGTTGTTCGCCAGCTTCTGCTCGACGCAGGTCGGCTCGGCGCTGCTGTTGATCAGGGACTTCCAGCCCCACCAGCCGCCGCCGGCGAGAATGCCGAGCAGGATCACCATCGTGATCGGCGTACGCCAGCGAATGCGTGAATGCGGCCGCGGTTGCGGATGGATCGCTGTCATCGGCTCAACCCCCCGTGAGCAGACATGGGTCAGTCCACTACCAAGACCCGAGCGTGGAGAACAGAACGCTGCTGCAACGCGGCCCGCAGGGCGCGGTGCAGGCCGTCCTCGAGGTACATGTCGCCCTTCCACTCCACCACGTGCGCGAACAGGTCGCCGTAGAAGGTCGAGTCCTCGTCGAGCAGCGCGTTCAGGTCAAGGGTGCCCTTCGTCGTGACGAGTTCGTCCAGCCGCACCTGCCGTGGCGGCAGCGAGGACCAGTCCTTCGGCCGCAGCCCATGGTCCGGGTACGGCCGGTCTTCCCCGACGCGCTTGAAGATCACCTCCCGAAGTCTAGCGGGGTAACAGGTCTCAGGTGCAGGTCATGAATGTCACCGGAATAGTCCGGAGCTGGAAGCAACCTTTTGGTGCCGTTGAAGCGTCCAGATGGATGGTGAGGACTAGCATGCCGACCGGGTAGTTCCGTCAACCGGGGAAGGCACGCTGAGATGGCCGAGTCAGATGTCGTGGAGACCGTCAAGCAGGGGTACGCGTTCGAGGGCGCGGCCCTCGAGCTGGGTGCGCTGCTGGTCGACGGTGAGCCGAAACCGGAGGCGGCGGTCCGGATCCCGCTCGGGATGATGAACCGGCACGGCCTGGTCGCGGGCGCCACCGGTACCGGAAAGACGAAGACTCTTCAGTTAATGGCGGAGCAACTGTCCGCGGCGGGCGTCGCGGTGTTCGCGGCCGACATCAAGGGCGACCTGTCGGGCGTCTCGCAACCCGGCGAGGGGAACGACAAGCTGCTGGCACGGACGAAGTCCATCGGCCAGGACTGGACCGCGACCGGCTTCCCGACCGAGTTCTACGCGCTCGGCGGCCAGGGCACCGGCATCCCGATCCGCGCCACGATCACGTCGTTCGGGCCGGTCCTGCTGTCCAAGGTGCTCGGGCTCAACGACGTACAGGAGTCGTCGCTCGGGCTGATCTTCCACTACGCCGACAAGGCCGGGCTGACGCTGCTGGACATCAAGGACCTGCGCGCGGTCATCCAGCACCTGACCTCCGACGAGGGCAAGGACGACCTGAAGGAGCTCGGCGGGCTTTCCGCGGCCACCGCGGGCGTCATCCTGCGGTCGCTCATCGGGTTCGCGGACCAGGGTGCGGAGGCGTTCTTCGGCGAGCCGGAGTTCGACACCGCGGACCTGCTGCAACAGCGCGACGGCAAGGGGCTCATCTCGCTGCTCGAGCTGCCGAACCTGCAGGACCGGCCGGCGCTGTTCTCCACGTTCCTGATGTGGCTGCTCGCCGACCTGTTTCACGACCTGCCCGAGGTCGGCGATGTGGACAAGCCGAAGCTGGTGTTCTTCTTCGACGAGGCGCACCTGCTGTTCAATGACGCGTCGAAGGCGTTCCTGGCCGCGATCGCGCAGACCGTCCGGCTGATCCGGTCGAAGGGTGTCGGCGTGTTCTTCGTGACGCAGACGCCGAAGGACGTGCCGGACGACGTACTGGCGCAGCTCGGTTCGCGGGTCCAGCACCAGCTGCGGGCGCACACGCCGAACGACGCGAAGGCGCTCAAGGCGACCGTGTCGACGTTCCCGAGCTCGTCGTACGACCTGGGCGAGGTGCTGACCCAGCTCGGGATCGGCGAGGCGATCGTGACCGTGATGAACGAGAAAGGCGCCCCGACCCCGGTCGCGTGGACCCGGTTGCGCGCGCCGCAGTCGCTGATGGCGCCGGCGTCCGCGGAGCAGCAGACGGCGTCGGTGCAGGCCTCGCCGAACAACGCGAAGTACTCGCAGGCGGTCGACCGCGAGTCGGCGTACGAGATGCTGGCGGCGAAGGTACAGGCCGGCGCGGCGCAGGCCGAGGCCGAGAAGCAGGCCCAGGAGCAGGCGAAGCAACCGCAGCAGGAGTCTCGGCCGCGGTCGCAGAAGCAGGAGAAGTCGGTGGTCGAGCAGGTGATCGGTTCGTCGGTGTTCAAGCAGTTCGCCCGGTCGGCCGGCCGGGAGATCGTCCGCGGGCTTTTCGGCGCTGCCCGAAAGCGCTGATCTTCCTTCCGTGCAAGGGAAAACCCGCGTCTGATTGTTGATCAAACGACTGAATACTGAAGGACTGTCGATCGTTTCCACATCGTCATCCACAGCCGCGCCGCCACGGATTGGGACCTGACGCTCACTCGTCGTACCGTGTGAGGTGATGGTTGCACAGAGTAGGCGAGCGATACGTTCCTGGGCGCTCTGGACCCTGACGGTCCCGGCGTTCTTCGTCGTGGTGCTCGTCGACCTGGCCGCCATCGGGTACGGCGTGCAGGCGTTCACGGACCGTCCCGACTGGCGCGGCCTGGATGTGGTGTTCGCGCTGACCGTCTCCGCGCTGATCTCGGTCGAGGGCGCCCGCCGGGTGGAGAACCGGCGGCGCCGCGGCGGCGCGCTGCACAAGGACCTCGCTCCGGCCTGGATGATCGCCGCGGCCGTGATCCTGCATCCCGCGCTGGCGATCCTGGTCGCCGTACTGCTCCGGATCTGGTGGCGGATCCGCGCCGGCAAGTGCATCCCGTACCGGTGGGCCTTCTCGACCGCGGTGCATGTGCTCGCGGTCGGCGCCGCGCACGCGGTCTTCGTCTCGCTCCGCGACGTCACCAGCGGCGGCCTCGGTCTGGTCGTCTCGATGGTCGGCGCCTCGGCGGCGTACGTCGCAACCGACACCCTGCTCTGTGGGCTGGCGATCTCGCTGATCATCCCGGGCAGCAGCCGCCGCGAAGCCGTCGGCGGGCTGGACGACCTGGGCACCGACGCGACCGCCGCCACACTCGGCTGCCTGCTCGCGGCCGCCTGCCTGATCAGCCCGTGGTTCGCGTTCGTGGCGATCCCGATCACGCTGACCGCGCAGCGGGCGTTGCTGCTCGGCCAGTTGGAGTCGGAGGCGCAGACGGATCCGAAGACCAGCCTGACGCGGGTCGACTGGTGGCGCCGGCGGACCGAGGAGATGCTGCGGACCTCGCGGACCCAGCGTGAGCCGATGGCGGTGCTGCTGATCGACATCGACCACTTCAAGCAGGTCAACGACCGGCACGGCCACCTGGTCGGTGACGAGGCGCTGCGTGCGGTCGCGACGATCCTGCGCAGCGCGATCCGCGTGAAGGACGTGATCGGGAGGTTCGGCGGCGAGGAGTTCGTGATCGCGCTGCCGGACACCGGGATCGATGAAGCGACGGTCACCGCGGACCGGCTTCGCAACGCGGTGTCGGCGAGTCCGCTGGCCGCGATGTGTGCCGGCGTACTCGACGATCCGGATCTGGATCCGGACACCTTCCATCTGACTGTGAGCATCGGGGTCGCGGTTTATCCGAACGACGGGGTGACCGTGGACGACCTGTTGCTGCGTGCGGATCGTGCGATGTACGCCGCCAAGGCTGCCGGCCGCGACCGGGTCCGCCTGGCCGCCGACACGATCGCGCTGCCCCGGCTGACCGCGTCCACACAATTCTCCGAACAAGCAGAACCTTTGGCCCAGGCGCAGCGTCCTGTGAGGTGAGGGCGGCAGGACGGAGCGCAGATGGCGGCAACGGGGAGTCGTGACGACGACTTCACGGCTTTCGTGCTGGCCAGATCCGCGCGGTTGGTGCACTTCGCGCGGATGCTGTGCGGCGATGCCGGCCTCGCCGAGGACCTGGTGCAGACCGCGCTCGAGAAGGCGTACCTGCGCTGGGACCGGATCGAGATGGCCGACCCGTTCGCGTACGTCCGGCAGGCCGTGGTCAACCAGCATCTGTCCTGGGTACGACGGCGGCCGTGGCGGGAGCGTCCGAGCGGCGGGGCGACCGAGCTCGATCTGTTCCTCGGGCCTGTCGTCGATGATCCGTCCGGTGCGGTCAATCGGCGGGTGGGGCTGGGGGCCGCACTCGCGACGCTGAGCCGGCGGGAGCGGGCGGTCGTCGTACTGCGGTATGTCGAGGACCTGACCGAGCGGCAGACGGCCGAGGTGCTCGGGGTCGCGGTCGGCACGGTGAAGAGCGCCAACGCGCGGGCCCTGGAGAAGCTGCGCGCTGCTCCGGAGCTGAGCGGCGTACCGGTGGGGGAGCGAACATGAACGACATCGAGGACGAACTGCGGGGTCTGTTGGCGCCGGGGGACGCCGGTACGCCGCTGGATCCGACGCGGGTGATCGCGGGTGCGCAGCGCCGGCGTGGTCGACGGAATCTGGCGATGGTTGCCGCTTCGGTTGCTGTCGTGTCGGTGGTGGCGGGAGGGGTGGTCGGGAGCCACTCGCGCGGCGGTCCGCCGGAACCCGCTCGGCCGGGGCCCGCGCCTACCGCGGTGGTCCCCACGCCAACTCCGATGCCCCCGACCGCTACTCCGACGGCGACACCGACGTACCCGACGCGGATGAGCCCGTCGCCGACACACGCGACGCCTCCCACCGCGATACCACCGACTGCGCCGCCGTCCAGGTTGCCGACGAACGTGCCGCTCCGCCCACCGACCTCCCCCACCGCGTCCTTGCCGACGCCGGCCCGGGGCCTTGTTCCAACCGCCACCCCCAGCCGCTCGGCCCACACGGAGACGCCAACCATCGCCCCGACGCGCTGAGCAGAACCTTTCCGCGGTGGTTCGCGTCCTTCAGCCCGACCGAATACCAGAAGGTTGCGGAGGGCAACGATGAGAGAAGTAGGACCGAACCGGCGCGTCACCCGGCTGGTGCTGGGCGGGATCGCGGCCGCGGCCGTGGTGGTTGTCGCAGTCGCGGGGACGGCGATGGCGCGCAGCGGCTCGGCAGACGACGGTACGCCGGTCCACGCCACCCCGAGCCCGTCACCCACCCAACCAACCGTTTCCCCGAGCCGCACTCCCGACCAACCGACTGCCTCCCCAAGCCCAGTCCCACCCAGAACCCCAACCCTGCCCCCGACGGTGTCACCAACCCGCGGCCCCCGCCCCGTACCAACCCTCCCGCCAACAGCAACGCCAAGCCGCGTTCCGACGGTTGCACCAACCAGAGCCCCGCGACCGGTCCCGCCAACCGCGACACCGACCCGCTGGTCGACGCCGGTGCCGAGCGCAACCCCAACCCAGCCCCCACGCGCAGCCCGCCCCACGCCAACCCAGGCCGGCAAATAGCTCAGTCGGTTACAGACCAAGCGCCGGACCGCACGCACGTTGTGCGTGTGGCCGGCGCTTGTCGGGAGTCGGGGTCAGCAGGTGCTGAAGGTGCCCGCTGAGATCCAGGCTTTGGCTACGTACATGCCGGTGTTTACTCGGAGCCAGATGTTGGTGGTGCCTTGGGAGCCGGTGACGGATTCGCCTGTTGTTTGGCATTCGACGGTTACCTGGGCGGATTTGCCGGCCATGCCGACGACTGCGCCGGTCGAGTTCGGTGCGTTGCGGACGTTCAGGTAGCCGGACGAGATCGAGACCGTCCCGCGGCCGCCGTCGCCTGTCCACAGGTAGGTGACGTCTACGAACGAGTTGTCCGCGAGCTTCAGCGCATCCCAGAACACCCCGTCCGCAAGGTCGATCCCGGCCGGGTTGGCAACGGTCCGGCCGAACTGGTCCTTCCTGCCGTTGTACCCGTCCTGATACGCCGCCTGCGCCTCGGGCTTGCCCTGCGGCAGGTCCTTCCACATCTCGCGGGTCGCGCTCGGGTTCCAGTAGTCGTCCTTCGTGTTCCACGGGCCGACATCCCACACCGGCTCGAAGGCACACCGCGACGCAGTACAGACCTTCACCGAGTACGTGCCGGATCCGTTGCCGGACAGTCCGCGCCGTGAGGGCAGCGCGACGAAGTGGTCGCGGCTGACGATCACGTGGCCGTTCGCCGTCGTACCGCCGACCAGACCTTCGCGCGTGGCGAACACGTGCGACTTGAGCGGTGCGGCCTGAACGCTCATGCGTGGAGCCGCAACCTTGTCGGTCGGCTGCACGGTCAGATCGGCGACGGACGGGCTGCCGCCGGTCGGTGGCGCGGTGAGGATCACCCGCAGCTGGACCTGATCGCTGGCGCCGGCCAACGCGGTCGGCATGCCCGCAGTTGCGGTAGTCCACTCTGACCATCGGTTGTTGATCCACGAGCGGACCGCGACGTCGGCGGTCGAGCCATCCGGCGTACCGGACGTGTAGCCGACGATCACGGCCGAGGTAGGAGCGGCGAAGTGCACCGGCGTGAGCTCGGCCAGACCGATGCGTTGGTTGAGCTTGGTCGAGCCGATGGCCGCAGGTGCGTCGCCGAGGATGATGCGGCTGCCCTCGACGCGAACGTTGCTGGATCCGGCAACAGGTTGGGACACAACGGTGGGATCGGGTGTGGCGGCCGTGCTGGGCAAGGTCGCGGTAAAGATCGCCGCGGTCACGGCCAGACAGGCGGCGAGTGCGGCTGGGCGGCTGGTACGCATGGGCGGAACCTCCGGGGCGGTGAAGGCTTGTGCACCCAATGTGACAAACAAACACCACTCCTGTATAGACCGTGAATAAATTTCTCCTGACCGAACAGAACCTGATCGGTGACTCAGCGGGTTTGGACCGGTGTGACAGAGGCTGAGGAGAATCGATGACCCGGACCGCGGACGCCGACTTCGAGCGATTCGTCGTGGCGCAGTCGACCCCCTTGCTCCGCTTCGCGGAGATGTTGTGCGGCGATCGGCACACCGCCGAGGACCTCGTGCAGCAGGCGTTGATGCGGTCGTATCCGAAATGGCACCGGCTGGAGGGCGACCCGTTGCGGTTCGTCCGGCGGGTGCTGGTCAACCGATTCCTCTCCCAGGCCCGCCGGCGCTGGAACAACGAAGTACCCAGTGATCCGGTAGCAAACGATTGGGACCAGCGAGCGGTGGCGGACTTCGCCGGGGCGGTCCAGACCAGGGAGGCCGTGCTCTCGGCCCTCAACGGTCTGACCGTCCGGGAGAGAGCCGTGGTCGCGCTGCGCTACTCGCAGGATCTCTCCGAGGCCGAGACCGCCGAGCTCCTCGGTATGGCGACCGGGACCGTGAAGAGCACGGCCTCCCGGGCGCTGGCCAAGTTGCGTCTGGCACCCGACCTGATCGACAGCGGAGTTGGAGGAAACTGATGAGTGACGAGCAGCAAGTGCGCAACGCGCTGACCTATGAGATGGAGCCGTGGCAGCCGGACGCCGGTGACCTGATGCGGCGCGGCAAGCGGCTGACCTGGCTGCGCCGGGGACTGGCCGCGGCCGGCGTCACCGCCCTGGCCGGAACCGTCGCGACGGTGTCCGCCGCGGTCGGCGGACCGACCCTTCCCGTCAAGAACATCCTGGCCGGTGGAAAGCCGCCGGTGCCGGCAATGATTCCGGCCGGTACGCCGTCGGCGCCGTCGATCGACCCGACCTGCCTGCCGGCCAAGCCGAAGCTGCCGAAGGTGGTGGTGAACAAGACCATCGACCCGAACAACCCGCCGAAGCCCACGCTGCCGGCCAAGCCCACCCTGCCCGCCAAGCCAACCCTGCCCTCGCTGCCGCCCGGCAAGGTGATGCTGCCCAGCAAGCCGAGCCTGCCAGCCACCCGGCCCTCGTTGCCTGGTAAGCCGACCCTGCCGGCGGGCAAGCCGACGCTGCCGACCCGCCCGGGCATCCCCACCACCAAGCCCACCTGGCCGACGACGAAGCCGACGCTCCCGGGCAGGCCTTCGATCCCGACCACCAAGCCGCCCCTGCCAACACTGCCGACGCTTCCGACCGGCAAGCCGAGCCTGCCGGCGAAGCCGACCCTCCCGTCGCTTCCGACCGCCAAGCCCACGCTGCCGGCCAAGCCGAGCCTGCCGACGGCCAAGCCGTCCCTGCCCGGCAAGCCCGCGGTCCCGGCCGTACCGGACTGCGTGCAGGGCGTGCCGACCGGCAAGCCGACCCTGCCGAGCAAGCCGAACCTGCCTGGCAAGCTCCCGACCGCGAAGCCGACCGCGCCGAAGCCGGAGCTGCCGACCGCGACGGTCTCCGCCGGTGTGACGGTGACGGTCCCGGCCAAGCCGCACAGCAAGCCGACGCTGCCGAAGCCGTCGATCCCGACGACGAAGCCGACGCTGCCGGTCCCGACCTCGAAGCCGAGCTTCCCGACGCCGAGCATCCCGACGGCGTTCCCCACCGGCCACCCCTCCTCCGGCCGGTAGGGCTCCCGGCCACCGGCGAGTAGGCCCTCCCTGCAAGACCTACTCGCCGGTGGCCCCATCCACGAGCTCGCGGGCCACGTCCAAGTGGCCCGCGTGCCGTGCGTACTCCTGCAGGACGTGGAACAAGATCCAGTTCAGCGTGGGCCGATCGTCCGGTCCGAACCGTCCGCCTGCCTCGGCAATCTCAGCCGGGTCCGCACCGCCGACCAGCTGCCGCGTGAACTCACCGCCCGCGTGCAGCTGGGCCAGCAGGCTCTCCAGCGAGTCGTCCGCCGTCACCGCCCAGCGACCGTCGGGATCGTCGCCCGAGTCGCCCCACGGATGCTCGACCTGCTCACCGGTGAAACCCCAGCGCAGCCACCGTCGCTCCATGAAGACCAGATGCTTCAGCAACTCGAGTGGCGACCACCCCGACGGCAACCGGCTGCCGCGCAGCTCGGCGTCGCTCAGGCCGGTCAGCTTCTTCTCGATGATCTCGCGATAGCGGTCGAGGTACTGCAGATGCAGCTCGATCGTGTCGGCGACATCCCTGGCAGGCTTCACGAAAGACCTCGCAGGTACTCCGCTGTCGCGTCGTCAGCGGGATAGAACGACTCGATCATCAGCTCGGACACCGTTACGTCGAGCGGTGTGCCGAAGGTCGCGATCATCGTCAGCAGCGACAGTTCCCGCCCGTCATGCGTGAGCCGGAACGGTACGACGACCTCGGCCGAGCCGGGCGGCGCCGGCCTGTCGTCGGCGGCGTACGCGCGGAGTTCGTCGTACAGGTCCTGGAGCTCGGGGTCGGCCGTGCTGGCGGCCTGGCGTTGCAGGCTGGCGAGTGCGCTGGCGCGGACCTCGGCGATGTTGCCGATCCGCCTGGCCAGGCCGTCCGGGTGCAGGGTCAGCCGGAGTGCGTTGATCGGTGCCTGGAGCAACTTTTCGTCGACGCCGGCGGTGAAGATCTGGATGCCGGCGTTCGCCTCGACGATGTTCCACCAGCGGTCGACGACGAGCGCCGGGAACGGCTCGTGGGCCTTCAGCAGCCGGCGCAGCGTCGTACGGACGGCAAGCATCGCCGGCGAGTGCAGCGACGCCTCGCTGTAGATCGGCGCGAACCCGCCGGCGAGCAGCAGCTGGTTCCGGTCCCGCAGCGGTACGTCGAGGTGCTCGGCGAGCCGCAGCACCATGTCCCGGCTCGGCTTGGAGCGCCCGGTCTCGACGAAACTCACGTGCCGGGTGGACACCTCGACCCGGTTCGCCAGCTCGAGCTGGCTGAGTCGGCGGCGCTCCCGCCACCCGCGCAGAAGCTCGCCCACCGGGCGCTGGAACGTCTCCTCGATCGTTGCTGCCATACCCCGACCGTAGCGGTCGGCGTAGACATCGCCATTACCTCTGACGTCATCGACCGCGTGCCGGGTACGGCGGCAAGGTTCTGGTCATCGAAACCTTCCGAGGAGGAAACACCATGAACGCAACGACTCTCGCCGACCAGTACTTCGCGATGTGGAACGCCGCCGACGCCGATCGCCGGGCCGAGCTCATCGCCGGTACCTGGACCGACGACGCGACCTTCCAGGACCCGAGCTTCGAGACCACCGGCCACGACGAGCTGAACAAACTGGTCGGTGCCGCGCAGCAGATGTTCCCGGGCCTGTCGTTCGTCCGTACCGGCGACATCGACGAGCACCACACGTACCTGCGCTGGACCTGGCACCTCAAGGCCGACGGGCAGGAGCCGGTGGCCGGCGGCACCGACATCGTCGTCCTCGACGGCGACGGCAAGATCCAGAAGCTGATCGGCTTCCACGACTTCGCGCCCGAGCACTGAGCCGTTAATTGGGTGGAAGCCCGGCGGTGGGCGGAGCAGCATGGGCGGATGCTCACCGCCGAAGAGCTGGATGTGTTCGAGCGCGACGGGATCGTGAAGCTCCCGTCCGCGTTCTCCGCCGACGATGCCGCGCGGATGCGGGACGGGTTGTGGGACGAGCTGTCCGCGCGGCACGGGATGGATCGCGACGACCGTTCGACCTGGACTCCGACGCGGCCGACGAGTTTGAAGAGCACGAAGTCGTCTCGCGCGGCCCACGCGATCCTCGGCCCGCGGGTGCGATCTGCGCTCGACGGCCTGCTCGGCGAATGGATCGAGCCGAGGCACCAGGGACAGGTCCTCGTCACGATGCCCGAGGGCGTGCCGTGGGCCGTGCCGCATCGCCAGTGGCACACCGACGTGGGCTACGAGGAAGCCCCCGAGGCCGTGAAGATCTGGGCGTTGCTCGGCGATCTCGAGCCTGGTGGCGGCGGGACACCACAGGTCGCGGGTTCGCACAAGGTGATCGAACGGTTCTTGACCACGACCGACGAGCGCGAGTTCAAAGCCGTGCGAGACGCCGTACTGCGGTCAGACCCGTGGTTCCGCAACCTGACGTCGGAGGAGCGCACGGTGGACCCGATGGCGCCGGCCGATCTTGACGGGTTGCCGGTCCGTGTCATCGAGCTCACCGGTCAGGCCGGTGACGTGTACCTGACCCATCCGTGGATCCTGCACTCGATCGCGCCCAACGCGGCCGACACACCCCGGATGATGCGCAGCCGCTTCATCTACAGAGGGCGTTGACCAGCCGGGCGCAACGCACCGGGTCCTCGGTCAGACCCGAGGTCAGTCCCCACAGCCAGTAGTCGACCGTCCGCCAGATCACCCAGTCGCGGGCGCGGTCGCGGTCCAGACCGGCCTCACGGACCGCGAGATCGAAGTACGGGACGATCTCGGTCATCTTGTCGAGGTCCCACCACAGCACGCGGCCGAGGTCGAACTCGATGTCGCCGCGATACAGCACCGGGTCGACCGTCAGCCACGGCTCCCGATGCCCGGCGAGCACCTGGCCGGAGTGGAAGTCGCCGTTGACCGCTGCGTTCGACGTGGTCTCGGTCGGCGCGACGTCGAGCGCCTCGCGCAGGATCGCGACGTCGAACGGGCGGCCGAGCCGCTCCCACTGCGGCTCCAGTTCGGCCGACCGCGTCGTCACGATGTCCGCGGTCGACAGGGCGTCCTCCGGCCCGGGTACGGCGAGTCTGCGCATCATCTGCCCGAGTACGGCGATCGCCTCGTCGACCGGCCGCGTCGTCAACGGTGTCGACAACCGCTCGAGCAGCATCGCCCCGGCCTCGGCATCGTCGTCGAGCAACAGGACCATGCCGCGGCCGTCCCACCACTTCAGCGCGCGAACCTGCTTCGTCACCTCGTCCCCGGGCAGCGACATCCGCAACGCGAGCTCCATGCCATCCCGTGTGACCGGTACGACGATCGCGTTCGACCCGTGCGCGACCGGACCTGCGATGACAAGGTTCCAGCGGCGGCATTGCGCGTCGACTGCCTGCGGCAACGACTCCAGCCACGCCTGCCCTTGCGTCCACCAACCTGGCATCTGGAGGAACGTCTCGGGCAGCTGGATCACCCTGGAACCGTAGCGGGGCAACCCGGGGCAGCGCTTCCGATTTCCAGAAGGCCTCCCCGGAAACGGGATCGCAGACCATGATGTCGGACATGGGCGGAGAGGTTGATGTTGACGGGTTGCAGTTCGACCCCGGGCTTTCCCGGCAGATCGAGTCGGTGTACAAGACGCCGGATGTAGTCGAGCAGCGACGGGTGGTGCGGGCGGCCTTGGCGTTGCGGCCGGGGGACCGCGTGCTGGACGTCGGTGTGGGGCCGGGTCTGCTGGCGGCGGAGATGGCCGGCGAGGTCGGGCCGGACGGGCGGATCTGCGGGATCGACATCAGCGAGAGCATGCTGGCGATCGCGGGCACCCGTACGGATGTCCCCGGCGGTCCCGGGATCGAATTGGAGCTGGCCTCGGCCGCACGGATCCCGCATCCGGCGGAGAGCTTCGACGTGGTCGTGTCGACCCAGGTCTTCGAGTACGTCGACGACGTGGCCCGCGCGCTCGAGGAGGTACGGCGGGTGCTCCGGCCGGCCGGTCGCGTCGTACTGCTCGACACGGACTGGGGTTCGCTGGTGTGGCGGTCGAGTGACGACGAGCGAATGGCCCGGGTACTGACTGCATTCGAGGACCATCTGGCCGATCCGCATCTGCCCCGGACGCTGGCCGACGTACTGGCCAGGTCCGGTTTCACCCTGACCCACGAGCAGGTGGTGCCGATCCTCAACACGGCGTACGACGCGCGCACGTACAGTGCCGGGTTGATCGACATCGTGTCGGACTTCGTGCCCGGTCACGCCGGCGTGTCGGAGGACGACGCGCGTGCCTGGGCGGACGATCTGCGGAGTCTGGGGCCGAGCTACTTCTTCAGCCTGAACAGGTACCTGTTCGTCGCGTCCGCTTTGTGAGACCCCGTACCCCGGCGGGTGCATCCTGGGAGAGACACACCCGCCGGGCCGGTCGTTCTCCCGCCCCTCAGTGGGAGAACTCGCGGCTCGGTGAACACCACCCATGCCCGAATGGCACTGACCGAACCGCGGGACCACCTACAGGTACCCCAGGTCGCGGGTTCGCACACACCCCGGCACGCTGAGCGGACGGAAACTTCACGTTCCTCAAACCTTTGCCGCTGGTTGCCTGACCTGGCAGCCTCCTACCCTGGATGACGATTTCGCCCGCCGGGGGTCGGCGCGCGATCGATCAGGGGGAAGGAACGGGGCTATGCCGGAAGTGTTCGACGACGAGTTGACCGACGACGAGCTGGACCAGCTGGAGGCGCTCGGCGCCGCCGAGGACGCGGAGCTGATCCTCGGCCCGGCGACCGGGGATAAAGATGCCTGAGGCAAGGATTTCCTGGCGCGGCGTCACGATGAACAGACGGACGGTGGCGATGGTCGAGGCCGCCGAGCAGTTGTACAAGTCCAAGTTCGCGATCCTGCAGGGTTCGTACAACAAGGGTGGTGTGGAGGCGTCGGCCGGTACGCACGACGGCGGCGGCGCGGTCGACATCGACGTACGGACGAAGAGCGCCGCGCAGCGGGCCGCGGTGGTGAAGGCGATGCGCGCGGTCGGGTTCGCCGCGTGGCTGCGGACCCCGGCGCAGGGCAGCTGGCCGTACCACGTGCACGGGATCGCGGTAGGCGACAAGGACCTGTCCCGCGGCGCGGCGGTCCAGGTCACGGAGTACCACCGCAAGCTCAACGGGCTGGCCAACCGCGGCAAGGACGACGGGCCGCCCGGGTACTACGGGATGACCTGGGAGCTGTACCTGAAGGCACACCCGCCGAAGCAGCCGGTGCCGGACTCGACGATCTCGCTCGCCGCGATGGCGTACGCGCGGACCCACGACGCGATGACCGGGGTGTGGGGCGCGGATCGGGCCCGAGTGATCGCGTGGGCGGCGCATCCGCGGGTCGGGGCGATCACCAAGGCCGAGACCGTCCCGGCGGCGGGCGTGCCGTGGCACCTGCACTTCCAGCGGGTGATCCGGAAGGTGCAGTTGCACTTCAAGCTCGAGGTCACCGGGATCTTCAACAACTCGGTCGCCGCGGTGATGAAGCGGTACGGATACACCATCGTCGCGTGAAGCCAGACATGGGCAAGGCCCCACCGGTAGCAGCCGGTGGGGCCTTGTTGGTCCACTACCGCCCGGGCATCCCCGGTGCAGCTGTGGAGGTGGAGAGCGGAACCGACGCCGATGCAGGGGTCAAGACGTCAGCTCCGCTTGTCTATGGAGTTGTCACTACCGAGTCGACCGTCCAGACCTGCGCCTGGTGGAACTCGAGGTGTTGCCGCATCTCCGCCGGCGCACCGACCGAGCCGAGATGGTTCATGGTCGGAACGACGACCGCTCGGACGTCGGACCGCTTCACTTCGTCGAGCAATGCGTGGAAAGCAGCAGACTCGGCCGCATCGCGCTCGGTGTAGACGGTGCCGAGGGTGAATCCCTCCGCGCTGGCGAAGGCGGCGAGTGAATCGGTCGCCGCGGCCAGCTCCTCCGCGCAGCTCAGCGCGTCGGCCCGTACATACCCGAGCAACGTCGGCCGGGTGGTCATCGTTCTGCCGTGTCCACCAGCACCGGCTCGCTCGTCACCCGGAGGGACGCGAACCGCCGACGCATGGCTTCCTCGTACTGCCCGGCCTGCTCCACGCTGGTGGTGTGGTCCGCAATGGGATGTCCGCCGAACCAGACCCGCACCCGACGGTGCGTTGCGGGGGTCTCGAGCGTCTCGGTCATCGCGGTTCCTTCAGCAGTGTGTGGTTGGCCCCGAACGGCTTTGTCCGGCGCTGAGTAAAGAACACAACATCGGCGGGCCCTTCGGAACAGTTTGGAAGGGACCTTTACAGAGGCCTAACGCAGAGTAGGGAAACCCTACGAACGCGCAGGTCAACGGCCACTCCGACCAGTACCCGGGGATCCGGGAAACCATGTCAAGAATGTTTGCAGCAATGTGCCGATAACGATTCGGAGACGCCGTGGGGTATTCAACCAGAGCTAAAACCTATGACGTCCTGCTAACCGTTTGCACCGACCTGCTTACGCACCGAAACGGCCGCGACGACAAATTCCCAGCACGGCGGCCGCCAGCGGTACCGCGAGCCCGGTACGACGCGGTCAGGTCTTCCGCGTGAAGCTTGGTGGGTGACGCGGTACGACGACCAGGGTGAGGGCTGCTGCGCAGACGGCTAGTGCTGCGATGAGGTTGAGGGTCAGGGGTAGGTGGAGGACGAGCGTCATCGCGGGAGCGCCGAGGGCACCGATCAGCAGGGCGAGTGAGTCGGCGGCGAAGAAGAGTGCGCCGACGCTGGCCAGGACGGCGGTTGGTGCGGTCCGCTGGATCGTGGTCTGGACGGTGATCAGCAGGATGCTGCCGGGCAGGCCGATCAGGACTGCGGCGGCGACGGCTATCGGGACATTGGGGGCGTTGAACAGCGCGAAGTACGCCAGGGCTGTGACGAACTGGGTGAGGGTGAGCAGCTCGCGGGTGCCGAGCAGTCGGGCGGCTCTGGTGCTGAGCGCGGCGCCGATGAGGTAGCCGGCGCCGAGGCCGGAGATCAGGTAGCCGACGACGTACCCGGGGGCGTGCAGGCGGTCGACGGTGAACGGTACGAGGAGTGCGGTCAGGCCGGCGTTCGCGGTGAGGAAGACGGTCTGGCCGATGAGGATGCCGCGGAGCGCTGGGTGGCTGACGGCGGCGCTGAGCCCTTCGAGGGGCCGCGGTGGTACGCCGGTGGTGGGGTGCCGGCGGGTGCGGACCGTCGCGATGGTTGCTGCTGACAACAAATAGCTGATGATGTCGACGATCAGCACGAACTTGATCCCGGGACCGGCCAGCAGGAGCGCGCCGAGCGGCGGTGCGGCGAGCCGGATCGCGCTGCTGGTGACGGCGTTGATGGAGTTGGCGGTCGCGAGTTCCTTGCCCGTGCCGACGACGGCCGGGAGCAGGGCGCGTACGGCGGGGCGGAAGACCGTGGTCGCGGTGTTCTCGAGCAGGATCGCGAGGTAGATCAGCCAGACGTGATCCCGGTCGGCGAACAGGATCAGTCCGACCGCGGCGGCGCTGGCGAGATCCGCGATCCACATCGCCCGGGCCAGATCCCAGCGGTCGAGTAGTACGCCTGCCCAGGGGCCGATCAGCAACGCCGGAAGGGCTTCCAGGGCCAAGGTCAGTCCGGTCGCGACCGTCGAGCCGGTCAGCGTGAACACGTAGAACGGGATCGCCACGATCAGCAGCCAGGACCCGATGCCCGACACCGCGCCGCTGAACCAGAGTCTCCGGAAATCTCTCACGAAGCCGGAATCTATCCTCTAGAAATAGACAACGGCAAGAGTGTTCTGTGAAGATAGTGCTCATGGAGTTGGGCGAAGTACTGCGCGACCGTCGGAAGGCGGCCGGGCGGACCATCGCGTCCGTGGCCGTCGACGCCGGTCTGTCCGTCCCGTACATCGCGAACCTGGAGAACGGCCGGGGCAACCCCACGGTCGCCGCGCTGGATCGGCTCGCGACGGCGCTGGGCGCGCAGCTCGAGGTGCGGATCGGGGAGGACGTGCCGCCTCCTGCCGTGTCGGTCGGGGCCGAGTTGGTGTCGGACTCTGATCGGGCCGACTCGGTTGTGGCTGCGCTCGCCGATGGCAGGTCGCGCGCGGCTGTCCGGCGCGAGTTGATCGCGACGCTCGACTCGCTCGGTGTGTTGCTGGGTCGTCCGCCGGACGCGGTCGACCTGGGCCGGCTGCTCGACCTGCTCGTGCTATCCGCTCGCGGGCTGTGATCGGCGCATCGTAGGGTCCGGGTCATGGAGATCGGTGCGCGGATCGCCGCGGCTCAGTTGACCGGTTCGGCGCGGTCGAAGCGGCAGGTGATTGCGGGGCCGTTGGCGGGCATGTTGCACGACGACGACACCTGGTACCTGTCCGGCGTACTCGCGGCTGACCCTGGGCGACCGTTCGATCCGGACGAGATCTCGTGGGCGATCGAGACGATCCGCCAGGCGTTCGCCGCCGAAGGGCGCTGGGTGCACGCCGAGTTCGTCGACGAGGCGAACCCCGGCCTGGCCGAGGCCCTCGCGGCGGAGGGCATGGCGATCGTGTCCCACCTCCCGCTGCTCGTGGTCGAGCCGGCCGGCCTGATCGTTCCCGATCTCCCGGAGGGTGTTTCCGTTCGCGTCGTGTCGACCCCCGAGGAACAGGCCGTGGCGAATGCGGTTGCCGCGGAGGCGTACGAGATGGACAGCGCCGACTTCGCGTACAAGCCGGATCCTGCCGACGGCGGCGCGGTGATCGTTTATGTGGACGACGTACCGGCCGCCACTGCGGCGTGGACCGCGGTCGCCGACGAGGTCTCGGAGGTCGCCGGCGTGGGCACGATCCACAGCCATCGGCGGCGTGGGCTGGGCGGAATCGCAACGGCACACGCGACCCGCAACGCCTTCGGGCTGGGCGGCGCAACCCTCGCCTGGCTCACGCCGGGCGACGACGGCGCGGACCGCGTGTACCGCCGCCTCGGCTATGCGCCGCGGGCTACCGCCGTACACCTGGGCGACCCTGGCGGCCACCTGTCCGACTTGCGGTGACTACGGGCGGTACGTGAGCAGGACGACGCCGCTGGGGAAGGTCGTGCTGCTCGTCAACGTCAGGGTCTGAGGTGAGCCGTCGGGGAAGAGGCGTTGGCCGGTGGCGACCACAGTCGGGTAGATGAAGAGGCGGTACTCGTCGACCAGGCCGGCGGCGATCAACTGGTGGGTGAGGTCGATGCTGCCGGTGCAGACGATGTCTCTGCCGGGGTTGTCCTTCAGTCGACGGACCTCGTCGAGGTTGTGGAGGATCGTGGTCGGCTTCCAGCCCGGATCCTGCAGGGTCGAGCTCACGACGTACTTCTGCACCTGGTTGAGGTACGCCGAGACGCCGGTCGGGTCGTCCGTCTGTGCGGGCCAGAAGCCGCGCATCTGCTCGAACGTGACGCGACCGGTGAGGAACGCGTCCGCTCGCGCCATCTGCTCGCGCAGCGCCTCGAGCACCTCGGGCCCACCGTCGGCGGGTCCGAACCAGTCACCCGCCTCGATGACACCGTCGACTGTGATGTTCTGGGTGACGATCAGGTCGCGCATCAGACTCCTCCTGGTTGGATTCACCTGGTACGTCGGACCCGGCCGTCACCCTTCGACATCAGCGAACTGTGAACCCTGCGTTCCGGAATGCTTCGGCGAGCGATGTCTCGTCCATCGGGGTCTCGGCCTGCTTGCCGCCACGACCCTGGCCGCCCTGACCACCGGGCTTCCCACCGCGACCGCCCTGACCGCCGCGACCGCCGCCTTGCCCACCACGACCGCCGCCGCGACCGTCCTGGCCGCCCGGGCCGCGGCCCTGCTCGCCGGAGCCGCCTCGCCCTTGGCCACCCTGACCACCCTGGCCACGGCCGCCGCCTTGACCGCGACCGCCTTGGCCGCCCTGGCCGCCGCCCTGGTTTCCGCCGGACCGGGCGCCGCGATCACCGGGCCGCCCGCCGCCTGCACCCGGCTCGTCGTCCAGGCGCAGCGTCAGCGAGATCCGCTGGCGCGGGATGTCGACCTCGAGCACCTTCACCTTCACGATGTCGCCAGGCTTGACCACCTCGCGCGGGTCCTTGACGAAGTTCTTCGACAGCGCGGACACGTGGGCCAACCCGTCCTGATGCACACCGATATCGATGAATGCACCGAACGCCGCCACGTTGGTGACCTGACCCTCCAGCCGCATCCCCGGCTTGAGATCCGCGATCTTGTCCACACCCTCGGCGAACACCGCGGTCTTGAACGCCGGCCGCGGGTCACGCCCCGGCTTCTCCAGCTCGGCGAGGATGTCCGTCACGGTCGGCAGACCGAACATGTCGTCGACGAAGTCCGCCGCCTTCAGCCGCTTCAGCTCCGACGATCCGATCAGCGACTTCACGTCCGACCCGGTCGCGTCGAGGATCCGGCGTACGACGGGGTAGGCCTCGGGGTGCACGCTGGACGTGTCGAGCGGGTCGTCGCCGCCGGGGATCCGGAGGAACCCGGCCGCCTGCTCGAACGCCTTCGGGCCGAGGCGTGCGACCTCGCGCAGCGCCGTACGTGACTTGAACGGGCCGTTGACGTCGCGGTGCTGGACGATGTTGTCGGCCAGCCCGGGCGTGATGCCGGAGACCCGGGTGAGCAGCGGCGCGGACGCGGTGTTGAGGTCGACGCCGACCGCGTTCACACAGTCCTCGACGACTGCGTCGAGCGAGCGGGACAGCGAGTTCTCCGGGAGGTCGTGCTGGTACTGGCCGACGCCGATCGACTTCGGGTCGATCTTCACGAGCTCGGCCAGCGGGTCCTGCAGGCGGCGCGCGATCGAGACCGCGCCGCGGAGCGACACGTCCATCCCGGGCAGCTCCTGAGACGCGAACGCGGACGCCGAGTAGACCGACGCGCCGGCCTCCGACACGACCGCCTTGGTGAGCTTGAGCTCGGGGTGCTTGGCGATCAGCTCGCCGGCCAGCTTGTCCGTCTCGCGCGACGCCGTACCGTTGCCGATGGCAATCAATTCGACATTGTGCGCGGCGGCGAGCTGGGCCAGGGTTGCGATCGACTTGTCCCACTGGTTCTGCGGGACGTGCGGGTAGATCACGCCGGTGTTGACGACCTTGCCGGTGGCGTCGACGATCGCGACCTTCACGCCGGTACGGAAGCCCGGGTCGAGGCCCATCGTCGCGCGGGTGCCGGCCGGGGCGGCCAGCAGCAGGTCGCGCAGGTTGGCCGCGAACACCCGGATCGCCTCGTCCTCGGCGACCTGCCGCAGCCGCATCCGCAGATCGATGCCGAGATGCACCAGGATCTTGGTCCGCCAGGCCCAGCGAACCGTCTCGACCAGCCACTTGTCCGCTGGGCGCCCCTGGTTCTCGACGCCGACCTTGCGCGCGATGGTCGTCTCGTACTCCGTCGGTCCGTCGACCTCGACGCCCGCGGGCAGCGGCTCGACGGAGACCGTCAGCACGTCCTCCTTCTCGCCGCGGAACAGCGCGAGGATCCGGTGCGACGGCATCTTCGTGAACGGCTCGTCGAAGTCGAAGTAGTCGGAGAACTTCGCGCCGTCGGTCTCCTTACCTTCCCGTACGGCGGAGGCCAGTCGGCCCTGCTCCCACAGGCGCTCGCGCAGCTCGCCGATCAGGTCGGCGTCCTCGGCGAACCGCTCGACCAGAATCGCGCGGGCGCCGTCGAGCGCGGCCTGCGGGTCGGGCACCTCGGCGTTCACGAACACCGCGGCCGCGGCGAACGGCTCGACGTCCGGGTCGGCCATGAGACCGTCGGCGAGCGGCTCCAGACCGTTCTCCCGGGCGATCATCGCCTTGGTCCGGCGCTTCGGCTTGAACGGCAGGTAGATGTCCTCCAGCCGGGACTTGGTGTCCGCGGCGAGGATCGAGGCCTTCAGCGCGTCGTCGAGCTTGCCCTGGCTCTCGATCGACTCCAGCACGGTCTGCCGACGCTCCTCGAGCTCACGCAGATACCGCAGCCGCTCCTCGAGTGTGCGCAGCTGCGCGTCGTCGAGCTCTCCGGTGACCTCTTTCCGGTACCGCGCGATGAACGGGACGGTAGACCCTTCGTCGAGCAAGCCCACTGCCGCCCGCACCTGGTTCTCACCCACCTCGAGCTCATCCGCGATCCGCCGCTCGATCGACTGCACCACCACTGTCCGATTCCCCTCTACCGACAAACCCGCCGAACATTCTGCCCCGGCCGGGCTCCATATCCTTCCCCATCCCACCCCCCACCCCGAAACCCGTCCCACCCCACCTGTGGACAACCGGTGCACACACAGCAAGCTCCCCGGGACCGTGGGGGTCGCCGGGGAGCTTGGGGTGGGGGTCAGGCGGCTTCGCAGAGGGCGGGTTCGGGGGTTTGCTCGGTCTGCTGCTTCGGCTTGGGCTGGCGCATGACCGTCACGGCGATGGCTACTGAAGCGGCGACGATGGCGGCGGCTACGGCGAAGGAGAAGTGGTAGCCGTCGGTCAGGGCCTGTAGGGCCGGCTTGGTGCTGGTGGCGGAGCGGGTGGCGGAGAGGGTGGCCAGGATGGCCAGGCCCAGGGCGGCGCCTACCTCGCCCATGGTGCCGATCAGGCCGGAGGCCAGGCCGGCGTCCTCGGGCTTCACGTCCGACATCGACAGGCCCATCAGCGCCGGGAAGCAGACGCCGCCGCCCAGGCCCAGCAGTACCAGCACCGGCAGTACGTGGACGAAGTAGTTGCCACCGACCGGCGCCTGGGTGAAAAGCGCCAGTCCGACGACGATCAGGGACAGACCGGCGATCAGCGGGCGACGCGGGCCGAAGCGCATGACCAGCTTCTCGGAGTACTTCACCGACAGCAGTCCCATCACCACGGTCGTCGGCAGGAAGGCCAGTCCGATCTCCAGAGCGTCGTACCCGAGCACCCGCTGCAGGTACAGCGAACCCAGGAAGAAGATGCCGAACATCCCGGAGCTCGACAGCGCCTGGATCAGGTTCGCACCGGTCAGCGTCCTGGAGCGGAAGATCCGCAGCGGCACCAGCGGGTTGGCGGCGGTCGCCTCACGGACGATGAAGCCGGCCAGCAGTACCAGCGTCGCCGCACCCAGCGCCAGCGTCCGCGGAGCGGTCCAGCCGAGCTCAGCAGCCGGCTTGACGATCGTGAACACACCCACCATGAGCGCGGCGGTGATCAACACAGCACCCGGTACGTCGGTGCCCTTGCCGATCCCCAGGCCCTTGTCCTTCTCGATCAGCTTCACCGCGAGTACTGCGGTCAGCACGCCGAGCGGGAGGTTCACGAAGAAGATCCAGTGCCAGCTGATGGCCTGCGTCAGGACGCCACCGGCCAGCAGGCCGATCGACCCACCGGCGGACGCGACGAACGCGTACACGCCGATCGCCTTGGCCTGCTCCCGCGGCTCGGGGAACAGCGTCACGATCATGCCGAGGATGACTGCGGAGGTCAGCGCACCGCCCACGCCCTGGATGAACCGGGCGATGACGAGCATCTCCTGCGTCTGCGCCAGCCCGCACAGCACGGAGGCGGCGGTGAAGACGACCAGTCCGGCGGTGAAGATGTTCCGCCGGCCGAGGAGGTCGCCCAGCCGGCCGGCCAGCAGGAGCAGGCCGCCGAAGGCGATCAGATAAGCGTTCACTACCCACGCCAGCGAGGAGCTGGTGAAGCCGAGGTCGTCCTGGATGGCCGGCAGGGCCACGTTCACCACGGTCACGTCGAGCACGATCATCAACATGCCCGCACAGAGGGTGTACAGAGCCAGCCAGCGCGAGCGGCCGCCCTGCGTGGCCGGCGTAGTCGCCAGGGTGTCGGTCGTCGCGTACATCTCGAGGTCTCCTTGCAGTTCGTCGTTGTTGGGCCTTACACCCATACGTCGAACTGGCGGAGCTCAGATTGACACGTCTTCAGAAGTTTTTTCTCGACGCGGCCGAGACATCGCGTACGCCGTCAGCGCCGGCACCAGTCCGGACCCGACAACGAGCAGTGTGGGCACCTGCGACGCCAGAGCGAACCAGGTGAGCAGTACGACGACTCCACCGGCCACCGGCAGCGGCCGCCGCAGCAGGAACAGGTTGGCCGACCGGAACACCGTCTTCATGGTCGCGTCGTCGCCCGCCTGGGGCAGCACGGCCAGTCCGCTCAGGTAGAGCCCGAGGATCATCCCTGTAAGCGGAATCAGTACCACCAGTGCGAACACCCGCGCCGCCCCGCCCGCGAACGCCCAGAACGACAGGCCGAACGCGAGCAGCACGGCACCGGCGTACAAACCGAATCCGGACAGCCAGAACCGCTTCATCGCCCAGCGGAACTCCCCGAAGTACCGGCGCAGCAGCTTCGGCTTGTCCTGGCTGATCGCGTCCGCCAGCACCCGCTGCAGCGCGAACGCGGCCGGGAAGAGCGTGATGATGCCCAGGCTGAGCACTACGAACACCAGTTGCAGCATCAGCAGGTCGCCGACGACCGACAGCTTCGTCAGCACCGTGCTGGTGCGGCCGGCGCCTCCAGCACCAGGGGGAGCAGCCACCGATCGCCTCCTCGTTCCGTCCGGCGTCCCTTGATCGTATGATCACGAACAATCACGCGAAGATCAGGGGACCGCATGCTTGCACAGGAGCGCCACGAGCTGATCCTGCGGAGCCTGCGGCGGCACGGCCGGCTCCGGGTGGCCGATCTGGTGGCTGAGCTGGGCGTCTCCGCGATCACAGTACGCCGGGACCTGGCCGAACTGGACTCCGCCGGCCTGCTCCGCCGCGTGCACGGCGGCGCGATCGGCACCGGCACGGCCGACCAGGGCGCGCGCGGGAGCCAGCTGACGATCGGCATCATCGTCCCGAGCGCGGCGTCGTACTACTCCGACGTGATCCGCGGCGCCGAGGCGATGGCCGACAAGTACGGCGCCCGCCTGGTCCTCGGCGTCTCCGGGTACGACGCGACGATGGAGCGCGACCGGATCGACAAGGTCCTCGGCATCGGGGTGGCCGGCCTGCTGATCAGCACCGCGCTCGGCGACGGCGACGCGGACCGGCTCGACTCGAGGCTCGACGAGATCGACGTACCCGTGGTGCTGATGGAGCGGGCGTTCGGGTTCCCGCACGTGAACCGCGAGTACGACCACGTCCGCACCGATCACGCGTACGGCGCGATGCTGGCGCTGCGCCATTTCGTCGCGCTCGGTCACCGCCGGATCGCGATCAACCTGCAGGCCACGGTCACGGCGTACTGGCTCCGCAGCGGCATCGAGACCGCCGCGAAGGCGCTCGGCGTCGAGGTCTTCCTCTCACCCGTCGACCTCCCGATGCGCGGCGACGACCCCGGCGCCATCACCCAACTCGACGCCTTCCTCGCCGAATGCGAGGCCTTCGGCACCCGCGCCGTCCTCGTCCACTCCGACGAACACGGCGCCCGCCTGGTGGAACGCGCCATGGAACTAGGCCTACGCGTCCCCGAGGACCTGGCCGTCATCGCCTACAACGACGTAACCGCCTCCCTGGCCGTCGTACCCCTCACCGCGATCTCCCCCGCCCGCCGGGCCCTGGGCGAAACCGCCTGCGACCTCCTCCTCCGCAAACTCCAGTCCCCCACCACCCCCACCCAGCACCTCAGCCTCCTCCCCACCCTCAACATCCGCACCTCCTGCGGCGCCCCCGGCATCCTGGTCCCCGGATAAAATCCAGAGGACTACACCGGAACCCGGGGAGAGCGCGCGATGGAGTACGCCGAGTTCGAGGTCCAGTACAAACAGGTCGCCGACATCATCCTCACCGGCCGTAACGGCGCCGACCTCACCGCCGACATCGCCCGACTGCGGGCCCTGGCCAACCAGATCGACGACGAGGACGACCGCGACGACGCGCTGCTGGAGGTCGGGGGGATCGAGTCCGTCATCGCCCAGGACCCCGGCGAACCTCCGTCCGAGGTCATCCTGGAGGCCCGCCGGATCTACGCCGAGGCCGACCGCGACGACGGCACCACGGCCGAGCGCCTGGCCCGCGCGGAGCAGGGCGTCCAGGCCCTGGAGCGACTCGAGGCCGCCACCCCCGAGGAAGAACAGGCGATCGGCTCCCTGGAGCACACGCTCGTGATGCTGATAGGTGCGTTGCGGCTCATGCGATGAAGGTCACCAGCTTCCGGGAGCTGATGCGCGAGCAGGCGAACGCTGCCGTGCGGATCTCGGGTGCTCATCATTCGTCCTGGAACCAGAAGTTCAAGGTGGCTGCCGAGGCGATGTACGACGCCAGCCGGCTGCCTGAGCTGATGCCGCCGGACCAGCGGGACCAAGCGGTCGCGCGGATAGCGGCGGCGATGAACGCCGGATTCGCCAGGGTGGCGAAACTTCCGGAGAGCGCGGATGCCGAGGCCCGCCGCGCGGTCGGCATGCAGGCTGCCGCCGACGGATCCAAGATGGTCAGCCGGCTGAAGAAGCAATGGCAGATGCCGGCGCCGAACCAGCGGGTCCAGCGCGGCGCTGAGCAGCGACGAACCGCCCAGCCCGAACGCGGCGACGGACCGCAGTCGCCCGCACCCTCAGCACCGACTCCGGCATCTCCGGCAGCTCCAACGATCCAGCCGACTCAGGCGGCTCCGGCCTTGCCGCCTGATATTGCGGCCGCGGCCCGGGCCGGGCTGTCCGGGCCGCCGTTGGCGTCGGCCAGTCGGTTGAGCGCAGAGCGGCAAGGTGCGCGGGGTGCGGGAGCGACCGCCCCCGCGGCCCAACGGCAAGCGCCCGAGACCCAACGCTGAGCGCCGACCGCTGAGCACCGGAACAACTGATCGGTCAGGTTCCGATCTTGATCGAATGTGATCATTCGAGCGGTGAGGTATTGACGAGGAAAGCCCTTTCCCATACTTTCGCTGCACTTGAGGGGTCGCGGGCCCCCGGCTGGAACAGGCAGCGAAGGAGTTCCCCTGTGAGACGAGGTGTGGGACTGACCGTGTTGGCGGCTGCGCTCAGCGTGGTGGTCAGCGGTTGTGGCAGCGGGGTGATCGACAAGAGTACGGACGGCGTACCGCCGGCCGAGGCGACCGGGACGTTGCGGGTGCTGATCCCGTCGTTCCCGCCCAGTACGAAGGGGCGGGAGGCGTTCCAGAACGTCGTCGACGAGTTCCACAAGACCTATCCGAAGATGAAGGTCGAGCCGGACTTCGCGACGTACAACAACCTGAACGAGAAGCTGGCCACCTCGATCGCGGCCGGGATCCCGTACGACGTGATGGTCACCGGCGTCGGCTGGGTCCAGCCGTTCGCGTCGAAGAACATCTTCGAGGACCTGGGCAAGTACGGCGTGACGCCGGACTTCATCAAAGAGAAGAGCACCCCGGCGCTGATCCCGGCGGTCACGTACGACAAGAAGTTGTACGCCTACCCGCTGCTCGCGGACGCCCGGGCGGTCGCGCTCCGCAAGAGCGCGTTCATCGAGGCCGGCCTCGACCCGAACAAGCCGCCGACATCGCTGGCCGACATCAAGGTCGCGGCCGAGAAGCTGACCAAGCGGGACAAGAACGGGAACATCACCCGCAGCGGTTTCGACCTCGCCTCCGCGACCGGTTTCCGGCAGTCGTTCACGACGTTCCTGGCCTCGACCGGTACGCCGCTGTACGTCGGCGGCGAACCGAACTTCGACAACAAGGCCGGCCTGGACACGCTGCTGTGGATCAAGTCGATGATCAACAACGTCCAGCCGTACGGACAGACCAACGCTGCCCAGCAACCTCTGGTGCTGACTGGTGAGGCCGCGATGGGGATCGTCAACGGCGCCGTCGACTGCTCGGACAAGGGCATCGGCAAGAAGAACTGCGACGACCTGGAGTTCTTCCGCTTCAACAGCGGCAAGGAGATCGAGTACGTCGGTGGCGACCTGGCCTCGATCGGGTCCCGCAGCCGGCACAAGGACGCGGCCTGGGCCTTCATCCAGACCATGGTCAACAAGCCGACGCTCGACGCGATCGCCAAGCTGAACAAGAAGATCCCCGCCTACAAGGACCCCGGCAGCTCGCCGCAGGCGCAGTCGAACCCGTTGAGCAACTTCACCGCTAACGGCCTGCAGTACGCCGCGAACGAGAACGAGGTGCCGTCCAACTGGCTCGAGATGCGCGGCAACTTCGACATCCAGCTCACCCAGGCGGTCCTCGGTCAGAAGGATCCCGCCAAGGTGCTGCACAACCTGGCAGGACAGTCCCGATGAGCACAACTCTTGAACGTCCAGCACTGGACACCTCGCGCAAGGTCCCCACGGCCAAGGACACCGGCACGCTGCTCAAGGGCCAGAAGCGCACCGGTTGGGCCCTGCTCACGCCGGCCCTGCTGCACTCCGGCATCTTCATCGTGATCCCGGTGATCGCGGTCCTGGTCCTCAGCCTGACCAACTACAGCTTCGGTGACACCTGGTCCTGGGTCGGGTTCGGCAACTATGCGGACCTCGCCCGCGACGTCGACTTCCAGGCCTCGCTGTGGCACACGGTCCTGTACGCGATCGTGGTGATTCCGCTCTCGATGGCGATCAGCCTCGCGGTCGCGGTCGGGCTGAACCAGAAGATCCGCGGCCTCGGCTTCTTCCGGACCGCGTTCTACATCCCGACGGTGACGGCGACAGTTGCCATCGCGACCATCTGGCTGTGGATCTACAACCCGGGCTCCGGCCTGGCCAACGGCTTCCTCAGCCTGTTCGGGTTCGCCCCGAACCGCTGGCTGGCCGACCCGGCGACCGCGCTGCCGTCGCTGATGGTGGTCGGCATCTGGCAGGGTCTCGGTACCAAGATCATCATCTACCTGGCCGCGCTGCAGGGCGTCTCCCGCGACCTGCTCGAGTCGGCCGACCTGGACGGCGCCAGCCGCTGGCAGCGTTTCGTCAACGTCACCTGGCCGTCGCTCGGCCCGGTGCAGTTCTTCGTGCTGATCACGTCGATCGTCGGCACCTTCCAGGTGTTCGACCTGGTGTACGTGATGACGCGCGGCGGACCCGGCAGTGACACCCGCGTGCTGGTGCTCGACATCTACCAGAACGCGTTCCAGGACCTGAAACTCGGCTACGCGTCCGCGGAGACCGTGATCATGATGATCGTGATCGCAGCCTTCATCGGAATCGGGCGCCTGCTCCAGAAGGCGGACACCAATGACTAGCGCTGCGTTGCCCTCGGCCGGCACCACCGTGAGCCGCCGGCCGTCGTCGTTCCGGCCGGGGCGGATCGCGTTGTACGTCGTACTCATCGTCGGCGCGCTGCTGATGATCACGCCGTTCCTGTGGATGTTGCTGACCTCGTTCAAGAGCGACCTCGAGGTGCAGCAGTTCAACTGGCTGCCCGGGGAACTGCGCTGGCACAACTTCGTCGAGGCGATGAACACGGCACCGTTCCTGCGGTACTTCCGCAACAGCCTGTTCATCGCGGTCGGCGAGACCGCGTTCACGCTCGTCGTCTGCACGATGGCCGGGTACGCGCTGGCCAAGGCGCCGATCCGGGGTGGCAAGTCGCTGCTGAACTACTTCATCATCCTGCTGCTGGTGCCGTTCCAGATCATCCTGGTGCCGCTGTTCATGATCGTGAAGTCGATCCCGCTGTTCGGCGGCAACAACATCCTCGGCCACGGCGGCATCGGCTGGCTGAACTCGTGGTGGGGCCTGATCATCCCGCTCGGCGCGGCGCCGCTGTTCACGTTCCTGGCCCGGCAGTTCTACGTGTCGCTGCCGGACGAGCTGGCCCAGGCGGCCCGGGTGGACGGGCTCAGCGAGTTCGGGATCTTCCTGCGGATCATGACGCCGCTGATCAAGCCGGCCCTGATCACGATCGCCGTCTTCCAGATCGAGGCCGCCTGGAACGGGTTCCTCTGGCCGCTGATGATCACCACCTCGGACGAGATGCGACCGCTGCAGCTCGGGCTGGCGATCTTCTCCCAGAACCCGGCCGAGATTCAGTGGCCGTACCTGATGGCCGGTACGGCGCTGGCGACGCTGCCGATGATCGTACTGTTCGTGTTCGCCCAGAAACGCTTCGTCGAAGGTATGGCGAACGTCGGGATCAAGGGCTGAAACCAGCCCTGATCCTCGAACAGGTGCTCACCCCGCCCCGGGTGAGCACCTGCGAGGCCCCCTCCACATGCGGTGGTCCCGAAGAAACACCGGAGCTTCCCACGTAGTCCCCCCACTGGGTCACTCGTCCGGTTTATCGGCGCAGTGTGCCCGCCGTTACAGCATTCATGAGGTTTTTTCGCTAGTTCCCGAAATGATTTGCCGAACTCCGCCCGAAGTACGACGTTTCGCATGCGCGCGACGACGTTCGGTAAGGATCCGGCCATGTGCGGGCCGACGACCTGCCGGCCTGGGTACGATCGTGGCGTGACTGCCGGGTCGGCTGCTTCCAGCCATGCACGAGTTGGGGTCCCGGCTGCGTTCTGAGCGCGGCGCGGGCACCACCGGGCGTTTCTCTCCCGTCTGTATTTCCTTTCACGACACCAGAGAGAAGCGAACCCTGAACGATTTCACCGCACAGCTCATTGACGAGTTCCGGGCGAACGCCGGCCAGGTCGGCGGTCCCTTCGAGAACTCCAGGTTGTTGCTCCTGACAACAACTGGCGCGCGCTCCGGGCAGCCGCGCACCGCGATCCTGGGGTACTACCCGGACCGCGACCGGGTGCTCGTCGTCGGCTCGGCCGGCGGCAGCCCCAGACACCCGGCCTGGTACCACAACCTGCTCGCCGATCCCGAGGTCACCGTCGACCTCGGCCTCTTCACCTATCCGGCCACAGCAGTCGTACTGCGGGGCGCCGAGCGCGACGAGGTCTTCGCGCGACTCGTCGAGGCCGATCCGGGATGGGGCGACTACCAGGCCAAGACCACCCGGACCATCCCGGTCGTCGCCCTGGTCCAGCGCCCTGGTCCGCCACCTTTCGGCAGTTCGTTTGCCGAGGCTTTGAAGACCATCCACGCAGCGTTCCGGCGCGAGCTCTCGCTGATCCGGGCGGAGGTCGCGAAGTCCGGGACGCTGGGTGCACAGCTGCGGATCAACTGTCTGACAGCGTGTCAGGGCCTGCACTATCACCACACCGGCGAGTCGACCGGCCTGTTCCCAGCGCTCGTGGAGCAGCATCCGGAGCTGGCCGGCGTGGTCGCCGTACTGCAGACCGAGCACGACAGCATCGCCGTACTGCTGGAGGAGCTGGAGCGGTTGGCCGCGACTCCGGGCGCGGAGATCCTGCCCCAGGTCGACGAGCTGATCGCTCAGCTCACTGCGCATCTGGATCGCGAGGAGGCCGAGCTTCTGCCCTACCTCTGAGGCCGGGTCTACGGTCGGAACATGACCGAGGACTTCCTGGCGGCCGGCCGGGCTGCGTTGACACGCGGAGCCTGGTCGGCCGCTCGCGGCCAATTCGAGCGGGCGCTCGAGACCGCGACGACGCCCGAGGCGCTCGAAGGACTGAGCTGGGCGACGTGGTGGCTGGAGGACGTTCCGGCCTGTCTGGAAGCGCGGGAGCGGGCGTATCGGTTGTACCGGAAGGCTGATGACGCGCGCGCCGCGGCCAGGATGGCGTTGTGGCTCGGGGACGATCACAACGAGTTCCGTGGTGCCGGGGCGGTCGCCGAGGGCTGGTTCAACCGGGCGGCTCGGCTGCTCGAGGAGCTGGAGCCTTGCCCGGAGCTCGGGTGGCTCCGGGTGTTCGAGGCACATGCTGCGCTCGGTCGGCACGACACGGGCCGGGCGCGCGAGCTCGCCGTACAGGCTCAGGAGCTCGGGCGTCGGCATCGGGCGGTCGATCTGGAGATGTTCAGTCTGGCCACCGAAGGTCTTGCGCTGGTGGAGGAAGGCGCTGTCGAGCAGGGGATGCGGTGCCTGGACGAGGCGACGGCGGCGGCACTCGCAGGGGAGTACGAGAACCTGGCGCCGGCGGCGTGGACGTGTTGCCGGTTGATCTCGGCGTGCGAGGAGATCCGGGACTACGAGCGTGGGGCGCAATGGTGCCGGCAGGTACAGGAGTTCAGCCGCCGGATGGAGGCGCGGTTCGTCACCGGGGTGTGCCGGGCGCACTACGCGGCGATTCTCGGGTGGCACGGCGACTGGATCGAGGCCGAGCGGGAGCTGACCAAGGCGCATGAAGATCTCACTTTGAAGCGCCCGTACTGGCGGGCTGAGGCCGTCGTGCGACTTGGGGAGCTGCGCCGGCGGCAAGGGCAGGTCGGGCAGGCGGAGGCCTTGTTCAACGAGGTTCCGTCGCATCCGCTGGCTAAGCGGGGGCTGGCGGAGCTGAGTCTCGATCGGGGCGATGCGGCCGCTGCGCGCGACGTACTGGAGCGGATGTTGCGGCGGATCCCGGCTGGTTCGGTCAGTCGGGCTTGGCCGCTCGAGTTGCTGGTTCGGGCCGACGTGGCGTTGGGCGAGACGGCTGAGCTTCATCTGGCTGAGTTTTGCGCGATCGCGGACTTGCTGCGGACGCGGCCGTTTCGGGCGGCGGCGCGGTTCGCGGAGGGCATCTGCGCTGCGGCTCGCGGCGAGCATGAGGAGGCGTGCGCGTGTCTTGAGGAGGCGGTTGATCTTTATGAGGGACTGGCTCCGTTCGAAGCCGCGCACGCCCGGTTGGAGTTTGCCCGCAGCCTGTTGGCGCTCGGCCGGACCGATGCCGCCCGCCGCGAGGCTCGTACTGCGCTCCCGTCAATCCCCGTGCCGCGCCAGGATCAGGTCGAGTTGCTGGTGGCGCTCGGGCTGGTCGGCCCGCCTGTGCTGAGTGCGCGTCAGGTCGACGTACTGCGGTTGATCGCCGACGGACTCGGGGATCGGGAGATCGCCGGGCAACTGGTGATCAGCGAGCACACGGTGCATCGGCATGTGGCGAACATCTTCACCCGGCTGGACTGCTCGACGCGGGCGGCGGCCGTCTCGCGCGCCGCCGGGCTGGGTTTGCTCTAGCGGGATGGCCTGTTCGGGTGACGCGCTCGGGTTTCGTTTGGTCGATTGTGGATGGCATGGAGAGGTTGGCGGAGTACAAGGTGTCTGTCCGGACGACGTGGGCCACCGGGGACTACGACGCGATGATGCGCGAGGAGGGGCTGTACGAGGTCGGTCAACGGTTGGTGGACGCGTTGGCGGTGCAGTCTGGTGAGGACGTGCTGGACGTGGCTTGCGGGACGGGGAATGCGGCTCTTCCGGCGGCACGGTCCGGTGCTCGGGTCACTGGGCTCGATCTGACACCGGCCATGCTGGTGAAGGCTCGCGAGCGCGGGGCGGGGCTTGGGATCGATTGGGTCGAAGGCGATGCCGAGGAGTTACCGTTCCCGGACGGGAGCTTCGATGTGGTGCTGTCGAGCTTCGGCTGCATGTTCGCGCCGCGGCACCAGGTCGTCGCGAGGGAGATGGCTCGCGTACTGCGACCGGGCGGCCGGTTGGGCGTGTGCGCGTGGACGCCGGAAGGGACGATCGGGGAGTTCTTCCGCGTGGTCGGTGGGTATCTGCCGCCCGCCCCGGAGTACGTCGATCCGCCGCTGGCCTGGGGATCCGAGGACGCGGTGCGGGCGCTGTTCGAGGGGATCGAGCTGTCGTTCAGCCGTGAGCTGGGGATGATCGGCCACCCGTCGATCGTCGAGGCGGTGGATTGCTACGCGACGCAGTTCGGGCCGGTGGTGCTTGCTCGCGACGCGCTCGGCTCTAGGTGGCCTGCGCTTCGCGATGACTTGATCGAGCTCTTCGAGCGGAACAACAGTTCTGGATCTGGTCGTTTGGTACTGCCGGCTGAGTACTTGGTGATTCGGGGTCAGCGGCGGGCCAGCAATGCGTAGGAGTTCGGGAGGCGGCCGGACCAGGCGGCGGCGTTGGTGTCGTCCTGCGGTCGCCAGAACGGTTCGGCGTACTCCTCGAGGGTTTCAAGATGCAGGCCGGCTGCGGTGATCGCGGTGACGATCTGGCCGAGGTTCCATTGCCATTCGCGGGCGCCGTTGCCGGGGAACGTGTCGTTGACGTGCGACTCGGCGAAGTAGCTACGGTCCGGCCGGATCCGCGGCTCGTCCTCGTCCCAGGTCCACAACGGCACGGCCGGGTGCGCTTCGAACATGAACAGGTGGCCGCCGGGCCGCAGTACCCGCGCGATGTCCCGCGCCCACGCGTCGAGGTCCCGCATCCAGATCAACGCGCCCTTGCCGGTGTAGACGAGATCCGCACAAGCATCACGCACAGGTACGCCGGGCACCTCGGCCACCAGGTAGTGACACGCCAAGCCCAGCTCCCGAGCCCGCCGCTGCGCCGCACCCGCAGCCACCGAGCTGTAGTCGATCCCAGTGACGTGTTGCGCGCCCGCTTTGATGAGCCCGATGTCATCCAACCCATGCCCACTCTGCAGATGCACAACAACGGGTTCTGCAGCGAGCACCGGCGCCAGCAACTCAAGCTCACGCGTCAGCAGCAGCCCATCTCCCCGCGCCTCCTCGAGCAGCTCGTCATACTCCCGAACGTGCTTGGTCGAAGCCTGCTCCCACACCACCCGATTACCAGCCACCACCTCGTCCATGCTCCAAGTCAATCTCATCCAGCAACCGCATATCGTGCAGATCCTGCGGTCTGAACTCGTACCCCTCATGCGACCGCCGCTGCGCGCTGGCCGGCATGCATCGCACCTGTTGTCCGCCGATCCAGCCGTCGACGGCGGGTGGGATGAGGTAGGTGTTTCCGTCGAAGTCGAGTTGTTCGGTGCCTCCGCCCGGCATCGGCGTACTCGGGTGTAGATCCACTCGATGCCCGTCTGCATGAGTCAGTTGCACGGTGACCTGCACGTACCGCGCGTCCGTGATGTCGTAGCCGAGCCCACCCAACACCTCCACGACGCGATCCAACTCCGGCCGAGCCACGCCGAGATCCAGATCGCCGTGCGTCCGCGTCTGCCGGCCGACCAGCGCGTCCACGCCCCACCCGCCGTCGACCCACACATCCAAGCCGGCCAAGGCATCCAGCACCTTCAGCACTCGCTCCGCTGTCATCATCGAGCCACCTCATAGCGAAGGCTCACCACGCCGTCGGATGTGGTACTGCTGAACAACAGCCGCAGCTGCGTCGGGAGTGCGCCAGGCTCCAACTCAGGGCCGTCGAACACTGTCGGCACCCCCGCACCTCCGATCGCGGCCGGGAACAGAATCAGGTGCAGCTCGTCGACCAGATCGGCCCGCAGCAATGCGCCGTTCAGCCCGCCACCGGCCTCAGACACGACGCAGGTCACCCCGAGCCGTTCGCGCATCCGCCGTAACGCGAGATCCAGATCCACGCGCTCCTCGCCGGCGACGAGGTACGGGATGTTCTTCCGCCGCAGATAAGCGAGGTACGTCGTCGGCGTCGAGCGGGACGTGATGACCAACAGGTCAATTCCCTCCCCGCCCTTCTCCGTCCACAGGACCCGCCCACGACCATCCACAACTGTGAACCACTTGCGATGCGCCGGGTTGTTCACCACGTCGTCCGGCAGGAAGTCGTCGTACGAGCTGGTTGCCTCGGGCAACTCCAGCGGGCCGCTGTCCACGGTGACGAACGTCCCGCTGCCCTCGAGGATCGCCGTCGGCGCGTAGAGGGACTCCAGTAACGCAGTACGCGCACCATCCACCGTCGTGAACCCCTCCGGCCACAACGATCGCCACAGCTGCCCGGCCTCCTCGGTCAGCAGGAGACGGTCCCGGCCGACGGTTACGCGTCCGTCGACCGAGGCCGTCACTGATACCACCACTCGCGGTCTCTCGCCCATGAACACCTTCCTATCAAGGCGTTCCGACAGTTTTCATTCGTTGTGCAGGACCTTCGCGATCGTCGTGTGGGCCGCTGACCGCGCAGGGAAATAGGCGCCGGCGGAGGAGATCAGCACCCCGGCGAGGACCAGCAGGACCAGGAGCGACCAGGGGTACACGTGCAGCATGAAGTCTGGGAGCTCGACCTGAGCCCCGTTGGCCATCGCCGGTACGACGAGGCGATGCGCGAGGATGCCCAACGGGATACCCAGCACGCCGCCGACGGCCCCCAGCGCAGCCATCGAGGTCACGACCATGACGGTGACCTGCGAAGGCGTCATGCCGATCGACTTGAGCATGCCCAGGTCACGGCGGCGTTCGCGGGTGTTGAGTATGACGGTGTTGAAGACACCGAGCGCGGCCACCGTCCCCAGCATCAGAGTCAGGAGTGTGACGGTCGCCACCGCGATCGGTACGAACGCGCCCGACTCCTGCCCCGACGTCTCCTGCAGACCCGGATCGCCCTTCTGCACGGCCTGTACGAACGCATCCAGGTCCGTCCCGGGCTTGACGTTGACCTCGTACAGCGAGGCGCGCAGGGTCGGCGCGACCAGCGCGAGCGTCTGCCAGTTCGACAGCACCTCGTCACCGGAGTTGTACATCGCCTTCCCGACGATCTGCGCCCGGACCGTCTTCCCCTGCGCCTGCAGTGTGATGGTGTCGCCGACAGCCAGACCACGCTGCCGCAGGAACCGCTCAGAGACGACCACCTGCCCCGGACCGTCGAACCAGCGCCCGTCAAGCATCCGATAGCCGAGCTGGGTGAAGTCACCGCGGTAGAAGGACACCTGCAGGTCAGTACTGGTTCCAGCCAGCCGCATCGGCACATTCGCACTCGCCGTCACCGACGTCGTGCCCGCGATTGACCGAATCAGTGCCTCGTCCGCCGCATCGCCGAGCTTGGGTGCTGGTGGCGCATCCGGATCGTTGACCGCCGGCCCGCCATCCAGCGCAGGCGCGAAGAACGAGACGTCCACGGCATTCACCCGACTCGCCGCAGTCTGGTACTCCGTCAGCGACTTCCCCAGCCCCACCGCCAGCGTCACGCTGGTCACCCCGAGCACGACGGCCGCGAGCGTCAACGCCGTACGGGCAGGCCGTGCGAACGGGAGCCCCAGCCCAAGCGACACCGACCGCGGCAATCGAGTACCGCTCAGCCAGCGCTGCACCCGCAGCCCACGTCCGGCCCGCGGCGCACTGCCCGCGCTGATCGCCTCAGCAGCCGACAGACTCCGCGCACGCAGCGAAGGCAACAGAGCAGACAGCGCGACCAGCACCGGCACGCCGATCACGACCACCACGTCCACCCAGATCGGCATAGCGATGCCATCGGCGCCATAGTTCTCGAAAGCCCTTGTCAGCAAGGACTCTGCGAGCACAGTGCCGAGTACGGTGCCGCCTGCGCACCCGATGATCGCCGGGATGGAGATCATGGTCAGGTAGACCGCCATGACCTGCGTCGGTGTGAACCCCAGTGCCTTCAGTACGCCGATGTGCTTGAACCCGGCGACCACAGCACCGCTGACCACGTTGGCCACGATCAGTACCGCTACCGCCAGCCCCAGCCAGCCGAACACCATCAAGAACGGCACGAATGTGTTCGGCTCACCGGTGGCGAGTGCTCGCAGCCCGAGGTACGACTGTGTGCCCACCAACGCGCCCGACGGCAGTCCGGACGTCACTGCGGTCTGACCAGCAGACACCTGCTCGTTGGTCGCCGCCTGGGCGAAGCGGTACAGCATCTGCGTCGCTGTCGGCTTGAGCGAAGTCATCTGCGCCGGCGTGACCCAGGCGTCCGCCGACTGACTCACGCTGTACGCGAAACCGACGATCGTCAGCGTCTGACCTGCCACGCCCATGGTCGATCCCACAGTCGGTGCTCCGCGCCCCTCGGACGCAGTGGGGTTCAGGTTGAGGACGATCTCACCAGGCTTGTCCGCCCAGCGCCCCTTCCATACGTTGAGGCGGTCGACCGGTCCGCCCGGGTCGGCGCGTCCGACCGTCACCAGTGACTGCGGTGCGCCGAACTGCCCGTTGGAACCCAGGTCCAGCGTGGCCATCGCGAACGGACCGGCGTACGCCTTGGCAGCCGACGCCGCCTTGGTCAGCTGACTGTCGCTGACCTTGCTCGGATCGTACGACGCAGCCAGGTGTGCACCGCTCTGCCGCGAGTACGCCTGGTCGAACGGACCGCTCGAAGCGGCCAGCAACCCCAGTGCGACCACGATCATCGTGGTGGACAGCAGTACGACGACACCGATCACCACGGTCTGCACACGACGTCGGCGTACCGCTGCGCGCGACACCGGCCAGACGGCGCTCACGACGTACGCTCCAGACTGCGCTCGCCAGCGATCTGTCCGTCGACGAAGTCGATGACCCGGCTGGCGCACCGCGTCGCGAGCTGCTGGTCATGCGTCACCAGCAACAGCGTCTGGCCGATCTGGTTGAGGTCCAGCAGGAGGTCCATCACCTGCTCGCCGGCACGGGTGTCCAGCGCACCAGTGGGTTCGTCGGCGAGCAGGATCGCCGGACGGTTCATCAGTGCGCGAGCCACGGCGACACGCTGGCGTTCGCCGCCACTCAGCTGCGCCGGGTAGGTGTTGCTGCGGTCACCGATGCCCAGCTCCTCGAAGAGTTCGAGTGCGCGCTTCCGTGCGTGCGGAGCCGACGTACCGGTGAGCTGTGCGGCCAGTGCGACGTTGTCGAGAGCAGACAGGTCGTCCAGCAGGTTGAAGAACTGAAAGATCATGCCGATCCGGCGGCGGCGGAACAGCGCCAGCCCCTTCTCGTTCAGCGAGCCCAGGTCGTCGCCGTGTACTACGACGGCTCCCGAGGTCGGCCGGTCCAGTCCGGCCACCATGCTGAGCAGTGTCGACTTGCCGCTGCCGGACGGTCCCATGACCGCGACTGCCTCGCCGGCGTTGATCTCCAGCGACACTCCGTCGAGTGCGACCGATTCGCCGTACTCCTTGCGTACGTCGGTGAGCCGCACGACCGTCTGTTCGTTGCCTAGGTCCTCCGTCATGCTGCTCACGCTAGGGCCGGTCCGGCGCCGGTGACGTCACCCTGCCGACGTAATCTCCGCGGGCCGTCATCCTGCAGATGTACGGCGTGCGCCGGGCGGATGATGCGCTTTGGTGAACAGCTTTGGGACAGTGGACGGTGTGATCACCCTGTGGCTGCTCGTCGCGGTACTGGCTGTGCTGGCCGGTCTGTTCGCGTTCGCGCTCGTCCGGGCGCGGCGTGCCCACACGCGGGCGCTGGAGGAACGCGGGTGGCTGCTGGAGCGCGAACGGGAGACAGCCGCCCGGAACGCAGTCGACGCGGAGCGGGCGCGGATAGCGCACGACCTGCACGACATCGTGAGTCACAACGTCAGCGTGATGGTCATCCAGACCGGTGCGGCGCGACAGGTGCTGGCAGCCGAGCCGGAGCAGGCTGAGGCGGCTCTGCTCGCTGTGGAAGCCGCAGGTCGCGACACGATGGCGGAACTGCGCCATCTGCTCGGACTGCTCGCCCCGAAGGCGTCAGGTGAGGACGACGAGGCCTTGTCGCCGCAGCCGACTCTGAGCCGTTTGAGTGAGCTGATCGACCGGATCGCCTTTGCTGGGCTGCCCGTGGAGGTGCGGGTCTCGGGCGATCCTCGACCGCTCCCGACCGGGCTCGACGTGACGGCGTACCGGATCATCCAGGAGGCGCTGACGAACGCGCTCAAGCACGGCGACGGCGTCAAGGCTGAGGTGACAGTCCGGTACGCGCCTCATGCTCTGCGGGTGGAGATCCTCAACAGCGGCCCCAGCATCCTGACCGGCGGTCGTCCGCCTGCGCTCGGCGGCGACGGACGCGGTCTGCTCGGGCTGAAGCAGCGGGTGGCTGTGTACGGCGGCGACCTGGATGCGCGCCGTCGTCTGGGCGGCGGCTTCCGGGTCCGCGCCAAGCTGCCGCTGGAGCGTCCATGACTCGAGTGGTGATCGCAGACGACCAGGCGCTGGTGCGGACCGGCTTCCAGATGATCCTCAAGGCCCGGGGCATCGAGGTCGTCGGCGAGGCAGCGGACGGGGCCGAGGCGGTTGACGCCGTACGACGCCTGCAGCCGGACGTCGTGCTGATGGACATCCGCATGCCCGTCATGGACGGCCTGGAGGCCACCCGCCGGATCCTGGTAGGCCAGACCGACTGCCGCGTACTGATCCTGACGACCTTTGACCTCGACCGCTACGTGTACGCCGCTCTCGCCGCCGGGGCCAGCGGCTTCCTGCTCAAGGACGTCACGCCCGAGCACCTGGCAGCCGCAGTACGCCTGGTCACTACTGGAGACGCCCTACTGTCTCCGTCCATCACCCGCCGCCTGGTAGAGCGCTTCGCCGTCCCAGCCGTCTCCCAACCCGCCATCCACCGCGACCTGACCAGCCTGACCCCACGCGAACTGGAGGTCCTCACCCTGATGGGCCAAGGCCTCTCCAACGCCGAACTGGCCACAGAACTGGCCCTCAGCGAGGCAACCGTCAAAACCCACGTAGCCCGCATCTTCGCCAAACTAACCCTCCGCGACCGAGCCCAAGCCGTAGTCCTCGCCTACGAAACCGGCCTCGTCTCCCCAGGCAGCCGTGACGAACAGTAGTTTCAAATTTCCTTCGGCGAGCATGTCGAGAACGCGGGGGTGGCTCCGTCCCGGGTGTGTAAGAGGCCGCGAGAGCTAGGAGAGACACAGTCATGATTCAGATGGACAACGTCGGCATTGTCGTGGAGGACATGGATGCTGCCGTCGCCTTCTTCACCGAGCTTGGGTTGGAGGTGGAGGGGAGGACGCAGGTCGAGGGGCCGTGGGCGGACAAGACCGTCGGGATCGAGGGGATCCGCTGTGAGATCGCGATGATGCGGGTGCCGGACGGGCATGGGCGGCTCGAGTTGTCGCAGTACCTGACGCCGGTGGCGAGTCCCGCCGTACCGGAGGACGCGCCGTACCACATCCTGGGTATGCATCGCGTGATGTACCGCGTCGAGAACATCGACGAGTTGCTGCCCCGCCTGCGCAAACACGGCGGCGAGCTCGTCGCCGAGGTCGTGCAGTACGGCGACAGCTACAAGCTCTGCTACGTCCGCGCCCTCGGGGGCGTCATCATCGGCCTGGCCGAACAGCTCAACTGAGACAGGGAGAATCTGATGGCTAAGTACCTGCTGCTGAAGCACTACCAGGGCGGTCCGACCCCCGTCGTGGACGCCGGGCCGATGGACAAGTGGACGCCGGAGGAGGTCAGCGCACACATCCAGTTCATGAGCGAATTCGGCGCGCGGCTGGAGGAGTCGGGCGAGTTCGTCGACATGCAGGCGTTGACGCCCGAGGGCGCGTTCGTGCGGTACGGCGGTGAGGGGCAGCCGCCCGTGACCGACGGGCCGTTCGCCGAGACCAAGGACCTGATCGCCGGGTGGTACGTCATCGACGTGGAGTCCTGGGACCGCGCCGTACAACTTGCGAGCGAGCTCTCGGCGGCCCCAGGGCCCGGTGGCAAGCCGCTGCACGAGTGGCTGGAGGTCCGGCCGTTCTGGGGCGAGCCGCCCACGGTCACCGAGTGAACGAGCAACTGCTGCGGGACCTCGTACCCGCGGTGATCGGCGTCCTCGTACGGCGCGGTGCCGCCTTCGCGCCGGCCGAGGACGCCGTACAGGACGCCCTGGTCGAGGCCGTACGCGCGTGGCCGGACGACCCGCCGCGGGACCCCAAGGGCTGGCTGGTGGCCGTTGCCTGGCGCAAGTTCCTCGACGCCACCCGCGCCGAGAACTCGCGGCGGAACCGCGAGGAGCGTGTCGAGGCCGAGCCGACGCCCGGCCCGGGCGAGACGTTCGACGACACGCTGCAGCTGTACTTCCTGTGTGCGCACCCGTCCTTGACCCCGGCATCGTCGGTCGCGCTGACGCTGCGCGCGGTCGGCGGCCTGACCACGCGGCAGATCGCGCAGGCGTACTTGGTGCCCGAGGCAACGATGGCTCAACGGATCAGCCGCGCCAAGCGGACTGTCTCGAGCGTCCGGTTCAACCAGCCCGGCGACGTCGCCACCGTCGTACGCGTGCTCTATCTGGTCTTCAACGAGGGGTACTCCGGCGACGTCGACCTCGCCGCCGAGGCAATCCGACTGACCCGGCAGTTGGCGGCCCGGACGAACCACGAGGAGGTCGCCGGCCTCCTCGCACTCATGCTGCTCCACCACGCCAGGCGCCCGGCCCGGACCCGCGCCGATGGCACCCTCGTACCGCTCGCGGAGCAGGACCGCAGCCTCTGGGACACCAAGCTGATCGCCGAGGGCGTCGACGTACTCCAGACAGCCCTCGCCCGCGACCGCCTGGGCGAGTTCCAGGCCCAGGCCGCCATCGCCGCCCTCCACGCCGACGCCCAGACGGCGGAGGAGACCGACTGGATCCAGATCGTCGAGTGGTACGACGAACTGGTCCGCCTCACCGACAGCCCGGTCGCCCGCCTCAACCGAGCCGTCGCAGTAGGCGAAGCCGACGGCCCCCAAGCCGGCCTGACCGCTCTGTCTGCCCTGGACCCCGCCCTACCCCGCTACACCGCAGCCTCGGCCTACCTGCACGAGCGGGCCGGCGACCCAGCCACCGCAGCCCGCCTGTACGCCGAAGCCGCCCGCGCAGCCCCCAACCTCCCCGAACGCACCCACCTGACCCGCCAGGCCGCCCGCCTCAACACCCAACTACGCAACTGAGGGCCGATCGCTTCCGCGACCGACCCGTCAGCTCATGTCCGTCAGTGCCGGCCGCCGTCGCTGCGGCGGCGTTGGAGGGTGAACTTCTCGAAGACCGACAGCTCGCCGGTGGGCGTGATGATGTTGTAGTAGGTGACGTAGATGCGGGTCATGTCACCGGGGTGACGGCCCGGGTCGACACTGAACTCGGCGAAGCCGTACGGATGCTCCGCGTCGCGGACGCCGACCCAGACCGCGGTCTCCTTCTCTTTGCGCGAGTTGAACTTGCCGAGGTGCTCCATCTGGACCAGGGCCGAGTGATGCCCGTGACCGTCGGCGTCGTCGGTGGTGAAGCTGTTGTTGGTGATGCCGGAGACGCCGCCACCGCCGAGGACCATGTGCGTCGTGCCGTGCGCGCTGTCGATCACGTCGAGTGCGGTCTGGCTCGGGTTCGGCGTAAGAGTGACGCTGCCGGCGACGACGCCACGCACCGCCAACGAGCGCTCGTAGTCGTGCTCGTGGCCGCAGACCACCAGGTCGACGCCGTACTTGTCGAACAGCGGTCCGTACGCCGCGCGCAGTGCGACGTCGGGGCCGTTCGCGGCGGTGGCCGAGCTGATCATCACCTGGTGCATGCAGACGACGATCCAGTCGATGTCCCTCGACGCCCGGCCTGACTTGAGCTCCCGCTCCAGCCAGGCGAGCTGCCGGCCGCCGGAGTAGCCGTTGATGTAGATGTCGCCGCCCTCCTGCAGGGCGATGTCGTCGTTCTGCAGGACTATCACCTTCACCGAGCCGACCGTGAAGGTGTACCAGAGGTTGTCGAGCTCGGGCTGGTTCTCGGTCGAGGGCAGCTCGAAGTAGGTCTGGTACGCGTCGAGACCGAGCTTGCCGTTGCCCGACTCGATCTCATGGTTACCCGCGGCCGGCATCCACGGACGGAATCGCGCCGAGCGGCTGTTGTTGGCGAGGAAGTCGTGCCAGACGCGGACGCGGTCGGGGCCGGTGTTGGCGTAGCAGAGGTCACCGTTGAGGAGGTGGAACAGCGGGCCGACCTTCTCGATGCCGGTGACGATGTCGGCAGCGGCGGGTGTGGCGTTGGGCTCGAAGTCCCGGCCCGAGGCGTCGGCCGGGTTCGCTCCGGTCTTCCACGTCACACTGGGCGAACCCTGGTCGCCGAAACTGGTGAAGGTGAACGGAGCCCTGCCGGACGGCGCCGTGTGGAAGGTGCCGGCGTCGGGGGTGGCGCCGTCGTGCTGCGCCGCGTACAGGTAGTCGGTGTCGGCCCTCAGCTTGTCCAGCTGCGCGTGATGGACCCAGACGGTCCGCCCGGAGGTGCCGTCCAAGTAGGTCTTCGTCGTCGCGTGCACCGTGGAGCCGAAGCCGCCACTCAGCGTGCCGTAGACGACGCGCGGCTTCTTGACGGCTGCGTCGGTGACCCACGAGACGACCATCTGGTGGCGCGGGTCGGCGCCGAAGGTCAGGTGCAGGCCCTGGACGGGCGTCGTGGTCGAGCCGGTGGTGAGCCCGGTGACCTCCGACTTCGCCGGGACTGCCTCGGCGTTTCCGGCGCCGAGGATCAGTGACCCGGCGGCGGCGCCGGACACAGACGCGCCGAAGACGCCGAGCGCGTTGCGGCGAGAGATTCGAGTTTGCTTGGGTGCTTCGGACATTCCGGGGCCTTTCGCGTCGTCGGGTGCAGTCGAACACCAACCGGAGAGCAGCGGTTCGAACCTGACAGCGGTCGGCGGCAGGCCAGTGGTGCGCACACAGACGGACGCTAAGAACCACGGACGACCGGCGCAGCGCGACGCGCATGAACGTCAGATGGCAGTCAGCACAACGGAAGGCAACTCCCGACGGCCGCGGGAGGCGGCCGAACGCAAAAGGCCGGACCACGGCAGTGATCCGGCCCTCTGAGATGGCGGAGGATACGAGATTCGAACTCGTGAGGGGTTGCCCCCAACACGCTTTCCAAGCGTGCGCCCTAGGCCTCTAGGCGAATCCTCCAAGCGGAGAGGATACCGAAGGGGACGGGGGAATCCGAAATCGGGGCGTGGACCTTGGAGCCGCTCGTCTAGGGTCGGCCGCATGGACGAGCTTGTACTGCGGCCGATCGCACCGGGTGACGTGGACGCGCTGCAGGAGCTGATCGAGTCCGATCCGGGATACACCGAGCGCATCACCGGCTACCCGCCAGGGCCCGCGGATGCGCAGAGTCTGCTGCTCATGCGTCCGGAGGACCTGCCGGAGGAGTCGAAGGTTGTCCTGGGTGTGTTCGCCGCGGACCAGCTGGTTGCGGTGGTTGACCTGCTCAAGGGCTTCCCGAACGACCAGACTGCGTTCATCGGTCTGTTGGAAGTCCACGCCAAGCACCAGGGGCTCGGCTACGGCAGGACGGCGTACGAACTCGTCGAGCGGTACGTCGGGACCACGCGGCCCGAGATCCGGACGCTGCGCCTCGCTGTCGTGGACACCAACGCCCAGGTCGCCACTGGGTTCTGGCTGGGGCAGGGGTTCGAGCCGACCGGCGAGGAACGTCCGTACCGCTACGACAAGCTCGAGTCGGTCGCCCGCCTCTTCGAGAAGCCGCTACCCGAGCAGAGTGGGAGCTAGCGCCCGCCACTGCTCGATCGGCTGGGGACCGGTCTCACCGGTGATCACGTTGACCGCGACGTGGTCGGCGCCGGCCTCCAGGTGTTCGGTCAGCTTGGCCTTGATGTCGGCCGGACTGCCCCACGCCGCCAACGCATCGATCATGTGGTCGGGCAGCTCAGCCTGGTCGCTCTCACCGAACCCCTGCCGCTTCAACGACGCGATGTACCCCGGGATACGCGTGAAGAAGCCGATCGTGTCCCGCGCGATCGCCCGCGCCCGGTCCGCGTCCGTCTCGAGCACGGCGAGGTGGCTGACAGCCAGGAGCTTGTCCGGACCCAGGACCTTCCGCGCCTCGGCGGAGTACGCCGCACTGGTCAGGAACGGGTACGCGCCGGCAGTCCGCTCGCCGGCCAGCTTCAGCATCTTCGGACCGAGCGCAGCGAGCACCTGACGCTCCACAGGTACGTCCAGCTCGTCCAGATACGCGTTCAGCGTGGCGATCGGCTTGGGACCGTGCGCTCCACCAAGACCAACTGTGAACCGTCTCGGCGCGGTCGCTTCCAGCGCGGTGTACGTCGCAGCCACGTCCGCCGCGGAGTACTTCGACACCGCCAGGATCCCGCTGATGAACTTGATCGCCGTCGTCGCTCCGACCAGGTCCACGATCGTCTGCAGCCCGGGCAGCGGGCCGCCGGACAGCCAGATCGCCGGGTACCCGAGGTCCTCCGCCGCCCGTGCTGCGGCGATCGACTCAGCACTGCTGTCAAGCCCGGTCGTGATCCCGAAGGGGCCGAATTGATGATCCGTCACTCATCCAGGGTGAGCCCGGATCGGGTCAGGCGGCCAGGCTGTTCGCTCAGAGCGTGTGCGGTGGAGTCCGATTCCCGGTTGGCGCGAGGGATCCCGTACACTCATGGCTGGTTCCCCGCGTGGCGGTATCTCGCCCAAACCCCCCAGGGCCGGAAGGCAGCAAGGGTAAGTGAGCTCTTCCGGGTGCGCGGGGAATCCTTATGTCCGGGGCCTGGCGTCGTGAGGAGTCCGATGAATCCCGAGAGCCGATACCTGCAGGAACTGATCATCGCCGAGCTCGGCGTGCCCACGACGTTCGACGTGGACAGCGAGATCGAGCAGCGGGTCGAGTTCCTGGCCGACCGGCTCCGGAAGACAGGCGCGGCAGGCTACGTGCTCGCCATCAGCGGCGGGGTCGACTCCGCGGTCGGGGGCCGACTCGCGCAGCTCGCGGTGGAGCGGATCAGGTCCGAGGGCGGTCAGGCGACGTTCGTCGCGATGCGGCTGCCGTACGGCGTGCAGGCCGACGAGGCGGACGCGCAGCGCGCACTGCAGTTCATCAAGCCGGACGAGACGCTGGACGTGAACATCAAGCCGGCCACCGACGCCATGGTCGAGTCGGTCCGGCACGCCGGGCTGGGCGACCGCGAGGACTTCCACGTGGGCAACATCAAGGCCCGCCAGCGCATGGTCGCGCAGTACGTCGTGGCCGGTGCTCGCGGCGCGCTGGTCATCGGCACGGACCACGCGGCGGAGGCGGTGATGGGCTTCTTCACCAAGTACGGCGATGGCGCCTGCGACCTGACACCGCTGTCCGGTCTGAACAAGCGTCGCGTCCGCGCCGTCGGCGAGCGGCTCGGCGCCGACCCGGAGACCACCGGCAAGGTGCCGACGGCCGACCTGGAGACCAACAACCCCGGCGTACCCGACGAGGCCGTGCTGGGCGTCACGTACGACGAGATCGACGACTTCCTCGAGGGCCTCGACGTGGACGAGAAGGCCGCAAGCACGATCATCGCCACCCACCACCGGACCGCCCACAAGCGCGCAGTGCCCCTCGCCTTCAGCTGACGTGGGCCAGAGCGTCAGGCGGCGTGGCTGAACTGGCGGACGCGGTTGGCGAGGCGGGCCAGGCGGATGGTGGCGATGTTGCGGTACGCCGGGCGTAGGACGGTCGCCAGCGGACCGGACTGCTCGAACGTGTGGGTGACCTGGCTGTCCGGACCGATGGTCCACGTCCCGACCTCGCGGAACCCGGGCACCTGCCAGCTGATCTCGATCCGGTCGGGCTCGACCACTGTGTACTGCAGCTCACCGGCGAAGCCCGGCCGGACCCGCAACGCGTAGCTGCTGCCGAGGTCGGCCTCGTCCGGGCCGTCGATGGCAAGGAACGCCTCGTTCCACTCCGGGAGCGCGAGCGCGTCGAGCAGGACGTGGCGGATCGCCGCGGGGCCGGCGTGGATGATTTCGGTGGCCTGTTCCATGACTAGTTCTCCTGAGTGGCGAGTTCGGGATCCCGGCGCCGGGCCAGGGCTGCGCCGGCCGGGAAGGCGTCGGCGAGCGTGCGGAGCGTGGTGATGGTCTCGTCGAGCGCCTGGCCGGCGACGAGGTCGTGCATGGTGCGGTGCAGCCGGTTTTCCGCGGTGACGATGCGGCGGTGCAGGGCGCGGCCCTGCGTGGTCAGGCTGAGCGTGAGGTAGCGCCGGTCGACCTTGTCGATGCCGCGTTTGACCAGTCCTTGGGCGACGAGGCGATCGACGAGCCGGCTCGGGCTGTTGCCGGTCTCGCAGACCAGCAGGCCGCCGAGCGCATTCAGAGTGAGCGGGCCGTGGTCGCGCAGGACGCGCAGAACCTCTGCCTGGGAAGGCGTTATGCCCAGCGGGCGCAGCTCGGCGGCGAGCAGCCGGTTGCCCTCGCGCTGGATCGCCAGCACGAGATAGCGAAGCTCCTCGACAACCCTCATGACCGATATGTTACACGACACGTGTGTCATGACATCTATTTGGCGCGAGTGTTCCGATCGGTGAGAATCTGTTGCCTGAGGCGACGGGTTCCGGAAGAGTGCCGGAGAAAGTCCGGTTGAGGTCATGGCCAAGGCGACATCGCGGCTGGCACAGTGTCTGCATGAAGGGTCTGATGCAGAACTACCAACTGTCCCTGGACACGATCTTCCGCCGGGCCGAGCAGTTCTACCCGGACAAGACCGTCTACACCGGCGGTCCGGCGCCGACCAAGCTGACGTACGCCGAGTGGGCGGAGCGGACCAGACGTCTGGGTGGCGTGCTCGACACGCTCGGGGTCACCTCCGACGGCCGCGTCGGGACATTCGCGTGGAACTCAGGACGTCACCTCGAGTTGTACTTCGCCGCGCCGTGCACCGGCCGGGTGCTGCACACGCTGAACATCAGACTCTTCCCGGACCAGATCGTCTACATCGCGAATCACGCCGAGGACGAGGTCGTGTTCGTCGACCGCTCGCTGCTGGGGGTGTTCCTGCCGCTGCTCGAGCGGCTCCCGCAGATCCAGCACGTGGTCGTGATGGACGACCTGCCGCCTGGGGCGCCGGGTGCGGAGGTCCCGGACGACTCACGGTTCCACGACTACGAGGAGCTCCTGGCCGCGGCCCAGCCGGTTGAGTTCCACGTCGAAGACGAGAACCAGGCCGCCGCGATGTGCTACACGAGTGGTACGACGGGGCATCCGAAGGGTGTCGTCTATTCGCATCGGTCGACCTGGCTGCACTCGATCGGCGTACTGACGAATGCCGGGATCGGGCTGACCGAGACCGACACGGTCATGCCGGTCGTGCCGATGTTCCATGCGAACGCTTGGGGTCTGGCGCACGCGGCGCCGATGGCCGGCGCCTCGCTGGTGTTCCCGGGGCCGGATATGACTCCGGCCGGGATCCTCAAGCTGCTCCAGGAGCAGGAGGTCACGCTGTCGGCCGGGGTGCCGACGATCTGGCAGGGGCTGTTGCCGTTGCTCGACGGCGTCGAGTTGCCGAAGCTCCGGCGGATCCCCTGTGGCGGTTCGGCCGTGCCCTTAGCGCTGTCGGAGGCGTTCCGGCTGAAGCTCGGCCGGCCGATCCTGCAGGCGTGGGGCATGACCGAGACGAGTCCGGTCGCGACCGCCTCTCATGTTCCCTCGCGGAATGCGGATCTTCCTGAGGAAGAGCAGGCACATCTCCGCGCCCGGGCCGGTCTGCCGCTGCCTGGTGTCGAGGTGCGCATCGTCGAGCCCGGTTCGATCGAGGCGCTGCCGTGGGACGACGAGGCCACCGGTGAGCTGCAGGTCCGTGGCCCGTGGATCGCGGCGGAGTATTACCGTCCCGACGACGGTGTCCAGCTGAACACCGAGGACGGCTGGATGAAGACGGGCGACGTCGCCGCGATCGACCAGTACGGTTCGGTCCGGATCGTCGACCGGACGAAGGACCTGGTGAAGTCCGGTGGCGAGTGGATCAGCTCCGTGGAGCTGGAGAACCTGCTGATGGCCCACCCCGCAGTACGAGAAGCGGCGGTCATCGGCGTGCCGCACCCGAAGTGGGTCGAGCGGCCGCTGGCGTGCATCGTCCTGCAGGAGGGTGCGACCGCGACCGGCGAGGACATTCTCGAGTACCTGCGCCCGCTGGTCGCGAGTTGGTGGGTCCCGGATGCGGTCGAGTTCATCGACGAGGTTCCGAAGACATCGGTCGGCAAGTTCTCCAAGAAGGATCTGCGCACCCGCTTCGCCAACTACCACCTGGAGTGAGGTGCGTGCCTCCGGCAACCATCAGGAGAAGTCGACCCGGAAGTGGTTCCGGAGGTGGGTGAGGGTTGCGTCGACGAACTCGGTCGGCCAGGGGTTGTCGGTCAGCTTGGCCAGTGCGGTGCCGCGGGTGATGAACTCGCGGCAGATGTACTGGTTGGCCGCGATGATGTCGGCGGGCTCGGTGCCGGCGGCCGGAACGGCTTCCAGGGTGGCGCGTTGCTCGTCGGAGAGGAGGGCGTTGAGGCGCTTGGCTCCGGTGGTCCGGCGTACGCCGCGTTCGGCCAGCATGAGCGCGACGAGTTGATCGCGGACGACACCGACGCCCTGGTTGCCGACGATCCGCTCGTCACGACCGAGGACCGTCACCAGGTTCCCGAGGAAGTAGAAGAAGAGGTTGACGTTGGTCGCCGGCCAGTACGGTTCTCCGGGCCGGCCGCCCTTCGCAGCGATATCGCCGTCCGAGAACAGCGTCCCGTCCCGGTCGAACAGGACCCGCACCCCGTCGTACTGCTCCCGCTCGAACGAAGCCATCGGGTGCACGAACAGATCCACGTGCAACCAGTCCGGCGTGATCCCCAGCCCACCGATGAGCCCGGGAACCCTATCCGTCATCACGGTCGGCCCGGTCAGCTCCCGCAGTACGTCGTCCCAGTGCTCGCCGAACCACTCCAGGCTGTCGTCCGTGACCACGAGATGTACGTCGACATCGCTGAACCGGTCGGCCGCGCCGGTCGCGTAGCTCCCGATGAGGTAGACCCCGAGCACCCGCTCGTCCTGCGGCAGGACCTCGGCCGCTCGCGCGATCACTGCCTGCTGCCGCTCGTCCCCAGTCATCGCTCCACGCTAGATCGTGGCTGGCGTTTCCCGGGATCAGGGGCCTACGGTCGAGGGGTGACGACTCGGCAGGCCGTTCTCACGCGGTTGATCGAGTCGATCGTCGGCATTTCTTCGGATCGTCCCGTGCGGGTCGCGGTGGACGGGCCGGATGCGGCCGGGAAGACGACGTTGGCCGACGAGCTGGCGGCCGCGTTGTCCGGCATCCGTCCGGCGATCAGGGCGAGGGTTGACGACTACATCCGCCCCGCGGATGAGCGACCGCAGTCGCCGGGCGTCCCCGCGGCGGGCTACTTCGACGACAATTTCGACTTGGCTGCGCTGGTCGCTGGGTACCTGATTCCGCTGGGGCCGGGCGGCGATCGCAGCTATCGGGCCGCGGACGGCTCGACAGGGCTCGCGCCGTACGACGCGGTGCTGCTCGTCGATGGCGTGTTTCTGCTCCAGGACCGACTACGCGCGTACTGGGATGTCGCTGTCTACCTGCACATCGGCGAGGACGAGATGCTGCGGCGAGGTGTGCTTCGTGATCGGGACAGCTACGGCGGGGAGGACGCCGCGCGGGGGATGTTCGAGACGCAGTTCATCCCGGGCTGGCGTGCGTACCAGGCTCAGCATGATCCGGCCGCGGCGGCCACCGTCGTGATCGACCACGCGGACCCGTTCCACCCGGTCATCCGGCCCGGCAGCGCGGGCGAAGGAAATGTCGGGCGGCAGCGCTAGGGTTGCGGGCGTGGAAGCACCCCTTGCGCTGTACCGCCGGTATCGCCCGGAGACGTTCGCGGAGGTGATCGGGCAGGAACATGTCACGGCGCCGTTGCGGAACGCGTTGAGCAACAACCGGGTCAATCACGCCTACCTGTTCTCCGGACCGCGAGGGTGTGGAAAGACCACAAGTGCGCGGATCCTCGCCCGCGCGATCAACTGTGAGAAGGGCCCGATCGCCGAGCCGTGCGGGGTGTGCAAGTCGTGCACCGACCTGGCGCGTGGCGGTCCCGGCAGCATCGACGTGATCGAGATCGACGCGGCGTCGCACGGTGGTGTGGACGACGCCCGCGATCTGCGCGAGCGTGCGTTCTTCGCCCCGGTCGAGAGCCGCTACAAGATCTACATCATCGACGAGGCGCACATGGTGACCACGCAGGGCTTCAACGCCCTGCTGAAGCTGGTCGAGGAGCCGCCGCCGCACCTCAAGTTCATCTTCGCCACCACCGAGCCCGACAAGGTCATCGGGACGATCCGGTCGCGTACCCATCACTACCCGTTCCGCCTGGTGCCGCCGAAGGTGTTGGCTGATTACATGGCCAAGCTGTGTGAGGCGGAGGGCGTCGCGATCGAGTCGGCTGCGCTGCCTCTGGTCGTGCGGGCCGGCGCGGGTTCGGTGCGTGACTCGCTGAGCGTGCTGGACCAGCTCATCGGTGGGGCTGGGCCGGAAGGGGTGACGTACCAGCTGGCGGTGGCGCTGCTCGGGTTCACTCCCGACTCGTTGCTCGATGCGTGTGTTGATGGATTCGCGGCGCATGACAGCGCTGCCGTGTTCGAGACGATCGAGAAGGTCATCGAGACTGGCCAGGACCCGAAGCGGTTCGCGGAGGACCTGCTGCGGCGGTTGCGGGATCTGGTCGTGCTGTCCGCCGTCCCGAATGCGGTTGCGTCGGGTCTGATCGAGGCTGCCGAGGACCAGGGTGAGCGGCTGCAGACGCAGGCCGCTGGCATCGGTCCGGCGGAGCTGACGCGGGCCGCGGACATCGTCGCTGCGGGTCTGCTGGAGATGCGCGGCGCGACGGCGCCCCGCCTTCAACTCGAGCTGATCTGCGCCAAGGTCCTCCTGCCCGGCGCCGACGACTCCACCAACGGCATCCAAGCTCGCCTCGACCGCATGGAACGCCGCCTGGCCATCGGTGCGCCTGCCGGTACGCCGGACGCCGCGCAGTCAGCCGCCGCTGGTACTGCGCCTGCGGGGCAGCCGGCCGGATCCGGCACCGTGAACGCGGGACAGCGACCCGCGTCCGGTGCTGCGAACGCGGGACAGCGACCCGCGTCCGGTGCTGCGAACGCGGGCGAGCCGCCCGGAGCTGGCGCGGGTACTCCGGGCGCTGCCGCGCCGGGTGGTGCCTCGGACGACTTCGGCGTACCCGGAGGGGACGCGGCGACAAGCAGGGCGGCAGCACGCGCTGCTGCAACCGCGGGTGGCTCCCGGACCGCCGCCGCCGATGGCGCGTCGGACGCTGGTCCTGCCGGAGCATCGGCTGCTGGAGCTGGTGCACCTGGTGGAGCAGGAGTCGCGGCTGGTGGGGCAGATGCAGCTGGCGCCGGTGCCGGATCTGGAGGGGCGGCCGGAGCTGGCGCGGGTGCCGGAGCTGCTGGGGCCGGTGGAGCTGGTGGGGGCGCTGGAGCTGGTGGTGCCGCTGGAGTCGGCGCGGGTGGCGGAGCTGGCGGAGCTGGCTCGGGTGCCGGAGGTGCTGGGGCTGGTGGAGTTGGTGCGGGGGCAGGTGGTGGGTCTGCTTCGGCGGGTGCGCGGCAGGCCGGTGCCTCGACCGGAGCCCCGAGTAGCTCTTCGGCTGGTGGTGGGCGTACGGGGGCTTGGGGTGATGGGGTTGAGTCTTCGGTTGGCGGTGAAGTTCCCGCTGAGGTAGCTGCTGGGGGTGCTGGTTCCGGCGGGGGTGGGGCTGCGGCTGCGGCTGGTGGGGGTGCAGGTGGGGCGGTTGGGCTGGCTGACATTCGGCGGTTGTGGCCTGAGGTTTTGGAGGCTGTGAAGAGCAAGCGGCGGTTTGCTTGGATCATGCTGAGCCAGAACGCGCAGGTCATCGCGATCGACGATCAGACGTTGACGCTCGGGCTGGTGAACGCGGGGGCTCGGGAGAGCTTCGCGCGTTCGGGCAGTGACGAGATCCTGCGGCAGGCGATGAACGACACCATCGGCGTCGACCGCCGAGTCGAAGCCGTCGTCGACCCCTCCACGGACCCAGGCGCCGGCGGTTCGGGCGCCGGTGGTCCCGGTGGTCGACCGGGTGGTGGCCCCAGTGGCAGCACGCCAGCTGGCTCCGGCGGCGGTGCCCAGGGTGGACCCGGCGGCGGTGTCCAGGGTGGACCTGGCGGAGTCGGCCAGAGCGGGCCGAGTGGTGTTGCGCAGGGCGGACCCGGCGGCGGTGTCCAGGGCGGACCCGGCGGGGTCGGCCAGAGCGGGCTAGGTGGTGCTGCGCAAGGCGGAGCCGGGGACCACGATGCACCCGGAGGTCACGGTGGTGGTGCTCCGGGTGATGCCGGTGGTGGTTACGCAGGCGAGTCTGGTGTGGGCGCGCCGGGAGGCCATGGTGGAGATGTGGCGGGCGGACGCGGGCGGGGTGCTTCTGGGATGGGCAGCTCTGGAGCGGGTGGCTCACACGAAGGCGGTCTAGGTGCGGGTGCAGGCACAGGCGGGCCGGAGGCGGACGGGTCTGATGTCGGTGGAGCGGGCCTCGCTGCTACCGGACCGGTTGGCGCGGCCTCGCTTGGCGCGGGCACAGGTGGTTCTGGCACAGGTGGTTCTGGCGCAGGTAGGCCAGGTGATCGCGTAGCCGCTGGGGGCGGCGTGGACGGAGCTGTGGCGACTGGTCCTGCGGCTGGAGGGTCGGCTGGTGGTGGTCCTGCGGCGGGCGGGTCGGGTGTCGGTGGCGCTGATGGGCGCGGGTCGGCGGGGCGGGCAGGAACGGCCGCTGGTGCGTCCGGCGAGCCGGGTGGCGGTCGGGAGTGGGCGGACGGAGCGGGGAGTGTTGCGCTGCGGGAGCCGCCTGAGTCGGAGTACGACGTGCCGCCGGGGGTGGATCCGTGGGAAGACGGCCGAGGAGGTGCGGCCCAACCGGTCCAGCCGGTCCAGGCGGCTCCGGTGGATCGGCGGGAGCAGGCGGCTAGTAAGCGGCGGGCGGCGGAGGCTGCGGTGGCGGCTGAGCAGGCTCGGGCTGCGGCGCGGGCGCCGGTTGTGCCTGAGGTGCCGTTGACGCCTGAGGAGGAAGCCGCCTCGATCGGTGAGGACGACGTGGTGCTGGATGACGATCCGCGGTCGCACACCGACCTGCTGCGGGAGACTCTTGGTGCGCAGATCATCACCGAAGAGCCGAACTGAGTTCAGCTGAAAGTCGCTCGCACAGGATCGTCCACAGCCAGGACTAGACCGGCACGGTGGGTGTCCACATCATCCACAACCCTGTGGGAAAGATGTCCACAAGGTTGTGGATAACTTTGGGGAGACTGGTCGGTTTCTGGGCGTGCGTGGGGTTGTCCGACCGACCGGCTAGTGTGGAGTCTCCGGTCGTCGGACGCGTGTCAGGGGCCGGGTAGGCAAGCTCGGGGCTCGGGAGAGCGGTTCGGACGAGGAGATCGCAGTGTTCGACGGTGGCGGTGCTGGGGGCTTCGACATGTCCAACCTGCTCGCGCAGGCGCAGGCGATGCAGAACCAGCTGATGGAAGCGCAGGCAGACCTCGAAGGTCAGGAGATCGAGGGGTCGGCCGGTGGCGGTTTGGTGACTGCCCTGGTGTCCGGCACGGGCGAGCTGCTCAGCCTGAACATCAAGAAAGAGGCCGTCGACCCGGACGACACCGAGACGCTGGCCGACCTGATCGTCGCCGCGGTCCGCGACGCCTCGGAGAACGCGAAGCAGGCTGCTGCTGCCGCGATGGGTCCGCTGGCCGGTGGACTGGGCGGCGCGTTCGGCGAGGGCGGCATCCCCGGTTTCGGCGGTGGAGCCCCGGCGCAGTCCGCGCCTGCCGGATTCGGGCTGCCGAGTGCGACGCCGCCTGCGGTAGAACCGGGCGACGACAGCACTGCGACCGAGCCGGGCAAGCCTGAGCCGAGCGGTCCGGCAGACGACGAGGGCCGTGCGCAGGCGTCCGAGGGGACCCATGGCTCGGATGACCAGAATCGTGGCGGCGTCGGGTTCGTGAACCCGGGGAGCGGGGCCGGCGCTTCCGGTCAGAACCCGGTCTGACGTGTACGAGGGTGCCGTTCAGGACCTCATCGACGAGCTGGGGCGGTTGCCCGGAGTGGGTCCGAAGTCCGCGCAGCGGATCGCGTTCCACCTGCTCGCGGCCGACGAGACCGACGTACGACGGCTTGCGCATGTGCTCGTGCAGGTCAAGGAGAAGGTCAAGTTCTGCGAGATCTGCGGCAATGTCTCGGAGGAAGTGCAGTGCCGGATCTGCCGTGACCCGCGCCGGGACCTGAGTCTGATCTGTGTGGTCGAAGAGGCCAAGGACGTGGTCGCGATCGAGCGCACCCGCGAGTTCCGCGGCCGGTACCACGTGCTCGGCGGGGCGATCTCGCCGATCGAGGGGATCGGGCCTGACGAACTCCACATCAAGGAACTGATGCAGCGGCTGGCCAGCGGTGAGGTGACCGAGATCATCCTGGCCACCGATCCGAACCTGGAGGGTGAGGCGACAGCCACCTACCTGAGCCGCCTGCTGCGGCCCATGGGGTTGCGCGTCACCCGTTTGGCTAGTGGACTTCCTGTAGGCGGTGACCTCGAGTACGCCGACGAGGTCACACTCGGACGGGCGTTTGAAGGGCGACGATCAATCGATGACTGAACCAACCGATATTGCAGAGCGCGCATTGGCCACGGACTCCGAGGACCTCACCGAGTTCGCCGAACAGATCGCCGACCAGGTCCGGAGCTTCCTGATCTCGGTGCGCGACATCGCCGCGCAGCCGGACGAGGACGGGGTCGACGAAGGCCTCGCCTCGCTGCCGTACCTGCTGCTCGAGGTCAGCCAGCTGCTGCTCGCGGGCGGCCGACTGGGCGCGTTCGAGGACTTCGTTCCGGAGGAGCGGTTCGAGAGCGACGCCGGTCCGGACCCGGACCTGGACGCGATGCGGGACCGTCTCGCGGTGCTGTTCGAGGGCCTCGACGAGTACGCCGAGGTCTTCGACCCGTACGCCGCTCCGCCGGAGATCACCGTGAACCGGCTCTCCGACGACCTGACCGCGATCGCGACCGACCTCGTGCACGGCCTCGCGCACTACGAGGACGGCCGGGTCGTCGAGGCGCTGTGGTGGTGGCAGTTCTCGTACGTCTCCACGTGGGGCGCGGCTGCGAGCGCCGTACTGCGGGCCATTCAGTCGCTGATCGCGCACGACCGGCTCGAGCCGGCGCACGACGCGGAGACCGAGGCGACCGATCGTGAACTCGTCGAGGTTGCCGAAGAGGCCGTCCAGCGCCGTTGACCACGGAGTGTCTGTTCATGAGGTGATCCGGCGGTTGCCGGATGTCGGTACGGTTCGGCGGGTCAGTCGGGCGTTGGCCGTGTTGGACCTGGTGCTCAACGAGGACGAGCGCACCAGGTACTACGAGTTCGACGCGCGCTGGTCCGAGACCGAAGAGGCCGCGTTGATGCGGAACGGGTCGGGGGACGAGTACTCGATCGTGTTCTCGCCGGACGGGGCGTTCGCGTACGGGTTCGACCATGAGTCGCCGATGTCGCCGTACGTGAATGATCAGAAGGTTTGGCCCGGCCTGCTTGAGGGTGTGCCGGAGGTGTTCCATGCGGCGCGGGACGACAAGGCGTTCAGCGATGAGGGCGTGCCGCGCGCGACGGTGTGCTTCTGGCGTACGGCCGATGACTCGGCCTGGCACTCCGGTCCGGTGGAGGACGTGGACCGCGATGGGGCTGATTGGATGTTCGAGCTGGTTGCTGATAGCCGGCCCGAGGCGTACCTGACGTTTGCCGAGGAGTACTACGAGGTGGCGCTCGACCTCGACGCGATCCGGCATGTGTATGCGCTGATGCCGTTGACGGAGTACGTCGTGACGTCGCTGAACAGGCAGCGACGACTGAGCGATCTCTCCGATGGGATCGCCGAGATCGGTTACCCGCGGTCCTGAAGCGCGTTAGCGTGTCGCCCGATGACAACGCATCCACACGATCCGGCCGTGGTCGGATCGTTCGCGATCCAGGGCCGGCTCGGTCGTGGGGCGATGGGTGCGGTCTACCTTGCGCGTTCGCCGGGCGGCCGGTTGGTCGCGGTGAAGGTTGTGCGCGAGGAGCTCTCCGATGATCCGGGGTTCCGGGCGCGGTTCGCGCGTGAGATCGACGCTGCGCGGAAGGTGAGTGGGGCGTTCACGGCGGCCGTTGTGGACGCTGATCCGGATGCGGATCGGCCGTGGCTTGCGACGGAGTACCTGCCGGGACCCACGCTGCAGAAGGCGATCGAGACCTCTGGACCGATGTCGCCGGGTGGTGTGCAGTCGCTCGCGAGTGGTTTGGCCGAGGCGTTGATGGCGATTCACGCGAGCGGTGTCGTGCATCGCGATCTGAAGCCGTCGAACATCGTGCTGACCGACAACGGGCCGCGGGTGATCGACTTCGGGATCGCTCGGGCGTTGGAGGAGGCGAGTCTTACTGCGACGGGGATGGTGATCGGGACGCCGGGCTATCTGTCGCCGGAGCAGATCACGGGGACGGGGATCGGGCCGGCGAGCGATCTGTTCGCGCTTGGTGCTGTGTTGGTGTTCGCGGCATCGGGGCGTGGTCCGTTCGCGACGGGGAATCCGGCGTCGATGCTGCACCGGATCGTGAACGAGCATCCACACATCCCGCCGCTCCCGGGGCCGCTGCATGACGTCGTACGCCGGTGCCTGGCGCGCGATCCCGCGCAACGCCCGACACCGATGGAAGTCCTGCATGCCCTAGGACCGCCGATACCAACAGCCCTCCTCAACCCACCCACGATCCCCATGTCACCCGCCACAAAGGTCCTCCCACCAACGGGACCTTTCCCGACGGCGCAGCTGCCCGATGGTGTGTCGCCGCCGAGCCCGCCTGCGGGGGCGGACGGCCCAGCCTGGTCGGCCGGTGCAGCGGCACCCAGTGGTCCCGCGGGGTCGGGTACCGCGGCATGGCCGGGTGGTGCGGCGGGGTTGGGCGGTGTGTCGGGGCCTGGTGGCGCACCGGCGCCCGCTGGTCCCGCGTGGGCGGCTGGCCCGGCCGGGCTGGGTGGTGCGGTGGACTCGGGCGGCGCGTCGGCCCCGGGTGGTCTGGCTTGGTCAGGTGGTGCGGCGGCACCGGGTGGTGTGGCAGGGCCGGGTGGTGTCGCAGGGCCGGGTGATGTGGCGGCACCGGGTGGTGTGGCGGGGCCGGGTGGTGTGGCGGGGCCGGGTGGTGTGGCTTGGTCGGGGGATGGGGCGGGGCCGGGCCGGGTGGGGGCTAGTTTTGCGAGCAGTCGAGCGCGACCGGGTTTGTTCGCGGGGATTTTCACGGTGCTTTGGCTTGCGTTTGTGCCGGTTGATCCGCAAGTGAAGGCGCTTCATCCTGTGTTGTCGACGTTGTCCGGGTTGGTCTCGTTGGTGTTTTTGTACTTTGCGGTTCGGCATTGGATTCTTGTGCTCAGGCCGAAGGTTGTGCTTCGGCTGTCTCCGCAGGGATTGACGGTCAAGCGCGCCTACCGCGAGGCGACCATCCCCTGGTACGGCGTCACGCGGCTCCATGTTGGTGGGGACAGCAAACGGCCCTGGCTGATCGCATGGCTTGAGCCGCAGTTCCAGAACCAGTTGCCTGTCTCGCATCGCCGCCACCACGGCGGGCTGCGGATCTACCCGATCGCTCATGGCTCCACGCAGGCCCGCCGTCGGACTCAGGTCAACGAGCTCCGCGCAGCCCTCAACTGGTACGCGGGTCGCATCCACGACAATTCCTACTGATGAACATTCGACCAGCCACCGCGGCCGACAGCGCCGCCATCGGCGACCTGCTCCAGCAGTCCTGGGGTAGTCACATCGCGGTCGCCCACGGCGTCGCGTACGACGCCACCACGCTGCCCGCCATCGTGGCCGAGGAGGACGGCCGGATCGTCGGCCTGCTCACCTACAACCTGCAGGACGACGAGCTGGAAGTCGTCACAATCGACGCGCCGGCCCAGCACCGCGGCGTCGGCACAGCCCTCCTGCAGGCCGCCACCGAAACAGCACAAGCAGCCGGAGCACGCCGCCTCTGGCTGATCACCACCAACGACAACCTCGACGCCCTCCGCTTCTACCAACGCCGCGGCCTGCGCATCGTCGAAGTCCGGCCCGGCGCCGTCGACGAGTCCCGCAAGCTCAAACCCACGATCCCACCGACCGGCGCCTACGGAATCCCGCTCCACGACGAACTCGTCCTCGAGCTGCTAATCGGGCAGCATCGGCATCTCTAGCCCCTGCCGCTTACCCAGCAGGATGCCCCGCGTAATGGCGTCCGTCCCGAACTTGTCCTTGACCTGATCGAGCGCCGAGTCGAGCTCATTGTTCGCCGCCTTGTCGAACGGCAGCGCCAACTGCAACGCCGCCTCGTTCTCCAGGTTGCCGACCGAAATGCCGATCATCGTGATCCCTTGAGCCGCGATCAGCGGTTGCGCAGCCCGGAGCAACGCCCGCGCCGTGATCAAAATCGCCCGCGTCTGATCCGTTGCCTGAGGCAACGTGTGCGATCGGGTCGCACGAGTGAAGTCGTCGAACCGCAGCCGCAGCGTGACCGTCCGGCCCGAGCGCCCCGCATTGCGCATCCGGCGCGAAACCCGGTCGACCAAGCCAGCCAGTACGGCGTCAAGCGTCGCCGGCGACTTCGGCGACCGCCCCAGCGCCCGCTGCGAACCGATCGACCGCCGCCGTCGCCCGACCTCGATCGGTCGCGGATCCCGGTTGTGCGCCAGCGCATGCAGATGCCGCCCGGACGCCCGCCCGAGCATCGCCACCAACGCCGCCTCGGGCAGGATCGCGACATCGCCAACCTTCGTGAGCCCCCGGCTGCGCAGCTTCTCCGCCGTCACGTCGCCGACACCCCACAGCCGCGAAACATCCAACGGATGCAGGAACTCCAGCTCCCGATCCGGTGCGACCTCGAGCAGCCCGTCAGGCTTCGCGACCCCGCTCGCCACCTTCGCCAGGAACTTCGTCCGCGCCACCCCGACCGTGATCGGCAGCCCGACCCGGGACAGCACCTCGGCCCCGCAACCGGCGCGCGATCTCCACCGGCGTACCGCGGATCTTCCGCAAGCCGCCCACGTCGAGGAACGCCTCGTCGATCGACAACCCCTCGACCAGCGGCGTCGTGTCCTCGAAGACCTTGAACACCGCCTTGCTGGCCTCGGAGTACGCGGACATCCGCGGCTCGACGACGATCGCGCCCGGACAGCGGCGCAGCGCCTGGCCTCCGTTCATCGCCGTACGCACGCCATAAGCCTTGGCCTCGTAGCTGCACGCGAGCACCACCCCCGCTCCCACGATCACCGGCCTGCCGCGCAGGCGTGGGTCGTCCCGCTGCTCGACCGACGCGTAGAACGCGTCGAGGTCGGCATGCAGGATCGTCGCTCCACCCAAGGGCACGAACACATGTTCGCATATACCACCGACAAAACGAGATAGGGAGAATTCCCGAAGCGGTGGCCGACGATGTCAGGAAAGAATGCACCGTATGGACCTGTCGGCGTACCGCGATCTCTGGAAGACCCACGGCGTGGTGGCGCTCCTGGCCTCGGCGCTGGTCGCGCGGATGCCGGTGCTGGCGACGATGGTCCCGTTGTCGTTCCTGGCGAAGGACGCCGCCGGCAACTTCGGCTGGGCCGGTGTGGTCGCCGGCGCCTACTCCGTCGGTACTGCGGTCGCCAGCGTGGTCTGGTCACGCATGGCCGACCGCAAGGGCGCACGCAAGGTCGTCATCGGCACAGGTATGGCCTGGGGCCTGTGGATGGCAGTGCTCGCGCTGATGCCGTACAGCTGGTACCGACTGCTCCCGATCGCCGCCGTGCTGGCCGGTGTGTTCGTCTCACCGGTCACCTCGGCCCTGCGCGCCAACTGGCCGCGGATAGTCCACGGCTCTCGTCTGCGAGCGGTCTACTCGCTGGACGCCACCGCGCAGGAGCTCCTGTTCGTCTTCGGCCCGATGCTCGGCGCACTGATGGTCAGCTTCGCCAGTCCGCGTGCCGGCCTCCTGGCGTGCGCAGTTACAGCAGCAGGAGCCATCTGGTGGTTCGGTATGAACCAGCGGACCGACGTACCGCACGACGAGACCGCCGGACCGCGTCCTACCGCCTGGCAGCTGATCTTCCACTCGCACCGCACGCCGATCCTGCTCGCCTGGGCCTGTCTGGTGATGGGGTTCGCGTCGATGTCGCTAGGCATGGTCGCCGTGGCCGATGAGCACGGCAACCGTTTGATTGCAGGCATTCTCGAGACGGTGGCCGCGGTGGGCAGTGTCACCGGCGGCATCATCAACGGCGCCCTCCCCGGCGGTCGTACGTCGGCAGTCTGGCGGCGGATGCTGGTGTTCACCGCGCTGGTAACGGTCTGCATCTTCGCCACGTCGTCCGTCCTCGCACTGGCGGTGGCGATGTTCGCAACGGGCTGCATGATCGCACCGACCGTCGCGGCGCTCTATGAGCGCGTAGGCACGCTCACACCGACCGCCGCGCACACCGAGATCTTCGGCTGGACGCAGAGCGGCGGCATGGTCGGTTCCGCGATCGGCTCAGCTGTCGCCGGTGCGGTGGTCGAGGCGTTCGGCGTCCGCTACGCGTGGGTCCTGACGGCTGGCCTCGCCGTACTCGCGACCCTGTCCCTGCTCCGCGTCCCGCCCCACCGTCCGGCCGAGACAAGCGCGGTGGAGGGTACGGCGGTTGCCGCGTAGCGCACGCGGTAGTTCGCCTCGAGTACGCCGCCATCCCGCGCGCACATCGAGATCAGTCGCAGCGGACGGCGATCCAGCAGCATGCCGCGACCCGCAGCGATCGGGTGGATGAGCAGCGAGACCTCGTCGATCAGACGCCACCGCAACAGCGAGCGGACCAGCGACAGACTGCCGATCACGTGCAGGTCGTCGCCGGGCACGGACTTCAAGGCAGCCAGCACGCGGCGAGTGTCGCCCAGAAGCATCTCGGTGCCGGGCCGGGCGACCACCGGACGGGATCCGATCACGAGGTTCCGGGTGTGCTCGAGCCCGGTCAGCGTTCCGGCGTACCGCTCGAACGTCTTGCGGCCGAGCAGGACGGTTCCGGCCCCGGTGACCAAGTCTCCGAGGGCCGGCTGGGGGTCGGACAGCCACTGCTCCGGCCGTTCGACGATGCCATCTTCGGACATGCACAGCCTGGCGACGATGTTCCGCATACCAAGCCTGATGCAGGTGATGGCCCGAAGGTTGTCAGTCTTTCCGGCGACCGCGGTGCAGTTCGGTCTCGAGGGCGTCGAGCCGGTTGATCCAGAACTTGCGGTACCGGTCCAGCCAGGTGTCGATCTCGCGCAGCGGGCCGGGGTCGACGGCGTACAGCCGCCGGGTGCCGTCGACAGTCACGGTCGCGAACCCGTTGTCGCGCAGTACCCGCAGATGCTGCGAGACGGCCGGCTGGCTGATGCCGAACTCCGCGCCGATCGTGCCGGCGATACTGCCGGCCGGCAGCTCGCCGTCGGCGAGCAGCTCAAGGATCCGGCGCCGGACCGGATCGCCGAGGATGTCGAACGCGTGCACCGGACAAGTATTTCAGCGATGACTTATATGAACAAGTCACCGGAGGGTTTGCGGTTGGCGACGACCCGGCGCGGGGAACCTTCCGGTACTGACAGTGATCTGCCGGACGGGGCAGCTCGGGTGATGGTCAGCCGGTAGGCAACGGTCAGGTCACGGCTAGAATGACCGCGAGACTACGCCTGGTGCAACGCCGCACGGCGTACCGCAACCAGTGGTTTGAGGAGAAACACTGTGGGACGCGTCGTACACAAGTACGGCGGTTCTTCGGTCGCCGACGCCGATTGCATCAAGCGCGTGGCCCAACGGATCGTCGCGACAAAGAAGGCCGGGAACGACGTCGTAGTGGTGATCTCCGCCATGGGCGACACCACCGACGAACTGATGGACCTGGCCCAGCAGGTCTCTCCGCTGCCCCCGCCGCGCGAGCTGGACATGCTGCTCACCTCGGGTGAGCGGATCTCCGCCGCGCTGCTGGCGATGGCGATCGCCAACCTGGGGTACGAAGCCCGCAGCTTCACCGGTTCGCAGGCCGGCGTGATCACGACGTCCGCGCACGGCAACGCGCGCATCATCGACATCACCCCGGGCCGGATCGAGGGTGCCCTCGGCGAGGGCCATATCGCGATCGTGGCCGGTTTCCAGGGCGTCGCCCAGGACACCAAGGACATCACCACGATGGGCCGCGGCGCGTCCGACACGACCGCGGTGGCGCTGGCCGCCGCGCTCGAGGCGGACTACTGCGAGATCTACACCGACGTGGACGGCATCTTCACCGCGGACCCGCGGATCGTGCCGGCCGCCAAGCACATCCCGAAGATCTCCTACGAGGAGATGCTCGAGATGGCCGCCTGCGGCGCCAAGGTGCTCCACCTGCGTTGCGTCGAGTACGCGCGGCGCTACAACGTCCCCGTCCACGTGCGTTCCTCCTTCTCGCAGAAGGAAGGCACCTGGGTCGTCGATGCCAAGGAAATGGATGAGATGGAACAGGCGATAATCTCCGGCGTGGTCCAGGACCGCAACGAGGCCAAGATCACGGTCGTCGGCGTACCGGACAAGCCGGGTGAGGCGGCCCGGATCTTCGAGACGGTCGCCGGCGCCGAGACCAACATCGACATGATCGTGCAGAACGTCTCGGCGGTCGCCACCAACCGCACCGACATCTCGTTCACGCTGCCCCGCGTCGACGGCGCCCGGGCGATGTCCGCCCTGGCCCGGATGAAGGACGAGGTGGGCTACGAGCAGTTGCTGTACGACGACCAGATCGGCAAGGTCTCGGTCGTCGGTGTCGGAATGCGCTCGCACCCGGGCGTTTCGGCGAAGTTCTTCTCCGCGCTGGCCGACGCCGGCGTGAACATCGAGATGATCTCCACCTCGGAGATCCGGATCTCGGTAGTCGTGGACGAGAACCTGGTGGATGCTGCCGTGACCGCGGCGCACACCGCATTCGATCTGGACGACGAGCACACCCAGGCTGTCGTGTACGGAGGAACTGGACGGTGACCCCTGTGAGCGCTGTGGAGAACACGATCGAGGACCGGGCGGGCCTGCCATCGCTGGCGGTGGTCGGTGCGACCGGAGCCGTCGGGTCGGTGATGCTGACCCTGCTCTCGACCAGGGAGAACGTCTGGGGAGAGATCCGGCTGATCGCGTCCGAGCGCTCCGCGGGTAAGCGGTTGAAGGTCCGCGGCGAGGAGGTCGAGGTCGTCGCGATCAGCGAGGACGCCTTCGACGGTATCGACGTGGCGATGTTCGACGTACCGGACGAGGTGTCCGCGCACTGGGCGCCGATCGCGGCCGCCAAGGGCGCGGTCGTGGTGGACAACTCGGGCGCGTTCCGGATGGACCCGGACGTCCCGCTGGTGGTCCCGGAGGTGAACGCCGAAGCGGCCCGGAACCGGCCGAAGGGCATCATTTCGAACCCGAACTGCACGACGCTGTCGATGATCGTGGCGATGGGCGCGCTGCACCACCGCTACGAGCTCGAGCAGCTCGTCGTCGCGTCGTACCAGGCCGCGTCCGGCGCCGGCCAGGCCGGTATCGACGCGCTGTACGACCAGCTGACGAAGGTGTCCGGCAACCGCGAGCTCGGCAGCTCGCCGGGCGACGTACGCCGGGTTGTCGGCAACGACCTCGGCCCGTTCCCGGCGCCGCTCGCGCTGAACGTCGTACCGTGGGCCGGCTCGCTCAAGGACGACGGCTGGTCCTCCGAGGAGCTGAAGGTCCGCAACGAGTCGCGCAAGATCCTCGGCCTGCCGGATCTGAAGGTGTCCGCGACCTGTGTGCGGGTCCCGGTCGTCACCACGCACTCGTTGTCGGTGCACGCGCGGTTCGTCCAGGAGGTCGACGCCGACGGTGCCCGAGAGGTACTGCGGGACGCTCCCGGCGTACTGCTGTTCGACAACCCGGCCGAGGGCGAGTTCCCGACACCGGCCGATGTCGTCGGCACCGACCCGACCTGGGTCGGCCGGATCCGCAAGTCCCTCGACGACCCGAACGAGCTCGAACTGTTCGTCTGCGGCGACAACCTCCGCAAGGGCGCGGCGCTGAACACCGCGCAGATCGCCGAGGTCGTCGCTAAGGAGTTCGCGCCGGCAAAGGCGTAGAAGAACGGTCGAAGGCCCGCACAGCGCTGCTGTGCGGGCCTTCTGCGCGTTCTAGAGCCAGTTCTCGCGAGCTGCGTGCAGGGCGAGCTGGAAGCGGGTGCTGGCGCCGGTGCGGTTCATCAGGCGTTCGAGGTACCGGAAGAACGTGCGGCGGCTGATGCCGAGCGTGCGGGCGATGGTGTCGTCCGCGGCGCCGGTGGCCAGCAGCGCGAGCAGGCGGCGCTCGATCGGCTCCAGGCGGTCGTCCTCGGTGCCGACCGAGGCGTGCAGCGGCAGCGCGTTGCGCCAGCACAGCTCGAACATCCCGATCAGCGCCGACAGCAGGCTGCTCGGCCGGATGATCAGCAGCGACCGGTTCACGTCGGTGTCGCGCGCCGACATCGACACGAACGCGATCGAGCCGTCGATGATCGTCAGCTTCGCCGGTACGTCGGGCAGCACCCGGGCCTGCTCGCCGGCCTCCACGCACGGGAGGATGTTCTCGGTCAGGTACCCGGGCACCTCGACCGATTCGGGCGAGTAGACGATCCGGTACGAGACGCCGCGCCGGAGGTGCTCGATCTCCTCCTGGTTCGGGCCGCCGATGTAGTACGGCGGGGAGTCGATCGCCAGGATCTCGCGCTGCACACCGCCCTTGATCTGGTGGATCCGCTCGACGATCGCGCTGCCGGTGACGACCTCGATCAGGTGCGTGGTCGACTCGTTGTGCACGGTACGGCGGAACTCGTCGTACGCGTTCAGGACCTCGATCCGGGCCTGCTTCAGCTCGGACTCCCGGCGCAGCGTCATCGCCTCCAGGCCCGCGTCCGGGGGCACCGGAAGGTAGCGGGAGTGGTCCGAGCCGGAGCGGCGGGCCAGACCGGCCTGCACGAGTCCGCTCAGGATGGAGTCGATCGAGCGTTCCCGGTCCGGGACCGCCTCATCCAGTTCGGTGATCGACGACGGTCCGGTCCGCAGCAGATGCTGGTAGACCTCGATCTCGTCGTCGTTGAGCCCGAGCACCTTCAAATGGTCGGCACGCTCCGTGTCCGTAGTGCTCACAACGCTCCCCTCCCTTCCCAGTGCTGTCACCGTCCGCTACCGTCCCTCAAGCGTAGATGGGGCGGTCCAATGCCGTCGGCACGTTCCGTGTCGACGTGTATGCGCCCAGCGATATTTGTTGTCCGATCAACATTCTTGTGCCGTGTCACCATCTGGCCACCATTTCCGCGCAGTTGTGAGCGAGAATTGAGGTCCAGCAGCCCGGCGACGGACCACCTGAGCGCCGCCGGGCTGCTGTTCCAATTCTGGCCCGAGTTGGCTGTCTCGTCAGCGGAGCCTGTTTCGGTTGGGTCTCGATCCCGGCGCATCGGTGCCCTCGCACTTCCGTGCCATCACCGGCTGTGCTGAAGGGTGTACAAACTGTGGCATCTCCAATCGTGAGGCCGATCAGGAGGAGAGCCCGATGCGACCGGTTCCGCCGTGTGCCGCCGCCCCTCGTGTCGGTGCTGCCGTCCCCAGCGCGCTGGCATCTTTGCAGGGATTCCAGCTAGCGCTGTCCTCCGCCGGCCTCCGGTCCCTCCCCACACCAGCTGCGCGCACCTGCCGGCGTCCGCAGCCGCTCTGGGGACGGACCAGAGGTGCGATGACCGCCGCCCTGGTCATCGTGCCGGTTGATCCGGCACGGCCCGCGTCCGCTTCCGCCCAGCGCGGACGCCGCCCCGGATCGATGGTGGAACCCCGGGAGGTGCAGACCGGTGCTCCGTGGATGGTGAGGCTGTCCATGGGGAGCGCGGATGTGATGTTGCGCGTCACGTCCTCCGTCCGGCTCGCTCCGGCCAGGAAGCATCTTCCGGGGTCCTGCCGATAACACCCGTCCCCTGTGACCACAGCAGTCACGGGACCGGTGTGGCAGGTCACGTCAACTTCGCATCGGTGCGTAGCGTCGTACCTGATGAATTGACGGCGATTTGACTTGGCTGCAAGGCGTTTTGGTCGGTGCCGCATGTCAAATGTATATTCCGGATAACGATCGGCGAAGGACGACTCAGGTGTTGCTGACGCAGTGTCGTACGGGGTTTCGTAGCCGTCTGTACGTCGTTGCTCACTAAGGAGGACCGCTGTGTCGTCGGCGTTGAAGCCGATCCGCTACTCTGCTTCCCGGTCTGCGTGGCACGCCGCCGTACCCCGGGCGGCAGTCGCCGAAACCCAGGTGCTCGGCCACGTGGATCCAACTTTCCGGCAGAGAGAGGCGTCGCCTGAATGAACGCGACTAGCGTCGACGAGGAGTTCAACCCGTCGGTGCACGTGTACGAACCACACCGGGTCGGCCTGCCGGCCCTGCGCCCGTACTTCAAGGCGCTGTGGCAGCGGAGAGAGTTCGCAGCGGAGATGTCCCGGACCAACATCCGGGGTGCGCACACGAACACCTTCTTCGGCCAGGTGTGGCTGGTGCTGAACCCGCTGTTGCTCGCCTTGGTCTATTACCTGCTCACCGACATCATCGCCGGTGGCGCAACGAAGGTGGACGCCGGCCTGCGGTTCGCTCACATGTGCGGCGGCCTGTTCGCCTTCTACTACTTCTCGGGTGCGATGACGGCCGGTGCGGCCAGCGTGGTCGGCGGCGGCAAGCTGCTGATGAACCAGTCGTTCCCGCGGATGCTGCTCCCGCTGTCCGCGGTGCGGACGGCGTTCTTCCGCTTCCTGCCGACGCTGGTCGTGTATCTCGCGATCCACGTCATCGTGGGGCTGAAGCTGCACTGGCAGATGCTGCTGGCACCGGTGTTCCTGGTGCTGCTGACGATCTTTGCCGCAGGCATGGGAATGATCTTCGCCGCCCTGCAGGTGTACTTCCGCGACACCACCAGCTTCCTGCCGTACTTCGTGCGCATCTGGCTGTACATGTCACCGGTGCTCTGGTTCGCCGAGCAGGCGCCGGCGAAGTTCAAGGGCTTCATCCAGTACAACCCGCTGTACTCGCTGCTGGGTGGCTGGACCGACCTGCTCGTCAAGGGCCACATCCCCGAGTGGAAGATGTGGGCCGGCGCCGTGGTGTTCGCGCTCGCCGCGTTCGTGATCGGCTCGTTGTTCTTCATGTCGAGGGAGCGTGAGTTCGTTGTCCGTCTCTGAGACCGAGAAGAAGCCGATGCAGAAGAGCCCGTCGGACATCCCCGCCGTCAAGGTGCAGGACGTGTCGATCACCTACCGGACCACGTTCGAGCGGGTGCCGACCTTCAAGAGCGCGATCATCCGGCTCGGCCGCGGCGAGCGGGCGGTCCGCGAGGTCAAGGCCGTCCAGAACGTGTCCTTCGACGTCAACCACGGCACCACGATCGGCATCATCGGCGCGAACGGCGCCGGCAAGTCGACGCTGATGCGGGCGGTGGCCGGCATCCTGCCGCCGACGTCGGGCCGGATCGAGGTGCACGGCCGGGTCTCCACGCTGCTGTCGCTGGGCGTCGGCTTCAACGCCGCGCTGTCCGGCAAGGAGAACGTGGTGCTGGGCGGCCTGGCGGCCGGCCTGAGCCGCAAGGAGATCGAGGCCCGGTACGAGGAGATCGCCGAGTTCGCCGAGCTCGGTGACTTCATGGAGATGCCGATGCGGACGTACTCGTCCGGCATGTTCAGCCGGCTGGCGTTCTCCGTCGCGGTGCACATGGACCCCGACATCCTGCTGATCGACGAGGCGCTGTCCGCCGGTGACGCGTCGTTCAAGTCCAAGGCCGCGGCCAAGATGGGCGAACTGGTCTCGAACAGCCGGACCATGTTCCTGGTCAGCCACGCGATGAGCAGCGTGCGCGAGATGTGCAACGACTGCATCTGGTTGCACAAGGGCAAGCTGATGATGCGTGGCGAGCCCAACGAGGTCATCCAGGCCTACACGAAGTTCCTGCAGGTCGGCGAAGCGGAATCCGTCTCACTCGAGGACCTCTGACCAATGTCACGCAGCACGGCGCCGGACGTGGGGATCATCACGACCGGTCACGACGTCGCCGACGCGCGCCTGCACAAGATCACCGCGGCCCTGCAGCAGCGCGACCTCACGGTCGAGCTGTGGGGCCTGGGTGAGGCCAGTGGCGGGCCCGCGGGCGCGGTCGTGCACGCCGGACCGCGCGGCACGATGGTGCAGCGGCTGGCCCGGACCGCCGTACTGCCGTGGCGGACCAAGGCGAAGGTGGTGATGACGGTCGATCCGGACATGATCCCGATCGCCCGTCTCGTCACCGGCCTACGGCGGCGCAAGCTGGTCGTCGACGTCCACGAGGACTACGAGCGGCTGCTGGCCGACCGGGCCTGGGCCAAGGGCCCTGCCGGTCTGCCGGCCCGGCTGATCGTGCGCGCCGGGTCGAAGCTGGCCGCGGGCGCCGACCTCACGGTCGTCGCCGACTCGCACCTGGCACCGCACCACGCCAAGCACCGCCTGGTGGTGCAGAACCTTCCTGACCACGGCTTCCTGGCTCCGGCCCCGGCGACCGGCGCACCGCGCGCTGTGTACGTCGGTGACCTCCGGGAGAGCCGTGGGCTCTTCGACATGGTCGAGACCGTCGCTGCGGCGCCGGAGTGGTCTCTCGACCTGGTCGGCCCGGTCGCACCGTCGGACCGGGAGCGGCTTGAGGCCCGGATCGAGGAGCCCGAGCTGGCCGGCCGTGTCCGGCTGCACGGGCGCCAGCCACCCGCGGACGCCTGGCGGATCGCGCAGGGTGCCTGGGCGAGCCTGGCCATGCTGCAGCCGACCCCGGCGTTCATCGAAGCGATGCCGTCCAAGATCTACGAGTACCTCGCCAGCGGTCTTCCCGTGCTGTCCACCCGGCTGCCCCGGCAGACCCGGGTGATCGAGGAGTCCGGTGGCGGAGTCCTGGTGGACTCGGTGGCGGAGGCCGCCGAGACCTTGCGGCGTTGGTCCGCGGACCCCGGTGAGCTGGAGAAGTTGCACGACCACGCACTGCAGTGGGCAGCGGAGCACCTGCCGACCAATACGCCGTACGACGACCTGGCCGACGCGATTCTCAATCTTTTAAGAGGAAGTGCATGACCGACCGCCCTCACCTGTTGTACGTCGCCTGGGGCTTCCCGCCCTGCCGGGGCGGCGGTGTCTACCGGGCACTGGCCACGGCCAACCGGTTCGCCGCGCTCGGCTGGAAGGTGACCGTGCTGACGGCCGACCGCGACACGTTCTTCCGGTTCACCGGTGCGGACCTGACTCTCGAGGAGCGGGTCGACCCCTCCGTCGAGGTGGTCCGGGTGCCGTTCGAGTGGCCGATCCTCGAAGCCGATCTGCGCAAGTGGTCCAAGCGCCGGGCGCAGAACCCGAAGCTGTGGAGCAAGTGGCGCACCAAGCAGGACCAGATCCCGTTCCCGGAGACCGGGTACGGGCCCTGGCGCTCGGTGATCGAGAAGGCCGCCGAGCAGATCCACAAGGCGAACAAGGTCGACCTGACCGTCGCCACCGCGAACCCGCATGTCGCGTTCACCGCGGCGTACCACCTGCACAAGAAGTTCCAGGTGCCGTACGTGATGGACTACCGCGACGCGTGGCTGCTGGACGTGTTCACCGGCGACCGGCTGCACGAGCCGAACAGCCGCGCGGCCAAGTGGGAGAAGAAGCTGGTCGAGTCCGCTCGCGAGGTCTGGTTCGTGAACGACCCGATCAAGGAGTGGCACGAGAAGCTCTACCCGGCGCAGGCGTCGAAGATGCACACGGTCGCGAACGGGTTCGACCCCGACCTGGTGCCGGACACCGCCGACCGCGGCGCGGTCACCGATCGCCCGCTGGTCTTCGGGTACGTCGGGACGGTGTCGCCGAAGGTGCCGCTGGCCGAGTTCGTCGAGGGCTGGAAGCTCGCCAAGGAGCAGTCCGAGGAACTGGCCGGCGCGAAGGCCAAGATCCACGGCTACCTCGGGTACTACGCGCAGCCGCGGGCCGACATGCTCGCGACGATCAACAGCGCGGCCGACGCCGGGGTCAGCTACGAGGGCCCGGTCGGCAAGGCCGAGATCGCCAAGGCGTACGACGAGTTCGACGCGCAACTGCTGATGCTGGGCAAGGGGCGGTACGTCACCAGCGGGAAGGTGTTCGAGTACCTCGCGACCGGCTTGCCGGTGGTGTCGGTGCACGACCCGGAGAACGCGGCGTCCGACGTACTGCGGGGTCATCCGTTGTGGTTCCCGGTGTCGGACGTGACGCCGGAGGCGATCGCGGCGGCGCTGGTCGAGGCGGCGCACGCGGCGCGGACCGCGGACGAGGGGATCCGGGCGAAGGCGCGTGAGTTCGGTGCGTCGTACCGGCGGGACCTGCAGCTGGATCCGCGGATCGAGTCGCTGGCAGCGTCTGTGAAGAAGGGGGTTGCCGCATGAGCACCGTCGTACTGCTGTCCACGCGTCGTCTTCCGCCGACGTACTTCGACCAGGTCCGCGAGGACCTCGGCGACCAGAACATCACCATCGACGTCGTCGGCTGGGTAGCCCCGTCCGCGTGGGTCGCCGACAAGGTCAACACCTTCACGCTGATCGGCCCCGGCCGCATGCCCGCCCAGCCGGCCCCGGAGCCCGAGGTCGAGGCGTCGGATGAAGCCCCAGACGCCGTCATTGCACCGGAGGCAGTAGCCAACCCGGAGGCGGTCGTTGCAGACGAGGCGAAGATCGCCCCGGCCGCCGCCGAGGTAGCAGCCGCCGCGCCTCAGCCGAAGCCTGCTCCGAAGCCCAAACCGACCGGTGCCAAGCGGGTTGTGAAGGCGGTTGAGTGGCGTGCCCGCAAGGCTCGTAAGGTTGCCGGGCGGATGTTGCCTAAGGCAATTAAGACGTCGGCGCCGGTGAAGTTCATCCGGGGGCAGCGGGCAACCAACGATCTCGGGAAGAACTACTGGGAGCGCGTGCTCAGCCGTCGTGACGTGATGGCGACCATCGACAAGGCGGATGTTGTCGTGGCGCTGGATGCCGGTGCGATCTGGGCCGGCTGGAACCTCGGCCAGCGGAAGGCGAGCACCCCGGTGGTGCTCGGTCTGCCGGCCGCCCGCCGCGAGTTCGACCAGTTGAAGGCACCAGCAGGTAATGGGTGACACGACGACGATGAGTATCCGCGAGCACCTGCCGGCGCCGCTGGCCCGGACCGCGGGAGCGGTCCGGCGGCGGCTGCGGGGCTTGCGGTACTCGTTCGCGCAGCTGCCGGCGTTCCCGCCGGCAGCGACGACGCCGGTGCGGATGTGGGTCGGACCGACCAACTCCGCCGGTCAGGGCAACGCCTGGGCACGGGCCGCCAGGACTGTCGACGGCGTTGACGCGGTCTCGTTCGTCCTGCAGCGCAAGGGGCAGTTCCAGTTCGCGGTCGACTACGGCGTACCGCTGGCATGGTTCGGCCAGCCCCGTTGGCAGCGCGCGCAGCAGCAGCACATCCTGTCGAACTACACGCACGTGATGGTCGAGTCGCTGCGGCCGGTCTTCGGCGCCCGCGGCTACGCGGACGCAACCCCCGACATCGAGGCGATGCTTGCGAAGGGCATCAACGTCTCGCTGCTCTTCCACGGCTCCGACATCCGCCTGCCCAGCCGGCACGCGAAGCGCGAGCAGTGGTCGCCGTTCACCCCGGGTGACGAGCTGACCGAGCGGCTCGAGACGCAGGCCCGCCGGCACGCCGAGCTGGTCGAGTCGCTGAACCTTCCCGTCTTCGTCTCCACGGTCGACCTGCTGGACGACGTACCGAACGCCCACTGGCTACCGGTCGCGATCGACCCGGTGCCGTGGCAGCAGGCGGCGCGGCCGCTGTTCGGCCACGAGAAGCCCGTCGTTGCTCACGTTCCGTCGAACGCCAAGCTCAAGGGCACCGAAGAGATCGACGCCGTCCTCACCGCGCTGCACGAGAGCGGTCGGATCGAGTACCGGCGGATCACCGGCGTACCGCACAGCGGCATGCCGGCCGTGATCGGCGACGCCGACATCGTTGTCGACCAACTCCACATCGGCCTGTACGGCGTGGCGGCCGCGGAAGCTCTGGCCGCCGGGCGGATCGTCGTTTCGTACGTCGGTGACGGCGTGCGCCAACGGGTGCGTAGTCTGGCCGGGCGAGAGGTGCCGATCGTGGAGGCGGATCCCGACACCCTGGGTGAGGTCGTCACCGGTCTGATCGCCGATCGTGACGCCGCCGCCGAGCGGGCGGCTGACGGCCCCGGATTCGTGACGGAGCTGCACGACGGACGCCGCTCGGCCGAAGTACTGAAACCCTGGCTGACCCAGAAGGAGACCCTGTGACGTCCCGCATCGCGCCATCCGCCGACGTCGACGACAGCGCTCAGATCGGCGACGGATCGTCGGTCTGGCACCTCGCGCAGATCCGCGAGAACGCCGTCCTCGGCAAGAACTGCATCGTCGGCCGCGGCGCCTACGTCGGGACCGGGGTCCGGATGGGCGACAACTGCAAGATCCAGAACTACGCGCTGGTGTACGAGCCCGCCTCGCTCGAGGACGGTGTGTTCATCGGACCGGCCGTCGTGCTCACCAACGACTACTTCCCGCGCGCGGTGAACCCGGACGGTTCGCCGAAGAGCGGGCACGACTGGGAACCGGTCGGGGTGACGATGAAGGAAGGCTGCTCGCTCGGTGCGCGCAGCGTCTGCGTGGCCCCGGTCACCATCGGCCGCTGGGCGACCGTCGCCGCTGGTGCGGTGGTGACCAAGGACGTGCCAGACTTCGCGCTGGTCGCCGGGGTTCCGGCTCGTCGGCTCAAGTGGGTCGGCAAGGCCGGAGTTCCGCTGCTCTCCGTCGGTGACGGCGAGTGGAAGTGCCCGAACACGGGCGAGATGTACATCGAAACCGACGGGCGGCTGCGGCCGGCCGAAGAAAACCTGGAGGAGAACTGATGGTGCAGCCGATTCCGGCCGCGAAGCCGATCATCGGGAAGGAGGAGCGCGAGGCCGTCGACCGTGTCATGCAGTCCGGCATGCTGGCCCAGGGCCCCGAGGTAGCGGCGTTCGAGCAGGAGTTCGGCGCAGCGCTGGTCTCCGGCCGTGCGTGCGTCGCGACGAACTCGGGCACGTCGGGTCTCCACCTCGGCCTGCTGGCCGCGGGCGTCGGACCGGGTGACGAGGTCATCGTCCCGTCCTTCACCTTCGCCGCGACCGCGAACAGCGTCGCGCTGACCGGCGCCACCCCGGTGTTCGTCGACATCGAGCCGACGTACTTCTGCCTGGACCCGAAGGCGGTCGAGGCAGCGATCACCGAGAAGACCAAGGCCGTCATGCCGGTGCACCTGTTCGGTCACCCGGCCAACATGACCGCTCTGCAGGAGATCGCGGACAAGCACGGCATCCAGATCTACGAGGACGCCGCGCAGGCCCACGGCGCCACCTGGAACGGCGCGCCGGTCGGTACCTTCGGCGAGTTCGCGATGTTCAGCCTGTACCCGACCAAGAACATGACGTCCGGTGAGGGCGGTATGAACTCGGTCGCGAACGCCGAGATCGAGCGCCGGATGCGGCTGTTCCGCAACCAGGGCATGCTCAAGCAGTACGAGAACGAGGTCGTCGGCCTGAACAACCGGATGACCGACCTGCACGCCGCCATCGGCCGCGTGCAGCTGACCAAGGTCGGCGGCTGGACCAAGCAGCGGCAGGAGAACGCGGCCTTCCTGGACGCGAACCTCGCCGGTGTCGGCGTCCCGGCCGTGGCCGCCGAGGCCAGCCACGTGTACCACCAGTACACGATCCGGGTCACCGAGGACCGCGACGGCTTCGCGAACGCGCTCCGGACCGAGTACGGCGTCGGCTGCGGCGTGTACTACCCGATCCCGAACCACCGGCTCCCGTCGTTCCAGCGCGAGCTGGACCTGCCGGAGACCGAGAAGGCCGCGGCCGAGGTGCTCTCGCTGCCGGTCCACCCCTCGCTGTCCGAGGATGACCTGAACCGGATCGTGGCCGCGGTGAACACCGTGGCGAAGGCGGGTGCGTGACGATGGCGAACCTGCGTGCGGGCCTGATCGGCCTGGGCATGATGGGACGGCACCACGCTCGCGTGCTGGCCTCCCTCGAGGGCGTCGACCTGGTTGCGGTCGCCGACCCGGGCGGTGACAAGTTCAACGTGGCCGGCGGTCGTCCGGTGCACGAGAACATCGAGCAGCTGATCGGCGAGAACCTCGACTACTGCATGGTCGCGGTGCCGACGCAGTACCACGCCGAGATCGCGAAGGCGCTGGCCGAGGCCGGCGTACACGCGATGATCGAGAAGCCGCTGGCCGGCTCCTCGTCCGAGGCGACCGAGATCGCGAAGGCGTTCGAGGCGGCCGGGCTGGTCGGCGCGGTCGGCCACATCGAGCGGTACAACCCGGCGCTGCAGGCGCTGCGGGTGCGGCTCGAGGCCGGCGAGCTGGGTGACATCTACCAGATCACCACCCGCCGCCAGGGCCCGTTCCCGGCCCGGATCGCCGACGTCGGCGTGGTGCTCGACCTGGCCACCCACGACATCGACCTGACCGCGTGGGTGACGCAGTCGCCGTTCGTCACGGTGTCCGCGCAGAGCGCCCACAAGTCGGGCCGGCAGTACGAGGACCTGATCGCGGTGACCGGCAAGCTGGCCGACGGTACCGTCACCAGCCACCTGGTCAACTGGCTGTCCCCGATGAAGGAGCGGCTCACCGTCGTCACCGGTGAGAAGGGCGCGTTCATCGCCGACACCCTGCTCGCCGACCTGTCCTTCCACGCCAACGGCACGGTTGCCACCGCCTGGGACGACGTCGCGCACTTCCGCGGTGTCAGCGAGGGCGACATGATCCGGTACGCGATCAGCAAGCCGGAGCCGCTGAAGACCGAGCACGAGGCCTTCCGCGATGCCGTACTGGGTAAGGAGGCCGACATCGTCACGCTGCAGCAGGGTCTGCGCACCGTGGCGGTCGCCGAGGCCGTGATCCAGTCGGCCGCCGAGGACCGCACGATCAAGATCGCCGGGGAGTCCGCGTAGTCATGAAGGTTCTGAGTGTTGTCGGGGCTCGCCCACAGTTCGTGAAGCTGGCGCCGGTCGCGGAGGCATTTGCCGCGACCGAGCACCAGCACGTGATCGTGCACACCGGGCAGCACTACGACAAGAACATGTCCGATGTGTTCTTCGCCGACCTGCGCATCCCGGACCCGGACGTCCACCTGGGCGTCGGGTCCGGCAGCCACGGCGTCCAGACCGGCGCGATGCTGGCCGCGATGGACGCCGTACTGGACGAGCACAAGCCGGACTGGGTGCTGGTGTACGGCGACACGAACTCGACGCTCGCCGGCGCCCTGTCCGCGGTGAAGATGCACCTGCCGGTCGCGCACCTCGAGGCCGGCCTGCGCTCGTTCAACCGGCTGATGCCGGAGGAGCACAACCGGGTGCTGACCGACCACGCGGCCGACCTGCTGCTCGCGCCGACCCAGGTGGCGATGGACCACCTGGCGAACGAGGGCCTGACGGACAAGTCCCGCCTGGTCGGCGACGTCATGACCGACGTCTGCTTCCGGGTCCGCGACGCGGTCCAGGACAAGCCGCTCGACCTGCCGTTCAAGCAGGGCGAGTACGTCGTCTCGACCATCCACCGGGCCGAGAACACCGACGACCCGGCGCGACTGGCCGGGATCGTCGACGGTCTGGCCGCGGCCGGTTCGCCGGTGCTGCTGCTGGCCCACCCGCGGCTGGTCGCGAAGTGCGCCGAGCACGGCATCAAGCTCGAGCGTCCGGACGGGTCGCTGCACGTCCGCGAGCCGCTGGCGTACCCGGAGATGGTCTCGGCCGTCCTCGGTTCGGCCGGTGTGGTGACGGACTCCGGCGGTCTCCAGAAGGAGGCCTTCCTGCTCGGCCGGGTGTGCACGACGCTGCGCACCGAGACCGAGTGGGTGGAGACGCTGGAGGACGGGTGGAACGTGTTGACATCCGACGTGAGTAAGCTGCCCGAGTTGGCCGCACGGCCGGCTCCCACGGGGGAACGCCCGATGCCCTACGGCGACGGCCACGCTGCTGAGCGTGTCGTTGCCACTCTCGCGGAGTAACTACATGACGAAGGCCGCCGAAGAGAACCAGACGCCGTCGACCCAGGAGCTGCCTGGGTCGACAGATGTGGGGACCCCGCCGCCCGGCGCGCCGTTCAGTGCCTTCCCCGGGGAGTCCGGCACACCGCCGGCTTCCCGCAGCGGACGGCTACCACGAGTCGAGTCGCTCACCGGCCTGCGCTGGTGGGCGGCCTTCTTCGTGTTCTGCCACCACATGACCAACCTGGCGCCGCTGCCGATCTACGACTTCCTGAAGTACGGCACCTCCGGAGTCACGTTCTTCTTCGTGCTGTCCGGTTTCGTGCTGACCTGGTCTGCCCAGAAGGGCACGAAGATCCGGACGTTCTACCGGCGCCGGTTCGCCCGGATCTTCCCGCTGTACTTCCTGACCCTGGTGGCGGCGTTCTTCGTCTTCTACCGGGCCGATCCGCCGGCCGGGATGTCCTGGATCAAGCCGATCTCGGTCACCGTGCTGGTGCTGTCGCTGTTCCTCGTGCACGGCTGGTCCAACAACCCGACGATCCTGTACGGCGGCAACCCGGCCGGCTGGACGCTGTCGGTGGAGGCGTTCTTCTACGCGTACTTCCCGTTCGTGTGGCGGGCCACGCAGCGGCTGAAGACGACCGGCGGCCTGATCCTGTGTGTCACGGTGATCGTGGCCGGCGGCGCCTATCGATTGGCGTTGTTCCATTACAAGGACGTCGTACCGATCCTGCCGCAACCGGTCCTGCATTCGGTCGCTTTCCTGTTCGGTATCGGTCTGGCGATCTCGCTGCGGTCGGGCTGGAAGCCGCGGATCCCGGTGTGGTTCGCGTTCCTGGTCACCGGCGGCGGCCTCTACATCCTCTGGTACTCCGGTGCGCACCCGGCGAACTTCCCGGGCGCGGTCACCATGGGCCTGTGCCAGAAGGAGATCCTGACCTTCCTGTACGGCTTCCTGATCCTCGCGGTCGCGGCCCGCGACACCCGCGGCGGCCGGTCGCTGCTGCGCAGCAAGCCGATGGTCGCGCTCGGCCAGTGGTCCTACGCCTTCTACCTCGTGCACGCCACGATCCTGTACGCGATCAAGGAGCAGCACGGTGTGGCCGGCCCGATCGGCTGGTCCAACCTGACGTGGTACGCCGGTGTCCTCGTCATCTCGATCATTGCCTCGTGGCTGCTCTACAAGTTCGTCGAGCACCCGCTGGAACGGAAGCTCCGGGGCCCCCGATGAAGAATCACTACCTAGTGGAGAACCTGTGCGTGTCAGTGTTGTTGCCTTAGGCAAGATCGGACTGCCGTTGGCGGTCCAGTTCGCGGCCAAGGGTCATCAGGTCGTCGGCGTCGACATCAACGAGAAGTTCGTCGAGCTGGTGAACGCCGGCAAGGAGCCGTTCCCGGGTGAGGCCCACCTGCAGGAGCTGCTCGCCGAGACCGTGGCCGACGGCCGTCTGCGGGCGACCACGGACTACGCGGACGCCATCCCGAACAGCGACGCGGTCGTCGTGGTCGTGCCGCTGTTCGTCGACGAGAAGACCGGCGAGCCCGAGTTCGGCTGGATGGAGAACGCGACCCGTTCGCTGGCCGAGCACCTCAGCCCCGGCACCCTGGTCAGCTACGAGACCACGCTGCCGGTCGGCACCACCCGCAACCGGTGGAAGCCGATGATCGAGGAGATCTCCGGTCTGACCGAGGGCACGGACTTCCACCTGGTGTTCTCGCCGGAGCGGGTCCTGACCGGCCGGGTCTTCGCGGACCTGCGCAAGTACCCGAAGCTGGTCGGCGGTCTGTCCGAGGAGGGCGCGAAGCGCGCCATCGCCTTCTACGAGGCGGTGCTGGACTTCGACGAGCGTCCCGACCTGCCGCGGGCGAACGGCGTCTGGGACCTCGGTTCGGCCGAGGCGTCGGAGCTGGCGAAGCTGGCCGAGACCACCTACCGCGACGTGAACATCGGCCTGGCGAACCAGTTCGCCCGGTTCGCCGGCCAGAACGGCATCGACGTACACGCCGTGATCGAGGCGTCGAACTCGCAGCCGTACAGCCACATCCACCGGCCGGGCATCGCGGTCGGCGGCCACTGCATCCCGGTCTACCCGCGGCTGTACCTGTGGACCGACCCCGAGGCAACCGTTGTCCGGGCCGCCCGCGAGGCGAACGCCGGTATGCCCGACTACACCATCGGCCTGCTCGAGGGCGCCTTCGGCGACCTGAAGGGCGCGAAGGTGGTCGTGCTCGGCGCGGCGTACCGTGGTGGCGTGAAGGAGACGGCATTCTCCGGAGTCTTCCCGGCCGTCGAGGCGCTCAAGGCGCGCGGCGCCGAGGTGTCCGTGCACGACCCGCTGTACACCGACGAGGAGCTCCAGGGCCTCGGCTTCACGCCGTACACGCTGGGTACTCCGGTCGACGCGGCGGTGCTGCAGGCGGACCACGCGGACTACGCGCAGCTGAGCCCGGCCGACCTGCCGGGTGTGCAGGTACTCGTCGACGGTCGTGACCGCACCGACCCGGCCCGCTGGGCGGGCGTGCGGCGGATTGTGATCGGAAGGTCGGTCAGCCAGTGACCACTGCCGACCTGCGGGTCGTGATGATTGTCGCGAACGACGTCACCAACGACAGTAGGGTCCGCAAAGAGGCCGCAGCACTGGCCGAGACCGGAGCAGAGGTAACTGTGCTCGGGGTCTCGGCCAGCGGCCTGCCGTCGAGGGAGATGCTCGACGGTGCGCTGATCGTCCGGGTGGCGGTGCCGTTCGCACTGCGTGAGGAACGGAAACGAAGCCGTACGGCGCGACGCAACTGGCGGCCGCCGATGGTGGGGTACAAGCACCGCACGAGCTACGTGGCGCGCAGCGAGCGGATCCAGGCCGAGCTGAAGGAGCTCAAGGCCGACTCCGGTCATGCGATCGCGCGGGCGAAAGCGGGTCAGGGAAATCCACTCAAGTTCAAGGCCGGCGTCGGGACCCGCCTGCTCCGCCGGGCGCGCTGGAAGGCCGCCGAGCGGGCCAGCTGGGTCCGCAAGGGCGTGGGCAACAAGGCCGACGCGCCGTTCAAGTTCAGCTGGCGGGCGTACGACGGTGTGCTGCACCGGCTGCCGTGGCCGGCGCCGTGGCGCAAGCTGCACCCCGAGGCGCTGGACCTGGAGGTCGCGTTCGGCGACCTGATCGACCGCCTCGAGCCGGACGTGGTGCACGCGCACGACATGCACGTGATCGGTGTCGCCACCCGCGCTGCCGGCCGGGCGAAGCTGCGCGGCCGCACCTTGAAGGTCGTCTACGACGCGCACGAGTACGTCGCGGGCCTGTCGATGTACGGCGCGCGCACCCGGCGTTCGATCGCGGCCTGGGCCAACCACGAGCGTGAGTACATCGGCGACGTCGACCGGGTGGTCACGGTCAGCCCGGCGATCGCGACGCGGCTGCAGGCCGAGCACAAGCTCAAGCTGAAGCCGACCGTGGTGATGAACACGCCGAACCCTGCTGACGTGTCGGTCGAGGTGGCCGACATCCGCAGCCGGATCGGTCTGGCTTCCGACGTACCGCTGCTGGTCTACAGCGGTGGCGTGACGCGGGCGCGCGGCGTCCACACCGCAGTACAGGCGCTGGTCGACCTGCCGGACGTGCACCTGGCTGTTGTGTGCGTGCCGGGTGTGGCGACGGACGCGGTCCGTGCGCTGCAGTCGCAGGCGATCGAGCTCGGCGTCGACAACCGGCTGCACTGCCTGGAGCCGGTAAAGCCCGACGAGGTGGTCGCGTTCCTGCGCACCGCCGACGTCGGCCTGATCCCGATCCTGCGCTACCCGAGCCACGAGATGGCGTTGCCGAACAAGTTGTTCGAGTACGCCTTCGCCGGCCTGCCGGTGGTGGTCAGCGACATGCCGAGCATGAAGGAGTTCGTCGACCGGACCCGGATCGGCGAGGTCTTCACGGCCGAGAACACCGCGGACCTCGCGGCCAAGGTACGCACGGTGCTCGCGGACCTGGACAGCTACCGGGAGCGGGTCGCGGACCCGGTGTACCAGCAGGAGGTGTCCTGGTCCGGCCAGGCGGCCAACCTGCGCACCCTGTACGGCGAGCTCACCGGGCGTCAGCTGGAGATCGTCCGCCCCGGCGGGCCGGTCGAGAAGAAGCGGCCGCACCTGCTGATCGGTCCGGTCAACAGTGCCGGTCAGGCCTGGCTGTGGGCGACCGCGGTCGAGCGCGAGGTGCCGAACGTCAAGGTCGAGTCGCTGACCACGGGCAGCGGCACGTTCGACTTCAAGGTGCACCGGACCGGGACGTACAAGCAGTACCGGACCGACCTGCGCTGGCAGCTCGAGCTGACGTCGTACGCGTTGCGTGAGGTCACCCATGTGCTGTTCGAGGCGGGGCGGCCGATGTTCGGTCAGCTGCGCGGGCAGATGTGGACCACCGACGTACCGATCCTCGAGCAGGCCGGGATCAAGCACGGCGTGCTGTTCCACGGCTCGGAGATCCGGGACCCGGCCCTGCACCGGGCGCGCTACCGGTACTCGCCGTTCCGCAACCCCGAGGACGAGCTGACCCAGCGGCTGCAGTCCGGCAACGACAACATGCGCCGGCACCTGCAGGGGTACGACGGCCCGGTCTACGTGACCACGCCGGACCTGCTGGAGTTCGTCGAGAACGGCATCTGGATCCCGCTGGCGGTCGACGTCGAGGGCTTCGCGTCGAACCGGCCGGTGCTCGAGCGTGAGGTTCCGGTGGTGCTGCATGCGCCGTCGGCCAGTGCGCTCAAGGGCTCGGCGTACGTCGACCCGGTGCTGACCGACCTCGACGCGCGCGGCCTGATCACGTACCAGCGGGTGCAGGGCGTGCCGCACGCGGAGCTGGCCGAGATGGTCAAGGACGCCGACATCGTCGTCGACCAGATGCTGCTCGGCTCGTACGGCGTCTTCGCCTGCGAGGCGATGGCGGCCGGCCGGGTCACCGTCGGCCACATCGCGGACCCGGTACGGGACCTGCTGCCGACCGATCTGCCGATCGCCGAGGCGACACCGGACGACCTGTCGGAGGTGATCGAGCGGCTGGTCGCCGAGCGCGACTCGGCCCGGAAGATCGCCGACGCCGGCCCCGGCTACGTCCGGGACCTGCACGACGGGCACCGGTCGGTCGAGGTACTGCTGCCGTTCCTGAAGAACGAGCTGGGCCCCAGGCTCGGAGCCGAGACCGAGGCCGGCGGCGAGTAAGTGCGGATTCTGATGATCGCGCAGTCCCCGATCGCCGGGGACTCGCGGATCCTGCGGGAGGCCACGGCGCTGGCCGCGGCCGGTCACACGCTGCACGTGATCGGCCGCGACGTCCCGGACGGCTTTGAAGTCGGCCCGGGGATCACAGTGGAGTCGGTCTCCCGCTCCTCCGGTCTACGGACCGGGAACGGCGGGCTGACCGTCGGGCACGGGCATTCCGGGCCCAAGGTGCTGGCGAAGCGGTTCGGGCGGTGGTTGCTGCTGCCCGAGCACCGCAACCGCACCGAGAAGCACTGGCGTACCGCTGCCGCTCCGGTTGTCGCTGCGGCAGGGCCTGTCGACGTCGTGCATGCGCATGACTTCAACACGTTGGAGCTCGCAGCGGAGTACGCCGCGAAGTGGTCGGCCAAGCTGGTTTACGACAGCCATGAGCTGTGGTTCGACCGGGCGCTCCCGGGCCGGCCGACGCCGTTGTGGCGGGCGCGCGGGCGGCGGTACGAGGTTTCTCTCGCGTCTCGCGCGCGGGTGGTGTTCACGGTGTCCGACGGGATCGCGGAGCGGTTGCGTTCGCGTGGGTTGTCCGACGTACGCGTCGTACGGAACACGTTCCCGCGCGCTGACGACGTACCGGCTGCGCCGGACCGGCCGGAGGGGTTGCTGTACGCCGGTCGCGTGGGTGCGGGTCGGGATCTGCCGACTGTTGTTGCTGCGGCGCGGCAGTTGTTGCCGTTCCGGACTGTGCTGATGGGGTCGGTGGATCCCAACTATCGCTTGGATCTGGGTCCGGTGGAGACCGTCGCGGAACGCTCGATCGACGAGGTCGACGACACGCTGCGGACGTACGGCATCTCGCTTGTCACGCTCACCAACACCTGCGAGAACCACCGCCTCGCCCTTCCCAACAAGCTCTTCCACGCGGTCCGCGCCGGCGTCCCCGTTGTCGCCGCTGACCTGCCCGAGCTGCGTGCGGTCGTGACGCAGTACAAGCTCGGTGGGCTGTACGAGCCTGGCAACGCGCAGTCGCTGACGGCTGCGGTCCGCTCGGTGATCGAGAACTACAGCACGTACACGGACGGCGTCCGCACAGCCGCCGCAGAGCTCAACTGGGAGCACGACGCAGCCACCCTGGTGACTGCCTACTCCGAACTGTAAGAACTTTCTGCGTCCTCCACGCATCAAGCTGGGTGAGGGGGACGCCATGAAGCGACGGATTGCGGCTTTGGCCGGAGGTGCGGCGCTCATAGCCGCCACGGTAGTGCCGACGAACGCAGACGCAGCTGGCAGCGCGGTGTGCCAGGTTTGGCTGGGATCGGTGACTGCGACCGGTATGCAGCGGAGTCTCACTGTGACCGCGAACCTCCCGCCGACGATCGAGCAGGGCCAGTCCCTCGCGGTCTATCAGCCTGGGCAGGTCCGGCTCAGTGCCCGGCAGACGTCCGAGCCGGGGCCTGGAGGCACCGACCGTTACGGGTACGTCGTCGTCGGCGACGGGCTCTACTACGGTGGCTATCGCACGGACATGGCCGGCGGCCTGGACCCGTCGAACCCGCCGGGCCTCGGCCGGATCGGCGGCGGCTGGACGAACTTCACCGCGATCGAGCTCGCCGACTACGCGAGCTATCCGGACGGCAAGATCTACCACACCGTGTTCTACGGACTGCGCAACGACGGCATCCTGTTCCGCTGGAACAAGGAGCGGGGAGGACTGCGGGCCAGCGGTTCGTACCCGGGCTTCGCGTCGGTCAAGTCGATGACGCTGATCGCGAAGACGCCGACGTACGACACCTTCCTCGCGAACACCCGCGGCGGTGCGCTCTACACGATCCGGATCCCACTGACCTCGCCGATGAAGCCGATCGTGACAGCGGTCCGTACGCGCACCTGGCAGGGATTCGAGACGCTGTCGGCGATGTCGTGCGGCAAGAACGGCACGCTGCTGCTGGCAATCGACAAGGACACCAAGACTGCCAACCTGTACGCCGTCGGCCATGCGAACGGCACGGCAACGGTGATCCAGTCGCGGGGCGTGGTCCCGGGCACGTTCGACGACCCTGTCTACTTCCGCTGGGTGCCGATCTCGCTCTTCGACGTCGCCAACGGCGACTGAGCCGCAACCTTTCGTGCTTGCTCTGTATCAGAGTGTGTGAAAGGGGTGGACATGAATCGACGACTGACTGCTTTGGCGAGCTGCGCGGCGCTCACGCTGACTGCATTGATGCCTGCGGCTGCCCACGCGGCGAAGCCTGACCCGACCAAGCCCGGGGCGACGGTCCCCGGGACCAACAAGAAGATCACCGCGGCGCAGGCCAGCGCCTGCTTCGTCTGGCAGGGCGGGGTGACCGCGAGCGGCGGGCACCACTTCGCGGACCCGACTGCGACGACGCCTCCGCTGGTGGCGGACAACTGGACCACCGACGGGGTGTACGCGCCCGGGCAGGTCCGGCTGAGCGCGCGGCAGACCATCGAGCCGGACATCTCCGGCACCGATCGCTACGGGTACGTCGTGATCGGCGACGCGCTCTACTACAGCTACTACCAGGCGTACGAGGACGGCACCATCGACAACCGGTCGCTGACCCGGGTCGGTGGCGGCTGGGGAAGCTTCACGTTCCTGGAGACCTCGGACTACGAGAGCCCGGACAACGGGACGAAGAAGATCTACCGCTCGACGTCGTACGCGCTGCGCAACGACGGCGTGCTGTACCGCTGGAACATCGGCGAGAAGGGCTGGCGGGCCGGCGGGTCGTACCCGGGCTTCTCGTCCGTCAAGACGATGACGCTGATCGCGAAGACCCCGACGTACGACACCTTCCTCGCGAACACACGCGGTGGGGCGCTGTACACCATCCGGATCCCGTCTGCGTCCCCGATGAAGCCGATCGTGAAGCAGGTCCGCACGCGCACGTGGCAGGGCTTCGAGACGCTGTCGGCGATGGGCTGCGGTCAGTACGGCACGCTGCTCCTCGGCATCGACAAAGACACCAAGAAGAACTACCTCTACGCCGTTGGCCACGCCAACGGCCTGTCCACAGTCATCCAGTCCCGCGGCGAGGTAGCCGGCGACCTCAGCGACCCGGTCAACTTCCGCTGGGTAACCATCCCCGTCTACGACACCGCCAACGGCGAGTAGCCCGACACCCCGGCCAAAGGACACCGCTTCGCGGCGGCTGTCTTTTTGGCCGGCTTCGCCGGGGTGCGGGTTGCGGCGATGCGGGACCGCTTCGCCCGGCCCGGCTGAGAGGGGTCGGGGCGACGACGCATTGCGTAACCGTGGTGGGGTGCGGAGCATCGAGGTAGGTGGGGGATCGACTGGGCGGTATCGGTCGACTGGAGGGTGCGGATCATGTGGCGACGGCTGATGGGAGCTGGAGTTGCGGTCGTGCTGGTCGCGGCGATCGTGACTCCGGATGCGGTGAATCTGCCGCACCTGATCATCCAGCCGTCGAAGGAGATCTAGCGCCTGTTCACCCGGGCTTCGTAGCGTCGCGCGTATGATCACGACGCGACGTACGTTGTTGAAGGCCGGCGCCCTGGGGATCGGGCTCGCTGCGACGCCGGGGCTTTCGTTGGCCGCCCGGCCGCGGCGGACTCGGGTGCTGTTGGCAACCAACGAGCCGTGGGGGACGTACCACGCCCAGCCGTTGCTCGCCGAGGCGAAGCGGCGGGGGTGGGAGCTGGTCCAGGTCGTACCGGACCTGACCCAGATCAAGCCGGGCGATCCGGTGACGGTTGCCACGCTCAACGACGTACCGCAGGCTGATCTGCTGGTCGTGAACGGGGCCGAGGACTGGCCGGCCGATGTGGTGAAGGCCCTGAAGCGGTTGCCGATGGCAGCGAGTTCGCTGGCGTACCTGAATCCGGTGGAAGCCGTGCGGGCGAAGGAGTTCCGGCATCGGCTGGAGTTGGTGACGGCGGCGTCGCCGGCCGAGTCCGACGTGTTCGCGAAGTACCTCGGATGGAATCGTCGGGTGCGGATGGTGGGGTCGGCTCAGACTGATGATCTGCCCGACTACAAGCCGCAGACGGATCGCGTTCTAGTGCTGACGAGCGTGACGCACCCGGATCAGACCGGCAATGCGGCGCCCGGCACCCAGCTGTTGCTCGACGCGGCCGCGAAATTGGAGGCCGCGGGCAAGCACATTGTTGTCGGGTTGCATCCGCGCGAGGACCGGACGTTGTGGGAGCAGTACGAGATCAGCGCGCTCGGCTCGGTCCCGGAGTCGGCGACGGTCGAGTGTGCGGTCGGAATTCCGGGTACGGTCTTCCCGATCGTCGCGGCGGTCGGCGTACCGCTGGTCGGGTGCGTGGACCCGAAGTTGCAGGTACCGGAGTACATCCTGAGCGTGTGTTCGTCGATCATCGACGCGCCGGAGCAGGCGGTCGACGCGATCGAGAACGCCGAGCCGGCCAGCCGCGGCGCGGTCTTCAACGCGGTCGGTCCGATCGGCGGCTCGGCCCGGCGGCTGTACTCGGCCTGGAACACGACCATTCAGACCACGAGGTGCAACTTCACCGCGGCCACGCCGACCTCGACGCGCTGACCCCAGCTCAGCGCGAGCGTGTCGGACTCCATCCCGTCGCCGAAGACGACCAGGTCCGACTCGGCTGTGATCGTCAACGAATCCGGTGCCTTCAGCAGCCCTTCGGTGTTGTCGGTGCCGGTCGCCGGTGACGGCCAGGCCTCACGTACGAACCAGCACAGCATCGGATCGGTCGGCCCCGGCAGCCCGAGCGGACTACGTCGTTCCTGCCAGGCCGATCGGCACCAGCCTGTCGATCCGGTGCCGGTGCCGATGAGGATCCCGGACGACGACTGCCGCTCTGGCAGCCCGTCTGGTGAGCTGAGGCGGTACCGGGCGGACTGGTGCGTGCGGTGGCCGACGTACACCTCGTTGAGGGCCAGCAGTTGCTGACCGTCATCGGTGCTGGCGGCAACCATTGTGCGTTCGGCGTACGTTCGAGTGACGAGCAGGTCGGCGATCGCGTCCGGTTCGTGCGGCACGAGTATGCCGGGGTTGCGGGCCGGCTCGGGGTTGATGCCGATCACCGGCTGACCGTCGAGGTACTTCGCGACGTTGGCGACCAGACCGTCCTGGCCGACCGCGATCACCACGTCCTCCGGCCCGAACCCGAACCGGTCGAGATCGTTGCGCTCGGCAACAGCTCGGCGCCAGTCGAGTGGGATCGCCGCCGAGACCGTGGCGAGCGCGTCCTGCTGGGCCTGGTGTCGTGCGTCGAGCTCGGCCAGGTCACGCCCGCGCCCGGCCAGGAAGAACCCGGCCTGCTGCCGCGTCCCGTGCCGGGCGACCAACTCGGTCAGCTCGGTCGCCCGATGCACGATCACCGCCCGGGGCGGGAGGCTCATGGTCGACCTCCCGTGGCGGGCCGCCCCCGGCGCGGCCCGCCACGCCACGGCCTCCGGATCATGCCGTCTCCCCGGAGGTCAGCTTGGTGAGGAGTGGGGTGAGGAGGTCCGGGGTCACGTTGAGGGTGCCGATGTCCGGCAGCGCGCCCTGCTTGATCGCGAGCGCGAGGATCGTGCCCTGGTCCAGGTCGGCGTACGCCTCGAGCAGCGCCTTCTCGGTGACGGCTTCGGCCGCGCCGATCACGCGCTTGGCGTCGGCCTCTGCCTCGGCCAGCGCCCGCTGTCGGCTGGCAGCGGCCTGCGTCTCGATCTGACCGGCCGCCGCGGCTTCGGTCGCGCGCATCCGTTCGTTCTGACCACGCTGGTTGACGAGCTGCTCCTCGCGGCGGGCGAGTTCGATCTGGTTCTGCAGTTCGTTCTCCGCGATCGACCGCTCCCGCTCGACGGCCATCGCGCGACGTTCGTACGTCGCCTTGTCCGCAGCCTGCTGCACCATCTCGCGAGTGGGAGTCTGCAACGCCTTCTCGACATCCCGCTCCGCCCGCACCGCCACCACGCGGACATCCTCGACCCCGATGCCGAGGCCGGTCAGGCGATGGTCCTCGCGCAGTCCGGTGCCGACCGCCTGGCGCAGCGACGTCATGCCCTCGGACAGGGCCTCGGTCAGCATCATGCGGGCCAGCAGGTCCAGCGCGGTCTGCTGTGCGAGCTCGGTCAGCAGGCCGCCGAGCTGCTCGAGCGGAGTGGCTCGCCATAGGCCGGTGTCCGGGTCGATCCCGAAGTCGAGGCGGCTCGAGGCAAGCGCCGGGTCGGTGACGCGGTACGTCACGCTCGCCTGCACGGCGACGTCCTGGAAGTCCTGCGTACGGCCGTGGAACAGCAGCGGCTGCTCGCGGTCGTCGATCGGGATCTCGCTCAGCGACGAGTTCAGCGCCCGGAACCAGAACGCCTGGTCGGCGCCGTCGTGCGCGACCTTGCCGTTGCGCAGGTGCCGCACGTGGGTGGTCGGGTTCGCGCGCAGGTGGCTGATGAAGCGGAACCGGGTGATGTCTGCCATCTCTTCGTTCTCCTTGTCGTCACTATGACGATAAGGGGTTGCGTGACTTCTCGTCAAGGTGACGATTAGAGTGGGTTGTTATGGACTTCGAGCCGCTCGGCCTGGCCGCCGACCTGGTCATCCTGACCGTCCGCGACGGCCGCCTCCAGGTGCTGCTGATCCGCCGGGGCATCGCGCCGTACAAAGGCCGCTGGGCACTGCCGGGCGGGTTCGTCCGGCCGGATGAGGATCTCGAGACGACCGCACGCCGGGAGCTGGCGGAGGAGACCGGGCTGTCCTCGGAGCGGATCCACCTCGAGCAGGTCGCGACGTACGGCGCTCCTGATCGCGACCCGCGCGGCCGGGTGGTGAGTGTCGCGTACCTGGCTCTGGTCCCGGACCTGCCGACGCCGGTTGCGGGGTCGGACGCGGCGTCGGCGCAATGGGTGGATGTGGCGGAGGTCGATGCGGGGCGGCTGGCGTTCGACCACCATCGGATCCTGGCGGACGGGGTGGAGCGGGCGCGGGCGAAGCTGGAGTACTCCCCGCTGGCGACGGCGTTCTGCCCGCCCGAATTCACAATCTCCGAACTTCGCGGCATCTACGAGGCCGTCTGGGGCACGCCCCTCGACCCCCGCAACTTCCACCGCAAAGTCACCAAAACCGCCGACTTCGTAACCCCCGCCGGCACCACCACAACCCGCGACGGCGGCCGCCCAGCCCAACTCTTCCACCGAGGCACCGCCACGACCCTCCACCCACCCATGACGCGGGGTTGACCTCCAGTCGGCTTGAGCTGCTTGCCTGTCGGGCATGACTCATGTCCTAGTCACAGGTGCCGGACGAGACACCGGCCGGAAGCTCGCCCTCGCGTTCGCTGCCCGTGGTGCCCACGTCCTCGCCACTGCCCGCACCCGAGCGGCCGCCGAGGAGACAGCCGGGCTGATCGAAGCAGCAGGCGGTACGGCGACTCCCGCCGTACTGGATCTCGCCGACCCGTCGTCGATCGCGCAGCTATCCATCGACCGCCTCGACATTCTCGTGAACAGCGGTGCGCGCTACCTCGGTCCGGAGGTGACGCCGGATGACATCACCGACACGATCGCCGGCGCCGCGACTGGCACCATCCTGCTCACCGAACGGCTGCTCCCGCTCCTCCGAGCCTCAGACCACCCCGACATCGTCAACCTGATCTCCGCCGCCGGCGAGCCCGGCCAGCACCGGTCCGACGCCCACGCAGCCTTCTACGCTGCAAAGCACGCCCAGGCCGGGTACGCCGAAATCCTCTCCGAACGCCTCCGCCCCGAGGGCATCCGCGTCATCTCCCTGTTCCCACCAGATTTCGTCCAAGCCGGCCCCCGAGAAAGCGCAGCCGACCTGACGGCGGACTCGGTCATCGACTGCCTCCTGTTCGCCGTCAACCAGCCCCGCGACTGCTTCATCCGTTCGTTCTACTTCGAACAGCTAGTTCTTCGGCGGTGATGAGGTTGGTGTGGGTGCCGGGGGAGCCGCAGGACCAGGCGCCGGCGATGGTGCCGGCTTGGGCGGCGGCGGGCCAGGGGGCGCCGTCGAGGTAGAGGGCGAGGAAGGCGGCTACATAGGCGTCGCCGGCGCCGTTGGTGTCTATGACGGGGCGGTCGGGGAAGGTGATGGCGGGGAAGTGGCGGACGGGTTCGCCGCGGACATGGAGGTAGCTGCCGTCGGCGCCGGCCATCGCGACCACGACCTCGGCGCGGCCGTTGGCGAGGATCCACTCGACGCCGTCGGGTGGCAGCGAGGTGGTCGAGACGAAGACGATGTCCGACGCGGTCGCGAAGTCCTTGTGGTGGCCGTTCCGGCCGTCCCAGTCGTGCAGGTCGGTGGAGATCGAGCGGTCCGCGGCGATCGCGTCTCCGAGAGCATCGCGGGCGAAGTCCATGATCGAGACGTGGACGTGCTGCGCCTGCCGGATCACCGGTCGCCACAGGCCCGGGTCGACCCGCAGCCCGGCCGGGTGGCGCCCGTCGTACATCGAGAGGCGGCGGCCGTCCGGGCTGACCAGGTTGACCGAACGCCGCGTGCCGCTCGGGTGCAGCGCGACGCGCAGCGGGAGGCCCAGCTCCTGGTACGTACGGCGGATGCGCGCGCCCTCGGGGTCGTCGCCGATCACGTCCACCAGACCGGCGTTGAGTCCGAGCAGGTGGCAGCCCAGCGCGACACCGTGCCCGGTGTGCCCCAGGTACGACTCGATCGGTTCGACCGCGATCGTGTCCACATCATCCAGCGGCAGGCTCGGCACCCGCACGATCGTGTCGATCCCGATTCCACCGATCACCAGCACATCCAACTCCACGGGTCCCGTCATACCCGACTTTCGGCGGGGATCACAGGTGTCTTTCGGAAGCTGAACGCACTATTCGTATCCGGGCACGGTCAGTCCGCGCCCGATTGCCGGAAGCTCATTGCTTGATCGGGGCGCCGGTCTTCTCCTGGAGTTCGTCGAAGCTGACGCCGTCGGCGAGCTCGACCAGCTGCAGGCCGTCGTCGGTGATGTCGAGTACGGCGAGGTCCGTGATGATCCGGTTCACCACGCCGCGGCCGGTGTACGGCAGGTCGCACTCCTCGAGGATCTTGTGCGAACCGTCCTTGGCGACATGCTCCATCAGCACGATCACCCGCTTGGCGCCGTGCACGAGGTCCATCGCGCCGCCCATGCCCTTGACCATCTTGCCGGGGATCATCCAGTTCGACAGGTCGCCCTTGGCCGACACCTGCATCGCGCCGAGGATGGCCGCGTCGATCGCTCCGCCGCGGATCATCCCGAACGACAGCGACGAGTCGAAGAACGACGCGCCGGGGAGTGTCGTGACGGTCTCCTTGCCGGCGTTGATCAGGTCCGGGTCCTCCTCGCCGGCGACCGGGTACGGCCCGACGCCGAGGATGCCGTTCTCGGACTGCAGTACGACGGTGACGCCGTCCGGGATGTAGTTCGGTACCAGCGTCGGCAGGCCGATCCCGAGGTTCACGTACGAGCCGTCGTCCAGCTCCGCGGCCGCCCGCGCCGCCATCTGCTCACGGGTGAGTGGCATGCTCAGGCCCCCTTCTGAACGGTGAGCTTCTCGATCCGCTTCTCAATATCCTTGCCGACAGCAACAACACGCTGGACGTAAACGCCCGGCAGGTGGATCGAGTCCGGGTCCAGCTCACCAGGCTGGACCAGCTCCTCGACCTGCGCGATCGTGACCCGGCCGGCCATCGCGGCCAGCGGGTTGAAGTTGCGCGCGCTGCGGTCGAAGACCAGGTTGCCGTGGGTGTCGCCCTTGAGCGCGTGCACCAGGCCGAAGTCGGTGGTGATCGAATCCTCCAGCACGTACGTCGTGCCGTTGATCTCCCGCGTCTCCTTCGGCTCCGACGCCTTCGCGACCGAGCCGTCCGCGTTGTACTTCTGCGGCAGCCCGCCCTCGGCGACCTGCGTACCGACGCCGGCCAGCGTGTAGAACGCGGCGATCCCGCAGCCGCCGGCGCGCAGCTTCTCGGCCAGCGTCCCCTGCGGCGTCAGCTCGACCTCCAGCTCGCCGGTCAGGAACTGGCGGGCGAACTCCTTGTTCTCCCCGACGTACGACGAGGTCATCTTGGCGATCCGCTTGTCCGCGAGCAGGATGCCCAGGCCCCAGTCGTCGACGCCGCAATTGTTCGACACCACGCTGAGCCCGCTCACCCCCTTGTCGTGCAGAGCGCTGATCAGCTGCATCGGGTTGCCGCACAACCCGAAGCCCCCGACCGCGAGGCTCGCCCCGTCCCCGATGTCCGCCACCGCTTCCTGCGGCGACCCGTACGTCTTGTCCATCAGCTGCTCCGTTGCAGTCGTCGGTGCGGATTCGCTCCCGACTCTAACCAGCACCACCGCCTCCCGCGATGTGGCTGGCACCACACCGCTAGGCGGAGGCTTCGGACGCGTTCAGCACGCGGAGCTCGTGCAGGGCCTCGAAGTGGGCGTCCTCGAGGTTGGGGAGCGTCAGGACGGCCGAGAGATGGCTACGAGCGGCTGGGACGTTGCCGGAGTACCGGGCTGTGCGGGCCAGTCCCAGTCTGGCCGCGGCGACGGTCTCCGGGAGGTCTGCGTGCTCACCGATGGACAGGGCGCGGCTGTAGTCCGCGTGAGCGTCCTCCAGCTTCCCCAGCCGCCGGTAGAGGTCAGCGCGCTCACACAGCAGCAGTGCGGTCTCCTCAGCCAGGCACAGCTGCTCGGCGAGCTCCAGCGCCTCGGTGGTGATGTCCAGCGGCTCGTCGACGACCTGGCGGAGCGAGCAGAGGGCCAGGAACATGCCCCAGCGGTCCTCGAGCATCCGGAAGCGGCCCAGCGCCGTACGCAGAGCCTGGGCCGCATCGTCCGGCGCAGCCGCTGTCAGCCCCGGGTAGCCCCGGCAGAGCTCCACCGCGGCCCGGGCCCAGGCGTCGCCGCTCTCGTTCCGCTCCAGCACGTCCTCGACCACATCGGCCGGCTCGAACGGTCCGAAGACCAGCGACCACAGCAGCACGGTCACGGAGTACTGGAAGGGGCCCGTGGTCGTCAGGACGATCTGCTGAGCGAGCTCCAGCTGCTCCTGCTCGGCCGACCCGGCGCCGTGGATGACAGCGAGCAGGTACTCCTCGTCCAGCCCGACCGGAACCGTCCGGCCGAGCATGCTGAGTACCCGCTCCGCCGCGGCCGCAGCCTCGTCCTGGAGCCCGTTGGACCACCAGTACGCCGAGTAACGCGCAACGAGCCGCAGGGCGGTTCGCAGGTCGCTCTCACACGCGCGCTCGATCGCGCTGACGACCTGGTCCGCCTCCAGACTGTGTGCCTCTCCGGAGCCCCCCAAGTTCACGTACCTCATTGTTGCGCGGCCCTGTTAACGCCACGTCACGGGGGTCACGGGGGTCACAGAGGTCAGAACCTGAGGACACCCCAGCGGTCCGGCCGGTGCATGTCCTCGATGCCCTGCGGGGACCAGACCCAGAACTCGATCTGGTCACCCTTCACGTACGCACCGTCGACGACGTCGTGCGGCCACTCGCACCGCATCAGGTTCATCCGCCACTCGTCACCCGGGTTCGGCGGGGTCGCCCGGCCTTCGTTGTACGACGCGAGGTCCGCCCACGGTACGGCGAGCTCCACCGACCACGCGGTGTCCGTGTCGGACGGGTCGTTGACCGTGCCGTCGACGTGGATCGCGGTCCGCAGCCCGGGCAGGTTGGTCGGGTCGATCGGCAGGCCGCCGTCGACGTACGGCTTGGGCAGCGTCAGCTCCCAGATCGTGCCGAGCGGGTTGATCTCGAACTCGTAGTAGTTCAGCCCGTCGCCGTCCGGGTCCAGGAACAGCTCGAAGTTGTTCTCGTGGAAGAGCTTGCTGTTCTTCTCGGTCATCGTCGACCAGATGTGCGGCTCCTCGAGCAGGCCGCCGACGTACAGGTACCGGTCGTCGTACATCAGCTTCGCCCGGGTCCGGAACCGCGGCGCGGGGCCGTCGTGGATCGGGACGAAGTCGGTGGTCCAGGGCGCGGCCTCCCAGGCGGGGTCGGTCAGGGTGCCGTCGAGGTTCGGCGCGGTGGTGGTCCGCGGGCACTCGTAGACGGGCAGGTCAGGCATCGGCACGCTCCAGCAGTCGGGCGACGAGATTGGCGAGCAGGAAGGTGATCGCGGTCAGCGCCGGTACGACGGCGATGATCCACGGCGAGTCGAGATGACCGGTCAGGAACGCGACGACGAGCGCCACCATGAACGCGATCCCGAGGAACGGGATCAGCTTCGGGTGCGGCATCGCCAGCCGGCTGAGGGCGAGGCCGCCGAGCACCATCGTGACGGCCACGATGACCACCAGCAGCGGAAGCCCGAGGGCGCCGCAGTTCGTGGTGTCGCGGAACCGGTCGCAGCTGCGCTCGCTCAGCCAGACGAAGGCGATCGTCGCGAACCCGCAGAGCAGGCCGACAACGGCCAGGATCAGCGCCGGCGGCAGCGGCGGGGCGTCGTACCGTCCCTGACTCATTCCCGAAGGTTATCGGGCTCCCAGGGAGTTCGCGATCGCGTCACGTACGTCGGCGTCGGTCGGCGTGCGTACGCCGCGTTCGGCCGCGAGCTCGGCCAGCGAGGTCATCGTGACGTCGTGCAGCCCGCAACTCGTGAACGTGTGAAACACGGTCATGTCCGGGTCGACGTTGACCGAGAAACCGTGACTGGTCACGCCGCGCCGGATCCGCATCCCGATCGAGCAGAGCTTCCGGCCGTCTCCGGTCCAGACCCCGACCAGGCTGCTCGCGCCCTTCGGCGTGTCCCGGCGTACCAGCGGGAAGCCGAGCGAGCCGAGTGCGTCGATCAGCCCGTTCTCGACCCAGCGGACAATGTCGACCGGGCCGCGCTGCTTCAGGTCGATGACCAGGTACCCGACCAGCTGGCCCGGTCCGTGGTACGTCGCGAAGCCGCCGCGATCCACCGCGATCGCCGGGGTGCCGGCGGGCAGATCCTCCGGCGACGTCCGCGGCCCGTAGGTGATCACCGGCGGGTGGCTCAGCAGGAAGAGACGGTCCTCGGCCTTGCCCTCGATCCGCTCCTCGACCCAGCCGCGCATGTCCTTCGCGGCAACGTCGTACTCGACCTCACCCAGCTCAACTCGCTGCATGCTTTCAGCCTAGGCATACGGCGCGCGGTGCAGGATGTCGTACAGCGTGAGGCGGTCGAGCAGCAGTCCTTCCGGCTGCAGCCACGCCTGGAGCTGGCTGGCCGCGGTCTGGGCGGGCAGGCAGGTGATGGCGGCCTCCGATCCCAGCGCGGCGGTGATGCCGCCCTGGCCGTCGACCATCGGGTGGACGACCAGGAAGCCGCGAACCTCGACCGGGGCGAGGCGCTGGCGCCAGGCGGCGACGGCAGCGTCCAGGCCGGAGACCGGGCTGTCGAGTGGTACGCCGTTCAGCTGCAGCGCGCCGTACACGTCCAGCGCGTAGTGCCCGGGCGGTCCGACGACCGATGAGATCAGGGCGACGCGGTGGCCGTTGAGAAGGAGGTGGCTGACGGCCATGTCGCCGATCCGCGCGCCGTGCACCAGCTTCGAGGCGGGGAGTGCGTTGACGACCGGGTCCAGGACGCGGGCGGTACGCCGATGCCGCAGTACGTCGGCCGGCGCGAGCCACGCCGTACGGCCGTCGTCCACGAGCGGTTCGCCGGGGCGGCCCCAGAGGTTGAAGTCGTACGCCGCCGTGGGGTCGATGGTCCGGTCCAACTTGTGCACCTTCGACCAGCGTCCGGTGAGGAAGCGCGTGAGCACCAGGCCGACGAGCAGGGCGATGATCACAACCCGCTGGAGCGCGGTCGCACCGCTCTTCGAGAAGGGAAACAGCACCAGGAAGTACAGGAGGGCGGTGACGATGCCGAACGCCTTGAGCACCCGATGCAGCGGAATCCGTTTGCTCCAGTGCGGCGGCATGGCGACCACGATCATCGCGACCGTGCCGACGGCGAAGACGATGTCCGACACGCCGTTGAGACCGCCGATGGCGATGATCGCGATGTCCAGCACCGTCAGGACAGCGAGCGACAGCAGCGCCGGTAGTCGCCAGCGTCCGAACGCCGGGACGACCTCGATGCCGCCGGACAGCGGCTCTGGCACCGGCTGCGAGGCCTGCGCCGAGGTCTGGGTCCAGGTGAACGGATCCGGTTCGGGCTCGGGCTCCGGGTCGGGCCGGCGGGTGTACGTCGGTTCTTCGTACGTCGGTGGGCTGTTGCGCGCGTCCAGGGTGCGGTCGTAGGCGGCCCGCTTCGCCGGATCGCCCAGCGTCGTCCACGCTTCCTGCACCATCCGGAACAGCGCAGCGTTGCCGCCCTGGTCCGGGTGGACCTGGCGGACCAGGCGCCGGTACGCCGACTTGATCTCTGCCGTCGTGGCGGTTCGCTCGACGTTCAGCACCTCGTAGTGGTCAGACACCCCAGCGCACCTCCACAAACAGGCCTGAAGCGCACTCAGGGCCAGCCACCTAAGTGACTGGCCCTGAGTGTTGGTCGGGCTGACAGGATTTGAACCTGCGACCTCTTCGTCCCGAACGAAGCGCGCTACCAAGCTGCGCCACAGCCCGAAGTCGCGGTTAGCTTACATGGGCCGAGCGTCCGGACGAAATCGGGTTAATCCGTGGGACGAGGGTGAGCAGTGTCGCCTCCGGCCGGCACGCGAACCGCACCGGCGCGTACGGCGAAGTACCGAGGCCGGCGGACACGTGCAGGGCAGCCTGGCGGCCGTCGTATCCCCAGGTGGACAGGCCCTTCACCCGAGACGTGTCGAGGTCGCAGTTGGTCACCAGCGCGCCGTACAGCGGCACCGCCAGCTGGCCGCCGTGCGTGTGACCGGCCAGGACCAGGGGATACCCGTCGCCGACGAACCCGTTCAGGACCCGCTGGTACGGCGCGTGCGTGACGCCGATCGAGAGGTCGGCCGTCGGGTCGATCTCGCCGGCGACCTCGTCGTACCGGTCGCGCTTGATGTGCGGGTCGTCGGTGCCGGCGAAGTCGAGGCGCACGCCGTTGACCTTGAGGGTGGCCTTGGCGTTGTTCAGGTCCGTCCAGCCGGCGCCGGTGAACGCGCGGCGCATCTCCTCGTACGGCAGGTCCGGGCCGTGCGGCTTGTGGCGCTGTTTGTGGGCCGGGAGCAAGTACTTGCCCGGGTTCTTGAAGTGCGGCTTCCAGTAGTCGTTGGAGCCGAACACGAACACGCCGGGCAGGTCGAGCAGGTCACCGTACGCACGGAGCAGCGGCCGGACCGAGTCCTCGTGCGAGAGGTTGTCGCCGGTGTTGACGATCAGGTCGGGCTCGAGCGCGGCGAGCTCGTTGACCCAGCGGATCTTGCGCTCCTGGGTGGGCCAGAGGTGCAGGTCGGACAGGTGCAGCACCCGGAGGGGCGCCGTACCTTCGGGGAGCACCGGGACGGTGACTCTGCGCAGGGTGAACCAGCGCACCTCGATGGCTGCCGCGTAGGCGACACAGGCGGCGCCTACGGCGGTGACAGCGGCCGTCGTCTTCAGGGCGGTCCTGGCGATGCTCATTTCACCAGCCTGCCACAATCGTGGTCATGTCCAACTCCGGAATGAAGCAGCGCCTGCACGACGACATGACCGCGGCCCTGAAGGCGCGCGACGATATCCGCAAGTCGACGCTGCGGATGGCGCTCACCGCGATCACCAAGGCAGAGGTGGCCGGCAAGGAGGCCCGTGAGCTCAGCGACACCGAGATCGTCGACGTACTCAGCTCCGAGGCGAAGAAGCGCCGCGAATCCGTCATCGCCTACCGCGACGCCGGCCGCGCCGAGCTAGCCGACAAGGAACAGGCCGAGGCGGACATCCTCGCCGAGTACCTCCCCGAACAACTCACCGAGGACGAGATCAAAGCCCTCGTCACCGAAACCATCGCGGCCACCGGCGCAGCCGACCTCGGCCCCCGAGGCATCGGCAAGGTAATGGGCGCCCTCCAACCCAAGGTCAAAGGCAAGGCCGACGGCTCGGTTGTCTCCGCCGAAGTAAAGCGCCAACTCGGCGCCTGATCCGAGCTGCCATGGGGATATGGCTGTACATCCTGAGCGTGCCGGTGCCCGGGCTCCTCGCCGCGAGCGTTCCGGTACGACGGATGCGCGCGCGAGCTCTCGCGTCCGACGACCTGTGCTGGCGCTACCTGATCCGGGTTCTGGTCCTGCTCGCGCTCACGTGCGTCGTGGCTGCGATTGCCGCGACGCACGACTACCCGAACAGTCCGATGTACCCGGTGGTCGCGTACGGGCCGGGCCTGGCACTGGCAGCCGTTCGCCTGGGACTTGAGGCGAAATACGTGCGGCAGGTGCTCGCCGGCCCGTGAGCCTTGTTAGCCGTGGCCGCGGCCGCCGCCGCCGCAGTTGGGGTATTTGGGGTTCCAGGGTGGGCAGTTGGGGTTGATGGTGGTGGGGCCGCCCGGGGGTTTGGTGGTGTTCTGGGGTTTGTTCGGCTGGTTCTTGTTGTTGCCGTTGGAGACGTAGATGGTGACCAGGGAGCCGTCGGGGGCGCCGTCGCGTTGGCGGGGATCGGTGTAGGCGACGGTGCCGGCGGTTTCCTCGGAGTTGACGGTGCCAGAGGCGATCGCTACGTCGAAGCCGGCCTGGCGGAGCTTGTTGGCGGCGTCGTCGGGGTTCATGCCGTTGACGAACGGAAGGCTCTTCACGTCACCGCGCTGGATCTTGTCCGACGGCGCGACGAAGTGCGTGGTCGGGTAACCCTGCAGGGCGGCCTTCATCGCGGCCTCCCAGATCGGCCCGGCGGTGCCGGAACCTGTCGGGTCGTGGATGCCGTGGCCGTTGAGCGTCTGGCCCTGCAGCGGCGAGTACGGCAGTGACGCGTCAGCCACCGTGGCAGCAGCGGCGAGCTTGGTCGAGTAGCCGGCGTACCAGACTGCCTTGGCCTCGTTGATGGTTCCGGTCTTGCCGGCCAGGTCGCTGTTACCGAACTTCAGCTTGCCACCGGTTCCGTTCGGCTCCATCACCTGGTGCAGTACGGCGTTGACGCCGTCGGCGACCTCCGGGGCCAGAGCCTGCTTGCAGTCCGCGCCGCGGGTGCTGACCGGCTTGCCGGCCGCGTCCTTGACCGAGGTGACCACCCACGGGTTGCAGTACATGCCGCGCGCGGCGAAGGCGGCGTACGCACCGGCCAGCTGCAGCGGGGTCACCAGGTCGACGCCCAGCGTCATGGACGGGACCTGCTGCAGCGGCCCCAGCGACTGGGCGTTGTACATGCCCAGGGAGGCCGCGATCTTGGCGATCGGGCACAGGCCGGTCCGCTGCGAGAGCTGCAGGAAGTAGGTGTTGGTCGACTTCTGCGCCGCCTGGATCATGGTCGGATCCGCGACGTTCTGCGTCGAGTTCTTCGGCGAGTAGTCGTCGGGAGTCTTCACCGTGCCGTTGCAGGTGCTGAACTTCGTGCCACCCAGCGGCAGCGGGCTCGGTGAGTTGATCTTGTAAGTGAGCGGAATCCCCTTCTGGATCGCCGCCGCGATCGTGAAGGCCTTCATCGTCGAGCCGTTCTGGAAGCCGCCGTACCCGCCGGCATACGTCTTCGGGGCGTTGTAGTTGTACGCCGTCTGCCCGCGCTTGCTGCCGTACTTGCGGCTCTGCGCCATCGCCTTCACCAGCCCGGTGCCGGGCTCGATGATCGTGATCGCGGCGATCGCCTGGTCGGTCGGCTTGGAGTGGGTGTCGATCGAGCGCTGCGCGTCCGCCTGGATCTTCGGGTCGAGCGACGTCCGGATCGTCAGGCCCGCGGTCTTCAGGTAGTTGGAGCGGTCGGTCTTCGTCTTCCCGAACGCCGCGTTGTTCTCGAGCTCGGAGACGACGTACTCGCAGTAGAACGGGTACGGCCCGTTGCCGCAGCCGAGCTTGTTCGAGCGGACCTTGTTCGGGTCGATGACCGGCGTCTTCAGCGCCGAGTTGGCCTGGGAGACCGAGATGACGTGCAGCTCGAGCATCCGCTTGATGACCACGTCACGGCGGTCCTTGGCGCGCTTGGCGTTGTTGGTCGGGTCGTAGCCGGTCGGGTTCTTCACCAGGCCGGCCAGCATCGCGGCCTGCGGCAGCGTCAGCTGGGAGGCGTTCACCGAGAAGTAGTGCTGGGCGGCGGCCTGGATACCCCACGCGCCGTCGCCGAAGTTGGCGAGGTTGAGGTACTTCTCCAGGATCTCCTGCTTCGAGTACTGCTTCTCGACCGCGATCGCGTACCGCAGCTCGGCGACCTTGCGCTGGTAGTTGTCGGCGGTCGCGGCCGCGACCTCCTCCGGCGTCTTCGCCTTCTCGACCAGGCTGATCTTCACATACTGCTGGGTGATGCTCGAACCACCCTGCTGCACCGAACCGGCGGACTGGTTCTGCATCAGCGCGCGCAGCGTGCCCTTGAGGTCCAGCGCGCCGTGCTCGTAGAACCGGTCGTCCTCGATCGCGACGATCGCCTTCTGCATGATCGGCGCGACCTGGGCGAGCTTGACCGGCGTCCGGTTCTGCTCGGCCAGCGTGGCGATGACGGAGCCGTCTGCTGCCAGGATGACGCTCTTCTGTTTGAGCGGCACCTCGTCGAACTGCTGCGGCAGGTCTTGCAGAGTGGTGGATGTCTTCTCTGTGGTGAACCCGGCGAGGCCGGCGAAGGGGATGGCGAGACCGGCGGCAAGAGCCCCCGACAGCACGCTCACCCCGAGGAACAGAACCACAGATTGGACGACTCCCCGGTCACCCTTTTCCCTGACGCGCATGGTTATAGAGACTACGGGACGCGCTGTTTGGGTTACCGCTCCGCTTATGACTTCAGTCACACCTGCTGGACAAAGTTCATCCAAAAGGACGAGGGCCCGAGCAGATCGCTCGGGCCCTCGCTTCGTACTTCGTTACGCGGCGTACTGGTGTGCCTGTACCTCGGCCGGCTCCAGCGCCAGCTCCAGCACCTCACGGACATCGCTCACCGGGTGAACGGTCAGCTCCGCGAGCACGGATGCCGGCACGTCCTCAAGGTCAGGCTCGTTCCGCTTCGGGATCAGGATCGTGGTCAGCCCGGCCCGGTGGGCGGCGAGCAGCTTCTGCTTCACCCCACCGATCGGGAGCACGCGCCCGGTCAGCGACACCTCACCGGTCATCGCGACCTCCGAACGGACCGGCCGTCCGGACAGCAGCGACGCCAGCGCCGTTGTCATCGTCACACCCGCCGACGGTCCGTCCTTCGGGACGGCACCGGCCGGTACGTGGATGTGGGTGTTCCGCTCGGCCAGGTCGCTGACGGGCAGCCCCAGCTCCGCGCCGTGCGAACGCAGGTACGACAGGGCGATCTGCGCCGACTCCTTCATCACGTCACCGAGCTGTCCGGTCAGCGTGACTCCGGTCGGGCCGGTCTCCTTGTCGGCCAGCGACGCCTCGATGAAGAGCACGTCACCACCCGCACCGGTCACCGCCAGGCCGGTCGCCACACCCGGAAGCGCCGTACGCTCGGCCGACTCCGGAGTGAACTTCGGCGAACCCAGGTACTCCTTCAGGTTGTCGCCGCCGATCGTCAGGGCGCCCAGCTCCTCGCCCAGGGCCAGCTTTGCCGTCACCTTCCGCAGTACGCGGGAGATGGACCGCTCCAGCTGCCGTACGCCGGCCTCCCGGGTGTACTCACCCGCGAGCACCCGCAGCGCCGAGTCCTCGATCTTCACCTCGTCCGCCGTCAGGCCCGCCCGCTCCAGCTGACGCGGGAGCAGGTGGTCACGGGCGATGATGACCTTCTCGTCCTCGGTGTACCCGTCCAGCTGCACCAGTTCCATCCGGTCCAGCAGCGGCGCCGGGATGGAGTCCAGCACGTTCGCCGTGGCCAGGAAGACCACGTCGGACAGGTCCAGCTCGACCTCCAGGTAGTGGTCCCGGAAGGTGTGGTTCTGCGCCGGGTCCAGGACCTCCAACAGCGCGGCCGTCGGGTCGCCCCGGTAGTCCGCACCCACCTTGTCGATCTCGTCCAGCAGTACGACGGGGTTCATCGAACCCGCCTCGGTGATCGCCCGGACGATCCGGCCCGGCAGCGCACCGACGTACGTACGCCGGTGACCGCGGATCTCAGCCTCGTCCCGCACACCACCCAGAGCGACCCGGACGAACTTGCGTCCCATCGCACGGGCCACGGACTCACCCAGCGAGGTCTTACCCACACCAGGCGGACCGACCAGGGCCAGTACGGCGCCACTGCGGCGTCCGCCGACCACGCCGAGACCACGGTCCGCGCGGCGACGCCGTACGGCCAGGTACTCGGTGATGCGCTGCTTCACGTCATCCAGACCGGCGTGGTCCGCGTCCAGCACGGCCCGCGCCTCGCGGATGTCGTAGCTGTCCTCGGTCCGCTCGTTCCACGGCAGCTCGAGGACGGTGTCCAGCCAGGTACGGATCCAGCCGACCTCGGGGGACTGCTCAGCGGTCCGCTCGAGCTTGTCGACCTCGGTGAGCGCGGCCTTGCGGACGTGCTCCGGCAGGTCGGCCGCCTCGACGCGGGCCCGGTAGTCCTCTTCCTCGGACTCGGCCTTGCCGTCCAGCTCGGCCAGCTCCTTGCGGATCGCGGCCATCTGCTGGCGCAGCAGGAACTCCCGCTGCTGCTTCTCCATACCCTCCTGGACGTCCTTCTGGATCGTCTCGGAGACCTCGAGCTCGGCCAGGTGGTCCTTCACCCAGCCGATCAGCTTCTCCAGCCGCTCGGACACGTTCGCGTTCTCGACCAGCCAGGACTTCTGCTCGTTGCTGAGGTACGACGCATAGCCGGCCAGGTCGGACAGCTCGGAGGGGTCGTCCACCTGCTTGATGGAGTCGATGACCTGGTACGCGCCGCGACGCTGCAGCACGGAGGTCGTCAGAGTCTTGTACTCGCGGGCCAGCTCGGCGGAGCGGTCGTCGGTGATCTCGTGCATCACCGTCGCGCCCACCCACAGCGCCGCACCCGGGCCGGCCGTACCGGCGCCGATGCGGACCCGCTGGGTCCCGCGGATCACGGCCGCCTGGGCACCGCCCGGCAGCCGGCCGATCTGCTCGATCTCACCGAGCGTTCCGGCCTTGGCATAGTTACCGTCCAGCCGCGGCACCAGGAGCACCTGGTCCTGACCCGCAGCCTGCGCGGCGTCGATGGCCGCCCGGGCCTCGCTGTCGGCGAGTCGGACCGGCACGACCATTCCCGGCAGGACCACGACGTCGTCCAGCGGCAGTACCGGAAGATTCAACGTATCGGTCACGCTGTCACACCCTTTTCCAAGTTGAGTCTGACAGGCTCAACCATTGGCGCCACCAGGTCATTCCCGGGGCCTTGGGGTGTTCGCTGACGGTGAAATCAAGTAATCATGCGGTCAGCAGGTCACCGATCTGGCGCAGACCGGTCAGGTCGTGCACATCGTCCGCGAGCGCCGGCACCTCGACGGTCCGGATCGCACGGTGGCCGCGGCGGAAGCGGTCGGCGCGGCGGTGGTCGCCCACGACCTGTTGCATCTTGTCCGCGTGCAACCGCAGTACTGCGGCCGTCAACGGTGACTTGTCCGCTTCCTCGAGTTTCTCGGCTGCAGCGAGTGACCGCTCCGCCGACAATTCCGTGGCCTGCGAGTTCGTCACCCTGTTCAGCACGACGCCGGCCAGCGGCATTCCCTCCGCCCGCAACCGCTCGGCGAAGTACGACGCCTCACGCAACGCGTCGTTCTGCGGCGCTGCCACCACGAGGAACGCGGTGTGCGGCTCGCGCAGCAACGCGACCGTCTGCTCGGCCCGCTGCCGGAACCCGCCGAACAACGTGTCGAACGCCGCGACGAACGTTTGTACGTCGGTCAGCACCTGCGCGCCGAGCACCTTGTTCAGCACCGACATCGCCATGTTCACGCCGGCCGACATCAGCTTGAACGGACCGCGCGCCGGCGCCAGCAGCAACCGGAGGAAGCGACCCTCGAGCAACGAGGCCAATCGCTCGGGCGCGTCCAGGAAGTCCAGCGCGGATCGCGACGGCGGGGTGTCGACGATGATCAGGTCCCAGTCGCCGGTCTGCTCGGCCTGCTTGTGCAGCTGGCCCAGCTTCTCCATCGCCATGTACTCCTGCGTGCCGGCGAACGACGAGGAAAGCGCCTGGTAGAAGGGATTCGCGAGGATCTGCTCGGCCTTCTCCGGCGTCGCATGCTGCAGTACGACGTCGTCGAACGTCCGCTTCATGTCGAGCATCATCGCGTCCAGCCGCCCGCCGTTGGCCACGTCCACCTCGGCCACCGCGCGCGGAGTGTTGTCCAGCTCGGTCAGCCCGAGTGACTGCGCCAGCCGTCGCGCCGGGTCGATCGTCAGTACGACGACCTTCCGCCCCCGCTCCGCTGCCCGCAGTCCCAGCGCCGCAGCTGTCGTCGTCTTACCGACCCCACCCGCACCGCAGGTGACGATGATCCGCGTCCCGGCATCGTCGATCAGCGCATCCAGATCGAGCTCGGTCATGCGCGCAGCTCCTCGGCCAGGTCGAACAGCGCGCCGTGGTCGATGCCCTCGGGCAGCAGTTCCAGCTCGACGACTTTCTTGCCCAGGGCATCTATCCGGTCGCGGTTCTCGCGTTCGAGCCCGACCCGGATCGCGTGGTCGTGCGCCTCGGCCGCGAGCGTCCCGACCAGGTCGTCGCCGATCGTGATCCCGGCCGCCTTGAGACCTCTGGTCAGCTCGGCGGTGGGCAGTTTCTCCTTCACCGCAAGGGCAAGTGCGTCGTCGTCGAGCGGGCTGTTGCGGACCATGTTCACCACGATCGACCCGATCCGCAGATCGATCTTCTCCAGTTGCTCGACCGCGTCCAGCGTTTCCTGGACCGGCATCTCCTCGAGCAGCGTGACCAGGTGCACCCGCGTGACGTCGGAGCGCAGCATGCCCATGATCGCGTCCGCCTGGTTGCGGATCGGCCCGACCTTGGCCAGTCCGGCGACCTCATGGTTGACGTTCAGGAACCGTCCGATCCGCCCGGTCGGCGGCGCGTCCAGCACGACGGCGTCGTATGCGAGCCGCCCGTGCGCCTTGCGGCGGGTCGCCTCGTACACCTTGCCGGTGAGCAGTACGTCGCGGAGCCCGGGGGCGATGGTGGTGACGAAGTCGATCGCGCCGACCTTCTCCAGCGCTTTCCCGGCGCGGCCGAGGTGGTAGTACATGTCGAGGTACTCCAGCAGCGCGGCCTCGGCGTCGACGGCCAGGGCGAACACCTCGCCGCCGCCGGGGCCCTGGGCGATGCGGCGTTCGACGTACGGCAGAGGAGGTACGTCGAAGAGCTGGGCGAGCCCTTGGCGGCCCTCGACCTCGCAGAGCAGAACCCGCTTACCCTCGTCCGCCAGGGACAGAGCCATAGCGGCCGCAACGGTTGTCTTCCCGGTGCCCCCCTTACCGGTGACCACGTGCAGTCGCGCCATAGGTCCCAGGGTAGGACGTGTCCCACAGCACACCGTTAGAGTCCCCTTCATGAAGAAGTTCGAGTACTTCACCGCGCCGCTGCTGGTCCACTCGACCAAGGAGATCCTGGACAACTTCGGCCAGGACGGCTGGGAGCTGGTCCAGGTCGTCCCGGGGATGAACCCGGAGAACCTGGTCGCCTACTTCAAGCGGGAGATCGAGGACAAATGAGCCACCCCGAGGAGAAGCTCGCCGAGCTCGGCCTGAAGCTGCCCGACGTGGCGAAGCCGGTCGCCGCGTACGTCCCGGCGGTCCGGACCGGTGATCTCGTCTACACGTCCGGCCAGCTGCCGCTGCGCGACGGCACGCTGATCGCCACCGGCAAGGTCGGCGGCGAGGTCAGCGCCGAGGTGGCGAGCGAGTGCGCCCAGCAGTGCGCGCTGAACGCGCTGGCCGCGGTGAAGGCCGAGATCGGCGACCTGGCGAACGTGAAGCGCATCGTCAAGGCGGTCGCGTTCATCGCGTCGACACCGGACTTCACCGGCCAGCCGCAGGTCGCGAACGGCGCGTCGGAACTCTTCGGCCAGGTCTTCGGCGAGGCGGGCCAGCACGCCCGCAGCGCGGTCGGCGTACCGGTCCTCCCGCTGGACGCCCCCGTCGAGGTCGAACTCATCGTCGAGGTCGGTTAACCACCCCGTGCGGGACCTGAACTCCGAACTGATGACCGGCCGAATGGCGGAAGTCGCGCTGGAATACGCCCGCGGCTCCCGCCCTCCGGCCGACCCCCGCCCGGCGTCCACAGTCATCCTCCTCCGCGACACCCCGGCGCCGCCGCCGAAGGCGGACGCGGAGGGAGCGCGCTCCACGCGGGACAGCTCCGGTGGACCGGAGGTCTACCTTCTCCGGCGGCAGCGGACGATGGCGTTTGCGGCGGGGATGACGGTGTTTCCGGGTGGGCGGGTTGATCCGGCTGACTCGGCGATTGCGGACTCGTGGTCCGGGCCGCCGCCGAGCGTGTTTGCCGAGCGGCTCGGGTGTTCCGCGGAGCTGGCTGCGGCGTACGTCGCCGCCGCGGTCCGCGAGACCTTCGAGGAGTCGGGCGTCCTGCTCGCCGGACCGTCCACCGAAACGGTCGTCGGAGACACCACCGGCGTGGACTGGGAAGCCGACCGCGTAGCCCTCGAATCCGGCGAGCTCCGCTTCGCCGACTTCCTCCACCGCCGCGGTCTCCTGCTGCGAGCGGACCTTCTGGGCGCCTGGGCGCACTGGATCACCCCGGAGTTCGAGCCCAAGCGCTACGACACCGCCTTCTTCGTCGCAGCCCTCCCCGCCGGCCAGGTCACCCGCGACGTGACCAGCGAGTCCGACCAGGTCACCTGGATCCGCCCAGCCGATGCGGTCGCCGCCGTCGATGCAGGCGAGGTGCTGATGCTGCCCCCGACCTACCTCTGCTGCCGTGACCTCACGCAGTACGACGACGTCAAGAGCATCCTTGCCGGAGCGGCCGACCGGGAGATCCGGACGATCATGCCCACCGTGCGCATCGACGGCGACCAGGCCTATCTGGAGACCACATGACTGAGTACGCGACCCTGATCCGGGCCGACAACCCCGGCCCGATGACGCTCGACGGCACCAACACCTGGATCCTGAAAGCGCCCGACGGCGAGCGATCGGTCGTCGTCGACCCCGGCCCGATGCTCGAGGACCACCTGACCGCGGTCCTGCAAGCGGCCGGCAAGGTCGCCGTCGTACTCCTGACCCACAAACACCCGGATCACTCCGAGGGCGCCGCCTGGTTCGCCAACCGGGCCGGCTGCGGCGTACGCGCCGTCGACCCCGCCTTCCGGATCCCCACCGATCACGCGCACGGCCTCGGCGAGGGCGATGTGATCACCGCCGACGGCCTGCGCATCGAGGTTCTCCCGACGCCGGGCCACACGCTCGACTCGGTCTGCTTCTGGCTCCCGCAGGACGGCTCGCTGCTCACCGGCGACACGGTCCTCGGCCGCGGTACGTCGGTCGTCGCGTACCCGGATGGTGCCCTAGGCCCCTACCTCGACTCCCTGAACCGCCTCCGCGCCTTCGCCAACTCCCCGGCCGGCGTAGAACGTCTGCTCCCCGGCCACGGCCCCGTCATCGACGACCCCGCCGCCGTACTCACCTACTACCTCGACCACCGCGAGGAACGCCTGAACCAGGTCCGTGCAGCCGTCGCCGAGGGCCACACCACCCCGGAGGCGATCGTCGAACACGTGTACGCCGACGTCGACAAGACCCTCTGGCCCGCCGCCGAACGCTCGGTGCGGGCCCAGCTGGACTATCTGAACGGCTAGCGCGCCCGCCGCTGCAGACGGTCGACGTCGAGGAGTACGACGGAGCGCGGCTCCAGGCGGACCCAGCCCCGGGAGGCGAAGTCGGCCAGCGCCTTGTTCACGGTCTCGCGGGAGGCGCCGACGAGCTGCGCCAGCTCCTCCTGGGTGAGGTCGTGGTGGACGTGTACGCCGTCGTCGGCCGTGCGGCCGAAGCGGCTGGCCAGGTCGAGCAGGGCCTTGGCGACCCGGCCCGGTACGTCGGAGAAGACGAGGTCGGCGACCACGTCGGAGACCTTGCGCAGCCGGCCGGCCAGCTGCAGCAGCAGGCCGCGGGCCACCGCGGGGCGGCCGTCCAGCCAGCGGAGCAGCTCGTCGTGGGTCAGCGACATCAAGGAGGCGTCGGTGACGGCGGTCACGGTCGCGGACCGCGGTCCCGGGTCGAACAGCGACAGCTCACCGAACATCTGGCCCGGGCCGAGCACCGCGATCAGGTTCTCCCGGCCGTCGGCCGACGTCCGGCCGAGCTTGACCTTGCCCTCGACCACGACGAACAGCCGATCACCGGAGTCGCCCTCGTGGAACAGCACCTGGCCGCGCCGCAGCCGACTCTCGGACATCGATGCGGCCAGGGCGTCGGCCGCCTCGTCGTCGAGCTGACTGAACAGCGGTGCCTGTCGGAGCACTGCGGCATCCACTTTGGGCCTCCTAGGACCTTCGACCACGACTGCGAGCGGGGGATCTGCCCCGTCCGGCACCGGGCCGTTCACACCCGGTCGCCACAAAACCGTAGCCCCTCCGGTGTCGGCACCGCCACGTAGGCTTGCCTCCATGCCATCCCCGCGTGTCGCGGAACCAGTCCCGGGAGCCCTCCCGACGGTCTCGCTGAACCTCCCCCGCAAGGCCCCGGTGTTCGTCGACGAGACCCACACCCAGCTGGTCCGGCGGGCCCGCAAAATGCACAAGGTGCTCACCGATACGTATCCGGACGCCCACTGCGAGCTGGACTTCAGCACTCCGCTCGAGTTGCTGGTGGCCACGATCCTGTCGGCCCAGACCACCGACGTCACGGTCAACAGGGTGACCCCGACGCTCTTCGCGAAGTACCCGTCGGCCCAGGCGTACGCCGAGGCCGACCGGGACGAGATGGAGGCCATCCTCAAGCCGACCGGCTTCTTCCGGGCCAAGACCAACAGCGTGATGAAGCTCGGCCAGGCCCTCGTCGACGACTACGACGGCATCGTGCCCGGCAAGCTGACCGAGCTGGTCAAGCTCCCGGGCACCGGCCGGAAGACGGCCAACGTGGTCCTCGGCAACGCCTTCGGCATCCCGGGGATCACGGTCGACACGCACTTCGGCCGTCTGGTCCGCCGGTTCGGCTGGACCGCCGAGGAGGACCCGGTCAAGGTCGAGCACATCATCGGCGAGCTCTTCCCGAAGAAGGACTGGACGATGCTGTCGCACCGGCTGATCTTCCACGGCCGCCGCCGCTGCCACGCCAAGAAGCCGGCCTGCGGCGCCTGCCCGATCGCCCAGTGGTGCCCGTCGTACGGCACCGGCCCGACCGACCCGGACGTCGCCGCGAAGCTGGTGAAGGTCCCGGCGTGAACCTCCCGGCACGATCGCGTACGACGTCCCGCCGCCTGCCACTGGTCTGTACGGCGACGGGCGTCGCGCTCGCGATCCTGCTGGCTGCCTGCGGCACCGAGAAGCCGGGAGCCGCTTCCAGCACGCCCCCGGTCGCTGGCGCCGACAAGCTGACGGCTTGTCCCTCGACGCCCTCGAAACCTCCGACGACCAACGGCCTCCCGGATGTCAGCCTGCCGTGTCTGGGCAGCGGCCCCGACATCCGGCTCGCTGACCTCCGCGGTCCGCTCGTGATCAACGTGTGGGCGCAGTGGTGCGGTCCGTGCCGCGACGAAGCGCCGTACCTGGCCAACCTCGCGAAGGCGGGGACCGTGAAGATGCTCGGGATCGACTACGACGACCCGCGGCCGGAGCTGGCGGTGAAGTTCGCGGCCGACGAAGGGCTGACGTACCCGCACGTCGTCGATCGGGACAAGGCGATCCAGCGCGCGTTGAAGATCGGCGGTCCGCCGCTGACCGCGTTCATCGACAAGGACGGCGCGGTTGCCTTCGTGCATCGCGGCGTACTCACGTCGCAGCAGCAGCTCGACCAGTTGGTGGAGGATCACGCGCGATGACCTTCGACGTGGAGATCCCGGACTGGCTGCGGCCGTTGGCGAAGGCGTCCGACGACGTCGACCCGAGCCAGTTGTCCCGGTTCCTGCCGCCGGATGATCCGTCGGTGCGGAAGTCCGCCGTCCTGATCTTGCTTGCTGATGGCAACGATGGTCCCGAAGTGCTGCTGACCGAGCGGGCCTGGACGTTGCGCAGCCACGCCGGGCAGATGGCGTTCCCGGGCGGGGGAGCCGATCCCGAGGACGGGACCGGCGACGAGGGTCTGGTCCGGACCGCATTGCGTGAGGCCGAGGAAGAGACCGGGCTGGACCCGGCCGGCGTCGTACCGTTCTCGATCTGGCCGGCGCTCTGGGTGCCGGTGAGCAACTTCGGCGTGTCGCCGGTGCTGGCCTGGTGGCGCGAGCCGTCGCCGGTCGTGGTGGTCGACCCGGCCGAGGTCGCGTCCGTGCACGAGGTGCCGATCAGCGCGCTCGCCGACCCGGCGAACCGGATCAGCTGCCTGCACCCGTCCGGTTTCACCGGCCCGGCGTTCGTCGTCGGCGACCTCTACATCTGGGGTTTCACCGCCGGGTTGCTGGATAAATTGCTGCTCCTCGGCGGATGGCGCCGCGACTGGGACCCCTCGGTCGTCGTACCGTTGCCCGACCGACTGGTCGAGGCGGCCTGGCGGAGGCACGGGGACAAGTCGGAAGGCGTGGAATGAGCTGGCTCGACTGGGCGGTGCTCGGCACCGCGGCACTGGTGGCGATCTCGGGGTACGTCGAAGGATTCGTACTCGGGGCGTGCGCCACGCTCGGCCTGCTCGGCGGCGCCGCGATCGGCGTCTGGGGTGTCCCCAGGATCCTGGACCACTTCTCACCGAGCGTGACGGTGTCGTTCGCTGCCCTCGTGCTGGTGGTGGGACTGGCCGCACTCGGGCGGATGCTCGGAGCGATGGTCGGCACCAGAGTGCGCAATCGACTGTCCTGGAAACCGATCCGCTTCCTCGACGCGCTCGGCGGCGCCGCACTGGCGGCCGCGTCGGTGCTGATCGTGGCCTGGGTGCTCGGCGTCGCGGTGAGCGGGGCGCGGATCCCGAGCGTGACGTCGGCGGTCCGCGGGTCGCAGGTGCTGGCGAAGGTCGACGAGTTCCTGCCGAACAGTGCGGACCGGGCGTTGCAGTCGTTCAACGACGTGGTCAACACCGATCTGTTCCCGCGGTTCCTCGACCCGTTCGTCCCGGAGCGGATCCGCGAGACGCAGCCGCCGGACAGCGCGATCGCGCGGCAGCAGCCGGTGCGGTCGGCGTACACCCGGATCGCGAAGGTGACCGGGGTCGCGAGCTGCTCGCGCGGTCTCGAGGGCAGCGGGTTCGTGTACGCGCCGCAGCGGGTGATGACGAACGCACACGTCGTGGCCGGTGTCAGTTCGCCGTCGGTCGAGGTGAACGGGAAGAAGTACGACGCCAGGGTCGTCGTGTTCGACCCCGAGACCGACATCGCGGTGCTGTACGTGCCGAACCTGAAAGAGCAGCCGCTGACCTTCGACTCCACCGGCAAGGCGGACGATTCGGCGGTCGTGCTCGGCTACCCGGAGAACGGTCCGTTCGACTCCGAGCCTGCCCGGATCCGCTCCGAGGAACGGCTCCGAGGCCCGGACATCTACGGTGACAAGACGGTCACCCGCGACGCGTTCTCGATCTGGGCCTCGGTCCGGCCCGGCAACTCCGGCGGCCCGCTGCTGTCGGCCAAGGGCACCGTGTACGGCGTCGTCTTCGCCGCCTCCGTCGAGGACAACCGCACCGGCTACGTCCTCACCGCCGAACAGGTCTCCACCGACGCCCGCACCGGCACCAGCGCCACTCAAGAGGTTTCCACCCAGTCCTGCACCTGATGCAGCAGGACGGAGTGGTCATCGCGTTGAAGGGGTGTGGCGGTGACAACTCGGGCGCTCCCCTTCGACGAGCTGGTGCAGTCGAGTCAGCAGCGGCTGCTGCGGCTCGGGCTGATGCTGACCGGGAGCGTGCACACCGGAGAGGACCTGGTCCAGACGGTCCTCGCGCGGGCACATCGCCGGTGGGAGCAGATCAGCGCGCTCGAACATCCTGAGGCCTACCTGCGGACGATGGTGGTCAACGAGTTCCTGAGCTGGCGCCGGCTGCTGAAGAACAACGAAGTACCGCTCGCCGAGCCGATCGAGCAGCCGACCAGCGAGGACCTCAGCGCCCGCCAGGCCCAGCGCGACGCCACCTGGCGACTGCTGGCCGGCTTGCCGCGCAAACAACGCGCCGTCCTGGTCCTTCGGTACTACGAGGATCTGCCGGACGCGGAGATCGCCGAGGTTCTGGGTATCACGCCCGGCACCGTTCGCTCCAACGCCGCCCGAGCCCTGGCAACGCTTCGCGACCGGCTACCCGAAGAGGAGGCCTGAGATGACCAAGCTGACCGATGAGGAGCTCGGCGACCTCCTCCGCGAAACCTTCGCGGACCGGGAGACCTTGGTCCGTCAGTTGCCTGAGGCGACGAAACGCCGCCACCCCGGCCCGATCCTGCTCGCGGCCGCCGCGATCCTCGCCGTACTTGCCGGCGTTCTGTACGGCGTCCATCGTGCCGACCGACCGGATCCTGCGCCGCCGGTGGCGGCCGCCACCGAGCCGGGCGACATCTGGGGCGCCGCTATCGTCGCCATCGCGCGTCAGTTCGCCCCGGCCGGCGGATGGCAGTCGATCGAGGTGTCCGGGCCGGGGGATCGGCCGTGGACCCTCCCGTCGGGGGCGACCCCGCCCCCCGTCGTGAAGTTCACTGCGGAGGACCGGAAGCGGATCGAGCAGGTGGTCGCGCCGGTCGCACCGGTGGTCTGGAACGGGCGAGACTCCGGAACTGCCTGCGACGGTAGGCGCGTGGCAAGCATCTCGGTCGGTCCGATCGTCGACAAGGGCGATCACCAGGAGGTTGCCGTCAGCATCTTCTACGACTGCGGTCGCGGCTACCTGCCGAAGTACCGCATCGAGAGGGTCGACGGCGTCTGGAAGGTCACCGGAACGATCGGTTATCCGACCGGCGTCGAGCCCCTCGGCGGCTGTCCTACGCCGGAAAAGACTTCAACCAGTCCACGACGAGCCTGTTGAACAGGTCCGGCGTTTCCTCGTGAGGGAAGTGGCCGGCTGGGGCGATGAGCTCGTCCCGTAGGGGCGCGGTGACGAGGCCGGCCGGGGTGGACGTGGTCGGGGAGATGGCGGAGTCCTGGGCGCCGTTGACCTGCAGGACGGGTGCGGCGACCGGCGTACGCATCCGGGACGAGTACTTGCGACCGTCTGGGCGCAATCGCGAGCGCGCGAACCAGCGGTGGTATTCGAGGGCGCAGTGCGGCGCCGGCCACACCTGGAGTGCCGCGCGGTAGCGGCGTGACGCTTCGGCGTCGGGGAAGGCGCCGTCCGGCGCGGCCCAGGCGCGGAGGAGGCCCTCGATGTGGATGCCGTCGTGAGCGAGCAATCGCCGTTCCGGAAAGACGGGTAGCTGGAACCACGCCGTCCGGCTCAACGCCTTGGCCCGGCCCGAGCGGGCCAGCACGAGCGGATGCGGCGCCGACACCGCAGCCAGCCCGCGGACCTGCCGGGGCGCCAGTACTGCGGCCGACCAGCCGATGAATCCACCCCAACCGTGCCCGACCACGACCGCGTCGGTCGCGCCGAGCGAGCGGATCACGCCGGAGACGTCAGCTGCTGCGGTGTACGGGTCGTATCCGCGCGGCGTCTTGTCGCTGGCGCCGTACCCGCGCAGGTCCATCGCCACCGCGCGGTAACCGGCGGCCGCGATCACCGGCAGTTGGTGTCGCCAGGCCCACCAGAACTCGGGAAAGCCGTGCAGGAACAGGACGAGCGGGTCGTCCGCCGCGCCGCACTCCGCCACGTGGAACCGGGCCCCGTTGGCCGCGACGAGCGAGTGCGACCAGGGGCCGTCGACCAGCAGATCGACGACTCCCGCCGGGCTCAGCGCCGTACGCCCGACTCAGGCAGGGCTGCGTGCTCCCCGTCGCCCTTGCCGATCGCCTTGAGCGCCTCGACCGACTCCTTCGAGGTCTCGATCGTCCGCTCCGGGCCCTTAGCGCTCTTCAGCGCCCGCATCCCGATGAACAGCAGGATCGCGCCGATCAGCAGGAAGGCCCCGGCCACGATCAGGAACGCGATGGCCGGGTGCAGGCCGGCCGCGGTCAGTCCGTACGCCGCGGCGATGCTCAGCAGGATGACCGCGAGCAGCGCCAGGAACGCGGCCGCCGCGAACAACCCGGCGCCGGTCCCGGCTGCGACCGCGGTCTTCTTCAGCTCGGTCTTGGCGAGCTCGACCTCACCGCGGACCAGGCTGGACAGTTCCTTGCTGGCGTTCGCGACAAGCTGGCCGACCGTGGGCTCGTCCCCGTTCTGCCCCATCGACATCGCAACTCCTTCCCACACGTCCGTGCCCCGACACTACAGTCCGTACCCGCGGTCAATCGGCGTACGCGCGGTTTCGGCGAGCCAGTAGGAGCGCGGCGATCAATGCGGCCAGCACCGAGGCAACCAGTACGGCGGCCTTGGCGCGCTCGACCTGGGCCGCATCCGATCCGAACGCGAGCTGGGCGATCAGCAGTGCGACCGTGAAACCGATGCCGGCCAGCACGGACACCGCGGCGACGTCGCGCCAGGCGAGGTCGGAGTTCAGCTCGGCCCGCGTGAAGCGCGCGGTCAACCACGACCCACCGAACACCCCGACGGATTTGCCGACCAGCAGCCCGGCGACCACACCGATCGCAACGGGATCGGTCAGCATCTGCCGTATGGCGGTCCCGCTCAGCGTCACGCCCGCGGCGAAGAGTGCGAACACCGGTACGGCGACACCCGCGGACCACGGCCGCAGCCTGTGCTCGATCCGCTCGGCCGGCGCGTGCTCCTCGCCTGGATCCGCGACGACGCGGGTGACGAGCCCGAGCGCGACGCCGGCGATCGTGGCGTGGATCCCGGACTCGTGCATGAACCACCACGTCGCGAGTGCGATCGGTACGTAGAGGAACGGCGTACGGACGCGGCGTCGCTGGAGGAAGTACCAGAGCGCGATCAGGACGACTGCGGCGAGCAGCGAGAGCAGGTGGAAGCCGTGCGAGAAGAACACCGCGATCACGAGGATCGCGCCGAAGTCGTCCACCACGGCCAGCGTCAGCAGGAACGCCCGCAGCGCACTCGGCAACGACGAGCCGACGATCGCGAGCACAGCCAGCGCGAACGCGATGTCGGTCGCGGTCGGCACCGCCCAGCCGTGCGGTTTGCCGTCGTCCGAGACCAGGTTGGTGGTCAGGTAGATGATTGCCGGGAGCACCATTCCGGCGATCGCCGCGACCACCGGTACGACGGCCTCGTTGAGCTTCGACAACGTGCCGACGACGAGCTCGCGCTTCAGCTCGACACCGGCCAGGTAGAAGAACAACGCCAGCGCCCCGTCCGACGCCCACGCCTCGACCGTCAGCGGGCCGAGCTGGATGTCGCGGACGTGGTGGTACGCGTCCTGCCACGGAGAGTTCGCCCAGACCAGCGCGACGACAGTGGCCGCGAGCAACAACAACCCGCCGGTGGTCTCAGCACGCAGCGTGTCGGCGAGGAACGCCCGTTCGCGCCCGAGGATGCGGGGGAACGCGCGCTTCTTCTGCCGGATCCGCGGGTGCTGGCTCATGTCGGCCCTTCATTTCGGGGTCGGTCGGACGGACGCCGACCAGACTTCCCGGCACACCCAGTAGCCGATTCTACCGGGTCGCGTGCGCTTTGCTAGCTGATCCAGACGCGCGGATCGGGACCCTTCGGGACGATGCCCGTCGGGTTGATGTTGGTGTGGGTGACGTAGTAATGCCGCTTGATCTGGTCGAAGTCGACCGTCTCGCCGAAGCCCGGGAGCTGGTACAGCCGGCGCGCGTACGCCCACAGGTTGGGGAACTCGGTCAGCTTCTGCCGGTTGCACTTGAAGTGGCCGTGGTACACCGCGTCGAAGCGGACGAGCGTCGTGAACAGCCGGATATCCACCTCGCGGAGCGTGTCGCCGAGCAGGTACTCACGGTCTGCGAGCCGTTCCTCGAGTACGTCGAGACGCGCGAACAGGGCGTCGTACGCCTCCTCGTACGCCTCCTGGCTGGTCGCGAAACCGCAGCGGTAGACGCCGTTGTTCACGTCGCGGTAGATCTCGTCGATCAGCACGTCCATCTCCGCGCGATCCGGCGGGATCAGCTGAGGCGCGCCCGGCTTGTGGAAGTCGGTCCACTCGGTGGAGAGGTCGAGCGTGATCTGCGGGTAGTCGTTCGTGACCACGTCGCCGGACAACGTGTCGACGATCGCGGGCACGGTCACGCGTCCGTCGTACGTCGGGTCTGTGCGCCGGTACGCCTCGGAGAGGAACTTGATACCGAGAACGGGGTCGGTGTCGTCCGGGTCGAGCGTGAACCGCCAGCCGCGCTCGTCGCGGATCGGGTCGACGATCGCCAGGCTGATCGCGTCCTCCAGGCCGAGCAGCCGGCGGGCGATGACGGACCGATGCGCCCACGGGCAGGCCAGGCTCACGACCAGCCGGTACCGCCCCGGCTCGACCGGCCAGCGACCCTGGTCGTCCGGACCCTCGCCCGGCGCCGACGTCGAGTCCCGCGTGATCCGCCCGGTGAATCTGTTGCCCTGCCGCTTCCATTCACCGGCCGACGACGTCTCCTGCACGAACTGTCCCGGGGTCATAACGACAAAACTACCCCTGCTGGGAATTGGCTGAGGCTGTGGATGGTCACTGGCCGTAAGGCGGCACTGGACGTTACAGTCGGGCTGACAAGGTCGTCCCGGGGCAGCGTGGTCGCCGGGCGTCTTGCGCGGTAAGACACACCGCGGTCCGCGTACCCCGGCAACCGGTTTGCCGGGCAGATTCCCAGGGATACTTGAGCTCATGGCCCGCCCACGGAACAACCCCGGCGATCTCGCCGAGCTCCCTACGGAGCTGCGGACCGATCGTCCGAAGGGTGACCAGATTCGCGAGATTCTGGAGAACCTCACCCGCTCGCTGGCCGTCGGTACCGTCCTGCCGTCCGAGCGCGTCCTGGCCGAGCGCTTCGGCGTGGCCCGGATGACGGTCCGGCAGGAAGTGGACCGGGTCGTGGCCGAGGGCCTGGCCAACCGCCGCCCGGGCGGCGGCACCTTCGTCGCCGAACCGCGCCCGTCGCGGATGCTCGCCTCGTCCTTCACCCAGGACATGATCAACCGCGGCATCCAGCCCGGCGCCAAGGTCCTCGAACACCGCGTCGGTGCCGCCGACGAGGACCTCGCCCGCGAGCTCGAAGAGCCGATCGGCACTCCCGTCCTGCACCTGGTCCGGCTCCGCACCGCGGACGGCGACCCGATGGCGATCGAACGCACGGCTTTGTCCCTGCAGCGCTACCCCGGCCTCGACGAGATCGACTTCGCCGAGAAGTCGCTCTACACCGAACTCTCCACCCGGTACGGCGTGACGCTGGGCATGGTCTCCGCCTCGATCGTCGCCGCCCCACCAGAACCCGGCGACGCCGAACTCCTCGAGATCGACAACTCCACCCCGTGCCTCATCATCACCGTGGCCCCCCGCACCGCCACCGACCAGGTCATCGAATTCGGCCGATCGGTGTATAGGTCGGACCGCTACGACATCACCGTCGCCTACCGCGCCACCTGATTTCTGCGGGTACTGCGGTCAACCCCCGCGTGCTTCGCAGCCGCCTCTCGTCGCTCCGCTCCTCGGCGCGGCAGCTCCGCGCGCTGCCCACCCGCCCCCGGGCTTATCGCCCGGAAGTGTCCTTTCCGGCTATCGCCGGGTGTTGCCGGCTATCGCCGGCGAGTTGCGGGCTGCCGCCCGCGGTGCGCTCGCTTTCGCTCGCGTGTGACTGCGTAGGCCGGGCGTCGCCGTGGAGGTGATGGCCGATTCACCCGTCATGCTCGCGCGGATCTTGGACGTAGATCGTTTGACCCGGCTGCCGAAGCCTTGCGGGACAACGTCAGCGGTTCGACATGGTCATGCACGCTGGGCGACTGCGTCGCTCGCAGCCCCGCGCATTTGAGCTGATGCGCGGCTGCTTGAACAACCACGAACGGGCACCGCCAGCAGGCAGTCAACGAGCGAGGCAGCGCGACCCGCGGGCGGCGACGTAGCTCGCGGGGCTGACCAGCACCCACTCGGAGTAGCCGCACGACGAGCAGACGCCGACCAAACGCAGTCACCTGCGAGCGACAGCGAGCAAACCGCGGCGGCAGCCGCCAACCCCGGCGATAGCCGGAAAGGACACTCCGGGCGATAAGCCCGGGGGCGGGCGCGTAGCACGCGGGGGCTTACGTCTCCAGGTACCTCGAGACCTCGTCCAGGATCAGGTCCATCGGCTTTGCTGCGTCCACTTGGAGGTAGCCGTCAGTCGGGCGTTTCGTCCGTTGGATCCACTCGCGGAACAGTTGTTCGCCGTCCGTGTCCGCGCCGCCTGCGTCGACCGCATGTTCGCCGACTGCTCGACGTTGGCTGCGGAGGGTGGGTCTGTCTCGGAGGCGGCTGTCGATGAGTGCGAGATCCTCCGTCCAGCACTCCACGTACTTGTACGCAGCACCCCGCTCCTCAGCGATCTCCCGGCCCGTCGCCAGGATCTCGTCGTACCCGCACGGGCTGTCCATCACCACGCTCACGCCCTGGTCCAGTAGATCGCGTGTGAGCGCAAACATGACCGGATACGCGGCCCGCCCGCTCGCCTCGACCGGAACGCCGCCGTCCAGGACCGCGCTCCGAATGACGTCGAGATCGACGACGATCGCGCCGTACCGCGCACCGACCTGCCGCGCGACGGTCGACTTGCCGGCCCCGGGAATGCCGGACATCTGCAGAAGGAACTGCTTCATACGTTCAGACTCCGGAGAACGTTCGGGGTCTCGCCGCGCTCCGCCAGACGGGCAACGACCTCCACGGTCAGCGCCTGGAGGAGCATCGCGCCGATCATCGTCGATGTGGCGCCGGTGCGTTCGGGGGAACCGGGCACCTCGATGAGCGCGTCACCCGGTACGCCGCAGTTGTCGATCACCACATCCGCAGTCTCGAACAACCGCTGGCCACCCGGCACCCGGGACGTCGTCGCCGTGGTGTGCGCCAAGGACGTCAGCGCGATCACCTGCGCACCCCGCTCCCGTGCACCCAGAGCGAACTCGACCGGTACGGCGTTCCGCCCGGAGTTCGACGCGATCAGTACGACATCGCCGGACTCCAGTTGGTTGATCTCCAGCAGAACCGCGGCCAGACCGGGCAGCCGCTCGAGCAGCGAGCTCTTCTGCAACCCCTCGTGCAGCATCAGCCCCGGCTCGAGGATCGCCCGTACGTCGGCCAGCCCGCCGGCTCGCCCGTAAACCTCCTCGGCCAGCGCGTGGCTGTGCCCCGTCCCGAACACCCAGAACCGCTTCCCGCCGGCGAGCGCGTCCGCGACCAGCCCGGCCGCCACCCGGATCGCCCCGAGTTGCGTCTCGGCCGCCTGCTGCGCGATCGCCAACGCCTTACCGAAGTACTCCTCAGCCCCAGCCATACGCCGAACCTATCGCCCGCGCCCCAGAGCCCGCGAGCACCCCGACTAGACCACTATTCCTGGCCCCGGAATCTTGCTCAGCGCAACGACGCCGGCAGGCGAATCGTGGGTGCGGCCAACGCTGAGATCACGGATGGCGGACCTCTCGCCCCATAGACTGCCCAGGTGGACGAGCAGCAGACTCCGACCGCCCTGATTCAGTTGCCGAGCTGGCTGCTGACCCAGAGCGCGGCCCAGGCGCACCGGATCGTCACCGAGTCGTTCGCCGCCGGGGGTGCGCGGGCGTACCACTTCCGGTTGCTCGCGACGCTGGTGGAGTTCGGCCCGGCCAGTCAGGCAGAGCTCGGTCGGCGCAGCTGCATCGACCGCAGCGACGTAGTTGCCGCGCTCAACGAGCTGGAGGGCGACGGGTACGTCGAACGCAGCCCGGACCCGGCCGATGCCCGACGCAACATCATCACGATCACCACGGCCGGCAAGCGGCAGTACAAGCGGCTGACGAACCTGGTCGGTAAGGCGCAGGAGGAGATCTTCGCGCCGCTCTCGGCCACCGATCGTGCCCGGCTGACCACGATCCTGACCAAGCTGCTGGGCTATCACCAGGAGCTGTAGGCCTACACGTCCGGCAGTTGGGCGCGAGCCGCTCGCTGGGTACGGCGTACGCGCAGCTCACGAGCGTGAACCCGGCGGCGCGCGGCCCGGGAGATCTTCCGGCGTTCCTCGGTCACAGGGGTCGGCTGGGAGTCGGTCTGCATCACGTTCACATGGTGTCCGATGCGCGGACCGGCGCGATGGTTCCGCCGTACGCCGGAATTTCTGCTCCGCCGGGCCCGGAATCGGTCCTGTTCGGCGCAGATTCGAAACGACTCGGCGATACCCCGGTTCCGTGGCAGGGTGAGCGTTGGTAGAAAGGTAGCCGGGCGCGCCGGCGCGCCGAAGCCAGCGATGAGGAGTCGTCGACGTGACGAATGCAGAGTCACCCAAGCCCGAGGCCCAGTCCGAGGCGCTGTCGAACCTGATGCACGAGGAGCGCCGGTTCGAGCCGCCCGCCGAGCTCGCCGCGAACGCCAACCTCAAGGCCGACGCGTACGAGCGGGCCGCGGCCGACCTGGAGGGGTTCTGGGCCGAGCAGGCCAAGCGCATCACCTGGGCCACCGAGCCGACGGAGACGCTGGACTGGAGCAACCCGCCGTTCGCCAAGTGGTACGCCGACGGCAAGCTGAACGCGGCGTACAACTGCGTCGACCGCCACGTCGAGAACGGTCTCGGCGACAAGGTCGCGTACTACTTCGAGGGCGAGCCCGGTGACACCCGCGAGATCACGTACGCGCAGCTCAAGGACGAGGTCAGCAAGGCGGCCAACGCGCTGCTCGAGCTGAACGTCCAGGCCGGCGAGATCGTCGCGATCTACATGCCGATGATCCCCGAGACCGTGGTCGCGATGCTCGCCTGCGCCCGGATCGGCGCCCCGCACACGGTCATCTTCGGCGGCTTCTCGTCCGAGGCGCTGAAGGACCGGATCCTGGACTGCGACGCCCGCATCGTGATCACGTCAGACGGTGGCTATCGCCGGGGCGCGGCGGCGGCGCTGAAGCCCGCGGTGGACGCCGCGCTGGTGGACTGCCCCGACGTACGCAACGTGCTTGTCGTGAAGCGCACCGGTCAGGACACCGAGATGGTCGAGGGCCGCGACCTGTGGTGGGAGGACTTCGTCGGCAAGCAGTCCGCGGACCACACGCCGGAGGCCTTCGACGCCGAGCACCCGCTGTACGTGATGTACACGTCCGGCAGCACGGGCAAGCCGAAGGGCATCCTGCACACGACGGGCGGCTACCTGGTCGGTACGGCGTACACGCAATGGGGTGTGTTCGACCTCAAGCCGGACACCGACGTGTACTGGACCGCCGCCGACATCGGCTGGGTCACCGGCCACAGCTACATCGTGTACGGCGCACTCGCGAACGCGACCACGTCCGTGCTGTACGAAGGCACGCCGGACACCCCGCACCAGGGCCGCTGGTGGGAAATCGTGCAGAAGTACAAGGTGTCGATCCTGTACTGCGCGCCGACCGCGATCCGGACGTTCATGAAGTGGGGCGCGGACATCCCGGCCAAGTTCGACCTGTCGACACTGCGGGTGATCGGGTCGGTCGGCGAGCCGATCAACCCCGAGGCGTACATCTGGTACCGGGAGAACATCGGCGGGAACAAGGCGCCGGTCGTCGACACGTGGTGGCAGACCGAGACCGGTATGCACATGATCTCGCCGCTGCCCGGCGTGACCGCTGGTAAGCCGGGCGCCGCGATGCGGGCGATCCCGGGCGTGAACGTGGACGTCGTCGACGACGCGGGCAACTCGGTGCCGGACGGGTCGGGCGGCTACCTGGTTATCACCAAGCCGTGGCCGTCGATGCTCCGGACGCTGTGGGGCGACGACCAGCGCTTCGTCGACACGTACTGGTCGCGCTTCCCGGGCGTGTACTTCGCCGGCGACGGCGCGAAGAAGGACGAGGACGGCGACCTGTGGTTGCTCGGCCGCGTCGACGACGTGATGAACGTGTCGGGTCACCGGTTGTCGACGACCGAGATCGAGTCGGCTCTGGTCTCGCACCCGAAGGTGGCCGAGGCGGCCGTCGTCGGTGCGTCCGACCCGACCACCGGTCAGGCGATCGCGGCCTTCGTCATCCTCCGCTCCGAGGCGGGCGACGGCGGCCCCGACGTGGTCCAGGAACTCCGCAACCACGTAGCCAAGGAAATCGGCCCGATCGCCAAGCCCCGCCAGATCATGGTCGTCTCCGAACTCCCCAAGACCCGCTCCGGCAAGATCATGCGCCGCCTCCTCCGTGACGTAGCCGAAAACCGCGAGGTAGGCGACGTAACCACCCTCGCCGACTCCACCGTCATGGACCTGATCAAAACCAACCTCGCCGCCGGCAAGTCCGACGAAGACTGACCAGTCCAAGTACTCCGCAGCAGACCCCCGGCACTTGCCGGGGGTCTGCTGTCGTCTGCCCCCGCGGGTGACTACCTGGGTGCTAGGAAGCTTGGGAGTTGTTCGAGGGCTGTGACTGCGGGTGGGGGGAACTGGCGGGTGGGGCCGTTCGGGCCTTCCTCTGGGCGGCGGAGGTAGTGGTTGATGAAGGTCTGGGTTTGGGTGAGGACGGTGGCGGACTGGGTGGGAGACAACTTCCCGGATTGGAGGGCGTCGGCGAATTCGTCGAGGTCTAGGAGTTGGTAGCGGTCCAGTGCGGGTGGGATGAGGAAGTCGATGTACATGTCGTGGACGACCAAGCCCTCGTCGGTGTGTGAGATGTCTACGAGGTCGACGTACCACCAGCCCTCGACCGGGCCCTCGAAGACAACCGGCTTTGTCAGTTGGATGCCTTCGTTTAACAGGAGGTAGCTGCGGTCGACGGTTGGGCGGCCGGCGACCTGGTACTTGGGCAGGATGCGGACGTCGTACGCGACGACATCATCGACTCGCCGCCCAGGACACCACTGGCCGCTTCGATGGAGGACCTGGATGTTCACGCCGACGGCCGGGCGCGGAAGATGATGATGCCGACGTGTTGGGCGAGCCAGGCCTGTTTGTGGGGATAGCGCTGCTGCTTCTCCTCCGACAGTTGCGGCTCGAGTACCCGCTCGACCACGAATCCGTTGTCGGTCAAGGAGTTGTGGATCGACGAGAACGTGTCGGTTGTGTGGGTGATGGTCACGTCCCGGTCCCACAGCGACGGGTACGAATACGGACCGACCGCGTGGTACGCCTCCCCGAGCCCGATGCCCTCCCGCTCCGAGCGTTCGACGGCCCAGCGGATCGGGTGGGCCATGGAGACGACGAGTACGCCGTCCTCGGTCAGCAGCGACCGCACCGCGCGGAGCGTGCGGTCACGATCCCGGGCGTACGCGAGCGACTGCAGGAACACCACCAAATCGAACCGCCGGCCCTCGAGCGCCTCGATCTCGTCGAGCGTGGAGAGGTCGCCGGTGAGCAACGTGACGTCGACGTCGTCCGGCGGCGTCACGAACTGCGCGCCGACGTCTACGCCGACCACCGACGCCGCGCCGTACTCCCGGGCCAACTCGACGGCCTTGCCGCCGTTCCCGCAGCCGACATCGAGGACGGCCTTGCCCGCCACCGAGCCGATCATCGAGCGCTGGGCGTCCCATTCCATCAATTGGTCGAGCGAATCCTCACGGACTCGGGACTGTTCGTATGCGGTCGTCAACGTCTGCCACGGATCCATGCCGCGAGGCTATAAGCCGGGTGCACCCGGACGTGACCTATTTTCGTGGCATGACAGCCGTGCTTGCGATCATCCACGCGGGGCTGGCGGCGGCGTGGGTCGGCGGGATGGCGTACTCGCTGTTCGTCGTGCAGCCGAAGCTCAAGCGGTACTTCGGGACCGACCAGGACGGTCGCGAGCAGCTCACCGCAGTCATTGCCTCAGGCAACCGCTGGAAGGTGATCGGCCTGATCGCCGCGATCGCGCTCACCGGCGGCGCGATGCTCGCGATCAACCGGGACCACTGGTGGATCCACGCGGTGAAGGGCCTGCTGTTGCTGATCGCAACAGCCATCTTCTGGTACGTCTCCTGGCGCCACTGGCCGCAGCGTGTCTTCGCGACCGCGGCCGAGCTGCCGGCGCTTCAACGCTGGCTGATCATCCTCGCGACCACGATGCTCGGGCTGGCGGGACTGGCGTTCGCGCTCGGCGTGGTCGCAGTACACCTCTGAGAGTTTGCTCACCCAAACGAGCGCTTGTGTCACTCCCTGCGAGAAATACATTGGGTGGGAATGCATCTCTCGAGGGACGAGGAGCGACCGTATGTGTGGCATCACCGGGTGGGTGGCGTACCGGCAGGATCTCGGCGCGGAGCGGGAGGTCGTCGACGCGATGACCGAGACGATGTCGTGTCGCGGGCCGGACGCGAGGGGCACCTGGTACTCGCCGCACGTCGCACTCGGGCATCGCAGACTCGCCGTCATCGACCTCCCCGGCGGCGAGCAGCCGATGACCACCGACGTCGTCCACGAGGGGCGCACGATCACGCTCGGGATGGTGTACAGCGGTGAGGTCTACAACTATACCGAGCTGCGCGACGAGCTCCGCCGCCGCGGGCACGCGTTCACGACCGACTCGGACACCGAGGTCGTGCTCCGTGCCTACGCCGAGTGGGGTACTGCGTTCGCGGAACGGCTGAACGGGATGTACGCGCTCGCGATCTGGGACCCGCGGACCGAGACCCTGGTGATGGTCCGCGACCGGATGGGCATCAAGCCGTTCTTCTACTACCCGACCGCGGACGGGGTGCTGTTCGGTTCCGAGCCGAAGGCGATCCTGGCGAACCCCGCCGTACCGGCCGTCGTCGAGGCCGAGGGTCTGCGCGAGCTGTTCACGATGTCGAAGACGCCCGGCAAGTCCTTGTGGGCGGGGATGTTCGAGGTCGAGCCGGGCACTGTCGTCACGGTCGATCGTGCCGGCATCCGTCGCAACGTCTACTGGCGGTTGGAGACCAGGCGGCACACCGACGACCAGGACACGTCGGTCGCGCATATCCGGGAACTGCTCGACGACATCACGCGGCGGCAGCTGGTGGCCGACGTACCGCGGTGTGTGCTGTTGTCGGGCGGGCTCGACTCGAGCGCGATCACGGCGCTCGCCGCCGGGCAGTTGGCGGAGGAGGGGAAGAAGGTCCGCAGCTTCGCGGTCGACTTCGTCGGGCAGGAGGAGAACTTCCAGCCGACCGAGCTCCGCGGTACGCCGGACACGCCGTACGTGCACGACGTTGCGGATCTGGTGCATTCGCAGCACTCGGACATCGTGCTGGACAACGCCGTACTGACCGATCCGGAGATCCGGCGGAAGGTGGTCCGGGCGAACGACGGGCCGATCGGCGGTGACATCTTCAACTCGCTGTACCTGCTGTTCGCGGCGATCCGCGAGCAGTCGACGGTCGCGCTGTCGGGCGAGTCGGCGGACGAGGTGTTCGGCGGGTACCTGTGGTTCCACGACCCCGAGGTCCGGAACCGGCCGATGTTCCCCTGGATCGCGTACTCGCTGTCGCGACGACAGGCCGGCCAGGTCAACGTCCTACGGAAGGACGTGCTGCGGCAGCTCGATCTCGGCGGTCATCTGCGGGACCGGTACGCCGAGGCCGTGGGCGAGATCGAGCGGCTCGAGGGGGAGTCGGACGACGAGTGGGCGATGCGGAAGGTCTGCTACCTGCACCTGACCCGGATGGTGCGGATCCTGCTCGACCGGAAGGACCGGATGAGCATGGCGGTCGGGCTCGAGGTGCGGGTGCCGTTCTGCGATCACCGGCTGGTGGAGTACGTCTACAACACCCCGTGGTCGATGAAGACGTTCGACGGGCACGAGAAGAGCCTGCTGCGGGCGGCGACCAGCGACGTACTGCCGCGGTCGGTGGTGGAGCGGCGGAAGTCGCCGTACCCGCAGACCCAGGATCCGGCGTACGTCGAGGCGCTGGCGGGGCAGGTCCGTGAGCTGGTGGCCGATCGGCATCCGGTGTTCGAGCTGGTGGACCGCGAGCGGGCCGATCAGCTGGCCCGGTCGGCGGAGGGGGCGGGGCGGCGGCAGCTGGAGCAAACGCTGTCGCTGGCGACCTGGATTGACGTTTATCACCCAGATATCAGGCTCTCGTTGTAGGAGTTGTTTGGCTGCCTGTGCCAGGATGGCGCTTCCCGACGGAGGTGATCCACATGGCGCACATGGCGGCGGCTGAGACTCTGCTACTCCTGGTGAGCATGCACCGGATCGTCAGGCACCTGCGCCGGAGCAGGACCACCACGGTCATGCACCCGACGCAGTTCCTGGCGCTGATGCTGATCGCCGACGAGCAACCGATCCGGATCGGCGAGATCGCCAGCCGGGTCCCGTGCTCCCAACCCACCGCGACCACCACGGTCGCGGCGCTGGAACAAGCCGGCCTGGTACGCCGCGAGCCGGACCCCGTCGACGGCCGCGCCACCGCCGTCGTCCTCACCGAGGTCGGCGCCGCCACCGTAGAAGCGTCCGGCCAGCAGGCAGCCGACGAACTCTCCAACCTCCTCAACCGCCTCGACGACCAAGACCGAGCCCTGGTCCTCAAAGCCGGCCAAGCCCTCTCCCGAATAACCAAAGACCTGTAGGCCAGGGTTTCCAGGGGCATCCAGGGGCAGATAGGAAAATCCGCTCGCCGACCCACAACTTCCGGCTACAGTTGATCTTGCTCGTGGACAGAAGAGTCCCTTGAAGTGGACCCGGCAGCCATCCGGACGGTCGGTGAGCCGGGTCTCGCGCTTTCTTCAGAGGTCGCGCAGGCCACTGAACGCCGCGACAGTGCGGCGCCAGTGTCCTGCGCGGGCCCACGCCCAGCCGACGGCATCGGGCACCCACAGCAGCGGATCGAGCTTCGGCACCATCAGCTCCCACCGCAGCTCGAAGCACTCGAAGCGCCGGCACGCGGCGTGCAGCGTCTCCCGGTCCCGCGCGATGGTCGACTCGTCCCGCTCGATCACGAGCCGCTCGGCGTCAGTTGCCGCATCGCGGACGATCGCCTCGAGACAGCGGCGCCTGTTAGCGAGCGTCTCTCGCTCGGTCGCATAGATGTCGACCAGCAGGTGTAGCCCTGCGATGACGTCAAGGATCTGCTTGCGGCGTGCATCGGTCTCGTGCCTGAAATGCAGACGCTCCTGTCCAGGCAGGAGCAGCCCGCGAAGAGCCTTGCGATTGACCGCGACATCACCTGATGGGCACCGAGCGGCAACCATCAGGAATCCCCGGGTCTTGTTCTCGTCGACGAACACGTGGGTTGGCATCTCCCCGCCCTGTTGAGTGGCAAGGTTCGACGTTCACACGTGTCGGGAGCTGCCTGAGGGAATGACACCGGGGCATCTCGGGGCAGGTTGGGGCAGATTGAAATGGAGCCGCCGGAGGGGTGAGTCCTCCGGCGGCTCCTGTTGGGTTAGTTGCGGTTGATGGTGAAGGTTGTGGTTGTGTTTTGGATGTCTTTGGCGTTGTTGGAGAGGGTTAGGTTGTTGAAGGTGACGGAGCCTACGGCTGGGCCTTGGCCGGGTTCTGGGAGTTCGTTGGCCCAGATTCCGAAGCCGGACTTGGCGTCGAAGGCGTCGCCGGATTTGCGGGCTCCGGTGATTGTCGTGTTGGTGAAGACGGTATCCGCGACCGGGAACTGCGGCTGGCCGCCGACGTAATTGGTCTGGAACATGATCCCGCTGTACGTCGGATCGACGATATCGAGATCACTCACGCGAATCCCCTGGAAGATCTTCGAGGCCGAGAAGATCCACACCCCGGGGAATGCCTGATTACCCCAGAAATGCCCGCCGGACCGCACCACCGAAGCATTCTGGAAGACGGTCGGCGGGGTCGCACCGAATCCGTTCATCGGAATGCCGAAGTCCAGCGAGCTGATCGTGATCCCCGGGTACGTGAGCATGTCCGCCGCGTACAGGTTCCGGAAGATGTTGTTCGTCCCGCCGTACACCGCGAACCCGGCGGCCCGCCAGGTCAGCGCCGCGGACAGGTTCTCGAAGACGTTGTCCCGCACTTCCCCGCCGCCGTTGTCGGTGGCGTTGAAGAGCGCGAAACTGTCGTCGCCGGTGGAGCGGGCGTCGTTGTTGCTGACGGTGTTCCCGGACGATCCGTTCGTCATGTTGATGCCGTCGGCGAACGTGTCCCGGATGCGCGAGTTCTTGATCGTCGACGTGTCGGTGTTCGAGCCCCAGTACATGCAGACCATGTGCTCGACCCAGATGTTGTCGATGGTCATGTTCGCCGTACCGGAGAAGTCGAACACCTTCCCGGGTCCGTCGATCCGCGACGTGTAGTTGCCGAAGTACGCGAATCCGCTGAACGTCGACCCGTTCGCCGATGCCTCGGACCGGAATCCGACATCGGTGTTGTCCTGCGTCGTCGGCGCGTGGAACCGGGTGAACCAGGGTCCGGCCCCGACGATCTTGACGGCCTTGCCGTACACCTGGAACTTCGACGAAGTGTCGTAGTCACCGGCCGGCAGGTAGACACCCTGCAGCGTGCTGTCCTGCCGCACCCGGTCGAGTGCGTTCTGCACGTCCTGCTGGGAGAACCCGGCCGGCGTCACGAATCCGGCGCCGGGGTTCGCAACCTGAGTCGCGGCCTCGGTGTCGACGAAGTCGATCGAGTACGTCGTGCTGTTGGCCGGATCCTTCTGCAGCCGGATCCTGGTCCCGGCCGGATACGTCTGGTCGAGCATCAGGTTGGCTTCGTCGTAGATGTGCCGCGCCGGCCCCGATCCGGGCGAGTTGTTCGGCGACGCCTCCGCGCCGTACAGCCAGGCGTACTTCGACGTCAGCGGCAACGTCTTCGCGAAGCTGCCGTTGATGTAGACACTGATCGACGAGCTCTGGCCACCGCCACCGGCGGAGTCCGGCATCGAGAACCGGGTGACCAGCGCGTTCGTCGATGCCCGCGTGGTGAACTCGACGTACGAGCCGTTCGAGTTGAGCGTCACCGCGCGCCGGCCGGAAGCCTCGCCGGCCAGATCGCCGATGGTCCGGTTCGGCCCGATGACGGTCGCACCGCCGCCGACCGAGGCGTCCTCTGCCTCGAGGTGGTCGTACGGCATGTTCGCACCACGACCGACGAAGAGCGGCCGCTCGCTGGTGTTGTTCGTCCGCTTCACCGGCAGCTCGTTCGCGTCGTCGGCCAGCACGACCCGCACGGTGTAGCGCCCGTTCGCCGCCGTCCAGTTGCCCAGAGCAACAGCAGGAGTGGTCGCACCGGCCGCGATCGCACCGTTGTACGACCCAGTCAGCGTCGTGACCACGGAGGACCCGTTCAGCACCGTCAGCGTGATCCCATGCGCACCAGACGCAGAGGCGACACTGCCCTGGTTGCGCAAAGCAACCGAGAATGCGACGGAGTTGCCTGCCGACGGGTTGCCCGGCGTCCAGTTGACCGCCGACGCGATCAGGTCCGAGCTCGCAACCGGCGTCACCACAAGAGGCCCGGAAGCGTTCGCGGTGTTGTTCCCGTCGTTCTGCTCGATCACCGTGTTGGCCTCGTCGACCTTGGCGCTCAACGAGTACGACCCGGCGTCGCGCGTGCCGATCGACGCGCTGACCGTCGTCGACGCCCCGGCCGCGAGCGCGCCGACCGCCGCCGTACCGACCTTGGTGTCGCCGAAGTAGAAGTTCACGTCGGTCGCCGCGGAGCCCGCCGTACCGCCGTTGTTCACCGTCGCGCGGACCGTGATCGCGTCGGTCTCCACCGGAGACGTCGGTGTCCAGGACACGTTCGACAAGGTGAGATCCGGGTTCGGAGCCGGTACGCCGAGCACCTGCAGCTCAGCGACCTGCCCGGCCGGCGCGCCGGTGTTCCCGGTGAAGTTCAGCCGTACGTCGGCCACCCGCGCGCTCACCGGGATCGTCACGCTGTTGCCGCCCGACGGGCTGAAGTTGTACGCAGCGGAGCCAACGATCGTCGTAAACGTTGACGAGCTCTGCTCGCGACCGAGAATCGAGAACGTCTGCGTCCGCGGTCCCCAGGCCGAGTCCGGGTTGAGCCGGACCACGATCGAGCTGAGATCCGCATTCGAGCCGAGCTGCGTGGTCAGCGTCGCCGGGTTGGCGTTGCCCTCCCAGTACGTCGTCACGTCGTCGTCGTTCGCGTTCGCCGGCACGTACGTGAACGTGTACCCGGACGCGGTGATCGGCTTGTGCAGCGCGAGGTTGCTACCCGGTCCGCCACTGCCGTTACGGGTGACGGTGTTGCTGTTCGGCGATTGGTTGCCAGCAGCATCCTTTGCTCGGACGAAGTACGACACCGAAACATTGGCCGGTTGGTTGTCTGTGTACGTCAGCCCGGTCACGCTGGTTTTCAGCTGGCCGTTGGCGTAGACGTCGTACCCGGTAACGCCGGCGTTGTCGGTCGAGGCGTTCCAGGTGAGGCGGATCTGTCCGGAGCCGGGCTCGGTGAAGGCCAGGCCGCCCGGGGCGGTGGGAGCCTGGGTGTCACCGGTCGCCGGCCCGTAGACCTCGAGCTCGGACAGCTGCCCGGCCGGCCACCCGGTGTTCGCGGTGATCCGGATCCGGACGTACCGCGTGGTCGCCGTGCCGTAGTTGACCGTCACGGTGTTGTTCGGCGGGCTGAACGTGCGCGCCGCGGACGCGGACAGATCGGTGAAGTTCTGCCCGTCGACGCTGCCCTGGACCGCGAGGGTCTCGTCGCGGGCGCCCCAGTTCGCGGTCGGCAGCTTGAGCACGACCTGGTTGGTCGCGACCGACGAGCCGAGGTCGACCTGGACCCACTGCGGGAACGCGTTGTTCGCGCTCTCCCAGTAGCTGCTCTGGTTGCTGTCCGTCACGTTCGACGCGACGTAGGTCTGGGTGCTGCTACTGGCCGAGGCGGCTTTGCCGGCGGCGAGGTTGGGTCCGGCGAGTACGGCGGCCTGCGCGGCCGGTACCGGTCGGACGAGTGGTGCCGCCGCGAGACTCGCAGCCAGCAAGGCGGTCAGCAACCGCCATCTCGGAATACGCATGGGCCTCTCCTGGTGGGCGGGTCAGGGAAGAGCTGCCGCGCTGGAGTCCAAAACTTTCGCTGACTTGCTCATTTCTTGCGCGGCGATGGCTCATTGTTACGGCACCGCTACGCAGCCGTCAACGGTTCATCAACGACGAAAGGCCCGGCTCGCACAGAGCGAGCCGGGCCATCGGGAGCAGCGTCAGTGCTTGGCGGGACCTTCCGCGCCGGCACCGGTGAGCGCGCGGACCGAGAGTTCCTTGTACCGCTCCTCGCTGGACTTGTCCCGGCCGAGGTACGTGCCGAGGACGCCGAACAGGAAGCCGAGCGGGATCGACACGATGCCCGGGTTCGACAGCGGGAACCAGGCGAAGTCGGCGCCGGTGATCATCGACGTCGGCTTGCCCGACACCACCGGCGAGAAGACCACCAGGACGACCGCGGAGATCAGGCCGCCGTAGATGCTCCATGCGGCGCCAGAAGTGTTGAACCGCTTCCAGAACAGGTTGAAGAGCAGCGCCGGCAGGTTCGCCGAGGCCGCGACCGCGAAGGCCAGTGCGACCAGGAATGCGATGTTCAGCTTCTGCGCCGGGATCGCCAGCGCGATCGCCACCGCGCCGATCCCGATCGCGGCGAACCGCGCCACCCGGAGCTCGCTCTTCTCCGACGGCTTCTGCTTCGCGATCACGTTCGCGTAGAGGTCGTGCGCGAACGACGACGCCGACGTCAGCGTGAGCCCGGCGACCACCGCGAGGATCGTCGCGAAGGCGACCGCCGCGATCAGCGCCAGCAGGATCGCCCCGCCGATCGATCCGGCACCACCGCCGACGGCCTCCGCCAGCAGCGGCGACGCGACGTTGCCCTTCGACTCGGCCACCGCCGAACCCTTGCCGGTGTCGAGCAGCGCCGCCGCGCCGAACCCGAGAGCCAGCGTCATCAGGTAGAACACGCCGATCAGGCCGATCGCCCACTGCACCGAGCGCCGCGCGGCCCGCGAGTCCGGCACCGTGTAGAAGCGGATCAGGATGTGTGGCAGGCCCGCCGTACCGAGGACCAGCGCGAGGCCGAGGGACAGGAAGTCGATCTGGCCGGTGAGGTCCTTGCCGTACAGCAACCCGGGCTGCAGGAACGACTCGCCGTGGCCGGACTTCGTCGCCGCCGCGCCGAGCAGGTCCGAGAGGTTGAAGTGGAACTTCAGCAGCACCAGGAACGTGATCACGACGGTGCCGGCCATCAGCAGCACGGCCTTCACGATCTGCACCCAGGTGGTGCCCTTCATGCCGCCGATCGTCACGTAGATGATCATCAGCGCGCCGACCAGGACGATCACGGCGGCCTTCAGACCCTCGCTCTTCACGCCGAGCAGCAGCCCGACGAGCGAGCCGGCCCCGACCATCTGGGCCAGCAGGTAGAAGATCGACACCACGATCGTCGAGGTCGCGGCCGCCGTCCGGACCGGCCGCTGCTTCATCCGGAACGCGAGCTGGTCGGCCATCGTGAAGCGGCCCGAGTTCCGCAGCAGCTCGGCGATCAGCAGGAGCGCGACCAGCCAGGCGACCAGGAAGCCGATCGAGTACAGGAAGCCGTCGTACCCGTAGAGGGCGATCTGGCCGGAGATGCCGAGGAAGGACGCGGCGGACATGTAGTCGCCCGAGACGGCCAGGCCGTTCTGCGCGCCGCTGAAGTTGCGGCCGCCGGCGTAGTAGTCGGCCGCGGTCTTGTTCTGCCTGGACGCCCACCAGGTGATGTACAGCGTCACGGCAACAACAGCGGTGAACAGGGAGATGGTCAGGGCCCGGTTGCCGGGCTCGGTGGCCATCGGGATGAGAAGCGAGTTCACCGGCGGCGCTCCCTCTTGTACTTGGCGTTCAGGCCGTGGGCCAGCGGGTCGAGCTTCCGGTTGGCGAACCGGCCGTACAGCGCGGCGATCACAAATGTCGACACGAACTGCAGCAGGCCGAAGATCAGCGCGACGTTGATGTGGCTGCCGCCGATCCGGTGGCTCATGAAGCCGCGGGCCCAGTTGTTGCAGGCGACGTACGCCAGGTACCAGGCCATGAAGGTGATGGTCCACGGCACCACGAAGTTCTTGTAGCGCCGTTTCAGCTCGGTGAAATCGGCCGCTTCGTACACAGCCTCGTATGCACGGGCATCCCGCTCGCGCACCGCCTGGTCGTCCATCAGATCCCCTTTTGCCCGGACACGAACAGGTGCACGTTAGCCGCAAGTCGCCCGTTTGTGACCTACCGCAACCAAAACGTTTCTACAGGTGCGGTGCGACCGGCCCGTCGACGGTACGGCGGTAATTGGCGAACTCGCTGGGGTGCGCCCGGAAACAGTCGGTGAAGTACGGCATCCGCAGCGCCTCCGGGGGCCGGGCGGTGTGCTCGTAGATCAGCTCGATCTGGTCCAGGACCTGGTCGCGCCGGGTGTCCTTGAGTACGGCGACCCGCGAGTGCGACTGGGCCAGCTGCCGCAGGCCTTCGCGGTTCAGGTCGTGCCAGTGCCGGAACCGGGCGAACTCGGGCGGGGTGAACAGGTTCGACTGGTCCAGGATCGGCACCGGGTCGAACCGGTCGCTGCCGCCGACACCGTCGCCCTGGATGGTCTGGAAGATCCGGCGGACCCACGGAACCACGGTGTCCGCGTTGTTCCAGAGCAGGCCCAGTACGCCGTTCGGCCGCAGCACCCGGGCGATCTCCGGCAGCGCGCGGGCGTGGTCGAACCAATGGAACGCCTGGCCGACGATGACCGCGTCCACCGAGGCGTGCGCGAGCGGGATCGACTCCGCGGCGCCGACCATCGTGTCGATACCGGACCGTCGGCGGCAGACCTCGAGCATCTCCTGCGACGGGTCGACCGCGATGACATCGTGCCCGAGCTCGGCGGCGACCGCGGCGAGCTTGCCGGTGCCGGCCCCCAGATCGAGTACCTGCAGACCGCGGCCCGGGCCCAGGATCCAGGTCAGCGACTCGACCGGGAACGTCGGGCGACCCACGTCGTACGCCGCCGCGACGGCGCCGAACGACTTCGCCCGCGCCGCGTGCGCGCCGTTGGCCGGGCCGTCCGCGGCGTCCCCGGCTGGGTCATCGGTGGTCATCACCGTAAATCATGCCGTAGTGGACGGCCTGCGTGCGGTCACTCGCCGAGCTTCTTCTGCTCGATGTGTGCGTTGAGCGCGGCCAGCTCCGGGTGGGCGTCCAGGATCGCGACCAGTTCCGCGCAGTTGAGCCGGGGTGCGTCGAAGTCCTCGATGAGTGCGTCGAGCAACTTCCAGTCGTCCGCGGTGTCCAGGGTCAGCCGGTACTGCGCCCCGCCGCCGGACCACGGAAGGTTCAGCAGCCGCATCTCGCCGGACCGGTTCTGGTGCAGGTACGGCGTGACGTGCTCGCGGTCGGCCTTGAGCGTGGCCTTCGCCTCCGCGTCGTACAACCGGGCGGTGGAGAAGATCTCGAAGTCCATGCCGCGCGGGTAGGTCCGCTCGAGGCAGTTCGAGATGTACAGGTCGAGGTCGTTCTCGGCCCGCCAGCGATCGACGCCCGCGGCAACGATCTCCGGGTCGATCAGCGGGCAGTCCGACGTCACCCGAACGATCGCGTCCAGCTCGTGCTCGCGGGCGGCGCCGGCGAACCGGCTCAGTACGTCGTCCTCGCTGCCGCGGAACACCGGGATGCCGTCCTCATGACACACCTGCACCACGAGGTCGTCGTGGACGTTCGTGGTGGTCGCGACGATCACCGGCAGGCCGGTGCGGCTCAGCCGGTCGAGATGGTGTTCGAGGTACGAACGGCCCGCGACGCTCAGCAGCACCTTGGCCGGCAGTCGCGTGCTGGTCACGCGCACCTGCGTGATGATGCCTACTTTCAGGGGTTCCATCGGAACATCTCCCGGATCTCGGCCGGACCGGCGACATGGTCGACGCCCAGCTCGGTATCGGTGAACTCACGCGCGACCGCCGCCGGGACGAACGGCTGGTCGAGCTCCGGCCACAGCCGCTTGATCCGTGCCTGGCCGCCGAACGACGGGTGCTCGTTCTCCAGCACCATGGGATCACCGTAGACCCCGGGCTGCAGGCCGAGCGAGGCGCCGTACAGAACGGCGGAGCTGAGCCGGTTGGACGCGACCCGCTCGTGCCGGCGGAGCTCGCGCAGCTGGTTGACCAGGAACTTGGCGTTGGTACGGCGCCAGTGCAGGCCGCGGTAGCCGTGCGTGATGACCCGGAAACCGGCGTCCTTGTAGACGTTGCGGATCGCGGGCTTGTCGTACTCGTTCCAGTACAGGCAGACGGTGACCGGGCCGGTCTCGTGCTCGTTGATCGAGGCAACGATCCGGCCGTGGTCGCCGAGCACGTGCTGGCCTTCCCAGCCGTGGAACGGATAGAAGATGGTGCCCTTGGCACGTTTCGCCGGGGTGGCGAGCTCCGGATGGATCTTGAGCAGGTACAGCCAGACCGAGCCGATCACCGAGTAGTTGCGCAGGCCGAGCGCGTGGCCGCGGCGGCGGACGCTGTCGGACCAGACGAACTTCGGCATCCCCGGCGCGAAGTTCGTGCCGTGCGCGAACCCGTCGAGGATGTTCCAGCCGTGCTGCAGGTAGCCCCAGATCCGCGGTGGTTTCGAGAGTCCGGCGTACGACGCCATGATGTTGGCGTGGCCGTAGAAGTGGTTGGCGTGGTGCATCAGCGACGCACCTTACGGAGTACGCGCTTGAGGCGGCGGCGGATCACCCGAGCCGGGTTGAGTACGCCGTGGCCGACGCGATACGGGAGCGAACGCCGGATGCCGCTGACGGTGCCTTCGAACAGGATCGCGCGGGCGCTGGCGTGGGCGAGCTCGTCGGCGAGCCGAGCGACCGTCGCGAGCTGCTCGGCGCTGCCGCGCGGGCGAATGACTTCATCCGGCGTGAACTCCTGCTCCGGGACGGTGATCCCGGCCATCGACGCCAACCGTGCCGTCAACGCGTGCGGATCAGCCGCCGCGGGCCATGGTTGCCGCGAGCCACTTTCCAACGCCCGCTTCGCGAACCGGGCCAGGTGCTCCACAACGTCCAGCTCCTGCGGCTCCCCGAACAGCCGGTACGACACCCCGTCGAGAATCACGTTGTCCGGCGACCCCGTACCACCCGACCCCAGCCAGGCCACATACCCAGGAATCACCTTCCGAAGCTCGGCCTGATCATCAGAGCGCAGGGCCGTCAGAAGGTGCTCCTCCAGCACAACACCTTCGCCGACCGGCACAACACCTTTGGGCAACTCAGTCGGCGTATCCGCCCCAACCACGAAGTACCAAGCCGGAGCCAGTTCCACGCCGAGCCCAACCGCGGCCGCATCAAGCACCACGCGGTACGGATCCATCAGCACCGGACCTTGGTTGCCTGCAGCAACAGCACGCGCACCGACGACAGCCGCGAATCCTTCGACCGAGCTGACCGCGACATCCGCCTGGACCAGCGACGGGAAGACGGCGTACGTGCGCCTCACCTGCACGCCGGCGTCGTCGAGAGCGGCTGCCAGCGGTCTAAGACCGGCGGGCGCGCGATCGGCGACATCCCGTCCCCAGTCCTCGTCCCGCGGAAGAGCCGCGGCAATATCCGGCTGCACCAACCGCTGGAACCCGAACGAGTTCTCCGCCCCCAACAACAACCGGCCACCGGGCGCCAGCTGCCGAACCAACCGCCCGAGCCCATCGCCCCAGCTGAACCGCGCAGTATCCGGCCCGACCAGCCGATCCATCCCATCCAACGCAACAACCACGTCATACCCACCACCGACGCCGCTCGCCGTGCCGCCACCGACTCCGTTCGCACCGGCGGCCGCGGCCCTCGTCCCTCCGGCTTCTTCGTCAACCGCGAAGCGGTCGACCGAGCCGCAGAAGACTTCGCCTTTGGTGGTGGAGAGGAGCTCCGCGAGTTCTTCGGCGTCCGGGGCGGAGCGGACGAGGAGGTCCACCGACGTGACCTGGGAAGCGACAGCGGTGATGAGATCGGCGGCGTGGGGGCCGGCGATCAGGACGGTGTCGTCGGGGTGGAGGGTGGCGGCCAGGAGTGCTGTCGCTGCGGGTCCGGCGGCCGCGGGGCGGGCGTCGCCCGGGTGCAGATCCGACCAGTTGAGCATCTCTCCGCCGATCAGATTCGATCGGGTCACATCCGTCACGTTAGCGAACCAACTCCACGAGAGTCTCGATCACTCGGTCGACGTCACCGTCGGTGAGGGCCGGGAAGAGCGGTAACGACAGCTCCTCGGTGTAGTACTGCTCCGCGTTCGGGCAGAGTCCGCGCTTGTATCCCTGCCGCGCGAACACCGGGTGCCAGTACACCGGAATGTAGTTCACCTGTACGCCGATCCCCGCGGCCCGCATCCGCTCGAACACCTCGCGGCGGCGTCCGCCGAGCACCCGGATCGGGTACAGGTGCCACATCGGATCGACGCCGTCCCGTTGCACCGGCGTACGCAGGCCGTCGATGTCGGCGAACGCCTTGTTGTAGCGCGCGGTGATCTCGGTTCGACGGCGTTTGAACTCAGCGAGACGGGCGAGCTGGGAGAGCCCGAGTGCGGCGCCGAGGTCGGTGAGGCGGTAGTTCACGCCGTACTCGTGGACCTCTTGGTGCCACGGGCCTTCGTCGGTGAGCTCGAAGCGCGACGGGTCGCGGACGAGACCGATGAAGTGGAACTCGTGGGCTCGCTGGCCAACAACCGGATCTTTGCAGACGACCGCGCCGCCTTCGCCGGTGGTCAGGTTCTTCGTCGGGAAGAACGACATCGTGGTCACATCGGCCAGGTCACCGACCGGACGGCCGCCTGCCGAGCCACCGACCGAGTGAGCGGCGTCGGCCAGCGTGCGAGCACCGACTCGGTCTGCAAGCGGCTGGAGAGCGTCATAGTCAGCGGACTGACCGGCATAGTCGACCGCCGCGATGACCCTGGACCGTTCAGAAAGCGACGCTTCGACGGCAGACGGGTCTATCAGGCCGGTGTCGTAGTCGATGTCGGCGAAGACGATCTGGGCGCCGAGCATGGCGGCGCAGGAAGCGGTGGCTACGAAGGTCATCGGCGTGGTGATGACCTCATCGCCAGGGCCGACGCCCAGGGCGGCGTACGCGATGTGAAGGGCCGCGGTCCCCGACGTACAGCTGACTGCGCGGTGGCCGCCGGCCAGCTCAGACACCGTCTGCTCGAAGGCGGTGACCGCCGGTCCGGTCGTGAGCCAGTCGCCCCGCAGTACGGCGGTGACCGCCGCGATGTCGTCCTCGGAGATCGACTGGCGTCCGTACGGCAGCACGGTCAGACGTCGCTCTCGAGGATCTTGCGGATCTCCTCGATCGAGTACCACTGGTCGTTGGTGTCGGACGCGTAGTGGAAATCGCCCGCGACCGGACGGCCGTCGGTGGGCGGCTGGTAGCCCCAGGTGGCGAGGTCGGGCTGCAGGACGAAGCGGTTGCCGAGGGACAGCGCGCGGCGGCCTTCCTCCGGGCTGATCATCTCCTCGTGCAGCTTCTCGCCCGGGCGCAGGCCGACGTCGTGCATGGTCGCGCCGGGCGCGATCGCCTCGGCCAGGTCGGTCACCTTCATCGACGGGATCCGCGGTACGTACAGCTCGCCGCCGGTCATCAGGTCGAACGAGTCGACGACGAACTCGACCGCCTCCGGCAGCGTGATCAGGAACCGGGTGCAGCGCAGGTCGGTGATCGGCAGCGACTGGCCGGCCGCGTGCAACGCGCGGAACTTCGGGATGATCGAGCCCCGGCTGCCCATCACGTTCCCGTACCGCACGACGCTGAAGCGGGTGTCGTACGCCGCCGCGTAGTGGTTGCCGTTGATGAACAGCTTGTCCGCGGTCAGCTTGGTCGCGCCGTACAGGTTGATCGGGCTGGACGCCTTGTCCGTCGACAGCGCCACGACCCGCTTCACGCCGCAGTCGATCGCCGCCTCGATGACGTTCTGCGAGCCGATCACGTTGGTCTGGACGAACTCCCACGGGTTGTACTCACCGCTGTCCACCTGCTTCAGCGCAGCGGCGTGTACGACGTAGTCGACCCGGTGCATCGCCCGCAGCAACCGGGACCGGTCGCGGACGTCGCCGAGGAAGAACCGCAGCCGCGGGTCGTCGCCGAACAGCTGGCGGACCTCCCACTGCTTCAGCTCGTCGCGGCTGAACACGATGATGCGGCGCGGATTCAGCTGGTCCAGCGCGTGCCGTACAAAGCTCCGGCCGAACGACCCGGTGCCTCCGGTGACGAGGATGTCTGAGCCGGTAAGGATTGACACGCGAGCGGGACCCTTCTGACGGACAGTTCCGAACCGCACACGCGCGGTACGGACCTCGAAACAATAGCTGCCCCGTGAGCCGGTCCTTCAATCCACTGTCTCAGCCCGGCGTGATCAAACGTACGCTCGGGAAGTAGAAGCGGAACGGGCGTGGGTCGCGGGTGATGACGTCGTAGCGCTGCACGGCGGCGTGCGCGCCGATGTAGAAATCCGGCAGCGGCGAGGTCTTCGCGCCGCCGGCGCGGCGGTAGGTGACGAAGGCGCGCGCGGCCAGGAAGCCGGCCGGGAACGGCAGCGGTTCGCGCCGGAAGTCGCTGACCGGCAGCGCGGCGTCGACCTCCTCGATGCGGTCGAACCCGGCCGAGACCTCGGCGTACACGATCGGGTTGATCACCAGCTCGCCCTGGTCGCGGGCGCCGGCCACCGCGGTCGCGGACCACTCGCCCCAGTCGCGGTCGTCGGTCAGGATGTCGAGCAGCACACAGGTGTCGATCAGCGACACCCGCTCCTCGGACTGCTCGGCCCGGCGGCGCGGGCCGAGCAACTTGTCGGGGCGATCACTCGCCACGCAGCAGCTCCATCAGCTCCTCGGTGCTCATCCCGCCGGTCGCCCGGCCGCGCATCTCCCGGACCAACCGCTGGCCGCGGCTCTCGGCCTCCTCGACCCGCACGATCCGCAGACCGTCGGCCGCCTCGATCACGGTCACTTCGTCCCCCTCGTGGAGATGGTGCTTGCGCCGGAGCTCGGCCGGGATCGTGACCTGGCCCTTGCTGTTCAGTCGCATCGTAGCCTCCCACGTATTACTTCTCCTACGTACTACTAGTCTATCCACAAGTGCGGATTCTCACCTCGGCCCGCCCCCGGCAACCGGATATGCAGCCGATACGGTCTGGGCGTGAAGCGCGTCGGGGTGCGATGTGATGTGGGGCCGGCCCGGGGCATCGGGCACGTGATGCGCTGCCTGGCGCTCGCCGAGGAGGTACGCCGCCGCGACGTCGAGCTGATCTTCCTCTGCGACGCGCACACCGTGCCGTGGGCCGCCGACCAGATCGCGGCGCGCGGCATCGACGTACATCCCGCGGTCTGGACGGCTGCCGAACACGTCGAGCTCTTCGAGCGGCTCGAGCTTGATGCGGTCGTCTTCGACTCCTACGACCTGGACGCAGCCGTCTACGCGGCCGCCCGGGTGCTTCCAACGCTGGCGATCGTCGACGGCGACTTCCGTGGCGCCGAGGCGGACGTGCTGGTCGACCAGAACCTCGCTGCGGAGCTCGATCACCCCGCGCTGCCGCGGGACTCGGTCCGGCTGGCCGGTCTGCCGTACGTGATGATCCGCGACGAGATCCTCGACCACCGTCCCGCCGAGCCGCCTGCGGCCCGGCATACCGCAGTACCGAAGGTGTTTGCGTTCTTCGGTGGCACAGATGCCTTCGGCGCCGGCCCGTACGTCGCACGCGCGCTAGCGGCGACCGGTCTGCCGTTCGAGGCCACCGTCGTCGCGCCCAGCCCCGACCTCGCCGCACAGATCGCGGCAGTCGAGCTGCAAGCGCAGCAGCAGCTCCAGATCATCGGTCCGACCAATCAACTGGCCGCAGAGGTCCGTGCCGCCGACCTGACCATCAGTGCGTCGGGTACCTCGACCTGGGAGCTGCTCTGTCTCGGTGCGACGACCGGACTGGTCTGTGTGGTCGACAACCAGATCATGGGCTACGAGCGCGCTGTCGGTACCGGTGCGGCGGCTGGACTGGGACTGCTGAGCGCGTTGCAGACGGACACGTCGTCCGCGGTCCCGACACTCAAGCGGCTGCTGTCCGACTCGGCTGAGCGTGGCCGATTGGCTGGTGCAGGGTGGGAGCTGGTCGACGGTCGGGGGCGGGAGCGGGTGGCTGACGCCCTCCTGCAGCTCATCTGAGCTCGTAGACCGTCGCGTCCAGAGTGGCGTGACGGAGGCGGACGAAGTTGCGGAGCGCGGGCGATACGCCGCCGGCGCGGTTGTCGGCGTACAGCCAGCGCACTCCGGCCTGGCGTAGTCGCTCGATCGACGCAGGCGTCGGCGACTTGAAGGCGGTGTCGTTGGCGGCCAGCTCGCTGTTGTCCCAGTACGGGATCAGGCTCGGGTTGTCGCCGGTGGTGAGGGCTATGCGGTTGGCCTGGTTGGAGTACGACCAGCCTTCGATGAGGACAGGGCGCTCCGACAGAGCAGCGAGCCAGAAGTGCCGGCTGTCGCAGAGGCCGTTGCGCTGGATGATGCAGTGCGCGTTCGTCGCGACCAGGTCGCCCGGTGTGCTGTTCTTCTGGAGCCACTGGGCAGCGCCTGCCTCAGCAGCCGTCGCACCGCCGCGGAACGGATGCGCGAAGACCAGATTCGACGCCTTGTCCGACACGAACGCCTGCAACGGCACCAGCGCCGCGCCGATCATGCACGCCGCGACCGCTGCACCGAGCAATGCCACGAAGAAGTTGCCCGGCCGCCGCGCCAGCTTCCAGACAACGGCCACCAGCACACCAACCACCAGGACAGCAGCCAGCGTCCACAGCCACGGCGCCTTGATACCGGGCAGATCAGCGGACTGCCATCGAGCGATCGCCAGCGCCACCAGACCCAGCAGTCCGGCCGAACCCACGAGCACCACGGCCCGCCGATCGCCGAGTCGCCCGACCAGATTCGCCAGCCCGACGGACGCCAGTACGGCGACCACGGGGAACGCCGTACGAAGGAAGTAGAGCTGGCTGACGCCCGACTGGGTGGTCAGCAACGTCCCCAGCAACCCGGCGACCACGAAGCCGGCCAGGAACACCGCACCGGTGTCCCGCCACCTCCGGCCGAGGAAGAACAACCCCGACGCGGCGAGCGCCCAACTCAGCAGAGTCGTTGCCCCGGTCAACAACTGCGCGTGCGGGTTCGACATCAACATCGGGTACGGCGCCAGCTGGACGAACGTCTCGAACGGCTTGATCTCCGTCCCCCACGTGCTCCCGCCGAAGATCGTGATCAGCGCCGCCACGAACACCGCCAGCGACAGCAGCCCGCCGTAGAACGCAGGCCGAGTACTCCGCCGCGCCAGCCCCAACTGCAGGAACGCGAACGCGAACCCGACCCCCACCAGCGGCAGGATCGTCGACTTCGCGCCGGCCGCTACCAGCGCGAGCAGCACCAGCAACACCCATCGGCTGCGTTCCCTCCCGCCGGACCGCAACAGGTCCACCGCCACGATGCACACGGCCAGTGCGATCAGTACTCCAAGGTTCTGCGTCGGGCTCAGGTACGCCGCCACCGCAGTGGAGACGCCGCCCAAGCCACCCCCGGCCAACGGCTGCATCGCCCCACCGAGTCCCGCGATGAACACAGCGAGCGGCCCGGCCCAGGTGGCGCCCGACTCCGCCGTCGGAGCGAGCCGAGTGGTCAGCGCGAACACCAGCCCGCAGCCGGCGAGGAACAACGGCAGCCAGCTCAGCGAATGGATCAGATCGGTCAGATCGATCCGCGTACCCCACTGCGTCGCGGCCGTCGCCTGGTGGAAGAACGTGTGGTACTTCATCGGCTCCCCGCCGAGCCACAACGTCGAGATCGGTACGTCGTACTTCGCGCTCGCCGCCAGCGCCTGCTGGAAGGCCAGATCCGGGTACGCACGCAGCGGATCGGTGTACGCCGGGAGGAACTGCCCCGGACCGCGCCGGTACACGATCAGCAGCACGACCGCGGTCGACGCCGCGAGCAGCCACGCCTGCAGGGGTCGCAGCGGCTTCTCGACCCGCCGCCAGACCCGCGCCCGGGCGTCGCTGTCGACGAACGCGACCACCAGCACGACCGGAGCCCACACCCACGACCACGCCTGCAGACCGATCGACGCACTGGCCAGATAGACCAGCACCTGCCCGGCCGTCCCGACAGCGAACCCCGCGGACAGGTCCTCCACCAGGTTGCGCCCGTACCCGCCGATCAGCCGCCACAGCGCGAACCCGGGCAGCAGGACCGCGACCCCGGTGAACAGCACGAAGCGGATGAGCTCGAAGAACGTCGCGTGCAGCGCGAGCAGGACGATCGCCAGGACCACGACAGCAAGCCCGGCGACCAGACCGGAAAGGGAAGGCCCCGCAGTACGCGGCCCCCGCCGCCTCGCTCTCGCGCGCATGCCGTAACACTAATGTGAAATTCGCCCCGGAGCGTGCCCGGCGATTCACAGGTGGTCACCTCCGGCGTCACCGACATGCCTTAAGCTCGTCGCCCTATGAGTTGGTACGACGCGCTCGAGGCCGGTGAACTGACCGTCCGGCCCTCCGTTGACGCGGCGAAGCGGTTCGGGGTCTCGATCGACCGGATGTCCGTCTCGGCCTCCGCCGGTACGCCGCTCGCCGAGGTGCTGGGTGCGGTCGAGCGGTCGACCGCGGACGTGATCGTGTTGCGCTACCCGGCCCGCGAGACCACCTGGTTCGCCGCGCTGGCCAGCGGCCCGCGGCAGGCGCTGCTCGCCGACACCGTCGTCTACTGGTCGCTGCCGACCGGCAAGGGCCGGCGTCCCGCGCCGCTGGCCGGCTTCAGCACGCAGCTCGAGCCCACGGTCGACGAGGAGCTGGTCGACGACGTGGTCGCGGACGTCTTCGGCGACTCCGGCAACCACTACTGCTCCAACCCGATCTTCGACCGGACGCTCGCGCTGGCCGGCCGGCAGGACTGGGCCCGGCGGCGGATCGCCGAGGCGGGCGCCGTCGTACTGCGTGGTCCGGACCGGCGGGTGCTCGCGCTGGCGGCGGTCGACCAGCAGCGCTCGTGGACCGAGATCCAGCTGGCCGGCGTCGTACCGGCCGAGCAGGGCCGCGGCCGGTACGGCCACCTGCTGGCCGCGATCGAGGACGCCTGCACGTCCCGGCGGCTGGTCGTCTCGACGCAGGGTCACCTGACCGGCATCCAGCGGATCTGGGCCCGGTACGGGTTCGAACCCGTGCATAACCTCCTGACCGTTCACCTCGTTGCCGCTACGTAGGAATCCGCTGGGGGCCAGCACGTAGCTGTCGAGGGAGGAAACACCGGAGTGACGCCGCGGCTGAGCGTGGTGGTGCCCTTCTACGGCGTCGGTGAGTACCTCGGCGACTGTCTGGAATCGATCGCCCGGCAGGCCTGGACCGATTTCGAGGCGATCCTGGTCGACGACGGTTCCCCCGACGACAGCGCCGTCATCGCCAAGGACTTCTGCGCCCGGGACCCGCGGTTCCGGCTGATCCAGCAGGAGAACGCCGGCCCCGGTCCGGCCCGCGATCGAGGCATCAGCGAGGCGACCGGTGAGTACCTGGCGTTCGTCGACGGCGACGACCTGGTCTCGCGGTACGGATTCGCGGCCCTGGTCCGGACCTTGGACCGAACCGGTTCAGACTTTGCCGGCGGCAACGCGCGGCGGTTCAACAACAGCTTCGGGGTGCGGCCGTCGTGGCTGCACAAGCAGCCGTTCGCCCGGGTCCGGCACGCCACGCACGTGACGGAGTTCCCCGATCTGGTCCTGGACCGGATGCTCTGGAACAAGGTCTACCGCCGCTCGTTCTGGACCGAGAACGGCTACACGTTCCCCCCGATCCGGTACGAGGACTACCCGGTCGCGCTCAAGGCGCATCTGGACGCGGTCACGGTCGACACGATCACGCAGGCCGTCTACTACTGGCGCGAGCGCGAGTCGGGCGAGTCGATCACCCAGCAGAAGTTCCAGCTCGGCAACATCCGCGACCGGGTCACCTCGGCGGGGATGGTGATCGACCTGGTCGAGGATGCAGTGCCGGTGGTACGTCGGCGTACGCACGCGCACCTGGCGCAGATCGACGTACTCACTCTGATGTCCGCGTTCGGCACCGTCCCGGCCGAGGAGGAGCAGCATCTCGTCGAGCTGTCGCGTGAGCTGCTCGACCGGATCGACGGCGACGTGCTGGCGGCAACTCATCGCTACGACCGGATCCAGCACGCTGCTTTGCGTGCCGGGGACGTCGACTTGCTCAGGCGGCTCGCGGTCTTCCGCAACTCCGGCGGGCTTCGTGGCGGCGCACGGGCTGTTCCGCGCGCCCGGCGGTCGCGGCAGCTCGACTACAACTACCCGGGCCAGGGCGAGACCGTCGTACCGCGGCGGCTGTACGGGCTGCGCGAGCAGGACCTGACCCTCGCGACGAGCGTGCGCGAGGTCGTCTGGGTCGACGGCAAGCTGTCGGTCAAGGGCACCGCCGAGATCCGCCACCTCGAGACGGACCGATCGTCGAACCTGCAGATCGCGCTGGTCGTCGACGACACCTCACATCCTCTTGAGGTACGCCGGTATGCCGCGCTGGATCTGCACGGGGACAAGTCGCTCGTCGGCTTCGAAGTACTGCTGGATCGGGAGGTCCTCGCTCATTGCACGGGGGCTCCCGCGCACTTCGAGGTGCGGATGCGGTCGGGGCGGCGGGACCGGAAGGGCATGCTCGGCGGCCAAGGACCGGGGAGCCCTGGCTGGGCGCCGGGTGCGTGGATCGACGAGACGAACTGGATCCAGCCGGGTCCGGGTAAGTACGGCTGGTTCTCGCTGCGGCGGCTGACGGATCCATGCCGGTTGACCGCGGTCGAGCACACGGCCGACGAGTTGGTGCTGCACGGACGGGCGTCGTTCGACGAGCCGGAGTTGCACCTCAGTCGGCCGGTCGTCGGTGGTGAGGAAGAGATTCCGCTGGAGGTCGACGGGCGTGATTTCACCGCCCGGCTGCCGATCCGGGACATCGTCGCGGCGGCCAACCACGACGATCCGTTCGGGCAGCGGACGACCCGTTCGTTCCGCGTTCATGGTCCGGATCGGCAGGAGCGCGTGCTCCTGTGGACGGCGGGCGACTCGGCTGTCTCGCGCGTCATGGACGATCGGGTTGTCACGTTGACCCGGTCGACCGGTGGGTACGTGAACCTGCACGAGTCGCCGATCCGCACGACCGCGGCGCAAGCTGTTGCTAAGAGCAATCAGTTGGTGGTGCGCGGCTCGGAGGGTTGCGACGCCACCTTCAGCTGGCGGCGGTACCTGGCCGACTCCGACGATCACCTGGACGTCGCCTGCCGTCGTACCGCGTCGGCCGAAGGCTGGTCTGCCGCGGTCGATGTGGACTCGCTGATCCCGGTGACCGCGGTGAAGGTGTCGGTCGACCCGCTTGCGGCGTTGGCCGACTGGATCCTGTTCGCGACCTCCCCTGACGGTGCGGCGCACGCCGTACAGTGCGAGCCCTTCCTGTGCAGCCGGTTGCCGTTGGCAATCACTCACGGGACCCATGCGCTCGCAGTCCGACCCCATGCCGGCACTCTGCACGTCGAGGTGCGCTGATGCATCACCACAACCACTACTACGGTCAGACGCACATCCTGTCGCGGTACGCCGGGTTCGACTTCGACCACCCGCCGCGGCTGCGGGGATATCTGCAGCACGGCTGGAACATCGGCTGCGGCTGGAACCCGGTGCACGAGTTCTACGACGGCGCCTGGCGGTTCACCTGGAGCGATGCGCCGCGTCGTCGCGGACATGCGCTCGGCCGGCGGAACTACCACAGCATCGGGGCGCCGTTCCTGTACCTGATGGAGCTCGAGCCGGAGAAGGAGGAGCCGGTCGAGCGTGAGGGCACGCTGTGGTTCCTCTTCCACGGGTGGGAGGGCGGCAAGATCCACGGCGACCACCGGCGGCTGATCGACGAGATCCGTGAGACCGAGCCCGGTCCGGTGACGTTCAGCCTGTACTACACGGAGTACGACCGGCCCGAGGTGCGCGGGTTCTACGAGGACGCCGGCTTCCGGGTGGTGTCGTTCGGGCGGCGCGGGTTCTCCTACGAGGGGACCGATCGGCGCTTCCTGTTCAAGCAGCTCGCGGAGCTGCGCAAGCACAAGCGGGTCGCGGCCAACCGGCTGTCGACCGCGATCTTCTACGGCATCGCGGCCGGCTGCGAACCGGCGGTGTACGGCGACCCGATGGAGATGGAAGGCGAGAACCCGTTGTTCGGCGGGCAGAGCCGGATCGAGCGGCTGTGGCCGGAGATGCTCGGCAAGTCGATCGACCTGGAGGCCGCGCGGGCCACCACCGACCTCGAGCTCGGGAAGCCCTGGATGATGCCGGCCGCGGAACTGCGCAGCCTGTTCGATTGGAGAGAGCGTGTCTGAGCTGCAGGTGGTCCGGGGCGAGATGCAGCCGTGGACCGATCACACGACGCCGCGGCCGGCGCTCGCGGCGCTGCTGACCGATGTCGTCCCGGCCAACCGCCGGACGCTGATCCTCGGGCCGCACGCGCCGCAGCAGATCGAGTCCGTGCTGGCGCACTCGGCTGACGTCACGATCCTGGTCCGCTCGGTCGCCGACGCGCAGCAGTTGGGCGAGGACTTCGGCCCGTGCCTGCAGGTGATCGCGGGCACGCTGGACGGACTGGAGGTCGAGCCGTACGACGTGATCATCGCGACCGACGGGCTCGATCGAGTGCTCGGGTACGACAGCGGCGACCTGTCGTGGACGGAGCGGTTGGCTGCCCTGTCCCGGCTCGCGACGGCGGATGCGGTCGTCGTACTCGCGCTGGAGAACGAGTTCTCGCTGCTGAACCTGCTGGACAGCCGGCCCGCGCACGAGCGGCACGGCGACGACGAGTGGCGCCCGCTGCACGACGACCCCACGCGCCCGGTCTCGGTCGACCAGCTGAAGGCCGCGCTGCCGTGGCGCGCCGAGGTGTACGCCGACTTCGCGTCGCGCACCTTCATCCGCGCTGATGTCGCCGCGTCCGCTCGCCCCGGGGAGTTGCCGACCCGGCTGGCGATCGGCGCACTCGAGTCCGTCGACGTGCCGCTTCTGTCGCCGCCGAACGAGGGCGTCGACACAGCTGCCCGAGCCGGGTTGCTGGCCTCGGTCCCCACCGGTTGGCTCGCGATCTGCGGCGCCCAGCCGTCGCACGACATCTACACCCAAACCGCGCAGGCAGTCCTCACCGCCGACGAAGACCTCACCGGCTGGTCCACCACCAGCACCATCGGCCCCGCCACCCCTGACTCTTCTGCGCCCGTCGAACTTCCCCATGAGAGTCTGCTGTTCTTCGACCCGTCTGTTGTCCCCGCCACCGTCCCGCCGGGTGTCTCGGTGGAGACTGTGCTCTTCCGGCTCGCCGCCGCCGAGGACGTCCCCGCCTTCCGCAAGTTGGCCGCCGACCTCGGCGAATGGGTAACCACCTCGCGCATCATCGTCCGCTGGGACGACATCGTCTTCGACGGCGAATCCTTCACGCACGGCGTCTCCCCATGGGTAGCCCACGAAGAGATGGAAAAGGACGACCTACTAGCAGCAGCCTGGGTCCGCTTCCACGATCGCCTGCTCGGCCAGCACCGCCGCCACCCGTGGCCGCCGTGGATGCTCGGCGACGACCTGGTATCCGCCTGGCTCGCCATGTCCGGCATTGAGCCGCCCGAGCAACTCCAGGCGACGTCACCCGACACCGCCCCCGCGACCGCGCAACAAGTTGCCCGTGGCAAAGAGCTCGCAGCAGCGCTCGACGTAGTACTCGAGACTCACAAAGCCACCATCGACGTACGCACAGCCCTCGCAGAAGCTGAAGAAGCAAAGCAGGAGCTGTTCGAACTCAAGGGCCACGTCTACGGCCTCGAACGCACGCTCGGCTTCCGCAACAAGGCGATGAAGACGCGCGAGAACCGCATCCGCGAACTCCGCGGCCAGCTCCAGCGGCTGACCACCGCCCACGAGCGGATCCGCGGTTCCCGCACGTACGCCGTCTCGCGCGTGATCTTCCACGCCGCGCAGGTCCGCAAGCCGAAGACCGTTGCCCGCAAGGTCGCCCGCCGGATCCGGAAGCGATGAGCGGTCCGCGCCTGAGTGTGGTGGTGCCGTTCTACAACGTCGGCGCGTACATCGGGGACTGCCTGGACTCGATCGCGCGTCAGACCTGGAGCGACTTCGAGGCGATCCTGGTCGACGACGGATCGCCGGACGACAGCGCCGTGATCGCGAAGGAGATGTGCTCCCGCGACTCGAGGTTCCGGATCGTCGAGCAGGACAACGCCGGGCTCGGTCCGGCGCGCAACACCGGGGTGGAGCACGCGACGGGGGAGTACCTCACGTTCGTCGACAGCGACGACCTGGTCACCCGGCACGGGTTCGGGCTGCTGATCAAGGCGCTCGACCGGTCCGGTTCGGACTTCGCCGGCGGCAACGCACGACGGTTCAACAACAGCTACGGCGTACGGCCGTCGTGGTTGCACGGGCAGACGTTCACCGAGGATCGGTTCGCCACGCACATCTCCGAGACGCCGCAGCTCGTGCTCGATCGGATGGTGTGGAACAAGGTCTACCGCCGGTCGTTCTGGGACGAGTATTCCTACCGCTTCCCGGCGATCCGGTACGAGGACTACCCGGTCACGCTCAAGGCGCACCTCGACGCGGTCACCGTCGACACGATCGCGGCGCCGGTCTACTTCTGGCGCGAGCGCGAGTCGGGCGACTCGATCACACAGCAGAAGTTCCAGCTCGCTAACATCCGTGACCGCGTCGTCTCCGCCGGCCTCGTGCTGGACGAGATCTCGGATGCACTGCCGGAGATCCGGCATCGGGTGCACGCGCATTTCCGCCAGATCGACCTGCACTCGATCCTGTCGGCCTTCGGTACGGTCCCGCCGGATGAGGAGCAGCACCTCCTCGAGCTGACGAGCGAACTCCTCGGCCGGCTTGACGACGCCGTACTCGAGACCGCGCCGCGAGTCGCCCAACTCCAGTTCGACGCTCTCCGCGCGGGTGACGTCGAGCTGCTGCGCCTGGTTGCCCTCGACCCGGAAGCGGCGGAGGAACAACTGCCGCTGTCCAAGACCGACTTCACGCTCGCGACCAGCATCCGCGACGTGACCTGGATCGACGGCGAGCTGTCGGTGCGGGGCACCGCCGAGATCCGTCACCTGCAGTCGAAGCCGTCGAGCCTCCGGATCGGCCTCGTCATCGCCGGTCGGAACTATCGTCTTCCGGTACGGCGGTTGCCGGCCACCGACCTTCGCGGCGAGGAGAGCCTGGTCGGGTTCGAGGTCCGCGTCAGCCGCGAGCTGCTCGCCAAGTGTCCGGCGGGACCGTCGCACTTCGACGTACGGATGCGCGTCGGCGGGATCCGACGCCGGGACATGCTGCGTGGTCAGAAGGCGGGCAGCCCGGGGTGGCCGCAGGGGATGTGGATCGACGGGACCAGCTGGATCCAGCCGGGTCCGGGCAAGGAAGGCGCGTTCGCCGTACGGCGGTTGGCGGATCCGTGCCGGCTGACCTCCGTCGAGCAGACGCCTGATGCGCTGGTGCTGCATGGCCGGTCGGCGTTCGACCAGCCGTCGTTGTTCGTCAGCCGGCCGTTGTCGGGCGGCGAGGAGGAGCTGCCGCTCGAGGTTCACGGCCGCGACTTCACCGCGCGGCTGCCGATCCGGCCGATGCTCGAGGAGATCAACCCGGACGATCCGTTCAGCCAGCGGACGACCCGGGCGTTCCGGATGCGTGGGCCGGAAGGTCGCGAGCAGGTGCTGCTGTGGACCGCGGGTGACCGCTTGGTCTCACACGCCGAGGACGGTCGGGTGGTGATGCTGACACGGTCGACCGGCGGGTACGTGAACCTGCACGAGTCCCCGATCCGGATGACCGCCACCGCTGCGGTTGCCGCTGGCAACATGTTGGTTGTGCGGGGCCCCGATTGGGGTGACGTCGACTTCAGCTGGCGACGGTACCTGCCAGATTCCGACGATCACGTGGACGTTGCGTGCCGTCGTACTGTCTCCGATGACGGCTGGGCCGCCGTTGTCGAGATGGCGGCGCTTGAGCCGGCCGACTGGATCCTGTTCGCGACGGCGCCGGACGGTACGTCGCATGCGGTGCAGTGCGAGCCGTTCTTGTCCAGCCGGTTGCCGTTGACGATCACGCGTGGCCGGTGCACGTTCGCCGTACGGCCGCTTGCGGGGACGCTGCATCTTGAAGTGAGCTAGCGCCTCGCTACCAGCAGCTGGTGGGTGACCGGCCAGTCGACGGGGTCGCCGGTCGGGGTGGTGATGGAGGCGACCGGGGCGATGCGGTTGTCGATGACCCAGTCGTTGCGCCAGGCGTTCGAGGCCGGGTCGATGGTGAAGCCGGCGCGTTCGGCGACAGCGGACCAGCCGGCGAAGTTCAGGCCGCAGAACTGTTCGTGGGTCTCGCTGAGCCAGTTGTCGACGTAGTCCTTGCGGGTGAGGAAGTCCATCGCGTCGGCGAGTCGGAGTACGAGCCCGCCGGGGCGTTCGTCGTACTCGAACGGGACCTTCGCGTTCCGCCGGAAGTCGTGGGCGAACTGGAAGAACCGTGCGCGGGTGGAGAGTTTGGCGATGTACGCCGCGGGGTCGTGGAGCCCTTCGAGCTCGGTGACGGCGTCCGGGTTCTCGCCGTCGCTGTCGTCGAGTTGCAGTACGACGGGGCGGTCGGGCTCGTCGGGGCCGCAGACGTCGGAGTTGATCCAGACGCCATGTGGCGCCGTGTGCGCGAAGAGGGCGTCGGCGAAACGTTGGACGGTGTCGGCGCGGGATCCATCGGCGTACGACCAGATCTCGTGGGTGAGCGCGAGCGTCAGGGTGGTGTCGATCGACCGCGGCGGGAAGACGGTCGAGCCGAGCATGTTGCGTTGGTAGAAATAGACATTCGGGTTGGTGAAGAGGCCTTGTTCCTTCTTGTGTACGCATTCGGCGTACAAATGCCGGGCGACCTCGACGCCGATCAGATCGGACTCGTGGAAACGGGGATCAGCATCGATCAGTTGCAGCGTCGCGCCGGTCGCGCAGCCGATGTCGAGAATGCGTCCGGGGCGGACAAAGCCCTTTATTTGCTGCCATTTTCGGTCGGCGGCGGTTTCGAACGCGTCGGCGTACGTCTTGTAGTCACGGGTCGTGGTCAGCCCGCCGTCGTCGCCCACCACCGGGTCATTCACACACCGCGCAACGTGTGCATCCAGGGCGTATCGCTCGAAGACATCCACTGTCGCCGGGTGTGCCAGTTCCTTCCACTGATTATTGCCCGCAGCAATCATCAGCAACACGTCCCAGGGGTGGGCGACGCCTTCGGGCTCGACCCCGATCACGCTGAATCCCAACCGCTCGTACAACTTGCTGACCGCCGGCGTCGAGCACGCCACAACTGTGTTGGCCGGCGTCAACTGCACCAAATCATCGGTCCCGGCCTCGATCGCCTTCACCGTCACCTCGGCGAACTCGTCCGTCGGCGGCGTATCCACCACCCCCACCACCAACGACCGAATCCCCGTCGCCACACTGAACCGCTCGATCGCCGCCTCCCGCCGATCGAACGCGACCGGATTCCGCTTCGTCGTCTGATGATTGGCCGACGTCACCGCCCACACCACGGTCCGGTCCGCAAACCGCCGCAGAAACTCCCCCTGAAACCGGGTCAACACGTGATGCCGCCCCGGAAACAACAAGTACTCGGTCACCCCGGCCAACCTTTCCTGCGTAGCATGCATCAGACAGAACATGATCCCAGGGGGAGGGACCCGAGTGACCCGGTGGTCCACGGCGGCTGTCTGCCTGGTGCTGACACTCGCAGGCTGTACGACGTCGGACCGGGCAACCGACCACACTGCACCGCCCGCCACACCGGTGCCTTCGACAATGGCGACGGTCCCTCGGGCGTCGACGACTCCCACGCCGGCCGAGTTCCGGTACAGCGCGAACGACCTGCAGTTCGCGCTTCCGGCGGCGTACGGGACGCACAAGCTGGAGAAGTCGCTGGACCCCTATCCACCGGCGGCCACTGCGACCTGGCGGCCGGATCCGCTGGCCGCCTCGAAGGTCGAACCGGCGATCTGCCGGGACGTCATCCGCTACCAGGGCGTCCCCGGCATACCCGGCGATTTCATCGCGCCGAGCACACCGTCCGCCGTGGGGTTCGCCGCCCTCGGACAGAGGAGCGGCAATGCGCGCCCGTTCGTCAGCGTCAACGTCGTCGAGCTGGCCGGCGCGCTCGGCGACCGGCTCCTCGACCAGCGCCTGCCGACACCACCCGAGTGCGCCCACATCCTGATCGACGGCAAGCCTCGCGCCTCGGTCGTCGAGCGCGCTCTACCCGGCTACGGCGTCCGAGCCCGCTACATCGTCCGCACGTACCCGGTCGGCGCCCAGACCTACACCGAGCGGACCTTGCAGTACCGCACCCCGACGTACGTCGTCCTCGTCCGCCTGGACGCCTTCGTCAACCCCGAACAGCCCTTCCTCGCCTTCGCAACCAAAGCCCGGGACAGCCTGAAAACCCTGACCCCGATGCGCTAGAGCAGGTCCCAGGTGAGGGGCGTGCCGGCCTTGGTGTCGGTGCGGAACGGGCGGCCTGCGACCTGTTGGAAGAGGTCGGGGGCCAGGCCGCCTGCTGGGCGGATGGAGCGGACGTTTTCGGGGGTGATGGGGTCGCCGGCCCGGACGTCGTGGGTGACGTAGAGGGAGCGGCGGAAGCGGAGCACGTTCTCTTCGGCCTGCTTGGGACCGATCACCGGCTTGCCCAACGAGAGCTGGGCGACGCGGGTGCTCTCGACCAAGAGCTCCAGCTCCCACGGCTCGAGCGAGAACGCCGAGTCGACGCCCCCATCGACGCGCTTCAGCGTCACGTGCTTCTCGATCACGGTCGCCCCGAGCGCCACAGCTGCCACCGCAGCGCCGATGCCCATCGTGTGGTCGGACAGGCCGACCTGTACGCCGAGGGCGTCGCGCAGGACCGGGATGCCGCGCAGGTTCGACTGCTCCGGCGGGGCGGGATAACTCGCCGTACACGACAGCACGATGATCTTCTCGTTGCCGGTCGAGCGTGCCGCCCGGACCGCGGCGTCGATGTCGGTGAGTGTCGCGGAGCCGGTGGAGATGATGATCGGCTTCCCGGTCTCCGCCATCCCGCGGACCAGCGGCAGGTCGCCGATCTCGTTCGACGCGACCTTGTACGCCGGCACGTTCAGCTTCTCGAGGAAGTCGATCGCGGTCTGGTCGAACGCGGACGAGAACGCGACCAGCCCGAGCGACGTCGCGAGCTCGAAGATCGGCTCGTGCCACGCCCACGGGGTGTGCGCCTCCTCGTACAGGTCGTACAGCCGCGCCTCGCTCCACAGCTCGTGCTCCGCCGGCAGCCGGAACGCCGGCAGGTCGAGGTCGAGCGTCATCGTGTCGGCGGTGTACGTCTGCAGCTTCAGCGCCTGCGCGCCGGAATCCGCGACCGCCCGGACGATGTCCAGCGCCCGCGCCAGGTCACCGTTGTGGTTCCCGGACATCTCGGCGATGACGAACGGCTGGTGATCCGGTCCGACCGGCACACCGCCGATGTCGATGGTGCTCATTACTTCCCCTTGCGTCGATCCTGCTTGCGCAGGCTGATAGGTATCACGGTGAGCTCGCGGCCATCGGCGTACCGGACCTCCGGCGTACCTTCGACGAACCGGAAGCGCCGGTTCATCTGCCGGACCACAGCGTTGTGCTCCAGCACCTCACCGGTGAGTACGTCGAGACCGAGTTCGTCGAACGCGTACGCCGTGGCCTCGCGCATCACCTCGATCCACGCGGGCAGCGTCTCGCCACGCTCGGCGAGCCCGTCGGCGTCCAGGAAGAAGCCCCACGCGCCCGACGAACCGTCGAGGTCGAAGAAGCTCACCACGCCGGCGGTCGCGCCGTCCCGTTCGTAGATCAGGACCCGGCGGCTGGGATCGACCGAGGTCTTCGCCCACCACGCTGCGTGCTCGTCCGCCGAGATCTCGTGCGAGGTGATGCTGACGTCGCGATTGGCCTGCTGATTCCGGAGCCGTCGGATGGTGTCGACGTCGGCTTCAGTCGCAGTCCGCAGCATGTACCTAACCTAGCGTCTTCTCTTCAAGCGCCTGTCTGTGTAAACATCTTTCGACTTCAGGTTGAACGACGGTCGGAGAGTGACATGAGAGTCTGGCGAGCCATGGGTGTCTTGGGCGTGACAGCGGGCCTGCTGATGAGCGGGCTGACCGGTACGGCATCTGCTGCGCCGGTTGACCAGCAGTCGTGCGCTCCCAGCGCGACCACACCGCTACGGCAGTTCCGGGCGAGCTGGGTCTCGTCGGTGGTGAACATCGACTGGCCGTCGAAGACCGGTCTGAGCGCCGCGCAGCAGCAGGCCGAACTGATCGGCTGGCTCGACGACGCGGTCCGTCAGCACCACAACGCGGTCGTCCTGCAGGTGCGTCCGACCGCGGACGCGTTCTGGCCGTCGAAGGTCGAGCCCTGGTCGCAGTACCTGACCGGAACCCAGGGCGGCGACCCTGGCTACGACCCGCTGGCGTTCGCGGTCGCCGAGGCGCACAAGCGGAATCTCGAGCTGCACGCGTGGTTCAACCCGTACCGGCTCTCGATGGGCACCGACATCAACGCGCTCATCCCGACCCACCCGGCGCGGCTGCACCCCGACTGGGTCGTCACGTACGGCGGGAAGCTCTACTACAACCCCGGCATCCCGGCGGCCCGCAAGCTGGTCGAGGACGCGATCATGGACGCGGTCTCGCGGTACCACATCGACGGCGTGCACTTCGACGACTACTTCTACCCGTACCCGGTCGCGGGCCAGACGTTCGATGACGCCGCGACGTTCGCGCAGTACGCCGACGGCTACACCGACCTGCAGGCCTGGCGGCGGCACAACATCGACCTGCTGATCAGCGAGCTCAGCCAGAAGATGCACGCGATCAAGCCGTGGATCAAGTTCGGCATCTCGCCGTTCGCGGTCTGGCGGAACAAGGCGACCGACCCGGAGGGCACCGACACCACTGCCGGCGTGCAGACGTACGACGACCTCGCGGCGGACACCCGCAAGTGGGTCCGCGAGGAGTGGATCGACTACATCGTCCCGCAGGTCTATTGGGCCGGCGGATTCGCACCCGCCGACTACAACAAGATCGTCCCGTGGTGGGCCGACCAGGTCCGCGGTACGCACGTCCACCTCTACATCGGCGAGGCGACGTACAAGGTCGGTACGTCGACCCAGTCGCCGGACTGGTCCGACCCGCAGGAGCTGAGCGACCACCTGGCGTTCGACAGCGCGATCCCCGAGGTGAAGGGCAACATCTACTTCTCCGCCAAGGACGTCCGCGCCGACCGCCTTGGCGCAACCACCCTCCTCAACAACACCTGGTACACCAAGCCGGCCCTCATCCCCGCGATGCCCGCCCTCGACTCCCGCCCGCCCCTCCCCGCCCACGCAGTCCACGCCAGCCGCACCGCCGACGGCGTACAACTCAAGTGGTCCCGCACCTCAAAGGACACCACGTCCTACGCCATCTACCGCCGCGACCTCCTAGGCACCGACCACTGCCCCGACAACGACGCCCGCAACCTCCTCACCACCGTCCGCTCGACGGGCGCCGCCCAGTCCTACCTAGACCCCACAGCCACCCCAGGCAAGCCCTACCTCTACACCGTCACAGCCCTAGACCGCCTCTCCAACCAAAGCATCGCCATCCCCACCATCTCGCTCCGCTGAGATCTGCTAACGGTAGTGTTGAGGTCCTGCTAACGGTAGTGTTCAACTGCTGCTAACGGTAGTCTGGTGGCATGGATGCGTACGTGGAACGGATCGTCGACGCGGAGCTGGACGAGTTGCTCGCCGGCCTGCCGGCGGTCACGCTCGATGGCCCGAAAGGCGTGGGCAAGACGGCAACCGCGGTTCGGCGGGCGCAGACTGTCTATGCGCTTGACGACCCGGCCCGACGACTTCTGCTGGAGGCGGATCCGGATCGGCTGGATCGGGCTGAGCCGCCGGTGCTGGTCGACGAATGGCAGCTGCATCCACCGGTCTGGGACCAGGTCCGGCGTAGCGTCGATCGGGACGCGACGCCGGGCCGCTTCCTGCTGACCGGCAGCGCAAGCCCGGTCAGCGCACCGACGCATTCCGGGGCTGGCCGGATCGTCCGCCTGCGTATGCGTCCGATGTCGCTCTCCGAGCGCGGGGTCGAGTCGCCGACCGTCAGCATCCGGAGTCTGCTGACCGGCGCGAAGGGACCTGTGGACGGTACGACCGAGGTGCAGTTGGCGCACTACACCGAAGAGATCGTCCGGTCGGGCTTCCCCGGCATCAGGCCGCTCACCGACCGGCCTCGGCGTGCCCAGCTTGCCGGATACCTCGACCGGATCGTCGAACGAGACTTTCCCGAGCAAGGACACCTGGTACGACGTCCCGCCACCCTGCGCGCGTGGTTGGCCGCGTACGCCGCCGCCACCGCGACCACCGCGTCGTACAACGCGATCCTTGACGCCGCGACCGCAGGTGACAGCGACAAGCCGGCCAAGACGACGACCATGGCGTATCGCGATGTGCTCAGTCAGCTGTGGCTGCTCGAGCCCGTGGAGGCCTGGTTGCCGACCCGCAACCGCCTCAGCCGGCTTGCTTCGTCGCCGAAGCACCATCTAGCCGACCCGGCGCTCGCGGCGGCTCTCCTCGGGGTCGGCGTGGACGCGCTGCTCGACGATGCGACCAGGGGACATCCGCGGATCCGCGACGGCGTGCTGCTCGGACAGCTCTTCGAATCGCTGGTCACTCTCGACGTGAGGGTTTATGCCCAGGCTGCCGAAGCGGCCGTCCGTCATCTTCGGACCAGGAACGGCGACCACGAGGTGGACCTGATCGTCGAGCGCGCCGATCACCGGGTGCTGGCCATCGAGGTCAAGCTGACACCGTTCGTGACCGACGACGACGTCAAACACCTGCTGTGGTTGCGATCCGAGATCGGTGCGGATCTTCTGGATGCGATGGTGATCTGTACCGGCACGGAGGCCTACCGCCGTCAGGACGGGATTCTCGTCGTTCCGGCCGCGCTCCTCGGACCCTGAACCTACGGGCTCTTGAGTGGTGGCGTGGTTGTTTGCTGGGGCGGGAGTGGGTCGGTTGGCACGGTGTTGGTTGGCAGGCTGCCTGTGGGGAAGGGCTGGGTTGGTTGGGTCTGGCCTGGGGACTGGGGGGTGGTTGGGAAAGTGGATGTGGTTGTTGAGGAGCTTGGTGTGCCCGTGGGGAAGCTGGGGGATTGGGTCGGGCTTCCTGTTGGGGAGGGGGTTCTGGTGGGGAAGGGGGTTTCTGGGGGTGGTGGGTAGATCTGGTAGACGCGGACTGTGCCTAGTTGGAACCTGAGCTCGGTGAGCTTGTCCAGGTTCTTCGGGGGTGCGCTGACGCGGTCGTCGAGAAGCAGCCACTGGACGTCGTACTTCGTGCGTAGGGTCTCGATCAGCTGGCGGGTGGGGTTGGTGAAGACCTCGTCGTTCAGTTGGAGTTGTTCCTGATCCCAGTACGGGCCTTGGACCCCAGCGGGATAGGTGTCGTCGACGCGGGTCTGGTACGACCACCCCTGGACCAGCACGCGCCGCTCGGCGTACCCGGCGATCCAGTACGAGCCGGTCTGGCAGTGGGACGCCCGTGCCTGGTGGCAGTGCAGATTGGTGGCGATGCGGTCGTCGGAGCCGGAGTTGCGGCGGATGAAGCGCGCCGCCTCGATCCCGCCCGGTGCGATCGACTCGTACGACGTCAGCGGCGGGCTGGCGAACTTCCGTATCGACGCGACCGTCGGCGACACCGTCGTACCCAACAGCACCGCCACCGCGATGACGGCCCACGTACGCCGGGAGCCGCGCAGCACCAGCCCGAATACGCCGATGCCGATCACGGCGATCACCAGTGCGACAACGAGACCCTGCCCGAAGCAGTTGCTCGACGTACACGACCTGTCCGACCGGTAGCGACCCCAGTAGATCGCCGCGGCGCCGATCGCGAGTGCAACCGCAGCGATCCAGAACTGACGCCGCTCCAGCGACCCCAGCCCCCACGTCGCAAGCAGTACGCCGAACATGAACCCGGTCCGTACGAAGAACAGTTGCGTGTCACCACGATCGGCCAACAGCGACGCCCCCAGCACCGCGGCAACGAACGCAGCCAGCAGGAAGACCACCATCGGATCCCGCGCCAACCGCCGCTCGATCAGCAACGCCCCGACCACAGGCATGACCCACCCGACCACGACCACCGCCGCGATGACCGGGACAGCGTTCCCGCCACCCATCCGATCCGCCAGGCTGTCGAACGTCGCTCCCGGATCGAACCGCACGCTCGACGCGGCACCGCGCAGTACGAAGAAAAACGTCAACGCGTACGCCGCTGCGACGACCACGCCAAGAACCAATGCGCGCAGATTGAGCCGACCGGCGCGGACCGTCAGATAGATCCACGCAACCGCCAGACCGGTCGCGTAGACGGGCAGTGCGGTCGCTTTCGTCAATGCCAGCGCGGCAATGAGCACACCGGCTGCAACGTAAAGCCGAAACACCTCACCCCGCGTTTTCGCCGTACTACGTCGCAGGAGCAACGCAGTGACCGCGATCAACGGCAGCAGCAAGACCGTGGAGAACGCCTGCGGCGGATTGGTCAGCTGACCGAGCGAAAACGGCCCGTCCGCGAACACCCGATCGGACACGGCCCACGGCCACGCAACCAGATCGCCTCCGGCCACCACGAGCCCAGCAGCGATCGGCGCGGCCACTGCACGACCCGTCAACACCATCCCGACCGCAGCCGCGCCCAGCACGGTCAGCAAGATCCACGCGAACGGCACCATCCGATGCGTCAGTACGTCGAGCGGCACGCTAGTGATCCAGTGCACGGACGCAATGTGGTCGTACGCCGCCCAGTGGCTCGTCAGCCACCCGCCATCGGCGTGCGGGACGCGCGGCGGGAAGTGGTGCGTCAGTTCACCTGCCAGCGCGAGGTTGTGGGGGGCGTCCGAGTTGGGCCGCAGCGCCTCCGACCCGTCGAGCGGAATGAGCCGCGAGCCGACGCGTACGAACCACGCGGCCGCGACACCGACCGCGACCATCGCGCCGGCCACCGACCACCACGGCGTCGGCCGCTCCGGCAGTTTGCGCGGCGGCAGCGCACGCCATACCCCGAACGCCAGCGCAGGCATCAGCAACGCCGCGAACGGCATCTTGAACAGCATCCCGATCGGGTAGACCAGCGCCTCGACGGCCAGTCCGAACGCAGTACCGAGGACGATGTCGGCCGAGAACCAGCCGACGCCACCGGTCAACCGACGCCAGAACAGCGTGCCCGGTACGACGATCACGACCAGCAGATAACCGAGGTACGCCGCGGGCATCCAGGGCGGATGTTCCTGCAGCGCGACGAACCAGGCCAGCGGCAGTACGGGCAGGCTCGCCAGGGCCGCGATCCGCTTGCTGCGTCCCGCAGTACGGCGCCTGCCCGCTCTGATCATCGCGCAAGTGTATGAGTCCGACGAGTCCCGTTCGTGGCCGGTGAGCCGTTTACCACGGTGAAGTTCGCATTTACACTCAGTAATCTCCCAGACCCCGAAGTCGCCGGGAGGTCCGGATGGTCAAACGGCTGACAGCCTGGGCAGTCCATGGTGACCCGCTAGGCTTCGGGACTATGAGTTCGGTGGCGCGGGGTCGGGTCAGGGAGATGATGGGTGAGGTGATGACGGCCCAGGGCCGGTCATTGCCGGCCGACGACACAGCGGACCTCCGCGAGATCGGGTTCCGATCGCTGGACTTCTCCGAGCTGGCCCTCCGGGTGGAGGACGAGCTGGGCGACGAGCTGAACTTCGATGCCCCTGGGCTGCGCCGGATCGCGACGGTCGGCGACGTACTGGACTTCATCGAGCAGCTTCAGCCTGCGTGACGGCCGTGACCAGCCGCCGCCGGACCACCGCCCTGATCGGCGATGACAACACCGTCGTCGTCGCCGGTAAGCGCCTGACCTGGCGGACGCTGCACAAGCTGCCGCAGCTGCCGTCACCCGCTGCAGTCCTCGTCGACAGCGGCGCCGACGCGCTCGCGGCCGTTCGTCATCACGCGGTCCACGGCACCGAGCTGCTCGTCGCCACGGAGTCCCGCGTCGACATGCGGACGCGCGAGGAGCTGGGCGAGTCCGGGTTCGCCATCGTCCTGCCCGATGGGGCAGTGACCCCGGCCAAGCTGAAGCGCGTCGAGGAGTCCGGCCGCGCCTGGCTGCTCACGTCCGGCTCGACCGGTCGCCCGAAGCGCATCGGCCACACGCTCGAATCCCTGACCACGGTCACGGCCGATCAACCGCCGCGCACCTGGCTGCTGCCGTACTCGCCCGGCACGTACGCGTGGTGGCAGGTCGTCACACTCTCGCTCACCCAGGCCGACCAGGGCCTGGTCGTGATCGAGCCGAGCGAGCTCGAGGAGTGGCCGACGATCGCCGCCGAGCACGGCGTCACCGCAGCCTCGGGTACGCCGACGTTCTGGCGGCAGGCGATCTACCGCGACGCCGACGCGCTCGCCCGCGTACCGCTGGAGCAGATCACGCTCGGCGGCGAGCCCGTCGACCAGGCGATCCTCGACCAGTTGCGCGAGATCTTCCCCAAGACCCGCATCTCCTGGATCTACGCGTCGTCCGAGGTCGGCGCCTCGATCGTGGTGCACGACGGCAAGGCCGGGTTCCCCAAGTCCTGGCTGGACCGCGAGCCCGACCCGGAGCGTCCGATGCTGACCGTCGAGGGCGACGAGCTGGTGATTCGCTCGCCGCACCACGGCGCGGGTCTGGTCGGCGCCGTACACACGGGCGACCGGATCGAGTACGACGGCGACCGCGTGCTGATCACCGGACGCCTGGACACCGACGAGATCAACGTCGGTGGGTCGAAGGTGTCGGCCGGTGTGGTCCGCAGCGTGCTGATGGGTCATCCGGGTGTCGCGTGGGCGCGGGTGTTCGCGCGGAAGGCACCGTTGGTCGGCCGGATGGTCGCGGCCGAGGTCGTGCCGAATCGTGCGCTCGGCCCGATCACGGACGCCGACCTGGTCCAGTGGTGCTCGACCCGCCTGCCCGATTACGGCGTACCCCGGAGGATCAAGTTCCTCGACGAGATCCCGCAGAAGGAAACCCTGAAGAGTGATGTCTGAAGTCAGTCTTGTCCCGCCGGCCTCGGTCGTGCTGGTGTCGGGCGGCTCGCGCGGTCTCGGCCTGGCGATCGTCACCGACCTGCTCGCGGCCGGGCTCAAGGTCGCTGCGTTCGCCCGGACCGTCACGCCCGAGCTGACCGCGCTCGGCGAGAAGTACCCGGACCACCTGTACTACGGATCCGTCGACGTCAACGACGCCCAGGCAGCACAGGCGTTCGTCAAGGCAGTCGAGAGCACCCTGGGGCCGATCGATGCCTTGGTCAACAATGCGGCGATCGGCCAGGACTCGTTGCACGTCCACACCTCGGCCGAACACCTGGCCGAGATCATCCAGACCAACCTGACCTCGCCGTTGATCCTGACCCGCTTCGTCCTGCGCCGGATGCTCGCGAAGGGCCTGAAGGGCCGGATCGTCAACATCACGTCGATCTGCGCGCAACGCGGCTATCCCGGCCTGGTCGCGTACTCGGCCACCAAGGGCGGCATGGACGCGGCCACCCGCTCACTCGCTCGTGAGCTCGGTGGCCGCATCCTTGCCAACTCGGTCGCGCCGGGTTTCTTCGCCTCGGAGATGTCCGCGGTCCTAGGTCAGACCCAGCTCGACCAGATCGTTCGCCGTACTCCGACAGGCCACCTGACCGAGCCGGAGGACGTGCTCCCGATCGTTCGCATGCTCCTGCTGGAGAACACGAACCTCAACGGTCAGGTGCTCGTCGTGGACGGCGCCGCCTCCATCTGAGTCAGGCTCTCGACCGGCTCCGGTTCGCGCCGGAGCCAGGTCCACGGCCGGACGCTGATCACGATCATGGCAAGGGTCAGACCGGCGTACACCAGCGCACCGATGAACGCCGCGTGGACCCCATCGACCAGGACCTGACGCGGTACGACGGAGGTCGAGTTGCGGCTCGCCGTACCGAAGATCGTGACCAGGATGCCCAGGCCCAGTGCGCCGCCGACCTGCTGGACCACGTTCAGCATGCCTGACGCGGCGCCCGAGTCCTCCGGTGCGACACCGGAGATGGCCCGGCCGACCAGCGGGATGAAGATCATCCCGGCGCCACCGCCGAACAGCAGCAGCGGACCGACCACGTCGTGCAGGTACGTGCTGTGCGCGTCCAGCCGGGTCAGCCACACCGTCCCCAGCGCGACCAGCGTGGATCCCGCCAGCATCAGCTTCGCGCCGTCGATCCGGGCGACCAGCCGCGGTACGACGCGTGACGCCGTGAACAGCAGACCGGTCATCGGCAGGAAGGCCAGACCGGCAGCCAGCGGGCTGAGCGCGAGCACACCCTGCAGGTACTGGGTCAGGAAGAAGAACATCCCGAACATGGTCCCGACGACCAGCAGCATCGTCAGGTACGACGTCGACCGGGCGGCGGACTTGAACAGCCGCAGCGGCACGATCGGGTGACTGACCCGACGCTCGATCAGCACGAACGAGACCAGCAGCACCACACCGACAGCGAAGGCGGCCAGTACTTCGGCCGACGTCCAGCCGGCCTCGGCGACCCGGATGAAACCGTAGACCAGCGACGTGATGCCGAGCGTCGAGGTGAGCGCTCCGGCCACGTCGAACCGGCCGGTCTCCGGCTCGGTCTCGGTCAGTACCCGTCGTGCGGCGAAGACCAGTGCGATACCGATCGGGACGTTGACGAACAGGCCCCAACGCCAGGAAGCCCATTCGGTCAGCATGCCCCCGAGCACCAGGCCGACGCTGCCGCCACCGGACGACACCAGGCTGTAGTAGCCGAGCGCCTTCATCCGCTCCGGACCTTCGCGGTACGTGAGCATGAGCAGCGTCAGCGCGGCCGGCGCGGCGATGGCGCCGCCGATGCCCTGCAGTACGCGGGCGGCGAGCAGCAGCTCCGCGTTCGGGGCGAGACCGCCGAGCAGCGACGCGAGCGTGAAGACGCTGATACCGGTGATGAACACCCGGCGACGGCCGAGCAGGTCACCGGCGCGGGCGCCGAGCAGCAGCAGGCCGCCGAACGCGAGTGCATAGGCGTTCTGCACCCACGACAGGCTGGACGGGCTGAAGTGCAGGGCCTGCTGGATGTGCGGCATCGCGATGTTCACCACGGTGCCGTCGAGGATCACCATCAGCTGGGTGACCAGGATGACTGCGAGAACTACCCCCGGCCGCCGAGCGGGCGTGCCGGATCTGGCGCCGGCCGGCGCCGCGGCTGTTGCCGACATATTGCTCCTTACCCCGGAGGGGTTACAGTTGTGAGAGGAAAGCGGAGCGCTCCTCCGGATACGATACGGAGGCATCCTCCGCTTTGCAAGCGATATTCTGAGCGGACCTGTGCGAGGAGGCTGGATGGCGCCGCAACCCCTGCCGTGTACGCGGCCGTCCCGTGCGGACGCGGCCCGGAACTACGACCGCCTGGTGACGGCCGCCCGGGAGACCTTCGCCGAGCACGGCACCGATACCTCGCTGGAGGAGATCGCCCGCCGCGCCGGTGTCGGCATCGGCACGCTGTACCGCCGGTTCCCGAGCCGGACCGCGCTGCTCGAGGCGGTCTACGTCGAGGAGATCCAGTCCGTCTGCGACCGGGCGTACGAGTTCGACCGGGAGCTGGAGCCGTTCGACGCGCTGGCCGCCTGGCTGCGTAGCTTCCTCGGGTACGGGCTGTCGAAGGGCACGCTGGCCGGCGAGCTGACGGTTGCTCTGGGCAAGGACTCGCCGTTCTTCAAGGCCTGCAAGGTCAACGTGCAGGACGCCGGAAAACTCCTGCTGGACAAGGCGAAGGCGGCCGGTGAGGTGCGGCAGGAGCTCGACCTGGCGGACGTGATGCGGCTCGTCGGCGGCATCAACATGGGCCGCGACATCGAGCCCGAGCAGGCGAACCGCCTGCTCGACATCGTGCTGTGCGGACTCAGGCCCGCTGCTGCCGCAGCTGCGCCAGCGAAGGGTTAGCGGCGTCCCGCTCGGTGTAGCTGAGCTTTTGGATCGGCCACTCGATCGCCAACTCCGGATCGAAGAGGTCGACGGCCATCCGCTCCGGCGACCAGTGCTCGTTCACCAGGAAGTTGTACGTCGTGTGCGGCGTCAACGTGCAGAACGAGTTCCCGACGTCCCGCGGCACGAACAACGCGTCCGCAGTACCGAGCTCAAAAGTCTCCACCTGACCGAACGTCGCGTTGTCGCGCAGGTCGACGATCGCCACGAACACCCGGCCGGACGACGGAGACAGGTACTTGTCCCACGGCTCCGCATGGATGCCCCGGACGATCCCCGCCTCGGCGAAGTACGCGACGTTGTGCTGTACGACGTCCATCCCGAGCTTGGCCAGCTTCTCTCGGTGGAAGTTCTCCTTGAACCAGCCGTCGTCGTTGGGCTTCACCTCCAGCCCGATCCGCAGTACTCCGGGGATCGTCGTCTCCTCGACCTTCACCGGCGCACCTGCCGGCGGCCCTCGAGCTGAGCCTGGTCAGCGGCCGTCAGACCTGCGTGCCACCCGGCGCCATTGGTGATGCGCGTCCGCCGGGTCGTCGTATTCGGGAACAGTTGCGCGAACAGCGCGTCCACCTGCTCCTTCCGCTTGGCCAGCACCGGCAGCAGCCGACCCGCATCTGCTTCCGGTACGGCGGCCTGTGTCGCCGCCGCGGTCTGCTCCAACCGCTCGCCGATCCGCAGCGCATAGGCCATCAGGAACGACTGCCGGAACGACCGCGTCCTGGACTCACCCCGATGCCCGATGTGCTTGCCAGCGGCAATCATCGCGCGGTTCGCCTGCACCAGCAGCGACGTACTGAGGATCTCGGTGTGCTGCAGATCCACCTCGGCACCGACGATGGTGACCACGGCCAGCTCGTCGATCACGACCGTCCGGCACCGGTTCGCCGAGGCCACCGCGCCGACCAGTTGCGCCTTGGCCGAGACGTACGGCGTCTCGACCCAGAGTCGCCGGCCCGCCGAGTCATCCGGGATCTCCACGTCCGCCTCGACCAGCGCACTGTCCAGCGAGAACTTCGCCATCAACTCCTGCGCCTTCCCCGACAGCGCCTCCGCCTCCTCCGGGAACTCGGTCGCCTCCGCCTTCGCAAGCAGTCCACGGATCCGCGCCAGCATCTTCCCGTTCGCCGGTACGACGTGATGCTCCCGCCGGACCGGCGTACCAGGAAGCGGAAAGAGACGCGCCAGGACCGGGAGCGTCTGCAGGAATCCGGCCAGGGAGAGGGCATGGCGCAAGGTGAGGTAGCGGCCGACGCGGGCACCGGCGGCCCAGGCGGTGAGGCTCAACTTTGTGAAGGGCTGCGGCACGCCGAGGTCAGTCAGTTGTTCGAGCCAGCGGGAGTCGATCGTCGAAGCCTTGTAGCCCACGTGTTCAGCGGAGATCGCGGCCAGCAGCAGCGGCTCGACGCCGGCCTCCAGAGTGCGGCGGCCGTGCTGGACGACGTCGGCCGGCGCCCAGCCGCGCTCCCACGTGGTGCGCAGGAGACCGGTGAGGAACGCCTGCACGCAACGATCCACCTGCGCCTGGTCCCGCTCGTCGTACGCGCCCAGGCGGGCCAGGTGTTCGTCGGCGCGATCGTCGCGCACCGCCACGGCAGCAGCCGTGATCGGTAACAATCGCAGGATTTCCTCGTCACTCACGTCGTCGAGTCTGACACTCACCGAAGTTCCTGCCCAAACGGGAATCGTTCCCCTTGTGGACAAACCCCGTGACTCTGCAGGCTGCCCGAAAGGACGCTGACGCAGCGGAGCCGGGCACCTAGCCTGGCGGCAACACATCGGGGAGGGGACTGTAATGACGCAGACTGTGGGGGAACTGCGCGCGGCCGTGAGCGGAGCCGTGTTCGCACCGGAAGATGACGGGTACGACACGGCGCGCCGGCTGTGGAACGCGGAGCACGTCCGGGAGCCGGCGCTGATCGCCCAGGTTCATTCGGCCGAGGACGTGCAGGCAGCCGTTCGGTACGCGGTGGCCGAGGGGCTGGAGATCGCCGTACGCGGTGGTGGGCACAGTATTGCCGGGCTGTCGTCGGTCGACGGCGGACTGATGATCGACCTGAGTCAACTCAACCAGGTCACGGTCGATCCCGAGGCGCGGCGTGCTCGTGTCGGCGGCGGTGCGCTGCTGCGGGATCTGGATGCTGCTACGCAGGAGCACGGCCTCGCCGTACCGGCCGGGCTGATCGGTCACACCGGAGTCGGCGGGCTCACGCTCGGCGGCGGCATGGGCTGGCTGACCCGGATGCACGGGCTCACCATCGATAACCTGGAGTCGGTCCAGCTGGTCACTGCGGACGGCAGCATCGTGCGCGCCGCAGATGACGAGAACGCGGACCTGTTCTGGGCTGTGCGCGGTGGGGGCGGCAACTTCGGCGTGGTCACCGAGTTCGAGTTCCGGCTGCACGAGGCCGGGCCGATCGTGAACTTCGGCCTGGCGTTCTGGGGGCAGGACCAGGGCGCGGAGCTGCTCCGGGCAGCCCGCGAGGTGATTCCGACGCTGCCGCGTGAGGTCAACGTGGTTATCGCCGCCTTGAACGCGCCGCCGGCGCCGTTCGTCCCGGAGGAGCATCACTTCAAGCCAGGGTTCGCTCTGGTGGTCGTCGGCTTCGGATCGCCCGAGCAGCACGCGGAGGCGGTCGCTCGGCTGCAGTCGATACCGCCGCTGTTCCAGATCGTCACGCTGATGCCGTACGTCGCCGTACAGCAGCTGCTCGACGAGGCGAACGGCCCGGGCATGTACCACTACGAGAAGGGCGCCTACCTCGAGACGCTGTCCGACGGGGCGATCGACGTCTACACGTCACAACAGCTGAACAAGACGTCGCCGATGTCGGCCGCGATGATCTACCACCTCGACCAGGGCTACCTCGAGACCGCGGACGACGCCACCGCGTTCGGCGGGCAACGGACCGAGCGCTACGCGATGTTCGTCATCGCAACCGCGCCGGTTCCGGAAGCCCTGGAGCCGGAGCGTGCCTGGGTCCGAGGGTTCTGGGACGCCATCCAGCCGTATGCGATCAACATCGGCAGCTACGTGAACGGTATGGCCGAGCCGGACGCGGCCCGGATCCAGGCGTCGTACGGCGACAAGTACGCCCGGCTGGTCGAGCTCAAGCGGAAGTACGACCCGGACAACGTGTTCCGCCGGAACCAGAACATCAATCCAGCGGCAACTGGTAGCTGATGAACTTCTTGTGAGTGACGAAGCCGAGGCCCTCGTACAGGCCGAGGGCTCCGGTGGGGTTGTCGGCGTCGACGCCGAGCGCAGCCCGCTGGTATCCGGCCTCCGCGGCCTTGGCGAGCACCTTCGCCAGGGCCGCGCGGGCCAGTCCACGGCCACGGTAGGCACGACGGGTGCCGACCTGGCCGATGTACAGCTCGCGGACCCCGGTCACCTCGGTGTCGGCTTCCCACTCGTAGCCGTTGACGTACGCCGCGACGGTGTCGCCGTCGAGAACGCAGTACGACTGCGCGCCGCGGAACGCCCGTGATCCGACGTTCCGGGCTCGCCACGCGTCCGTGGTGGGCGGCGTCCAGCCCCAGTGGTCGGAGAAGGCCTCGAAGTGGGCCAGCCGCAGCGCCTCCTCGTACGACGTGTCGTACGCCCTGAGCCGCAGCCCGTCCGGCACCGGCGCGGGCGGTACCGGCTGGTCCAGCGGCCGGCGCATGTCGAAGAAGTAGCGCGCCTCCTCGAACCCGAGGTTGCGCAGCAGTCGGTCCGCGCCGGCATTGGTGCTGCTTGCACCCGCGCCGACCAGACCGGGGTACTCCGGATGGGCGGCCGTGTGCAGCTCGCCGGCCCGCTGGATCAGCCAGCGCATCAGCGTCGTACCGAGGCCCTGCCGGCGCCACTCCGGGTCGATAGTGCCCTCGGTGTTGACCCGGTCCACGTCGACCACGTTGGCCCTGACGTGTGCGATGCCGTAGCCGATCATCCGGTCGCCGGACCACAGGCCGATGGTGTCCTTGGCCAGATCCAGATGCGGCAGCTCCAGCTCCTCGGCGAGGTCCTCGGCGCCGAAGTTCTCGCCGTCCTCGTCTGCCCTCTCCTTGGCGGTCATCAGTTCCGCCCACGCCTCCACGTCACCCTTGTCGATCGGGCGCGCCTGGATCCCCTCCGGCCAGCTCATGGGACGAAGGTACGGCGTCCATGGTGCCAAGGCACGTTAATTAGCTCAGCTGCTCGGCGAGCCATCGCACCGCCATCGGGTACCGGTATTCGATGCCGCCGTGGGTGCCCTCGAACAGCTCGAAGTGCATCCGCTCGTCCGGCAGACCGGCCTGCTGGGCGGCCCGGTGGAACGCGGTCGCACCCAGGTCGAGGTAGTACTCGTCCTGCTTGCCCGCGTCGATCCACACCGCCCGCAGTGAGAGCAGCGCCTCGGCGTACTGCGGTTCCTTGACCATCTCCACCGGGTCCCGCGACAGCCAGCGCGCCCAGACCTCCGGGACGATCGAGCCCAGGTCGTCGAACGGCAGCAGTACGGTGCCGTCGGGCTCAGCGGAGTACGCCGACGCGTAGCCGTACATCTCCAGCAGATGCAGGTCCTCGTTCGTCGTACGACCGGTCCGGGTGGCCAGCGCCTCGAAGTACTTCTCGTAGCTGCCCTCGTACTTGTCCCGCAGCGTGCGGGCGCGCTCCGGGAACTCGGGCCGGTAGCAGACGTCGAAGAGCGCGTCACCGGCGTGGGTAGCGAGCGCGCCGAACACATCCGGCCGCAGCAACGGCATCACCATCGCCGTGTACCCGCCACTCGACTTGCCGGTCACAGCGCGATGATCGCGGTCGGGAATGGTCCGGTACGTCGCGTCGATCCACGGCACGATCTCGTCGCACAGGTACGACTGGTACTGCCCGGTGCCCGGCGAGTCGAGACACTGGCTGCCGCCGTACTTCGTCCAGGAGTCGACGAAAACCACTACTGCCCGCGGGACGCTCTCGTCCGAGAACATCGCGTCCAGCAGCTCCGGGTACGGCTGGCGGAACGGAGTCCGGTTGAACCACATCCCGACGTGACCGGTGTACCCCATCGTCACGTAGATGGACGGGTAGCGGTCCTCCGAGTCGTCGTACCCCGGCGGCAGGTAGACCAGCACCGGACGCTCGTGCGGATCGCCGAGCGGGTTCCCGCGGAGCAGTTCGCTGGTGAACGTCAGTTGGTCCAAGCGTCCGTTGAGTTCGGCCGACCAGGGCAGCATCCGTACCTCCGATGAGTCACATCGCGTCAGGGGCCTCGATACCGAGCAGGCCGAGTCCATCCTGCAACACGTTGCGGGTTGCGGTGCAGAGGGCGATCCGGCTTGCTCTGGTAGCGCCTTCACTGCCGAGAACCGGGCACCGCTCGTAGAAGGTGGAGAGGGCGGACGCGACGTCGTACAGATAGGTGCAGAGCCGGTGCGGCTGCAGGGTCTCACCGACCTGTGCGACAACGGCGGCGAAGCCGGTAAGGAGGAGGGCCAGCCGCTGCTCGGCGGGGTCCTTGAGCTCGGTGACCTCTGTTGACGCGTCCGCCTTGGACAGGAGTCTCGTGAGCCGGGCGTGCGCATACTGCAGGTACGGTCCGGTGTTGCCGGTCATCGCGACCATCCGGTCCAGGTCGAACACGTAGTCATTGCCCCGGTCGCTCGACAGGTCGGCGTACTTGACCGCACCGATCCCGACTGCCCGCGCGGTGGCTTCCCCGCTGACGCTCGCCTTTGCGACAGCGCTCTCCAGCAGGTCGACGAGCTTGACCGTCCCGCCTTCTCTTGTTTTGAAGGGCTTTCCGTTCGGCCCGAGCACCGTTCCGAACGACACGTGCTCGGCCGGTACGTCGACCGGCAGCCAGCCCGCGGTCCGTGCCAGGGTGAAGATCATGTCAAAGTGCAGTGCCTGCCGGTGGTCCACGACGTAGACGATCCGGTCGGCGTGGAGAGTGCTGACCCGGTGTCGTACTGCGGCCAGGTCTGTTGCGCTGTAGCCGAAGCCGCCGTCGGCCTTCCGGACGATCACCGGGAGCGGACTGCCGTCGCGACCGAGGAATCCGGGCAGGAACGCGCACATCGCACCCTCCGACTCCGTCAGGAGGCCTTGCTCGTCCAGCTCGGCCACTACCTGTGGCAGGTCGTCGTTGTAGGCGCTTTCGCCCACCACGTCTTCTCTGACGAGGTTCGAGCCGAGCAGCGCGTAGACCTTCTCGAAGTCGTCCAGCGAGACGTCGACCATGTGTTGCCAACTCGCCCGCGTCTCCGGATCGCCGGACTGCAGTTTGACGACCCGTAGCCTGGCCTTGTCGGCGAAGTTGCCGTCAGCATCGAAATGCTTCCGGCCCCGCTCGTACAGGTGCTGCAATCCCTCCAGATCAAGGGATTCCGCAGTACCGCCCTCCTCGAGCAGTTGCTCGATCATCATTCCGTACTGCGTGCCCCAGTCGCCGACATGGTTCTGCCGGATCACGTCGTACCCGACGTACTGCAGCACGTTGCACAGCGCGTCGCCGATCACCGTCGACCGGAGATGGCCGACATGCATCTGCTTCGCGACGTTCGGCTGCGAGTAGTCGACGACGACCCGTTGGCCGTTGCTGGTAAAGGTTTCCGGCTCGTTGACCGCCTTGGCGAGGGTCGCCGGCAGCAGTGTCAGATTGATGAACCCCGGGCCCGCGATGGACGGCTGCTCGCAGAGGTCGTCTATGCGGAGTTCTGCGATCAGGCGCGCGGCGACCTCCCGCGGCGGCATGCCTTGGGCGTTGCCGATTCTGAGCGCGAGATTGCTCTGGTAGTGGCCGAACTCAGGCTTGGTCGCCGCCCGCAGCTCCGGGTCGTACGGCGTACCGAAGGCGGCCTCGGCGGCAGCGGACAGTCTGGTGGCAAGGACAGGCAGAACTGTAGACATAACGGGGTCCTTCAAAGAGACGCGACTGGAACAGGCTGAGGTGTTCAGACAGCGCGTCGTCGTCGCAGGCTGAAGCTCACGCGCAGGGCGTGGATGGGCTTCAGGCTGATCGACATGTCAGCCATTATGCACGAAGTACGCCGACGGTGCCGGTGACCGATCCGCCAACGGCACGACCGCCGGTACCTCAGTCTCGCCCAGGAAGACCCGCCGTACGACGCGTTCCGCCGCCTGGCCGTCGTCGAACTCGCAGAACTTCTCCCGGTAGAGGTGCCGGTGCTTGGCGGCCTCCGGCGTGGCGAACGTGCCGTTCCGCAACGCGGCGAACAGTTCGTCGGAGGACCGCGCCACCACCCCGGGCGGGAAGTCGGTGACGTCGAAGTACGTTCCGCGCCGGCCGTTGTAGAACCCCTGGTCCTCGACGTGCAGCATGATCGGCCGGTCGAGGTTGGCGTAGTCGAAGGTGATCGACGAGTAGTCCGAGATCAGTACGTCGGCTGCCAGCATCAGGTCCTCGACGCGTGGGTGCCGGGACACGTCCTGGACCTTGCCGGAGTGCGATTCCGGTGCCTTCGACAACGAGTAGTGCGTCCGTACCAGGACCCGGCCGTGGTCGCCGGCCGCGTTCGCCAGCTGGTCCAGGTCGAGCCGGATGCCGGTGCCGCCGAGATCCATCACGCCGGTCGGCATGCGGACCGAGTCGACCCCGTCGCGGAACGTCGGCGCGTACAGGATGACCAGGTGCGAGTCGTCGTACCCGAGGCTCGCCCGGATCGCGCGGACCTCGTCGAGGGTCGCGGTGAGCAGCCGGTCGTTGCGCGGGTAGCCGTACTCGAGCTCCTCGAAGTACGCCGGGTAGGTGCGCTCCCAGATCTCCGAGGAGTAGCGGTTCGAGGAGAGGTTGAAGTCCCAGCGGTCGACCTCGCGCATCAGCTCCTCGAGGTCGAGGCCCTTGCCGGCCTGCGGGAAGTTGCGCAGGTCGGTGCCCATGGTCTTCAGCGGCGTACCGTGCTGGGTCTGCAGGTGGATCTGGCCTTCGCGCTTCTCCAGCTCCTTCGGCCAGTTCATGTTGCTGACGAAGTACGTCGCCTTGCTGAGCAGCTTGTCGTACGCCGGGGAGTCCGCGACGACGTACTCGACACCTTCCGGGATCGCGCCCAGGTGATCGTTGTCGACGACCCAGACCCCGCGGACGTGCGGCGCGAGTTCCGCCGCCTTCTCGTAGATCGCCCGCGGGTTGCAGGCGTACTGCTTGAACCAGTACGCCGTGTACGCGGCCAGGTTCGGGTCGAGCTTGCCGCGGCGCAGCATCTTGCGAACCGTCTGGCGCGGACTCTGGCCGTGCAGCATCCGTGAGCTGAGCTTCAGGGTCGAATAGGTCGCGTAGTCGTCGTGGATCAGCAGCCAGCGTTTGAAGCCGCGCGCCGTCCGGTCCGTCGTGTAGCCCTCGGGCTTCCAGCGCTTGGCGAACGCATGGGCCGCGTGGAAGAACTCGGCCCGGTCGTCGGTGTCGATCCGCTCGGGCTTCGCGAGTACGGCGACGATGTGGTCCAGCGACCGGTCGAACGCGAACCGGCGCCAGCCGGCCAGCTCCGGGTCGGACTGGATGAACGCGTGCACCCGGTCGTACTGGTCGAAGATGTCCCACTGCCGGCGTCCGCTGGTCGCGTGGATGTTGCCGCCGGTCCGGTGTTGCCGGTAGTGCACGACGATCCGGTCCAGGGTGGCGATCCGCTGGGCGGTCAGCATCGTCGAGTACGTCCAGGGCGCGTCCTCGTAGAACCCGGAGGTGAATGCGAAGCCGTGCCGGGTGAGGAACTCCCGCTGGTACGCCTTGTTCCAGACCACCTCGAGGAAGGTCAGGAAGATCGGCCGCTCGGCCGCGGTGAACACCCCGGCGCCTTCCCGCGCGAACGCATCGTGTCGCTGGCTGCCGACCGCCCGGCCGTCCCAGAAGATCCGCTCGTAGTCGAACATCACGATGTCCGGCTGATTGGTGTCGTCGATCCGGGTGGCGATCGCCTCCAGCGAACCGGGCAGCCAGACGTCGTCGGCGTCCAGGAACAGCACGTACTCGCCGCGGCACTCCTTCAGCCCGGCGTTCCGGGTCAGCCCGAGCCCGATGTTCTCGTCCAGGTGCAGCGCCCGCACCCGCGGATCGGCAGCGGCGTACTCGTCCAGAATCCGCCCGGACCCGTCCGGGTCCGCGTCGTCGACCCCGATCACCTCGAAGTCGGTGAACGACTGGCTCAGCACAGAGTCCAGGCACGGCCGCAACCATGCCCGCGAGGCATGACAGGGAACCACAATGCTGAACCTGGGGACGGTGCCGAGCGCCATACGACGTCATCCTAGGCTGCGGGCATGAGTGTTGACGTGTTCGAGCCTTTGGCCGGGCTGGAGGGGGTCGGGTCGGCGGCGCGGGCGGCCCGGGATGCGGTTGACGTGTTGCTGCGGGACCGGGGGTTGCGCCGGGTCGGGTCGGACATGACTGCCGAGGCCCTGTTGCGCGGCGCCCACGCGTCCGCGGCGCTGGCCGGCAGCACGTCGACGCCGGACGACGTACGCCGTGGCGCAGCCGACGGACTGGCCTCCGGCGCGGTCCGGATCACCAGCGAGCTGATGGCGCTCGCGCCGCAGCTGGACAAGGCGCCGGTGCAGGTCTGGACCAGACTGCACCAGTTGGCCGCCGCTGACCTGAGCGGTGAGGACCAGTTGGGCCATCTTCGGACCAGTCGGGAGCCGGTGCCCGACGACATCCCGGGACTGCCGCCGGCGCCGGGCGCCGACGAGATGTGGGAGCGGTTGAGCGCTCTCGCGCAGAACCTGACCCGCCCGACCAAGGCGCCCGGCCTGGTCGTGGCCGCGATCGTGCACGCCGAGCTCGCCGTCCTCCGCCCGTTCCCGAGCGCCAACGGGCTGGTTGCCCGGGCCGCCGAACGCTGCCTATTGGTTGCCCGAGGCATCGACCCGGTGGCGGTCACCGTACCGGAGGGTGGTCACTATGTGTTGCAGGCTTCCTATGCGAGCGGTCTCACCGACTACGCAGTGCAAGGTTTGACCGGAGTTCGTGATTGGTTACTGCGGTCCTGCGAGGTCGTGACAAAAGGTGCCGAGCTGTCGCCACTCGTGTCCTGACATGCGAACGGCGTTCTCGAGTGAGAACGCCGTCGCTGGCACAACCTCCTGGTTACCATGCGTGCACCGGTTTGCCGCCACAGGACTGGCCTGGGTCGAGCTGCCCGTTTGGGATGGGCTGGTCGCCGCGTGGGTGCCTGGTTGCCGTGCAATCTCTACCGGACCCGAAAGTCCTTTGTGCTTCCTTTGTACTCCTGAAACCCCTTTCTGGGAAGGGGATGCGGCGTCTTCATGGAGTTGAGAACAATGAAGCTATCTTCAGCTTTCAAGCACTCCGCGAGCGCCGGCGGGAGGCCAGCAACAGCGCCCCGGCGGCAACGGCTGCGACCACGCCGGCGGCTACGGCGGGTCGCCGTACGCCGTTGCGGTGCGGCTGTTGCGGTTCCGCGAAGTCCAGCACCGGCCAGCCGCGCTCGACCGCGATCCGGCGCAACGCCTTGTCCGGGTTGACCGCGAACGGGTGCCCGACCGCGGCCAGCAAGGGCTCGTCGGTGATCGAATCCGAGTAACCGTAGGAGGTCGCGAGGTCGTAACCCTCGGCAGCGGCCAGCGCCTCGATCGCGGTCACCTTGTTCGGACCGTACGCATATTCGGCGATCTCGCCGGTGTACTTGCCGTCGGCAACTACCATCCGGGTGGCGATCACCTTGTCGGCGCCGAGCATCGCGCCGATCGGTTCGACCACCTCGGCGCCGGACGACGACACGATCACCACGTCCCGGCCGGCCGCGTGGTGCTGTGCGATCAGCTCGACGGCCTCGGTGTGGATCATCGGCCGGACGATGTGTTCCAGGGTGTCGGCGACGATCGCCTTGACGGTCGCGACATCCCAGCCGGTGCACATCGCGGAGATGTATTCGCGCATCCGCTCCATCTGGTCGTGGTCGGCGCCGCCGAGCAGATAGACGAACTGGGCGTACGCGCTACGCAGTACGGTCCGGCGGTTGATCAGGCCGCCGGCGTAGAACGGGCGCGAGAACGCGAGCGTGCTGGAGCGGGCCAGAATGGTCTTGTCCAGATCGAAGAAAGCGGCTGAACGAGCCGTCCCGGGGTGCGCCATGGGACCGAGCATAGGAGCCGGGGAGAAACGCCGAGGGACCCGGGCTTTTGCCTGGGCCGGTATCCAGTTAGACTGATGATCAGTGTGACAGTGACACTGGCTGGAAGCGCCCGTCCGGGTGCAACCGGCGCTCGGGCAACAGGCATTCGGTTGAAATCGAATCGAGATGTGTGAAGCCTGGTCTTGGGGGGTACATACCCCCTGACAGTGGCAGACTGTCGCCTCCTGAACGGCCCCCGGCTCCTCCCCCCGAGCCCGTGGCCGAAGACGGCCCCCGGTCACCCCCCCGCCGGGGGCCGTCGCCTTTCTCCGTTCAGCCAAGTAAGCGTAAAGATTCTCGCTTTTCTGTGCGTGAGAGCGTTCCCACTTTATGCAGGGTCTTGACAATGTAATTGCCTGGTCACACTTTGTAGAGCATGAAACCGCCTGCACACCGCCCCCAGGCAGCGGTCGTCATCAGCCTGCTCGCCGTACTCATGGCCTTCCTGGTCCCCGCTTCCGCCTCCGCGGCTACCAATCTCGTCACGAACGCCGGCTTCGAGTCCGGCACGCTCTCGGGTTGGTCCTGTCCCGCCGGCGGCGTCACGACCTCCGCCCCGCACTCCGGCTCGTACGCCCTCCAGGCGACCCCGAGCGGGAGCGACATCGCCAAGTGCTCCCAGTCCGTAGCGGTCCAGCCCAATACGGCGTACACGCTGTCGGCGTGGGTCAAGGGATCGAATGTCTACCTCGGCGTGGACGGTGGTCCCAGTACGTGGACAACTAGTTCCGGCTGGAGTCAGCTGACCGTGCCGTTCACCACGGGCGCCTCGGCGACGTCGGTGACGATCTACGTCCACAGCTGGTACGCACTCCCGGCGTACCAGGCCGACGACGTCGTACTGGATGGTCCTGGTGGAACGGCGGACACCACGCCGCCGTCGACGCCAGGTAGCCTGACGGTCGGCAGCCCGACCTCGAGCTCGCTCAAGCTGAACTGGTCCGCCGCGTCCGACGCGAACGGCATCGACCACTACGACGTGGTCCGCGGGACGGGCGCCGCGCAGAGCGTCGGCAACGTCACCAGCTGGACCGCGACCGGCCTGACCGCGTCGACGACCTACTCGTTCAAGGTGCGCGCCTGTGATCCGAGCGGCAACTGCTCGCCGTACGGCGCAACCGTGTCGGGCACCACGTCGGACGGCGGCACCAACCCGCCGGCCGGCAACCTGCCCGCGCATGTGCTCACCGGGTACTGGCAGAACTTCAACAACGGCGCGACGGTGCAGAAGATCTCCGACGTACCTGCGGCGTACGACCTGATCGCGGTGGCCTTCGCGGACGCCGACTCGTCCCGGCCGGGTGCCATCACGTTCAACCTGGACAGCGCCGGGCTCGGTGGTTACACGGTCGCGCAGTTCAAGGCCGACATCGCGGCGAAGCAGGCGGCCGGTAAGAAGGTCATCCTGTCCGTCGGCGGCCAGAACGGCACCATCTCGGTTGCTGATCCCACAGCGGCTGCCAACTTCGCCTCGAGCGCGCTGTCGGTGCTGCGTACCTATGGCTTCGACGGCATCGACATCGACCTGGAGAACGGCGTCAACGCGCAGTACATGGGTCAGGCGCTGCGGAGCCTGCAGAGCCAGTTCGGTAGCGGACTGGTGATCACGATGGCGCCGCAGACGATCGACATGCAGAGCACGTCGTTCGAGTACTTCAAGCTGGCGCTGGCGATCAAGGACATCCTGACCATCGTCAACGTGCAGTACTACAACTCCGGCTCGATGAACGGCTGCGACGGACAGGTCTACTCGCAGGGCTCGGTCGACTTCATCACTGCCCAGGCCTGCATCATGCTGCAGGGCGGGCTGCGTCCCGACCAGGTCGGCCTCGGCCTGCCGGCGTCGTCGCGGGCGGCCGGTAGCGGGTACGTCTCGCCGACGGTCGTCAACAACGCTCTGGACTGCCTGGCCAAGGGCACCGGCTGCGGCAACTACCGGCCGAGCTCCCCGTGGCCGTCGCTGCGTGGGGCGATGACCTGGTCGACCAACTGGGACGCGCTGAACGGCAACCAGTTCGCGAACCAGGTCGGCAGCCACGTGCACTCGCTGCCCTGATCATGCACAGCTATCGACCGGCTCCTGTGCTGGAGGCGCTCGGTGTCTGCTCGGAGGACGAGCAGCTCTACCGGGCGCTTCTGGCCCGCCCGGAGTCCACTGCCACTGACCTGACCACGTTCGTCGACTGGCCCGCCAACCGGGTCGGCCGGCACCTGCGGTCCTTACTGTCGCTCGGTCTGGCGTCGCGTACGCCAGGCCGTCCGGCCCGCTACCTGCCCGCAGTACCGGAGGCTGCGGTCGAGTTGCTCGCACTCCGGAAGCAGGCCGCGATCGTCGAGGCGCGGTTGGGCGCTTCGGTGCTCACTGCCGAGTTCCGGCAGCCAGATGCGTTCACGGTCATCCGGGGCGCCGAGGCGATCGCGCAGCGGTACTACCAAGCGCAGCAGTGCGCGCAGGACGAAGTACTCGTGCTGGATCGCATGCCGTACGCGCGGCGGTTGGATGGAGTGAGGCACCGGATCATCTACGACATGGCGTCGTTGTCGGAGCCTGGCGACCTGACCGCGGCTCGATCGGCAGGTTGCTGCCGGATGCTGCGCGACGTCCCGCTGAAGCTGGTCGTTGTCGACCGCCGGACAGCTCTGTTGCCAACCGCGGCCGACGTGGTTGTGGAACTCGGTCCGTCGAGTCTCCTGGACGCTCTGCTCCGCCTCTTCGAGCTGTTGTGGAAGCAGGCGAGCCCGCTGACCCCATCGGTGTCAGAAGGCCCGCTGACGTCGGACGACCAGCAGCTCCTCTCGCTGGCCGCAGCAGGTCTGACGGACCAAGCCATAGCCCGTCGCCTCGGCGTCGCGCAGCGAACCGTAGAACGCCGAATGCAACGCATCCTGAAGGCACTCGACGCCACCACCCGCTTCCAGGCCGGGCTGAGGGCGGGGCAACGCGGACTGCTCGTCTAGTCCGTGACGTCAGCAACGGTGGCGTTCAGAGCCTTGGCAAGCGCCTGAGCGTCCACGGTGATACCAACGCCATGGTCCCCACCACCGATGGAGATAGTGCCGGTGATGCGCTCGTCCGCGATCACCGGCCAGGCGTGCGTGCTGCCGAGCGGCGTGATCGTCCCGCGCACGTACCCGGTGACGTCGAACGCCGTGTCCTTGTCGGGCATCGAGATCCGGTTCACGCCGAGCAGTGCCCGCAGCTTCGGCCACGCGATCTCGCGGTCACCCGGCACCAGTACGAACCGGTAGTCGTCATCGGACAGTCGTACGACGATCGTCTTGATCAACCGGGCCGGCTCGATACCCCGCGCCGCCGCGGCCTCCTCCAACGAGTTCACCCGACCGTGCCTGGTCACCTCGTAGGTGAGCCCCAACTGATCAGCAGCATCCGTCGCCTTCGTCACCTGGCCAGTTTCGCATTCGTCTGCTTGAGCAGCACGGAAAGGACCAGGCCGACCGTGAACAGAGCCCCGGCCTCGAGCGCGACCCCGGTCCAGCCTCCGTGACTCCACGCCGTACCCGCCAGCCCGCCGAACACCGACGACCCCAGGTAGAAGGAGAAGAGGTACATGCTCGACGCCTGCGCGGTGCCGACGCCGCTCGCGTGTGCCCGAGCGGGCACCCAGCCACTGGCGACGCCGTGCACGGCGAAGAACCCTGCCGTCATCACAGCCAGCCCCAGGACTATCAGCGGCAGTGGGCTGGCCAGCGTGATGGCTACACCGGCCAAGGTGATCAGGCACCCGATCGGCACGACCTTCCTCCGCCCGTAGCGGTCCGCGAGTGTCCCCGCCGTCGCTGAGCCTGCTGACCCGAGCAGGTAGACACAGAAGACCAGCCCTGCGGCTCCGGCGCTCAATTTGTAGGGGGAACCGGACAGGCGGAACACCGCTCCGTTGTAGACAGCGACAAACGCGCCGACCGCCGTGGCGGCGATCCCGTACAGCGCGAGCAGCGCGGGGTCACGCAGTACCTTCACGCTCGGCCGCGCCGGGCTCGGGCGGAAGTTCCGCGACGCTGGAAGGAGCAGCCAGACGATCGCCGCGCACAGTACGCCGACCGCGGCGATCCCGCCGGTCGCGAACCGCCATCCGCCGAGGTCGGACAGACCTCCCGCGATGAGGCGTCCCGCCATGCCGCCCACCGCAGTACCTGCGATGTAGAGGCCGCTGGCTCTCGCGTGGCTGTCCTGGTGCACCTCCTCGCGCAGATAGGCCATCGCGACCGCCGGCAGGCCGGCCATCGCGATTCCCTGGAGGCCACGCAGCGCCAGGAGCGTGTGCCACGTCGGGGCGAACGCGCTCAGAAGTGCGAAGACCGACGTCGCTGCGACCGACCAGCGCATCAGATTGGTCCGGCCGAGGACCTCCGACGCCGGACCGGCGACCAGCAGCGCAAGACCGAGTCCGAACGTGGCGAACGACACGCTGAACGCGCTCTGGCTGGGGGAGACGTGGAACGCGTCGACGAGCTGGGGCAGCAGCGGCTGCGTGCTGTAGAGCAGAGCGAACGTGGCCAGTCCGGCCGCGAACAGCGCGACCGAGAGCTTGCGGTACTCCGGGTCTCCGGGCAGGTACCCGGTCTGGCGAGCAACGGACTGGTGCATGTCTTCGACGGTCGCACGCCCGCTGCGATACGTAAAATGTCGATCTCAGCGGAAATCGATACGCTTTCAGTATGCATGTCGAGGATCTGCGGTGGTTCGCCGTACTCGCTGAGACCGAGCACCTGACCGAGGCGGCGGCTGCGCTGGGGACCAGCCAGCCGAATCTGTCCCGGTCGCTGCAGCGGGTGGAGCGGGCGTTCGGGGTGGCGTTGTTCGAGCGGGAACGCCGTGGTGTGCGGCTGAATCCGTACGGCCGACTCGTGCTGGAGGCCGCGCGGGCTGGGACGGCGGCGGTCGATACCGCGAAGCGCCGGATCGACGCGCTCGTCGACCCGGAGTCCGGCACGGTGCGGCTGGCGTTCCTGCACTCGGTCGCGACGAGCCTGATGCCGGACCTGCTGAAGGCTTTCCGCGCGGACGCGCCGAATGTGGGGTTCGCGCTGCGGCAGGAGCCGGCGCACGACATCGTCCAGGATCTCGAGACGGGCGAGGCGGAGATCGCGATCATCGCGCCGCGGCCTGATCCTTCCCGCTTCGGCTGGCATCTCCTGGAACGGCAGCGGCTGTGTCTGCATGTGCCGCCGGGCCACGCTCTGGCTTCTCGGCATCGGGTCGAGCTGGAGGAGGTCCGGGACGAGCCGTTCGTCGCGCTGCAGCCCGGCTTCGGCTTCCAGCGGGTGACGGACAGGTTGTGCGAGGCCGCGGGGTTCACGCCGCGGTTCGCGTTCCAGGCGACGGACCTCGCGACGATCGACAGCCTGGTCGGTGCGGGCCTCGGCGTGGCGATCCTCCCGGCCGGTGCGGTCCGCGGCAACGACAGCGGTGCGGTGTCGATACCGCTGGCCGGCGTACAGGCTCGTCGGGAGATCGGAATGTCGTGGCGGCTGAGTACTCCGTTGACGCCTGCAGCCGAGCGGTTCCGGACGTTCGTCCGATCCCGACCGGTCACATCCAGCTGACTGCGATGACAACGACTTCCGTAGCGTTCGTCCAATTTTCCAGGTGTCGACTTGCAGTCAGAGGCCTTTCCACCGCACTCTTTCCTGCGTGAGGAAGCGTCTGGGTTCGTTCCGGCCGAGTCGCCGGCTGCTCTTCGCAGCCGGGACGGCGGCGGCTGCGTCGACGGTTGCGGCAGCGTCCGCGGCCGAGGCGGTCCCGGTTTCCCCGCAGTCAGAGACCGACGGCACGACCGGGCTGGCCTATCTGGGCAACTACGGCTCCGGTGTGCTCGGCGCCTGGGAGCGCCAGGCACGTGCGATCTCGAACGAAGCGCAGATCCGCCGGACGCGCGAGAACGACGGCGTCTTCATGTTCGGCGACAGCATCGGCGTCCAGGACGGACCGGCGCTGGCCCGCCAGCTGGCCCAGCTCGGCATCATGACGGCGGTCCACAACTGGGCCGGACGCCCGGTGACGCCGGCGGTCGACGCGCTGGACACCTGGGCCCAGGACTACGGCCTGCCGCACCGGATCCTGATGTCGGTCGGCTCCAACGACATCTTCACGCCGCCTGCGGTGGCCGCGCAGGTCGACCGGACCATGCAGATCGCCGGACCGGAGCGGACCGTCTACTGGGTCAACGTGCAGGCTGCCCGCACCGCGTTCATCCCGGAGATCAAGGTCGCCGACCAGCGCAACAGCGCCTGGATCAACCTGCAGCTCGCCGAGGCCGCTCGCCGTCACGAGAACCTGCGCATCATTCACTGGGCCGAGCACCTGGCCTCCAGCCCGAACCGGCTGGCCCGCTACCTCCGCGACGGTCTGCATCCGTCGATCCCGCTCGGGCGGAACGCCCGCAACGGCCTGATCATCGAAGCGATCAAGGCCGGCTGAGCGCGGCTCGTTCGCCGCACCCAGCCGACCCTGTCTCAGAAGCCCGCGGTGATGCGGGTGAAGTCCCAGTCGCCCTGGGCGATACCGCTGCAGTTCGAGACCACACCGCCGCCGGCGCAACCGCGGTCGCGGTTGACCGACCAGAACGCCAGCCGGCCGAGCCCGTTGCTCTTGGCCCAGTTGGTGATGTTCTGCCAGGTCGCGGTCGACGTCATCTCCTGCTGGTCCGACAGACCGTTCATGCCGGAGACGCCTTGGTGCGAGTACGCCTCCGCGGTGGACCAGCCGAAGGTCGACTTCAGCTTGTTGTTCAAGCCCTGCGACGCGGCGACCGTGTCGTTGTAGATGTTCGAGCTGCCGAAGTCGAACGGCATCAGCGTGAAGATGTCGATGTTCGCGCCGAGTGCCTTCGACTGGTCGATCAGCCGGTTACCGTAGTACGTCGGACCGGTCGTCGACGTACCGAACGTGACGATGGTCTGGATACCGGGGTTGTTCTGCTTGACGATCTTCAGCGCGGTCAGGATGCGGTCCTGTACGGCCTCGTTCTCGAACTCGTCGGAGTTCTCGATGTCGATGTCGATCGCCTTCAGGTTATAGGCGCTGATGACCTGCTGGTACGCGCCGGCCAGCGCCTCCGGGGTGCTGCAGTTCGGGCCGAGCTTGTTACCGCTCCAGCCACCGAACGACGGTACGACGTCACCGCCGCCGGCCCGGATCGCTGCGATCGCGCCGGCGTCCGCACCACCCTGGAGCGGCCGGGTGCTGTCCCAGGCCGGGCTGCAGCCGCCACCCGACAGGACGAACGCCATGGTGAACCACTTGATCCCGGTGGCGTTCATCACGGTCGACGGGCTCGGCGGGTCGCCCCAGCCCATGTAGAGGTACGGCGCTGCCTGCTTGGAGCCGGTGTTGCCGCCGCCGTTGCCGGTGGTGACCGAGACGGTGGTGCTCTTCGGCCCCTCGCCCGCGCTGTTGGACGCGCTCACCTGGTACGAGTACGACGTGTTCGCGCTGAGGCCGGAGTCCGTGTAAGACGTGCCGCTGGGCGAGCCGACCTTCGAGCCGTTGCGGTAGACGTTGTAGCTCGTGGCGCCCGACGCAACAGACCAGGACAGGTTCACCGACGTGCCTGACGCCGTACCGGACAGGCCTGTGGGTGCGCCGGGGGCGGTGCCGCCACCGCCGCCCGAGCACGAGCCGCCGTTCAACCGGCACGCGGCGACGCCGGCGAAGTTGCCCGGGCTGCCGTTGAAACCGAAGCTGACGGTTGCGCCGGGCGCGAGCGGGCCGGCCCAGCTCGGCGGAGTGAACGTGTGCGTCTGTCCACTGCTGGTGTGGTTGGCGTCCCAGGTGCTGGTGACGGTGTAGCCGGACGGGAAGTCCAGCGCGACCGACCAGGTGCTGAGGGAACTGGTGGTGCCGTTGGTGACAGTCACCTTGCCCTCGAAGCCGCTGCCCCAGTCGGACACTTTGGTGAAGGTGGCAGAGACTCCTGCCGCGCTGGCCGCCTGTGCGGTCAGCAGAGCGATGACCACGGCCGAGATGGCCGCTATCGCCAGGGTGATGCGTCGTTTCATGATGCTCCGATCAGTGGGCGGTACGTGATCAGACCTGGCCCCAGAGTGCGGGGACGTTCGGTGGCTCCCAGCCGGTCAGGGAGGTGTGGCCCTGGATGCACCTGTAGGTGACGCCGTTGTAGGTCACCAGCGCCCCGGTTGCGTACGTCGTGTTCGGCGCCCACGGAGTGGCCGATGTGGGCGGCGTCGTCGGGGGCGTGGTGGGAGGCGTGGTCGGGGGAGTTGTGGGAGGTGTAGTGGGCGGGGTGGTCGGCGGCGTGGTGGGCGGCGTAGTGGGCGGTGTCGTCGGGGGGCCGCTGCAACCGGCGGTGTTGGCGTTGACCGAGTCGACCGCGTTGTTGAAGAGGGTGACGCCGGGGTCGAGTGCCTCGAGGGAGTACATCATCGCGCCGGCCAGGCCGTTGCAGTGCTGGTAGTCCGCCTTGGCCTTGATCGACTGGGCGTTGTCACCCGACCAGAACGTGCCGTTGCTGTAGAACCAGGAGGACTTGGTCGCGTCGTCGAAGTACGTGAACGAGGGGTTGTCGACGAAGCCGGTCAGCTCTTTGTAGAACGAGACACCTGGGACGTTGCCGCTCAGCGCGTGCCCGTCGGCCGGTCCGGTCGCGGTCTGGTACTTGCCGTTGGCTGTGGCCGGTACGCCCTTCCATCCCCTGTAGTAGAAGGGATATCCGATGCTCAGCTTGTTCGCCGGGAACCCACCAGGGATGCCGTACGCCGAGTCGCCGGTCGTCCACGCCTTCACGGCTGCGTCGACGGAGTACTTGCCCTGACCCGGTGGGATCGGGTTGCTCGGGTCGTTCGGCGCTGTGTAGAGCGGGTCCTGGAAGTTCGTCGGCCCGGTGGCTTCCCAGCCGCCGTGCATGTCGTACGACATCACGTTGTTGTAGTCCAGGTACTGCCCGATCTTGTTGGTCTCGATCGTGGCGATCTTGTCCTGGCCGGCCGGAGTGGCGGCGGTCAGGTAGTACCGCTTGCCGGTCTGGCTGCCGTACGCGTCGAGCTGGGTGCGGAACTCGGCCAGCAGGGACGTGAAGTTCTGCTTGTCGGCAGCGCTGTAGTGGTTGCCGACGTGACCGTTCGGCGAGCCCGGGTACTCCCAGTCGATGTCGACACCGTCGAAGATGCCGGCTGCCGAACCGGCGCCGCCGAAGCCGTCGATGACCGGCAGATCGCCCTTCAGGAACATGTTCACGCAGGAGCTGACCAGGGCCTTGCGCTTGGCGTCGGTCGAGGCCGCGTCGGAGAAGTACTTCGAGTACGTCCAGCCGCCGATCGAGATCAGGATCTTCAGGTTCGGGTACCTCGCCTTGAGCTTCTTGAGCTGGTTGAAGTTCCCTTGGATCGGCTGGTTCCACACATCACCGACTCCGTCGACGCTGATGTCCGCGCCGTACGACTTGCCGTAGTCCGCGAACGCGTCACCCGCGCCGTCACCGGCGTTCGGGTTGTTCTCGTCCTGCGACGCGGCCTTGTTGGCCATGAAGCAGGTGTGGTTCGTCGGGTCGATGTTCGCGAACGCGTAGTTCAGGAAGTCCAGCTTCCCGGCCGCGCCGGTGGTGATCAGGTTCTTGGGGTAGAAGGCGTTGGCGTAGATACCCCACTGGGTGAAGTACGCCGTTTTGACGCCACCACTGCTGGCCTGCGCCATGGTGGCGGCGTTGGCAGTGGTGGCGGTGTCCGGGCCGGCAAGAGATACCCCGGCTGCGGTGAGCAGGGCGGTGGCCGCGACGGCTGAGGTGGCGGCGAGCAGGCGTAATCGACTCATCTGAGATCCTCCGGAGCGATGGGGCGGAAGCGGTCCGGTGAAATTTAGTTAAAGACGCTTCGAAAGGAACCGTAACCGTTCCCGGCGGGTTGGTCTCGGGCTCGTCGTGGCGGGTTCCCGCTGGTGACGGAAACCCGACAACGCTTTGTCCACAGGGATTCCGTTCGGGTGCGCGGAGCAGGCCGGACAACGGCATCTTCTTGGCATGGACACGAACTCACCAACCAATTCGGTGCTCATGGCAACTACCAACGACGCTCTCCTCGACGATCTGTTGCGGCTGGCCGCGGCCGCTTCGATCACACCTCAGGTCGAGCCCGACCTGCACGGCCTCCGGCGCAACTGGCACACCTGCTCACTGGTCGTGATCGGCCGCGACCTGGCTGAGCCGTTGGCCCGCCTCCAGCCCGCGCAACGACCTGGAGTCGTCGTGGTCGGCTCGGCGCTCGACGGCGACGATCTTTACCGCTGCGCCTTCGATGTCGGCGCCGATGTCGTGTGCCGCCTGCCCGACGACGAGACCACGCTCGCCGGGAAACTGGCCGACGCATTGGATGGTGTGAATCGCAAGGCCATCACCCTCGCCTTCGTCGGCGGCTGCGGGGGAGCGGGTGCCACCACGCTCGCCGCTGCGGTCGCGGTCCTTGGCAACCGGCGCGGGTTCCGGACGATGCTCATCGACGGGGACCCGCTAGGTGGTGGCATAGAGCTTGCCCTAGGCATCGAACGCGATCCGGGCGACCGTTGGCCCAAACTTCTCAACGCCTCCGGCCGCGTCAGCGCCGCCGCCCTCCGCTCGGCCCTGCCATCCGTCGACGGCCTCGCCGTACTGTCCTGGGATCAGTCCGACGTGACCGTCCTGCCTCCCGACACCATGAGTTCGGTCATCGGCGCCGCCCAACGCAGCAACGACCTCGTAGTCCTCGACCTACCTCGCCGCGCCGACCCAACCGTCGAAGAAGGCTTCATCCGCTCCACCGTAACCCTCCTCGTCGTCCCCTGCGACGTGCGCTCCGTCGCCGCCGCCAAACGCCTCTCCGGCCCTCTGCGCTCCGTCGCGGGCGACCTCCGCGTAGTAGCCCGCACCACCCGCCCGGCCCTCTCACCCGTAGACGTCTCCACCCATCTTTCCTTGCCCCTAGCAACAAAACTCGGCATCGACCGCACCCTCCCCACCGCCATGGACCAAGGCCACTTCACCCCCACCCCCCGAAGCCCCCTAACCCGAGCCGCCACCACCCTCCTCGACCTCTTCAACCTGACAGACCCGACCGCCGCATGACGACCACCGACGTCCCCGCACAGCTGCTCGATCGCGTCCGAGGCACCCTCGCGCTGACCGGCGCCGAGCCAACCCCCGTGCATGTAGCCGCAGTCCTCCGCGCCGACGGAACCATCTGCGGCGACTCGATGGTCCTCGCCGTCGTCACCGCCCTCCGCCGCGAAGCCCTGGGCGCCGGCCCCCTCGACAGCCTCCTCGCCGAGCCGGGCGTGATCGACATCCTGGTCAACGGCCCCGACGAGGTCTACATCGACCGCGGCCGTGGCCTCGAGTTCGTAGCCATCCGCACCGGCGACGAACCCGCCATCCGACGCCTCGCCACCAGACTCGCCGCCGCAGCCGGCCGCCGCCTCGACGACTCCACGCCGTACGTCGACGTCCGCCTCTCCGACGGCACCCGATTCCACGCCGTACTCGCCCCGATCGCCGCCCCCGGAACCTGCCTGTCCCTCCGCGTCCCCTCCCGCAAGGTCTTCACCCTCGACGACCTCGTAACAGCCGGAGCCCTCCCTCAAGCCGGCGTCGCCATCCTCCGCGACCTCCTGGACTCCCGCCTGGCCTTCCTCATCAGCGGCGGGACCGGCACCGGCAAAACCACCCTCCTGAACTCCCTCCTCTCCCTGACCGACCCGTCCGAACGCCTGGTCCTCGTAGAAGACGCCAGCGAGCTACGCCCCGACCACCCACACGTAGTCCGCCTGGAAGCCCGCCCGCCCAACGTAGAAGGCACCGGCGAAATCTCCCTCCGAGACCTGGTCCGCCAAGCCCTCCGCATGCGCCCCGACCGCCTAGTAGTAGGCGAAGTCCGCGGCCCAGAAGTCGTAGACCTCCTCATCGCCCTGAACACCGGCCACGAAGGCGGCTGCGGCACCATCCACGCCAACTCCGCCGCCGACGTACCCGCCCGCCTCGAAGCCCTAGGCGCCCTGGCCGGCCTGAACAGAGAAGCCATCCACAGCCAAATCACCTCAGCCCTACACGCCGTAATCCACCTGACCCGAACCCCATCCGGCCACCGCCGAATAGCCGAGATCCACACCTTCACCCCTCACCCCAACGGTCCCCCAACCACCCATCCCGCCGTCACCTTCCACCCCAACAACACCCTCACCCTCCACCCACCCGCCGGCCTCTTCACTAAAGCCCCTGGTACTGCGGCAGGTGCAGCGTGAACCCAGCCTTCCTGGCCGCCGTCCTCACCCTCCTCACCTGCACCCTCGCACTCCCACCCCCAACCGCAGCCCTCCGCCGCCTGCAAACCAGCAAGCCCTCCAACCTCACCCGCCCACAACCCACCGACGCACAGGTGAGCGACAAGCAGCCAACCCGCAGCCCGTTCCGAACCCGACTAACCCGCGCCGCCCTCCTCACCCCTCCAACCGCCATAGCCACAGCGATCCTCGGCCCCCAAGCCCTCGTCTCAACCCTCGCCATCACGGCCGTCCTGACCCTGATCGCGAACCAACGAACCCAACACCAACACCAGAAATCCACCGCCGCCCGCCGCGCCAACATCATCGAAGCCCTCGACGTACTAGCAGCAGACCTCTCCGCCGGCCGCCCACCAATCGCCGCCCTGGAAGGCGCAGCCTCCATCAGCCCCGACCTAGAGGTAGCCCACGCCGCAGCCAAGCTCGGCGCCGACGTCCCCACCGCCCTGATCCGAGCATCAACCAAGCCAGGCGCGGCGAGCCTCCGAGCCCTAGCCGCAGCCTGGCGCGTCACCGAAGAATCCGGCGCCGCCTTCGCCGCCCTCACCGAACGCCTCGCCAACTCCCTCCGAGCCGACGAAGCCATCCACCGCCAAACCGAATCCAGCCTCGCCGGCGCCCGCTCAACCGCCCGAATCCTCGCCATCCTCCCCGCCTTCGGCATAACCCTCGGCTACGCCCTAGGCGCCCACCCCCTCACCTTCCTAACCACCACCCCACCTGGCTGGCTCTGCCTAACAGCCGGCCTAGCCCTAACCACCACCGGCCTCCACTGGACCACCCACCTCTCCACCCACCCAACCTGACCGCCGACGCCGGTCCACCCACCTAACGCGGACGCTCTGCCTCTCCGTCACGCAACCCGGACGCCGCCCTCTCCGCCCAAGCAGCCCGACCGCTCGCCCTTGTCCACCCGCCAACCTGACCACTCGCCGCTCCCCACCCGCCCAAACCTGACCGCCCGCACGTCTTCCATTCCCCATCGCAGCGTCAACGTGAGCCCCCACATGTCCCAGGCCTTCGCCGCCGCAATAGCAGTTGCCCTAAGCATCTATCTCCTACTCCCACCCCGCCCCAACCTCCGCCGTCTAACCCGCCCCCAACCCCGCACCCGCCCACGAACCCCGCCCCACCACCGCCTAGCAGCCACCGCCACAGCCCTAGCCGCTCTACTCCTCATCGGCCTCCCCTGGGGTGCGATCCCCGCAGCCATCGCCCTGTACGCCGTCCCCCGAGCCCTCTCCCGCTTAGAACCAGCCGCCACCAAACAACGCAACGCCCAACTAGCCCGCGACCTCCCACTAGCCATCGACCTACTGACCGCCTGCCTACGTGCGGGCCGCCCACCCCAACACGCACTAACCCTCGTAGCCGAAGCGCTCCCCGGCCCTCTAGCCGACCTCCTCACAAAGATCGCTCACCACCTAGCCCTCGGCGCAGACCCATCCACCGCGTGGGCTCACCTACGCGCCGAGCCCTCCTGCGCCCCCATGGCCCGAGCCATCACCCGCTCCATCCGCTCCGGCGCCCCACTCTCCAAAACCCTCGAACACCTAGCCGACGAAACCCGCCGCTCCCACCACCACACCGCCGACCAACAAGCCAGAGCCACCGAGTCCCGAGCCGCCCTCCCCCTGGGCCTCTGCTTCCTCCCAGCCTTCGTCCTCCTCTCAATCGTCCCCACCATCGCCGACTCCCTGATCCCCTACGTCCTCACCCCCTAACCGAGAAATCCACAACCTCAAAAGTCCTTATAAAAAAGCCCATCCAACAACGGCATGTTGTCAACGACGACCCACCCCACGCCGAGCCCAGGAGGCCGCACATGTCCACCCCAGTAGTAGCCCCCAGCAACCACCCCAACCCCAATTCCACCCAAGCCAACCTCCATCCCGCCCAAGCCGACCCCCACCCCATCCAGGCCGCACCCCACCCCACCCAAGCCCGCCCTCTCACCACCCCCAAGCCCTCCGACTCTCACATCTCCGAGCCCCTCCCGTCCCGCACCCCGGAGCACCTCCTGCCCCACATCTCCAACCACCTGCTGCCCGACACCCGAGAACATCGCCGCGCCCGCACCCTCCGACGCCTCCGCCCGCGCACCCTCCGAGGCCTCCGAACCCGAACAGAACGCGGCGCCGCAACCGCCGAGTACGCCGTCACGATCGTCGCCGCCTGCGGCCTGGGCGGCATCTTGGTAGCCCTCCTCAAATCCCCCGTCATGCAGAACGCCCTCAAAGCCCTCATCAACTACGCCCTGAAAATCGCCGGCGTAGAAGGCGTCCACCTCTAACCACCCCCATCCGGCGACCGGTCGGCCCACCCCTCCCGACCGGTCGCCACCCCAAGGAGCCCCAATTGCCCCGCCGCCCGCCACCCAACTCGACCGCCCACCCCAACGGCTCCCTCCACACCGCCGAGTCCCGCCCGACAGCCGATTCCCCCGAGACCGCGTGTCCCCACCGCACCGCGTGCGCCGACCGCACCGCGTGCTCCGACCGCACCGCGTGCTCCCACCAGACCGCCGAGTCCCGGCAGACCGCCGATTCCGCCGAGACCGCGTGTCCCCACCGCACCGCGTGCTCCCACCACGCCGCGTGTTCCCACCGCACCGCCGGCTCCACCCAAACCACTCGCTGCCATTCCCCCAACAGCTCCCACCGCCCCAGGATGTCCCGCCGCAACCACTGCGGCGCCGTGACGGCGGAACTCGCGATTGCACTGCCCGTGCTGTTTTCCCTGCTCCTCTTAGGTATCTGGTCCATCGGTCTCGTCGTACTCAACATCCGATGCATGGACGCCGCCCGCGACGTAGCCCGAGCAGTAGCCCGGGGCGAACCACCCGATCAAGCAGAAGCCATCGGCCGCCGCACCATCCCGACCGGCACGATCACCATCACTCGCGAGTCCGAAGACATCCACGTAACCGTCTCCGCGACCCCGACCCACACCCCTCCACTCCTCACTCTCCTAACTCCCACCCGCCTAACAGCAACCGCCACCCTCCAAGCCGAACCAGAGGCGACCCCATGACCCGATCGGAACGAGGCAGCGCCACCATCCACACCCTGCTAGCCGCAGTCCTCCTCATCACAGCCCTAGCCGCAGCCACCCTCTGGTCCACCGTCTCGACCGCCCGCCACAAACTCACCACCGCGGCCGACCTGACCGCCCTAAGCGCCGCCCAATCACTCGCGACATCCGAATCGCCCACCGATCCCGCACCTGCCTCCGACGCGACTCGTGCGGCCGCCACTACCGACACGACTTACGCGGCCGCCACTACCGACACGACTTACGCGGCCGCCACCACCGACGCGACGGTCGCGGCCGCGACCACCGACGGCAAACACGCGACGGTCACCTCGCTGACTGCGCAGCGACATCCGGCAAGGCGCTCGTCAAACGGCGAGCAACCTCTGACCGGCGCTGCATCCCTCGCCGCACCCACCACGCCGTGCGAAACCGCGGCCCGTATTGCGATTCTCAACAAGGTTCGTCTCGCCGGCTGCGACGTGACCGCGGACTCTGTGACCGTGGAGGTGTCGCTTGAGCTCGATCTTCCGTTCGGCCATCGGACCCTCGTTGCGACCGCCAGGGCCGGTCCTCTCTGAACACCGCCAACAGGGCAAACTAGAGCCTGGTTCTGGTGTGGTCGCGATCTGGTCGCAATCTGGTAGAGATGCCGCGTTGATGTGGACGACTCGCGTCGCCGCGCTCCATGATCTGGAACCGAGTCCAACTCATCTTCCCGGACGTACTTCCCCGACGCCCGGACGGATACCTCGGAGGCCCGTTTGCCCGACCGGATTCGGCTGTTGCTGGTCGACGACCAGATCCTCAGCCGAGGCTTGCTCCGCAGCGGTCTGGAGCGCGAGCGCGATCTGGAGATCGTTGCCGAGCTCAACAGAACCGACGACGTCGTGGGTGCTGCGAAACGGCACCGCGCGAACGTCGCTCTGCTCGACGCGGGCGGACCGGGGAACCACAGCATCACCGTCACCACCAAGCTGCGTACGTCGATGCCGGAATGCCGGGTCGTCATGCTCACCACGTACGGTCGACCGGTGCACCTTCGCCGCGGGCTCGACGCCGGCGCCAAAGGGTTCGCGTTGAAGGGTTGTCCGGCACCGCAGCTTGCGGATGCAGTACGCCGGGTGCATCTAGGCCTCCGCGTGGTTGACGCAAACCTCGCCGCCGAGACGCTGCAGTACTCCGAAACTCCCCTCGACCAGAACGAGACCGAGACCCTGCGCGCCGCACGAGAAGGCGGTTCGGTTGCGCTGATGGCACGCAAGCTCCAGGTGTCCGAGCGCGTCGTACGCACCCGGCTCTGGTCCGCCATCGGTAAGACCGGAGCCCGCACGCGTTCCGACGCGATCCAGGTAGCCGAGCAAAACGGCTGGCTCCTCGATTAGCCGAGGCAGGACTGCTGGCTGCGTCGATTAGCCGAGCACGACGGCTGGATGCGTCGATTAGCCGAGCAAAACGGCTGGATGTGTCGACTAGCCGAGGCAGGCGGTGGCCAGGGTGCGGAGGCGGTGGACGGTTTGGGGGAGTGTCTGTAGGTCCTGGCTGATCAGGGCGGTCAGGTCTTGGCCTTGCATCCAGCCTGGTGGGGGTTCTTTGCCGACCTCGACGTCGAGGCGTTCGGCGAGGTGGCACAGGTTGAGCGAGAGTGTGCGGAGGAACAGGTCGTCGCCGATCGGGGCCAGCGCGCCGCCGGAGTCGACGTACTCCTGGAGGATGCGGGAGATCCGGGCAGGGTCGTCACCGCCGAAACTCAGCGCGGCGCGGGAGATTTCCAGGGTGGCGCTTTCGCAGGCCACGCTCTCCCAGTCGATCAGGACGAGGCCTTCGGCTGAGACCAGGACGTTGTACGGCTCGAGATCGCCGTGGCTCAGTACTTGGTCGTCGGCCGAGGCGAACGCGGCCCGGATCGACCAGCCCAGCTCGTCGAAGAAGCTGACCTTCTCACCGAGCGCATCTGCCCACGGCTTGTCCTGGCTTCGGCCGATTGCTGCCCATTCCTCCCAGCGGTCGCGTGGGAAAACTCCCCACCAACGCCACTCGGGATGTACGCCGGTCAGCGGCATCAGCCCGTGTAGCCGCGCGGCGACGCGTCCGAGCCACGCAGCCACGTCATCGGCGGGTGTGAGTGTGCGGTGATCGATCCAGTCGTACAGGCGAATAGTGCCGAAGTCGTCCACCCGGGCCGCGTACCCGAAGGCCGGAGCCATCGGTTCGACCGGCCGGGCGATTGGCAGGCCTTGGGCGAGTGCGGCCGCCTCCAGCGCCATGCCCTGCTCGATGCGGGGCCACCATGGTGGGTCCTCGAGGCCCCACAGCCGTTTGACGAGATAGTCGGCTGAGGGTGTTCGAAGGCGCCAGGTCTCGAAGCTGGTGTGCTGCACCGGCGTAAGAGGCTCGATGGACCGGCCGAGTCTGAAGGCCTTGGCGATGGATTCCGCCGCGTGCTTCAAGACTCGAGTTGGTCTAGGAGCCAGCGGGGGCCGACGGCCGTTGCGCCGGTGGGGTCTGTGCGCTCGCGAAGGCCGCGGTCGGCGGTGACCGCGGTGACCTCAGGACTGTGGGATTGCGCCGCGGCTTCGGCCGTGACGGCGGCGATCGTGTCGTCGCCGGAGCCTGGGGCGAGGACGACGCGAAGGTTGCCGGTGTCGGGAGCGTCGGGGCCGGTGACGGCGGCTCGGGCGGCGCCTTCGAGGATCACGACGATGTCGGTCGTGTCCTGCAGGCGTTGCTGGAGTACGGCGAGCTTCGTGAGGAGACGTCGCGCCGCGCCGGGGCGGTCGCGCCACCAGCCGTCGGGGCGGGAACCGACGACGTTCGCAGCGTCTACCACGATCACCTGAGGCTGCTCGCTCGTCATGAGGTCAGTCTGCCGGAAGGCGGGCGCTCCGGTAGAGAACCGTCGTCGCGGGTCAGGCGCACGTCGCCAGGAACTCTCCGGTGTGGGTGACGAGGATGTGCGGGCCGGGCGTGGCGGGGATGCGTTCGGCGGACGAACGGACGGCGTGGCGGGTGCCGTCGGGGGAGATGACGAGCGTGTCGGCCGCGTCGATCGCGATGAGTTCGTCGTCGGCTCGGACCAGGACAGGGGCCGTATAGGACCACGAGAGGGCGGTTCGGCCCGCAGACAGGCCGGCGAGGCTAGCGGCCGCCAACTCGTCCGGGCCTTCGGCGTTGGCGTCTACAGCGATCCAGGTGGTGGGGGAGCCGGGTGGCGTGAATGAAGTCGGGTTGTGCCAGTCGCTGCCGCCGATGGGGGTGGTGCCCTCGAGACCCCAGGCCTGCCACCAGGCGATGGGGCCGCCCCAGGTGTGGTCCAGCCAGGAGGAGTGCCAGATCTCGGCCAGGGGTGGGTGTTCGGGGACCGGATGACGCCAGGCGCAGTCGCCGCCCAGGGGATGGTTGATCGAGAGGAGCCCGCCGCGGCGGGCGACCTCGGAGACCCAGGTGGCGGCGGGTTGGCGGAAGTCGATCACGCCGATCTCGCCGAACGCGTTGGCGTGGCCGGTGTCGGTGGTGACTTCCTGGCCGGGGATGAGGCCGATGCCGAAGCGGCTGCTGAGCGCGGGGAGTTCGGCGTGGTGGGCGACGGTGTTGTGGTCGGTGACGGCGAGTACGTCGAGGCCGGCCGACACCCCGAGTGCGGCGAGGTTGGCGACCGGGGTGGAGCCGTCGGAGTGGAGCGAGTGCGCGTGGAAGTCGCCGGCGATCCATTTCAGGCCGGAGGATGCGGGGAGCGTACGGCGCGGTGGTCGCGGCGGTACTGCGATGGCGGCGGTCGCGTCGGCGTACTCGTTGAGGCCTGGGATGTTGGGGACCGGGCCTGTGGTCGCTTCGACGAGGAGTTCGACGCCTTCGAGCGGGATGCGGTGCAGGCCGAGGACGATCCACCAGGTGCCTGGTTCGAGTTCGCCGGGGAGGTAGCCGGGGGTGGCGGCGTCGGGGGTGATGGCGAAGGTTTGACGGGCGCCGCCGGACCAGCCGCGCCAGCCGGCCGCGCCTTCGCAGCCGATGTCGATGACGGCGCCATCGACCGGCGGGATGGTGAGGGTGACGTGCAGGCCGGGGCAGCCGGCCGGGATGTCGACGGGGAGCGAGTGCCAAGGGGAATCGGCTCGATCGTCCAGCGTCCAGCGGCGCCGGTAGGAGGTCACAGCCATCAGACGGTTTCCCAGCTCTCCGGTGCCATCGGGCAACCGAGGTTGATTGTCGCGCGACGAGCTCGCCGCCCGCGCGGCCGTGCAGCAGGACTCGAGGCGCGGGCGTGGTGACGAGGTCCCGAGATGCGGGGACGGTACGACGTCGTCGTCATGAGGCGACCGTGGCTGGTTGGCGGGCTAGGAGTTCGCCGGAGTCGCGGTCGTAGAGGAGGACTCGGGAGGCGGGGGCGGTGAGGACGACTGCGGTGCCTGGAGCGGGTTCGGTTTCTTCGGGGACGGTGACGCCGACGAGGGTGCCGTCGCAGTCGACGGTGACGAGCGACTGGGTGCCGAGGTTCTCGGCGACGACGACAACGCCGCGGAGGGCAGGTCCGGTGACGTCACCCGAGGCGACCGTAAGGTACTCGGGCCGGATGCCGACCGTCACCTCGGCGTCGGCAGGAACAGAACCGGTTGTGGCAGGCAACGAACCACCCGCCACCGAGACCGCCCCGGTGCCAGACGCGGTGACTGTGCCCGGCAGGAGGTTCATCGGGGTGGAGCCGATGAAGTTGGCCACGAAGGTGTTCACAGGCCGGGCAAAGACCTCGCGCGGTGAGCCCAGCTGACGGAGCTTGCCGGAGTCCATCACGGCGATCCGATCGGCCAGCGCAAGGGCCTCGGCTTGGTCGTGGGTGACGAAGACCGTCGTGATGCCGAGGTCCCGCTGCAGCTTCTTCAGGAACGTGCGGGCCTCGAGGCGGAGCCGGGCGTCGAGGTTCGACAGCGGCTCGTCCAGCAGCAGCACCTTGCCCTCGGATGCGATCGCCCGCGCAAGCGCGACACGCTGCTGCTGCCCGCCGGACAGCTGCGCCGGCTTGCGTTCGAGCAGGCCCTGCAAGGACAGCTCGCCCGCGGTACGAGAAGCAACATCGGCACGGGTGGCCGCGGCGACCCGGCGTACCTTCAAGGGGTAGGTGATGTTCTCGGAGACGTTCATGTGCGGGAAGAGCGCGTAGTCCTGGAAGACCATCGCGACGCCGCGCTTGCCCGGCTCGACCCGTGTCACATCGGCCGAGTCGATCCGGACCGTGCCCTCGCTGGCAGCTTCCAGACCGGCGATGGTCCGGAGCAGGGTCGTCTTGCCGCAGCCGGACGGGCCGAGGAGGGCGAAGAACTCGCCGTCGGCCACGTGCAGGTCCAGCCCGTCGACGGCGCGGACGCCGTTCGGGTAGACGGTTGCGAGGCCTTCGATGTCGATGCCCGCCATCAGCTCTTGATCCCTCCATGGAAGCGGAACCCGTACCGCGAGTTCACCAACAGGTACAGCACGACGACCGGGATCGAGAACAGCAGCGAGAACACCGGCAGCACCTGCAGGTTCACGCTGCCGCCTTCGTCGGTGAGGGTCTGCATCAGCACCGCACCGGGCTGCTTGTCGATCGACCGGAGAAGCAGGAAGGGCACCAGGAAGTTGCCCCAGGAGTTCACGAACGCCCAGACCATGATCGTCGCGAGCCCGGGCCGTGCGACCGGGAGTACGACGTCGCGCAGGATCTGGCCCGTCGACGCGCCGAAGACCCTTGCCGACTCCTCGTAGGATTTCGGCACCGCGTCGACGAAGTCCTTCAGGATGAAGATTGCTGCTGGCAACAACCCGCCGGTCATCACCAGCGCGACCCCGAACCGCGAGTCGATCAGCCCGAGCTGGAACATCATCACGAAGATCGGCACCATCGCCGCCGTACCCGTCACCACCGACGACAGCAGCAACAACCCGTAGAGCAACGCGTCCCGTCCCGGGATCCGCACCCGCGACAGCGCGTACGACGCCAACGCCGCGAACGCAGTCACGGCAACGGCCGTCGTCACGCAGATCAGCAGCGAGTTGACCATCGAGTGCATCGCGTACGGGTGCTCGAGGGTCTTGCGGAAGTTCTCCAGCGTCCAGTCCGGCCAGTGCACGCCGAGCCCGGGCGAGGCGTCGAACGGCGCCGAGGCGATCCACAGCATCGGTACGGCGAAGAACAGCGTGATCGCGCAGATCAGCACGTAGAAGCCGATGCGCCGCAGGACGAAGGCGGGGGTCGTCGGCAACGACTGCCTGCTCATGAGCGCCTCCGAAGCAGTCGCAGGTAGATCAATGAGACCAGCAGGTTCGCGATCAGCAGCAGGAACGAGATCGCCGACGAGTACCCGAGCTCACCGCCCTGCAGCGCCACGTTGTAGATGTACACCGGCACCGTCTCGGACTCGTGGTTCGGTCCGCCCTTGGTGAGCAGGAACGGCGAGAAGTCGTTCGCCGTCCACAGCGAGATCAGCAGCGTGTTCGTGAGCACATGTCCGCGAATGTGCGGGAACACCACGTCCCGCAGCGTCTGCCAGCCCGACGCGCCGACCATGCGCGCCGACTCGAGCTGCGACGGCGGGACGGCCTGCAATGCGGACGAGTAGAGCATCATCGAGAACGCCGTACCGCGCCAGGTGTTGAACACCACGAGGCAGGCCATCGGGTAGTCGATCAGCCACGCGGTTCCCGACGTACCCAGCAAGCTGTTCAGCGTCCCGCCGTCGCGGTCGTAGAACGCGACCCACAGATAGGCGACCACAGTCGACGGCAGGATCCACGCGAGCAGGACGAAGGCCTCGACGGTACGGCGTACGGCGGGCCGCGTCCGCCGCATGATCCACGCCAGCGTGAAGCCGAGGATATTCTGCCCGATGATCGCCGAACCGAGGACGAACACCAATGTCAGCCACAACGCGTTGTGGAACAGCGCGTCGTTCAAGGCCTTGGTGTAGTTCGACAGCCCCACGATCGACGGCGACACCGCCTCGACGCCGGTCAGCCGGTAGTTCGTGATGCCGATGTAGATCGTCCAGACCGCGGGGAAGATCAGGAACGCGCCGATCAGCAGGAACGCAGGCGCGACGAAGCCGAGGGCCCGGCCGACGCCGAGCCCTGCGACATCCCGGGCGGGCGCACGACCCCGCCCGGGCCCGACGCCCTCAAGAGGTGCGGAGGGGGAAGCCATCAGTTACTGGTGACCTTGTCCTTGCCGCCCGCCGCGGCCTCGACCGCCTTCTGGTACGCCGATGCCGCCGCGTCCGTGCTCTTGCCGGCCACCACATCCGCGGTCGCCTGCTGCAGCGCCGCCGAGATCTTCGGGTACTCCGCAAGCCCCGGACGGAACTGCGTGATCGGCAGGACCTTCTCGGCGATGAAGCTCAGCATCGGGTCGCTCGCCAGTACTTCGCTGTTGACGTCGGACCGCTGCGTGATCTTGGCCGCCCCGTCCAGCGACGCCTTCACCATCTCCGCGGAGTTCATGAACTGCAGCAGCTCCCACGCCTGCTGCGGGAACTTCGTGTTCGGGTTGATCACGGTCGCGCCGCCGCCCGACATCGAGACGAAGTCCTGGCCCTTCACGCCGGCGCCCGGCTTCATGGCCGGGATCAGCGCCCAGCCCACCGCGCTGTCGCGATCGGCCATCTTGGCGACGCCCTCCTTGGGCTCGACCACACTGCGCCAGAAGTAGTCGCTCTCGCCAAGGATGCCGATCTTGTTCGCCGCGAACTCCGCGAACGACTTGTCCCGGCCCTTGGCCTCCTTCTGCAGCACGGGGTCACCGAGACCGGTGCTGTAGATCTGGTGGTAGAAGTCCAGCACCTGCCGCAGCTGCGGGCTGTTGCCGAGCCACTTGCCGTCGGTGTTGACGGTCGCGCCGGTGCCGACCAGCAGCGGCAGTACGCCTTGCATGCTGGTCGCCTCGCCCATCGCCGTACCGGCGTTGATCTGGATCGGCGTCACGCCGGGCAGCTTCTTCAGCGCCTGGCCGGCCGAGATGATGTCGTCCCAGGACTTCGGCTGCCAGTCGGCCGGCAGTCCGGCCTGCTGGAACAGCTTCTTGTTGAAGTAGAGCACCCGGCCGTCGGTGCCGCCCGGTACGCCGTACCGCTGGCCGTTGTAGCTGCCCAGCGCCTGGACCGACTCCGGGATCTGCTTCCAGCCGTCCCAGTCGTTCACCTTGGCGGCGTCGCCGACGGTGTCGGTGAGCGGCTTGATGTACCCGGCCTGCGCGAACTCGCCGACCCAGATGCCGTCGATCTGGAACAGGTCCGGTCCGGACTTGTTCGACAGGTCGAGGGACAGCTTCTGCTTGTAGACCTCGTCGTCGGAGCCGTCGCCCTGGAACTTGACCGTGACGTCGACGCCCTTGCCCTTCTGGTCGGCGACGAACTTCGGGATCAGCACGTCGGACAGGAACGTCGCCCCGGCGCTGCTCTTACCGCCCTTGACCGAGTTCGAGCCGATGGTCAGCTCGACCTTCTTGGCGTCGGCGTTCCGGTTCGCGTCCTGACCGCCGCTGCTGCCCGCGTCGGAGGAGCCGAGGCATCCGGTGAGCAGCGCGAGGGCGGCGGCGCCGAGGACGCCGGCGGTGGTCAACCGCGAGAGTGATCGCATCGAGGCTCCTAGCGAAAGGCGAAAGTGGGCCGGGGAGAGTGCCGGTCAAAGATTGTCACTCTCAAACGACTATGTGAAGACTTTTTCCCAACCGCGCGTGAACCATGCAGGTGCTGTAGGCAACGAAGCGTGCGCTGTCAAGCCGGGATTCCGCGGCACGCATTGCGGAAGAGTTAAAGGATGCTCAAGGTTCTGTGGCAACAGGTAGTTGACTAGATACAGAGCGTGAGGATCGGAGCTACTGTCTTGCCGACCGGTTCAGTGGATCGGAGGTGACAGACATGGGACTGCTCCACGGAGTTGCTTGCCTTCTCGACGACCTGCTTGATCACTGCCATCACTGGTGTTGGTGGTGACCGTGGCCGCCTGGTGACGGCTGCGGACCTGACGGCCGAGCGGTGACGACGACGCCGGGCTCCCGCTGACGCGCAAGCAGCGGGGATTCCGAAACGTCATCCCCGAGCATCGAGCAGCCGTCGTTCGCTTCACCAGACACAACTGAAGATTCACGTCGATTCGAAGGAGAAGAAAACGGTCGGCCCCGACATGATGTCGGGGCCGACCGTGTGTCTGGCTGGAACCTCCTCAGGTCAGCTCTGCGCCAGCTGCATCATCTGCTTCGGCAGCACCGTCATCTGGGCCGGGATCGGCAGCTGCGGCCGCAGCAGCGACAGCAGGCTGGCCGCCGCGCCCGCGATCGGCAGCGGCAGGGCCAGGCCCAGCGACGCCAGCAGCGCGTTCACGAGCGCCAGCACCGCGCCCAGGATGTCCAGGCTCGGCACCGGGAGTCCGGCCCAGGCCTGGATCGGCGTGCCGGCCGCACTCATGCTGCCGGTCGGTTGTGCTTGCTTGGCCTTCCCCTTGCCAAGCAGCGAGGTCAGGGCAAGGCCGCTGGCAGCGTTCACGAACGTGCCCGCGTCCTTGTCGTAGCTCCACTTCTGCCCGGTGCCTTCACGGCAGGGCAGTACCAGCAGGGGCGCGGCGGCAGGTACCTTCGCGAGGTCCGCACCGCTGTCCAGGCAGGCGCCGGTCGTTGCAAGGGCGCCACCGACGCTCTTGCTCATCGCGACCTGCAGCTGGCCGGACTCGGTGTAGATCCACTCCTGGGTCTTGCCTTCCTTGCCCGGCGCGCAGGCCATCATGACCGCCATCGGGACCTTGGCGGCCGCGACGAACGTCAGGCAGTACCGCGTGTCGGAGCGGGTGGCGATCTGTTGTGCCACGCCCACCGTGACGCCCGGTGTCTTCGAGCCTTCGGAGACGGGGTTCGCGGCCTGGGCCGGTACGGCGGTGGCGAGTGCGACGCTGACTGCGAGCACTGCCACGCCGGTACGGCTGAACAGCTTACGGATGATCAAGACAACCTCCAGAGGTCGTGCTATCTCACGGCGTCAGGTCGTCGGGACCCCGTACGCGAGCCGGAACGCCGGCAGTGACTCAGCGCGACGTTGACGCCACAACCAGTAAGGCACAGGTGAGACCGGGGAGGTTATGCCGATCCTGTGAAACTTGATGCCAATGGCAACTAACTGCCAAGCCCGATCTCGTTGCGCAAGGCATCGAAATCGGGCTGCCGGGTCGCCGTGCGACCGCTGTGAGGTGATCGAGATCTTACGGCAATCCGGCGGTATTCCGGTAGCTTGCCGGGAGAGTTGATGCCGTAGGCAACAGAGTGGTCAGTGTGGCTGCTTGGTGTCATTGGGGTCCGGGGCGAGCTCCTGCTCGGAGGCCAGACGCTCGTCGGCGGGGGTGTCGCCGGCGGTCTCGAGGGCAGGTGCGGACGTGTCACCCTCTGTGATCTCGCCGCCGACGGTGTCACTCGGCGTGGTGGTGGCCTGGGCGCGCAGCTCGCGCATCTCCTTGCGCCGGCGGTAGCCGCGGCCGAGACCCTTCTTCAGCAGCCACAGCCCGAAGATCAGCGCGGCGCCGGCCAGGGCGCCGAGGAAGAACACGGTCGGTACCGAGACGCCGAAGTCGACGCCGAACACCTCGAGCTTGGTGGACGCGGTCGAGGACACCGAGACGCCCAGACCGAACAGCACCGCGAGGGCAATCAGAACAATTCCGAGGACGGCCATGGCAAGCTGCCTTTCCGCCGGCCCTACGCCGGCCCTTCAGGCCTCACTGCTCAGCAATGCGGAGAGCAGCGCTACCGCGCCGCTCTTGTCGAGTGGGTTGTTCTGGTTCCCACACTTGGGTGACTGTACGCACGACGGGCATCCGTCCGTACATTCACAGTGTGCAATCGCCTCGCGTGTCGCGGTCAACCACTCGCGCGCCGCGGCGTACCCGTGTTCGGCGAATCCGGCTCCCCCGGGGTGCCCGTCGTACACGAAGACGGTGAGGCAGCCGGTGTCGGCGTGGCGGGCGGTGGAGACGCCGCCGATGTCCCAGCGATCGCAGGTGGCGAACAGCGGGAGCAGTCCGATCGACGCGTGCTCGGCCGCGTGCGCCGCTCCTGGTACGTCGGAGAGGCCCAGGTCCGCGACCGCGGTGTCGGGCATCGTCCACCAGACCGCTTTGGTCCGCAGGGTGCGCTCCGGCAGGTCGAGAGGCTGCTCATCGAGTACGTCGCCCGTCGCGATCAGCTTGCGCTGGTACGAGATGACTTGGCTCTTCACCTGGACCCAGCCGCGCGACAACTCCGCCGTACCCCAGCTGCAGGTCTCCTCGGTCGCCAGGATGCTGATCTCGGTCGTGTCCCGCGCGAACGTCGTGTAGTCCGGGGAGGCCGGCTCGACGACAGCGGCGTGCTCCTCGAGGTCGAGGGACCGGACCAGGTACGACTCGCCGGCGTGCACGTAGACGGCGCCCTCATGGACCGACGAGTGCGCCGAGCCGCCGTCGACGGTGCCGAGCAAGCGACCGGTCTGGTCCTCCACGATCTGCACGGTCTTCCCGCCGGCCGATCGGATGTCGATGGCATCCACGGCCCGCTCGCGGCGCGTCCAGAACCAGCCATGGGGTCGCTCCCGCAGCGCGCCCTGCAGCACGAGTTGTGCGATGACCTGCGACGTCGTACTGCCGAAGATCTCGAAGTCGTCCGCGGTCAGCGGGACCTCCTGCGCAGCCGCACACAGCTGCGGACCGAGGACGTACGGGTTCGCCGGGTTGAAGACCGTTGCCTCGACCGGTCGACCGAAGATGGCGCGCGGATGGCGCACCAGATAGGTGTCGAGCGGATCGTCGCGAGCGATCAGCAACGCCACTGCATCCCCACCGGCTCGACCAGCACGCCCGGCCTGTTGCCACAGCGATGCACGCGTGCCAGGCCAACCAGATAGCAGTACGGCGTCCAGCCCGGCGATGTCGATGCCCAGCTCGAGCGCATTGGTTGCCGCGACACCGGTCAGCTCACCGCTCTGCAACATCCCCTCGAGTCGCCGCCGTTCCTCCGGCAGATAGCCGGCCCGGTACGCCGACACCTGGTCGATCAGCGTCGGGTCGACCTCGGCCAAGTTCTCGCGTGCTGTCATCGCAACCGATTCCGCACCGCGCCGCGAACGGACGAACGCCACAGTCCGGACACCACTGACGACCAGATCGCTCAACAGGTCGGCCACCTCGGCCGTGGCCGAACGCCGCACCGGTGCGCCGTTCTCACCATGCATTGCGGTCAGTGGAGGCTCCCAGAGACCAAAGGCGATGCCGCCGCGCGGAGAGCCGTCCTCGACCACCTCCACCATCGGCAGGCCGGTCAAGCGTTCGCCTGACACCGCCGGCTCGGCAACAGTCGCCGAAGCGCAGATGAAGATCGGATGAGCGCCGTACTGCGCGCAGACCCGCCGCAACCGTCGCAGTACGCCGGCGACATGCGCGCCGAAGACGCCGCGGTAGTGGTGACACTCATCCACCACGACGTACTGCAGGCAGCCCAGAAAACGTGCCCAGCGTTGGTGATTCGGCAGAACGGACCGGTGCAGCATGTCCGGATTGCTGAGCACGTACGTCGCATGGTCGCGCGCCCAGTCGCGCTCGCTCCGCTCGGAGTCGCCGTCCAGAGTCGTCGCGCGCAGACCGGGCACCGTGTACGACGAGACCGCGCGCAGCTGGTCGTGGGCCAGCGCCTTCGTCGGAGACAGGTACAACAACGACGCAGTACGCCGATGTGGTGACGCGGCTTGCGCAATGCTCAACGTGGCAAAGGCCGGCAGCAGATAGCCGAGTGACTTGCCCGATGCGGTCCCGGTCGCGACGACGACGTGCTTCCCGGCGTACGCCGCTTCGGCCGTGGCGACCTGATGCGTCCACGGTGCCGTGATGCCGGCGTCGCGCAGCTGGCCGAGCACCTCGTCCGGAACCCAGCGCGGCCAATCACACGTTTGCCCCAACCGGGGCGGCACGGACTCGACGTGGGTCAACCGGTCGTCACGACCGGCGGCCAGGCGTTTCAGGACAGCCTCCGCCTCACCACCTGCACGCATACCGCGAGCTTAGGGCGTGGCACGGACAGCGAATCGCTGAGGACGAGCTGAGAGTGCACGTGCGGCGTGCACGGTCGGATGCACACGGTCGGATGCACACGGCTTTTTGGGGAGGGGAATCGACTTCGGTCTGACGAGATGAAAGAGTTTTCGGTAGCGGGTCTTACTCACGGTCCGTACATGGTTGAATGCAGCAGTTCACGGGATCGGAGGCCGAAGTGGATCTGTCGCTGACCGCGCGCGCCGAGGGCGGGCGTACCGTCATCGAGGTGGCGGGGGAGATCGACGTCTACACCGCACCGAAGCTCCGCGAGAAGATCGCCGCGCTTGTCGATGAAGGGGTCTACGACCTGGTCATCGACCTGGAACGCGTGGAGTTCCTGGACTCCACCGGCCTCGGCGTTCTCGTCGGCGGGCTGAAACGGGTGCGCACCCACGACGGTTCGCTGTCCCTGGTCTGTACCCAGGAACGGCTGCTGAAGATCTTCCGGATCACCGGCCTGACAAAGGTCTTCGACATCCATCCGGACGTCGCCTCGGCGATCTGATCCCGGCGTCCCGAAGCGAAAAGGTGTCCACAAGGCTACGAAGAGTGAGCTGCTTGCTCAGACACCCGGGTATGGCGTAGACCACCCTGTCGTCAGGTCTGGTCGGGAACCCGTTAGAGTAGCCCACCGCGCCAGTCCATTGGCGTTGTGTCGTATTTCCCCAACCCTTCGGTTGCGGCAGATGGGGGCCGTCAAGCCTGGATGGGTTGCCTACAAGGAGGACGGATGTCCGCGCTGCTTGCACCACAAGCGGTGGATCTTTCGTCGAGCAACACCACTCTGGTGATTGTCGTCGGGGTGATCGCGATCCTCGCGGTCGTCATCGCGATGGTCTTCCGGGGCCAGGTGCTTGCCGCGAACGATGGCACCGAGAACATGAAGACGATCGCCGCGGCGGTTCAGGAAGGCGCATCGGCGTACCTGAACCGGCAGTTCCGGACATTGTCGATCTTCGCCGTGGTCGCGTTCCTGTTGCTGTTCCTGCTGCCGGCGCACACCGACGGCGGCAACGAGACCACGCTGAAGATCTTCCGCTCCGTCTTCTTCCTGATCGGCGCGGGCTTCTCCGCCGCGATCGGGTACCTGGGCATGTGGCTCGCGACGCGCGCCAACGTCCGGGTCGCCGCGGCTGCCCGCGACGAGGGACGCAACCCGGCGATGCGGGTCGCGTTCCGCACCGGCGGCACCGTCGGCATGGCGACCGTCGGCCTCGGCCTGTTCGGCGCCGCGCTGGTCGTGCTGATCTTCAAGGGCGACGCCCCGACCGTGCTCGAGGGCTTCGGCTTCGGCGCCGCGATGCTCGCCATGTTCATGCGTGTCGGCGGCGGTATCTTCACCAAGGCCGCCGACGTCGGCGCGGACCTGGTCGGCAAGGTCGAGCAGAACATCCCCGAGGACGACCCCCGGAACGCGGCGACGATCGCCGACAACGTGGGCGACAACGTCGGCGACTGCGCCGGTATGGCGGCCGACCTGTTCGAGTCGTACGCCGTGATGCTGGTTGCCTCGCTGATCCTGGGCAAGGCCGCGTTCGGCGAGCAGGGCCTGATCTTCCCGCTGATCGTGCCGACCATCGGCGCGGTCACCGCGATCATCGGTGTCTTCCTGACCCGTCCGCGGACCGGTGAGAACGGCCTGCGCACGATCAACCGGGCCTTCTACATCTCCGCGGTCATCTCTGCCGTGCTCTGTGCGGTGGCAGCGTTCGTCTATCTGCCGAGCAGCTTCAAGGACCTGACCGGTGCGACCGAGACGATCGCCGCGTACGACGGCGACCCGCGCCTCATCGCCACCGTTTCGGTGATCATCGGCATCGTGCTGGCGGCCGTCATCCTGGCGTTGACCGGTTACTACACGGGCACCGAGGACAAGCCGGTCCGGGACGTCGGCAAGACCTCGCTGACCGGTGCCGCGACCGTGATCCTGTCCGGTATCTCGGTCGGCTTCGAGTCCGCCGTCTACACCGCCGTGGTGATCGCGGCGGCCGTGTACGGCGCCTTCCTGGTCGGCGGTTCCGGTGTGGTCGCGCTGTTCGCGATCGCGCTGGCCGGCTGTGGTCTGCTCACCACCGTCGGCGTCATCGTCGCGATGGACACCTTCGGTCCGGTCTCCGACAACGCGCAGGGCATCGCCGAGATGTCCGGTGACGTGGACGGCGAGGCGGCCCAGATCCTGACCGAGCTGGACGCCGTCGGCAACACCACCAAGGCGATCACCAAGGGCATCGCGATCGCGACCGCCGTACTGGCCGCGACCGCGCTGTTCGGCTCGTTCACCGACGCGATCCGGACGTCGCTGGCCGACAACTACCCGAAGTTCGAGGCCGACGCACTGGTCTTCAACCCGGGCACGCTGGTCGGCATCATCCTCGGTGCGGCCGTGGTGTTCATGTTCTCCGGTCTGGCCATCAACGCGGTCGGCCGCGCCGCCGGTGCGGTCGTCTACGAGGTACGTCGGCAGTTCCGCGACATCCCCGGGATCATGGAGGGGACGGGCAAGCCGGAGTACGGCAAGGTCGTCGACATCTGCACCCGGGACTCGCTGCGGGAGCTGGCCACGCCTGGTCTGCTCGCACTGACCGCGCCGATCGCCGTCGGCTTCGGCCTCGGCGCCGCGGCCCTGGCCGGCTACCTGGCCGGTGCGATCGGCGCCGGCACGCTGATGGCGGTCTTCCTGGCCAACTCCGGTGGTGCCTGGGACAACGCCAAGAAGCTGGTCGAGGACGGCAACTGGGGCGGCAAGGGTTCGCCCGCGCACGAGGCCACCGTCATCGGTGACACCGTCGGCGACCCGTTCAAGGACACCGCCGGCCCGGCCATCAACCCGCTGATCAAGGTGATGAACCTGGTCTCGGTGCTGATCGCTCCGGCCGTCGTCGGGATGTCGGCGATCGGCGACGACCCGAACAAGACGCTCCGGATCATCATCGCGGTCGTCGCGGTGATCATCCTGGCCGCCGCGGTCTACGTCTCGAAGCGCCGGGAGTCGGTCATCTCCGACACTCCGGCCGAGGTCAACGCGGCCGCGTAGTTCGCAGTACTGACAGCAGCAGCTGATGAAGCGGCCCGCCGGTCTGATCGGCGGGCCGTTTCGCATGTCTGGACCCAGACCGGTGACCGCTTTACTGTCGATACGACGAAACGTCCGTTGGGGGGAGGTGGCAGGACCTATGTCTCCCCGTCGATCGGCGATCGCCCTGCTGCTTCTGGTCGTGGCAGGTCTGGTGGGTACGGCGCAATCGGCGTACGCCGCGACGCCCGATGCCACCTACCTCAACACAGCACACCAGCTCAATCTGACGATCATCCAGGCGTCCCACGCGGCGAATGCCCAGGGCCAGAGCTCGTGCGTGCGAAGCGTCGGTACGCAGATGGAACGCGATCACCGCCGGCTCGCCGCGCAGGAGTCCGAGCTCGCCGGCCGATTCGGCATCAAGCTCGCGACGCTGCCTTCACCCCAGCAGCGCGAGCAGCTCGACGCACTCGGAGCCAAGGCCGGGACCTCGTCGTACGACGCTGCTTGGCTCGCGTTGCAGCGGCAGCTGCACCAGGAGTACCTCGCGTTGATCAACGGCGATGTGCCGAAGAGCGCCTCGCCTGCCGTGGAGACATTGGCCGAGGGCGCCAAGCCCGTGGTCCAGATGCACCTGGACATGGTGACGCCCACCTGCCACATCGTGACCAGCAAGCCGGTCGTGCCGACCGGCGACGGCGGCCAGGTGGGCGATGCCCAGAAGGCCCGCTCGCGCGCGGCGTTGATCCTGCTCGGCATCGGAGTACTGCTGTTGCTCGGCAAGGCGATCTCGATGCGGCGTCGGCTCCTCGGTTTTGCGGCGATCGGCGCCGGGCTGGTGATGGTGTTCGGTGGGCAGCCCAATAACGCGGGACAGGTTCCGAAGGCCGGAAATTCCGCGGAAGAACGGGAAGCTGCCATCCCTCCGGTCCGGTTGAAGCTGCAAGGTGTCGAGAACGCGCCGGTGCAAGCGGTCGCGACCGGGAGCGACGGCCAGCTGCAGATGCCGACGTCGCCGAACGCCGTGGGCTGGTGGGCGGCGGGTGCGGCCCCGGGCTCGGACGGTGGCACTGTTCTGCTCGCCGGGCATGTGGACACGGCTCGGTCCGGACCAGCGGTGTTCGCAGGGCTCTCCGCAGTACCGGTGGGTGCCAAGGTCTCGGTGACGGGTGGGGACGGGCACGTGCACCGGTACAAGATCGTGGCTCGGCGCACCTATCTGCAGAGTGCCTTGCCGCGCGACCTTTTCCAGGGCGCTGGAAAGCCACGGCTGGTGCTGGTCACCTGCACCGGCTCGTACGACCACAAAGCCCACCGCTACACGCACAACCTGGTGCTGTACGGCGTGCCGGTGGTCTGAGCCGTTTGGTAGTCACTTCCACCTGCGACCGACCGAAGTACGGGCGTCCGTCGACTTTCGGCTGATGCGCCAAGACCCTCGCATAGGGGATCGTCGGGGTCGTGGTCAGGGCTTTAACCGATAGCTGCCGACGTCCGGCGGACGGCAGAATCAACCCACGGGTGGACACACCGGATCCGCCCGGGGTCCGATGATCCGGACCCCGGTGACCTCGATACTGAGAGCTACACAGTCCACTACCAGGTGCGCCACCGAAAGAGGAGTACGGCGATGATCGAGGCAAAGGGCCTCACCAAGCGATACGGCGCAACAGTTGCCGTTGACAACCTGTCTTTCGAGGTGAAACCGGGAAAGGTGACCGGCTTCCTCGGCCCGAACGGGGCCGGTAAGTCGACCACCATGCGGATGATCCTCGGTCTCGACACCCCGACGTCCGGCGAGGTCACGATCGACGGACAGCGTTACCGGGATCTGCACCGGCCGCTGACCAAGGTCGGCGCGCTGCTGGACGCCAAGTGGGTGCACCCGAACCGCTCGGCACGTGCGCACCTGACCTGGATGGCCGCCTCCAACAAGCTGCCGAAGGACTCGGTCGACAAGGCCCTGGAGATGGTCGGCCTGTCCGCGGTCGCGAACAAGCGGGCCGGCGCGTTCTCACTGGGTATGTCGCAGCGGCTCGGCATCGCCGGCGCACTGCTCGGCGACCCGGAGGTGCTGCTCTTCGACGAGCCGGTCAACGGCCTCGACCCCGAGGGCATCGTCTGGATCCGCACGTTCATGCACCGGCTGGCCGACGAAGGCCGGACCGTGCTGGTCTCGAGCCACCTGCTGTCCGAGATGGCGCTGACCGCCGAGGACCTGGTCGTCATCGGCCGCGGCAAGCTGATCGCGCAGAGCACGACGCAGGAGTTCGTCGACCGCGCCAGCGGTACGACGGTCAAGGTCCGTACGCCGCAGCTCGACCAGCTGGCCGGCGTACTGCACCAGCAGCAGCTGGTCACCCGGATCGAGGACGTCGAGAACGAGGGCAAGGTGCTCTTCGTCGAGGGCGACCTGACCACCGACCAGATCGGCGAGACGGCCGCCGCGCACGGCATCGTGCTGCACGAGCTGACACTGCAGCGCGGTTCGCTGGAGCAGGCGTTCATGCAGATGACCGGTGACTCGGTCGAGTACCACGCGCACGACGAGATCGCTGCCGTGACCCAGCTCGACGCGCCGTCGGGCGCCGAGGTGGCCGCGGGTCCGAAGGAGGACAACTGACATGTCGGTGATCACTGTCGAGCGGATCAAGCTCTTCTCCACCCGCTCGCCGTGGTGGTGCATGATCGTCGCAGCCGTGCTGACCGTCGGGTTCGCGGCACTGACGACCGGCTTCCTCAAGGGCGCCGACGAGCAGCAGGCGACGATCTTCATCACCCAGCCGGGCGCACAGCTCAGCCAGATGGTGATGATGGTGATGGCCGCGCTGGCCGTCACCACCGAGTACCGGTTCGGCACCATCCGGACCAGCTTCCAGGCCGTTCCGCAGCGCGCCGCGCTGCTGCTGGGCAAGACCGCGGTGGTCGCGTTCCTGTCCGGTGTCATCGGCCTGATCGCGTCCTTCGGCGCGTGGGGCGTCGGCAGCCTGTTCGCCAGCAACGCGGACCTGTCGATCAACACCGGGGCCGAGTGGCGGCTGCTGGCCGGTCAGGGCCTGGTCTTCGCGATCTCCGCGGTGATCGCGGTGGCGGTCGGCATCCTGATCCGGCAGAGCGCCGGTGCGATCGCGATCCTGATCCTCTGGCCGCTGCTGGTCGAGAACCTGGTCAACCTGATCCCCAAGGTCGGCGACGACCTGGCCAGGTGGGCGCCGTTCGCGAACGGCAGCTCGTTCCTGAACCAGGGCCAGGACTTCGGTCTGGCCGGCGCGGGCGCCGGGGGCAGCGACTTCGCTCTCGGTCCCTGGTGGGCACTGCTGTACTTCGCCGGCTGGGCGGCCGCGCTGATGGCGATCGCCCTCTTCTCGGCGAGCAAGCGCGACGCATAGAAGCCACCCCGGTCGAGGTTGAGGGGCCCTGGCCGGGGCAGGGAGCCCGGTCGGGCTGAGGGGTCCTGGCCGCGACGGCCCGTGGTACATCCGGGAGACCGGATGGACCACGGGCCGTTTCTCCTGTTGATCAAGGGTTGGCGGGGTGGCCCGGCGAGCGTCTACGGTGCCGCGCATGACCGATTGGGCGCAGGTGCGCGAGGCGGGCTACGCGGTCCCTGAGGGCCGCTCCACGGGCGAGTTGGTGGCCGAGTTGATGGGCATGCTGCGATCGCCGGATCCCGTCGTACGGGATCGCCAGGCGTACGCCGTACTCGCGACCTGGATCGGGCGCGGGGTGCTGACGGCCGAGGAGCTGCAGGCGCTCGGCGACGAGATGATTCCGCGGTTCGGCGACCCGGAGATCCAGGCGCGGACGTTCGCGCCGCTGATCCTCGACTGCATCGTGTCCGCCGGGGTCTACGAGCCGCACTGGGTGCCGCCGTTCGAGCGCTGGTACGTCGCCGAGGAGGACCTGCGTGGGTACGACGAGAAGCTCGGCTGGCTGCACGCGATCGCGCACGGGGCCGATCTGCTCGGGACGCTCGGGCAGCACGCGGCGGTCGAGCCGATCCAGATGCTGCGGCTCGGGATCGGGCGGTTGCTGACACCCACGTCGTACGTGCTGCGCGATATGGAGGACGACCGGCTCGGGTACGCGCTGGCGGCGACGCTGACGCGCGACGACCTGACCGAGTCCGACGCGGTCGAATGGCTCGATCCGGTGATCCGGGCGTTGTCGAACCCGCCTGCCGAAGGGATCACCCCCGAGGTGACGAACACTATCCGGACGTTGCGGGTTGTATACGTGCTGGCCGATCACAGCCTGCGGGTCGGGGATGAGAAAAAGCTCACGCCGATCCCGCACCGCGAACAGGTCAAGACAAGGCTGGCGGACGTGTTCCGGATCGTCACGCCGTACTATCTCTGAGCGTTCTCAGGTGATGCAGGGCTGTCGGCAACTACCTGACGGAGTACGACGCATCCGACTTTCGTCTTGTTTTTCCCTGAATCCTCCCCGAGCAACGGCATGTCGAGGTCCAGGGCGGAGTACAGGTGAAGTCAGGTGGCAGTGGAGGCTCGTCCGTGACAAGGTCTCTGCTGGCAGGCCATGGCCCCCTCCCATGGTGGTGCCAACGCCACTACCCAAGTAGTGCCAACACCATCAGATCTGGTCCCCGGCAAGGTTAGCTTTGAGCTACAAGGCCGTCGGGGGCAGCGGGTTCTAGAGAGGGCGCGTGGAAGTCATGGTTGCGACATACCTGAAGAGATGGGTCGGCAACCGCATTCTCAGTAGGACCACCCGCAAGGGTGGTCTCGACCTGTCGAAGATGCGGATGTTCCCCAGCTCGGTCTCGATGCCGCTGCGCCGGCAGGGTCTTGACCCGGTGCCGGAGCTCGCGGAGGTGCGGGAGACCGAGCCGGTGCACAAACTGGCCCACCTGTTCGGGCTGAACGTATGGGTGGTCAGCGGGCATGCCGAGGCGAAGGCCGTGCTCGCCGACACGACGAACTTCAGCAACGACATCCGGCCGCTGGTCGGCTCGGACCCGAACAAGCCGTCGGAAGGTATCGGCGGGCTCGGGTTCACCGATCCGCCGGACCACACGCGGCTGCGGAAGCTGCTCACCCCCGAGTTCACCAAGCGCAAGCTGGCCCGGCTGGAGCCGGCGATCGAGAAGATCGTCAACGACCAGCTGGACCAGATGGAGGCCAAGGGGCCGGTCGTCGACATCGTCGCCGACTTCGCGTTCAACGTGCCGTTCCTGCTGATCGCCGATCTGCTCGGGGTCGAGGAGCAGGACCGCGATCGTTTCCGTGCGCTCGGGCCGGCGCGGTTCGATCTTTCCGGTGGCGGGATCGGGGTGTTCGGATCGGCTTCGGAGTCGCGGGACTTCCTGTTCGAGATCGTCCGCAAGCAGCGGACGAACCCGGGCGACGGGCTGATCGGGTCGATCATTCGCGAGCAGGGTGACGATCTCGACGACGTCGAGCTCGGCGGTCTCGCGGACGGGGTGTTCCTGGGCGGGTACGAGACGTCCGCGAGCATGCTCGCGCTCGGGACGCTGGTGCTGCTGCGCGACCCGAAGAACTTCGAGATGATCCGGAACGAGCCTGGTGCGGTCGACGGGATCGTGGAGGAGTTGCTGCGGTATCTGACGGTTGTCCAGGTCGCGTTCCCGCGGTTCGCACGGCACGACCAGGAGCTGTTCGGCCAGCAGGTGAAGAAGGGCGACCTGGTCGCGGTGTCGCTGTCCGGCGCGGACCGCGACAAGCAGATCTTCGGCGCTGATGCCGAGGATTTCTACCCCCGTCGTACGGTGTCCTCCGCCCACCTCGCGTTTGGTCATGGCATGCACCGGTGTGTCGGCGCCGAGCTGGCGCGGATGGAGTTGCGGGCCGCGTTCACCGCGCTGGCCCACCGCTTCCCGGACCTGTCCCTCGCCGTACCCGAAGAACAACTCCGCTTCCGCGACTTCTCCATCGTCTACGGCGTCGAATCCCTCCCCGTCCAACTCCACGCAGCCTCCACCAACCAAGCCGCCGTCTAACAACCCTCCGCGACAGCCAAAGGACACCGCTTCGCGGCGGCTGTCTTTTGGCCGCTCCGCGGCGTGCGTGATCGCACCCCGAGCTGTCGGGTCCGGGTGAGGGGGCTGCGTCTGTGCGCTCAGCGAGCCACGAGGCCACCGGCAGGACGACCCTCGGCGCCTCCGGAGATGCCGGCGTCGGTCAGCGGAACGACCTGGTGTTAAGCCTGTTAGTACAGGCTGAAGCGTTGGGCGAAGGTGGTTAGGGCGGCGGGGGTTTGGGGGTTGATGACCAGGCGGGTGACGCCTTGGCGTTCGTACGAGGCGAGGGCCGCGGGGGTCAGGTCGGTTGAGGCCCAGCGGGTGTACTCGAGGTCGTCGCGGCCGGAGGTTTCGCGGGCCAGTTGCCATTGGGCTGCGCGCTCGGCCGGGGGCAGTGCACCGCCTGGGAAGTAGCCGTCGCCGTGGCGGCCGGCTCGGCGGGCGGCGGCTGGGCTGGATCCGCCGATGTGGATCGGTAGCGGGGCCAGTGGATGCGGGAAGCTGCACAGATCCTCGAACTCGAAGAACTCGCCCGAGTAGCTCACCCCGTCCGCCCCGCCGGTCCACAGCAGGCGCAGTACGTCGATGGCCTCGTCCGTACGGCGACCGCGGGTCGCGAAGTCGACGCCGACGGCGCGTGCCTCACCGGGCAGGCTGCCCAGCCCGACGGTCAGCAGGCGCATCCGGCCCTTCGACAGCACGTCGATCGTGGCGAGACGCTTCGCCAGCGTGACCGGATGGTGGTACGGCAGCAGCAGTACCGCGGTACCCAGCAGGAGACGCTCCGTCGACGCGGCGACGTACATCAGCAGGTCGAGCGGATCGGCGTACTCGAGCGTCGTCGGCAGCTCGAAGCCGCCCAAGGACGCACCGCGGTAGAGCGCGACGTGCTCGGGGACGTACAGCCCCTCGAACCCGCAGGCCTCCGCGTGCCGGGCGAACTCCACCAGCCGCTCCGGATCCATCCCCTGTCCTGGCGTGCTGTAAGTAACGGCGAATTTCACCCGCCGACCTTAGAACCCGGCCCCCAGGGTCAAGGCAAATCGCGCGGTATTTCCGGCACTGGTGGTTCTCGTGAGTAGTTTGTTTGTGGCACTAGGTGGTCGTTGGCCGGATCGGGTCGTGACAGGATGCGGGGTGGGTGGTCACAATGGGCGGTCCGGCCCGAAGTGCGGGTGACGGAACAGGGAAGGGCCGTCGGCGGGTATGGGGATTGGCGAGATGGCGACGGGCGATGTGCTGACCGCCCGGATCGCCGCCGCGATGACCGCCGCCCAATCGGGTGGGCATGCGAGTGCTGCGGCGGAGATCGAGGCGATCCGGTCCGAGTTGGGTGGGGTGCCGAGCTACCGGCTGGCCGCCGTCGAGTACGTGCGTGGCGTGTCGGCTCATCACGCGAGTGACGCCGACGAGGCGCTGCGGGCCGTCGACGCCTGTATCGAGGTCGCCCGCGCGATCGACGAGCCCGGCTGGGAAGCCAACGCGCTTCCGATCCGCATCATCAACCTCGCCCGCAGCGGTCGCGGCGGCGACACCGTCAACGACCTCGTCGCGGCTGAAGCGGCCTTGAGCCGGACCAGGGATCCGGGACTGACTGCCTGGGCGCACACCGGCCTCGGCTACGCGTACGACGTACTACGACTGTTCGAGCTCTGCATCCCGCATTACGAGCTCGCCACCGGGCTCGACGAGGACGTGTTCGAGCTGGCTGAGTCCGAGGCGATCGACCGCTTGAACCTGGCCGAGACGTACCTCCGCTGGGCGCACGAACTCGAGCGGCTCGGCGATCCTTTGTATACAAGGGAGATCGAGGAGCGGCTGGCGTCAGCGGCGTACTGGGCGCGTGAGGCCGAGCGGGTGATAGTGGACGACGAGAGCCAGGAGTTCTGGCGTCTGAGCGCCCGTCTGTGGCTTGCTGCGGCCGCTACCGCCGAGGATCCGGACCGCGCGGTCGTCGACCTGATCGAGATTCGCGACGAGATCAGTAAGCTCGGTGAGACCGAGCGGCTCGCGATCGCCGGCGCCTACCTGGCCAGAGGTCTGAAGGCGCAGGGAAAGTTCGAGGAGGCCAAGGCTGCGGCGGACCGGGCGGCCGCCGATCTGATTCCGTTGGCCGACCCATCGACGCATGTCCTGGTGCTGCAGACCCGTTCGGAGATCGACGCTCTCGACGGTACGCCGGGAGGCATTGCCGGCTTGGAGTACGCGCGTTCGGTCGCGCGCGCCTGGTGGAAGGAGCGGCAGCGGGCGCTGAACGCCGTACGGCATGCGCTTGCTGTGCACGATCTTCCGGCCCGGCACGACGCGGAGTGGCACGCCGCGCGCCAGGATCCGCTGACCGGCGTGGGGAATCGCCGTGCGCTGGACGAGCGGCTGACCGCGGCCCGCGACTCCGGGCGTGCGGTCACCTTGCTGGCCATCGATGTGGACAACCTGAAGATCGTCAACGACACTTTCGGGCACGCCTGCGGGGACGAATTGCTGCAGGTTGTGGCAAATCTCCTGGTAGAACAGGCGCGAGCGACCGATGCCGTGGTTCGATCGGGTGGCGACGAGTTCTTCGTGGTCCTCGACCAGCCTGATGCCAAGGGCGGTGCGCAGTTGGCCGAGCGGATCCGGATCGCCGTCGCGGCGATCGCGGCGGCGACGGAGAAACCGTGGCTGCGCCGGCTCGGGCTGAGTCTCGGGTACGCCGCAACCGCCGAGGGTCTCGGTGTCGACCAGCTGATCGCGCGGGCGGATCTGCGCCTTTACGAGGACAAGCGCCGCAGTAGGTAATGGGCACCGCAACAGAGTGAGTCAGGGTAGGGGAGGTGTGGTGCGCGAGACGTCGGGGGTGACGGCGCGGATTGCGGCGGCGATGACGCGGGCGCAGTCGGGTAGTCCGGCGGAGGCTGCGCTCGAGATCAACGAGCTGCTGGCCGAGCTGGGCCCGGAGCCGAGTCACGAGCGGGCAGCGGCCGAGTACGTGCGGGCCGTCGCGGCGCATCACGCCACCGACTCGATCGAGGCGCTGGACGCCGTCGACGGCTGTATCCGGGTCGCGCGCGCGATCGACGAGCCGGGCTGGGAGGCGAACGCGATCGCGGTCCGGATCGTCACGCTGATCCGCACCGGTGAGGGCGGGGACTCGGTCGCCGACCTGGTCGCCGCGGAGAACGCGCTGTCCCGGACCCGGGATCTCGGCCTGGCCGCCTGGGCACACACCGGCCTCGGCTACGCGTACGACCTGCTCCGGCTGTACGAACTGTGCATCCCGCACTTCGAGCTCGCCGCGGAGGGCGATCACGATCCGCTCGGCCTGCCCGAGGCGCCGACGATCAACCGGCTGAACCTGGCCGAGTCGAGCCTGCGCTGGGCGCACGAGCTCGAGCGGCTCGGCGATCCGTCGTACGACGAGGAGATCCAGGAGCGTCGCCGGGCCGCGCACCGGTGGGCGGGTGAGGCGGTCGACGCGATCCTTGCGGCCGATCTGCTCGGGTACTGGCCGATGGCCGGGCGGATGTGGCTGGCGGCGAGCAACGACGCCGGCGACGCGGCCGAGGCGGCGGTGATCCTGAAGGACTGCCGGGATCAGCTGGCGAAGCTCGGCGATCTCGAGCTGGCCGCGATCGCGGGCGCGTACCTGGCCAGGGCGTATCTGACGCTCGGCCGGATCGACGATGCGTTGGAGGCCGCGGGCCGGTCGGCGAGCGAACTGCCGCCGACGTCGGACCCGCCGGTCGAGGCGCTGATCCGGCACACCGCCGTACAGATCGTTGCCGAGTCAGGCGACGCTGGTGCGTCGAGCGGGCTCCAGTATGCGCGGGCGATCAGCAGAGGGTGGTGGGCGGAGCGGTTGCGCGGGCTGTACGCCGTACGGAGTGCGCTGGCGAACCATGAGCTCTCGATCCGCCACGACGCCGAGTGGCGGGCCGCGCGGGAGGATCCGCTGACCGGCGTGGGCAATCGGCGCGCGCTGGACGAGCGGATGTCGGTGGCGCGCGACTCCGGTCGATCGGTCGCCGTCATCGCGATCGACGTGGACAACCTGAAGGTCGTCAACGACAGCTACGGGCATGCGTGCGGGGACGAGGTACTGCGGCGCGTCGGGCAGTTGCTGAAGGAGCAGTGCCGCGCGGAGGACGTGGTGGCACGGGCAGGCGGGGACGAGTTCGTCGTCGTACTGGACAACCCGGACGAGCGTGGTGCGGGCGAGTTGGTCGAGCGGATCAAGACCGCGGCGGACCGGGAGGCGGCGCAGGCGTTGGCGCCCTGGTTCGCGATGCTGCGGTTGAGCGTCGGGCAGGCGAGCAGCACCGACGGTACGTCGGTCAGCGACCTGCTGACCGAGGCCGATCGGCGGATGTACGCCGAGAAGCGCCGTCGCCGGCGGGCTGCTCAGTAGTCGAGGAAGCCTTCTACGACAAGGTTTCTGATCTGCGGAAGGTAGTCGGAGAGTACGTCGACCACCGGGCGGTCCATCAGGTCCGCGAGCGCGGCGAGGATCTGGCCGGTGCTCAGGTCGCCGTCACACGCACCGACGAAGCCGGCCAGCACGGTGTCGACCTGCTCGGCGCGGCGCATGCCACGCTGGCGTCGTAGGACGATCGTGGCCGGGTCCTCGGCGCCTGGCTGACCAGTGGTCTCCTGGATGACGTCGTCGGCCACATGCAGGTGTAGTGCGGTCAGGTCGGCGGGCAGGCCTTCCAGACGCTCGAAGCGGTGCAGGACGTGCGGACCGATCGGGCGCTCGATCTCGTACGGCCAGGACTCGGCGGCGAGGCTGCCTTCGACGTTGTGCAGGGTGATCCAGCCCATGCCGATTGCCTCGACGTTCTGGTCGTCCAGGTACCGCATCCACTCGTCGTACCGGCTGGTGTACTGCGGTGAGCCGTGCAGGCCGGCGTCGCGCAGCCAGAGTTCGACGTACTCGGACGGGTCGAGCTGCTCGCGCTGGACGGCCCAGGCGGACCGGTCCGCTGTCCAGGAGGCGATGCGGTCCTGCCAGTCCTCGCCGCGCACACATGTCCAGTTGGCAAGTAGTTGGCACCAGCCGCCGTCGGTCAAGTGGTCAGGTGCTTGCCGGATGAGCTGCTCGACGACGGTGTCACCGGCGTACCCGGTCTCGCGGTACGTCAGGTCGCCGCCGGGCGGAGAGATGACGTACGGCGGGTTGCTGACGATGAGGTCGAACCGCTCACCGCGCACCGGCTCGTACAGGCTGCCGTCGCGGACGTCGAGGTCGATGTGGTTGAGTGCCGCCGTCCACCGGGCCAGCTGCAGCGCACGCGGGTTGACGTCGGTGGCGACGAGCTGGTTGACCCGGTCGGCCAGGTGGAGCGACTGGATGCCGCACCCGGTGCCGATGTCGAGCGCTCGGTCGGCCTTGATCGGGACCGTGAGGTGGATGAGGCTCAGGCTGGCCGGGGCGATGCCGAGGACGTAGTCGGAGCGCATCGGCTCGCGGCGACCGTCTAGCCCCGGGGTGGGGTCGGCAACAACCCACCACTCCCGCTCGTCCTCCGCGAACGGCCGGATGTCGAGCACGGCCCTTGCCTCGCCGCCCGAGGTCTCAATGATGCCTAGGGCAACCAGATCGATTCCCGGAAACACCTTATTTACAAGAGTTCCCGGCACGGGTCGTTGCAGCAGGAACAGCCGGATCATCGTGTCGAGCGCATCTCCGGATCCGGTACGGCGAAACGCCGGCGCCGTCTCGTTCCGCCCCAACGCGCCGTTGGCCTGCTCCCCGAGACGCTCGGCAACCCCGTCCACGGTGTACCCCGCGGACTCGAACGCCGTCCGCAGCCCTTCCACCACACTCTCCTGCATGCGCACATCCTCCCACCTCCCATCGAGGGAGGCGGGAGGATGCCCCGGCTGCTACGGGTTGCAGGTGAGTTTGGCGTCGGCCCAGTCGCCGTGGTCGCTGGTGTTGCCGTCGCCTCCGTCGGTGACTTGGAGGGTCAGGGTTTGGGCTCCGGTCACGTCGACCGTTGTGGTGGCGGTCGGCGATGTTCCGGTCAACTGGTCGGACGTGTACTTCGCGGTGCCGTCGGTGAGGACCTTGAACGTGACCTTGCCCCGGTCCTCCATCTCGTCGTCGATGCCCAGCTTGCTGGTGAATGTGGTGCAGTTGCCGCCCAGGCGAACGCTCACCGACGAAGGAGCGTGCGCGCCCAGGCCCTTGGCGTACGTGACCCCGTCGAGCGTGATCGGGCCGCCGTCGCCGGTGCCGTCCTCGCCGTTGCTGTGGTCGCGTTCGACCGGTCCCCAGCCGTTGGTCGAGTCCAGGAATTCCAGATCACTGACCCAGTTCTCCCCGGTGGGTGCCGGGGGCAACGGTTTGTCGGCGATCGTGGCGGCGAAGAATCCGAGCCCGCCGCCGGGCAGCTTGATCGCCTTCACGGTCTTGCCGGGATCGAGCGGTACGGCGGTGTAGAAGACGCGGTAATCCGTCGTCGTGTTGCCCAGACCGGCTGGTGTGTAACGGCCCTTGACCGAGACAGCGAGCTTGGCGCCGCCGGTGGTCGGGTCCTGGCAACACCAGTTCGGCAACTGGAAGGTGCCTTCGGACGTGGAGCCGTCGGTGTAGATGATGGTGACGGTTCCCCGGGCGTTAAGGCTGGCGCCCGCACCAAGGAGCGCGAGGTGTGAGCCGGTGCCTGATACCAGGATCGGAGCCGACTGGTCCTTCACCACGTTCGGCGTACCGGGTGCTCCGGTCGGCCAGGTGAAGCCGGCGCCCTGGACGTTCACCGTACCGCCTGGCGTGTAGCCGGCTGCCGCCAAAGCCTCGCCGTTGAAGCTGTCGCCGGAGCCGTCGAAGTTGCCCTTGGCGTACGTCGCTGCGTCGGTCACGCCAACCACATTGGCTGCCTGCGACAACGATGCGTACGGCAGCTCAGCTGTTGCCGACGCGGTGTTCGAGTAACTCTTGCCTTGAGCAACATACGACGCCTTCAACGACAGCGTGAAGCTCGCCGGTTTCACGTCTGCGCCCGGAGTGACCTGGAGCTTGGTGGTCACGGTCTTGCCGGGGGCAACTGACGAGAAGGTGTTCGCGCCGGCGACGGACCAGCCGGCTGGCAGTTGAGCGTCGAGGCGCACGTTGCGGACGGTGGTGCGGGTGTCGTTGCGGAAGGTCGCGGTGACCTCGGTGGCCTGGCCGGGTGCGTTCCACAGCGACGGGGTGGTGAGCTCGGGGGTGCCGAAGGTGTTGGTGACGTCGGCGCCGCCTACTGCGGACGTACCAGACAGGCGGACGACGGCGCTCCGTGAGGTTGGGATGGAGGTGGTCTGCACTCGAACCACTCCGTTGGAGTAGGACCAGTTGGCAGCCTTGCCATCGATTGTGACGTGGTGCGGGGCGGTGCCGGTGTGGAGTGTCAGCTCGTACGGGCGAGCGGTGGGCTTGCCGTCGTACGAACCGTTGCTGCGGCCGATGTTCACGGTGATGTCACCGCGGCCGTCCGTCGGTGCGTCGACGGCGAACGTCTGCGTCGCGGACTTCGTCGAGCGGGTGACGCGATCGTCCTCGTAGAGGTTGAACGACGACTTGCCCGATGGGTAGATGTCGACCGTGACGCGGTCGCCGAAGCCTTGTTCGGCGGCGTTGTTGATACCGGACTTCCACATCGGCACGACCGCGCCGGCCTTCACGAAGAGCGGCAGCGTGTCCAGCGCCGCGTGGTAGCCGTTGACCGTCGTCGGGCCTTGGTACACGCGACCGGTCCAGTAGTCGATCCACCGACCTGCAGGAAGGTAGATCCCGTTCTTCACCTCGTCCGCGCCGTACATCGGCGCGACCAGGAACTCCTTGCCGGCCAGGAACTCGTACTTCGTCGTGTCGTCCCACGTCTTCGGGTCGTTCGGATACTCCAGCACCAGCGACCGGTTCAGCGGAGCGCCGGTCCGGTGCGCCTCAGCGGCGTACGTGTAGAAGTACGGCAGCAGGCGCTCGCGGAGCTTGAGGTACTTGCGGTTGATCGAGGTGTACGGATCGCCGTACGCCCAGGGCTGCTTGTACGCCGGGGTCGACCAGCCGGACATGCTCATGAACGCCGGGTTGAACGTCTTCCACTGCAGATCCCGCACGTACGACGTAGCGCTGCCGCCGAAGATGCCGTCGACGTCACCCGCGCTGTACGCGATGCCGGAGTTGCCGGAGCCGGTGATCGCCGGGATCTGCCACTTGATCGCGTCCAGCGAGCCGCTGTGGTCGCCGGTCCACTGCACCGCACACCGCTGCGCGCCGGCCCAACCCTCGACCATCCACGCGAACCCGCGGGCGTTGCTGTACTGCTCGATACCGTCATGCGCCGTGTCGCAGGCACTCAGCGCGTACCGGTAGCCCGGACCGACCCACGCGACGTCCAGCTTCCGCACGCGGACGCCGGCGTCCCCGACCTCGGCCGGCTGACGGTCCAGGTTGGACTGGGTCCACAGCCCCATCTGGATGTTCCGGGCGCGGAGCTCGTCACCGGCCTGCTTGAGTGCCGGGATGTCGCGCTTGCCCCACCACGTCCCGTCGACCTGCTCGGAGTCGGTGGTGGCGGAGTACCCGCAGCCGTAGTCGTCGTTGACGAGCATCCAGCCGCCTGGCATGTCCTCGTCCTTGAACCGCTGCGCGACCTTGACCGCGTCCAGCGTGGTCACCTTGTCCGGGTTGACCTTCCAGTCGTTGCTGGGGTCCGGGTCCGTCGCGTAGTGACCGCGGTTGTAGCAGTCCGAGTCGCCGTACTCGAGTCCGTAGATCGGCGGCATGAACGGCCGGCCGGTGAGCTCGGTGTAGCGGTCCAGCGAGGTCTTCAGGTCACCGACGAAGTAGTACGCGTCGAACCGCTTCTCGTCGTGACTGGTTACGACCGGACTGGTGAAGCTGTAACTACCCGGGGCGAACGTGTTCCGCAGTACGCCGTAGCCCGCGGTGCTCATGTAGTACGGCGACGCGTTCGGGTTGCCGCCGTCCTCCCAGTTGAAGTCCTTGGTGATCTTGATCGTCTGGTCGCGGTGCGAGAAGCGGCCGTTCTGCATGCCGCCGCCGAAGAACTGCTCGTTCGCGCCACGGCCCAGGGTCTGCGTGGTGGAGGTGTCGGTCCAGGACAGCGGTGCGGTCTCGGACCAGACCAGCTGACCGTTCGACCGGTACAGCGAGAACTTCAGCGGGCTCTTCTGCGCACGGACCTCGATCTTGCCGGTCGTGAGCGAGTAGTAGGTGCCGCGGTCACGCCAGGAGGTCCGAGGCGTGCCGTAGTCCGTCTTGGTGACGATGTTGGACGCGGGAGCGCCCGGATCGGTGGGCGGGGTGTTCGCGGGATCGGTGAAGTTCCCGTCCGGCGCCATCCACAGCCGGAAGACGTCGTCCTTCAGGAACACCACCCGCACCTTCGCCGCGCCGGCGCTGAGGGTGTACGTCGCTTTGTCGGCCGCGAAGCCGGTGACGTCACCGAGAGTGGTGGCGGCGGCCTGGGCGGGAGCCGCGGTGTACACGAGTGCGCCTGCTAACAAAGCCAGGGCGACTACTGAACGTTTCATGCGGACAAAGATGCTCACGAGTGCCTCACTTCACGCATCAATGAACAAGATGCGCACATTGAAGCTCACCGGCGACTCGTTGTCATCAGGTCGGCCGTGATCAAGTTGGGACGGTGTCGCCATCACGGGGTGAAACAAGGCGATGACGATGAGCGCATGAGCAACCGGCGTCCCAGCAGCCCCAGCAGTCACGTCTTCACCAGGCGTCACGTCCTGGGCGCCGGTCTGTCGGCTGCCCTCGCCGCGGGTGCCGCGGCCGCGTGGCCGGGCTTGGCGCAAGCCGCCGCGATCGACCCGGACGCACCCGGCGGCCCCGCGCCGGACCCGATCCGGACGCAGGGCGACCCGGACTTCCACCCGGTGAAGTTCCGGCTGCCGGCGCCGACCGGGCGGAAGGCGCTCGGGACGACCGCCGTCCACCTGATCGACCGGTCGCGGCCGGATCCGACCATGCCCAGCGGGCAGCGGGAGCTGATGATCAGCCTCTGGTACCCGGCCGGGATGTTCGGTTCGGCGCCGTTCGCGAAGTACATGCCGCCGCGGACCGCGGTCGAGGTCGACGACGCGTGGACGGGCGAGTACGGGCTGGCGCTGCCGAGCGGGTCGTTCGACTTCGCCGGCACCGTGACGCACGCACGGATCGACGTACCGGCCCAGCCGATGCGGCATCCCGTCGTACTGTTCTCACCCGGTTTCCAGTACAGCCGGTTCGTGAACACCGCGCAGGTCGAGGACCTCGCGAGTCGCGGGTACGTCGTGGTGACGATCGACCACTCGCACGAGACGCCGGTGGAGTTCCCCGGCGGACGGTTCCTGCCGGGTGCGCCGGAGTCGGAACCGCCTGGTCCGGACCAGATCCGGGCAGCGGTCGAGACCCGGACCGCGGACGCGCGGTTCGTGCTGGATCAGCTCGAGCGGATGGCCGGCGGCCGGAAGGTCGATGCCGACGGCAAGGATCTGCCGAAGGACCTCGCGGACGGGCTGGACCTGCGCAAGGTCGGCATGTTCGGCATCGGGCTCGGCGGCTACGCGACCGCGAACACGATGCTCGAGGACGAGCGGATCGCCGCCGGGATCGATCTCGACGGCACGCTCCAGGACGACCGGAAGAACGGACCGCTCGGAGACGTTGCGAAGAGTGGTCTGGACCGACCGTTCCTGTTGTTCGGATCGGGCGAGACCCAGCGGACCGATCCGGCCGAGGACAGCTACGACGGATCCTGGGCGAGCTTCTGGAAGGCGCAGCACGGCGGGAAGCTCAACCTCGCGCTGGCGAACACCAAGCAGAAGGCGTTCACCGACTACCAGTTCATCTTCTCCCAGCTCTTCCATGACATCTACGGCGAGGACCCGATCATCACGTCGGTGATGAAGGCGCTCGTCGGCAGCGCGAAACCTGCGCGGAGTGTGCTGGCACAGCGCGAGTACATCGCGGCATTCTTCGACCAGACGCTGCGTCGCCGGCCGGCACTTCTGCTCCGCGGTGACTCCCCGAAGTTCCCTGAGATCCGCTTCGCCCGCTGAGACGGCGTACTCTCGTAGGCGACCTCGGGGCATCCTGTGGCGGTGCCGCGACGCGCGGTGACGATGGGTTGTTCGCCACTTTCTGACAGCCTGGGGAGCATGAAGGGGGCGGCTGCGGTTACGGTGCGTTGAGAAATGCGTTGCCGTCGGCCGTACTCTGTCCTCGGGTGGGGTCGGTCTGTGCCCGGGGGAACAGACACCGAGACAGGGGCGTTGGGTCGCAGGACGAGAGTAGGGAGCGCAGTGGCAGGGGCAGCAGCAGGGACGAAGACAACGGCAGGGACCCGTTTGGTGATCGTCGAGTCGCCGAAGAAGGCGCGGATGATCGCCGGCTTCCTGGGGTCCGGGTACGTGGTGGAGTCCAGCTTCGGCCACATCCGCGACCTGCCGAGCGGGGCGGACGAGATCCCGGCGAAGTACAAGGGCCTGCCCTGGGCACGCCTCGGTGTCAACGTCGAGGACCACTTCGACCCGCTGTACGTCGTACCGGCCGACAAGCGGGCGCAGATCCGCAAGCTGAAGGACCTGCTCAAGGGTGCCGACGAGCTCTTCCTGGCGACAGATGAGGACCGCGAGGGCGAGGCGATCGCCTGGCACCTGCTCGAGGAGCTGAAGCCGAAGGTCCCGGTCAAGCGGATGGTCTTCCACGAGATCACGCCGAAGGCGATCCAGGACGCGGTCGGCAACGCCCGCGACATCGACGAGGCCCTGGTCGACGCCCAGGAGGCGCGCCGGATCCTCGACCGGTTGTACGGGTACGAGGTCTCCCCGGTGCTGTGGAAGAAGGTCATGCCGAAGCTGTCGGCGGGCCGGGTCCAGTCGGTCGCGATCCGGATGGTGGTCGACCGTGAGCGCGAGCGGATCGCGTTCCGCAGCGCGTCGTACTGGGATCTCGACGCGACCCTCGACGCCGGTGAGAGCCGGACGCCGCGGCAGTTCCCTTCCCGCCTGGTCTCGGTGGACAGCAAGCGGGTGGCGCAGGGCCGCGACTTCAGCTCGACCGGTGAGCTCAAGGGCGCCAACACCGTCCATCTGAACGAGGAGACCGCGACCGCGCTGGCCGGTGCGCTGCGCGACTCGCAGTTCGCCGTCCGGTCGATCGAGTCCAAGCCGTACACCCGCAAGCCGTACGCGCCGTTCCGGACGACCACGCTGCAGCAGGAGGCCGGTCGCAAGCTCGGCATGTCCGCGTCGCAGACGATGCAGGTCGCCCAGCGGCTCTACGAGAACGGCAACATCACCTATATGCGTACCGACAGCGTCACGCTGTCGGAGACCGCGATCACCGCGGCCCGGGCCCAGGTCCGCGAGCTGTACGGCGCGTCGTACCTGCCGGACAAGCCGCGCGTCTACACCTCCAAGGTGAAGAACGCCCAGGAGGCACACGAGGCGATCCGGCCGGCCGGTGAGCACTTCCAGACGCCGGCGCAGACCGGGCTGAGCGGTGCGGAGTTCCGGCTCTACGAGCTGATCTGGATGCGGACGATCGCGTCCCAGATGAAGGACGCCGTCGGGAACAGCGTCTCGATCCGGATCGACGCGACCGCGTCCACCGGTGAGAAGTGCGAGTTCACCTCGTCCGGCCGGGTGATCACGTTCCACGGATTCCTCAAGGCGTACGTCGAGGGCCAGGACGACCCGTCCGCGGGGACGGACGACCAGGAGACCCGGCTGCCGAACGTCGAGGAGGGCGACGTCCTGCCCGCGATCGAGGTGCTCGCCTCGGGGCACGACACCAAGCCGCCGGCGCGCTACACCGAAGCGACACTGGTCGGCGGGCTGGAGGAGCGCGAGATCGGGCGGCCATCGACGTACGCCTCGATCATCGGCACGATCCAGGCCCGCGGATACATCTACAAGAAGGGTCAGGCGCTGGTTCCGGCCTGGCTGGCGTTCGCGGTGGTCCGGCTGCTCGAGGAGCACTTCACCCGGCTGGTGGACTACGCGTTCACCGCGACGATGGAGGACGTGCTCGACGAGGTCGCGTCCGGCGACCTGCAGCGCGAGGGTGTGCTGGAGCGGTTCTACTTCGGTGACACCGACCTCGAGGGTCTGCACTCGATGGTGAACGACCTGGGCGACATCGACGCCCGGGAGATGTCGACCTTCCCGGTCGGCGGGGACGACAGCGGCATCGTCGTCCGCGTCGGGCGGTACGGGCCGTACGTCGAGGACAAGGACGAGCGGCGCGCGAACGTGCCGGAGGATCTGCCGCCGGACGAGTTGACCGTCGATAAGGCGCAGGAGCTGCTGGCGCAGCCATCGGGTGTCGAGCTCGACCTCGGTACTGCGCCGGACACCGGGCTCCGCGTCGTCGCGAAGGCGGGCCGGTTCGGGCCGTACGTGACCGAAGTACTGCCGGAGGACGCGCCGAAGGGCGCCAAGCCGCGGACCGGGTCGCTGCTGAAGTCGATGACGCTCGAGAACGTCGGGCTCGACGACGCGATGAAGCTGCTGTCGCTGCCGCGGGTGGTCGGCAAGGACCCGGAGTCGGGCGACGAGATCACGGCGCAGAACGGGCGCTACGGGCCGTACCTGAAGAAGGGCACGGACTCGCGGTCGCTGGCGACCGAGGAGCAGATGTTCGACATCACGCTTGACGAGGCGCTGAAGATCTACTCCGAGCCGAAGCAGCGCGGGCGGCGGGCTGCTGCGCCGCCGCTGAAGGAGCTCGGCGAGGACCCGGAGTCCGGCAAGCCGGTGGTGGTGAAGGAGGGTCGCTTCGGCCCGTACGTCACCGACGGGGAGACGAACGCGACGCTCCGCAAGGACGACGCGGTCGAGACGATCTCGCTGCTGCGCGCGGCCGAGTTGCTGGCCGACAAGCGTGCGCGCGGCCCGGTGAAGAAGACCGCGAAGAAGTCCACGGCCAAGAAGACGACCGCGAAGAAGACGACGACCAAGAAGGCCGCCGCCAAGAAAACCACGGCGAAGAAGACGGCCACGAAGAAGACCGCAGCCAAGAAGAGCTGACGGGCTTCTGACGGGCCTCAGCCGCCGAAGCTGCTGAGGCCGTGGATGATGAAGTAGAGCACGAACGCGAAGAACGCGGCGAAGATGATCGCGACCGGCACGGCCACCCACACTGGTGGCCGCCGGGCGCGAACCGCGGCACCGGTGGCCTGGCTGACGATCTCCTTGGCGACGATGCGTCCGCTGCGCCATTTCCCGGTGACGGTCACCTCCTCGCCGTCGACGACCTGGCCCTCCAGAGCCGTCGCACGCAGCTCGACGAGAACGGGCTGCTGCGGATTCCCGACGGAGTCTTGCTGGGTGAGCCGGAAAGTCAGCACTTGGATGGAGCCGTTCTCGGAGCGGCCCTCGGAGCGGTACTGCACGTTCTGCGCGACGCCGCGCAGTTCGGCGGCGCCCCGGCGGGCGACGGCATTCGACCGGTCACTCATCGCAGTTCCCCAGGTGTGAGACGTAGTACTGGGAAAGTACATTGGTTTGCGTTGGGAACCCCGGATTTCAAGGAGCGCGGATGACGAGTCCAGTCGAGGTCAGCGCGCAGCGGTTGCGGGAGCGGGGCGAGCGCGTGACGCCGGCCCGGCTCGCGGTCGTCGAGGTGCTGGCCGGGACCGAGGAGCACCTGAGCGCGGAGCAGATCGGCGAGCGGGCCGAGCAGCTACGCCCGGGGATCCACCGCGCGACCGTGTACCGGGCGCTCGACGCGCTCGGGGAGTTCGGGCTCGTCACGCACGTCCACCTCGGGCGCGCGGGGACGACGTACCACCTGGCCGGCGACCTGGCCCCGCGCCACCTGCACCTGCGCTGCTCGGAGTGCGGCACGGTGTACGACGCTCCCGGCGACGTCCTCGAATCGGCCCGCAAGAAGCTGTCCCGCGAGCTCGGCTTCCATCTCGCGCCCGAGCAGGTGGCCCTCGTCGGGGTGTGCAAGAACTGCCAGGGCTGAGAGCCTCTGTCCATATCTGTTCATCGGTGTGGATTCGTGAACAGAGTTGGCTTAGGGTCGACTCCTGTGACGGACTATGTCGAGGACTTTGCGTCGGGTTTGAACGTGCTGGCGCCGCGGGCGTGGCTGGATGACGACTCCGGGCGGTTGCCGCTCAGCGGGGACTGGAGCTTCCGCCTGTCGCCGACGGTGGCGGATGCGCCGGACGATCTGAAGGACCCGGACACGTCCGGCTGGGACACGATCGCGGTCCCCGGCCACTGGCAGTTGAGCGGGTACGGCGCGCCGGCGTACACGAACGTGGTCTACCCGTTCCCGCTCGAGCCGCCGTACGTGCCGACCGACAACCCGACCGGCGACTACGTCCGGACCGTGACGGTGCCGGCCGACTGGGACGGCGCGCGGATCGTGCTGCGGTTCGAGGGCGTGGACTCGCGGTTCGCGGTGTACGTGAACGGCTCGGCGGTCGGCTGGTCGTCGGGGTCGCGGCTGCCGTCGGAGTTCGACATCACCGAGTTGGTTGCTCCGGGCAAGGACGTGCAGATCGCGGTCCGGGTGCACCAGTGGTCGGTCGGCAGCTATGTCGAGGACCAGGACATGTGGTGGCTGTCCGGGATCTTCCGCGAGGTCAACCTGCTGGCGCTTCGTCCGGACGCGCCGACCGACGTCTTCGTCAAGGCTGCCTGGGACCACATCGACGGCGCCGGCACGCTGCTGGTCGAGTCGGATGTGCCGGGCATCGTGAGTGTGCCTGAGTTGCAGTTGGAGCTGCCGACCGGTGAGCACACCCGGATCGAGGGCGTGCAGCCGTGGAGCGCCGAGGTGCCGCGGTTGTATGACGCCGTACTGCGGACGGCGGGCGGCGACGTGCGGCTGCGGATCGGGTTCCGGACCGTTGCGATCGTCGACGGGATCTTCACGGTCAACGGCAATCGCGTGCTGTTCAACGGCGTCAACCGGCACGAGTTCCACCCGGACCGGGGTCGCACGCTGACCGAGCAGGACATGCTGGACGACGTCCTGATCATGAAGCGCGCCGGGATCAACGCGGTTCGCACCAGCCACTACCCGCCGCACCCGCACTTCCTGTCGCTGTGCGACGAGTACGGGCTCTATGTGATCGACGAGTGCGATCTTGAGTCGCACGGGTTCGGGTACGAGCCGCAGCCGCCGAAGCTGCCGAACCCGGTGATGGATCCGCGGTTCCGGGACGATCTGGTCGACCGGATGCGGCGTACGGTCCATCGCGACAAGAACCACCCCTCGATCGTGATCTGGTCGCTCGGCAACGAGTGCGGGATGGGCTCGAACCTGAAGGACATGTACGACGCGGTGAAGGAGCTCGACCCGTCGCGGCCGGTCCACTACGAGCGCGACACCGAGGCGGAGTTCGTCGACATCTACTCGCGGATGTACACCTCACCGGAGGGGTGTGCGGAGATCGGGGCGGACACCTCGCTGTATCGGAACTTGCCTTTCATTCTTTGTGAGTACGGGCATGCGATGGGGAACGGGCCGGGTGGGTTGCTCGACTACCGCGAGGTGTTCGAGAAGTACCCGCGCTGCCAGGGCGGCTTCATCTGGGAGTTCATCGACCACGGTCTGCGGACGACGATCGACGGACGCGAGGTCTACGCGTACGGCGGGGACTTCGGCGAGACGATCCACGACGGGAACTTCGTCTGCGACGGGCTGCTGTTCCCGGACCGTACGCCGTCGCCGGGTATGCACGAGTACATCAAGGTGATCGAGCCGCTGCGGATCGTTGCTGATGGCAACCGGGTGGCGATCACGAACCGGTACGAGGTACTGGACACGAGCCACCTCCAGTTCACCCTGAAGGTCGAGGAGGAGGGTGAGCTGGTCGCCGGCGGCGGGCTGCCGGTGCCGGTGATCGCGCCGGGCGAGACGGTGTCGGTCGAGCTGCCGCCGGGCGTCGAGAAGCAGCGTGAGCGCTCGGAGAGCTGGCTGACGGTGACGGCCGAGCTGAAGGAAGCAACCTCCTGGGCGGACGCGGGGCACCGCATCGCCTGGGGCCAGATCCGGCTGGACGAGCCGGCCCTCCGGCCAGCTCCCCCGGAGGACGGCGCTTCCGCGCAAGCAGTTGGCGTGCCGGTTGCCGACGGGGTTGCTGGGGTCGGGGGGATCGCCGTGGGTGGTCTCCGCGATGTTCGGCTGGATGTTTGGCGGGCGCCGATCGACAACGACGCGATTCCTGGGGTTGCTGCTGCCTGGCGGGAGCAGGGGTTGCACCGGGTGCAGCACCGGGTTGTTTCGCAGGGCGAGCGTGACGGTGCTTGGGAGGTTGTCACCCGGACGGCGCCGCCCGCGCTGCAGTGGGGTTTGCGCAGTACGTGGCGGTGGACGGCTGTCGACAACGGCGTGGTGCTCGAGCTCAGCGTCGTACCGGAAGGTTTGTTCCCGGAGGTGCTGCCGCGGCTCGGCATCACGTTCGAGTTGCCGAAGGTGGAGCGGGTCGAGTGGTTCGGCACCGGCCCCGACGAGGCGTACGTCGACACCCGCGCGGCTGCCGCGGTCGGCAAGTACTCCGCGACAGTCGCCGAGCTGCAAACGCCGTACGTCCGCCCCCAGGAGAACGGCCACCGCATCGACACCCGCTGGGCTCAGCTGGACGGCCTACGCATCGAAGCGCTCAATGAACTCTTCGGCCTGACCGTCCGCGACTGGACCACCCACGACCTCGAAAAGGCCAGCCACACCCCTGACCTGATCCCCGGCGACACCACCCACGTCACCCTCGACATCGCCCAAACCGGCGTAGGCACAGCCGCCTGCGGCCCAGCCCTCCCCGACCGAGACAAGCTGAAAACCGCCCCAGCCACCCTGACCCTCCGCTTCACCACAGCCTGACCTGTCCTCCGCCGCGCCGGCAACGGCGCGGCGGAGAACGCACTTCAGCTGGCTCCGGGCGCGGCCGTCGGCAGGCCGATCTCGGCGGCCGCGGTCAGAAGACGCTTGTCGTAGGTGACCAGCGCCGTGAGCTCGATGCCTTCGAGGACCAGTGACTGGGCTGTCGCCAGGTCGATCGCATCGAGGGTTCGGAGCATCGGGTCGGCGTATGCCGCCGCAGTTGCGAGGACGGTGTCGTCGACCGGAACTCGGTCGAGCCTGGCCAAGACCGTCGGCACGGCTGCAAGCCGGGCGGGATCGGATCGCCGCAGTGCACGAGGAACCTCGGTGAGCACCAACGATGATGCGACGAGTTCCTTGTCCTCCTGGTTCGCGAGCCAGGACTCGAGTGCTGCGCTCTCAGCCTCCCGGCGGATCATTTTCACGATCGCTGCCGAGTCGAGGAAGATCACAGACGCTCCTCGCGAAGATCCGAGATGACCTCTGTTGAGTCGACTGACAGATCCGGCTCCCCCGGGGGGAGGACAAGCGGGCCTGGGTCGCTGGCCGGGATCAATCGGCCGCGGCGAATCAGCCCGGCGCGGATGCTGCTGTTGTCGCCGATCGGGACCAGCCGAGCCGCCGGGCGGCCGCTGACAGTGATCTCGAGGGACTCGCCGTTGGCAACCCGCGCCAGCACGGCGCTGGTGTGCTGGTTGAGCTCACGCACGGGGATGCTGTCCATGACTTCAGTGTAGAACGTTGTGTTCTACACCTGCTAGTCAGATCGCGATGGTCGGGCGTGGGGGGATGCGGGTGGCTGGTGGGTGGTAGGCGGACCAGGCCTTGGTCAGGCGGTGGACTGCTTCGGTGAGGGCTGTTTCGGGGGCTCGGAAGTGGAGGCGGAGGTGGGTGTCGCTGGCGCCGGTGACGTCTAGGCCGGCGCCGGGGAGGATGGCTAGGCCGTGGCGGAGGGCGGTTTGGGCGAAGGAGGTGCCGTCGCCGTACGGGAGGCCGACCCACAGGCATTGGCCGCCGGTGACTGTTGGGATGTCCCAGGTGGGGAAGGCGTGCGTCAGGAGCTTGTGCAGGTGGTCGTGGCGGGACTTGAGGGTGTGGTGAAGGTCAGGTCCGTCCAGGAGCGGTAGTAGGCGTACGGCGGCCAGCTGAGTCGGGACGTTGCCGCCCAGGTCGCGTACGGCGCGCAGCCGGGCCAATCGGTTGATGAGGGGTGTGGACGCGCGGATCCAGCCGATGCGGAGGCCGCCCCAGATGCTCTTGCTGAGTGAGCCGATCGAGATGACCGAGTCGGAGTACGCCGCCATCGGCGTCGGCAGCTCCTCACCAGGAAACCCGAGGTCCGCCGGCACCTCGTCCTCGATCAACGGGACGCCGGCGCCGGCCAACCGCTGGCGGGTCAACGCAGACAGCACGGAGCCCGTCGGGTTCTGGTACGTCGGGATCACGTACGCAACCGCCGGACGCCGCTCCCGCACCGCCGCCTCGAACCCGTCCAGCCCAACCGGCAGACCACGCAGTACTGCGCCCTCCTCACGAAACACCTCCAAGGCGCCCGGGTACGTCGGCGCCTCGACAAGCACCTGGTCGCCGGGCGACACCAGAGCGTGCGCCAGCAACGACAGGCCTTGCTGACCGCCGTTCGTGACCAGGATCTGCTCGAAGGACGTCCGTACGCCGCGCGCCATGTACCGCGCCGCCAGCGCCTTCCGCAGCGCCGGGTGACCGTACGGGTAGTAGCCGATGTCGTTGCTGATCCGACTGAGCTCCGGCGCGATCTCCACAAACGCCTCGGCCAGCTGCGGCGGCGGATCGCCGGGCGCGGCACAAATGGCCAGCAGTACTTCGTCGTCCCGCGCCTCCAGCGAGTCCAGGAAGATCGGGTCGACCGGAGCGTCCTCGACAACACCTGCAGTCGGTACGCCGGCCACGCGCGTGCCGCTGCCCTGCCGTCGAGTGATCCGCCCCTCGGCTCGCAGCAGGTCGTACGCGGCGACCACTGTCGTACGGCCGACAGCCAGCGCACCGGCGAGCGCGCGGTCCGGCGGCAGGACCGCACCCGGTGGCAGTTCGCCGTCGTCGATCAGGTGGCGGAGGCGGGCCGCGAGCAGCAAGTACAGCGGGCCGCGGCCCGATGACCAGCGGCCCAACCGGTCGACAACCTCGATTGGTCTCATCTGCGAACCAATTCTGCCGGATTGGCTCTGGGGTCGCCAGTGGAAGCCCAGAACCATGGCGTTATGGCCACCTTCCCGCGCAACGAGATCATGTCCCTGACCGCCGAGCAGGCCCAGCACGAACTGGGCGAGAGTTACGGGCCGGACCTCCGGCTGGCCGACGTGCTGACGCCGGACCTGGCGGAGCTCGAGCTCGGCTACGGCAAGGCGGCCGGCGATCCCCGGCTGCGGAGCGCGATCGCCGACCGGCACGGCGTACAACCGGATCAGGTTGTCGTCACCGTCGGCGGGATGCATGGGATCTTCCTGCTCTCCTACTTGCTGGTGGATCGCGGTGAGCAGGTCGTGACGACGGCGCCGTTGTTCCCGATGACGCGCAACATCTATGAGTCGCTCGGCGCCGATGTGCGCGTGATTCCTTTGTCCTTTGACGACGGCTATCGCGTGACCGCGGACGCCGTACGGGCGCAGCTGACGGCGGACACGAAGCTGGTCAGTCTGACGACTCCGCAGAACCCGTCAGGCGTTGCCGTATCGCTGGAAACCCTGCAGGAGATCGTGATTGCGATGGATGCGGTCTGCCCGGACGCGTATCTGATGGTCGACGAGACGTATCGGGTCGCGGCGTATGGCGATGATCCGGTCGCGCCGACGGCCGTGTCGCTTGGCTCCAAGGTGGTGTCGGTTGCGTCGTTGTCGAAGTGTCATGGGGCTGCGGGGCTGCGGATCGGGTGGGTGATCTCGACGGATGCCGGGCTGGTGGAGCGGCTGACCACGGCGAAGTTCAGCACGGTTGTTTCGGCGTCGCCTGTCACCGAGGCGCTGGCTGTGCGGGTGTTCGAGCAGGAGGACGAGATTCTCGGCGTACGACGGCGTTGGCTGGCGGAGAATCTGCAGATCACCGAGGAATGGGTGCGGGACAACAGCGACGTTGTCGAGTGGGTCCGGCCGGATGCGGGCGCGTTGTGCGTGGTGCGGCTCAAGCCGGGTGTGGATCTGGAGCGGTTCCGGCCGGCGGCTGCGGACCGCGGGGTGCGGCTGGCGGACGGGGACTGGTTCGGGGACGAGGCGCGGGTGTTCCGGCTCGGGTTCGGGTATCCGTCGGCGGGTGAGCTCAAGGCGGCGCTGGATGCGCTGCGTGAGGCTGTCCATGCCGCCCACTAGTCTTTAGGCGTGCCGGAGGCTTACGACCCGCTGACCGATCCTGCACCGGCGCATGATGTGCGCGCGGTGTTGCGGATCCGCGCGTTCCGGCGGCTGTGGATCGCGTTCGGGCTGTCGAGTCTCGGCGACTGGATCGGGTTGCTGGCGCTGACCGCGATGGCGAAGTCGTTCGCCGGCGACAACTACCAGGCAGCGAACTTCGCGATCGGCGGCGTGCTGTTCCTGCGCGTCCTGCCCGCGCTGGTGATGGGTCCGGTGGCCGGCTGGATCGCGGACCGGCTCGACCGGCGCTGGACGATGATCCTCGGCGACCTGATCCGGGCCGCGTTCTTCGTCACGATCCCGATCGTCGGCACGCTGACCTGGCTGCTGGTCGCGACCGTGCTGATCGAGATCGTCAGCCTGATCTGGGGTCCGGCCAAGGACGCCTCGGTGCCGAACCTGATTCCACGGCACCGGCTCGAGGCGGCCAACCAGATCAGCCTGATCACGACGTACGGCACGGCTCTTCCGGCGGCCGCGATCTTCACCGCGATCACGCTGGTCACGCGCTGGGCCGGCGACTTCTCCATCGATCTAGCTGTGTACGTGAACGCCGCGACGTTCGCCATCTCCGCACTCGCGATCGTGTCGGTCGCCGAGATCGGCCGCGCGGTCCACGATCACGAGGACCATCCGACGCTCTGGCGGACCATGGTCGAGGGGTGGTCCTACGTCACCGGTACGCCGGTGGTCCGCGGCCTCGTCGTCGGGATCTCGGGTGCGTTCGCGGCCGGTGCGGTCGTGGTCGGACTGGGGCGCACGTACGTCGAGGATCTCGGCGCGGGCGATCCTGGGTACGGCGTGCTGTTCGGGGCTGTGTTCGGCGGTCTCGCGTTGGGCATGGGGTTCGCGCCGCGTATCTTCTCGGGGCTGTCCCGGCGCCGGTTGTTCGCGGCCGGGCTGGTCGGATCGGGCATCTGCCTGGCCGGGCTGGCGTTGATCCAGCAGATCGAGATCGCGACGATGATCGCGATCCTGCTCGGGTTCTGTGCGGGCGGCTCGTGGGTTTCGGGGTACACGTTGCTGGGTCTCGAAGTGCCGGATGCCGTTCGCGGGCGGACGTTCGCGTTCGTGCAGTCCGCCGTACGCACGGTGCTTGCGGTGACGTTGGCGATCGCGCCGTTCGCTGCTGGTGCGATCGGGCGGCACACGTGGACGATCCGCGGGCACTCGGCGACGTACAACGGTGCTTCGATGACGATGCTCGCGGCCGCGATCCTGGCCGGCGTGATCGGCCTGCTTGCCTGGCGGCAGATGGACGACCGTCCGGGTGTCCCGTTCTGGCGCGACGTACGGAAGAGTTTCGGCAAGACCCGTGGTGACTACCCGACGACCGGCCTGTTCATCGCGATCGAGGGCGGCGACGGGGCCGGCAAGTCGACGCAGTCCGCGCTGCTGGTCAAATGGCTTGAGGAGCAAGGGCAACAAGTCCTGCTGACTCGAGAGCCCGGCGCGACTGAGCTCGGCAAGACCTTGCGGCAGATCGTCCTCGACCCGGCGACCGGCGACATCTCGCACCGGACCGAGGCGCTGCTGTACGCCGCCGACAAGGCTGAGCACGTCGACTCCGTGATCAAGCCCGCGCTCAAGGCCGGCGCGGTCGTGATCACCGACCGGTACGTCGACTCCGCGCTTGCGTACCAGGGCTCCGGGCGCGATCTCGACGTGTCCGATGTCGAGCGGGTGAACCGCTGGGCGACCGACGACCTCCGGCCGAACCTCACGATCCTGCTTGATCTGCCGCCGAAGCGCGGCCTCGGCCGGTTCGAGGAGCGGGACCGGATCGAGGCGCAGTCCGACGAGTTCCACGAGCGGGTGCGGCACGCGTTCCTCGAGCTGGCCGCAGCGGAACCGCAGTACTACCTGGTCATCGACGCGTCCCAGGACCGCGAGGACATCGCCAAGCAGATCCGCGCGCGTCTCCAGCCGATCCTCCCGAAGGTGGGCCTATGAGTGTCTGGGACGACCTGGTCGGACAGGAGCCGGCAGTCGCCGTACTGCAGAAGGCCGTCGCCGGCGCCGCCGCCGTACTGCGTGGCGAGAGGGGCGCCGCGGTCGCCGGGATGACGCACGCCTGGCTGATCACCGGTCCGCCGGGATCGGGCCGGTCGAACGCGGGCCGAGCATTCGCGGCCGCGTTGCAGTGCGCGGACCAGGGCTGCGGCGAGTGCAACGACTGCCGTACGACACTCAGCGGGGCGCACCCCGACGTGTCGTTGATCCGCACCGAGCTGCTGTCGATCCGGGTCAGCGAGGTCCGTGAACTGGTCCGTCGCGCCGCGATGAGCCCGACGCAGGGGCGGTGGCAGGTGATGGTGGTCGAGGATGCGGACCGCCTGACCGAGCAGGCCGCGGACGCGTTGCTGAAGAGCATCGAGGAGCCGGCGCCGCGGACCGTTTGGGTGCTGTGTGCGCCGACGGTCGAGGACGTCGTACCGACGATTCGTTCGCGCTGCCGCCTGCTCGTGCTGCGTACGCCGCCGGTCGCCGCGGTCGCGGAGATGCTCAGTCGGAAGCTCGACGTGGATCAGGATCTGGCCTGGTTCGCGGCGCGGGCGGCCCAGGGGCATATCGGCCGGGCGCGGGCCTTGGCTCGGGACGAAGATGTCCGCGAGCGGCGGAACAAGGTGCTCGAGGTCCCGTTCGCGTTGCGTGACCTCGGGGCGTGCCTGAAGGCCGCGCAGCAGCTGGTCGACGCGGCCAAGGTGGAGGCCAAGGCGAGCGCCGAGAAGGTTGACGAGAAGGAGCGGGCCGCGCTCGAGCAGGCGCTCGGGGTCGGCACGAAGGGCGCCAAACCGCGCGAGGCGAACGCCGCGGTGAAGGAGCTCGAGGACCAGCAGAAGGCACGCGCCAAACGCTGGGAACGCGACGTACTCGACCGCTCACTCGTGGATCTGATGGCGCTGTACCGGGACGTGCTCGTGGTGCAGACGCGGTCGGGCAGCGAGCTGATCAACGCGGAGCTGCATCGCAACATCGAGCAGCTCGCGGGGCGGACGACTCCGGAGCAGACCGTACGGCGGATCGACGCGATCGGGATGTGCCGCGAGGCGATCGAGGCGAACGTCGCGCCGCTCGTCGCGCTCGAGGCGATGACGGTCTCGTTGTTCGAGGGACGCAACGACGGGTTCACGATTCCGCGCCGGGTACTGCGCTGAGGCGTTAGTCACGTTCCGGGGTCCACGTCCGATAACTGGGCGGATGGTGTAACACCGAGACCGGCGGGTCCGATGACTGGGTGTCCGGGTGAAGCAGACCGCTCGGCACATTTCTGCGCGAACGGACACCGATGAACCAGCCGCCCTCCGAGATCCAGCCTGTGCGGCAGCCGTTGCCGTCGGCTGAGTCATGGCTCGAGGGCGTCCCGACTCCGGCCCAGCAGAAGCAGGACGGGTACGCCGTCGCGGCGCTCGCGACCAGCCTGCCCGGGCTCGTGCCGATCGCCGTCGTGCTGGCCGCGATCGCGTTGCGCCGGATCAAACGGACCGGTGGCCGCGGGAAACGGCTCGCGTACGGCGCGTTGCTGGTGTCGTTGTGCTGGGTGATCGCGACGGCGGTCGCGGTGACGCTCAATCTGGTCGGTGAGCACCGGGCCGGGATCGGCCGGACGGTGTCGATCTCGCAGGTCGCCGTCGGCCGCTGCTTCGACGCGGACCTGGACGCCGACGCGCTGAAGCTGGTGACGATCGCGGACTGCGCCGCGCCGCACACCGGGGAGGCGTACGCGAAGGTGCGCGCGGGGCTGGTGGGGCTGTCCGTGGCGCAGACCGGGACGGTGGCGACGCAGCAGTGCGCGGGGGCGTTCGTCGAGTTCGTGGGGAAGCCGTACGAGCGGTCCGAGCTGGACATGTACTACGTCGTACTGGAAAATCGTGACGTTGCTGACGGCAACGTCCTGTGTCTGGTCGGGATGCCGGGGACCAAGCTGACGGGTACGATGCGCGGATCACAGCGGTAATGCCCGCGGGGGAGCAGTGGGGATAGCGTGACTCAGCCACCGTACGATCCAGAACGTCCACAGGACCGGCCACACGACGAGCCCCAGGACGCCACCCAGTCGTTCCCTACTCAGGACCCGACCCAGGTGTTCCCGACGCAGGATCCGACGCGAGTCTTTCCGGCGCAGGATCCGGGCCAGGGGTTCCCGGTGGCGGGGTCGACGCGGGCGTTTCCGACGTACGGGCGGCCGGAGCAGGCGCATCCGCAGCAGACGGGTTCGTCGCCTTGGGCGGCTCCTGGGCAACCGCAGCCTGCTCCCGGACAACCGCAGTACGGGCAATCGGCTTACGGGCAGGCGCCGCAGGGGCAACAGGGTTATGGGCAGCCGTCCTATGGACAGCAGCCGCCGTCGTACGGGCAGGGATACGGTCCTGGGCAGTATCCGCCGCAGTACGGGCAGGCACCGGCGCCGTACGGGTATGGGTACGGCTACTCGGGGTCGGGCGGGACCAACGGGCTCGCGGCCGCGGCGCTGGCGACCGGGATCGGCGGGATCTTCATCGGCATCTCCGCGCCGGTCGCGATCGGGCTCGGCATCGCCGCGCTGGTCCAGATCAACCGTCGCCAGCAGGCCGGCAAGGGCATGGCGATCGCCGGGCTGGTGATCGGCTCGCTCGTGACGATCGGGTACGTGCTCCTGATCGGGCTCGTGATCGCGTTCGGCTCGTCGGTCAACGAAGGCTACAACTCACCCGAACCGGTCTCGTCGTACTCCGCCGGTCCGACAACCAGCGTCGACGATCTCGCCGTCGGCGAATGCTTCAACGACGGCACCCAAGAGGACGAGGTCGTCCGCCAACCGTGCACGCTCGCCCACGACGGCGAGGTCATCGCCGACGTCACCCTCCCCGAGGGCCCGTACCCCGGCGACAACGGCGTCGACAAAGCCGCCGACCGCGCCTGCACCCCGACCTTCACCAGCTACGTCGGCAAATCCCCCGACGACTCCGAGCTGGACCTCTCCTACTGGACCCCCACCAGATCCCTCTGGGAAGACGACGACCGCCTCGTAGTCTGCGCCGCCTACGGCCCCGACCACGACAAACTAACCAGCACAGTCAAAAACAGCCACCGCTAAAACGCAGTCGAGCCGGAGACGGTAGGTCTCCGGCTCGGCTGGTATCCGGTCAGGGAGTGGCTGGTACGACGATGTGCTTGGCGTCGGCCATGTAGCGGCCGGCGGCGGCGGAGGACTCGTCGGGGGTGCTGCCGCCCTCGCGTGCCACCATGTACGCCGCGTACCAGTCCCACCAGTCGTGCTGCGGGGCGACTGCCTCGAAGCGGCCGTGGTGCAGGGCGGTCTCCTGCAAGAGATGGGTCATAGCTGTGACGTCCATGGTCAGACCCTCCCCGGGATGCGTTCGGTGACTTCCTGCAGGACCCACTGGTTGCCGTCCGGGTCCGAGAACGCTGCGTGGCTCACGTACGAGCGGCCCTCGGGATCTCGGCCGGGCTCGGGCGCCTGTCCCGGGCGTGCGTGCCAGATCTCGCCGATCTCGTTACCGCGATCGACCAGCTCCGCACGTGCTGCCTCGATGTCCGTGACGACCAGTAGTAGGCGCTGCAGCCGGTCCGCGCCGGCTGGGGCGAACTGGATCGACGCCGGTGAGCCGGGTGGAGTGAACTGGATGCGGCGGCTCCCGGCGACTGTGATGTCGATGTCGAGACGCCAGCCGAGGCGTTGGTAGAAGGCCTTGGCGCGGTCGAAGTCGGTGACCGGGAGCGGGGTGGCTTCGAACCTCATCGGGACGGTCGCGAGGTCCTGACCTTCGGGCGGGGACGGAACGGTGAACTGGGTGGTGCTCATGACAACTCCTTGATGTTGTGGTTGGTGATGGAGGATCCGCGCCGTACGAGCATCACGATCGACGCGACGCCGACCCAGGCCCAGAACGGCGTGATGTTGACGTAGACCACGTCGAAGAGCAGGGCGATCGAGGCCACGATCCCCAGCCAGGCAAGCCATTTCGGGAACACGGCGGTGCGGAAGATCACCACGGCGGCGGCCAGAATGACGAGGATCCCGGAGAATCCACCGCCGAGCAGCAGGGCCAATCGACCCAACGGAGGCAGCACGCGGACCAGGTCGACATCGGTCACGGACGCACCACGCAATGCGATGGCGTACGGAATGGCGGCGTACGCCGCGGCAGCGCCCATCCAGACTGCGCTGAAGGCCACACCGGCGCCGAACGCGATGTTCGAAACGGTGCCCTGTCCGCCTTCAGCTCTTCGCAGTTCGTTGCGCAATCGGACCAGGAACCCCAGGAACGCAAGCGCGCCGAGGACCCAGAGGTAGGCGCCGATCAGGTTGGTGGTGTGACGACCGGCGTCGGCGAGGTAGGCGGTGATCTCCTGCGCCGGTGCATCCGGAAGCGGCACATCGCCGATCAGCATGCTGCCGACGACCATCAGTACGACGAACGCGAGACCGGCGATCGGCCCGGAACGCCCGAACCGGCTCGATGCCGTTACCTGGTTCGACTCCGCCGAACTGGCCTTAATGTAGGTATCCATGATGTCCCTCCAAGGGGCTCGTTGTTCAGGAGGACCACCGTGGCGCGTTGGTCGCTGGGTCGAGCCAGGCACGCTGCCTGGTCGGTGGTGACTGGCGGGCTCACGGTTGTTCACGGGCGGATGCGATAGCGATGGCGACGTCTGGTCCGCAGCTGCTCGGCCGGCACCGCGAGTGCCTGGCCCTGGACGAACTGCTGACCGGCGTGTGGTCCGGATCGAGCCAGGCGCTCGTACTGCGTGGTGAGGCCGGCGTGGGGAAGAGCGCGTTGCTGGACTACCTGGTGCAGCGCGCATCGCACTGCCGGGTCGCTCGCATCGGCGGCGTCGAGTCCGAGATGGAGTTGGCGTTCGCGGCGTTGCACCAGCTCTGCGCACCGTTCGCCGACCACCTGGAGGTGCTTCCGGATCCGCAGCGCGCAGCCCTCGGCACGGCCCTCGGTCTGCGCGACGGCGATGCCCCCGACCTGTTCCGGGTCGGCCTGGCCGTGTTGAGCCTGCTGTCCGACGTCGCCGAGGAGCGGCCGCTGATCTGTGCCGTGGACGACGCGCAGTGGCTGGACGCGGCATCGGCGCAGGCGTTGGGCTTCGTAGCCCGTCGTCTCGGCGCCGAATCGGTCGGACTGGTCTTCGCCGTACGCCATCCGGTCGCCGAGCAGCACCTGGACGGGCTCCCGGAACTTCTCCTTTCTGGTCTGGACAGCGGCGATGCGCAGGCGCTGCTGGAGGCCGTGGTGGCGGGACCGCTCGACGAGCGGGTACGCGATCGGATCGTCGCGGAGACGCGTGGGAATCCGCTGGCGCTGCTGGAGCTACCGCGTGGCCGTTCGCCCGCTGAGTTGGCAGGCGGTTTCGGGCTGGACGGCGCGCCCGCGCTGATGGGTCGCATCGAGCAGACCTTCCGCGAACGGCTCACCGACCTTCCACCTGCGACGCGGCTGTTACTGCTTGTCGCGGCTGCCGAGACGGTCGGCGATCCGCTCCGGGTGTGGCGCGCGGCCGCCGTACTGGGGATCGACGCCGACGCGGCCGAGCCTGCGACCGACGCGGGCCTGGTCGAGCTCGGTACGCAGGTGCGCTTCCGGCACCCGCTCGTGCGCTCTGCGGTGTACGGCGGGGCGGATCCGGCCGAACGTCGACGCGTCCATAGGGCGCTCGCTGATGTCACCGATGCCGAGTCCGATCCCGATCGCCGAGCTTGGCACCTCGCTCACGCAACGCCAGGGCTGGACGAAGACGTAGCTGCCGAGCTGGAGCGCTCGGCGGAGCGGGCCAGAGCACGAGGCGGGCTGGCCGCGGACGCCGCTTTCCACCAGCGCGCCGCCGAGCTCACACCCGATCCGGAGCGCCGCGCGCAACGTGCCCTCGCCGCAGCCCAGAGCAAACACAAGGTCGGAGCGCCGGAATCGGCTCTCCACCTGCTGACAGCTGCGCAGGCGGGACCGCTGCCCGAACTCGATCGTGCCCGCGCGCAACTGCTCCATGCGCAGATCACCTTCGCCACCACGCGTGGCCGGGACGCCGCGGCACTCCTGCTCGATGCGGCTCGGCGGTTGGAGAAGGTGGACGCAACCCTTGCCCGCGAGACGTACCTTGACGCGTTCGCCGCAGCGTTCTCGGCCGGTCGACTCGCAGAGCGCGGCAGCGTGAGCGAGGTCGCCGCCGCCGTACTCGCCGCAGACTATGGGCCGTCCAAGCGGTCGTGCGACCTGCTTCTCGACGGGCTCGCGCTGCTCACGACCGAGGGCTACCGCGTGGGAGCGCCGCCGTTGGCGGTTGCGTTGCGGGCGTTCCGTGACGAGCAGCTCTCCGAGGACGACCAGCTCCGCTGGCTCTGGCTGGCCTGCCACACAGCCCGGGCTCTGGGTGACGACGAGGCGTGGGACGAGCTCACCGCACGCCAGGTAGCGCTCGCTCGTCGGGCCGGCGCGTTCTCGGTACTGCCTGTCGCGCTCAGCGACCGCCTCAGCGTGGAGCTGTTCTCCGGACGGTTCGCGGTCGCCGCCTCACTGGCTGCCGAGGCGGACTCCGTCGTCGAGGCGACGGGCAGCCACCTGATGCTGCGTGGGCCGATCGCGCTGGCCAACTGGCGTGGGCTGGACGCGGAGGCGATGGCTCTCACCAAGGCTCGCCAGGACGACGTACTGCGTCGTGGCGAAGGACTCTGGCTCGTCGCCAACGACTGGGGCCACGCGATGCGGTACAACGGCCTCGGCCGGTACGACGATGCGCTGGCCGCCGCGCAGCGAGCCGCCGAGGATCCGTATGCGCTCGGACTGCCGATCCTGTTCTTCTCGGAGCTCATCGAGGCGGCCGTCCGCAGCGGTAACCCGGAGCGTGCCACCGATCCGCTCGCACGGATGGCCGAGATCGCGGAGTCGAGCGGCACCGGCTGGGCGCTCGGGACGTACGCCCGTTCAGCTGCCGTGTGCGCAGACGGCGCCGACGCCGAGGAGCTGTACCGCGAGGCGATCGAGCGGCTGTCGGGCATCCACATCCGCGGCTGCGAGACCCTCGCGCGCACCCATCTGCTGTACGGCGAATGGCTGCGGCGCGAGCAGCGCCGGGTCGACGCGCGCGAACAGCTGCGGATGGCTCACGAGCTGCTGTCCGGGATAGGCATGGAGGCGTTCGCCGATCGCGCCCGCCGCGAGCTGCTGGCCACCGGGGAGACGGTCCGCAAGCGTACGGTCGAGACGCTCGAGGACCTGACCCCGCAGGAGCTGCAGATCGCCCGGATGGCGGCCGAAGGGCGGACGAACCCGGAGATCGGCGCGCAGCTGTTCCTCAGCCGTCGCACCGTCGAATGGCACCTGCGCAAGGTCTTCGGAAAGCTCGGCGTCGGTTCCCGCCGCGAGCTGCGGGACGCGCTGCCCGACGGCCGCGCCGCGGTCTAGTACCTCACTGGGGCGCGACCAGTGAGGTAGCACCGGGCAGCGCGACGGGCTCGATCCGGGGCGTCTGCGAGGAGTTTTGGGGCATCCAGTCCGATCGCGACCAGGAAGGCCCGACTCCCATGTTGATCACGGAACTGACTCCCCGCCACACACTGTCCCGCCGCACCGGCTATGCCGTGGCAGCGACGCTGATCGGTGTCGCCCTGTTCGCCTCCGGTGTGCCGTCGGCGCTCTACGGCACGTACCAGCAGCTGTGGGGCTTCTCGCCGCTGGTCCTGACCCTCGTCTACGCGACGTACGCCTTCGGTGTGCTCACGACGCTGGTCCTCGCCGGCCGCCTGTCCGACGCCGCCGGCCGACGACCGGTCCTGCTCGGAGCGCTCATCGGACTGATGGCCGCGACCGTGCTCTTCGTCCTCGCCGATTCGGTGACCTGGCTGTTCGTCGCCCGCGCCCTCCAAGGTCTGACGACCGGCGCCCTGATCAGCACTGCCAGCGCTGCGTTGCTCGAGCTTCATCGAACCCGCGACGCCCGGGCCGTCAGTCTCGCGAACGGTGTCGCCAGCACGGTCGGCACCGGCCTCGGCGTCCTCGTCTCGGGAGCGCTGGTCGAGTTGCTGCCCGCGGCCCGGATCACGCCGTACGTCGTACTCTTCGCGCTGCTCGCGATCGGGTTCGTGGCGGTCTGGCGGATGCCTGAGCCGGTCGCGACGCGCACCCGTCCGCGGCTGACCCCACAACTCCCGCGCGTGCCGGCGGCGATCCGCAGTCCGTTCGTGCTGGCGGCTCTCGGCGCAGTCTCTTCCTGGTCGATCGCCGGACTGTTCCTCTCCCTCGGTTCGCACCTGTCCGCTGAGCTCTTCCACACCACCAACCACCTGGCCGCAGGCGTCGGCATCTTCGCCCTCACCGGCTCGGCTGCCGTTGCGCAGCTCGTCTTCCGTCGTACGGCGCCCTGGTCCGGGGCGGCCTTCGGATCGCTTGCTCTCGCGATCGGGATGGCACTGCTGGTCGTCGCCGCGGCCACCGACTCGGCGATCTGGTACCTCGCCGGCACAGTCATCGGCGGGAGCGGATTCGGCGTCGCGTTCCTCGGCGGACTGCGCGCCCTGACGGCCGTCATCCCCGCGGAGCACCGTGCGGCCGTGATGTCGGCCTTCTACATCGTCGCGTACGCCGCGATCTCGCTACCTGCCATCGCCGGCGGCACCGTCGCAGGCTTCGTCGGAGTACGTCCGACCTTCGAGATCTTCGGAAGTGCGGCTGCGATCGTCGCCCTCATCGTCGCCTATCTGGCCACCCGAACCCGCCCCAGCCCTCGCACCAGCCCGTTCCCCACGCGGCACCTGCAACCTGCTGACAACTATCGGGCGGCGCTGATGCCGCCGACCATCCAAAGGTGACCCCTGGTTGCGCAGTCTCGGCCTGTCCAGGTGTTCTGGAAGCGGTCGGCGCCTCCGCCGCCGATGGTCAGAGGGGTGCCGGATCGCGCGACGACCTTGTTCGTGCCGTCGAGGATCTCGAAGGACTTCGAGTCTCCGCGGACGGTGTACCCGCGAGGCCACACGAGAGTCACGTCGGATTGACCCGCTCGTACGCAGCCGTTCGCGTCGGCGGTCAGCGTGGTCTGCAGCGCCGCCTCCATCCCGCTGGGGCCGTCGAAATCAGACTGGACGAGCCGAGGCGGGACAGTCGAATGCTTGGCTGCTGGCGGCGGCTGTCCGCCGCCGGTGTTAACGGCCCAGGTGGTCCCTGCGATGACCACGGCCGCGGTAAGTGCCGCACCCCCGATCGCCAGCCGTCGGCTGCGGGTGCGACGGTGGCGGATGCGGGTGGCGACCGCGTCTTCGGCGAGGTCGACGGCGTTGCTGCCCTCGGCGGCGGTGGCTCGGAGCAGGTCTCGCAGGTCGTTGGTGGTCATTGGGTGCTCCTCGGTGACGCCGAGCTGCGTAGCGAGCTTTGTCCTGGCGTCGGCCAGGTGCCGTTTGACGGTGCCTTCGGCGCAGCCGAGCTCGTCCGCGATCTCGGTGATCGTCAGGTCCTCGTAGTAGCGCAGTACGACGCACGCCCGCTGTTTCGGGGACAGGGTCGCGAGCGCCTGCCGGACCTCGTCTGCGACCGCGAGTTGGTCGTCATCGTGGTGCGGTACGTCGACCAGCAGGTGGCGGGTCGCGTTCCAGCGTTTGAGTCGGCGGCGGCTGTCGATGTACTGGTTGAGCATTGCGCGGCGGACATAGGCCTCGAGCTCGTTGACGTCCGCACCGATCCGCCACCGACTGAACACCCGCGTGAGCGCTTCCTGCACCAGATCACTGGCCGTCGTCGCGTCGCCGGTCAGCAGGTAGGCATAGCTCCGAAGCGCCCCACCCCGCAAAGCCAGCAACGCCCGAAACACAGGCTCCCAGTCCGCCACCTCGCCACCCCTCTCACCCCCAAGGACGAACAACAGCTCCATCACGTTGGGGTGCCCCCACAACAATTCTCAGACTGACCTTGGCTGAGACCGGGCGAACCATCGCAGTTCTCGGGGTGACATGCGTGGATCGCGCGTCGGCTGATCCTCCTCGACGATCCCCGGCCCGCGTCACCAAGGGCAGGTCACAGGCGAGGGCAGCCCCTGCGAGCGACTCGATGAGCGACGAACACGCGCGACCGCGGGGCGGTCGCAGCCCTCATGGTCGGCGGATGCACCGCGACAGGCCGCGGGCGAGCAGGGGCGGTTCCTGCGTGTGGTTCGACGACCATGCGCGACCACGGGTGTGGTCGCACGCGGGGGCGGTTCATTTGCGCGGCTAGGACCATGCCTGACCACGGGGTGGTCGCACGGGCGGTAGCCCGCACGGTCCGGCGATAGCCGGAAGGGGATGCACGGCGATGAGCCGGGGGTGGGTGGGGTGCGTGTGGAGTGGCCGCGCCGAGGAGCGGAGCGACGAGAGGCGGCTGCGTAGCACGCGGGGGCTGCTCCTGCGCGGGCCGGCTGTCTGGGGCGTCAGATTGTCGTTCTGCAAGTACTCTGACGGCGTGGGTATGGTGATGGCGGTGTCGTTCGAGCGGTACGGGCGGCTTTATTACCTGGACCCGGGTGAGTTTCGGCCCCGGGTGGGGGACAAGGTGCTCGTGCCTACTGACGACGGGCCTGAGGTGGCTGAGTGCGTGTGGGCGCCGCAGTACGTCACCGAGGAGGTTGGTGGGCTGCCGCTGTGTGAGGGCATCGCCTCCACGAAGGACCTGGATCGGGACGAGCAGAACCGGCAGCGGCGGGCCGATGCGCGGGTGATTGCCAAGCGGACGATCCGGCAGCACGGGTTGCCGATGAAGGTGGTCGGGATCGATTTCGTCGACCGGCGGCCGGATGTCGACCAGTTGGTGATCGTGTACTTCTCGGCGCCGCACCGGGTGGATTTCCGCGAGCTGGTGCGGGATCTAGCCCGGGCGCTCCGGGCGCGGATCGAGCTGCGGCAGGTCGGTGCCCGGGACGAGGCGCGGCTGCAGGGTGGGATCGGGCCGTGTGGGCGGGACCTGTGTTGCGCGACGTTCTTGAAGGACTTCGAGCCGGTCAGTGTGCGGATGGCGAAGGACCAGGACCTCCCGTTGAACCCGCTGAAGATCTCCGGCGCGTGTGGCCGGCTGATGTGCTGTCTGAAGTATGAGCACCCGCTCTACCAGGAGTTCAACGCGAAGGCGCCGGCTCTCGGGAGCGCGGTGGAGACCCCCGCGGGTGATGGAGTGGTGGTCGGGCACAACGTGCCGAGCGACACCGTGGTCGTCCGGCTGGCGGCCTCGGGCCGGCGCTGCGCCTGCAGTCGCGCGGACGTGTGCTCGCCGCGGCAGCAGTACGAGGCATCCGGTACGACGACCCCGGACGCCGCGCCAGCCGAACCAGCCGCACCGATCAAACCAGCCGCGCCAGTCGAAGCAGCCGCACCCACCGAAGCAGCCGCACAAGTCGAAGCAGTCAGCGCGCCGGACGTCGTACCAGCAGCAGACGTCACAGACGCCGTACCCGAAGAGACGACCGAGACCCGCGAGGAGCGGCGGGTCCGGAAGCCGCGCCGGCGCCGCCGCCTGCACCATGACGACGAGGGAGAAACCGGGCAGTGAGATTCCGCAGGTCGACCGTGTTGGTGGCAGCTCTTGCGGTCCTGGCGAGCGGATGTGGGGTGGCCAGTCGCGCCCAGAACGCGGGCAGCGGTACCGAGGTGCCCGGCATCGGCAGCAACCCGCCGAGTGCACCTGTGGGCCCCATCCCCGCCGGGCTGGAGAAGTTCTACCAGCAGAAGCCGGACTGGGAACGCTGCGGCTCCAACCAGCAGTGCGCGACGATCCTGGTCCCGCTCGACTACAGCCAACCGGCCGGTCAGACGATCGAGCTGCGCGCGCGGAAGGTGCTGGCCCGGGACCGTGGCGGCCGGCTCGGCTCGCTGTTCATCAACCCGGGCGGTCCGGGCGCCTCGGGGCAGGACTTCGCCGCGCAGGCGCCGCTGCTGTTCGGCTCGTCGCTGCTGCGGAAGTTCGACATCATCGGATGGGACCCGCGCGGTGTCGGCGAGTCCACGCCGGTGAAGTGCCTCGACACCGAGCAGCTGGACACGATGATCGCCGCCGACGGCAGCCCGGACAACGCCGCCGAGATCAACGACCTGGACAAAGAGGCGAAGACCTTCGCTGCCGGCTGCGAGCAGCGGTCCGGTCGCCTGCTGCCGCATCTGTCGACCAAGGACGCGGCGCGCGACATCGACGTCCTGCGCGGCATCGTCGGCGACCCGCAGCTCTACTACATGGGCATGTCGTACGGCACGTACCTGGGAGCGACGTACGCCGAGCTGTTCCCGAAGAACGTCGGCCGGATGGTGCTGGACGGCGCGGTCGACCCGTCGATCACCAACGAGCAGATGGCGATCGCGCAGGCGAAGGGCTTCGACAAGGCGCTCGACGCGTTCGCTGACGACTGCGCGCAGCGGTCCTGCAAGCTCGGCAGCAGCAAGACCGAGGTGCTCGCGAAGGTCGACCAGCTGATCAAGGACAGCGACGCGAACCCGCTGCCCGGCGACGGGAACCGCAAGGTCACGCAGGCTCTGGTCGTCCTCGGCCTGATCTACCCGCTGTACCTGAAGGACTTCTGGCCACGCCTCGAGGACGCCGTCGCCGACGGGCTCGCCGGGAACGGCGCCCGCCTGCTCGCACTCGCCGACGAGTACACCGACCGTGAGCAGAGCGGCTACGCCGACAACTCCAACGAGGTCAACATCGCGATCAACTGCCTCGATCACCCCGACTTCACCTCGATCGCGCAGATCGAGGCGAACCTGCCGGCGTACAAGACGGCGTCACCGCGGTTCGGCGAGTTCCTCGCGTGGTCGTCGGTGTCGTGCGCGAACTGGCCGGTGAAGCCGCAGAACCAGCCGCACAAGATCACGGCGGCCGGCGCGAAGCCGATCATGGTGGTCGGTACGACCCGCGACCCGGCCACGCCGTACGAGTGGGCGGTCAGCCTCGCGCACCAGCTGGAAAGCGGTGTCCTGGTCACGCGGGACGGCGACGGGCACACGGCGTATCTGTCGGGGAACGCCTGTGTGAAGAACGTCGTGGAGAGCTACCTGGTGCAGGGCAACACACCGGCCGCCGACATCAAGTGCTAGTTGGGCCGGGTGTCGCCGGACGCGACCGGCAGTTTGAGCGTGTCGGTCGCATGCTGGAGTACGGCGCGGAGGCCGGCCTCGTCCTGTGGGCGCCCGCCGACGGTGATCTCGACGGCTGAGGTCTTGCCGCCGTCGATCGAGATCCAGCGCGACAGGCCCATCCGCGGCCCGCGGGCCTGGTCGGTGTACGTGTAGACCAGCGTGCCGTTGTCGCGGCTGAGCACCTTCAGGTTGCGCTCGTCGATGCTGTGCTCGCGGCCCGCGACCAGCTGGTCCGGGGTCTGCTTGCTGCCTCGCGTGTCGAACCGGACCTGCCAGACGCCGGTCGGGTCGAGGAACTTCGGCCGGGTGCCGTCCTGGGCGCTCTTCCAGCCGGTCGGGACCTCGGCGGACACCGGGTCGTCGTCGGTGCCGAAGTTCTGTACGACGTACTGCAGCGCGCCGGGCTGGAGACAACTGGCACAGGCCGGGGTGCTGGGCGGGGCCGAACTCACGATCCCCACCGAGGTGTTGTTGTCGGTGGCGAACGGATTGCCGCCGTTGATGGCGAGCACCGCGCCGAACACGGCTACGCCGACGGTCATTCCCGCCAGCGTCATCAGCAGCGCCTGGTGCCTGGGCGTGAGCATCCCGACCTCGCTTCCCTCTCTCCCGCCCGATTATCGCTGACGAGAGGGGCGTCACCGCAAACCCACGCGTACGCTGGCACGTCGTGGAGATGTCCGAACCCGCGTTCCTGCAGGCTTTGCAGCGCTACAACGACGGTACGGCGGAGCGCGCCGACTTGAAACTGCTCACCAAGGAACTGCTGAAAATCCTGGTGGCAAAGGCGCCGGGCCACGCCGTCGAGGTCCGAGTCCCGCCGTACGGCGCTGTGCAATGCATCGAAGGTCCGCGACACACCCGTGGTACGCCGGGCGCGGTGATCGAACTCCCACCGGACCTGTGGATCGACGTAGCGCTGGGCCGCACCACCTGGGCGGATGCCCGGTTGACCGGCAAACTCCGCGCCAGCGGCGAGCGCACCGACCTGTCCGGCCTGCTGCCGCTGGTCCGGGCGTGAAATGAGCCGCGGTGCTCCCCTGCGGCACCGCGGCTCACGTTTCATCGGATCAGTGCGCCGAGGTGGACCAAACCGCCGTACGGCCGTACACGATCACCAGGCGACCGTCGTTGTTCATCTGCAGCACGGAGCCCTTGCGGACGGTCTTGCTGGACCACAAAGCCTTCTTCGCGGCGCTGTAGACGACGAAGTTGCCGTCCTGCTGCATGACCGCGAACGCGCCCTTGCTGACGGTCTTGGTGGACCAGACCGGGGTCTTGCCGTTCTTCACCATGACCAGGTTGCCGTCGGTCTGCATCTGCAGGCGGTAGACCCGGCTGGGCGAGAAGAGCATGTCGTAGGGGTTCAGCAGCCGGCCGGAGCCGAGCGTGCCGATCACCATGTGCCGGAACCAGACCGCCTTGTTCCGGACGTTGTAGATCACCAGATTGGAGTCGTTCTGCACGGCGAGATACGCGCCGGTGCTGCCGCCGGTGTTGCTGGCCCAGACCGGCGTGCGGCCGGAGATGACGACCAGGTTGCCGTCGCGCTGCATGATCAGGCTGGAGGCCTTGCGGTTCGTCATCGAGGCCCACAGCGCGGTGCGGCCCTTGTAGAGGACGGCGTTGCCGTCGGTCTGCATGATCAGCGTGTAGATCCCGTTCGGCGAGCGACGGTACTGGCCCGGCTTCAGGTACTCACCTGGCTTGAGCACCGAGGACACAGCGGTGGTGCTCGCAGCGGTCGTGCCGGCCGCCTGTGCGGACGGGGGAACAAGCAGGGTGGCACCAGCGGCAGCGCCCACGGCGAGCGTGGCGAGCAGCCGGGTGCGTGCCGACTTGATCGAGATCATCCGGTTCTTCTCCGTTTCCCGAGAACCGGCCGGGCGTTCCCGGCCGGTGAGATTGACGCCCTGGGCAACCAATCGGTGCCACGCTAGGGCGCTCGGAGGGTCTCGACCGGACGTTTCGACGGTGCTCGAAAGGGTGGCCGGAAATCAGGTTCGTCCCTGCCGGTAGGACCTGTCACTATGTTCCGGTGGCAGCAAGTCTCCGCACGCGACTGGCCCGGTTGCGCGTCGATCTGACCCCGTGGCGTGGTTCCCGTGACTTCCGCATCCTGCTGGTGTCCGGATCGGTGTTCTTCCTCGGCGGCATGGTCGGGTACGTCGCTCTGCCGTACCAGCTGTACCAACTCACCGGATCGAACTTCGCCGTCGGCGCGATGGGCCTGGTGACGATCGCACCACTCGTCGTGTTCGGCCTGTACGGCGGTGCGCTGGCCGACCACGTGGAGCGCCGGACGCTGCTGGTCAGCACCGGGATCGCCCAGGTCGTGATCTCCGCGCTGATGGTCACCAACACCCTGCTGGCCCACCCGCAGATCTGGCTGATCTATGTCTGCGGCGCGCTGAACGCCGTCGCCTCCTCGCTCCAGCGGCCGTCGCGCGAGGCGCTGCTGCCGCGCGTGGTCCGCCACCAGGAGATCCCGGCGGCGGTCGCGCTGAGCTCCCTGACCTCGCAGGTCGGCCAGCTCGCCGGTCCGGCGCTGGGTGGAGTCCTGGTCGGTTCTGTGGGCGTGACCTGGGCGTTTGCGGTCGAGCTGACCGGGATCGTGTTCGCGACGCTGCTCTACACCCGGCTGGGCTCGTACCGGGCGGGAGACCACACCACCGCGCCGAGTCTGCGCGCGATCGGCAGCGGGATCATGTACGCGTACCGCCGCAAGGACCTGCTGGCGACGTACGTGGTGGACATGGTCGGGATGTTCCTGGCGATGCCGATCGTGCTGTTCCCGGCGTTCGCGACGGATGTCCTGAAGGAGCCGAAACTGCTCGGTCTCCTGTACAGCGCCGAGGCGATCGGGGCGATGTGCGCGAGCCTGACCAGCGGCTGGGCGAAACACGTCCATCACCAGGGCCGGGCGGTGGTGCTGGCCACGATCGGCTGGGGTGCCTCGGTCGGGATCGCGGGGCTGGCGCCGAACATCTGGTTCGCGATCGGGTTCTTCGCCCTGGCTGGAGCGGCCGACATGGTGTCGGTGCTGTTCCGCTCGGTGATCTGGAACCAGACGATCCCCGACGAGATGCGCGGCCGGCTGGCCGGGATCGAGATGCTCGGGTACTCGCTCGGCCCGCTCGGCGGCCAGGCCCGTTCCGGTCTCGTCGCCGACCTGACCAGCGTCCGTACGGCGATCGTCAGCGGCGGCGCACTGTGCGTCGTCGGCGTGGTGGGCACCGCTGCCTGGCTGCGCGAGTTCTGGCGGTACGACGCGCGTACGGACGAACACGCCGTACGCGAAAGGGACCTCCGCGCGGCCCGTTAGTCTTCAAGACATCATGCGTACCCTGATCGCCGCCGGGCTGGCCGTCGTACTCCTTGCGGGCTGTAGCGGTCCTGGGCAGGAGAACGCGCCGAGTGCGCCGCCGCTGGTGTCGGTATCGCAGACGCCGAGCGAAACGCCTTCCGAGACGCCGTCCGTGACACCGTCGTCGACCTCGAAGCTCGCGGAGACGTTGTGCGTGCGGATGGACGCCACCCTGGTGAAGTCGACGCTCGCCGTGCCGGTCGCGAACATCCACCCCGAGGCACCACCCGCCGATTTCGGTGTTCCGACGTACGACGTCTGTCAGCTGACGCTCAGCAAGGCCCCCAACGGGCCGGTGCTGAACGTGGAGACTTCGGTGCTTCAGGCAACAAAGGCGACGCTGGCGGCGACCCAGAAGGCGTACGCGGCGACGAAGAAGGAGCCGGCCAAGCCGGCGCTGCTCGGCGAGGGCGGATACGGGACGAGCAGCTTCGTGGTGTTCCTGCTGGACGGGAAGCTGTACAAGATCGCCGGGCCCAAGGCCACGCTGGCGAAGTACATCGTGCTCGGTCAGGAAGCGATCCGGCAGGTGCCGGGGCTGCCCGCGGCGGACCTGCTGATCACCCGGCCGGACTGCGAGCGCGGCTCGGATGCGGCCGAGAAGGTCCTGGGCGTGCCGGCGTCGGCCCGACGGGACGGACAGACGGCTCTCGGCGATCCGGTCTGCGGTTGGATCACCCCGACGGGCGCCCTTTACAGCTCGGCACGCCGTACGACGCAAGCCGCGGCGCTGATGGTCCCGATCCGCAAGGCCGCAACCTCGCAGCCCATCCCGCTCGGCGACGAGGGGTACGTCGACACCGCGACCGGCCGCACCACGATCCGCGTCGGCGACGACAAACTTGTCGACCTGGTCCCGCTTCCGGCCCGCGCGATCAACCCCGACCTCATGACCCAGTTCGCGCTCGCGATGTCCTCGCTCTACACGCGCTGAGCTCGCTAGCTGTTCGTCGGTACGGACGCGATTGTGGCGATGGCCTCGGTGATTTCGGTGGTGGTGCGGGCGGCGTACCCGAGGACCAGGCCGGGGGCGTGGGGGAGTTGGCTGTGCCAGGAGAGAGGGTGGGTTTTGACGCCCTTGGCCAGGGCCGACGCGGCCAGTTCTGTGTCGTTGATGGTGTCGGCGAAGGTGATCGTGAGGTGCAGGCCGGCGGCGGCGCCGTGGATGGTTGCGGTGGGCAAATAGTTGTGGATGGCGGTGACCATCGCATCGCGGCGGATGCGGTGGCGGCGGCGGAGGAAGCGCAGGTGGCGTTCGAGTTCGCCGGACTCCATCAGGTGGGCGAGGGTGAGCTGCGGGAGCGCCGCGTTGCCGAGGTCGGCCAGGCGTTTGCGGCCGATCAGGTCGTCCTTGTACTGCGCGGGCGCGAGCATCCAGCCGATCCGCAGCGCCGGCGCGAGCAGCTTGGAGATGCTTCCGGCGTAGATCACCCGGTCGGTCAGCATGGCGCGCAGTGCGGGGACGGGCGGCCGGTCGTACCGGTGTTCGGCGTCGTAGTCGTCCTCGATGATCAGTCCGCCGTCCGCGGCCCATTGGATCAGCTCACGTCGACGTTCGCCGTCGAGTACGACACCGGTCGGGAAGTGGTGCGCCGGCGTCACCATGACCACTTTGGCGGCGGAGTCTCGCAGTACGTCGACCTGCAGGCCGCGGTCGTCGACGGGGATGGGCGGGGTGTGCATCCCCCAGTTCTGCAGGTGCTGCCGGGATCCGAGCGAGCCGGGGTCCTCGACGGCGATCTCGTGTACGCCGCGCTGGTCGAGTACCTGTGCGACCAGCCCGATCGCCTGCGCGACACCGGCCACGATGATGAGGTCGTCCGGGTCGGCGGCGATGCCGCGGTTGCGGGCCAGCCAGTTGGCGACGGCTCGTCGTAGTGCAGGAGTTCCGGCTGGGTCGCCGTACCCGAAGCTCGCGGACTCGAGGTCGTTCAGGACGGCTCGCTCAGCTCGCAGCCACGCCGTCCGCGGGAAGGCCGCTAGGTCCGGGACTCCCGGCGTGAGGTCGATCCTGGCCGGTGCCGCGCGGAGGTTGTCGAAGATCTCCAGGTCAGGTGCGCCGAGGACGGCTGTCGAGGTGGTTCGCCGGGGCTCCGTCGGCGTCGTCCTGAACTGGGCTCGGGCGACGATCGTGCCGGAGCGGCCGTGGGTGGTGAGGTGGCCGTCTTCGGTGAGGCGTTGGTAGGACTCCGTCACCACGCCGCGGGAGATGCCGAGGTCGGTGGCGAGCGTGCGGGTGGCGGGGAGGCGGGTGCCGATCGGGAGGTGGCCGGTCGAGATCGCCGTACGGAGGCGGTCGGTGAGCCAGTCCGCGAGTCCGCCGGGCGTTGCCTCGGCCGGATCCAGTTGAAGGAAGTCCGCGCCTCCAATGGACCGACCACTTCTCCCCGGATTGGACCTGTTCACAGGACCATTGTGGCCGGATCGTAGAGGTTATGGGAACTGACTACGTCCACGGCTACACCCCGGCAGAGACCCGCCGCCTGGCGGACCAGGCCGGAACGCTGGCCGACCTCCTCCACGGCGGCACCACCTACCCGGCCGGTAGCCGAGTGCTGGAAGCCGGCTGTGGCGTCGGCGCGCAGACCGTGCAGCTCGTGACCCGCAGCCCCGGGATCGAGCTCGTATCGGTCGACATCTCCGAGGAGTCGCTCGCCCAGGCGAAGGCCCGCGTCGCCATACATGCCCCGGAAGCCACGGTCGACTGGCGTCATGCGGACCTGCATGACCTGCGGGACGAGAAGTTCGACCACGTCTTTGTTTGCTTCGTCCTCGAGCACCTCGTCGACCCTGGCAAGGCTCTGGTCGATCTGCGCGATCTCCTCAACCCTGGCGGCACGATCACGGTGATCGAAGGCGACCACGGGTCCGCCATCTACCACCCACGCAGTACGCGGGCCCAGGCCGCAGTCGACTGCCTCGTCGACCTTCAGGCCAAGGCGGGCGGCGACTCGCTCATCGGCCGGCGCCTCCAGCCGCTCCTCGAGCAGGCCGGGTACGACGACGTACACGTCGAGCCGCGCACCGTGTACGCCGATCAGACGCTTCCGGAGCTCGTCGACGGGTTCACGCGGAAGACGTTCATCGCGATGGTCGAGTCGGTTCGCGAGCGTGCGATCGCGGCCGGCCGACGTACCGAGGCCGAATGGGACGCGGGCATCCGCGACCTGGAGAAGACCGCCGAGCCCGGCGGCACATTCCACTACACGTTCTTCAAGGGGGTCGGTCGAACATGATCGCTCTACTCGTCCTCGTCGCCGCGATCTGCCGGGCGCTGAACCGCAACCAGCGCAGACAGATCCGCCCGACACTCAACGGCATCGAGGACCGCGACCTGCAACGACTGGTCGCGGATCTACGCGCTCTCACCTGACAGGGGCCTTGTCTCCCGGTCTCACGCCTACTGCGCGGCACTCGGCACGGCACCTCGCCGCACGGGTGCAAAGGCCACGATGCTCCGCATCGAGACCTTCGCCCCCGCGCGCCGATGCACCGCACCGAGCACCTGCTCGCGACGGCGTGAGACCGGGAGACAAGACCAATTCATGAACGCCTGGTAAACAAGTGGGTATGCCCCCGACTGAGCAGCTAGAGATCGAGACGAAGTACGACGTCGACGACAGTGTGATCCTGCCGGCGCTGCACGAGCTGCCCGGAGTCGCGAGCGTCGCCCAACCCGTCGAGCTGGACCTGGAGGCGGTGTACTACGACACCGCTGACCTCGACCTGGCCGCGAACAAGGTGACGCTGCGCCGCCGTACCGGTGGCGAGGACGACGGCTGGCACGTGAAGTTCCCGGTCTCGTCGGGTGAGCGGCTCGAGGTGCACTATCCGCTCGGGCGGTCGGTGCGGAGTGTGCCGATCGCGATCGTGCGGACGGTCCGGGTTCATGTGCGGGATCACGCGCTCGTACCTGTCGTGACGTTGCAGACGCGGCGCATCGTGCACCGCCTGCTCGACGCGGACGGCGCCGTACTCGCGGAGGTCGCCGACGACAACGTGACCGCGACGGTCGGGGACGGCGAGCCGGAGAGCTGGCGTGAGTGGGAGGTCGAGCTCGTCGGCGGGGACAAGCTGCTGCTCGAGGACGCCGGTGAGCTGCTGAAGTCGGCTGGCGCACGCCCCGCGGGCGGTCCGAGCAAGCTGGCGCGGGCGCTCGGCAGCCGGGTGCCGTCGTCGGTGGATTGGACGCTGCCCAAGAAGCCGCGGACGTCGGACCTGTTCCGTGCGTACGCCGGTGCGCAGGTTCAGGCGATCCGCGAGAGGGATCCTGAGGTACGGCGGGATGTGCCAGACTCGATCCACAAGTTCCGGGTCGCGACGCGGCGGCTGCGGTCGGCGCTGGCGACGTACCGTCCGGTGATCGATCGGTCGGTCGGGGACGAGATCCGGGCGGAGCTCAAGTGGCTGGCGGGTGAGCTGGGAGTTGCGCGCGATGCGGAGGTGCAGCGCGAGCACTTCGCGGCCGAGGTCGCGGAGCAGCCGGTCGAGCTGGTGATGGGACGCGTTGCCGGCCGGATCGACGATCACCTGCGCCGGGTCTACAAGGACGGCCGCACGGGGGCGCTCGCGGCGCTGGAGAGTGAGCGGTATTTCCGGCTGCTCGACACCCTGGACGAACTGATCGCGAAGCCACCGGTCACGGGCGACGACCGGAAGGCTTCCAAGCAGATCGGCGATCTTCTCGATCACGACCGCAAGCGGATGCGCAAGGCGGTCAAGCGCTCTCAGGCCGCGGAGACGGTTGCCGAGCAGGACCACGAGCTGCACGAGGTCCGCAAGGCGGCCAAGCGACTCCGGTACGCCGCGGAGTCCGCCGTACCTGTCCTGGGTGATGAGGCGAGTGCGCTGGCTGCTCGGGCCGAAGAGGTCCAGGAAATCCTCGGCGAACACCAGGACTCCGTGGTCTCCCGCGACCTCCTCCACCAACTGGCCCTCGAAGTCTTCGCCGACGGCGGCAACCCCTTCACCTTCGGCCGCCTCCACGCCACCGAAGAAGCCCGCGGCAACACCTCGCGCGAGTCCTTCTACAAACTCTGGCCAACCCTCAAATTCTGAGAACCACGCGCGGGAACCAGCCCATCGCGGTGCTACGCGCGGCTCCTTCGTCGCCGTGCTACGCGCCGCACCCGCCCACCCCCGGGCTTATCGCCCGGAGCATCCCTTCCGGCTGCCGCCGGGACCTTCCGGCTGCCGCCGGGACCTTCCGGCTGCCGCCGGAGTTGCGGGCTATCGCCCGGACCCGTGCGCGCTGCCGCGCGATCGACCGCCTCGTGGTGCGGCCGGTTCGTACCTGCTGAGGTGATGGCTGCGGTCAGCCCATCGCCGTGCTACGCGCCGCCCCTCCACCCTCCGGCTGTCGCAGGAGAGCCTGACGGGCCGTCACTTGGTCGCCGGTCATTCATCGCATAGACTGAATCACTCATCCGTCGAGTGATTCAGGGGGTGAGCCATGGCAGGGGTGGATGTTGGTGCGCTGATCGAAGGCGCTCGGGTGGCCGCGGGGTTGAGTCAGCGGGGGCTTGCCGATGTGACTGGGATCTCGCAGTCCACGCTCTCGCGGATCATTGCCGGTGATCGGGTGGCGAAGTTGCCTGAGATCGTGTTGATCGCTCAGGCGACCGGCCACACGGTCGCGCAGCTCACCGGGACGAGTGTGGTGGCTGACCGGGTGCAGTGTGTGGCGCGTGCGACAAACGACTGCAGCATGGATGGAATGCACGACACGTTGCTGCACTTCCTCGAGCTCGACAGCTACATGGACGATCAGGCGATTCCGCCCGCAGCCGGTCTCGACGGCCAGGTGACGGTGAGCCCAGAGGTCGACGGGCAAGAGGCGGCAGCGCAGTTCCGCGCGCAACATCACCTGGGCGTGCAGCCGCTCGGCGATCTCGTCGCGATCATCGAACAAGCGACCGGGATCGATGTCGCAGTACTCGACGCAGATCCCGACGAGCACGGCATGACGATGCGCGACCCGGAGCGCGGCGCGGTCTTCATCGGTGTTGCCCGGACGCTGAATCCGATGCGCCAGCGCAGCACTCTTGCTCATGAGCTCGGACACGTGCTCTTCGAGGATTGGGCCGAGAAGAGCTCCGGCGCTTGGAGCGCTCGGACACCGAAGGAGAGACGGGCCGATGCGTTCGCGCAGCACCTGTTGATTCCGCAGGACGGCCTGGCGGAGTTCCTCGGCAATCGCGATGCCGCGAGTCCGGCGACCCTCTCCGCGATCGTTCAGCGATTCTTGGTGTCGCCGGCGATGGCAGCGATCGCCCTGCATCAGCGCAAATACATCGACGCGAAAACCAAAGAGGACTGGAAAACCTGGACCACGCCCCAGCTCGCGGTCCGGTTCGGGTGGACCGATCACTATCACGTCCTGCAGGCGGACGCCGATCAACGCAGAGCGCCGCAACGACTGCTGGCAAGGGCGGTCGGCGGCTACATCGAGGGTGTTCTGCCTGCACGGGCGATCGCGACGCTTCGCGGCGTCAGCCTTGGTGACGTGGAAGCTGAGCTGAGTCAAGCCGGCGTTGTCGCCAAGCCACAAACCGTCGCCTGGGCCGCGGCCGAGGATCTTCCTGAGGTGGACGTAGACCTGTCGGACCTGGATGACGGCGGTACGGCGGATGAGTCGTAGGCCCATCATCGATGCTGGTCCCGGCCTGAACTTCCTGTCCATCAACAAAGAACGCCTGCTCATCGGCACGCTGGGTGCGCTCAGTGCGCCGGAGACGGTGCAGAACGAAGTACTTCGCAAGGCGGCGCAAGATCCTCGCTTCAAAGCCGCGGAGAAGGTCTGGCGCAAGCTGTCCGAGCGCTGGATGCAGATCCTGCCCGACGACAACACGCCGGAGCTCGCAGCAGTAGTCCAGCGGCTCACCGACCTGCAGATGCCAGACCGGATGACGCAGTCGAAGGACCTTGGCGAGACGATGGTCATCGCGCATGCCGTCGTCGCTGTCGTGGCGGGAGAGATCGTGACCGTACTCATCGACGATGGAAAGGGCGCTCTTCAGGCGACAGCGGAGATCAAGCGGCTCGAGAGGATGCGAGCTGCAGGCCGGGAGGTTGGGTCCATCAGGCTCATCGGCACGCTGACCGTCCTCGAGCGCGCCGCGGGCGGGAAGTACCTGACGGACAAGGCTGCGATGCGCGACGTCTACAGGCGGTTGCGTGAACTTGACGACGGCCTCCCGCCGATCGACTCCACCGACCTCTTGTCGCCGAGACTCTGGAACTGAGTCGTCCAGAAACGTGAGCCGGGCGGTCAGGTACTCGCCTACCTGGCCGCCCGGAGTTGGGGCTGTCAGGCAGGTCCGCGTCGAATCAGCAGGGCCTGCCTGACAGGTCTTAGTGGGTGACTGCCTTTTCGGCGCCTGCGCCGGTGAGGGAGCGGACTTCCATTTCGGCGAAGCGGTCTACGTCGACCGGCTCCTTGCTGGTGATCGTTCCGAGCCAGCCGAGGAGGAAGGCCAGGGGGATCGTGACGATGCCGGGGTTGTCGAGCGGGAACCAGTGGAAGTCGATGCTGGTGTCGGTGATCATCGACAGGCTGGCGTGGGTCTTCGCGTCGACCTTGCCGGAGACGACCGGGCTGAACACGATCAGGATGATCGTCGAGGCCAGGCCGCCGTAGATGCTCCAGAGTGCGCCGCGGGTGTTGAAGCGCCGCCAGAACAGCGAGTAGAGGATCGTCGGCAGGTTCGCACTCGCCGCGACCGCGAACGCCAATGCAACGAGGAACGCGATGTTCTGGCCGTTGGCGAAGATGCCGCCGATGATCGCGACGATGCCGATCACGACCGCGGTGTACCGCGCCACGCGGACCTCGCCGTCGCCGCTGATCTGGCCCTTCTTGATGATCTGGCCGTAGATGTCGTGTGCGAACGACGTACTCGCGGTGATCGTCAACCCCGCCACGACGGCCAGGATCGTGGCGAACGCGACCGCGGAGATGACGCCGAGGAGGACCTCGCCGCCGAGTTCGAAAGCGAGCAGCGGGGCGGCCGAGTTCGCCTTGCCCGGAGCGGCCTTGATTCGGTCCGGTCCGACGATCGCGGCAGCGCCGTACCCGAGGACCAGTGTGAACAGGTAGAAGATGCCGATGATCCAGATCGCCCAGCTGACGCTACGGCGGGCTTCCTTCGAGTCCGGCACGGTGTAGAACCGCATCAGCACGTGCGGGAGACCGGCGGTGCCGAGCACCAGGGCGAGAGCCAGCGAGATGAAGTCCAGCTTGGTGACGCCGGTGGCGCCGTACTGCAGACCCGGCGACAGGAGCTTCTCGCCGGCCGCCGGGCTCTTGTCGACCGCTGCGCCGAGCAGGCTGGACAGGTTGAAGCTGTACTTCGCGAGCACCCAGAGCGTCATGAGTCCGGCGCCGATGACCAGCAGCACGGCCTTGACGATCTGCACCCAGGTGGTGCCCTTCATGCCGCCGACCAGGACGTACGTGATCATCAGGATGCCGACCACGGCGATCACGATGCTCTGTCCGGCCCGGTGGCTGACGCCGAGCAGCAGCGCGACCAGGCCGCCGGCACCGGCCATCTGGGCCAGCAGGTAGAAGAAGCAGACGACCAGGGTCGAGATCGCGGCCGCCATCCGGACCGGCCGCTGCTTGAGGCGGAAGGACAGTACGTCGGCCATCGTGAAGCGACCGGTGTTCCGTAGTAGCTCCGCAACTAGTAGCAGCGCAACCAGCCACGCGACGAGGAAGCCGATCGAGTACAGGAAGCCGTCGTACCCGTTCAGCGCGATCGCGCCGGCGATGCCGAGGAACGACGCGGCGGACAGGTAGTCGCCGGAGATCGCGATGCCGTTCTGCGGGCCGGTGAACGACCGGCCGCCGGCGTAGAAGTCGGCCGCGGTCTTGTTGTTGCGGGAGGCCCGGAACACGATCGCCAGCGTCGCGACGACGAACAGCGCGAAGATGATGATGTTGACGGTCGGGTTTCCGATGTCCGTTGCCAGTGGCAACATCAGTGGGGCGGTCACTGCAGTTCTCCCTCGATCTGGCGGCGCAGCTTCGCGGCGTCGGGGTCGAGCCGGCGGTCGGCCCAGCGGACGTAGATCAGCGTGATCGCGAACGTCGACACGAACTGGCTGAGCCCGAACAGCAGGGCGACGGTGATGTTGCCGCCGACCTTGTGCGACATGAAGCCGTGCGCGTAGTCGGCGAGCAGGACGTAGACGAAGTACCAGACCAGGAACAATGCGGTCATCGGGAACACGAACCGCCGGAACCTGCGACGCAGCTCGGAGAAGTCCGGTGACAGTTGGACATCCCGATAGGTCGTCAGGTCCGGATCGCGCGTATCACTCATCGGCGAGCCTCCAGGTGGATCGAGCCGGGCGGAAGAGGCCGGGCACGTCGTACTGTGGCCTGGGTCACGATGCTTCGACAGCACCGGCGCGCATCGAGCGCTCAGCGGAGCAGACCAGTCGTCCGGTGGATCACTCCGCTGCGCCGAGCGGTAGGAATCACACGACGAGCGGTCTCAGCGCGGTGGCAGGCCGCGGTCCACGTCGACGGCCTCCGGGGTGTGCAGGCGGACCATGCTGCGAGCGGTCCCGGCCGGGATGCGGTCCGGGGTGAGCTTCGAGACCACGATCACGGTGACGAATGCGAGCGGCATCGTCCACGCGGCCGGCTGCCCGACGAGCGCCCGCGGCCAACCGCCCTGAGGCGCGCCGGCCACGTTGATCAGAGCGGCAGCGCTGGCCGCGATCCCGCCGACGACCAGCCCGGCCGCGGCGCCCGTGGTCGACATCCGCCGCCACCAGATCCCCAGCACCAACAACGGGCAGAACGTCGACGCCGCGAGGGCAAACGCCAGCCCGACGGTGTCCGCGAGGCTCAACGAACCCGTCACCGTGAACGCCAGATACGGCACGATCATCGCGATCAGCGCCGCGATCCGGAAGCTGTTCACCGCCACGTAATCGCCGCCGGTCCACTCGCGCAACCGGCTCCGCAACAGATCCTGGTCGATCACCCCAGCGATCGCGACGGTCAACCCCGACGACGTCGAAAGGAACGCCGCGAACGCCCCCGCCGCGACCAACGCACCGAGTAGATCCCCTGCTGTACCGGGGAAAACTCGTCCCGGCAGCTCGAGTACGACGGTATCCCCGCCGCTCGCCACCAGGTCAGGCGCGAACGTCCGCCCGAGCACGGCGTACATCGGCGGGAAGAGGTAGAACAGACCGAGCAACGCCAGGACGACGACGGTGGTCCGCCGGGCCGCGCGCCCGTCCGGGTTCGTATAGAACCGGACGAGGACGTGCGGCAGCCCCATCGTCCCGAAACAAAGGGCCAAGAGCAACGAATACGTCGCGTACAACGGATGGTCGCGGCCGCCCGCGCGAGACAGCGGTTCCGCCCAGGCGGCCGCCGCGCCGTGCAACGAGTCGAGTACGCCGGTGGGCTGGTGCCACATGAGCAGGATCACGAAGATTGGCGTGGCCAACGCTGTCAGCTTGAGCCAGTACTGGAACGCCTGGACGAACGTGATCGACCGCATCCCGCCGGCAGCGACGTTGATGACCACGATCACCGCGACGATCATCGCCCCGACCTGCGGCGGTGCCCCGGTGACGGTTTGTACGGCGAGACCCGCGCCGTGCAGCTGCGGCAGGAGGTAGAGCGTCCCGATCCCGACCACGAGACCGGCGCAGATCCGCCGTACCAAGGGGGATTCGAAGCGGGTCTCGGCGAAGTCCGGCAACGTGTAAGCACCGGACCGGCGCAAGGGAGCCGCGACCAGGACCAGCAGCATCAGGTAGCCGACCGTGTAGCCGACCGAGAACCACAGCATGTCGGCGCCGTTGACCAGCACCAGTCCGGCAACGCCGAGGAACGACGCGGCCGACAGATACTCGCCGCTGATCGCCGACGCGTTCCAGCGCGGGCTGACGGCGCGACTGGCGACGTAGAAGTCGCTCGTGGTCCGCGAGATCCGCAGCCCGAACAACCCGATCCCTATCGTTGCCGCGACCACCAATCCGATCGCGCTCAAACTGATTGCCGACGACATCTATTGCCGACCCACGAACTCGGTGAACTCGGCCTCGATCCGCTCGGCGTTGCGGACGTAGATGCGCGCGGCGATGTAGACGACCGGATAGACGAGGATGCCGAGGATCACCCAGGGCAGCGGCAGGCCGAAGATGGACAGGGTTCGGACCGGCGGGACGAGCCAGAAGAGCAGCGGGATGCTGCCGAGGACGAGCAGTACGACGCCGATGACGGCCAGCGTCAGCCGTAGCTGGGACTGCACCAGCGAGAGCATGTAGATCTCGCCAAGCCGGGTCTGCTCGTCGATCTCGCGGGTGCCGGTCGGGATGATCGGACGCCGTGCCGCGCTGGTCCGCGGACTGGTGACGCGGACCCGACGCGGTCCCTCCGGAGTACTCATCGCAACGAGGTCGATCGGACCAGGAGGTCGCGTAGCTCGCGGGTGTGCCGTCGGCTGACCGGGAGCCAGTCGCCGCCCACGCGGACCGCGCACCGGCCGCCGTCGACGCGCATCTCGTCGATGTGCGCCAGCGCGACCAGCGTGCTGCGGTGGATTCGCGTGAAGCCGGCGTCTCGCCAGCGCTCCTCCAGAGTGCTGAGCGGGATGCGGACGAGGTGGGAGTTCTGGCCGGTGTGCAGGCGGGCGTAGTCGCCCTGCGCTTCGACGTACCGGACTGTGGAGCGCTGGACGAACCGGGTGACGCCGGCCAGCTCCACCGAGATCGTCTCGTCCTCGGTGTCGTCAGGCGACTGCAGTGCGGCCGGTGCGCCCGCAGTGACCACCCGGCGGACCGCCTCGGCCAGGCGCTCGGCCCGGACCGGCTTCATGACGTAGTCGGCCGCGTCGAGCTCGAAAGCAGCCACGGCGTGTTCGTCGTACGCGGTGACGAAGACGATCCGCGGGCGCGGGGGGCGGAACTTGGACAGCACGCTGGCCAGGTCGATGCCGTCCAGACCGGGCATCTTGATGTCGCAGAACACCACGTCCAGGTCGCTGGCCTGCAGGATCTTCAGCGCCTCCGGGCCGTCGGATGCCGTCTGGATAGGGCCGATCCGGGGGTCCTGGCTCAGCAGGTACACCAGCTCGGCGCGGGCGGGCTCCTCGTCGTCCGCGACGAGGGCGCGCAGCGGAGTGTCGGCCATGCCCACACACTAAGGGGACGCGTGCACCCCTGAGGAGTATTTGGGGATGCGGAAAGTTACCTTCGTGCCGGCCTCCAGCGCTGTCTCCACGACGAGGCCGTACGTGTCGCCGTACACCTGGCGCAGGCGGGCGTCGACGTTGCCCAGGCCGACCGAGTCGCTGCCGGTCTCGCCGGAGAGCGCGGCCCGGATCACCTCAGGGTCGCTGCCGGCGCCGTCGTCCTCCACGCTGATCTCTGCCTCGTTGATCCGGTCTCGCGCACGGATGGTGATCGATCCGGCTCCTGCCTCGAGTCCGTGCCGTACTGCGTTCTCTACCAGCGGCTGGACGACCAGGAAGGGGATGACCACCGGCAGCACCTCCGGCGCGATCTGCAGCGACACCTTGAGCCGATCACCGAAGCGGGCCTGTTCCAGCACCAGATAGCGCTCCACGTTGCGCAGCTCGTCGGCCAGCGTGGTGAACTCGCCGCCACGGCGCAGTGCGTACCGGGAGAAGTCCGCGAACTCCAGCAGCAGTTCACGCGCCCGCTCGGGATCCGTGCGGACGAACGACGCTATGGCGGCCAGAGCGTTGTAGATGAAATGCGGGCTGATCTGAGCCCGCAGTGCACGCAGCTCAGCCTCCATAGCGCGCGTGCGTTCCTTGTTGAGCTCGGCGAGCTCCACCTGGCCGGAGACCCACCGCGCGACCTCTTCGGTCGCTCTGACCAGGGCAGCCGAGGTGTTGTTGCTGTACGCGACCAGTACGGCGACCACCCGCTCCTCGGTGACGATTGGCGCGACCACCGCCGTACGAATCGGGCACTGCGGATCGCCGCAAGCCACGTCATGCGCACCTAGTACTGCGGTCCGGCCCGAGCGGAGCGTCGGCGCGGCGAGGGCCTTGGCGTCGCGACGGTGATTGCTCTCGTACGGTCCGCCGACGCCGTCCCAGGCCAGTACGCCGGACGAGTCGCAGATGGCGATGGCCGCCGTACCCAGGAGGTCTCTGAGGTGACGGCTCGCTTTACCGGCCGCTCCGGGTGTCAGGCCTTCGCGCAGGTGCGGGCTGGCCAACGAGGCGGTATGCAGGGTCGCATACGTCGCCTTGTCGGCCGGAGTCCCGAAATGCTTCCTCCGCCGGGTGAACACCCCCTGACGGTAACCGCTCAGCCCTCCGCACGCGGCCTGAACGCCTCCAGCGCCTCCGTGTCGGAGTACGTGCTCAGCAGGTACTCCGCAACCCACGCCTCCCGGCCTGGGTACGCCGACTCACGCACGATCCGCTCCGCCGCCGCGGCAGCGTCCATCGCGGACCGACGCAGCTGTACGCCGTCTTCGGTCAGGAGCGCCCAGCCCGGACCCGGTGCGCCGTACGGCATGCCGACGCTGCCCGCGTTGACTACCAGACGCCGATCGACCTGCCGGGCGAACGGCATGTGGGTGTGACCGCACACCACCGTCCGGACGTCAGCCGGCAGCCCGTTGAACACCGTGGACCACCGCGAGATCGGACTGTCGACCAGCACCATCTCCTCGTCGTCGCGTGGAGTGGCGTGGCAGTACAGCACGTCCCCGATCGTCACCGTGGTCGGCAGCCCGGCCAGCAGCTCGACCTGGTCCGGCCGCAGCTGCTCCGCGGCCCACGGACTCACCGCATCCGGCGGCTCGGCGTCGTACGTCCCGCGGGCCATCTCCACCAGCTCCCGGTCCGCGTTGCCGCGCACCCAGACGGCCCGATCGCCCAACGCCGTCAGGACATCCAGCGTCTCCACCGGCTGCGGCCCACTGGCGATGTCCCCGGCCAGCACGATCACATCAACGTCCTGAGCCTCGGCCAGAACCGCCTCCAGCGCAGGCAGCACCCCGTGAATGTCAGCCAGTACGGCAACCGTCGTCATACCCGCAGTCTGCCGCGAAAACCCTTGCTGCAAAGGGACATCTGCTCAGAGCAGATCAGCGTGCGAAGTCGATCTGCTTGGCGGCGACGATCCCGGTAGCGCGTTCGCACGTGGCGGTGTCGAGGGAACAGCGCACGACCGTGCTCTTCGTGTTCGGGTCCTGACCGCCGCCGGCCACGACCGCGACCATCAGCAGGTTCTGCTCGTCCTCGGCGGTGGCCTCGTAGAAACAGCCGCTCCACTGGCGCTTGACGTCCCCGGTGCGCGAGTCCAGCGCGGTGATGATGTTGCTGCAGTAGCTGTCGCCGTACGCCGGTGTCGCGATCGCGACCGAGCCGTCGGGGGTGAATCCGGTGACTCGGTAGTCGCAGGTCTTGAACCGCTTCTTGCCGGTCGCGATCTCGACGACTGTCGAGCAGCCGTCACCGGTGTTGTTCGCGGGCAGTGCGGACGCCAGACGGCCGTCCTGCGAGACGGCCATCGCGTCGCCGGTGACCGTCTTGACCGGAGTGGCCTTGGCGGCACCCGGCGTCCATGAGTAGAGCTTGAGGGTTGTCTCAGCGCCCTTGACAGAAGCCTTGTAGTAGATCGTTTCCTTCGTATATGCGAGCACGTAGATGCTCTGCACGTCGGGGAGATCCAGCGACTTCACCGAGGAGCCGTTGTCAGCGTAGAGCGTCGCGCCGTACGTCTGCTGTCCGACGACCACGGGTGGGGTGGTCGCGTACGCAACGGCCGACTGGTCGGCTGTCCCGGCGAGGGTCATGACATGCGGCGTGCGGCTGACCACTGCGCCGCTGGAGCCGACCTTGAGCAGGTCGCCGCCGGAGGTCGTTGCGAGCACGCTGCTGCCCAGGCGGGCGACCTCCATCAGGCTCCCGTTGCTCGGGACCTTCAGCTCCTTGCCGGCGCCCAGCACTGTGCGATCGAAGCGATACGCCAGCTGCGGATCCCGGCCCTGCGTCAACTTGGCCGCCTCGAGAGCGACCGGGCCGGAGGGAGCCTCAGGAGTCGTCGACTTGGGCGTCAGCGACAGCTTCGGCTTCGGGGTCTGGGTGGGCACCACGACCGGAGTCGAGGTGAGCATCGGGGTCGGCGATGGCGTGGTTGACGGCGTCGGAGCCGGTGTGGGGCTCGGGGTGCCACCCAGCGGCGCGGCGAGGGTCGAGGAGGCTGACTCGGGGCCCTGGCGGTACGCGAGGGCTCCACCGATAGCAACAGCAGCGACTGCGGTGGCCGCTACGACAGCGATGAGGCGACCGTTCAGCTGTCGCTTCGGCGGAGTCGTCAACTCAGTCCCCGATCAGTAGTGCGCCCTTGGCGAGCGGCGTGGCGAGTTCGCAGGCGCCGGTCGACACCGTGCAGCGGATGATCGAGGCAGCTGTCTCCTGGCCGGTATCGGCGAGGAGCAGCAGGTGCTCGTCGTCTTCGGGGACCCACTGCCGGAACACCCCGGACCACTCGTGCAGCAGTGTGCCCTTCTTCGCGTCCAGAACAGCGGCAATGCCGTTGCCGTACCCGTCCTGGTAGATCGGACCGGCGATCGCAGTCGCGCCGTCCGGGGTGAAGCCGACGATCTGGTAGTCACAGGTGCGCCAGAGCCGTTTGCCTGCCGGCACCGTCAGGAGGCTGCTGCAGCTGTTCTGGTCGGCCAGCGTGGTCAGCGAACCCGCCGTACCAATGCTGGACACCGCCATAGCGCTCGGGACCGCGTCGATCGTTATCACCTTCGACTGAGCGGGCGTCCACTCGTACAGGGTCGAGGTCCCGTCCTGGGTCTTCGACGCGTCGAAGTAGACCTTGCCGTTGAGGTAGCCCAGCAGTGCTGCGTTCCAGATGTTCGGCATGGTGACCTTCTGGACCTCTGTCTGGCCCTGGGCCTGCTCGGCGTAGAACGTCGTCACGCCGGTCTCTTCGCCGGTGTCCATCAGGCGCGAGCCGACGTACGCCGCGCCGTTGCCGTCGTCGGTGGTGACGATCTGGGTGATGTCGGGGGTCCGGGCGATGACCTTGCCGTCGGTGTCGATGGTCAGCATCTCGGTGCCGTAGCCCTTGGTGACGACGGCGAGTCCCGAGGAGCCGAGCCGGGCGACCTCCTGGATCTCGGCGGTGCCCGGGACCTTGATGTCACCGCCGGCGCCGCCGCGGATCGTCCGGCCGGTCAGGTACGCGATCTGCGGCGCGCGACCGGTAGGGAGCTTGGCGAGCACGATCTTGGTCTTCAACGGTCCGGTCGACGACGGGGTGCTGGTCGGCGTCGGTGAAGTGGACGGCGTCGGCTTGGACGTCACGGGCTTGCTGGTGACGGGAGACGGGGAGGTGGAGAGCGGGGCGGCCTCGGCCGCTGCTGTCTCCGGGCCCTGGCGGTAGGCGAGGGCGCCGCCGCCCGCGATGGCGGCTACGGCGACGGCTGCGACGAGGGCGACCAGGCGGCCGTTCTGCACTCGCATCGGCGATCTCCTATCGAACATGGTCTTGGCACGGTTGATCCGGACCGTGCGGCGGACCACGGCCGAGCGGGCCTCAGGGCCCGCTGTCGGGAGATGTGACGTCGGGAAACACCGCTTTGTTCACTCCAGCGAACGGGTCGCAGGAGGGATCGAGCATAATTGCGCCATGGACCAGCCACCCCGGATCGGCCGGTACTCCCTGGTCCGCCGGGTGGGTGCCGGAGGTTTCGCGACCGTTTGGCTGGCCCGGGACGAGCAATTGGACGCCGAGGTCGCGGTCAAGATCCTGTCCGAGAACTGGGTCGAGGACGAGGACGTCCGCCGTCGGTTCTTGGCTGAGGGCCGGTTCCTGCGCAAGGTCGATTCGCTGTACGTCGTCGGCGTACACGACATCGGCGAGGCCGATGACGGGCGGCCGTTCATGGTCCTCACGTACGCCGACGGTGGGACGCTCGCGGAGCGGATCAAGGCCGGCCCGCTCGAGTTCGGCGAGGCGGTCCGGATCATCACGCAGGTCGGCCGCGGCCTGAAGCACCTGCACGCGCGCGGCGTACTGCACCGGGATGTGAAGCCGGCCAACGTGCTCTTCCGCACCGACTCTGCTGCCGGTGACCGCGCGATGCTGTCCGACCTCGGTCTGGGCAAGTCGCTGGCCGAGGTGTCGCGGATCACGATGCCGGGCGGCACTCCGGCGTACGTCGCTCCGGAACAGGTCATGGGCGACCGGCTGGACCACCGTGCCGACCTCTACTCACTTGGTGCGGTTGCGTACGCCGCCTTCACCGGACAGGCGCCGCACGGTGTCGCCAGCCTCGGTGCGGTGATGCAGATCGACGCCCCGCCGCCGTCGATGACCACGCTGCGCGAGGACGTGCCGGACGCGATCGATGTCGTCGTACGGCGTGCTCTGGAACCGGACCGCGATCAGCGCTGGCCTGACCTCGACAGCTTCCTTAACGCACTTCGTGAGGCGCACACGACGGGCAAGGTGCCGGCTGGGTTGGTTCCGGCGGCGGAGATGCCCGCACCGGCGCCCGCAGCCGCACCGGTCGACCAGGCGACCGCACTGGCCAGCTCCAACGAACCGACTGTCCCGGTAAAGCCCAAGCGGCGCCGGCGGGCTGTGGTGATCACTACGCTCGTGGCGCTGGTCCTCGCAGCAGCTGGTGGGTACGGCGGGTACGAGTACGTTCTGACCCGCCCGATCAAGGTGGACGACAAACCGCTATCGGTGGAAGTCCCGCGCGCGTGGAAGCAGAAGGCCGTCGACTCCACCCAAGCGCTCGTGGTCAGCACGAACACGGCGGCGTGGCAGAACGACCCGAAGATCGAGGGCGTGTTCGTCGGACTGGTGCCTGCGAGCAGCCTGCCGACGGTTGGCACCGCGCCGGCCGGATGCACTGCGGGCACGACGAACACCGGTCAGACGACGGTTACCTTCAATTACACCTGCGACTCGAATCCCGCGGTGGTCGAGCAGTATCGGAAGGTGAACGACAGCACGCTGCTCCGGATCCAGGTGCGGGCATCCGACGACAAGACCCGGACCAGCGTGCTCGACTCGGCGGCGTACCAGCCTTAAGGCACCAGCGACGTCAGCGACGAGATCGACGCCTTGTGCATGCGGGGGATGACGTTCAGCGTGGCCGGGTCCGACGCGTACAGGTATGAGCCGGACTCGTAGACCAGGTACGCGGTTCCGTTGTACTCCGTGATGCCCTCGGTCATGCTCGGGGCGCGGAAGCAGCTCAGTGCGGGCGCGTCGAGGTCCTTCTGGCCGCGCTTCACCACGTAGATGTTGCTGCGGTTCCCACGTCCGTACGACGTGCTGTAGATGAAGTGGTTCGCCGTGACGGTCAGACCCTGGGTCTTGGTCGGGATCTCCCACGCACCGGCCTGAGTGGTCAGCGTGCCGTCGTCGGCGATCTTGTACTCGTACATGGTCCCGCGGCCGGTGTCGTTGAACGTCCCGGCGAACAGCGAGTCCCCGTAGGTCCCGATGAAGGACGATCCGGCGACGTCGCGCGCAGTACCGACCTGTGCGAGGTACGGCGTACCCGCCGCCTTCAGCGCGTCGCGCAGGTCGGTCAGCCGGTACTTGCGGATGCTGCTGCCCTGGCCGGCGACGAACGCCCAGCCCTTGCTCACGGCGATCCCGCCGACGTGTGACTCGGCGATCGCGACCACGCCGACCGTGGAGCCGGTGGACGGGTCGATGCCGTAGATCTCGGAGTCGGCGCCTTCGCGGTACGCCGCGACGAGGAGCAGGTTCTTGCCGGAGCCGTCCCAGTTGTACCAAGTGCCCGCGCCTTGCGGGGTGTACGTGCTGAGGTTCGGGATGCTCGCGCTGTTGCTGAACCGGGCGTCGTACTTCTTGGACGCGGACGGCCCGTCGTAGAACGTGGAGCCGCCGGTGGTGGCGGTGTCGCAGCTGATCGCGGCGTACCCCGGCAGGGCCGTGGTGAGGGCGGCGGCTGTGGTGAGGACGGCGGTCGAGATGGCGAGAATGCGCATGGTGACCTCTGGAGGTTGGGCGGAAACCTACGAGAATTTCAGAGTAGATCGCCAATGAGTAACAATCGAGGGCTCACCGGGCGTCGGATCGGCAAACGGACGCCGTACGGTTGTCGCATGACCGATCTGTCCGCGGCGATCGACCGCGTTCTGCCCAGCGTCCGTGCCGACCTCGAGGACCTCATCCGGATCCCGTCGGTCAGCTACGAACCGGCCCGCGCGGCCGACGTCCAGCGGTCCGCCGAAGCGACCGGCGCGCTGTTCGAGGCCGAAGGCTTCACGGTGAAGATCGTCCGCGCCGGCGACGGTGCGCCCGCGGTGATCGCGAAGAAGCCGGCGCCGGCCGGGAAGCCGACCGTGTTGCTGTACGCGCACCACGACGTCCAGCCGACCGGGCCGGTCGAGCAGTGGACCTCGGACCCGTTCGAGCCGACCGAGCGCGACGACCGGCTGTACGGGCGGGGCGCCGCCGACGACAAGGCCGGGATCGCCGCGCACCTCGCCGCCGTACGGGCCTTCGGCAACGATCTGCCGGTGGGCGTGACGGTTTTCGTCGAGGGCGAGGAGGAGATCGGCTCGCCGACCCTGCTGCTGCTGCTCGACGAGTACTCCGAGGACCTCGCCGCCGACGCGATCGTGATCGCCGACTCCGGCAACTGGGAGGTCGGTACGCCGGCCCTGACCGTCTCGCTGCGCGGCCTGGTCGAGGCGTACGTCGAGGTGCGGACGCTCGATCACGCCGTACATTCAGGTCTTTTCGGCGGGCCGATCCCGGATGCGCTGTCGGCGCTGTGCCGGTTGCTTGCGACCTTGCATGACGACAAGGGCGATGTCGCGGTCGACGGGCTGCACGCTTCGCGGGCAGCGGACGTGGTGTACCCGGAGGACCGGCTGCGGGCCGAGTCGTCTGTGCTCGATTCGGTTCGGTTGACCGGCTCGGGTTCGCTGGTGGATCGGCTGTGGACGCGACCGGCCGTTGCAGTGGTCGGGATCGACGCGCCGTCGGTCGCGGAGGCCAGCAACACGCTGGTGCCGGTCGCGCGGGCCAAGGTGAGTCTGCGGGTCGCGCCCGGCGACGACGCGATCAAGGCCAGTGCAGCATTGCGTGAACACTTGGAGAACCACGCGCCCTGGGGCGCGCAGGTCACCGTGACCGAGGGCCAGAACGGCCAGCCGTGCAGCGTGAACGCGCGCGGCGCCGGGTACGAAGCGGCCCGGGAGGCCTTCAAGACTGCCTGGGGTGTCGACCCGATCGACATGGGGATGGGCGGCTCGATCCCGTTCATCGCGGAGTTCCAGCAGACGTTCCCGGAGGCAACGATCCTGGTCACCGGCGTCGAGGATCCGGACACCCGCGCCCACGGAATCGACGAGGGCCTGCACCTCGCCGAGTTCACCAAGGTCTGCCTGGCCGAAGCACTTCTCCTTCAGAACCTGGCCAACCAGGCATGACCGGGCTTTCCGGCGACCCAGTGTTTGGCATAGGTTTCGGCGAGTGAAGATCGCAGTCGTACGGGAGACGAGACCGGCGGAGCGCCGGGTCGCGCTGGTGCCGGAACAAGTCGCGAAACTGATCGAGCTCGGCTACGAGGTCGCGGTCGAGCCGGCCGCCGGTGAACGCGCGCTGTTCTCCGACGACCAGTACCGCGACGCCGGCGCCGAAGTGGCCTGGGGCGCCGACCATGCGGCGACGATCGTGGCATCGGTCCAGCCCCTGGAACGCGAGCGTCTGCAGCGGTTGCACGCCGGTACGGCGCTGATGTCGTTCCTGCCGACCAACCCGCCGGATGTGGTCCGTACCGCCACGCGGGCCAAGCTGACCGCGTTCGCGATGGAGCTGATCCCGCGGATCTCCCGGGCCCAGTCGATGGACGCACTGTCCTCCCAGGCGCTGGTCGCCGGATACCGGGCCGCGATCGTTGCGGCGGAACGGCTCCCGCGGTTCTTCCCGCTGAACATGACCGCGGCCGGCACAGTCCCGCCGGCACAGGTCGTCGTACTCGGAGCCGGTGTCGCCGGTCTGCAGGCGATCGCCACCGCCAAGCGCCTCGGCGCGGTGGTCAAGGCGTACGACGTCCGTACTGCTGCCGCCGAGGAGATCGCGTCGATGGGCGCCGTACCGATCGAGCTCGAACTGGGCACGCTCGACGGACCGGGTGGATACGCCCGCGAGATGACCCCGGAACGCGCACAGCTCCAGCGCGAACTGCTCACGCCGTACATCGCTGCTGCGGATGCGCTCATCACCACAGCCGCCGTACCGGGCCGGACTGCGCCGATGCTGGTGACGCGCTCGATGGTCGAGCAGATGAAGCCGGGATCGGTCGTGGTCGATCTGGCCTCCGAGCAGGGCGGCAACGTCGAGGGATCCGTCGCTGGGACCGAGCTGACGATCGGCGAGGCGCTCGTCTGGGGCGGCGCCAACGTACCGTCGCAGATGGCCGGGCCGGCATCACGGCTGTACGGGCAGAACATCGCGAACCTGATCCGCCTGATGACCCGGAACGCCGCCTTCGACCCCGACTTCGACGACGAGATCGTCCGCGGCTGCTGCGTCACCCATGACGGCAGCGTGCTCCACGAGCCAACGCGCCAGCTTTTGGAAGGACATCCCCAGTGACCGAGTCCATCGCACTCCTCACGATCTTCGTGCTGGCGGCGTTCGTCGGGGTCGAGGTGATCAGCAAGGTCTCCTCGACGCTGCATACCCCGTTGATGTCCGGTGCGAACGCGATCCACGGCGTGATCCTGGTCGGCGCCATCATCGTCACCGGTGCGGCCGACTCCGTGATCGTGGTGATCGTCGGGCTGCTGGCCGTCGTACTCGCGACCGTGAACATGGTCGGCGGGTTCGTGGTCACGGACCGGATGCTGGAGATGTTCAAAGGTCCGGGGGCTCGTAAGAAGGAGCTGCACAAGTGATCCCCACCTGGGCCCAGATCGGGTATCTGGTCTCCGCGGTCTGCTTCATCGTCGCGCTGAAGGCACTCTCGTCGCCGCGCAGCGCCCGGACCGGCAACCTGATCGGCGCCGCGGGTGCGGTGCTCGCGGTGATCATCACGTTCGCGGCGTACAAGCCGAACCACCTGGCGCCGATCCTGATCGCGCTGATCATCGGCACGATCGGCGGTGTGGTCGGTTCGCGCCGGGTGCAGATGACCCAGATACCGCAGCTCGTTGCCTTGTTCAACGGTGTCGGCGGCGGCGCGGCTGCTTTGGTCGCACTGCTCGAGCTCGACGAGGTCTCCTCCGACGCGACTGTGGCGGCGATCGCTTCGGCGTTCACGATCCTGGTCGGGGCGGTGAGCTTCTCCGGATCGGTGGTCACCTTCACCAAGCTGCAGGAGCTGATGACGACCCGGCCGGTGACGTTCCCGGGGCTGCCGGTGCTGTTCATCGCGTCGATCCTGGGCGGGGTCGCGCTGAGCGTGTGGCTCGTGTCGGACCCGCGCGTGTGGGTCGGCGTACTGCTCTGCCTCGTGGGTCTCGCGATCGGCGTGATGCTGGTGCTGCCGGTGGGCGGTGCCGACGTACCGATCGTCATCTCGTTGCTGAACGCATTCACCGGTCTGACGGTGGCCGCGAGCGGTTACGTGCTGGGCAACACGCTGCTGCTGATCGCGGGCACGCTCGTCGGCGCCGCCGGTACGTTGCTGACCAAGCTGATGGCGGACGCGATGGGGCGGTCCGTGTTCAACATCCTCTTCGGCGCGATCCGCGGTGGATCGACGCTGGGCGCCACTACGGCGTCCGAGCGGCCGGTGATCTCGGGCGGGCCGGAGGACGTGGCGATCCTGCTCGGGTACGCGAACAAGGTCATCATCGTGCCCGGGTACGGTCTTGCTGTTGCGCAGGCGCAGCACACCCTGCGTGACCTGGTCGAGGAGCTGCAGTCCCGCGGCGTGAAGGTCGACTACGCGATCCACCCGGTCGCGGGCCGGATGCCCGGTCACATGAACGTGCTGCTCGCCGAGGCGCAGGTCCCGTACGACCAGCTCCGCGAGATGGACGACATCAACGGCGACTTCAAGACGACGGACGTCGTACTCGTCGTCGGCGCGAACGACGTGGTCAACCCCGCGGCTCGCAATACCCCGTCGGCCCCCATCTACGGCATGCCGATCCTGAACGCGGACGAGGCCCAACGAGTCATCTTCCTCAAACGCTCGATGCGCCCCGGCTTCGCCGGCATCGAGAACGAACTCCTCTACGACCCGCGCACCACGCTGTTGTTCGGCGACGCCCGGGACTCGCTGACGAAGCTGCTGGCGGCATTGAAGACGGTCTGACGAGTACATGCGAAAAGGCGCGTACTAAACCACAGGCGCGCCTTTCCCCGCAACCATCTGGCACCTTCCTGCCCGAAATTCCCCCAGCCGGTCCAGGCCGGTAAGTAGATCGCATCCCCATGGCCACCCCCGGTCAACGACCTACCCCGGCCGAGCCCTCTCGTTGCCCCCAGCTCCACCCCTCTGTTTCACTTTTCCCACCCGAGAGGTCGAGCCAGGCGCCCCGCCTTTTCCCTCTCCCTTCCGCCCCAGAGGAGACAACTATGCCCTGCCCACCCTCACCACCCCGAGCCTGGGACTGGGGCTAATCCACCCACCCCCGCTGAGCCGCCCGAACCCCCAGTTCAAACCGCCCCGAAGCCCCAACTTGCTCACTGAGCTTCGCGGCAATCCGCCGCACGGTCCGCATAGACACACCAAGCTTCCGAGCAACTTGCTCATCGGTGGCGCCGCGCACGAGCAGGCGCAGGAACTCGGCCTCCTGAGCGGTTGGTTCGCCGTGCTTGTCCGCCGTGCCATCCGTTACCGGGCGGGCATCCGCCCAGCAACGCTCGAACAGATCCACGGCTATCCGCAGCACCGCCTTGCTGTGATGAACCATCGCTCCGACCGAGTTCTGATCGGGGTCGATCCCCACGACGGCCGCCTCGCCGTCGAAGATGATCATCTTCAGCGGAACCGTCGGCAGGGCCCGAATCTGACCACCGTACTTGTGTACGAAATCGATGAACCCGCGCATTCCGCTGGTCTTGAGCTGCGACTCGACGATGAGATATCGAGAGTCGATTCCGCGGTCCAGCAACCTCTGGTCGCCAGATTCTTCGGGATCGCGTTTCGGCATCGGGTCGGCGGGCGGGAACATTCCCCACATTGATTTCACCGGGGAGAAATGCTGCATTCGCTGGTAGGCGCGTTCGCCCTCTAGTACTTCAACGCCGGCTGCATTGTGCTGGACTATGAATTCGGTGTAGTCGGCGACGAATTTCCCCGCCGCCGCTCGGTCGGCGTTCAATTCGCTGGTGAGGTTATCGAGTTCTTGCTGCCGACGGGCGACGAGGATCTCGAATCCAGCCTGGGGGTGCAGCGGGTATTCCTCGTCCGGACTGCTGAAGCGGGCTACCAGCAAACCCAGGTCGCGAAGCTGTGTGAGCCGTGCATCCACCTGCTCGGCAGGCAGCCCGGTCGCCGCCGCCAGTTGGTCCCGATGTGCGACCCGAATCAGTTGTGGCTGCCGGAGTAGCGCGTGGTAGACGGCGAAGTTCTCCTCGCTCAGCCCAAGCGCTTCGAACACCAGTGTCAGACCCAACCGCGCTTCGCCGCAGCGACCCCGAGCTCGAAGCGGCTGGCGGCGTCGAGGCGTTCGGAGAGGTTGGCGGTGATGCGCCGGGCGGTACGGAGGGAGATGCCCAGGAGGCGAGCAACCTGCTCGTCCTTGGCGCCGCCGGCGAGAAGGCGCAGTACCTCGGCCTCGTGCGGGGTGAGCGGGGCGTCGTTGTCGCGCTCGTCTGGGTCGAAGAGGTCACTTGCCCGAGACCAGTAGGCGTCGAAGAGTGCCAAGGCAACTGACACGACTGCCGGACTCCGGTGGATCACCGCGCCGGCGGTCGGGTTTGCCGGATCCATCGGCATGACGGCGATCTCCTGGTCGAAGATCAGTAGGCGCATGGGGATCGTCGGGGTCGCCCTGACCTCGCCGCCCAGGCGGTGGATCATCGCTGCGTAATCCATCGCCTGCTTCGACGTGGTCATGCTTTGCAGATATACCGTCCGCATCCGGAGTCCTCGCTCCAGCAGCGGTAGATCTGGCGAGCGTTCCAGCGGTTGGACAGCCTCATCGACGTGCGCGGGCAGCAGACCCCAGAACGTCTCCCTAGCCTTGAGGCCGAGCTCCTCGATCCTGCGGGACGCGTTGGCGCGCCCCTTGAGCACCTCGACATCGCCGCTGCTCCGAGAGGTGAGCAGCTCGTTGTACTGCTCCGCAATGACCTCGGCAGATGCCTCTGCATCCTTGAGTTCGCTCATCAATCTGCCGAGCTCGGCGCGGCGCCGCTCTGCGAGGCCTGTGAGTCCCACTCGGGGATGCACGGCATGTTCGCCATCGGGGTTCGTCCAAGTAGGCACGAGAAGCTCGAGGTGTCGAAGCTTCTCCATCAGTTCCGCAACCTCGGTCGCCGAGAGATTAACTAGCGCGGCAATCTGGTCAGGCGTACTGTCTGGGTGGTTGAGCAGGGCGTGATAGACCGCAAAGGTGGCTTCGTCCACCCCCAGCGGCTCGAGCACGTCCTTCTCCTTCAGAGCTAGTCGGAACCGACCATATACAGAGTGCGTCAATAAAGAGCACTCGACAGTGGTTGTGAATTATTTCCGAAAGGACAAGGTGTGATCAAGAAGCTGCTGATCGTAGTCAGTTCGGCTCTGTTCGTCGCAGCGGCCGCCGCCCTCCCGGCGTCCGCGGCTGGTGGCAGCGAGCCGAGCTGCAACGCTGCAGGACTCTGCTGGTAGCCGGTGCGGTCATGGGGCGCTTCGGCGTCCCGTAGACTGTGGGGGTGGCTCGTGGCGATGGTCGGCTTACTCATGAACTCGACCCGCAGGATCTGGGTCCGCAGGATGCTTGTGGGGTGTTCGGGGTTTGGGCGCCTGGGGAAGAGGTTGCCAAGCTCACCTACTTCGGCCTGTACGCGTTGCAGCACCGGGGGCAGGAGTCGGCGGGGATCGCGGTCAGTAATGGGTCGCAGATTCTGGTCTACAAGGACATGGGGCTGGTCAGCCAGGCGTTCGACGAGGCGACTCTTGCCTCGCTGCGCGGGCATATCGCGATCGGCCACTGCCGGTACTCGACCACCGGTTCCAGTGTGTGGGCCAACGCGCAGCCGACGTTCCGGTCCACGGCGACCGGTTCGATCGCGCTGGGCCACAACGGCAACCTGACCAACACCAGCGAGCTCGCCGCCAGTCTGAACGGCGAAGGTGACCTGGATCTCGGTCTCGACGCCGACGTCGACCACGCGAAGGCGAACGCCAAGCACGGTGCGTCGTCCGACACCGACATCCTCACCTCGATGCTGGCCGGCTACCCGGACCTCACCATCGAAGAGGCCGCGGCCAAGATCCTCCCGAAGGTCAAGGGCGCGTACAGCCTGATCTTCATGGACGAGAACACCCTGTACGCCGCCCGCGACCCGCAGGGCATCCGCCCGCTGGTCCTCGGCCGGCTCGAGCGTGGCTGGGTGGTCGCCAGCGAGACCGCCGCCCTCGACATCGTCGGCGCCTCCTTCATCCGCGAGGTCGAGCCCGGTGAGATCGTCGCGATCGACGCCGACGGCCTGCGCTCGACCAAGTTCGCCGAGCCGGACCCCAAGGGCTGCCTCTTCGAGTTCGTGTACCTGGCCCGCCCGGACACCCAGATCTCCGGCCAGCGGATCTACTCGACCCGCGTCGAGATCGGCCGCAAGCTCGCCCAGGAGCACCCGGCCGACGCCGACCTGGTGATCGCGACCCCCGAGTCCGGCACCCCGGGCGCGATCGGGTACGCCGAGGAGTCCGGCATCCCGTACGGTTCCGGCCTGGTCAAGAACGCGTACGTCGGCCGCACGTTCATCCAGCCCAGCCAGACGATCCGCCAGCTCGGCATCCGCCTCAAGCTGAACCCGCTGCGCGAGGTGATCGAGGGCAAGCGCCTGGTCGTCGTCGACGACACGATCGTCCGCGGCAACACCCAGCGCGCCGTCATCCGGATGCTGCGCGAGGCCGGCGCCAAGGAGATCCACGTCCGGATCACCGCGCCGCCGGTGAAGTGGCCGTGCTTCTACGGCATCGACTTCGCCAGCCGCGCGGAGCTGATCGCCAACGGGCTGAACACCGAGGAGATCTGCCGTTCGCTCGGCGCCGACTCGCTCGGGTACATCAGCCTGGACAACTTGGTCGAGGCGACGACGGTCCCGAAGGAGCGGCTCTGCCGGGCCTGCTTCGACGGCGTCTACCCGGTCGCACTGCCGGAGCCCGAGCAGCTCGGCAAGCACCTGCTCGAGGAGCCGGCGCGGACCGACGTGGACGGGTTGGCGACGATCTCCGGTGGTGGCGGCGCGGCCGACGCGCTCAGCCGGCCGTAGCCCGTCCGGACCGGTCGGCGTGGTGTGTCAGCCGGTCCGTCAGACTGGGCGGGTGACGCCGGAAGTACGCCGTACCGGCCGGACAGCTGTCGTATCGAGGAGAGAAACGTGAGCGAAGGGGCGAGCTACGCCGCCGCTGGGGTCGACATCGAGGCCGGTGACCGGGCCGTCGAGCTGATGAAGGAGTGGGTGGCGAAGGCAACCCGCCCCGAGGTGGTAGGTGGGCTCGGCGGATTCGCCGGCCTGTTCGACGCCACCGCCCTGACGTCGTACCGCCGGCCGCTGCTGGCGACGTCGACGGACGGGATCGGGACCAAGGTCGCGATCGCGCAGAAGCTGGACAAGCACGACACGATCGGGTTCGACCTGGTCGGGATGGTCGTCGACGACCTGGTCGTGTGCGGCGCGGAGCCGCTGTTCATGACTGACTACATCTGCACCGGCAAGGTGGTCCCGGAGACGATCGCGCAGATCGTGAAGGGCATCGCGGAGGCGTGCGTCGAGGCTGGTACGGCGCTGGTCGGCGGCGAGACGGCCGAGCACCCGGGGCTGCTGAAAGCAGACGAGTACGACGTGGCCGGCGCGGCGACCGGTGTGGTCGAGGCGGACGAGTTGCTCGGCGCTGACCGCGTGCGCGCGGGGGACGTCGTACTGGCGATGGCGTCGTCGGGACTGCACTCGAACGGGTACAGCCTGGTCCGGCACGTGTTCTTCGACCGGGCGAAGTGGACCCTTGACCGTGAGGTGCCGGAGCTCGGTACGACGCTGGGCGACGTGCTGCTCACCCCGACGCGCGTGTACGCCAAGCACTGCCTGGAGCTGATCCAGGAGCTGAACGACGGCGAGGACCGCCCGCTGCACGCGATGTCGCACATCACCGGCGGCGGCTTCGCGGCGAACCTGGCGCGGGTCATCCCGGCCGAGCTGTCGGTCCGGATCGACCGGTCGACCTGGACGCCGGCGCCGATCTTCGGGCTCGTCGGGCTGCTGGGCGATGTCGCACTGCCCGAGCTGGAGAAGACGCTGAACATGGGCGCCGGCATGGTCGCAGTACTCGACCCGTCGGCCGCCGATGCGGCGATCCAGGCGTTGGCCGCCCGCGACATCCCCGCCTGGGTGTGCGGTGAGGTCACCGCGACACCGGGCGGCACCGTCACCCTCGAGGGTGCATACGCCAAGTAGGCCTGCATCCAGCACCACCTGGGAGCGGCTCTGGAACGAGCTGTCCGACGCCTCGGGCAGCTACGACCGCTGATCCGCTACAGGTGGTGCTGGTGTGGGTTCTCGTCGGACGCACGGTGAACTGCTCAGTCACCCCGAAGGGCGCCTGAGCAGCTCAGCCGGGCTGATGTTGCTTACCGACGGGGGTGGTAGTCGTCGGCGTCGTCTCCGTCGCCGTCGTTCTCGCCGTTTGCAGAACGGTCGCCACCCTGGTCACCGGACAGCTCACGCTTGAGCTGGTCCAAGTCGGTGTCCCAGGTGCGGTACTTCAGGTCGCGTGCGACCTTCGTCTGCTTGGCCTTTGCACGGCCGCGCCCCATAGCGTCGACCCCCTCGCACAAGTCAACCGGGTACGCTGCGTGGCGCCCACGGATCAGTCGTCAGTAATCGTGGTTCAAGGATACCCGGAGCGCGGGATCGACACACGCACCGCCCCCGTCCAGAGGTCCGATCACAGCATCGATGGGGCGGGCCGATCCCCTCTAACCGGCCCGCCCCACCGCGTCCGGCCCCGCTACTTCACCTCGCGACGTGAGCTAGCCCACAGTCCGACGATGGTCGGAAGCACGATCCACACCCCGACCGCGGTCAGTGTCTCGGGCACCATCCCGTGCAGATCCCGCTCCGCGATCCGGCCGAGAGCGCCGAACACGTCCAGGTAGTTCGCGTTGTCCTTGAACAGCGCCGGCCCGGCCAGCGACCATGCGGTCGGCGCGATGAAGAAGGCCAGGATCGCGACCGCGGTCTGCGGGATGACCGCACCGAACGCGGCACCCATCACGACATTCAGGGCCACAGTCAGGTAGGCCCCGGCGAGCTGCCCGCCCAGTCCGGCGTACGACGCAGCGTGGTCGGTGACTCCACCGGCGAGCGCAGTGCTGGCCAGCGCCAGCGCAACGACCCCGGTCATCACGACCACGCTCAGTACGACGGCGGAGACGAACTTGGCCAGCTGCACCCGGACCCGGCGCGGCGACAGCGTGAACGTGGTCAGCGCGGTCCGCTGGGTCCACTCCGACGTCATCGCCATCACGCCGATCACCGGCAGCAGCAGCATGACGCCGGTGGATGCGGCGCCGAGGAAGCCGTCGAAGCCGGCCGCTCCCTGCGGCAGGTGGGTGATCTGCCAGGCCAGCGCAGCCAGCGCGACCAGCAGGATCGCGGCGATCAGGACGCGGCCGCTCCGGGTGTTGACGGATTTGCGTAGTTCGATTGCAACTAGTTTCAGAAAAGACTGGCCGCGGGCGGGCGGGAGCGCGGTGGCTACCTCTGCCCGGTGCTTGGCCGGTGCGGTGGTCGGGACGTCTTCGGTCACGGTGGTCATAGCGATGAGCTCCTGAAGAGAAGTAGGTGTGATCAGGCGGCCACGGCGGCGGGCGCTGCGGTCAGCTGGAAGAACAGGTCCTCCAGGCCGGCGCCGTCGCTCTGGCGGAGTTCGATCAGGATCTGACCGGCAGCGGCGGCCGCCCGGCCGACCTGCTCGGCGGTGGCGTCGACGCGCAGCGAGCCGTCGGAGAGCGGCTCGAGGTTCAGGCCGGCCGCGGTCAGGGCCTCGTTCAGGCCGATCGGGTCGAGGCCGCGGACCAGCGTGCCGGTCCCGGCGAGCAGCTCGTCCAGCGAGCCGTTGGCGACGATCCGGCCGCCGCCGATGACGACCAGGCGGTCGACGGTCGCCTGGACCTCACCGAGCAGGTGGCTGGACAGGATAACGGTGCCGCCGCGGGCGGCGAAGTCCTGCAGCAGCCCGCGCATCCACCGGATGCCCTCCGGGTCCATCCCGTTCGCAGGCTCGTCGAGGATCAGTACGGCGGGGTCGCCGAGCAGCGCGGCCGCGATACCGAGTCGCTGCCGCATTCCGAGCGAGTACTGACCGACGCGGCGCTTCGCGGCGTGGCTGAGGCCGACCGCCTCGAGCATCTCGTCGGCGCGGGTCTTCGGCACCCCGAGCAGGCTGGCGTTCAGCAGCAGCGTCTCGCGGCCGGTCCGGCCCGGGTGCTGTGCGGCGGCGTCCAGCATGACTCCGACGACCCGGCCCGGGTTCGGCAGGTCGGCGTACCGCTTGCCGGTGATGGTCGCGGTGCCGGAGGTCGGTGGCGTCAGGCCGGTGAGCATCCGCAGCGTGGTCGACTTGCCGGCGCCGTTCGGGCCGAGGAAGCCGGTGATGCTGCCGGGCTGAACGGTGAACGACACGTCCTGGACAGCCGTGGTGCTGCCGTAGCGCTTGGTCAGGTTCTCGACGGTGATCATGACATCGAGTCAACCGTCACCGACCCCTCCCGCACATCGGACGAGCGGCTGCGGTCACCCCCTACGAAAGTTGTCCGAAGCGGCCCGGAACCCACCCGGAAGGGGGACGTGATCGCGTCGACCGTCGAACTACAGTGACGGAATGCGACGGTTGCGCCGGTGGTACGCCTGGTGGGTCAGGCATGCCGCGCGCGTGCGTGACTTCCTGTACGTCGCCTTCAGCCTGCTCACGATCGTCGCCCAGGCCGCGTCCGGCGGTCACTGGACTGCCAAGGACTGGTATGTCCTGGGCGCCGGCATTGTTGCCTCCGTCGCCCTACTCTGGCGTCGCCGCTTCCCGGTGACCGTCACGGCCCTCACCGTCGTCGCGATGCTGACCGGCGGGATCTTCGTCCCGATGGGCCTCGCCCTGTTGACCCTGTCGATCCGTCGCCGCGATCTGGCGCTCGCGATCCTCGGCCTCGCGTCGTACGCCGCCTATGTCCTGAACACCTGGGGTGGCAAAGGCTCGATCTGGGTGTCCATCTTCACCGGCCCGTTCCTGGTCGGCGCCTGGATAGCCGTCGGTGCGTACGTCGGCGCTCGTCGCGACCTGATGGCCTCACTGCGGGACCGGGCCGAGCGCGCCGAGGCCGAGCGCGAGCTCCGCAGCGAGCAGGCCAGGCTGGGCGAGCGCGCCCGGATCGCCCAGGAGATGCACGACGTCCTCGCCCACAAGGTCTCGCTGATCGCCCTGCATGCCGGCGGTCTCGAGGTGAACCCGGCCGTCGGCGCGGAGAAGGTCGAAGGCTCGGCCAAGCTCATCCGCGAGACCGCACGGCAGGCCATGGAGGATCTCCGCGAGGTTCTCGGCGTACTGCGGACCGACGTCAGCGTGGCCGGAGCCGATCTGGCGCCCGTGCCGCAGGCGGCCGATCTGGAGCGCCTGATCGAGGCCTCGCGCGACGCAGGCGTGACCGTCGGGTACGACGTTGCGCTGCCGGACGACGTACCGGATTCGGTCGGCCGGACCGTCTATCGGCTGGTGCAGGAGTCGCTGACCAATGTCCACAAGCACGCGCGCGGCGCGGCGACCGAAGTACTGGTCGATGGCGCTCGCGGTGAGGGCGTGACGGTGAGGGTGACGAACGTGCGCCCGGTGGCTGCTGGTTCACTGCTGCCTGGCGCCGGTGCGGGTCTGGTCGGGCTGCGCGAGCGGGTGCAGCTGGTCGGCGGCCGGCTGACCACCGGGCCGACGATCGAAGGCGGCTGGCGGGTCGAGGCCTGGCTGCCGTGGGATGACCGCAAGCAAGATGCCGAGCCTGTGCTCCTGGACGAAGCGATGAAGGGGAACGATGACGCGGCTGCTGATCGTTGACGACGAGGCCCTGGTGCGGGCCGGGCTGAAGATGATCCTCGAGTCCGACGACGAGCTCGAAGTGGTCGCCGAGGCCGACGACGGCGCGGACGCTGCGGCGATGGTGAAGGAGCACCGGCCGGACGTCGTACTGATGGACATCCGGATGCCGCGACTGGACGGGCTGGCCGCGACGCGGGAGGTGCAGGCGCTGCCGGATCCGCCGAAGATCGTCGTACTGACGACCTTCGACCTGGACGACTACGTGTTCCGTGCCCTGCAGGCCGGAGCCAGCGGGTTCCTGCTCAAGGACACGCCGCCGCGCGAGCTGGTGCAGGCGATCAAGGTCGTCGCGGCCGGGGACGCGATGCTGTCGCCGGCGGTGACGCGGCGGCTGATCGGGCACTTCGCCGGCGACCCGCGGACGGACCGGCGACGGGTGGCGCGCGAGCGGATCAGCAAGCTCACCGAACGCGAGCGGGAGGTGCTGGTCGAGGTCGGCCGCGGCCTGCAGAACGCCGATATCGGCCGGAAGCTCTTCATGAGCGAGGCCACCGTGAAGGCGCATGTCTCGCGTGCGCTGGTGAAACTCGATGCCACCAACCGCGTGCAGGTGGCGATCCTCGCGTACGAAGCCGGTCTGCTCGACGACTAGTCGCGGGAGAAGAAGTACCAAGCGGTGACGGCCACGGTCACGACGGTGAGCGCGATCAACGCGGGGTAGTACCACCCCGGCGCGCTGTGCCAGATGAAGTTCTCCTGCCCGGAGAAGAACACGCGCCAGAAGGACTTCCCGGTGGCGTGCGCCTTCTCGGACACGCCTTTGACCGTGCCGTAGAAACCTGTCGCCAGCGTGACGACCCACAGCAGCCCGGTCAGTGCCTTCACTCCCCAAGAATAGGAAACCGGCCCGGCCGTCGGAGGGGTGGGGGATCGACGGCTCGGACCGGTTTCATGGCCAGCGTGCCTGGGGGGTAGGACGCTGACGACCAGCGGCACCCGATGGGGGGAAGGGCGCCGCCGGTCAGGACTCAGATGCGGCCGAAGGCCACGCTGCTGGTCCAGATCTTCGCCTTGGCGACCGGACGACCCGGCTTCGAGGCGTGCCACAGCATGTTCCCGCCGGCGTAGATGCCGACGTGGTACACGCCGCCGCCACCGCTGCGGAAGAACACGAGGTCACCCGGCTTGGCGGCCTTGCGGCTGATGTGCTTGGTCGCGCTGTACTGCTGGCGCGACGTACGCGGCAGCTTGTGGCCGGCCTTCTTGTACACGTAGCCGGTGTAGCCGGAGCAGTCGAAGCCGCGGGTGGTCGTGCCGCCGTAGCGGTACGGCGTGCCCTTGAGCTTGGCCGCCTCCCGGAGCACCTTGGCCCGGAAGGTGGTGGTGCCGCTCGATGCGCTGGCGCCGTACTTGCCGTAGAGCACCTTGTGCTTGGCGGCCCAGGTGAGCCGGCCCCAGGTGTTCTTGTCCATGTAGCCGGTGGCCTTCAGGCCCCAGGACGCCTGGAACTTCTTCAGCACGCGAACGGTGCTGGAGCCGAAGTAGCCGTCCGGGCCGAGGTGCAGCGCACGCTGCACGTACTTGACGGTCGGGCCGGAGTCACGGAACCGGAGCAACGGCCGGCTCGGGATGCTCATGTGGCCGCGCTGCTGAGCAGCGGTCATGGTGGCCGCGGATGCGGTCGCCGGGGTGGTGCCGATGCTGAGGGCGGCTCCACCGCCGACAGCGAGGCCGACCGAGAGTACGGCAGCTGCGGCACGGGGCGCCGCGGGCTTGCTGGTGGTCCTACGGTGCTTCGCCAGGGTCCGGCCGGTAGGCCGGTCGGTACTGGAAAGCTGGCTGACGGCGCGCGAAAGCGACGTCCGTCGGGCAGTGACGGGCATGGTTGTCTCCCGACGCCTGTGAAGTTAGCTGTCGGGTTCGGGCTGGGATTCATAGCCCGGTCCGCTCCCGCGGACTTCACCCCAGGGTTTCGACCACTCACGGTCGAGACCCAACTTCCTGGGTCCCCCACCCCTGCCATGGTTTTCGAGGGGAGCACATGGGCCCTGGCAGGGCTCGGCGTTGACCCACGTGCGGTTCGTGTTGTTTACCGAACCGCCGACGACTGTATAACAGGATGATCACGACGCAAACCCTCAGATCCACAAAGACCCTCCCGAATGCCTCTGAGAGGGCATCTGACGGATCAGCAAGCCTGGGTGAACACCAGGTGTCCTGAGCGCATCTGAGCGGGGCTGAGGCGGGAAATGAGGGCTTCGATGTGACCTCGGTCACAATCGATGGTGGCTGTCTGTGACAACGGGCACAGAGGGTGGTCAGGGCACCCTAAAATCCTTGCGAATTCAGCTATTTTCCGAGGAGCTCGCGGAACCGCTCCAGGCCCACGTTGCCGCCCGACAGCACCACTCCGACGCGCTCCGGCGTCCCGTGGATCCGTCCGGCCAGCAAGGCGGCCAGCGCGCTCGCCCCGCTCGGCTCCAGCACGATCTTCAGCCGCTCGAACGCGAACGCCATCGCGGCCACGATCTCCTCGTCGCTGACCAGCTCGAACGACTCCACCAGCCGCCGGTTCACCGCGAACGTCAGCTCGCCGGGCGTCGAGATCGCCTGCCCGTCCGCGATCGTCCGCGGTACGTCGATCTCCACGCGCTCGCCCGCGGCCAGCGACCGGGCATGGTCGTCGCCCGCAGCCGGCTCGACCCCGATCATCCGGATCCCCGGGCTCATCAGCGTCGCCGCGGTCGCACAGCCGGCCATCAGCCCGCCGCCGCCGACCGGGACCAGCAGCGCGCCGAGGTGCCCGACCTCCTCGAGCAGCTCGAGTGCGACCGTCCCTTGCCCGGCCATCACGTCGTAGTTGTCGTACGGCGGGATGAGCGTGCGCCCGCGTTCGGTCGCCAGCTCCTGCGCCAGGGCGGCCCGGTCCTGCGTATAGCGGTCGTACGTGACCACCTCAGCGCCGTACCCGCGGGTGGCGGCGACCTTCGTCGGCGGCGCGTCCTCCGGCATCAGGATCACCGCGCTCGTGCCGGCGAGCTGCGCCGCGAGCGCGACCGCCTGCGCGTGATTGCCCGACGAGTACGCCGCGACGCCCGCCTCGAGCTGTTCCGGGGTGAGCCGGCTGATCGCGTTGAATGCGCCCCGGAACTTGAACGCACCGATCCGCTGGAAGTTCTCGGCCTTGAGGAACACCTCTGCCCCGACCCGCTCGTTCAGCGTTCGCGACGTGAGGACCGGCGTACGGTGGGCGACACCCTTCAGGCGCTCTGCGGCGGCCCGGACATCTGTGAGACTCAGCACGATCCGAACTTATCCGCGGGCGATGTCAAAGTGCGGCGGCCCGCTCCGTACTGATGAACGAGAGGCACCCACTCCGGGGGCCGCGGGTGAAGGAGAAACCGTGAAGTACCTACTGGTCCTGAACATCAACCCCGACGTGATCGCCGCGCTGCCCCAGCAGGAGCAAGAGGCGATCGGCTCCGGGCACCAGAAGTTCATGGACACGATCAAGGCCTCGGGCGAGTTCCACAGCACGGTCGCGCTGCAGCAGCCGGCCCAGTCCGCCGTCGTCACGGTCCGGGGCGGCCTCCCGGCGGTGACCGACGGGCCGTTCGTCGAGTCGAAGGAGTTCCTCGGCGGCTACTACCTGGTGGACGTGGCGTCCCGGGAACGCGCGCTGGAGCTGGCCGCGATGATCCCGGACGCGGCGATCGAGGGCCTCGGCGTCGAGGTCCGCGGTGTCGAGTTCGCGGACGGGCTCTGAGACAAACCAAGGGGGTTTCTCCGCCGGATCGGTGGAGAAACCCCCTTGTTTTCTTGACGTTTCAGTCAGTCTGGTCGTCGATGTTCGCCTCGCCGGCGTTCCGTTTGATCGAGTCGATCCCGTTCAGCGCGGACGCCTTGGTCTTGTAGCTCTCGCTGCTGGTCGCGATCACCTCGCCGTTGCCGGCCTTCAGACGAAACCGGAACTCGCCGGACTTGTCCTTGTACAGCTCGAACTTCCCCGCCATCGATGTACCTCCATAGAGAGTGGTATCGCTCCGTTTCGGAGCGTAGTCCTCTCGGGCCCGTGGCGGGGTGCGTACACGCCCTACGCGCGGAGGCGGCGGATGCCCGCGACGACCAGGTCGAGGCCGATCTCGTAGTACCGGTCCCGGGACTCCGGGCAGATCAGCGCGCCGGCGGCGGACGTGATCAGCGGGTACCGATCCGGGGAGAGTGCGCCCAGGGACGCTCGCTTCCGGCGCAGCGAGGCCTCGCGAGCCTCGGGGTCGCTCACCTCGCGGGCGATCGGGTCGGTGGTCACCAGCGAGATCAATGAGCAGATGGCCTGCCGGCCGACCTCGGCCGCGTCGTCGACGGCGAAGCCGCCCTCGGTCAGCAGCTCCAGCGCCCGCTCGGCCAGCGCCAGCCCGGGCTCGGCGATCAGGATCCTGGGCAGCGTCAGATCCGCCAGCCGTGGGTGGCTGCGGAGCGCGGTCACGAACGCGGTCAGCAGCTTGTGGAGCTGCTTGTCCCAGGGCTCGTCGTTCGGCTCCGGGAGTACGACGTCGGCCAGGATGCGGTCGCCGATCGCGGCCAGCAGGTCGTCCTTGTCCTTGAAGTGCCGGTACAGCGCCATCGGCGTGACGTCGTGCTGCGCGGCCAGCTTCCGGAACGAGACCGCGGCCGGTCCTTCGTCGTCGGCGATGGCCAGCGCGCTGTCGACGACCTTCTCCGGATCGAGGCGGCGGGAGGTCTCTTTGGTGATCACGTTGACAAGTCTACACCGTAGACCTAGTGTCTACTCCGTAAGCTTACGGCGTATACATACAGCGTAGACTCTCAACCGAGTGAGGTACGGCAATGCGACGCAGTCCTTGGGCCACCCTGGCGGTGCTGGCTCTAGCGCAGTTCATCGTGGTGCTCGACGTGACGATCGTGAACGTCGCGTTGCCCCACATCCAGGCGGACCTGCACTTCTCCGCCGATTCCCTGCAGTGGGTCATCAACGCGTACACACTGCTCTTCGGCGGCTTCCTGCTCCTCGGCGGGCGGATGGCCGACCTGCTCGGTCCGCGCCGCGTGTTCACCGCGGGCCTCGTGCTCTTCGGCGCGACCAGCCTCGTCGCCGGCCTCTCCAACTCGCCGGAGTTCCTCATCGGTGCCCGTGCGATCCAGGGTCTTGGTGGAGCGCTGCTGTCACCGGCGGCGTTGGCGATCCTGACGATGACCTTCGCGCACGGACGTGAGCGGAACATCGCGATGGGCGTCTGGGGTGGTCTCGCCGGTCTTGGCGGCACGCTCGGCGTGGTCGCGGGCGGCGTACTCGTGGATTCGCTCAGCTGGCAGTGGGTCTTCTTCGTGAACGTGCCGATCGTGATCGCACTGATCGCCCTGATCCCGGTCTTCGTCCCGGACCTGCGGCACTCGACGGGTCGCCGTACGTTCGACACCCTCGGCGCGGTGCTCGGCACGGCTGGATTGATGTCGGTCGTGTACGGCGTGGTCCGGTCGGAGCCGGCTGGGTGGGGATCGTTCGAGGTCATCGGCGTACTGACTGCTGGTGTGCTGCTGCTGGCGGCGTTCGTTGTGGTGGAGTCGCGGTCGGCTGCTCCGCTGGTGCCGTTGCGACTGTTCCGGTCGCGGGCGCTCAGTGTGTCGGGTGCGACCCTGGCGTTGAACGGCGCTGGGTTCCTGTCGATGTTCTTCTTGACTGCTATCTACCTGCAGCAGGTGCGTGGCGACAGTGCGCTCGAGGCCGGCATCCACTTCCTGCCGATGGGCGGCGCGGCGATCGTCGGTGCGGTGCTGGCGTCGCAGTTGGTGCAGCGGCTCGGCACGCGGACGGTCCAGCTGGCCGGTGCGGTCCTCAGCGTTGTCGGACTGCTCCTCCTGTCGCAGGCCGACGCCACCGGTAGCTACAGCTCGCAACTCCTGCCCGGCCTGATCATCTTCGGCTTCGGCATCATCGGCGTCGGCGTACCCGGCCAGATCAACGCCGTCTCCGAAGTACGCCCCGCCGAAGCCGGCGCTGCTTCCGGCGTGGTCAACGCGATGTACCAGGTCGGCGGCGCGCTCGGCCTGGCGATCGTCACTACCCTCTCCATCTCCCACACCACCAACGAACTCACCCACGGCGCGACTCAGCTCCAGGCTCTCCAGTCCGGCTACGAACGCGGCCTCCTCGCGGCAGCTGCCTTTGCCGTAGCCAACGTTCTGCTGACCCTGGCTTCACCCCAGCTGCAGCCCACCTCGGAGCAACTCACCGAGGCGACCGCAGCAGCATAAGTTGCTCAGGGCAATATCCGGCCGGGCCCTTTGCGGGCCCGGCCGGATTGCTTTGCCCCGAGTGGTCTAACCGGGTCATTCCCGGGGCGATCCCCGATGTTTGTGATGTTCCGTGCGGGGAGGGTTGGAGGCTCGGACGGAACAAGAGGAGATCGGGATGCTGGTTCAGGGAATGGTTGCGTTGGTGACGGCCGCGGTGACCGCGGTTGTGCCGGCTTCTAGAGGTGCTGACTTGCAGAAGGGGCTCGACGGGGTGGCGTCCATCGGGGCGTTGGCTGAGGTGCGGAACGGTGCGCAGGTTTGGCGGGGGAGTAGCGGGGTTGCGGAGTTGGGCACCTCGCGGAAGGTGCCGGTGGACGGGCGGTTCCGGGCCGGGAGTATCACGAAGACGTTCGTTGCCACCGTCGTACTGCAACTGGTTGCCGAGGGCAAGATCCGGCTGGATGACTCGGTGGAGCGTTGGTTGCCTGGCGTTGTGCCGAACGGCGAGAACATCACCGTGCGCCAATTGCTCAACCACACCAGCGGTTTGTACGACTACAAGAACACGTTGCCGATGCCGCCGAGCGAGGGGTTCTACGCGCTTCAGTACCGGACCTGGACGGCGAGCGAGCAGATCGAGCGGGCGCTGGCGAATCCGCCGGTGTTCGACAAGCCGGGTTCGCAGTACAACTACTCCAACACGAACTACCTGCTCGTCGGCGAGATCATCAAGAAGGTGACCGGCCGGACGTACTCCGAGGAGATCGAGCGCCGGATCATCCGCCCGCTCGGACTGCACGGTACGACGATGCCCGGTGCGTCGACACGGATCCCGGGGCCGCATCCGCATGGCTACGTGCCCAAGGACGGCGGGCAGCTCGACTTCACCGAGATGAACCCGACCCTGTTCGGCGCCGGCGGCGACATCATCTCGACGACCCACGACCTCAACCGCTTCTTCGCGGCCCTGCTCGGCGGGCATCTACTCCCGGCGCGACTGCTCAACGCGATGAAGCAACCAGGAACCGAGGGCGGTACGTACGGCCTCGGCCTGTCGTGGCATCAGACCGCATGCAATGTCCGTGTCTACGGCAACGACGGCGACGCGCTCGCGTACCAGGCGTACTCGTTCTCCACTGCGGACACCCGCCGGCAGGCAACCATCGCCGTCACACCACACCTCCCGACCAACCCGGACGCCACCGTCGACATCTTCCTCGACAAGGCCTTCTGCTCGTGACACGTTGACCCCATGACCCGCTTCACTGACGAACAGATGCGCGCAGGGCTGAGCACGACCCGCGAGTACACGGTCGTGCTCCTGGAGGAAGGACCGCAGTACGGCAAGGAGGGTGCCGACGCGATCGTCTGGGAGCACGGCCGGCGCAACTTCGAGCTTCGGGCGGACGGTCTGCTGAACATCGTCTGCCCGATCCGGGACGACTCTCCGCTCTGCGGCGTCGGCATCTTCCCGGGTACGGCGGACGACGTACGGCGGCTCATGGACGACGACCCCGGAGTCCGGGCCGGGGTGTTCACCTACCGGATCCACCCCGCCCGGAGCTTCCCCGGAGATGCCCTGGGAATGTGAGATTGTCCGGCAATCGGTTTGGCCCTCCGGCGAAACGGCGACACTGGGATGGATGCGTTGCTGCCGTCGACCGAGGGGGACCGGGACCTTGGAACTCGCCACGCTCGATGCCGACGACTGGCCCATCGCCCGGGAAGTTCGCCTCCGGGCGCTGAAGGATTCGCCGTCGGCGTACATCTCGGAGTACGAGGACGAGGTGGCGGTCGGCGAGGACGGCTGGCGGGAACGGTTCACCCGGATGCGGTGGATCGTGGCTCGTCACCAGGCACGGGTGATCGGCCTGGCGAGCTCGGTCCGCGTCGACAGCCGGCCGCCGTACGAGCGGCATGTCGAGTCGGTCTGGGTCGATCCGCGGCATCGGCGTACGGGGATATTGCGGGCAATCTTCGGCCATCTGACCGAGGTCGAACCAGACGTCACCGAGTGGCGGGTATGGGTGCTGGATACGAACTTCGTGGCGCGCGAGGTTTACGAGCGCCTGGGATTCACACCGACCGGCGAATGGCAGCCGCTAGCCGACGGTTCCGGTCGGCTCGAGATCCGCCTGCGTCTTGACGCGCCGCGGCGGCCTGGCTGACACGCCGTACCCACAGGAGGCCCAGGTCTGCAGTCCGAGCTCGGCCAACGCGTCGCGCTCCGAGAGCTCCGACGTGTAGCGCCACAAGACCTGCTCCCACTGCAGCTCGTCGTCCTGCCACTTCTCGATGAAGTCCACGCAGAGCTCCGGCCGGATACTCGAGGCTCGTTTCTCCGCGACCCGCAGGGACTCGTGCGCGTCCAGCATCTTCAGGTAGTTGGCCGGACTCGCCGACAGCTGGGCGCGGGACAGCGCGGCGATCGTCTCCTCGATCGTCTCCAGCCGGATCTCGGTGAACTCACGCCAATGACTCTGCCGGGCTGCGGCTGCCAACTGCTCCTTAAAGGTCCAGTGCCGCGTGCTCTCGAACAGCGCGTACAGTCCCTCGGCCAGCAGGTCGCCGAACTCCTCGCGATCGGCGCGACCCGGATCCGCGAACGGCGAGTACTTCTCCTGCCGGACCTCACCGATCTTCGGCAACGAGCGCTCGGCTGCGTGCCGCGCGAAGAACAGCCAGTCCTCGTTGTAAACGTCCGCGAAGAAGGACAGCCCTGGGTGCTGCAGGTTGACACCGAGCGCAGCGCCGCTGACGAACACGTCCTGCTTGAACCCGGCGAGCCTGCGCGCGTGACAGACCACGGAGTTGTCCGGGAAGTACCGGCTGACCATCGAGGCGACCGGGTGCCGGTCGAGGGTCCCGGACAGGCGCTCGACGTCCCAGGGGTTGAACTGGCTGATGTCGTCGTCGACGAACAGGATCTTGTTCCAGCCGCGCATCCGGCCGAGCAGCAGGCCGATGTTCCGCTTGGCGCTGAGGTCGCTGGACCGGCCGGCCGAGGCCATCTTGAATTCCGGGCCGGACGTCAGCGGGGCGTCGTACGGAAGCTGGTAATTCTCCGGGACCTCGACGACGAGGGCCCTTGCGCCGAACGTTTTCTCCACCCGCCGCACAACCTGTCCGACCTGGGCCTGCCGACTGCACAGGATGACAAGCGGTACAGACAGCGTGGCGGACAGAGTAATGACGTCCTGTAAGGCTGATGCAGGGCGTGCGGCGGGGACCACGATCGCATCCAGCCCACTGCGCGCGGCAGGCGCGGCACCAGCGCCGGAGACGTCACGCAGCAGCGACGCATGGGATTGGCCGTGCTTGAGCTGCCGGCTCATTCGTCCTCCTCCTCGGGGGACCACTCGTAAAGGCGGTTCTCCGGGATCTCAAGATCAGGGGTGATGGCCTCGCCGTTGATCACTGGCACGCGCAGCAGCAGACCGAAAATGCCGCCCGGGAACCTGTTGGCCAGATAGGCCTCGTTGCGTTCGCGGACAGCGTTGTCGGTGAGTGTGCGCACCGCACCTAGGACACCGCGGCTGTAGACGCCATTGCAGATGGTGATAGTCCGGCTGTGATTGAAGGGATTGCGCAACCGGGCGAGAAGCGCGACGTCCTCGACTAGCTCTCGCGGAGTCTCGCCCTTCCAGGCGTCCTGCGCCTGCACGGCCTCAAGCTCTGCCTTCGATGGCGCGTCAAGGTCGAGATCCTTGCGCTCTTCCCACAGCGGCCGGTACTCACGACCGTCGCGCGATCGAAAGATCTCGCCGTCGGCCAGATCGGCGACGGACATCTGCCGGATCGGCAATTGATCGAGTACCCGCAGCAGGCGGCTGGTGACCTGGTTCCAGGCAATGCCGCCGAGCAGGATGAGGTGGCCGGACAGGTGGTCCGGGGTCACCTCGGAAGGGAGGTGGTGCCGCACGCGGAGCTCCGGGTTGGAGGCGCGTACATGACCCCACATCTCGACCAATGCGTCGAGGTCGGCGTACTTGTACAGCCGGGTGTGGTTCGGGTTGTCCTCTTCCGCGAGCGGAGAGCGTCCCTCGACTGGGGCTTCTGGGCAGATCAGTGTGATCGGCCCGGATTCGAAGTCAAAGGTGTAAGACCCGCCGATGGGTGACGCGTCGGTTTGATGGCGGACTGAGTCTCGCAGCGCGACGAGCTCGCGCTGAAGATTGTTGAAACGCTCTCGCTCCGCCGAGCTCAGGTCCTGCTCACGTGGCAGCCGGGTTGTGTCTGCCGGTACGACGGCCTTCGCGAAGAGCAGCGCATACGACCGCAGGCGCTCTTCCGGCGGCAGTTTCGGGTTGCCTTGTGACTCCCAGGAGCTGATCGTCGCTACCGCGACCCGCGAGTCGGCGCTCAGAGCACGCGACAGATCCTTCTGGGTCAGTCGATGTGACTCCCGGAGCTCCCGAAGTCTCCTGGCGAGTCGTACGGCCTCTGGTGAGGGGGCCACTGTCACTCCCGAAATCTGTTCGACCAACGACAGGTGTCAAGGATCCGGCTGATCCTATACCTGCTCTACCCGACTCCACTGACTACATCTGAACCCAACACCGGAGATCCTCCGGTGCCCCGCGCCCCTCAGATTTGTCGACTCCCTGCGTTTCTTTGATCACGATCTGTGCTCAGTTAGCCGCAGTACACCATCGCTCTACCGTAGTACCGAACTCGACCTGAATCCAACTGAACCCGCACAATACGCCGAAATACCTCGATTTCCGGGCCTGTCTCAGCTGGCGACCCCCGATATTCCAGTGACGTCAGTGGTCTTACCCGCCATGATGGCGCGGTGGACGAGGTCAAAGTCGTGGTTGCCCACAGCGAACGAGCCACCCTGCAGGTCGGCGATGTGTTCCTCAAGATCGACTCGGATCAGACGAACATCGACGTCGAGGTCGAGGCGATCGCCCTGGCGCCGATCCCGACGCCCGAGATCCTGTGGCGCAAGCCGCCGGTGCTCGCGCTCGCCCGCGTCCCTGGGATGGCGCTAGGCAAGCTCGGTGAGCCATCGCCTGCGTCGCCGGCCGCGTGGGCCGCGGCAGGCGCCGCCATACGAACCCTGCACGACGCACCCCTCCCACCTTGGCCCGGCGGCAACCTCGACGACATCACCGAGCATCTAGACAGCGAATGCGACTGGCTCATCTCCAGCGGCACCCTCCCCGCCGACCTGGTCAAACGCAACCGCGAGGTAGCCGAAGCCGCCCTCCGCCCCTGGACCCCGGCCTTCACCCACGGAGACCTGCAAATCACCCACGTCTTCGTCGAGAACGACCAAGTCACCGGCGTCATCGACTGGTCCGAAGCAAGCCAAGGCGACCGCCACTTCGACCTGGCCACCCTCACCCTCGGCCACGAGGAAGTCCTCCCCGACCTCCTCGCCGGCTACGGCACCGACGTAGACGTCGACGTAATCCGCGGCTGGTGGTCCCTCCGAAGCCTAAGAGCCTCCCGCTGGCTCGTAGAACACGGCTTCGACCCCAACTCCCCAGGCTGCGAATTCGACGTACTACGCGCGCGAATGTAAGCCAGCACTTACTCCCAGAGCCTCGCCACTTCTCCGATCTGGCTCCGCAAGTCGAGTGCGTCCACCTGGATGCGGTGATCGGCATGAGGCGGATTCGCAGCGTCCGCCTCATGCAACATCCGAAACTCATCCTCAGTCAGCCAGACCTCGCGAGTCGCCGCCCGCCGCCTCGCCTCCACCAAGCCGACCTGCAGATGCACGATGACGCACCCCGGCAGCTCTCTTCTATACAGATCACTGGTCTCCGGCGTCAGCACATCAGCAATAACAACTTCCATGCCCCCGGCCACAAAATTCCGAGCCAAGCTGCAGGCGTTAACCACGCCCAACCGCTGCTGCTCGTGTCCTTCCTCGCCCTCCCACGGCGCCGCAGCCCCCGCAACAACCAACTGACGCACATCATCCACATCAACAAAGGCACATCTACTTCGGCCTTCTGCCAGAGCCCGCCCCGTCACACTCTTACCCACAGCAGGCCCACCCGTAAGAACCAACGGCAGACGAGTCATAACTAAGCCGATCCAGAACCCGCTCGAGATGGAAGGACAGCAACCTGAGGCTACCTGGGATCGCTTGCCCGGCTAGCACGAACTGAGTGGCATGCCGACAACGGCAGTACGCGTGACCAGAGTCACCTCGAGGAGCACGTCGACTCGCGTGCGTGGGAAAGAAAAAATCCCTCCCCGGTGTGCGGAGAGGGTGTGGTGGTCAGGGGCGGTCTCGAACCGCCGACTTTCCGCTTTTCAGTTCGACAGAGCTCCTTAGGGTTCTTAGAGAGCCTGTCGCCGAGCGGGGCACAGAGGTCGTTCCAGACGGTCGCTGTCGCCACCTGTTGCGGTCCAGATTGCGGTCATCGGATGATCGGCTAGGCCTACCTAATCGGTCATTGCGAAGCCTGGTGTCCCGGAGGATCCTCTACGCATGGGCTCGGAATCTTGGGTGGCGCTCGCCGCCGTTTTGGCTGGACTCCTGACTACTGTCGCCAACCTGCTTTACACGCGGTCTTCGCAGGCGCGCCAGATCAAAGCGGAGCGCCAAAGGGTAGCTGACGCTAGTGAGTTGCAGACGCGCCGCGAACACGAGCAGCGCCTCTGGGATGCTCGCGCTAAGGCGTACAGCGAGTACCTAGGCTGGCTGCAAGGTGCGGTGCGGGAAGTCCTGCGCGATCCCGACGAACGCCTCTTCAAGGGCGAGGTTCCCGGCGGATGGTGGAAGACGCCCTACGACCTTCGCACCAGCATGGTGCTCTTCGAGTCGGATGAGGTCCGGAAGGAACGCGGAACGTTGGCTGAATCATTGAGCGCGCTAGTACACGTCATTGACATCATCGAGAGAGATCCAGAAAAGCACCCGACGGTACGAGATGGCCTACGTCGGGAGGCGGATGAAGCGCTGCAGCAGATCGATGTCATCACCAGGACGATCCGCGGAGACATGCGGGCCGGCGTCGACGGGCGAAGTAGTCAGCCCGACTGGACCGAGGAACTTGGCGAGCTGGACGTGTACGCGAAGGCCGAGTCAGCAAGGCTCACTGAAAGGTTGCTCCAGGCTCTTTCGAATCGGTCAAGGGAGGAAACCTGACCTCCTGGTGTTCATATTTGCGACGCCCGAGTGAGTCGCCACATCGTCGAAAGTAGCCGGCGTTAACAGCCTGAGTCTGGTGTCGCTGGCTCTTGCGGTCATGGTTGCGATCGCCTAGTTCCAACTTGGGTGGCCCGTCCGCGGAAGCGCAGACGAGGCCTAGCCATTCGAGCCCATCGGCGTAGAGGGCCGCCGCTGCCCCGTACTCTCAGATCCTCCCGCATCGCCTGCACCAACTGTTCACGCGCCGCGTAGTAGGCGTCGGCGGCTTCCTCGAGCTCGCTCATGAGTATGTTGTCGCCCTTCAGACGCACTGCCAATCTGATCCCATGGAGAGGCTTTCGTGCCGACTCCCACGCCGCGAAGACCCCCGCGGCTGCGAAGAGCTCGGCCCTCGCTTGGATATCTCTCCGAGCGCGGGGGTCGTACTCAACGTCGTTCGCAAACAGAAGTCGCCCGCCGAAGCGCTGCATGAGGTTGGTGTGATCGGTGGCCAGGTTGGTCAACATGTCTTGGTACAGCTGCTCTACACGCTGGTGATACCGAGATTCGCGATCCTTGCGCATGCCACCGCTGTAGCCGATCGCGGCACCTGTAAGGGCAGCGATTGGCGCGGCCAGGTCCTTCAGCGTCTCGAATAGCGCAGACATGAGCCGAATCCTCTCACTCGTCCCGAGTTCGTCCGTCCGCGCCGCCGAAGGCCACTGACTGATGGTCTTGCACGTGCGTGCCCGCAGGATCGATCTGTGACCGGACGGTTATCTACTGAGAGTCACCAAGGTCTGGACGTACTCGCTCGTAGCGGCTTTGCTGGCTGCTTCGTCGGTCGTGTGGAGCAAATGGGGTACCGCACGGATTCGGATTCCGGGGGGCGCTAGTGGGGGACATCATAGATCTCGACGGCATGCTAGATGAAATTGATGAGAATGTACGTGATGAAATCGCGAGCCAACCTGAGGTCGTGGACAAGGGGGCAGAGCTAGACATATCCAAGCTTCCAGTCGAGGCGCGGCGGTGGTTTAAGGTTTCGGGGGTGCTTGCCGTTGTCGCAGACCTGAAAGGATCGACCAAGCTTGGGACGGGGAAGCGGGCCGCATCTACCGCGAGCATCTATCAGGCTGGCACCGGCAATGTGGTGAGGGTTTTCAATCGGTTCGAAGCGGACTTTATTGCCATTCAGGGCGACGGTGCATTCGCCCTCTTCTGGGGTGAAAAGAACTTCGAGCGCGCCATGTGCGCCGCTATCACGGTGCGAACGTTCTCACAAAAGTTTTCAGAAAGGCTCGAAAAGAAGTGGCCCGATAGTCCCAAGACTGGATTCAAGGTCGGGGTCGCCGAGGGGCGGCTGCTCGTTAAGCGGGTGGGCACGCTGCGCAACCGAGACGAGCAAGAGCCGGTTTGGGCTGGTAAGCCTGTAAATTACGCGGCCAAGGCGGCACAGGCTGCTGAGCGCGAAGAAGTTATCGTTACCGGCAGTGTTTGGGATAGAGTCGAAAAGAACGACTATTTGGCGATCAGTTGTGGATGCCCTGATGGTCCGAGTACTGGCATCTGGAAGAACGTTGAGATACCGAACCTGCCAGATGACGAACCGGAGGCGCAGGGCCGGCTCTTGGAAGCTGGTTGGTGTGAGACTCACGGCGACGAGTTCTGTAATGCCGTATTGTCTGGTCTGCGGAAAAGGGAGGGTGTCGATCAGCTGCGGGCGGCCGTGCAGATGTCACAGTTTGAAAGCGCTGTAGCGGCCAAGGCCCGCATGGCTCGGGAGAATCGAAATGTTGGTCCTCGATGACGATTCTCTCCCGACTGCGGGGCGAAAGCGCAGGCAACAAGGAGCCCGTTGTTGAGGTCGTTTCGGTTGGAACTGAGCAAGCCTGGAAGATGCTCGATGTTGTAACTGGATGGGTGCGTGCTTCGGAGGTGAAGGCGACAGCCGCCCTGGCAGCAGACGGAGTAATCGGGGGCGCCGTCTTTAATCTGACAAAAGATGTCGTCCTTGATACGGCCGAGATTGTCCTCATCATCTGCTGCCTGGTGAGTGTCCTGGCCTCTGGTCTGTGCGCCGGAGCGTGTCTAATCCCTCGGTTGTGGGTCAGGGAGAATCCTCAGAACTTGATCTACTTCAATCACGTGGCTAGGAGATATACTCGCTACGACGATTATCGCAGTGTCTTTCAGGCGCTGGTTGTCGATGAGTCTAGGCTAGTTGACGAAATCAGCGCGCAGGCTTGGGTGAATTCAAGGATTGCTCGCAGAAAATTTCTTTGGAGCGGCTGGGCAATAATTCTGTTTTTCATGGCCGTTCTATTTGTCGCAGCGCTGATGATTCTGCGCGCCTAAAGCTGGCGGTAGTCATGGGGAGCCGCCAGCTCGGTGCGACAGCCCTCCGGCGCGATCATGGCCTAGGCGAAGCTGGCCGGTCGCGGAGGTCTGATGCCCCGCGTCGGTGGTGTCCTGTATCAATGTGAGACGGTCGAGTCGGATGGCATCGGAGGCAGGTGCGGTGGGGATCTCAAGGTTGGCGAGGTGCTGCGGTACGCGGCTGGGAAGGAACAAGCGCCAGCGCTTCTCGATGGTTTCGCGAACTTCCACCATTCGACCTACTCGCCGGGACAGAAGCTACTGCTTGAGGCGGGCATCAACGGAGTCGCCCAAGTCTCGGCGATAGATGGTGGTCGAAGACCAGCTGTTTTGATTCGATCGAGTCCGTGGAAGGCGGGGTCTGAACAGACGCCTTGGCACGACGTGTTCGATTTGGACAACGGGCACGTTCGCTACTTCGGTGACCACAAAGCGGGGCTCTCTGTTGCACCAGGTGCTACGAAGGGGAAAGCTTGGTTGCTAGAGGCATTCGAGGGACATCAGGCGCATACGCCGGCCGAGCGGGCAGCAGCCGCTCCCCTGCTGTTGTTCCGATCGATATCGATCGACGGCAAGCCGAAAGGTCACGTCGAGTTCTGCGGACTTGGTCTAGTCGAGCGCGCGGAGCGTCTTGTGCAGTGGAGCGGCAGCGGCCATTCCACCTTCGTCAACTACGTGTACGACATCGCCTTGCTCGATCTCAGCGCCGAGGGCGACCAGATCTCATGGAAGTGGATAGACGCTCGTAGAGACCCTGCCCTGACAGCCGCCGAGACACTAGCGTTCGCCCCTCTTGCTTGGCGGGAGTGGGTGAAGCGGGGCAACTCCGCCCTGCCGCGCTTGAGACGCCGTATGGCAAGAGCACGGGTCACCAAGATGCGAGAGCAGCGGTCGGTAGAAGGAAGCGCCGAAGCTGTCGCACTCCAGGCCGTCTACGAACGCTTCGATGATCGGAAGCACGACTTCGAGGCTCTGGCATCTGCCGTGGCGGCCCGTGTTCTGAGGGGTGCGGGACACGGCTACGTAGAGGGCTGGCTCACGCGGCGTTCTGGTGACGGCGGTGCGGACTTCGTCGGTCGCCTGGATGTTGGAAGTGGCCTTGCTGGTACCAGCCTGGTGGTGTTGGGACAAGCGAAGTGCATCAAGCCCGGCTCCTCGGTCTCCGCCGAGGAAATCGCCAGGGTGGTTGCCCGCCTGCGTAGAGGCTGGATCGGCGTATATGTGACGACTGGCTGCTACTCTGAGCCGGCGCAGCTGGAGATGGTTGAGGACCAGTATCCGATCGTGCTCGTAAATGGGATGCACCTCGCCCGCGAATTGCTGGCGATTGCGCGTGACGATCATGGTCGAGATCTTTCCGCATGCGTCGAGCATGTCCTCAGCGGTCAGAGTGCAGTCATTACCAATCGGCGTCCTGAAGAGATTCTTCTGCAGCGACTGCCCGGCCGACGCACACGACCCGGCGACTTGCGGACACCTGACCTGCCACGGGTTCTACGCCGCTACTACCGACGCTGAACGCATCGCCGCGATCGTCGCCGCTGTACCTCGTGGGCAGCTCGCCCTACGGACCGGTGTCCTGTCCGGCCTGGTCGTAGTCGACGTGGACCCCGCACACGGTGGAGGTGCGAGCTTGGCGGAGCTGGTGGCGCTGGGGTTGGTGCCGCGCACGCTGTGGGTTCGCACTGGCTCCGGGGGAGTCCACCTGTATTACCGCCACCCCGGCCGCGAGATCGGCTCACGACCGATGCCGAACCGAGCTGGGATCGACGTGAAGGCTGACGGTGGGTACGTCGTGATCCCGCCATCGATTCACCACCGCACCCATCAGCCCTACCGGTGGGGCGACGTACTGGCTGAGCCGGTGGAGATGCCCCCGGCGCTGATCGACGCCTGTCTGCCACCTGCGCCGGCCGAATCCGTTACCCGCCCGGCCGTCCCAATCCAGACCACCCGAGCGCGAGGCATCTCGAATCCGCAGAGCCTGCTCACTTCGACGCTGAACGCTGTACGGAACGCGCCCGAGGGCAAGCGCCGAACGACCCTCTATGGCGCTGCGAGAGGCGTTGCGCGGATGGTCGCGGCCGGTGCGATCAGCCATGCCGACGCGATCGCGGCACTCACCGATGTGGGGCAGCAAGTTGACCAGACCGCCCGCGACATTCGAGCCGCCATCACCGGTGGCTTCCATGACGAAGGGATTGCCGCATGACCACGCCCGACGAGACAGCTCCCGAGCAGATCGACGGTGCCGAACTGTTGGACGACGTCGCCGCAACCATCGGCCGGTACGTCGTCCTGCCGAACACGTCTGCATTGATCGCCGTTGTGCTCTGGATCGGTGCGTCACACGCCGTACCGGCCTGGAACTGCGCGCCACGGTTGGTGATCCGGGCACCCGAGAAGCGCTGTGGCAAGTCGCGTCTACTCGACATGGTCGAAGGGTTGTGTCATCGGCCGTTGATGACGACGAACGCGTCTCCGTCCGCGGTCTACCGGTCGATCAGCATGAAGCCGAGCGATCCGCCGACGTTGCTGATCGACGAGGCAGACACGATCTTTGGCGACAAGGCGAACGGTGACGAGAACCTGCGCGGACTGCTGAAGGCCGGACACCAACGCGGCCGGACGACGATCCGGTACAACGCCGGCCGGGACACGGTGGAGAAGCACCCGACGTTCGCCATGGCTGCACTCGCGGGGATCGGCGCTATGCCCGACACGATCGAGGACCGGGCGGCCGTGATCCGCATGCGCCGGCGTGCGCCGGGCGAGTCGGTGCAGCCCTACCGCGTGCGCCGTGACGGACCCGAGCTGGACGTGTTGCGGCACAGCCTGAATCGCTGGCTGACGGCGCACCTGGACGAGCTGACCGACGCCGCACCGGAGATGCCGCTGGAGGACCGGGCGGCGGACACCTGGGAGCCGATGATTGCCGTCGCCGACCTCGCGGGTGGGCAATGGCCGCGGGCTGCGAGGAAGGCCGCTGTGTCGCTCACGAGCGACCGTGACGCCGGCGATGAGGCGTCGCTGCACACGCGGCTGCTAGCTGACTGCCGGATTGCGTTCCAGGACGCCGACGCGCTGCCCACCGCCGAACTCCTGGACCGGCTCAAGGGCGACCCGGAGGCACCGTGGGCGACCCACGGACCAAGCGGGCTGAGCGCCATGAAGCTCGGCAACCTGCTGCGCGATTTCGAGATCCGATCCAGCAACATCCGGTTCACGACCGGGCAGGCGAAGGGCTACACCCGCAGCGACTTCTCCGACGCCTGGAACCGCTACTGCCCGGAGCCGAAGACGACCGCCGATGGGGGAGGCGTCCCAGCCGTCCCAGGCGTCCCCGCGCAGGTCAGCACGGGGACGGCTTCCGGGTCTGGGACGGCTCAAGCCGTCCCACCGAGTCAAGCCGTCCCGGACCTGACCTGGGATGCAACGGCTGGGACGGCTGGGACGGCTTGGGGTCCCAGAGCTGTTCCTGACCTTTCCGACAACGACCACGCCACACGTGAGACCGCATGAGTACGGCCGGACAGAACGGAGCTGCACGCGACATGACGACGGTTCAGATTGCTGATGCTGAGCGGCTGTTGTTCACGACGGAAGACGCTGCCGCTCGGCTGGGAATTCACCGCTCGACTCTCTACGACCTGATCCGGAGCCGGAAGCTGAAGATCGGCGCTCGCCGGTTGGTGCGGGTCTCGGCTCTGGAGGAAGCCATTCAACTCCTGGAGGAGGAAACCGCAGCATGAAGGCCGCGAACGGTGACGGCTCGATCTTCTATCGACCGAGCAAGGATCGATGGTTCGGCGCGGCGTACGTCCTGCAACCCGACGGGACATACGCCAGGCGGGAGGTGTCGCACAAGGACAGGGATCAGGTTGTTCAGAAACTGCGGAAGCTACAGACGAACTCTGATGAGGGCATCCCGGCTGAGGCGACCAACTGGCAGGTGGAGGCATTCCTGAAGTACTGGCTTGAGCACATCGTGAAGCCGTCGAAGAAGCCTAGGACTCATCAGGGCTACGAGCTGGTTGCGCGGGTGCATCTCATTCCTCAACTGGGCAAGAAGAAGCTCCACAAGCTGACCGGTGCCGACGTGCGGTTGTTCATGCAGCGACTCCGGAACACCTGCCTGTGCTGCCTGCACGGATATGACAGTCGACGCGGTGACAAGGCGAGGTGCCGCGCGGTCGGCCGGTGCTGCAAGCGGCTCCCGTCTGACCGCCTGGTGGAGCAGGTTCACGCCGTACTGCGGAACGCTTTGCAGGCTGCGGTCAGGGAAGAGGTTCTGCAACGCAATGTCGCGAAGCTGGTCCAGGTGAAGGGCCCGCAGTACGAGGTCAATCGAGGCGCAACGGAGGAGCAGGCCCGGTTGCTGTTGGAAGCTGCGAAGCCGACCCGGCTATACGCGCTGTTCGTGCTGGCGCTCTACCTCGGTCTGCGCCGCGGTGAGGTGCTTGGGTTGAAGTGGGAGGACATCGACTGGGCAGAGAACACGGTCCAAATCCGACGCACACTTCAGCGCGTCGGCGGCGCCCTGCAAGCCGTGACGCCGAAGACCAACCGTTCCCGCCGTACCGTGCCGCTGATCGTGGTGTGTGTGGAAGCTCTCAGGAGCCACAAGCGCCGGCAGGCGATGGAACGGCTGCTGGCGGGCGAGAAGTGGGTGGACACCGGCTACGTGTTCACGACCGAGATCGGTACGGCGATCGAGCCGGACAACCTGCGGCGGGTCTGGTACCCGCTGCGGGAGCAGGCAGGGCTGGGGGAGATGCGCCTCCACGATTTGCGCCACTCGTGTGTGACCTTGCTCCTACGCCTTGGCGTACCGCCGCACATCGTTCAGGCGATCGTCGGGCACGCGGACATTCACGTGACGATGACGATCTACGCGCACGCGTCGCTGGATGACCAGCGGAAGGCGCTCGAACAGCTCGCGAAGGCGGTAGCTGGATAGGCGTTGCGGTACTCGTTGCGGTACTCGCGGGAGGTTCGGCGGATCTCGGACCGAGATCCACGCTCAAGAAAGGGTGGTCAGGGGCGGTCTCGAACCGCCGACCTTCCGCTTTTCAGGCGGACGCTCTACCAGCTGAGCTACCTGACCGGGGAGAAAATTCGGCGGCGGTGTTGGACACCGCCGCCTTCTCCTGGCGACCCAGACGGGACTCGAACCCGCGACCTCCGCCGTGACAGGGCGGCACGCTAACCAACTGCGCCACTGGGCCAAATGACTCGACGATCGTACAGCATCTTCGAGCTAGTTCTTGCACCGGCCTTTCGGCCGTATCCCCAACGGGATTCGAACCCGCGTTACCGCCTTGAAAGGGCAGCGTCCTAGGCCACTAGACGATGGGGACTCGGACCCGCGGGAGCCGAAGCTCCAGGGACAGCCGTAAGCATAGAGGGTTTGGGCCGCGGCTCCAAAACGAGATAACCAGGGGGCGCCGTACGCCGCAGGTGGTCGGCGTACGGCGCCCCTGGGAGGGGGCCGCGAAGGGCCCGGGATCAGCTGGTCGCGTCAGGCGCGATCAGCCGCGGATAGTGCGCGGCGAACAGGTGGAACACGACCAGCGACGGCAGCACGCGGTTGCGGGGCGGGATCGTGACGGCGACGCCGTACCCCCACAGGGATGCCTTCATTCGCTGGTTGGGTGTGCCGTGGTGGCCGTCGGCGGTGAAGCCGCAGTCGCCCAGCTGGTAGAACATCTGGCTGAAATCGCGTACCTCTCGCAGGCCCATCCGCTCGCCCCGCGCGTGGGTGAGGAAGTACCCGCTGAACGAGTCCGCCATCAGCTCCGCCCACCGGGACGCCTCCGGCCCGGGCAGCTCCGGCCGCATCAGCGAGTCGGCGAACTGGACCTGGTGACCGAACTCATGCCCGAGGATCGCCTGCGGCGCGACAGCACCGAGCCCCACGCGAGCGAACCCCTCCATCACCCCGTCGCCGAAGGCGATCCGCTTGGGCGACTTCCCGTACCCCGGGATGTCCTCGCCGCCCGGCGTCGCGTACGCGTTGAACGTGAAGATCGGCAGGTCGCCGTACCCGAGGGCCGGGCTGTTCAGCTCGTGCGCGACCAGGTCGGCGGAGACCCGGGACTGCGCGGGGTCAAGGCCGTAGAGGACCGTGAAGACGCGGTAGTTCACCTCGGCGTTCAGCATCGACCGACCGTGCGCCGGCACCACCGAGACGCCACGCGACGGGATGTCCCAGAACTTCTGCAGGTCCTTGAAGGTGCGGTTGACCGTGTGCGTGTACTGGCCGTGCGAGCCGAACGTGTACGGCCCCGGCTGCGGCAGGTATGCCGCGTCCATCAGCGCCATGTTGAAGATCAGCACATGCAGTACGGCGAGCGCCTGCTCCTGCGTCCAGCCCGTCGTGTCCGGCAGGATCGCGGCGACGACCGGCGGGGTGGCGTCGGAGCACTTGTACTGCGTCGGGTCGATCGCGTCGAGCACGGCCTCCTGGACCGGGTTGTCGTGCAGCCCGAGCTTGGCCTTGACGGCCTCGGCCCGCTGGCGCAGCGCCGGCAGTTCGTCGGCGAGCTGCTGGAACTTCGGGTCCAGCTTGTGCGGTACGGCGCCCTGTACCAAGGCGACCGGGCCGGGTGAGGGAGCGGCGGTGGCGGCCGAGGGGACTGCGAGACCGAGCGTGAGGCCAAGGGCGGCGACCACTGGCCAGATCAGGCGTTTTCTCATCGGGGACTCCTGCGAAACGCATGGGGGATGTGGGCGGCATCAGTATTTGCCGGGCGCGGCGGCCGGTACGAGCGTTCGGACCTGTCAGAAACCGGCATGGCGAGAAACTGTCGCCGGTGGTAGAGAGAGGCATGGAAGCGCTCCAGGCACTCGGCCTGACCCCTGCGGCCGAGGCGCTCCTCGTGCGACTCATGCAGCACCCAGAGACCTCGCCGACGGATCAGGACCCGGTCGACGAGCTACTGACCCTGGGGCTGGTGGAGCGGATCGACGGCGCTCTCGTCGTACGTCCGCCGCGGCTGGCCATGGACGCGCTGGCCGAGCGGCACACCAAACAGGCCGCCCTGGCGCGCGAGAGCGCCGATCTCCTGACAGAGCTGTGGAAATCTGCCGCCGGTCGGCAGGACTACCTCGAGATCCTCCCGACGTACGCCGCCTCCCAAGCGGTGCTGAACTCCGTCCAGAAGGACGCACAGGAGCACGTACGCGCGATGACGATGGGCAACCTGGCCGCCCGTGAGCTGAAGATCGTCGAGGGCATGTTCGACGCGCTGGACCGTGGCGTCCGGTACGACGTGATCTACGGCGCGCACGTCCTCCAGGACGGCAACGCCCTCCACATGGTCCAGTCCTGTATCGAGGCGGGCGAGCAGGCCCGCGTGTTCCCGCACGTGCCGCTCAACATCACCATCGTCGACGACCGCTGGGCACTCGTCGGAGCCCGTGCCGAGGTACGACGCGGGCCAGAATTCGTCGCGCTGGTGGTGCACGATTCCCCGCTCCTCCGCGGCCTGGAACGCATCTTCGAGGCGCTATGGCGGATCGCCGTACCGATCACGAGCGGGACCGAACTCAACGACGTCACAGCCGGGCCGAGCCTGGACGCGAAGCGGCTGCTGACCTACCTGAGTGCGGGGCTGACCGACGAGTCGATCGCGCGCGAGTTCGGCGTGAGCGAGCGGACGATCGCGCGACGGATCGGCCGGCTGCAGGAGGCGCTCGGCGCGCAGACGCGCTTCCAGCTCGGCGTACAGGCGTCGCGTCAGGGCTGGTTGTAGGTCACTACGCTGGAGGCGTGATCGAGATAAGCCGGGCCAACTTCGAGGCGCTGGTCTCCGACGCGCTCGACGAGATACCCGAAGAGCTCGCGCTGCTGATCGAGAACGTGGCCGTGTTCGTCGAGGACGATCCACCGCCCGGCGATCCGGAGCTGCTCGGGATCTACGAAGGCATCCCGCTGACCGAGCGCGGGCACGAGTACGGCGGTGTCCTGCCGGACCGGATCACGATCTACCGGAACCCGACGCTGGCGATCTGCGACACGTACGGCGACGTCCTCGACGAGGTGAACATCACAGTGGTGCACGAGATCGCGCACCACTTCGGCATCGACGACGCCCGGCTCCACGAGCTGGGCTACGGCTAGCGGTTGAACAGCAGCTTCCACGGCATCAGCGCCGACTCGAGCTGCACCTTCAACGACATCTTCGAGACGCCCTCGGTGCGCTCCTCGAAGCGGATCGGCGTCTCGGCGATCTTCAGGCCGCGCTTGACCGTCCGGTAGTTCATCTCGACCTGGAACGAGTACCCGTTGCTCGCGATCGACGCGACGTCGATCCAGCGCAGGGTGTCCGCCTTCCACGCCTTGAAGCCGGCCGTCGCGTCCTTCACGTGCAGCCGCAGGATCGCGTTCACGTAGAAGTTCGCCCAGGCGGACAGCGCCCGCCGGTGCCAGCCCCATTCAGCGGCCGCGGAGCCGCCCGGGACGTACCGCGAGCCGATCACCACGGCGGCGTCCGTCGTACGCAGCATCTCGACCATCGTCGGGATCACCGACGCCGGGTGGGACAGGTCCGCGTCCATCTGGATGACGATGTCGGCACCCTCGTCGAGCGCACGGGTGATCCCGGCGACGTACGCGCGGCCCAGGCCGTCCTTGACGGTCCGGTGCAGTACGCCGACCTTCTCCGGCGACTCCTTCGACAGTTCGTCGGCGATGTCGCCCGTACCGTCGGGGGAGTTGTCGTCGACAACGAGAAGCTCCAGGCCGGGCAGGTTCAGGTCGGACAGGAGTCCGGCCAGCACGGGCAGGTTCTCCCGCTCGTTGTAGGTCGGCACCACGACCACGATCTTGGCTAGCTCACCCATGACTTTCCTTTGTCGGAGACACCGAAAGCTACCGTATCCGCCGACCACAGCTGACCTCAGAGCTCGGCGAGTGCCTCCGCGACCGTGCTGTAGATGCGGAACTGGCCGCCGAGACCGGTGACGCTGAGCGGGCGGTCGACCGGCCGGCCGACGCCGACCAGGGCCAGCGTGATGTTCTGCTCACCGGCCAGGTTGCGCGCCTCGACCAGGTTGCCGAGGCCGGCCGAACTGCAGAACGTCACGGCCGACAGCTCGATCAGCACCAGCCGGGCCGGTGGCGCGACGGCGGCGCGGATCGCCTCGGCGGCGAAGTCGGTGCTGGCGATGTCGATCTCACCCGACAGTCTGACCAGCAGGACGCCAGGTGTCAGCTCCTCGGTCACCGCGTCGAAGGTGGTTCGGATCATCTCGCCGTCACGCGGCTCTGGGTGGCTGGTCACGCCGATATCTCCCCGGGTAGCGCCACGAACGCAAGGTCCTGGCGGAGTGGAACTGCCCTACTCTCACCGTATGCCTGAACGCGCAGGCATAACAACGGGTCTGCCACGGATGACCCCGGAGCGTGACCTCGGACCTGCAAACGCTCCAATGTCAAGCAAACGAAGGACCCAGCACGGTGATACACAGGACGACATGGGCGTTCTCGACGGCAAGGCGGCTCTGATCACCCAGGATCTGCTCGAGGCAGTCGACGCCGCCGCCGATCCGGCCGTGGCGGAGGTGCTCGCGCGCTACTTCCAGCTCCAGCCCGGCGGATACGGCCATGGAGACCAGATGGTCGGCGTCAAGCTGTCGACGATCCGAGGCATCCTCAAGCCGTACCTGCAGGCCGGTCTACCGTTGCCCGAGCTCGAGCAGGCCCTGACCAGTCCGATTCACGAACACCGCCTGACAGTCCTTTGCCTGCTGGCCGATCGCGCCGCCCGGGCCCTCAAGCCGCGTACGGCGAACCCGGCCGAGCTGACCGCGATCCACGACCTGTACCTGCGGAGTACGGCGTACATCAACAACTGGGATCTCGTCGACTGCAGTGCTCCGCAGGTCGTCGGCGGGTACCTGTTCGACAAGCCCCGGGACGAGCTCTACACGCTCATCCGTTCGAGCAGCCTGTGGGAGCGCCGGATCGCGCTGGTCGCCACGCAGTTCCTCATCGGCCAGGGTCAGATCGACGACACCTTCCGGCTGGCCGCCGAGGTGCTCGACGACAAGGAAGACCTGATCCACAAGGCGTCCGGCTGGATGCTGCGCGAGGCCGGCAAACGCGTCTCCGAGGCCGAGCTCCGCGACTTCCTCGACGAGTACGCGACCCGGATGCCGCGCACGATGCTCCGCTACGCGATCGAACGCCTCGACCAGGTCAGCCGTAAGCACTACCTGGGCCTGCGCTAGACAAAGTCGACAAATCAGCCGGTCGGCCGAGTGGTGTGCGCGTCGGCGAGCGGTGGCGCCTCGAGCGCGCAGTGCCGGTGGTGGATCTCCGCGGGCTGCACCTCGCGAGCCTTGTCGCGGCGATCGCCCAGCGTGACCCAGGCGATCACGCCGCCCGCCGCCGCGAGGACGGCGGAGATCCACAGCGCCTTGCCGAATCCGTTGTGGAAGGCAACGGGATCGCGGTAGGCGTTGCCGGTGATGCCGGCCGCCACCGGGATCGCGGCGACCGCCATCAGCTGCGCGGATCGGGCGACCGCGTTGTTCACGCCGGAGGCGATACCCGCGTGGTGATCCGCGACCGACGACATCACGGTCGCGGTCAGCGGAGCGACGGTCGCGACCAGACCGAGCCCGAGCACTACGACAGCCGGCAGTACGGCGCTGACGTAGCTGGACTCGGAGTTGATCCGCAGCATCAGCAGGAACCCGGCGGCCATCAGTACCGGTCCGACCGTCATCGGGATGCGGGCGCCGATCCGGTCCGACAGACCGCCGGCATACCCGGACAGGAAGAACATCAGCAGTGTCATCGGCAACAACGACGCACCGGCCCACAAGGCGGAGTAGCCGAGTGCGGTCTGCAGGTACACCACGAGCAGGAAGGTCGCGGTTCCGAGACCGCCGTACACGACGACGGTGACCAGGTTCGCGCCGGTGAAGCGCCGGTTGGCGAAGATGTTCAGCGGCAGCATCGGGTGCGAGGTGCGGCGCTCGACCTCGATGAACCCGGCGAAGGCCAGTACGCCGATCGCCAGGCTGGTCAGAACCAGAGGATCGCCGAAGCCGTGGTCCCCGGCACTGATCAGGCCGTACGTGAGACCGGCCAGGCCGACGGTGGCGAGGATCGCGCCGTTGATGTCGAGCCTGCCGCCGGCGCTCTCGTCGCGGCTCTCGGGCACATGCCGCAGCGTGACCAGGACGGTGACCAACGCGATCGGAACGTTGAGCAGGAAGATCAGCTGCCAGTAACCGCTGTCGACCAGGGTGCCGCCGACGAACGGGCCGACGGCTGCCGCGACCGACGTGAGGCCGGACCAGGTGCCGACCGCCTTGCCGCGGTCGGAGTGCTGGAACGAGGTCTGCAGGATGGCCAGGCTGCCCGGGGTCAGCAGGGCGCCACCGATGCCCTGCAGGACGCGGCCCGCGATCATCACCTCGAGTGTCGGCGCGATCGCGCACACCACCGAGGCGATGGCGAACCAGATCACCCCGACGACGAACGTCCGCCGTCGCCCGAGCCGGTCGCCGATCGAACCGCTGAGCAGAACCAGCGAGGCGAGCATCAGCATGTAGCCGTTCACGATCCATTGCAGACCGGCGACGTCCGCGTTCAGGTCCTCGCCCATCGCCGGCAGTGCGACGTTGACGACCGTTCCGTCCAGGAACGCCATCCCCGACCCGAGCGCCGTCGCCGCCAGTACCCACCGGCCCCGGGCCGTGCCCAAGGCGATCCGCTCATCCGTCATAAGGTCAGCGTGGCAGATCCAATTGCAGGACGACGAGGGCCTTGCTCGCCGGGATGCCGGACTGGATCCCGAGGATCGGCGGATCGCCGACCGCGCAGCGGGTCTCGGTCAGCAGCGGGCAGATCGCGTTGAGCAGACCGGTGGTCACGGTGACGTCGGTCGGCAGGGCTCCGCCGGCCGCCGAGGTGAGCGGTTTGATGGCCGCACTGGCCCGCGTCGATGTCGACGGAGAGGCGATGACCGCCGATCCGGACAGTGTGTAGGTCAGCCGGATCCGGGTGGCGGAGACGGTCAACGGCAGGTCGCCCGGGGCGGTGACCGTGGTGTTCTCGATCGGCACCGACTGGTCGTCGGCGACCACCTTCAGGTTGGTGACCCGGGGCGTTGTCCGGGCCATCATTCCGGGCAGGTGGTCGCCGGACGACGGCAACTGCAGCGGCAGGATGTCGGTGGCCGCAGGCAACATCACGTTCTCGGTCATGTCGAACGACCCGTCCCGATGCGGTACGGCGATCAACTGGATGCCGGGCACGGTCTCGCCCGGACCGGGCGTGGTGGGCCTGGGCGTTGCAGCGCTGCCCGACGGCCGCGAACTGTTCAGCCCCGGGCTCGGCGCGACCGGGAGTGCGTCGATGCTGGAACAGGAGACGGTCGCGCTGTACCCCAGCACCAGCGCGACCGCCGCCAGGATCAGCGATCCAGCTCTGCGTCCGGGCTCCCCCACCCCCGATGTCCGCTCGGGGAGGAGCCCGCGACGCCGGTGCGGTGAGCCGGGTCCTGCCACGAGTCACCGCCCCCCAAAAACGGACCTGACCGTTTCCCCTTCCGGTCCGGTCGACTGGGGCATACGATACGCCCGAATTCGTGGGGTAGGGAAATGCTTACGCTATTTTTTGGCGAACACCGGAGGGGGAAGGAAAATGCAGGAACGGAGCGTGTCCGGGCAATTCCGGGCGGTATCCCTGAGTATTTCGAGAATTCGTGGTCCGGTAATTCGCAGGGTGTTGTCGCTGCTGCTCGCCGTGATGGCGGCGGCGGCGCCGGCAGTCCTGGCGGTACCGGCGCAGGCCGCGGCGGGGGCCAACCTGTACTTCGTCCAGGGGCTTCCCGGACGCAGTCTCGACATCAGCGTCGACGGTCATCAGGTTGCCGCGGGGGTGGCCGGCGGGAAGCTGGTGGGGCCTTTCGGGGTTGCGTCCGGCAAGCGGATGATCACGGCGAAACAGAACGGAAAGCTGGTCATCCAGCGTGAGGTCTCGGCCGGTTCCGGGGCCAGTCTGGATGTCGTCATCCACCAGCCGGTGTCGCCGACGGGGCAGCCGCTGATCACGACGTACCCGAACAAGCTGACCGCGGTGCCGACGGACAAGGCCGGGTTGCGGGTCGCGCACGACGCGGCTGTCGGGCCGGCTGACATTCGGGTTAACGGAAAGGTGCTATTCCGTAACGTAGCGAACGGAGAATCACTCGACGTGGTCGTTCCGGCGGCTACGTACAAGGTGGACATCGTTCCTACTGGCGCAACGTCACCGGTTGTTCTCGGTCCGTTGGATCTGCCGGTGAAGGCCGGTTACCTGACCCGGGTGTTCGCGATCGGTGCACCGACCCAGAAGACGATGACCGTTGCCCTGGGCACGATCAAGCTACCGGCCACCGGGTCGGCGAAGCCGGGTGTGGTGAACACCGGTACAGGTGGACAGGCGGCAGGGCTCGACCAGGCGCAGAGCCCCGCCGGACAGTCCGGGCTGTGGGTCGTGGTGTTCCTTGCTGCACTGGGAGTCGCGGTCGTCACTGCCCGGAAAGTAGTCCGCCGCTGAAGCGGGCACTGGTCGGTACGGCGCTGTGCTGTTTCGCCCTGGCGGGTTGTGCCGCCGGGGCGGACGGCGCGGTGCCGACACCGACGCCTACGTTCGGCTTCACGTTCGAGGGCACACCGTCTGCCGTGCCGTCTCCGACCGAGCCGATGTCCGCGCCGCCGGGACGGGTCGGCACACCTGCGCCGAGTCAGCGCATCCGGTTCGTACCGCAACAGGTCGTGCTGCCGGGCGGCAAGGACGCACCGGTGCTTCCGGCAACTACCGTCAGCGGGCAGCTCCAGGTGCCGGCCAAGCCGCAATGGGTCGGCTGGTGGGACGGTGGCGCCGAGGCCGGTGATCCGTTCGGTTCGGTCGTGCTCGCCGGTCACGTCGATTCGAAGAACGAGGGGATCGGGTTCTTCGCGCGTCTGCTCAATGTGCGGGCGGGCGAGATCGTCGTACTGAACGGCTCGGGCCATACGGCGTCGTACCGGGTCGTGTCCATCGAGTCGGTGCGGAAGGATGCGCTCGCGACCAAGAGTGGTGCGTTCGACCAGGCTGTCGATCATCGGCTGATCCTCATCACCTGCACGGGTCCGTACCATGCCGATCGTGGCGGCTACGAGGACAACCTGGTGGTGACCGCGACACCGATCGGCCTGGCCAAATAGACCGAAAGTTCTGCAGCGGTAAGCTCCCCGGTCATGGCCAGGTATTTCGACATCCATCCCGAGAACCCTCAGCGGCGGTCGATCGGTCAGGTGGTGGACCTGCTCCGCGAGGACGGGCTGATCGCGTACCCGACCGACTCCTGCTACGCGCTCGGCTGCCAGCTGGGGAACCGGGACGGGATCGACCGGATCCGGACCATCCGGCAGTTGGACGACCGGCACCACTTCACACTGGTCTGCGAGAACTTCGCCCAGCTCGGGCAGTTCGTGCACATCAGCAACGCCGTCTTCCGGTCGATCAAGGCGGCCACGCCGGGCAGCTACACGTTCATCCTCCCGGCCACCAAGGAGGTCCCGCGCCGGCTGCTGCACCCGAAGAAGAAGACCGTCGGCGTACGCATCCCGGACCACGTGGTCACGCAGGCCCTGGTCTCGGAGCTCGGTGAGCCGCTGGTCTCCAGCACTCTGCTGCTCCCCGGCCACGAGGATCCGATGACGCAGGGCTGGGAGATCAAGGAAGAGCTCGACAACCAGATCGACGCCGTCATCGAGGGCGAAGCCGGCACCGAGCCAACCACCGTGGTCGACTTCTCCGAGGACGTCCCAGAGCTCGTCCGAGTGGGCGCCGGAGATCCGACTCCGTTCGAATAGGCCTACCACCGGTCCCAGTGCAGGACCTGGTCGCGTGGAACCCGTTTCGCCGGACGGAAGTCGGTCCCGATCGTGAACGCCAGCGGGATGAAGGCGGCCAGCATCACGTCGTCGTACGGAACCCGGAGTACCTTCGCGAGTTCCCGCTCGAGCGGGCCTTGCGCGGTGGTCCACACCGTGCCGAGGCCGCGCTCGCGGGCGGCGAGCATGAAACTCCAGACCGCCGGCAGGATCGACCCCCACGTCCCGGACTGCTCCGCCGCCGATGCCCGATCGGTCCGGCCTTCGACGGCCGGGATCACGAACGCCGGGACCCGGTGGATGTTGTCCGCCAGGTAGCGCAGGCTGTCGAACACCCGCTCGGTCGACCGCGCGTGATGGTTCATCCGCCGTACGTCGTCCTCCGTCAACGGCTGCCCCGCCGCCTGCGACAACGCCCGCCGGAAGATGTCCGCGACGGCCCGGCGCTGCGCGTCCTCGGTGACGACGAGAAAATGCCACCGCTGCCGGACGAGTTGAGAGCCATCGTCAATCCTTCCGTTAGTAGATAGTCTGCTTCAGAACCATCTCACACGCTCTTGTCCTGCGGTAACAAATGACCGATGGTGGCGGGTGAGCGTTAGTCAGTTACCTCACCCGCCCCGGAGGAACTCATGCGACGTGCTCTGCTTGCCCTGATCGTTCTGCTCATCACTGCCCTGGTGCCGGCCTCCGCGCAGGCCTACGCCAACGCGTTCTTTCCGACTCAGAGCAGTGGTAACCGTGGTGCTGACGTACAGGCGATCCAGTTCCTGCTGCAGTACTCCGGACAGACCGTCGATGCGGACGGGGTGTTCGGTGCGACCACTGTCACCGCGGCGAAGGCGTTTCAGACCGCGAAGGGGCTCGGTGTCGACGGGATTGTCGGGCCGCAGACCTGGGCGGCGTTGGCGCCGACGGTCCGGTCCGGTGACAACAACGCGGCGGTCAAGGCGCTCCAGGTCGAGCTGAATGCCAAGCGCCGGCTGAGCCTCCCGGTCGACGGTGTCTTCAGTACGGCGGTGCACGACGCGGTCGTGTCGTTCCAGTCGCACGCCGGCATCGGCGCGGACGGCATCGTCGGCCCGGTCACCTGGCGCAACCTAGCCTGGCATTACGACTACCCCGACTTCAGCAACAACTTCTGCGACCAGGACCCGGACGGCAACGGTACGGCGGCCAACTGGGCGGCAGCCGCCCCGATCGCCCAGATCGAGGCCGCAGCCCGTTCGTTCGCGGCCACCAATCAGGGCAAGGTCCCGTACGGCGATGCCGGGTTCGAGCACGGTGGTGACATCCCCGGCCACGCGAGCCACGACAACGGCATGGACATCGACATCTGGCCGATCCGTACCGACAACGCGCAATGCACCGCGGGCCGGATCACCTGGGAGAGTGCGACGTACGACCGTGCTGCCACCCGCCAGCTGATCCAGGCCGTCCGCGCCGCGGCGCCCGGGCACGTGAAGTACATCTGGTTCAACGACCCGACGCTGATCAACGAGGGCCTGACGATGAACTGGCCGGCTCACGACAACCACCTGCACGTCCGGTACTGCGAGAAGGTGCACCCGAACAGCACGTACGTCTGCTGACACACTGTCCCACGTGACCTACACCCTCGACCTGAACCCCGACGAGCTGCTGACGACGACCCGGACGGTCCGCAAGCGCCTCGACCTCGAGCGCCCGGTGCCGATGGAGCTGATCCGGGAGTGCATCGAGATCGCCCTGCAGGCGCCGTCGGGGAGCAACCGGCAGACGTGGCACTGGCTGGTGATCACCGACGCCGAGAAGCGTGCGGCCATCGGCGAGTACTACCGCCGGTCGGTCGAGCAGTACCTGGCCGGTCCGGGCGCGGCCGGGAAGCTGCACGCCGACGACCCCGAGCGCGGTCCGGTGCAGCGCCGGGTCGGCGACAGCGTGGCCTACCTGGGCGAGCGGATGGGCCAGGTCCCTGTGCTGGTCATCCCGTGCCTCAAGGTCCACTCGCTGCCCGCAGGGAACCAGGCCGGCCTGTGGGGTTCGATCCTGCCGTCGGCGTGGAGCTTCATGCTCGCCGCCCGGGCCCGTGCTCTCGGTACGGCGTGGACGACGCTGCATCTCACCTATGAGCAGGAGGTTTCGGAGCTGCTCGGCCTGCCGGAGGACATCCGTCAGACGGTGCTGATCCCGACGGCGTACACGATCGGGACCGATTTCAAGCCGGCCGCGCGGCAGCCGCTCGACGAAGTTCTCCACGTCGACAGCTGGTGATCACGAGGCGGCCATCTCCTCGATGGTCAGCCCGCTCAGCACCGAACGGGGCTCGGTCACCGTCAGGTCCAGCCCCGGATCGGCGTCCGCGTCCTTCACCTTGACCAGCAACCAATCCGCGCCGGTGCGGGTGAAGGCCCAGGCGCCGTTGAGTTTCACGCCGTGCAGTTGCACCTTCAAGTGCCCGCGCTCGATCGCCTCCGCGGGATCGACGAGCTGGTGCCGGTCGTCGCGGGTGAGATTCGTGTAGACGCCGGCATCCCAGACGATCACGGCACCGCTGCCGTACTGCGCATCCCGGTGCACTCCCTCGTACGACGCGTACTCGAGATCGTGGTCCGTGGTGAACACCGCGAGCCGCTTCACGATCGGGTCCAGCGACGGCCCGCGCGGCACCGCCCAGGACTTCAGCACCCCGTCGACCTCGAGCCGTACGTCGTAGTGCAGCCGCCGCGCATCATGCAGCTGAACGACGAAAATCGGCTTCGACATCAGGCTCCTGAGGGAATTCGAGTTACAGCTAACGGTCCGTGGTGAAGCGGTTGTAGGCTTGCGTCTGGTTGGGAAACCAGCCCCCACAACCTTCCCATCACATCCGCCCCTGTCACGAAGCAGGTGCCATGCCCGTAGCCCCCTCACCGGCGCGGCCGGTCGCTGTCCAGGTCCTGATCGCAGGGCGCTGGATCGCAGGCCAGGAGCTGGGTCGACGGAGCGGGACGGCCGGGGCCGACGAGGTTCTCGTCAGCCACCACGGCCATCTCGTCTGGGTCGACCAGCGCTCGGTCCGCGAATCCTGAAAAGCTGAAAGCCCTTACCGTAAAGGGTTTTCAGCAAAGAGTTTTCGCAACCAGGTTGCCGATCTCGACCGCGGATGCCGATCCGCTCGGGTCGAACAACGTCCTGGTCAGCGCGAACGCAACGTCTGAGCGCGTGTCCGCCCAGGCGATACTGCCGCCCATGCCCGGCCACCCGAACGTCGCCGGGCTCTCCTCCGCCGTCGATCCCAGCCGGCCGATCGCGTAGCCGAGCGCCATCGTCGCTTCGTTGCCGAGCAGCTCGTCCGGCGCGACCAATGCCGGCCCGGTGATCACCGGCACCGCTTCCGGCCGGACCAGCCGTACGCCGTCGACCTCGCCGATGAGCCCGGCGTACAACTTGGCGATCCCACGGGCAGTCAGGATCCCGCTCGACGGGTCCTCGATCGCCAACTGCTCGGGCCGGTTGAGCCGGGCCGCGCGTGGCTGCATCGCCGGCGGCATGACCTTGCTGAACATCCCGGCCAGCATCGTGAACGTCTCCTCGGCGCCCTCGGGTTCAACCAGTGGAATCAGCCGATCTCGCTGGTCGGACGGGAGCGCGAAGAACACGTCGTTCTCGATACCGAGCGGCGCGATGAGCTCCCGCAGTACGTCGGAGATCGATCGGCCGGTCGCGCGCCGGACGATCTCGCCGACCAGCAGGCCGAACGTCTCCGCGTGATACGTCATCTTCGTGCCCGGCTCCCACCAGGGCTCCGCGGCGGCGAGGTAAGCGGGAAGCGTGGGGAACGACTCGTGGGTCGCGTCCGGCGGCAGCGCGGGCAGGCCGACGGAGTGCGTCAGCACATGCCGCAGCGTCGCCTTGTCCTTCCCGTGCGCGCCGAACTCGGGCCAGATGTCCACGATCGGCTGGTCGTAGTCGAGCACCCCGCGATCCACCAGCACGTTCGCGACCGTCGCGGATGCGCCCTTCCCGGTCGAGGCCGCGTAGTACAAGGTCTCTGACGTCACGCCGTCGCCCGCGACCGCATCGACGACCAGCTCACCGTGGTGGTAGACCGCGACCTGCAGCCCGAGCTCCGCCTCGACCATCTCGTCGACGCGCTTCTGCACTATCTCCTGAAGGTCCATACAGGTACGTCGGAGCGGAGCGGGGTCTTTTGACACCATCTATGCATACTCCAGGGCGAATCTGATCGTGCGCTCCACCTCCGCGTCCGTCCCGACCGGGCAGACCAGGAACTCCGTCGTACCGGCGTCCGCGTACCGCTGGAGCTCCTTCGCCACTGTCTCCTCGTCGCCCAGGACCGCGGTCTCCTCCGGTCCCGCCTTGCCGCCGCGATCCAGGACCGCGCGGTACGACGGCATGTCGCCGGCCCCGCCGTAGTGGGACCCGATCCAGCTCCGGGTCGCATCCGGATCGTCGGTCACCGCGACGCAGACGCCCGCGATGACCTGGGGTTGCGGTCGGCCTGCTGCGGTCGCGGCGGCGTCGATCGTCGGGCGGATGAAGCTCTCGATGACCTCGGGGCCGGCCCAGCTGGTCGTTGTACCGGCGGTGAGTTCGCCGGCGGTCTTGAGCATGCGCGGGCCGAGCGCGGCGAGGATGAGTTCGGGTGCCTCGGCTCCGGCGATGTCGAGTTGGCCGCGGGCGGTCAGCCGTTCGCCGACGTAGTCGGTCGGCTCACCGGCGAGCAGTGGGCCGAGCGCCTCGACGTACTCGCGCACGTAGGCCGCAGGGCGTTCCATCGGGATGCCGAGCATGCCTTCGACCATGTGCGGATGGCTCGCGCCGACGCCGAGCGTCAGCCGGTTGCCGGTCAGCGCCTGCACGCTGAGCGCCTGTGCCGCAAGGGCGAGCGGGTGGCGCGGATACACCGGCACGACGCCGACGGCGTACCCGATGGTCGAGGTGTACGGCGCGACGCCGGCGATCAGCGTCAGCGCGTCCCAGCCGAGTCGCTGGCTGAACCAGACCCGGTCGATGCCGTTGTCCTCGGCGGCCTTCGCGGCGGCGCCGATCTCGTCGATGGTCTTGCCTTCTTCGTCGATCCACAGTCCGATCCTCATGTTCTCCAGTCAACGGGCGCAGCGGCCGCCGACCCAGACGCAGTTACGCTGTACAGCGATAAGGAATCGTGATCGCCGGGGGTGTCCGATGGAGCTACGGCAACTGCGGTACTTCGTCACCGTGGCCGAGGAGCTGCACTTCGGCCGCGCCGCCGAGCGGCTCAACATCGTCCAGCCCGCGGTCAGCCAGCAGGTCGCCCGGCTCGAACGCGAGCTCGGCCTGCAGCTCCTCGACCGATCGTCCCGGCACGTACGGCTGACCGGCGACGGCGAGCGGATGCTGCGCGAGGCCCGCGCGGTGTTGTCTGCCGCGGATCGAGCCGCGGAGGTCGCGGCGGAGCTCGCGTCGGGGCGTTCCGGCGTACTGCGGATCGGCACGGCGGCTGGGTTGCGGGATCGGTTGGAGCGCGGTCTGACAGCGCTTCGCACTCAGACGCCGGACCTGGAGATCCAGCTCAGTTCGGCGTCGACGGCGGAGTACCTGACGGCTCTGCGTTCGGGAGAGCTGGATATCGCGTTCGTTCGCGGTGAGGTTGCGGCCGCGGATCTGCGGGTGATCGAGCTCTGGCGGGATCCGCTGTCTGTTCTGGTTCCGACCGCCTACCGGTCGGACGACGGCGTCAAGCTGATCGACCTGGCGGGTCTCCCGCTCCGGCTGCCTGCTGACGACATCTGGCTGCGCGATTACCTGGTGGCGGCGTGCCGCGGGGCCGGTTTCGAGCCGTTGATCGGTCGGCCGATCGAGGACTTCGAGTCGGCGGTCGTCGAGATGTCGACGGGTTCGCCGGCGTGGACCGTGGTTTATGGGACGGCGTGCGAATCCGCCGAGGGTGCGCTGTGGATGGGTCTGCTCAATCCGTCCGAGACGGCGCCGGGCAACCTGGTGATGGGCGCTGGGCAGTCGGAGTGTGCCCGCGTCCTGCTCGACGCGTTCGGCGATGAGCCCCCCGGCGGGCCCTGACAGCTCCGCCGAGGGGTGTTGATTACTCAACAAGCACGGGATCGTACGTCGGAAAGCGAGTTCCGAGGAGGGCTCGTCTCATAAATAGGCACGAGCTTTCGGCGAACGGTTGCTGGCTCCCGGTGAGCGGTTGCTGACGCTGCGGGGATATTGTTGGTAGTTGCAACCAAAATATCGGGCTGTGTGAGGACAGATTCAGCCGTTTCCGCCCCGGGACAGTGCATGGCACTGCCCCGGTCGTCGCGATCCCGCCGTACGAACGGAAACTGATGTCTGCCACCACTCAGACCTCGCCGGTCACACCCCAGACCGGCACACCGAACCGCTATCGCTCTCGGTACGCCGAGGGCGAGCCGGACGCCACACCGGCTGCGCCACCGCCGCCTACTCCACCGGCTCCTGCCGCGGAGCTCTCGCATCGGGAGATCCTGGAGATCCTCGCCGGGCTGCTCGCGGCGTTGTTCACCGCGGTCCTGAGCTCGACGATCGTCAGCAACGCGCTGCCGACGATCATCGCGGACCTCGAGGGCTCGCAGACGCAGTACACCTGGGTCGTCACCGCCAGCCTGCTCGCGATGACCGTGTCCACGCCGGTGTGGGGCAAGCTGTCGGACCTGATGAGCAAGAAGCTGCTCGTGCAGCTCGCGATCGTCATGTTCGTCACCGGTTCGGTGCTGGCCGGCGCCTCGCAGAACGTGCCGTTCCTGATCGGCGCGCGGGTGCTGCAGGGGCTCGCGATGGGCGGGCTGATGGCGCTCGCGCAGGCGATCATCGGAGCGGCGATCCCGCCTCGGAACCGCGGCCGGTACTCCGGGTACATGGGCGCCGTGATGGCGCTGGCGACCGTGTCCGGGCCGCTCGTCGGCGGCGTGATCGTGGACACCTCGTGGCTGGGATGGCGGTGGTGCTTCTACGTGTGCGTGCCGCTCGCCGTACTGTCGCTGATCGTTCTGCAGCGGTTCCTGCACCTGCCGGTGGTGAAGCGCAAGGTCAAGATGGACTACCTCGGCGCGCTGCTGATCGCGGGGGCCGCGAGCCTGCCGCTGATCTGGGTGTCGTTCGCGGGCTCGCATTTCGCCTGGTGGTCGTGGCAGACCGGCGCGTATCTCGGCGGTACGGCGGTGCTCGCGCTGCTGGCCGTGATCGTCGAGGTGCATGCGCGCGAGCCACTCGTACCGGTTCAGGTGGTGCGGGAGCGGACGACGGCGTTGGCGATTCTCGCGAGCCTCTCGGTGGGGATCGCGATGTTCGGCAGCGCGGTGTTCCTGGGGCAGTACTTCCAGGTGGCGCGCGGGTACAGCGCGACCGAGGCGGGGTTGCTGACGATCCCGATGATGTTCGGGTCGTTCCTCGGGTCTGTCGGGTCCGGCCAGCTGATCACGCGGTTCGGGAAGTGGAAGCGGTACCTGGTGCTCGGCGGGATCTTCCTGACCGCGGGGCTCGGCGTACTCGGGACGATCGACCACACGTCGCCGTACTGGTACATCGGGCTCGGGATGCTCTCGATGGGCATCGGCATGGGCATGATGATGCAGAACCTGGTGCTCGCCGTACAGAACACTGTGGACGTCAGTGAGGTTGGGGCGGCGAGCGCGTCGGTCACGTTCTTCCGCAGCCTCGGCGGTGCGGTCGGGGTGTCGGTCCTCGGCGCGGTGCTGGCGACCCGGGTGACGGACTCGATCGCCGAGCACATCAAAGCGCTCGGTCCGGCTGCGGCCGCCGCGGCGCAGGGCGGGTCGGGGAGCGTGCTGGACGTGAACTCGCTGCCGGCATCGGTCGCGGAGATCGTGCGCCAGGCGTACGGCGACGCAACCGGCCGGATCTTCGTGATCGCAGCCGGCGCCGCCGTCGTGAGCCTGCTGGCAGTCCTGTTCATCCGCGAGGTCCCGCTCCGACGGACCGTCGCGATGAGCGCCGAGGGCGCTGCGGGGGCCGACGGCGCGGTGGGCGCGGTGGGCGCGGTGGGCGCGGTGGGCGCTGTGGGCGCGGACGGCGCGGACGGCGCGGACGGCGCGGCGGGTTCCGCGGGTGCTGCGGGTGCTGCGGCCGGTGCGATGGGCGTGGACGGTACTGCGGGGGCGCCCGGGGTGGCGGGGTCTGCGGCGGTGCCCGTTGATGATCCGGCTGAGCGGGCGGCGGTTGTGGCGCTCGACGTGATCACGTCGGCCGAGCGCACGGCTCGCGAGCGTGAGCGCGAAGCCAACGAGCGGGTGCAGGCGGCGGCGACGGTGATCCGGCAGATGCGTACCGACGTCAAGGACCTGTTCAGTCGCGTCGACCAGCAGATCGCCGACCTCGAGGACACACTCCCCGACGCCGGCATCCCCCAACCTGCTGCCGCGATCCTCGACTCCCAGCGTCCCCAGGGCGAGCTGGTCGACGAGCTCCGCCGGTACGAACTGAGCGTCCTGAGCGCCAGCCAACGCACCGCCGACCACCTCCGCGCCACCGCCCGAGCCGAAGCCGACCAACTCCTCGCCGAAGCCAAGTCCGAAGAAGAAGAAATCCGAGCCCGCATAGCCGAACTCCAGTCGGTCGAGGAACGCCTCCTAGGCACCGTCCGAGACACCCTCTCCACCACCCCACCCCCACCCACCCCAAGCGCGTCCTGCCCGCCGGCCGCCCACCCCGAGCCGGCAGATCACCCCGAGCCGGCAGCCCAGCCCGAGCCGGCAGTCCAGCCCGCGCCTGCAGCCCACCCCGCGCCTGCAGCCCGCCCCGCGCCTGCTCCCGCATCCGCGGCTGCGTCGGCAAGCACGTCCGCGGGAGTGGCGAGCGGGACAAATCCCCACCCCGGGGTGGCGAGTGAGACGAACGCCCAGCCCGGTGCGGGGAGTGGGACGAACGGTCAGTCCGGGGCGCGGAGTGGGACGAACGGCCAGCCTGGGGCGGGGAGCCGGGCGACCGCTCCGCCGCCGTTCCCGTCGGACGGGTCGCCGTACATCCCTCACGCCACTGGCAACGGCTACCCCGACGCCACCGCCAGCCCGGAGCGGCAGCCGTTCGGCTAGGTCCTATCCCGCCGCAGGGCCGTCCGTCGGCTGGTCCACCAGATAAATGCGGTGGGTGGGTTGTCGGGGGTGGGTGGCATGCTTCGGGTAGGGACGGTGGTGAGGGAGTGGTGTGGGGTTGTGGGACGTAGAGCAGGTGCTGGGGCTGGCGCCTGATGCTGCGTCCGCGAAGGCTGCGCAGGCGCAGGCTCGCGCAGCCAAATGGTCGGAGACCGGGTCCTCCGAGCGCGCCGTCTGGGGGCTGTGCCAGGGCAGCGGCAAGCAGCCGTACCAGACCGCCGTCGACCTGAGCGGCCCGGCGTACAAATGCTCCTGCCCCAGCCGCAAGTTCCCCTGCAAGCACGCGCTCGGCCTGATGCTGCTGTCGGCCACCGGTGAGGTGCGGCCGGCCGACGAGGTCGACTGGGTGAAGACCTGGGTGGACCAGCGCGCCGCCCGGGCCGACCAACCGGAGCGGAAGCCGGGCGAGGTAGCCGATCCGATAGCCGCTCAACAGCGTGCCTCGCGTCGTGCCGATCGGGTCTCGAGCGGCATGGCCGAGCTGAAAGGCTGGCTGGACGACCAGGTCCGTCTCGGCCTCGGCGGATTCGACCAGCGTGCGTACACAGAGCTCAGCCGCCTAGCCGCACGCATGGTCGACGCCCAGGCGCCAGGAGTCGCAGGAGCAGTACGCCGTGCAGCGGGCGTCGTCGGACGCGGCCACGGATGGCCGGGCGAACTGCTCGAAGAGCTCTCCCTCGTCCACCTCATCGTCTCCGCACACGACCGCCTCGCCGACCTCCCGCCGTCGCTCGCCGACACCGTGCAGACCCGGATCGGCTGGTCGACCGAGACAGCCCGGGTCCTGGCCGACGGCGAGAAGGTCCAGGACGACTGGCTGGTACTCGGCCGCGTGATCGAGCCCGACGACCGCCTCACCGTCCGCCGCGTCTGGTTGCGCGGGGCAACAACTGGCCGCCTCGGCCTCATCCTCACGTTCGCCGCCGCCGGTCGCCCGCTGGACCCACTCCCGGCCCGCCCTGGCGAGTACGTCCCCGGCACGCTCTCGTTCTACCCTGGCGCCCTCCCGATGCGGGCCCTCCTCACGCAGACCGATCCCCGCATGCCCGCACCACGCCCGGCCGGTTTCACAGCCCGTCAAGCGCTCGCGTCGTACGTCGAATCCCTCGCCGCCGACCCGTGGAACGAACGGTGGCCGCTGGTGCTCCAGGATGTACGACCGGCCCGTCACGGTGACGGATGGGCGTTGGTGGATGCGGACGGCGACGCGCTGGAGCTGCTGCCGGGATGGGATGCCTGGAAGCTCCTCGCGGTATCGGCCGGCGACCCCATCACAGTCGCCGGTGAGTGGAACCGCGCGGGCCTCCGCCCGATGACCTGCTGGCAGAACGATCGGCCGGTGATCCTATGAAGGGCTGGGACGGTCTCGTCAGCTCCGCGCTCCTCGGCACTGACCGGAGGCCCGCACACTTCGAGGAGCTCCCCGAGCACATCCAGGAGCGCCTCGGCGACGGCGGTCTCCTCGACGCAGCCGCGCTCGCGACCGTCTACAAACGCGCCGGCCGCAAGCCCCTCCGCGAACTCGCACCGATCCCTGCCGCACCCGGCGAAGATCGACCGCTGCCGCGTCCGGTCGCGATCCGCCGGCTGGCTGCGATGCTCGGCGGATTCCAGACCTCGGCGCTCGGCGAGTGGTTGCGCACCGCCGACGCACACGGTTGGGGCGTCCCACCCGAGCACCTCCCGGCGCTCGCCGACTACGCCCGCAACCGCGCGGAGTACCGTCCACTCGTGATCGCAGCCGCCGGCCGACGCGCTCGTTGGCTGGCCGATCTCAATCCCGATTGGCGTTACCTCCACGCCGCCGTTGCTGAGAGCAACGATCCCGAGTTGTGGACGCACGGCAACGCGATCCAGCGCCGGACCTGGCTCCGTACCCTCCGCAGCCAGGACCCTGACGCGGCCCGTGAGGCGCTCGCGGAGGTCTGGCCGACCGAGTCCGCCGCCACCCGAGCCGACTTCCTCGGCCTCCTCGCGGACGGTTTGTCCTTGCCGGACGAGGATTTCCTGGAGTCGGCCCTCGACGACCGTTCCCGTGAGGTACGCCGAGGCGCTGCGCGCCTGCTCGCGCGCATACCGGGATCGCAGTACGGCGAACGCATGGTCGAACGCCTCCACGCACATCTCGTCGAGAGCCAGGGTGTGCTCGCGGTCGACCTGCCGAAACGGCTCTCGCAGTCGATGGAACGCGACGGCATCGACTCGCAGAACCCGGAAGGCATCGGCAAGCGAGCCTGGTGGTTCCTGCAGATCGTTGCCAACACACCGTTGTCGGCGATGGACCTCGCCTGGCTGCAGACACCGGTCGAAGGCTGCGCACCCGACATCCTCCAAGCCGCATGGACCGAGGCCGCCATCCGCGAAGGTTCCGCCGAGTGGGCTCGAGCCCTCCTCCGGTCGGAAGCCTCGACCGGAGACCGCAGTCCCGCAGAGCTGCTGCGATTGCTGCCAGCCGACGAATGGGCCCGCGCAGTCGACGTACTGCGGACAACCGTGGACGTCACCGAACTCGTCGGCGGCCTGCCCGTCCCCTGGCCGGAGTCGCTCGCGAACATGATCCTCGACCAGCTCGCCAAGGTCGGCTCCAACCGCGCCTGGGCCCGGCTCGCGAGCACCGCGGCCCGCGCCGTACCGCCCGACGTACTCAATCATCCGATCACCCGCGAAGCCACCGGCGAGGAAGACACCTGGCGTCGCCGCCTGGTGGAGACCTTGACCTTCCGCCGTGAAATGTACGAGGAGCTCTCATGACAACTGAAGTCCTTCGCCCCCACGCGGAAGTCGAGTACGCCGACGAGCTGCAAGCGCTCAGAGACACCGACGACAAACCGCGTCCGCCCGCCTGGCAGATGTCGCCGGCGGCGGTCGTCACGTATCTGCTCGGCGGCAAGGCGGGCGACACCGAGATCTCACCCAAGTACGTCGGCCCGCGCCGCCTGGTCGAGGTCGCAGTCGCCACCCTGGCGACGGATCGCGCCCTCCTGCTGCTCGGCGTACCGGGAACGGCGAAGACCTGGGTGAGCGAGCATCTCGCCGCCGCGATCAGCGGGGACTCGACGCTGCTCGTGCAAGGTACGGCGGGAACCGCGGAGGAAGCGATCCGGTACGGGTGGAACTACGCCCAGTTGATTGCCCAGGGCCCCAGTGAGGCCGCGCTCGTGCCGAGTCCGGTGCAGCGCGCGATGGCCGAGGCGAAGATCGCCCGGATCGAAGAGCTCACGCGCATGCCCTCCGACGTACAGGATGCGCTGATCACGATCCTGTCCGAGAAGTCGCTGCCGATCGCCGAGCTGGCCACGGAAGTCCAGGCCCGCAAGGGATTCAACGTCATTGCCACCGCCAACGATCGCGACAAGGGCGTCAACGAGCTCTCGTCCGCGCTGCGCCGGCGGTTCAACACCGTCGTCCTCCCGCTGCCCGAATCCGCGGACGACGAGGTCGAGATCGTCTCGCGGCGGGTCGCGCAGCTCGGTTCGGCCCTGGAGCTCCCGCAGCCGGACGACGCGCTCGACGAGATCCGCCGCGTGGTGACGATCTTCCGTGAGCTGCGCTCCGGCCGGACCGAGGACGGCCGTACGGCGGTCAAGTCCCCGTCCGCAACTCTGTCGACCGCGGAGGCGATCAGTGTGGTGACCGGCGGTCTCGCCCTCGCGGCCCACTTCGGCGACGGCGTACTACGGCCGACAGATGTTGCCGGCGGCATCCTCGGCGCGGTCGTCAAGGACCCCGCCGCGGATCGGGTCGTGTGGTCGGAGTACCTCGAGACAGTGGTGCGCGAGCGAGACGACTGGGCGCCGTTCTACCGGGCCTGCCGAGAGATTTCCGGATGACCGTTCACCTGCTCGGGATCCGGCACCACGGGCCGGGGTCGGCACGTGCGGTGGCGACCGCGCTGGCCGAGCTCCAGCCTGACATCGTGGTGATCGAGGGACCGCCGGAGGCCGACAAGATCGTCGAGCTCGCGGCTTCGGAGGAGATGGAGCCGCCGGTCGCACTCCTCGCGTATGCCGTCGACGACTCGACGCGGGCCGCGTTCTGGCCCTTCGCCGTGTTCAGCCCCGAGTGGCAGGCGATCAAGTACGGGCTGGCGGCGGGGATCCCGGTGCGGTTCTGCGACCTGCCGGCGGCGCAACAGTTCGCGTCTTCCGGTGGGCGTTCTGTGTCGATGGATCCGCTGGCGACGCTGGCCGAGGCGGGCGGGTACGACGATCCCGAGCGCTGGTGGGACGACGTGATCGAGTCGCGACGCGACGGCGCCGAGCCGTTCACGGTGATCGCCGACGCAATGCGCGAACTGCGGCGCGATTCGGAAGCGACGGGTCGCGAAGCGCAACGCGAGGCGTACATGCGGACGGTCCTGCGGAAGGCGATCCGGGAGGGCTTCGAACGGATCGCCGTGGTCTGCGGCGCCTGGCATGTCCCCGCGCTCGACCTTCCGTTGCCTCCAGCAACACATGATCAGCGGATCCTCAGGGGCTTGCCGAAGCGGAAGATCGCCTGCACCTGGGTGCCCTGGACGCACGGGCGATTGTCGGCAACGAGCGGGTACGGCGCCGGCATCACGTCACCTGGCTGGTATCACCACCTCTTCACCGCGCCAGATCAGATCACCACGCGCTGGCTGTCCAAGGTCGCCCAGGTACTGCGGGAGGAGGATCTTCCCGTCTCCAGCGCACACGTGATCGAGGCGGTGCGACTCGCGGACACCCTTGCGGCATTGAGAGAACGCCCGCTCGCCGGCCTGAGCGAGGTGACCGAGGCGACACGGGCAGTCCTCTGTGGCGGGAACGACGTACTGCTGGATCTTGTGACGCGAGAAGCAGTCGTCGGTGAGTTGCTCGGATCGGTTCCGGGAGAGACGCCCCAGGCGCCGGTCGCGGCGGATCTGGCGGCGCAGGCGCGGCGGTTGCGGATGAAGCGGGACGCGACCGAGCGCGTGATCGAGCTTGATCTGCGGAAGTCGAACGATCTGGAGAAGTCCAGACTCCTGCACAGGTTGAGGATTCTCGGTGTGCACTGGGGTGTGCCGGCCGTCGACGAACGGCGGGCGCAAGGCACGTTCCGGGAAAGGTGGCGGCTGGCCTGGGATCCAGGGCTCGAGGTCGAGTTGGTTGCCGCAGGCGCCCACGGTACGACGGTGCTCGGCGCCGCGACGACCGTGATGCTGAAGGCGGCCGACTCGACAACGCTCGCCGACGTCACGGCCGCGCTCGAGAGGTCGTTGCTCGCCGATCTCGCGGACGCACTTCCGTCTTTGCTGCAAGGGATCGACACCCGCGCGGCCGCCGACGCCGATGTCGGTCACCTGATGGCGGCGCTTCCAGCTCTGGCGCGAGCCTCCCGGTACGGCGACGTACGCGGGACCGACACGGCCGGGCTGGCCTCGGTCGCGGGGCGGATGGTGTCGCGAGTATGTGCGGGGCTCGCGCGGACGGTCCACGGGCTTGACCCGGATGCGGCTGCCGCCGTACAGGAGCTGATCGACGGGGTGCAGGACGCGACCGTGCTGCTGGCCGAGGACGTGCGGGCGGAGTGGCTGAACACGTTGGAGGGGTTGAGCGATCGAACCTCCGTGCCGCCGCTGATCCGCGGGCGGTTGACGCGGTTGATGATGGACACGTCGCGGCTGCCGGATCACGAGGTCGCGCTGCGGTTGGGGCGGGCGTTGTCTCCCGGTACTGCGACAGCCGAGGCGGCCGGGTACGTCGAGGGGTTCCTCGCCGGTGGCGGGTTGTTGCTGGTGCACGACGAGCGGCTGCTGGCGCTGGTGGATGAATGGCTGGGCGCGATCCCGGACGATGCGTTCGTGGAGGTGCTGCCGTTGTTGCGGCGTACGTTCGGGACGTTCGCGGCGCCGGAGCGGCGTTCGATCGGCGCGCGGGCACGGGTACTTGCTGATCCGGCGTCGCTGGTGGTTGCCGACGACAACGACCTTGACGCCGAGCTGGCGGCGACTGCCTTGCCGGTCGTCGCGCAGTTGCTGGGGGTCTCATGAACGACGAGCGGATGCGACGCTGGCGGCTCGTGCTGGGTGGCGAGGCCGAGGAGGAGACAGGTACGACGCTGTCGGCCGAGGACCGCTCCGTCGACGCCGCGTTGGCCGCGCTGTACGACGCCGGAGAAGGCGAGTCGGGCAGTCAGCGGTCGTCCGGGTTGGGTTCGTCGGCGCCGCGAGTGGCCAGGTGGTTGGGCGATATCCGGCAGTACTTCCCGAGCACCGTCGTACAGGTCATGCAGCGGGATGCGGTCGAGCGGCTCGGCATCACGCGGATGCTGATGGAGCCCGAACTGCTCGGCGCGGTCGAGCCCGACGTACACCTGGTCAGCACGCTGCTCGCGCTGAACGAGGTGATGCCCGAGGAGACCAAGCAGACCGCGCGCGACGTGGTCGGCCGGGTGGTCGCCGAGCTCGAAGCACGATTGGCGGAGCGCACGAGAGCTGCGGTGACGGGTGCCCTTGATCGGGCCGGGCGTACGACGCGGCCGCGGCACTCGGACATCGACTGGGACCGGACGATCCGGATCAACCTGAAGCATTTCTCGCCGACGCTGGGGACGATCGTGCCGGACCGGTTGGTGGGGTACGCGCGCCGCAACCACAGCGTGCAGCGGGACATCGTGCTCGCGATCGACCAGTCGGGATCGATGGCGGAGTCGGTCGTCTACGCCTCGCTGTTCGGTGCGGTGCTCGGCTCGATCCGCACGTTGCGGACTTCGCTGGTCGTCTTCGACACTGCCGTCGTCGACCTGACGGACCAGCTCGAGGATCCGGTCGACGTGCTGTTCGGGACGCAGTTGGGCGGCGGCACGGATATCAACCGGGCGCTGGCGTACTGCGAGGACCTCGTGACGAAGCCGGCCGAGACGGTGCTCGTACTGATCTCCGACCTGTACGAGGGCGGCGTCCGGGAAGAGATGCTGCGCCGGGCGCGTTCCTTGGTGGAGTCCGGCGTACAGGTGATTGCTCTGCTGGCGTTGGCGGACTCGGGCACCCCGTCGTACGACGCCGAGAACGCGGCGGCGCTGGCGGATCTCGGCGTACCCACGTTTGCCTGCACACCGGACCTGTTCCCGGACTTGATGGCCGCGGCGATCCGGCACGAGGACATCACCAGCTGGGCCTCTACCAACCTGACGTGAAAGGAATCCGATGACCACCGTCGAACTGACCCGCTTCCGCGTGCTGGCCGAGAAGACCGAGGAACTGCTCGCCGCTCGCGCCGACATGCTCAAGGACTTCGAGGCCGATCGCGCCGGCTTCCTGGGCGCGCGGCTGGTGCAACTGCCCGACAACGAGTGGCTGGACATCGTCGACTGGGCGACACCGGAAGACTTCGCGACGTCGCGCGAGAAGGGCCCGAACCTGCCGGGTATCGCGAGGTTCTTCGCAGCCATCGACTCGCTGGTGGTCGCCGAAGAGGGCGTAATCGCCAGGTAATTCGCCTGACACCGCCCGGAGGCGGATGCGACCGTGGGCGACATGAACGTGAGCGAGATCCGGCCCGACGAGTACGACCGCGCCGCCGAGTTGTGGGAGGCGTCGGTCCGGGCGACGCACGACTTCGTCACCGAGGCGGATCTCGATGTGTTCCGGCCGCTGGTGCGGGCGTCGTTCGGTGAGATCGCGCAGCTCGCGGGTCTACGCACCGACGACGGGTTGCTGATCGGGTTCATCGGGGTCGAGGACGGTAACGTCGAGATGCTGTTCCTCGACCCGGAGTACCGCGGCCAGGGCGGCGGGAGTCTGCTGCTGGAGCACGCGTTCGCTTCGTTTGCTGCGGTCGCGGTCGACGTCAACGAGCAGAACCCGCAGGCGATCGGCTTCTACGAGCGCCACGGTTTCCGGGTGGTTTCACGCAGCGAGCACGACACGACCGGCAAGCCGTACCCGATCCTGCACATGAAGCGTTAGCCGGCGATCTCCAGGATGTCGATCGGGGTATACGGGTCGGCCTCGGCGAAGCGGAGGGCCCACTGGACGGCTTCCTCCTTGGAGTCGACGCGGATGATCGAGACCCCCGCGACGAGCTCCTTGGTCTCCGCGAACGGGCCGTCGATCACCCGCGGCTGACCCGGCACCGGGAACGTGACCCGCGCACCCCGCGAACTCGGCATCAGCCCCTCGCCGAGCACCAGCACCCCGGCCTGACGCATCTCCTCGAGTACGGCGTCGGCCCGCTCGAGGATCTCCGGATCGGGCGGGTTGCCCGCCTCGAGACTGTCATTGGTCTTGTGCAGCAGCATGTACCTCATAGCCGAGACCTTAGTGCGCCCCAGAACGCATCGGGGATCTCGTAATCGAGCCACGCCGCGATCTCGGTGATCTCCCGCGGGCTCCGCGCCCCGACAACCACGGCCGGTACGGCGGGATGCGTCAACGGGAACTGCACCGCAGCCGCCAGCAGCGGTACGTCGTACCGTCGGCACAGCGCACGCAGTACGTCGATGCGTCGGAGCACGTCCTTCGGGACCCGCTCGTACCCGTGCGGCGCGCCGTCCGCGGTGTCGGCGAGGACACCGCCCTGGAACACCCCGGCCGCGAGCACGGCGACGCCGCGCTTCTCGCACAGCGGCAGGAGCTCGTCCTCACCGGTCTGGTCGAGGAGCGTGTACCGCCCGGCGAGCAGGACGCAGTCGATTCCTTCGGTCTCGCGGAGGAAGCGCGCCGCGACGTCCGCGTGGTTGACGCCGAGCGAGATCGCCCCGATCGTGCCGCGCCCGCGGAGCTCGGTGAGTGCCCGGAACGCCTCCGTGGACGCGGTGAGGTAGTCGAGATCGGGGTCGTGGATGTGCAGGATGTCGATCCGGTCGATGCCCATCCGCTCCAGGCTCGCCTCGAGCGAGCGGATTGTTGCGACGTACGAGTAGTCGAGTCTCGGCCCGAGCCCGGCCGGCGGCTCGGCCCAGATCGGCTGCAGATCCGGGCCGCCCGGCTCGATCAGTCGCCCGACCTTGCTGCAGAGCACGAACTCGCCGCGTGATCGACCGCGCAGGGCGAGACCGGTCCGCTGCTCGGACAACCCGTACCCATAGACCGGCGCGGTGTCGAACAGCCGAACCCCCAGCTCCCAGGCCCGATCGATCGTCGCCACCGCCTGCTGCTGCGGAACCGCGGCGAACATCCCACCGATCGAGGCGAGCCCCAACCCCAGCTCGCTGACCCGCAACCCCGTTCGCCCCAGCTCAACCATCCGCACGCCAACGACCCTAGGAGTCCCCACCGACAGTCTTCGCCGCCAACGACAGGAGGTAGTCATGGATCCGCGCCCGCCCAGCGCTCAGCCCCGCGTGCCGAGACCGACTACCTCCTGTCGTTAGCCGCGCAGACCTTCCGCCGGGCGGGTGTGAACGGCACTATGCGGGCATGAGCGAGATCGCGGAGCGGTACCGGCGGCGGGCCGATGCGTTCGAGCGGAAGGTTGCCGCCGTGGCGCCGGACGAGTGGGAGAACCAGTCGCCGTGCGCGAAATGGACCGCGCGGGACGTGGTCGAGCACGTCGTCACGATGCACGGCGTGATGCTGATCCCGGTCGCACGGAAGCTGACGCCGGCGGACGATCCGCTCACCGCGTTCCAGGAAGCGCGCGCCGCGATCGAGGACGTACTGGACGACCCCGTCGCCGCGTTGACCGAGAGCGACACACCCGGCGGCCGGATGACCGCCGGGGAACACATCGACCAGGTGGTGTCCGACGACCTCGTCCTGCACGGCTGGGATCTGGCCCGCGCCACCGGTCAGGACGAGACGATCGAGCCGGCCGACATCGAACGGCTCTGGGCGACGGCGGTCGCGATCCCACCGGACCTGATGGCGAAGTACCGGACGCCAGGCGCCTTCGGCGAGGGCATCGAGGTGTACGGCGCCGAGGTACCTGTTCCGCCGGAAGCTCCCCTGCAGGACCGGCTACTGGGGTTGCTGGGCCGCGAGCCGTGAGAGGTTGTTTGGCGCGTAGTAGCTGCTGGGGTCGTCGCACAGCGGTGCCTGGGTGAGTTCGGCGGGCCGTGTCATCAGCGCTGCGTGGCCTTTCGCGATCGCCGGGTCCAGGTACTCGTGGCCGGGGAGGTCGGCGACCGCCGTACGGCAGCCGAGCGCCATGCCCTCGAAGAGCGCGGTCGTCGAGACGCCGACCTGGTACGTCGCGGTGGCGAGCAGGTCGAGCGTGCTGCCGCCGGTCGATAGCTGTAGGCCGGCCGGGATGGTGTAGTCCTCGGGGCGCTCGCTCGGGTGGAGGCGGTAGACGATCTCCAGCTCGGGATGCTGCTTCGCGACGGCGTCCGCCGTACGGATCAGTTCCGCCCCGACGGTCCCCTGCGAGAGGAACACGACACGGTTCGGATCCTTCGGCCCGGGCTTCGGCAGGAACGTCGCGCCGATCACCTCGGTCCGCATCCCCGCGGGCAGGTCTGCGACGTCGGTCCAGTACGACCCGAAGCACCACAGGTCGTCCGGCTGGTCCGCGACCATCGGCCGGCCCGGGTAGCTGTAGCCGAGGTGGAACGGGCTGATCGCGCCGTGCTGCAGCTCGACGACGCGGATCCCGAGGTCGCGCGCGGCACCGACGATGTGCTGGTGGAAGTACGCGACGACGACGTACACGGTCTTGATCCGGTGCCGCTTGAGCAGGGCTCGGTACAGGGCGCGCAGTCGCAGGTGCTTCGGGACTTCGCGGGCGAGGATCGCGCCGACCGGGACGCGGACACCGGTGAGTTTCTCGAGCGCGCTGCCGATGCCTCGATCGTCTGTCGTGCGGGGATGGATCGCGCCGGCGGCGGACGTGAAGAAGTCGAGGTTCTTGCTGCCGGGGAGCGGGGTGCCGTTGATGCCTGAGTCGAGGATCAGGGCGTTGTCGCCGAGCGTCTTGCGGAGTTCGTCGGTGTAGATCTCGACACCGTTCGGTTTCCGCGGATGCGGTACGACGAGGGCGTCGTACCGGCCGGGGAACGGGGAGCGGGTGACGATCCCGGCGACATGCTTCGCGACCAGGGCCGCCTTGTCGTACGGCGTACGCCGTACCGGATGGGGTGCGCCGTGGATGCCGGTGCGGCGGGTCAGCTCATGGAAGACGCGCATCCGGATGATCGGCCACGGGTGAGCGCCTCGGGTCTGCCACTCGAGCAGCCCCAGGTCCGTCTCCACCTGCCAGATCGCCCGGCACAGCTCCGCCACCGTCGGCCGGCCCGGGGCCGTCGCCGGACCCGTGCCGTTCCCGGTACTCGTCATGGTTGATCCCTACTATCCCCGCGAGACTGCCGACGCCCGAGAAGAACCGGCGGACTGCCTTCAGCAGGTGCGTCTTCCGGCCGAGCAGCAGCCCGGCGAGGGCGAACCCGATCGCCGAGATCACCCGGGCCGAAGCATAGGCCAGCACGAGTACGTAGCTGATCGCGCCCGGGCGGATCAGCAGGCGGCTGATGGTGTCGCCGGAGCCGGAGCGGAAGGCACGGCGTACCAGCCAGCGGAGTGTGGTCCGGCCGACGGGCACCTCCTCGGCGATGCACGCCTCCTCGCACCAGACGATGCGGAAGCCGGCGCGGTGCACGCGGAGGAAGAAGTGCAGGTCGCTGGAGCCGGTGTAGCGGAACGCGGGGTGGAATCCGGGCGTGACTGCGTGGTAAACGCGGCGGCTGACCAGGGTGTTGTTCGTGTACGCCTTGCGGAGTTCCTCGCCGGTGGTGTGCTTGCCGGTCGAGTCGTGGACGTCGCTGTAGTGGTTCCAGGGCGGGGCGCCGGGCGGGAGGTTGCCCTTCACGGGGCCGGTGACGACGTCGGCGCCGGTCGTCTCCCAGGCCAGGAGGAGCGTTTTGAGCCAGCCGGCGGGCGCGGTCTCGTCGTCGTCGACGAAGATCAGGGCGTCGTCGTTCCAGCACAGCTCGACGGATCGCTCCCGGGCGAAGGGGATTCCCGGCTCCGGTTCGACCACCGATTGGATCGGGTACGGCGTACCCGCGCCGAACTCCTCCAGGACCGCCGCCGCCGAGCCGTCCGCGTCGTTGTCGACCACGACGATCCGGATCGCATAATCGGAGTCCGCGGGGAGCTCCTGAGCCTGCAAACTGGTCAACAACCCCCGCAACAGAGCAGGTCGCCTGAAGGTAATCACCGCAATGGCGACGCAGGTGCTCATGGCGCCCGAGACTATCGGTCCCCACCAACAACCGCCCATCCAACTGGTGTGAGATCGGTTGGGGTGGTGGAAGAACACGCCCGCTGCGCGATAGCTGTTCCGTGCAACCACGGGAAGGTACATCGTGTTCGGTTAGGTCAGGCGTCTGTGGGGGCTGGTTCCCAGCCGGTTGATTGGGACCAGGTGTCTGCTCGTTGGATGGTTTGCCAGAACCAGGGGAGTTTGGCGTTGGTGTAGGCGGTGCGGTCGTCGGGGTGTTGGGCGGCTAGGGAGCGTTTCAAGGTCTCGTAGGGTGGCAGTTCCTCGGGGTGCGTGCGGAGGTAGTCGCGCAGGAGTAGTGGGAACTGTTGGGAGAAGCTGCCCAGTTTCCGCACGTGGATGTGGGTGCGGGGTGTGCCGGGTGGTTCGCGGAAGTAGCGTTTGGTGCGTTCGGGGTTGTCGGGGCGGTATACGTATCCAAGGGCTTCCAGCGGCATCCGGAACGGCTCGACCGGTTCCAGTGACGAGACCGAGATCTGGATGTCGATGATCGGTTTGGCGGCCAGGCCGGGGACGGCGGTGGAGCCGATGTGGTCGATTCGGACGGCGACATCGCCGAGGGCCGAGCGCAGCGACAGGCCGAGCTCGGTGAAGCGGTTGGCCCACGCAGGGTCGTAGGAATCGATCCGGATCACCGCGCCAACCGTAGACCCGCGCAGCCTGAAATTGCAGGAAGTTGCAGAAGGTGTAACGCGGGCGGCTGTTCGCGCGATTTATGGCCGGGACCACATCCGGTCCAGTCCGCCCGATTGAGGTTCTTGGGGGTTGTGGTGTTCCGTACTGCTCGTTGGTTGCGGCTGGCTGTGCCGGCTGCGCTGGTTGCGGGGTCGGTGGTGGTGGTTACCGGTTCGTCCGGTAACGCCACGGTGTCCGCCGAGCCGAATGTGCGTCACGCGAAGTTCCAGCCCGCTGCGGCGAGTGGTCCGAAGTACGACCCGAAGTCAGTGATCGTGCAGTTCAAGCCGAAGGCAACGACCTCGGCGCGCAAGTCCGCGCTGGCCAAGGTCAAGGGCACGCCAGATGTTTCCGTCACCGCCGACGTCGTCAAGGTGACCGGTGACGTTCCGGCGACCGAGCTGCTGAAGAAGGTCAAGGCCGACCCGTCGGTCGAGCTTGCCTCGCTCAACTACATCCGGCAGAAGTCCGCCATACCGAACGACTGGCTGTACACGAACTACCAGAAGTACCTGTCGACCGTCCGCGTCGACAAGGCGTGGGATCTGTCGAAGAGCGCCGGCAACCAGATCATCGGTGTCCTCGACACCGGCGTCGACGCCGGCCACCCGGATCTGGTCGGTCACCTGCTGCCCGGCTACAACACCTTCAACACCGCACTCCCGCCCAACGACGGCGACGGCCACGGTACTGCGACCACCGGCATCATCGCGGCCGGCACGTCCAACAGCACCGGCATCGCGGGCGTCGCGTGGAACGCGAAGGTCCGCCCGGTCAAGGTGCTCGACGACACCGGCTCGGGTGACGACACGAACCTGATCAACGGCATCAACTGGGCGGTCAAGAACGGCGTCCGGGTGATCAACATGTCGCTCGGCGGCGAGGGCGACGACCCGGTCCTGCACACCGCGATCCAGAATGCGGTCGCCAAGGGCGTCGTACTGGTCGCCGCGGCCGGCAACACCGGCGGCGACTCGTCGAACCACTTCCCCGGCGCATACCCGGAGGTCCTGTCGGTCGGCGCCACGAACCAGGCCGGCGTACTGACCAGCTTCAGCAGCTACGGCGACTCCGTCGACCTCGCCGCCCCGGGCTACGACATCACCAGCACTTCGCCCCGCGCCGGAACCCCGGCCGGGTACGAGCCGTACTTCCTCGGCCTCGCCGGTACGTCGTTCTCCTCGCCGATCGTGGCCGGCGTCGCCGCCCTCGTCCGCAACAAGTGGCCGTCGTTCACCCCGGCCCAGGTGATGGCCCGCCTCAAGGCAACCGCCCGCGACGCCGGTCCTCGCGGGACCGACCCGTACTACGGCGCCGGCATCCTCGACGCGTACGCCGCCCTCGGCGGCGCACCCACCACCGACTTCGCCATGGGCACAGCCGACAAGAACGACCAACCGGCGCGCGCGGGCGAGCTGATCGCCGGTGTCGCGGTTTCAGGGACCATCAGCGTCGAGGGCGACGTCGACTGGTACAAGATCCCGGGCACGGCCTCCCACCAGGTGCGCGTCGACGTCACCGGAGCGACGTTCGACTCCGGCACCTACGCGCAGAACTTCGGGCCGGTCGTCTCGGTGTACGACAGCGCCCTCAAGCCGCTGGCGTTCGTCCAGAAGCCGGAGCCGCCGGTGGACAGCGACGGCTACGAGATCCCGCAGGCACTGACCGCCAGCACCTACGCCACGTTGCCGGCCCAGACTGCCTACATCGCCGTACGGAACGCGAACGGTTCGCGGGACAGCCGCGCGTACAGCATCAAGGTCACCAACGCGGACGGCAACGTCGGCGCCGCGCCGATCCCGGCGTACCCGGTCCTGGACGCCTTGCCCGCCGACCTGTCGACGATCGCGAGCACCGAGATCCAGCCGGTGGTCACGTTCGCCCCGGAGGTCGACGCGAACAGCGTCATCGCCGGTCTGAAGCTGCTCAACGGCAAGACCGGTGCCGTGGTTCCGGCGGGTGTGACCTACGACCCGTCGTCGCACCAGGCGATCCTGACCCCGAAGGATTCGTTGCTCGAAGCAACGCCGTACAAGCTCGCCGCGACCGGGGTGGTGGAGACCTCCAGCGGCCTGCCGATCGAGCCGTTCAGCTCGGTCTTCAGTACGCCGGACCTGGTGCCGCAGAAGCTGAGCACGTTCACCGGCGGGGGTGCTTACCTGGCGGCCAACCTGGCCTGGACGATTCCGCCGACGACGGACCTCGCCCGGGTGATCGTGCGGCGGAACGTCGGGAGCAAGGCGCCGACGCCGAGCACGGGCACGCTTGTTTACTCGGGCACCGGGACCGCGGTGAAGAACACCGGGCTGGCGCAGGGTACGACGTACACGTACGCGGGCTGGGTCGTCGACCGGGCCGGCCACTACAGCCCGATCGCGATCAAGCAGTTGCTCGGGATGAAGTCGGGGATCAGCACGACGTCGACGCTGATCAACTACGGCGGCGCGATCACGATCAAGGGCAGCACGTTGCGGATCGACAACCTGGCGTACGCCGGGCTGCCGGTGAACGTCTACGTGCGGCCGAAGACCTCGACCAAGTTCACGTTGCTCGCGGCGCTGAAGACGTCCTCGACCGGAACGCTCTCGGTCGTGGCGAAGCCGACTGTGTCCTCGGTCTACATGCTCACGTTCCCCGGCAATGCCGACCTGATGGGCACCCGGACCGCCGACATCACGGTGCAGGTCGCACCAACGATCTCCGCAACCCTCGCGCCGACGGCGATCAAGCTCGGTAAGACCACCGCATTCAGCGGGTACGTCGCTCCCGCGCACGCCGGCAAGGTCGTCTACCTCCAGCAGTACGGCAGCAAGGTCTGGAAGTCGATCGCCTCGGTGAAGCTGAGCAGCTCGGGCAAGTACGCGTTCGGCATCAAGCCCGCCATCCGCGGCCAGATCGCCTACCGCGTCTGGTTCCCGGCCGACACCGACCACGCCCAGGCCTTCACGGTCAACAAGATCGTCACCGTCAGCTGACAGCGACGATCTGGGGAGGATCCCGAACGCGGGATCCTCCCCAGCTTTATGTTCGCGGGCTGTACCTGTGGGTACAGTGGGCGGGGTGGAGACGGTGGAGCGGTTGATTCGGAGTACGCAGGAGTTGTTGTGGGAGCGGGGGTACGTCGGGACCTCGCCGAAGGCGATCCAGCGGGCTGCGGATGCGGGGCAGGGGAGTATGTATCACCACTTCGCGGGCAAGGCGGAGTTGGCGAAGGCTGCGATCGAGCGGTCGGGGGCCGAGTTGCGGGCGGCGGCCGAGGTGCAGTTGACCGGGGACGGGTCGGCCAGTGAGCGGATCGCGGGGTACCTCGAGCGGGAGCGGGACGTGCTCAAAGGGTGCAAGGTCGGCAGGCTGGCGGCGGATCCGGACGTGATTGCGGATCCGGTGTTGCGGGAACCAGTTGCCGAGACGTTCGAGTGGTTGCGCAAGCGGCTGGCCGAGGTGGTTGCGGAGGGCAAGCGTTCCGGTGAGTATCCGGACTCGCTCGACCCGGACCGGATCGCGGCCACCGTGGCGGCGGTGTTGCAGGGTGGGTACGTGCTTGCTCGAGCGGCCGGATCGGTGGAGCCGTTCGAGCTGGCTGTCCAGGGATTGATCGACTTGTTGCCGGAGGCTACGAAGTGAAGATCGGTGCGGTGTTCCCCCAGCTGGAGATCGGCGCGGACCCCCAGACGGTGCGCGACTGGACGACCACCGTGGAGCAGGCCGGGTACAACCATGTGCTCGCCTACGACCACATGCTCGGCGCCGATCCCACGAACCGCCCCGGCTGGACCGGGTACACCGACAAGTCCTTGTTCCATGAGGTTTTCGTGCTGTTCGGCTACATGGCGGCCATCACCACCCGCCTCGAGCTCGTGACCGGCGTACTCATCCTCCCGCAGCGTCAGACGGCCTTGGTGGCGAAGCAGGCCGCTGAGGTCGACGTACTGAGCGGCGGCCGGCTGCGGCTCGGTGTCGGCATCGGGTGGAATCAGGTCGAGTACCAGGCGCTCGGCGTACCGTTCAAGCAACGCGGCGCGGTGCTGGAAGAGCAGGTCGACCTGCTGCGCCGCCTCTGGGCCGAGCCGGTGATGTCCTACGACGGCAAGTACCACGAGGTCGTCGAGGCTGGGCTCAACCCATTGCCCGGCCGAGAGATCCCGATCTGGTTCGGCGGCACTGCAGATGCAGTACTGCGACGTACCGGCCGGATCGGTGATGGGTGGATGCCGCAGTCGGCGCCGGACGATCGAGCCAGGCAGCAGATCGCGATGCTCCGCGAAGCCGCGGAAGCGGCCGGCCGGGATCCGCAGTCGATCGGGATCGAGGCGAGACTCACCCTCGCCGCCGTACCCGAACAGGACCGCAAGGCCTTCGTCGACAGCTGGCGCGAGCTCGGCGCGACCCACCTCGGCATCAACACGATGAACCTCGGCCTGGCCACACCACAGGACCATGCCAAAGTCCTCGCCGAGGTACTCCCGAAACTCACCTGAACCCAGAGGTATCTCCCGGCACCTCCCGACGGTCCGAACAGGTAGGGGGAGTTTCGTCAGGGAGAGGGGACGGTCATGGCCGCCCAGAGTGATTTCGAGAAGCGGACCTACAACTACCTACGGCTGGCGATGATCGGAGTCCTGATCATGCTGGCGGTCGCGGTGTGGCGCGAGCACCGCCAGACGGCGTCGGACTGCTGGCAGGGTTCGATCAGCGCGTATTACTACACGCCGGTGCACGCGGTCTTCATCGGTACGTTGGTCACGGTCGGCGTCTGCATGATCGTCCTGAAAGGCGCTTCGACCCTGAAGGACGTGCTGCTGAACCTCGGCGGTCTCCTCGCACCGGTCGTCGCCTTCGTGCCGACCCCGAACGCGGGCAGTTGCTGGTCGAAAGAGCTCGTCTCGCGCGGCGCGGCAGACGACATCGGTAACAACATGGTGGCGTACTTCTGGGTCGGCAGCATCGCCCTGCTGGTCTCCCTCGTCGTCGGGCTGACCGCCAAGGGCAGCGCGAAGTGGATCTGGAAGCAGAAGCTGGGACTGGGGGTCTCGGTGGCGCTCTGGCTGGCCGGGATCATCTGGTTCAGGACGTCGCGCGACAGCTTCGACAACAACGCGCACTACACCGCCGCCGCGCTCCTGTTCGCGGCGATCATCGGCATCGTCGTGCTGAGCGCACTGGGCCAACGTCACCTGCCCGTCACGGGGGCGCAGGAGAAGAAGGCGTTCACACGCATCTACGGTCTCATCGCGATCGGCATGGCCCTCAGCCTCCTGATCGGCGTCATCTTCAGGTCGTCGGCAATCCTCTGGGTCGAGATCGCACTGCTCGGTTTGTTCCTGCTGTACTGGATCCTTCGAACCGCCGAACAGTGGCGCGCCGGCCAAGAGACAACCCCAGACATCCCGGCGGAACTCCACAAGGTCTGACCTAACCCTGTGGGGTGTTCGCGGTGGAGCCGCGGATGGCCAGCGGGCAGGGGAGGGTGACGATCTCGGTGGGGCGGTCGGGGGTGGTGATGCGTTGGCGGAGGAGGGCTACGCCGGTTTCGACGATGGCGTGGGTGGGTTGTTCGACCGAGGTGAGGTCGAAGGATTCCCAGGCGGCCATTTCGGTGTTGTCGAAGCCGATCACCCAGACGTCGTCGGGGACCCGGGCGCCGACCGCGCGGGCGCCGTCGAGGATGCCGAAGGCGAGTAGGTCGGTGACGGTGTAGATCGCGGTCGGCGGGTTCTTCTTGGACAGGAGTTTCTCCGCGGCGGCGTGGCCGTCCGCGTGCGGTACGCCGACCGAGACCACGTTGCTCGGCTTGATCTTCACGCCGGCGTCGGCGAGGGCCGCGCGGAAGCCGAGGTCGCGGTCGCGGGACGTGTTCCCGGTGTGGATGAGCGTGACGAGTCCGATGTCCGTGTGGCCGTGGTCGACGAGGTACTTGCCCGCGTCGTACGCGCCCTGCCAGTTGTCGCCGACGACCTGGTCGCAGTCGAGCCCGTCGATGCCGCGATGCAGCAGCACGGTCGGCGTACCGGAGGCGAGCGCCATCGTGTGCAGCTTCGAGTCGTACGTCGCCGACGTCAGCAGGAACCCGTCGACGAGGCGCTGGTGCAGCACCTGGGCGATCGTCTCCTCCGGGTCGTGCTCGATGTTCCACAGGATCATGTGCAGACCCACCGAACTGAGCACCCGGCCGATCTCGTCGAGCAGCTCGGCATGGAACGGGCTGGTCACGCGCGTCATGAACACGCCGATGGTGTCGGTCCGCCCGGTCTTCATCGCGCGCGCCAACGCGTTCGGCGTGTAGTTGGCGTCCTTCAGCACCTGCAGAACCCGGGCCCGGGTCTCCGGGTTGACCTTCGGATTGTTCGTCAGCACCCGCGAGACCGTCGCCTGCGACACCCCCGCCAGCCGCGCCAGATCCCTACTCGTCGGTGGTCGAGCCATGACCCTGCCTCCCCTAGTCCAAATGCTGAACCCTACTCAAGAGTGTGGCCACGGGCCGTTGACCACGCCCAACGCAATGTGTATACGTATTCATTGTATACGTATTCATCCCCTTGTGGATGGGAGATTCCGGTGCAGACACAACTCTCCAACCTGAGCCGCCGCAGGTTTCTCGCCGGACTGACGGGACTCACAGCTGCCGGCGTTCTGGCCGGCTGCGGTGGCAACGGCAACGCAGGTGGTGGTGGGGGCAAGAGCCTCACCTTCCTCAACTGGGAGCAGGTCAAGGGCAACCCGCTGGAGCAGGCGATCCAGGCGTTCGAGAAGGAATCGGGCACCAAGGTCACCATCCAGCCCGCTGTCACCCAGGAGTACGACACCAAGATGCGCACGCTGATCGCGGGCGGTAGCCCGCCGGACGTGATGCGGATCAACGACGACTTCGTCCGCGGCTTCTCCACCCAGGGAGCGCTGCTGGACCTGAAGCCGTACATCGAGAAGGACAAGCTCGACACGTCGCAGTTCGCCAAGGAGACGTTCGACTTCCCGCAGCAGCCCGACGGCTCGCACACCGCGTGGGTCCTCGGGTACGAGCCGCGGCTGATCTTCTACAACGTCGATCTGTTCAAGAAAGCCGGCGTACCGCTGCCGCCGACGACCTGGTCCGCCGACGGCTGGACCTGGTCCGACTTCGAGGAGCGGGCCAAGAAGCTCACCGACCCGGCGAAGAAGCAGTACGGCGCGTTGGTCTACCTGGACACCGGCTACGAGCAGACGTTCACGGTCAACCACGGCAGCCAGACGGGCATCTTCTCCAAGGACGGCACGCAGTTCACGCTGTCGGACTCGAAGGAGTCCGAGGCGCTGCAGTGGGCGACCGACCTGACCTGCAAGGACAAGGTGCAGCCACCGTGGTCCGCGCTGCAGCAGGACAGCATCCAGAACCAGATGTTTGCCCAGGGCAAGATCGCGATGATGTTCGCGACCTTCGGCACGGTGCCGTACATGCGGCAGACGATCAAGGACTTCACCTGGGACGTCGCTCCGCCGCCTGGTGACGTGGAGCAGAAGACCGAGTCCAGCGTGATCGTGTTCTGCATCCCGAAGAAGGCGAAGAACCCCGACGCGGCCTGGGATCTGCTGAAGTACCTCGCCAGCGAGGACGGCGGCAAGATCCTGCTCCAGGGCGGCGCGTTCACGCCGATCAACCTGAAGGCGGCGGCCGACCTGGCGCCGAACGGGAAGGCGCCCGCGCATATCGGGTTGTTCGCCGAGGCGGCCAAGCATCTGACCGCGACCAACCAGACCAAGAACACGATCGGCGCCCGCGAGCTGTACCGGCCCGCGCTGGACACCGCCTACAACTGCGAGAAGCCGGTCTCCGACGTTCTCCAAGGCGTCAAATCACAGGTGGAGAACGCCTTGAAGGGTTGATGTCGATGGCAACCATCACGATGGCACGCGACACCTCCGCACAAGTCAACACAGCCGACGTACGCCGGGCCCGCCGCAAGCAGAACCTGACCGGCTGGCTGTTCATCAGCCCGATCGTGGTCGGGGTGGTGGCGTTCCAGTTCTTCCCGATCCTGGTCTCGATCGCCGCGTCGCTGACCGACTGGAACGGCATCTCGGCGCCGAAGTTCGTCGGGCTGAAGAACTTCAGCGAGATGTTCACCGACGATCCGTTGTTCCTGCAGACGTTCAAGAACACCGTGTACTTCACGCTGGCGAGCATCCCGCTGACGATCGGCATCGGCCTGGTGCTGGCGTTGCTGTGCGCTCGTCCGATTCGCGGCGTCGCCTTCTTCCGGACGGCGTACTTCGCGCCGTACGTGACGAACGTGGTCGCGATCGGGTTCGTCTGGTTCTGGTTCTTCCAGCCGGACAACGGCGTGATCAACGGCCTGCTCAGCCAGCTCGGGATCAGCGGCCCGCAATGGCTGTCGAGCTCGAGCTGGGCGATGCCGGCCGTGATCATGGTCAGCGTCTGGCAGGGCATCGGGTACCCGATGATCATCCTGCTGGCGGGTCTGCAGGGCCTGCCGAACGAGTTCTACGAGTCCGCGAAGATCGACGGCGCGAGCGCGGCGCAGCGGTTGCGGTTCATCACGCTGCCGCTGCTGACGCCGCACTTCCTGTTCCTGTTGATCACGCAGTTCATCTCGTCGTTCCAGGTGTTCGGCCTGATCTACGTGATGACCAAGGGCGGGCCCGGCCACGCCACCAGCGTCTACATCTACAACATCTATCAGAACGCGTTCAGCTACGGGAAGGTCGGCTACGCCTCGGCAATGGCGTGGATCCTGTTCGTGGTGATCGCGGGCGTCACCTTCCTGCAGTGGAAGCTGCAGAAGAGGTGGGTGTTCTACTCATGAGAATCGTCGGAAAGACCTCGCAGTACGTCGTGATGTCGTTGTTCGCGATCGCGTTCCTCGCGCCGCTGGTGTGGATGATCAGCGCATCGCTGCGGCCCGAGGCGAAGGTGCTCAGCTCGCCGCCGAAATTCCTGCCCACGGACACGCAGTGGAGCAACTACGGCGAGGTGTTCGACCTGATCCCGGTGTTCCTGTGGAACAGCGTGAAACTCGCCGGGTTGAACGTGATCGGCATCCTGATCGTGGCGTCGATGGCCGGCTACGCGTTCGCGCGGCTGCGGTTCGCCGGCCGGGACATCGCGTTCATGGTGCTGCTCGCCACCTCGATCATCCCGGGCATCGCGTACCTGATCCCGCAGTACATCGTCTTCCAGCACATCGGCTGGGTGGACACGCAGTACCCGCTGTGGGTGCCGAAGGTGCTCACGCCGGTGTTTGCGACCTTCCTCATGCGGCAATCGTTCCTGACAATTCCGAACGAACTCGAGGACGCCGGCAAGATCGACGGTGCGTCCACGTTCGGAATCTATTGGCGGATCATGCTGCCGCAGACCAAACCGGCGCTCGCCGCGATCGGGGTCTTCACGTTCCTCGAATCGTGGAACGACCTGTTCGGTCCGTTGATCTACATCACGTCCGAGAACCTGCAGACCTTGCCGGTGGCACTCGCGCAGTTCCAGGGCGAGTACTTCACCAAGATCAGTCTGCTGATGGCAGGCGCGACGATCTCCGTCGTACCGGTCATCGCCGTCTTCCTTTTCGCCCAGCGTTATTTCATCCAAGGCATCACGATGACAGGAATGAAGGGGTGAGCATCGTGCCCGATCGGGTCGTTGCCATGCAGATCGGAGCCATTTCGTTCGTCGACGAAGGCGTCGACCAGACACTCGACATCCTGGCCGAGCGCGGCGCGGTCAACGCGCTGTTCCTGGCCACACCGACCTGGACCCGGGGAACCGGTGGCCGGCAGATTCCCGGCCACCCGATCCCGGACCACGGCGTCCAGGAGTACGACCTCGGCTGGGTCGGCGGGAACTACGCGACGCCGCACCCGCAGTACTACGGGAACACCGTCCTCGGCGATGTCGGCCGCGCGCCGGAGCACCCCGAGCTGGACCTGCTCAGCGAGGTCATCCCGAAGGCCCGCGAGCGCGGGATGAAGTCGTTCGCGTGGATGGAGGAGAGCGGCGGCGCGCGCCAACTCCGCACGTACCCGAACTTCGCCAAGGTGCTCGAGGTCGACGCCTGGGGACGTCCCGGACGGCGGCCGTGCTTCAACAACCCCGACTACCGCAACTGGCACCTCGGGTTCGTCGAGGACTACGTGCAGAGCTACGAGCTCGACGGCCTGGCGTGGTGCTCGGAGCGGCCCGGCCCGCTGAACATGCTGATGCAGGGCACGGTCGACGTGTCCGAGATCGGCTGCTTCTGCCCGCACTGCCGCCAGGTCGCCCGCGAGCGCGGTATCGACGTCGACCGGGCGATGCGTGGGTACCGCGAGCTGGTCGAGTGGAACCAGCGGGTCGGTGCGGGCGAGCGTCCGGTGGACGGCGCGTTCGTGACGTTCTGGCGGATCCTGCTCAATTTCCCCGAAGTACTGGCCTGGCAGACGTTGTGGACCGAGAGCCAGCGGCAGCTGTACCGCGACATCTACGGCGTCGCGAAGGCGATCTCGCCCGAGGTGCAGGTCGGCTGGCACGTCTACCACAACATCTCGTTCAGCCCGTTCTATCGGGCGGACCAGGACTACACGGAGATGGCGAAGTTCTCGGACTTCATCAAGGTCGTCATCTACAACAACTGCGCCGGCCCGCGGTTCTTCACCTGGGTGAAGAGCATCTGTGGTGCGCTGTTCGCCGACGCGGAGCCCGAGGACGTGTACCCGTTGATGATGAAGCTGCTGCAGCTCGACGAGGGCTCGTACGAGAAGCTGCCGCAGACCGGCTTCACCGCGGACTACGTACGGCGGGAGACCGAGCGGGCCGTCGCCGGTGTCGGCGGGCAGAGCGCGATCTACCCGGGTATCGACATCGATATCCCGGTCGGTGTCGCGAAGCAGCGCGGGCTGGAGAAGCCGCGTGACGTCGGTACCAAGATCAACTGGGACGACAACGAGGGCGAACTGACCGCGTGTACCCGCGAGTCCGTGCGCGACGCCACGCTGGCCGCGTTCGAGGGTGGCGCGGAGGGCGTCGTACTCAGCCGCAAGTACTCCGAGATGCTGCTCGAGAACGTGTCCGGTGCCGGCGACGCGGTCCGGAGTCTCAAGTGAAGCCTTGGTATCAAAGGACTTTGAGGTGGGCGCAGACGAATCTCACCGAGAAGGATCCGGCCCGGTACGACGCCGAGTGGTGGCGGGAGCACTGGCGTCGTACCAAGGTCCAAGGGGTGATCGTCAACGCCGGCGGCATCGTCGCGTACTACCCGAGCAAGTTCGAGCTGCAGCACCGGGCGGAGTACCTCGGTGATCGGGACCTGTACGGCGAGATCGCCAAGCTCGCGCAGGAGGACGGGCTGACGGTCCTGGCCCGGATGGACTCGAACCGGGCGCATCAGCCGTTGTACGACGCCCATCCGGACTGGTTCGCGGTCGATGCCGAGGGCAACCCCTATCGCGCCGGGAAGCTGTACGTCGCCTGTGTGACCGGCCCGTACTACAAGGACTTCCTGACCGGGATCCTCGAGGAGATCATCGAGCGCACGTCACCGGACGGGCTGACCGACAACAGCTGGAGCGGCCTCGGCCGGGACTCGATCTGCTACTGCCCGAACTGTCGCGACAGCTTCGGGCAGGACCTGCCGGCGTCGCCGGACTGGGCCGATCCGGTGTACCGGCAATGGATCCGCTGGAGTTACGACCAGCGGCTCGCGGTGTGGGACCTGAACAACGAGGTGACCCGGCGTGCAGGCGGGCCGGACTGTTTGTGGATCGGGATGAACGGGGGCGAGGTCGTTGCCCAGAGCAAGAGGCTGCGGGACGACGTCGAGATCTGCAAGCGGGCGTCGATCTTCATGCTGGATTCGCAGTGGCGGCACGACGAGTCCGGGTTCCAGGCGAACGCGGACTCCGGCAAGCGGCTGCACGGTCTGCTCGGCTGGGACACGCTGATCCCGGAGAGTACGGCGATGTACGACGCCGGCGTACCGACGTTCCGGCTCGGGAGCAAACCCGCCCCCGAGGCGCGGATGTGGGCGATCGAGGGTTGGGCCGGCGGGATCCAGCCGTGGTGGCACCACATCGGGTCCGTGCACGACGACCGGCGGCAGTACGCGACCGCGCAGCCGCTGTTCGAATGGCACGAGGCGAACGAGGAGTACCTCGTCGACCGCGAGCCGGTGGCAACGGTCGGGCTGCTGTGGAGTCAACGGAGCGTGGACTTCCACGGCAAGGATTCGGCTGAGGAGGTGAGCCAGCTGCCCTATCGCGGTTGGGTGGATGCGCTCGTCCGGGCGCGGATCCCGTACCTGCCGACGGCCGAGGTGGATGAGCGCTTCCAGGTGCTTGTCGTGCCGAACGTCGGGGTGCTGACCGACGAGCAGATCGCGCAACTGCAGGCCTACAGCGGCCGGCTGGTCGTGACCGGTGAGTCGGGGCTCTACGACGAGTGGGGCGATCGCCGGGACGACTGGGCGTTGGGTGACCTGCTGGGAGTCCGGCACGCCGGCAAGCGGCTCGGCGACGGGACCGTGACGGACTGGGAGAACTACGACAGTCACAGCTACCTACGGATCGAGGACCGGGCGGTTTTCGACGGCGACACCGACGTACTGCCGTTCGGAGGGCAGCTGGAGGTCGTGGAGGCCGACAAACCCGCGCTGACCTGGATCCCGCCGTTCCCGATCTATCCGCCGGAGAAATCGTGGATGGAGGAGCCGCAGAGCGATACCCCGGCGCTGGTCCTCGGCGAGCGTACGGCGTACCTCGCGGCCGATCTGGACCGTCAGTACGCGAAGCATCACCACCCGGATCACGGGAAGGTGCTTGCGAACCTGGTCCAGCACGACGGGATCCCGCTGCGCGTCGAGGGCGCCGGCGTACTGGATTGTCAGCTCTACAAGCAGGGTGACCGGCACATCCTGCACCTGGTCAACCTGGACCAGGGAGGTGCCTGGCGCGGTCGGCTGGAGGAGTTCACGCCGGCCGGGCCGTTCACGGTGTCGCTCCGGGCGAGCGGGTCGCGGGCGCAGCTCCTCGTCTCGGGTGATGAGGTAGAAGTGAAGGAGCAGGACGGCTGGATTACGGTCGAGGTAGACCGGATCACCGATCACGAAGTCGTAGTACTCAGCTAAGGAGCCCCTTGTGTCCATCGACGTCACCGGCCCGATGAACGAGCGGTACGACGAGATTCTCACCGAGCGTGCGCTCGGACTCATCGAGACGTTGCACCGCACGTACGACGGGCGGCGGAAAGAGCTGCTGGAGCGCCGCGAGCAGCGGGTCGCGGAGATCGCGGCCGGGGCGTCGCTGGGGTTCCTGCCGGAGACGAAGGACGTCCGGGACGCCCCGGAGTGGCGGGTCGCGCCCGCCGCTCCGGGCCTGGTCGACCGGCGGGTGGAGATCACCGGCCCGACCGACCGGAAGATGACCATCAACGCGCTGAACTCGGGCGCGAAGGTCTGGCTGGCCGACCAGGAGGACGCGAACACGCCCACCTGGGAGAACGTGGTCGGCGGCCAGCTCAACCTGCTCGACGCGATCACCCGCAAGATCGACTTCAGCACCGACGCGAAGAGCTACGCGCTGAAGCCGGACGAGGAGCTCGCGACGATCGTCGTACGGCCCCGCGGCTGGCACCTGCCGGAGAAGCACATCCAGGTCGACGGCGAGCCGGTCAGCGGTTCGCTGGTCGACTTCGCGCTGTACTTCACCGCGTGTGCGGAACTGCAGATCACCCGCGGGCAAGGACCGTACTTCTACCTGCCGAAGATGGAGTCGCACCTCGAGGCGCGGCTCTGGAACGACGTATTCGTGACGGCACAGGACACGATCGGGATCCCGCGCGGGACGATCCGCGCGACCGTACTGATCGAGACGTACCCGGCCGCGTTCGAGATGGAAGAGATCCTGTACGAACTGCGCGACCACTCCGCCGGGCTGAACGCCGGCCGCTGGGACTACATGTTCAGCGTGATCAAGACACACCGGACCCGCGGTACGGACTTCCAGCTGCCGGACCGGAACAGCGTGACGATGACCGTCCCGTTCATGCGTGCGTACACGGAGCTGCTGGTGCGGACGTGTCACAAGCGCGGCGCGCACGCGATCGGCGGGATGGCGGCGTTCATCCCGAGCAAGGACCCGGCGGTGAACGAGCAGGCGTTCGCGAAGGTCGAGGCGGACAAGACCCGTGAGGCCGGCGACGGCTTCGACGGCTCGTGGGTCGCGCACCCCGGCATGGTCGAGACCTGCCGGACCGTGTTCGACTCGGTCCTCGGCGACAAGCCCAACCAGGTCGACAAGCTCCGCGAGGACGTCGCCGTCACGGCCGACCAGCTGCTGGACGTCGCCGCCACGCCGGGTGAGGTCACCGAGGCCGGTCTGCGGAACAATGTCAGTGTCGCCGTGCAGTATCTGGCCGCCTGGCTCGAAGGCACCGGCGCCGTCGGTATCTTCAACCTGATGGAGGATGCCGCGACCGCCGAGATCTCCCGCTCGCAGATCTGGCAGTGGCGACGCAACCAGGTCGTCCTCGACACCGGCGAGACCGTAACCACGGATCTGGTCGAGCGGATCGCGGACGAGGAGATCGACAAGCTCGGCAACCCCGACCGCTACAACGCGGCCCGGTCGCTGTTCCTCGAGGTAGCCCTCGCCGACGAGTACATCGACTTCCTGACGCTCCCGGCGTACGAACGCTTCAGCTGACAAGGAGATCTGCCGCCTTTCGGCACCGCTGGTCACGATCTTTTCGGTAATGGCCGTAAAGCGTTGACATCGACGCTTCGACGGCCCTACGGTCGCGACCATAAGTCGAGTTCCGGACGCCAGAAAGGCGGCACTCCCTTGCCCAAGCCTGCGTGGTCCAGCACGGCGCCGCCGGTCGGTCAGACCCGGCGCGACTTCCTCCGACTGTCCGGTCTGACCCTCGCCGCGCTCGGCGGCAGCTGGTCGCTGACCGGCTGCGGACTGTTCGGCGACGACAACGAGAAGGCCGCCAACGGCCAGTCGACGCTGAAGATCGACTACGTTCCGGTCGAGGTGCTCGACCCGCAGGTGATCACCAACGGCATGTGGATCCTCAGCCGTGGGATCTCCGAGGGCCTGGTCACCCAGACGGAGAAGGGCGACGACGTCCAGCCGGCCGTCGCGTCCGAGTGGAAGGTCTCCGACGACAACCTGACCTACACGTTCACCCTGCGGGACAACGCCCAGTGGTCCGACGGGAAGCCGGTCGTCGCCCAGGACTTCGAGCGGACCTACAAGCGGTTGTTCACCCCGGCGGGCGGCTCGGCCGGCGGCACCACCCTCGGTGCCAACAGCTATCAGACCGCGACCGGGATCAAGGGCGCCCAGGACTTCCTGTCCGGTGTGCTGACCGACTGGTCGAAGGTCGGCGTGAAGGCGAACGGCGACCACGAGCTGGTCCTGACGCTCTCCAATCCCAACCCGGACTTCCTGCTCGCGCTCACGCACCCGGCGATGCTGCCGCTGCCGATGGACCTCGTCGAGGGCAAGCCGAAGGACTGGCAGAACCCGCCGAACTACGTGTCCAACGGCGCGTACACGGTCAGCGAATGGGTCGCGAACTCGCGGCTGATCCTGGTGCCGAACGAGAAGTACTGGGACCGCGACAAGGTCAAGCTCGGCCGGATCCAGGTCAACCTGGTCGAGCCGAGCGCGGCGGCGACCGCGACCGTGCCGTACGAGAACGGCGAGACGGACCTGGTCCAGCTGAGCGGTCCCGACGTACTGCGGTTCCAGAAGAACGCGGACCTGTCGAAGCAGCTCCAGCAGACCGAGAACTACAGCATCCTCTACCTGGCGAAGCTGCGCAGCCAGCACAAAGCCATGGAGGACGTCCGGGTCCGCAAGGCGCTGTCGCTCGCGCTCGACCGCAAGACGCTGGCCGGTGTGCAGCCGGGGCAGGAGCCGGGAGTCTCGCTGGTGACCAGCCGTACTGCGGGCTGGGATGAGAGCATCGGGATCAAGGACGACGTCGCCGAGGCGAAGCGGCTCCTCGCCGAAGCCGGCTACCCGAACGGTCAGGGGCTGCCGCCGGTGCGGCTGCTGGTCGGCGTACCGGACACCACGCTTGCCGACGCGATCGTGGACAGCTGGACCAAGCAGCTCGGCATCAAGGCGAGTGTCGATCATGTCGAGGCCGGCGTGTACACCGAGCGGCGTTGGCAGGTCCAGAAGGGCAACTACATCGGCTTCTACTACGGCACCTTCGCGGGCCTGCCGACGTGGCCGACGATGGTCGGGTCGCTGTGGTCGCCGAAGAACGTGCAGGAGATCAGCCTGCCGAGCGACCAATGGCAGAAGTACCAGGCGTTGCAGGACAACAAGAACCTGAAGCCGGCGGACAAGACCGCACAGCTCAACGCCGTACTGGCCGAGCATGCCTCGGCTCCCGCGCGGGAGATCGGTGCGCTGGTCGACAAGGCCAACGTCGAGACGGACGACGCGAAGCGGATGGCGTTGTACAAGCAGGCCGCGAAGCTGCGCGAGGAGCAGTACCTATACCTGCCGGTGCTCTGGCTGAGTCTGTTCCACGCGGTCAAACCGAAGGTGCACGGCCTGCAGTTGCGGGCGTATCCGGACTACTTCTATCTCAAGCCGCTGAGTGTAGGGAGCTGACGGTGGGGCTCGCCGTCTACATCGGCAAACGGCTGGTGCGGCTGGTCCTGTCCTTGATCGCGGTGTCGATCCTGACCTTCACACTGCTACAGCTTGCCCCGGGCAACTTCGCCGACCTGCAGCGGGTGAACAGCGGCGCGACGAACTTCGGCGGCGTCGGCACCGAGTCGATGGTCGGCGAGCTCGAGTCCCGGTACGGCGCCGACGTACCGGTCTGGAAGCAGTACCTGATCTTCATGAAGGGTGCGGTTGTCTGGGATTTCGGGCCGTCGTACAAGTACGCGAGCCGCAACGTGCAGGACATCATCTCGGAGGCGTTCCCGGTGTCGGCGACGCTGGCGTTGCTCGCGGTCGTGCTGGCGCTGCTGATCGCCGTACCGGTCGGGGTGTTCGCGGCGCTGCGGCAGAACAGCAAGGCCGACCACGGGACGATGTTCGTGGTCACGCTCGGGCACGCGTTGCCGAGTTATCTGAGTGCGGCGTTCATGATCTTGTTGTTCTCGGCAACGTTGAAGTTGTTGCCGTCTGGTGGATGGAACGGGCCGAAGGACCTGATTCTGCCGGTGCTGGCGCTGAGTCTCGGGCCGGCGGCCGTGCTGGCGCGGTACGTGCGGTCGAGCATGCTGGAGACGCTGCGCGAGGAGTACGTCACGGCGGCGATCGCGAAAGGCGGACCTCGGCGTACGGTCATCGTCCGTCATGCGTTGCGCAACTCGCTGATTCCTTTGGTGACCGTAGCCGGGCCGTTGCTGGCGGCATTGATGACCGGCACGGTGTTCGTCGAGGCGCTGCTGCGGATCCCAGGGCTGGGGCTGTACTTCGCGAACGCGGCGGCGAGCCGGGACATGCCGCTGCTGATGGGTACGGCGCTGTTCTTCGCGCTGATCCTGATGGTGACGAATCTGGTCGTTGATCTGATCTACCGCTTCCTCGATCCCCGAATCCGCACGGTGGGAGGTGTGTCCGATGACGGCCACTGAGGGCATCTCGGTCGCGGCCGGCGAGTCTGAGCGGGCTGCACGTGGCCCCTTGGCGCGCGCCTGGTCGCGGTTTCGCCAGCACCGGTTGGCGTTCGGGAGTCTGATCTTCTGCTCGCTGCTGATCATCACCGCGGTCGCGGCGCCGCTGATCGCGCCGTACGGCTATGAAGAGACCGACATCCAGCACAAGCTGGCCGGGCCGGGGTCTGAGGGGCATTTACTCGGAACCGATCTGCTCGGGCGGGACATTCTCAGCCGGTTGATCTACGGGCTGCAGACGGCGTTGACCGTTGCTTTCGGCGCGGAGTTGACGGCGCTCGTGCTGGCGTTGGCGATCGGGCTGCTCGCTGGCTACCTAGGCGGGCGCGTCGAATCGTTGCTGATGGCATTCACCGATGTGATGTACGCGTTCCCCAGTTATCTGTTCGCGGTGGTGATGGTGACGGTTCTTGGTCGCAGCATCTTCGCGCTGGTGGTGGCGATCGGGATCGCGTCGTGGGTCACGCAGGCGCGGCTGGTCCGGGCGCAGGTGATGACGATCAAGGAACGCGAGTACGTCGAGGCGGCCCGGTCGATGGGCGCGAAGGGCAGCACGATCGCGATCCGGTACATCCTGCCGAACGCGATCGGGCCGATCCTGGTCACCACCAGTTTCGCCATCCCGGCCGCGATCGCTGCTGAGGCGGGTCTAGCCCTGCTCGGGTTGGGTGTTCAGCCGCCGACGCCGTCGTGGGGCGCGATGATCAGCGAGGGCAGTCGGTACTTGTTGGCGGCGCCGCACATGCTGGTTGCGCCGGCGGTGCTGTTTGCCCTTACTTTGCTGGCGTTCACGTGGATCGGTGACGGCGTACGGGATGCCTTCGACCCGAGCGGGGAGCAGCGATGAGCGACGAGGCTTTGCTGTCGGTGCGCGACCTGCGTACGACGTTCGGCTCGTTGACGGCCGTCGATGGGGTGTCGTTCGACGTACGGCGTGGGCAGGCGCTCGCGATCGTCGGCGAGAGCGGTAGTGGGAAGAGCGTCACCATGCGCAGTGTGATGGGGCTCCTGCCTCGGACGGCGCGGATCACCGGCGGGCAGGCGTACTTCGGCGGCCGTGATCTGCTCGCGATCGGGGACAAGGAGTTGCGCCGGGTTCGCGGGCGGGAGATCGCGATGGTGTTCCAGAGTGCGATGGAGGCGATGAACCCGACGCTGACGTTGGAGCGGCAGTTGACTGAACACCTGATCTGGCACGGGATTTGCAACAAGGCTGAGGCACGGAAGCGCGCCGTACGGGCGCTCGGGGATGTCGGGATTCCTGATCCGGAGAAGCGGATCCGGACGTATCCGTTCCAGCTGTCCGGTGGGATGCGGCAGCGGGCGATGATCGCGATGGCGATGGTGACCGAGCCCGACCTGCTGATCGCCGACGAGCCGACGACTGCCGTCGACGTGACTGTGCAGCGGCAGATCCTGGACTTGCTGAAGGGGCTGAAGGATCGCGGTACTGGGGTCATCATGATCACGCACGACCTCGGTGTTGCGCGGTACTTCTGCGACGACGCGGTGGTGATGTACGCCGGGCGCGTGGTCGAACGCGCGCCGATGGGTTCGTTGCTGGACGATCCGCGCCATCCGTACACGGTCGGCCTGCTCGGCTCGAGCGTCGAGGTCGGCGGACGGGAGCTGGCCTTGCGGCCGATCCCCGGCAGTCCGCCCGACCTGTCGCGGCGGCCTGAGGGTTGCGCCTTCCATCCCCGCTGCCCACGCGCCGAACTCCCCAAATGCCAAACCAACCAGGAGCCCCTCCCCATCGGCCCCACCCGATCCGCCGCCTGCTGGAAGGCAACCACCGATGCCTGACGACCTGCCTCACGCCTCGCCTGACGAGCTGGTCCCCGCTCCGTCGTCTGACAAGCTGACCCGCGCGTCGTCGCCTGGCGAGCTGACCCGCGCTTCGTCCCCTGACGAACTGGCTGACGCCGCGTCGCGTGACGAGCATGTCCATGCCTCGGCGCGTGACCAGCTGGCGCACGCTTCGTCGCCGCGCGCGCTCGCCTCGTCGCGGGACGAGCTGGTCCGCGCTTCGTCGGCTGGGGAGTTGGTTTGTGCCGAGTCGGTGACGAAGGTTTTCCGTACGCGTGCGGGTGAGGTGCGTGCTGTCGACGACGTTTCGCTGACTGTGGATCGCGGGGAGACGCTCGGGCTGGTCGGCGAGAGCGGCAGCGGGAAGTCGACGGTCGCGCGGCTGATGATGGGGTTGCAGGCGTGTACGTCGGGGCGCGTCGTGTTCGACGGGAAGGACCTCGGCCGGCTACCGGCGCGGGAACTGCGGGTGCTCCGCCCGCGCATGCAGATGGTGTTCCAGAACCCGTACGGCTCGCTCCTGCCGCACTTCAGCGCGATCGGCAACGTGATGGAGCCGCTGCGGCTACACGATCGCGGCGACAAGGCATCCCGACGTACTCGCGCACTCGAACTGCTCGACTTGGTAGGCATCAACACCCACAACGCAGAGCTGTACCCGCGACAGTTCTCCGGCGGCCAACAACAACGAATCGCAATCGCCCGAGCCCTCGCCCTTGAGCCCGACCTACTGGTCTGCGACGAGCCAACCTCATCCCTGGACGTCTCAATCCAGGCACAAATCCTCGAACTCTTCACCGACCTCCGCAACCGCCTCGGTCTGTCGATGCTGTTCATCTCCCACAACCTCGCAGTAGTAGAACGCCTGGCCGACCGAGTAGCGGTCATGAACAAAGGCCGCGTAGTCGAAGAAAGCCCAACAGAAGCCCTCTTCCGCACCCCCAAAGACACCTACACCCGCCAACTCCTATCCGCCGTCCTCCCAGTCCGCCAGCAGTAAATCCCCCGCCTCCTCCCGGTCCGCGGAAAGTCCCCGCGCGCTCCGCGGCCGCCTCTCGTCGCTCCGCTCCTCGGCGCGACCACTACGCCCGCTGCCCGCCCACCCCCCGGCTCATCGCCGGTGCATCCTTTCCGGCTATCGCCGGACGTTTCCGGCTACCGCCGGGTCTTCCGGCTACCGCCGGGTCTTCCGGCTATCGCCGGAGTCGGCGGCTGTCGCCGCGTGTGGCCCCCCGCGTGCTTCGTGGCCGCCTCTCGTCGCTGCGCTCCTCGGCGCGCCCACTACGCGCGCATCCCTCCGCCCAGCTCACTCCGCGCGCACCGTCCATCCCCGCGCGTCCCGCGGACCTTGCCCATCCCCGCACAGCCCGCCCAACCAGCGCACGCCCGTCCACCCCGCGGCTTATCGCAGCTGCGTCGTTTCCCGAAAATCGCCGGATCTGCAGCTGGACGCTGGCCACGTCGGCTGGCGCCGGGCTTGTGGTTTGCGTTGGGTGTGGGCCGGCTGCTCGGAGGTTTGCAGTCGCTGGGTGAGGTGACTGTCGTAGGCTGGGCGCCGATGTGCGAGGTTGGCTCATCGCAGGTGGGGGTGTGAAGTCGCCCGGGGGTCGGGTGAGCTTTCAGGGGGCAGGGATCCGCGAGGTCGGGGTGAGGGTACGTCGAGGTCTTTCGTCGGACGGGGTGCGTACGCCCGTCTTGGACGACGACTCTCCGCACCCAGCGTCAGGCTGCTGCGGATCTCTCGGCTTCAAACAACCCTCAGCTGCGAAGAGCCGCGTTTCCCTGTCTAGTTTCAGGAGCCCGTGATGGATGACGAGATTCAGCTGATCAGTGACGGCGATGGGTTGGCGGTTATTGGGGATCCGGCGGCTGTTGAGCGATTCCTTAGCTCTGAAGGACTGACGTCGAAGGATCTCGGGCTGCCTCGGCTCGGGACTGTCCTCAGCGCCGGGTCCGGAGTGGCTCAGGCGGGTTCCGAGATTGCCGCGAATTCGGGTCGCTGGGTGAAGCTGACGAAAGAGTCCGCGCGGCTTGCCCAGAAACATGGGCTGAGGGAAAGCTCGAAGACGGGGCTCAGGACGGGTGTGCTGAAGGGGAATCACGGGCAGGTCAAAGGAATCGTCGAATTCACGAAGGGTTCGAGAGCGTTTCTGACCAACCCGGCCGTTCTGGCTGGTGCTGCCGGGATCATGGCGCAGCTTGCTATGCAGCAGGCGATGGACGAGATCACCGACTATCTCGCCACGATCGACAAGAAGGTCGACGACGTACTCCGTGCTCAGAAGGACGCTGTGTTCGCGGACCTCATCGGTGTGGACTTTGTGCTTCAGGAGGCCATGACCATCCGGGAGCAGGTCGGCACCGTCTCCGAGGTGACATGGTCGAAGGTGCAGGCCACCTCGCTGACGATCGCGCGAACCCAGGGCTACGCACTGCGCCAACTCGACGCACTCGCGGAGAAGCTGGAGGCCGAGCCCAAGATCGGTGATCTCGCCAAGGCGGCGAAGGAAGCCAGGTCCAAAGTCCAGGAGTGGCTCGCCGTCCTGGCCCGCTGCTTCCAGCTGCAGGACGCGATCGCCGTACTCGAACTCGACCGCGTACTGGGTGCGTCTCCGGACGAACTGGACCGGCATCGCCTCGCCCTCCGGGTCGCGCGCAACAACCGGCTGGATCTCATCTCGCGGAGCACCGAGCGCCTGATGGGGCGCATGGATGCGGCCGCCGGTACGGCGAACACAAAGGTGCTGCTGCATCCCACCTCCGCCCGCGAAGTGGTCGACTCGAGCAACCAGGTCGCGGAGACCGTGGTGGAGTTCCACGCGCTGCTCGGGATCGAGCGCGGTCGGGAGTCGCTGGAGGCGAGAAGGTGGACGGAGGCGGCCACCGAGGTGAGAGACAAGGCATTCGATGCGGGAGCAGACGGCGTCGGTGCTGCCAGGCGCCTCGGCGGCGAGACGTTCGACCTGGCCAAGTCGACGACGGGCAGGTTCTCCAAGGGACTTACGGATCGGGTACGCCGCCGACGTACGGACGACGAGGAATCCGATCAGGAAGGGTGAGCGGGTTCCCGCCGTTAGGCAAGCCGAGGTCGGCAACGCTGGTCGTGAGCCGGCGGAGGTGGTCGAGCTTGGCGGGGAGGCCTTGCAGTAGGTGGGCGATGGCGGCGTCGATCGTCGCGGGGTCGCCCATCCAGCGGGTCGCGGTGGAATCGCCGAGTGAGACGCGGATCTGCTCGGCGAGGATCTGGAGGTGGTTGCGGATCACGCTGAGGAACAGGTCCGGCCCGGCCCATCCGAGCTCGCCGCCGGCTTCGACGTACGCGGTGAGGATCTTGGTGATTTGCTCGGGGTCGTTGGCTCCGAAGATGTACGCGACTCGTGCCGCCTCGAGGGCCGCGCTGTCGGTCCGCACGCTGTCCCAGTCGACGAGGACGGGGCCGGTGGGGGACGTGACGATGTTGTGGGTCTTGAAGTCGCCATGCGTTGTGACGATGTCTGGGGCGATGTCGAGCAGCTCGGTGATGCGCTCGGTCGCGGCGAGGATGTGGGGAAGGCGGTCCGTGCAGAGGCCTGCCCAAGGCGTGTCACGATCCCTGGCCTTGGCGAACCAGCCCTCCCAGGTCTCCGGCGATTGGATCGCCGGCCGCCACCACTCAGGCAGGCCGACGGCGCCGAGCGGCTGCAGTTGATGGACCACCACCATCGTCCGCCCGAGCCAGGCCGAGACGTCTCCGTCGTACGGCCGGTGCTCGATCCATCGGTAGACCCGAAACAGCCGATCCTCGATGCGGGTCAGCCAATCCAGAACCGGATCGATCGGCATGACCGGCTCCGGCATGTCGACGCCGGCCGCGCGGGCGTCGCGCTCGAACGCCATCGCGACCGCCAGTTGGTCGATCAGATGCTCGCCGTTGAACTGGCTGCCGATCGTCGGAAAGTACCCTTTGACGAAATAGGTTCCGGTCGAGGTGTCGAGCCGCCAGGTGTCGGCACCACCCCGCCTGAAATGCACGAGTCTGTCGTTGGGTTCGCCCAAGCCGAACGCGAGGGCGACTTCCTCGGCGGACGGCGTGTACAAGTCCCCTCCAGCTACGGCCGATTCGTCGATGGTTCCAACGACAACCTGCGGTGCATGGTTCCCTGCACGAACACGTTCAAGTAGCTCGCTTCCAGGCGAGGTGCGAACAGAGCTCATCGCAGAAACCCTTTACTGGCAGGGATATCCGCCGAACGATGAGCCCGGGGCGGCGGACGGGGTGCGGGCGTAGTGGTCGCGCCGAGGAGCGGAGCGACGAGTGGCGACCGCGAAGCACGCGCGGGGTGCCCGGCGGTAGTCGCAAGTCCGGCGGCAGCCGGCACGCCCGCGATAGCGGGAAGATCCCGGCGATAGCCGGAAGGGATGCTCCGGCGATGAGCCGGGGGTGGGTGGATAGCCGTGCGGAGTGGTCGCGCCGAGGAGCGGAGCGACGAGAGGCGGCCGCGGAGCACGCGGGGGGCTTACCGCACTGCCTTGGTGATGGTGGTGGCTATGGATTGGGTTTGGGGTTCGGTGCCGAGGAGGTAGGTCTGGGGGAGCCAGATTGTGTCGGTGGAGACGGTGTCGGCGTTGGGGCAGTCGGGGGTTGGGTAGGGCTGGCCTAGTTTGGTTGTGATGGCTTGGGATTCGCGGAGTACGGCGGTGTTTCGGTGGAGGGGGACGTAGCCGGAGGACGCGCGCGTGAGCCCGTCTGCAGCGAGGGCTTCCAGGACCGCATCCCGACGCCCGGGGAGGCGGAGCATGAAGAGGTGGCGGCCGTGGGCGGTGATGGCGGGGTCTTCCGGGGCGAGACGGATGCCGTCGACGTCGCGGAGTAGCTCCGTCAGCAGGCGAGCGTTGCGTTCACGGATCTCCTGCACGGCTGGGTGGCGACGGAGTTGCACCCGGAGGATCGCGGCCTGGAATTCCGTCAGCCGCAAGTTGTAGCCGACCGCCTCATGTTGATACCACCCACCGCCCGGCACCCGACCGACATTGACCAGCGAATACAGCGCACCCGCCAGCCGCTCGTTGTCCGTGAGTACGGCGCCGCCCTCGCCGGCCGTGATGTTCTTGCTGCTCTGGAAGCTGAACGTGCCGAGATCACCGATCGCGCCGACCGGACGACCCTTGTACGCCGCCCCATGCGCCTGCGCCGCGTCCTCAACAACGGTGAGGCCGTGCCGCGCACCAAGTGCAGTGAAGGCGTCCAAGTCCGCAGGCCGACCCGCGAGATGGACGACGATGACCGCCTTCGTCCGCGCGGTGATAGCCGCCTCCGCGGCCACCGGATCGAGCAGATGGGTATCCGGATCCACGTCCGCAAACACCGGAACCGCCCCCACGAACAGCGCCGCCGAAGCAGTCGCGATGAACGTGTACGGCGGCACGATCACCTCGTCGCCGATACCGACCCCCGCGGCCCGCAGCGCCGCCGCGATCGCCAGCGTGCCGTTGCTCAGACAGATCCCATAAGCGGCCTGCTGGTACGCCGCGAACTCCCGCTCGAACGTCGCGACGACATCCCCGCTCGTGCTGCCCCAGTTCCCCGAGTGCAGCACCTCGAGCAGCGCCTTCGCCTCATCGTCGTCGTTCTGCGGCCACTCCGGCATCATGGTCTGATCACCCATCTGTTGTCTCCGGCAACGAGATCTGCGGACAGTTCGACGAAGGTCCGACCGTGCCGGATCACAGTCCGGGCCGATCCGTCGCCCTCTTTGACGATCGGGTCCAAACCACCACCAGGTACGGCGAGCAGCACTGCGGCACCGGAAACCGGCTCAGTCGCCACCGCACAAACCAAAAGCCCGTCCGCCACTGACTCGACCGACAGCGTGACGCCCCGCCGGCTCCGCTCCCACGCGTTGATCCGACCGGCGGTCCACCACGGCATCCCACACCGTCGCGCCTCTGCGGCAAGCTCGATACATGCCGCCCGGGTCGCCGGCCGCTTGTGTAGGTGCGGACCGTGGAACAGGAAATGTGCGACGCCGTGCACAGCCTGCGCTCCGTCGAGGATCACGTCACGCACGGCAGAGTGTCCCGCCCAGGCGAGATCCTGCGTGTGCAACGGCAGATTCAGTACGTCGAACAACCGGTTGCCCTCAGCAACTGGACCCATCGGGTACGAAACATGTGCCGCGCCGAACACGAACCCCACGTCACCCTGCTTGCTCGGCCCACGCGACTCGTCGATCTGGATGCCGAGCCGCTCACACCAGGTGTAGAACTCGGTCCAGCCCTCCCAGCGCGTGTAGTGGTTCTTGTTCGAAATGATCTGCTCGGTCCCGGTGACGGCCTGCGCCCAGGCGTACTGCGCCCGCATCTGCGGCCAGCCCCAGACGGCAAGGTCGGCGTCGCCCATCGCGTTGTAATGCAGGGCATTCTCGTGCCCTGTGGCCGTGATCGCCGTGTGCAGCTCAGCGGAGTACCCGCCGGGGAACACATGACACCAGGTGACCTCAACGTCGGCCTCGGCGAATGCGTCGAGCGCCGCCAGACCTTCTTCCTCTTCGTTGCCGTCGGAGTCGTGCGACATGTGCGCGACGGCGTCGACCCCGGCCGGCCAGTACCCGAGCCAAGGCACCACGGCGCCGGCCTGTTCGGCGCCCCACCACAGGCTCTGCGCGAACAGCGAGCACCACCAGTCGGCCTGCGGCTGATCGAAGATCGGTACGGCGCTCGGCGGCGGGTACGTGTGTTCGAACGGCTCGACCAAGTCCGGCTCGCCCGGCGGCATGGCCCGGTCCCGCTCGAAGCTGAGCGTCATCCCGTCCTCGCACTTGAGGACGCCGTCGTCGATCGGCGCGGTACCGTCCGCGGCCGGCTCGCCGTCGGCGGTCACGACGTACCCCTGCTGGATGCGGACGATGCTCTGCCAGAGGTCGACGCCGTACGTCAGCACAGCACCCGCATCGAGCCGGCGCAGCGTGATCGCGGCCGCGCCCGAGGACTCCCACTGCGCGAGCACCTCGACATCCGTGCCCGTGAGTTGACTCCCGCCGACCGCGTGCAAGGCAACAGGTGGCCGCGACGACCACACAGCGCTTTCCGCCACGACAACGTGATCCTCCGGCACCAGGCCGTCTGCCGATACCCCTGCAAGTGCTGACAGCGGACCGGGATCGCCCACCAGGATCGCCACGCCGCCGTCACGCACCCATTGCTCGAGCCCAGGGTCGGCCTCAGCTGTGGTCGCGAAGACCAGGACGCCGTCCGCAACACCAGCTTCGGACAGAGGGATCGTCCGGTTCGGCAGGCGTAAATGCCCGAGCACCTCGGCCAGATAGACCCACCAGGCGTCCTGACCCGCCTGATGGGCGCGCTCCGTCGCCACCTGGTTGTCGATCACCGCGACCGCATGACGTTCTGGCACGCGGCCAACCCTGCCGTACCCCTCTACCTTCGGCAAGACCTAAATATCAGTTATGGACGCCCGTAATAACTACCGAGGAGGTTCGACGTTGACGGTCGGGATGCCGCCGCCGGCTCGGGCGATGATCGCGAGGGACGGGTCCGAGCTGGGGTTGCTTTCCCGGTGGATGGTGAACGCGGGGACGTGGACGAAGTCGCCGGCTACCGCGTCGAGGTATTCGTCAGTGCCTTCGAACTCCAGCCGGAGTACGCCGCGGACGATGTAGAGGCTGCTCTCGTTCTTGTCGTGGTGGTGCCAGCCGGAGATCGCGCCCGGCTCGGTGATCACCTGGCCGGACCACAGAATCGGCAGCTCGAACGCCCGCATCCGAAGCATCCCGGACGTCGGGTCGGCGGCGACCAGATCGCCGGCCTTGATCACGCGAACAGGTTCAGCCATAGCGTCAGTCTCCCTCCGCGGCGCTCCGTAGGAAACGCCGGTCGGTGTGGACCGACGTAGGCTGCGGAGATGGCAAGCATCGTGTTGCGCGTTCGGCTCATCAGCGGTGACCAGCTCGATGTCACCTACGAGGAGTCCGGTGCGACGGACGACGACGTGGTGGATCGCGCCGTCGCGGCTCTCGCGGGCAACACCGGCATGCTCCGATGCAGACACGGTGACCGGCTGCTCGTGCTGTACGCGCGGGGCGTCGCCGGCCTGGAGATCGCGCCGCGGGGCGCGGTGCTGTAGTTAGCGAGCCAGCTGCGGCGCGAGTGTCTTGGCGACGGCCGCGGTCTCGGCGTACACGCCGGGCTTGCCGGGCTGGGCGCAGCCCTGACCCCACGACACGACACCGAGCAGTCGGCCGTTCAGTACCAGCGGACCGCCGGAATCGCCTTGGCAGGCGTCGATCCCGCCGTTGAGGTACCCGGCGCAGACGTTGGTCGCGGCGGCATACCCGTTGGTGACGTAGCTCTTGACCGCCAGGCATGTCTTGTCCCCGAGGTCCGGCACCGCCGCCTTCTGCAGCGTGTCGTCGAGCCCGGTCCCTTCCGTGTCACCCCACCCGTAGACCGTCGGTACGGCGCCCTTGCGATCCGCCCGCGCCCGCGTCTCCAGCGGCAACACCGGCACTCCGACGAACGGCTTCGCCAAGGTCAGTACGGCGAAGTCGTAGCGGTTGTCCTTGGTGTTGTACCCGGGATGGATCCACACCTTGCTGATCGCCGATGCCTGCCCGACCGAGCCGTCCGCGAGATTCGCCCGCCCCTGCACGGCGTAGTACGTCGAGATGTCCTCGTCCATGCAGTGCGCTGCCGTGACGATCTTGTTCGGCTTCACGAGTACGGCGCCGCAGTACCGCTCGGTCGATGACGCGGACTGGGTGTTGTTCAGCGCGATCGCCCACGGAGCCTCGGTCGCGCTCGCCAGCGTCCCGCCGACGACGACCGGTTTCGCACCGGCTGTGACGGCCAGCAGAACCCCGACAACAAGTGCAGCCCGCTTCAACATTCACTACTCCACGTGAGACAACGATCGCTGCAAGTAAACTCCCACGCCGAGCAGGATCGTCCACAGCCCCCACGCCGTACTGCCGATGAGTCCGGCCGCATCCCACACCGGGAAGCCGGGGATCGCGGTCGCGAGCACATCCCCCTGGTTGGCCAGATAGAGCAGACTCGCGACCAGCCCCACCCAGCCGATCCACCGCGGCAGCACCGCCGACCGCAGTACAAGCAGACTGACGAGGATGCTCCACGCGATCGCGAGCACCTGCCCCAGATGCTCACCCAGCAACGCCCCGCCGTACTGATGCTGCGCGGTCCACGCGGCCGCCGCGGCGCTGTCCCCGTCCACATACGCGTGAGCCAACGGTGGTACGACGAAAACCCAGCGCAGGAAGCCGATCAGCGACAGCAGCACCGACACGGCCCCCAGTGCGGTCGCCACCCGCAGCAGCGTCGAGTCCGTGCGTTTGATTGCCTGCGGCAACATCAGGATCGGGATCGCCAGCAGCCCGTACGTCCAGGCGGTGGCGAACCAGGTCCAGGTCAGCCCGGCGCCGCCGTCGACGTACGACCTCAGGACCTTGTCGGCCGGCTCCCGCAGGATGTCCGGCCAGTCGAACGTCGCGGACAGCACGCTCGCGGCGACGGCGAAGCTCGCGGCGGAGATGACGAACAGGATTCCAGTAGTACGGCGCATGGCCCCTCCCAAGAAATTGTACGGTGTACAGAGATAGTGTGCACGTAATTCTGTACGCTGTCCAGAGATGGCTACGAGAGGGCGGCCCGGGCCGCGACGAACCCTGACCGAGGACGAGCTCCTGACCGCCGCGCTCCAGCTCCTGGACGAGGGCGGCCAGGCGTCGATCCGTGGCATCGCGGCGAAGGTCGGCGTCGCGCCGAATGCCGTCTACACGTACTTCCCTGACAAGTCAGCCGTCGTCGCGGCGCTGGTCGAGAAACTGCTCGGCGACGCCGACAGCGGCGGCTTCGCCGACGAGACCCTGCCCTGGCGGGACCGGATCGAGGCGCTCGCCCTCGACGTCCGCACGAACCTGGTCGCACATCCCGGCGCCGGCGCGCTGCTGATGAGCGGTCCGATGGACGGTCCGCGTACGACGGCCCTCAACGAGCGGCTGCTCGGTCTCCTCATCGACGCGGGTATCGACCCGGTCGAGGCGGCGCGTTCGACGTACCTGCTGATCGTTTACGTCCTCGGATCGATCGCGCTCGAGGTCTCGGACGAGACCGATCCGGGTCCGCTTCCGTCCGAAGATGTCCGTGTCGCGCGCCGTCGCGCCACCTACGAGCAGATCCCCGCCGCGGTCTTCCCGCGCTCCGCCGCAGCCGTCCCCACCATGGCTCGATTTGTCACCACCGAGCAGTACCTGTGGGGTCTGCACCGCATCCTCGACGGCATCACGCGCGACGAGTGAACACTCGCACTCAAAACTCCTACCGATGAGGTCTCCAACGTCGGAGGTGGCTACTGTCGTCAGGTGCAGAAATGGCCAGGTCGTCCTTATCCTCTCGGTGCCACGTACGACGGCGCCGGGACGAACTTCGCGCTGTTCTCGGAGGTTGCCGAACGAGTGGATCTGGCGCTGGTCGCTGACGACGGTGCCGAGCAGCTGGTGCAGCTGACCGAGGTGGACGGTTTCGTGCACCACGCGTACCTGCCGGGGGTGCAGCCCGGGCAGCGGTACGGCTTCCGGGTGCACGGCCCGTACAACCCGGCCGAAGGTCACCGGTGCAACCCGTCCAAGCTCCTGCTGGACCCGTACGCGAAGGCGATCGACGGACAGATCGACGGGGACGAATCGTTGTTCAGTTACCGGTTCGCCAAGCCCGACGAGCTGAACACGATGGACAACCGCGAGCACACCATGCTCTCGGTGGTCACCAACCCGTTCTTCGACTGGAGCAACGACCGCCCGCCGGGCCATGCGTACCACGAGACCGTCATCTACGAGGCGCACGTCAAGGGCCTCACCAAGACGCACCCCGGTCTGCCGGAGAACATCCGCGGCACGTACGCCGGTATCGGGCACCCGGCAACCATCGAGCACCTCAAGGAACTCGGGGTGTCGGCGATCGAGCTGATGCCGGTCCACCAGTTCGCCCAGGACGGCCACCTGCAGGAGCTCGGCCTGTCGAACTACTGGGGCTACAACACGATCGGCTTCTTCGCGCCGAACAACGCCTACTCGTCCACCGGCACCCGCGGGCAGCAGGTGACCGAGTTCAAGGCGATGGTGAAGGCGCTGCACGAGGCGGATATCGAGGTCATCCTCGACGTGGTCTACAACCACACCGCCGAGGGGAACGAGTACGGTCCGACCTTGTCGTTCAAGGGCATCGACAACGAGGCGTACTACCGGCTGGTCGATGAGGACAAGCGGCACTACTACGACACCACCGGCACCGGCAACAGCCTGCTGATGCGGCACCCGCACGTGCTGCAGCTGATCATGGACTCGCTGCGTTACTGGGTCACCGAGATGCATGTCGACGGTTTCCGCTTCGACCTGGCGGCCACCCTGGCCCGCCAGTTCCACGAGGTCGACCGGCTGTCGGCGTTCTTCGACCTGGTCCAGCAGGACCCGGTGGTGAGTCAGGTGAAGCTGATCGCCGAGCCGTGGGACGTCGGTGACGGCGGCTACCAGGTGGGCAACTTCCCGCCGCTGTGGACCGAGTGGAACGGGAAGTTCCGCGACACCGTGCGGGACTTCTGGCGTGGTGAGCAGTACACGCTCGCCGAGTTCGCCTCCCGGCTGACCGGCTCGTCGGACCTGTACCAGGACGACAGCCGCCGGCCGCTGGCGAGCATCAACTTCATCACCGCCCATGACGGCTTCACGCTGCGCGACCTGGTCTCGTACAACGACAAGCACAACGACGCGAACGGCGAGGGCGGCAAGGACGGCGAGAGCCACAACCGCTCCTGGAACTGCGGCGTCGAGGGCCCGACCGACGACCCCGAAGTACTGCGACTGCGCGCCAACCAGCAGCGCAACTTCCTCACCACGTTGCTGATCTCACAGGGCGTGCCGATGATCGCCCACGGCGACGAGCTCGGCCGGACGCAGTTGGGCAACAACAACGTGTACTGCCAGGACAACGAGCTCGCCTGGGTCGACTGGGAGCTGACCGAGCCGCAGAAGCATCTGCTGGAGTTCACTCGCTCCGTAGTCCGGTTGCGCAACAACCATCCGGTGCTGCGCCGGCGCCGGTTCTTCCACGGCGACACCGGCGTCGACGGCCTCGGTGACCTGGTCTGGTTCACGCCCAAGGGCACCGAGATGCAGAACGGCGACTGGCAGCAGAACGACGCCCGCGCGATCGCGGTCTTCCTCAACGGCGATGCGATCTCCGAGCCGGACCCACGCGGCGAGCCGGTGGTCGACGACTCGTTCCTGGTGCTGATGAACAGCAACTACGAGCCGGTTGACTTCCTGCTACCACCGGAGGAGTACGGCGAGAGCTGGACAGTCGCTGTGGACACCACGAGTGCCACTGGCGGGGCGAGTGACGAGCCATATGTCGCCGGCAACACCATCCAGTTGGAAGCCCGCAGCACGCTCGTACTCACCCGCCCGAGGCAGGCTGCCGGATGAGGGGGGTCCCGCAGGCCACCTACCGGTTCCAGCTCCGCGCGGAGTTCGGCTTCGACGCCGCCGCCGCGGTAGTCCCGTACCTGCAGAGCCTCGGGATCTCCCACGCCTACCTGTCCCCGATTCTCCAGGCCGCGCCCGGTTCCACCCACGGGTACGACGTGGTGGACCACAGCCGGCTGTCCGAGCCGATGGGTGGACTGCCGGCGTTCGAGCGGCTGTCGGCGCGGTTGGCCGAGAGCCGCATGGGTGCGATCGCGGACGTCGTACCCAACCATGTCGCCGTACCGACACCGGCCAGCTTGAACAAGGCGCTCTGGTCCGTACTGCGGCTCGGTCCGGGCTCGCAGTACGCGGAGTGGTTCGACGTGGACTGGGGCTCGGGTAATCAGCCACTGTTGATGGCGGTGCTCGGTCAGCGGATCGGCAAGGTGCTGGCCGACGGCGAGCTGTCCGTGGACAACGGCGTACTCCGGTACTACGAACACGAGTACCCGCTTCGCCCGGGGACCGAGGACCTGCCGATCGCCGCACTGGTGACGGAGCAGTGGTACCGCCTCGCGCACTGGCGGGTCGCCGACGAGGAGCTGAACTACCGGCGCTTCTTCGACGTCGACACCCTCGCTGCGATCCGGCAAGAAACACAGGAGGTCTTCGACGCGACCCACCAGCTCCTGCTGGCGCTGCTGAACGACGGCAAGCTGAACGGCTTCCGCATCGATCACCCGGACGGACTAGCCGACCCGCGTGGCTACCTGCGCCGACTGGCCGAGCGGACCGGCGGTGCGTGGGTTGTAGTGGAGAAGATCCTCGAGGGCGACGAAGAGCTGCCCACCGACTGGCCCTGCGCCGGCACGACTGGGTACGACGCTCTCCTGCGCGTCGGCGGTCTGTTCGTCGACCCGTCCGGTGCCGCACCGCTCGCGGCGCTGCACTCCGAGCTCACCGGGGCTCCAGCCGACTTCGGGCCGGTCGTGGAGGAGGCGAAGCGCGAGATCGTCCAGCACGGGCAGTACGCCGAGGTGCATCGTCTCGTCGAGCTACTCGCGCGCATCTGCCAGGACGACGTACGACTGCGTGACCACACCAGGCGGGCGTTCCACGAGGTCGTAGCTGAGCTGCTCGTCCACTTCGACGTCTACCGCGCGTACGTCGTACCAGGGGAGGAGCCGTCGCCGACAGCGGTGGCCGCGCTGGAGCGGGCGGCGGAGAAGGCGCGGGCGAACCTCGACGAGGACCGGCAGGCCACGCTGGGCGTCGTCCTGCATCTGCTGCTTGGTCGCGAGACCAGCACGATCGACGAGCGGGCGCGGGCCGAGCTGATCGTGCGCTTCCAGCAGACCTGCGGTCCGGTGATGGCAAAGGGCGTTGAGGACACCGCGTTCTACCGCTGGTTCCGGTTGACGTCGCTGAACGAGGTCGGTGGGGATCCGGAGCACTTCGGTGTCACGCCGGAGGAGTTCCACGCGTACGCAACCCAGCTGAACAAGCACTGGCCCAAGACGATGACCACGCTGTCGACTCACGACACCAAGCGATCCGAGGACGTGCGTGCTCGACTCGGTGTGCTGTCGGAGCAGCCCGCCGCGTGGTCCGAGGCGGTCCGCGAATGGCGTCGGCTGTCGGAGGATCACCGCAATCCGTTGCTGGACGGCAGTGCGGAGTACCTCTTCTGGCAGACGCTCTTCGGCACCTGGGACGACGGACCGCTCGCCGAGGACCGCCTGCAGGCCTATCTGCTCAAGGCGATCCGCGAGGCCAAGCGCACCACGTCCTGGACCTCACCGGACGAGGAGTACGAGCAGACGGTCGCTGCCTTCGTCACCGCAGTCCTGCACGACGACAACGTCCTCGACTCGGTACGCCGCTTTGCCGACGACCAGACCGGCTACGTCAGAGCAGCCACGCTGGGGCAGAAGCTGGTGCAGCTGACGATGCCCGGCGTACCGGATGTCTACCAGGGCACCGAGTTGGTGGACCTCTCCCTGGTCGACCCGGACAACCGGCGGCCGGTGGACTACGAGCGGCGTATCGCTCGGCTGCAGCATCTGGACGGCGGTGGCAAGCCGGAGGACCTGTCCGACGAGAAGCTGCTGATCACGTCACGTGCACTCCGCATCCGGCGTCAGTACCCGCAGGCCTTTGCCGGCAGCTACGCACCGCTGCCGACGTCCAACGGACATGCGGTTGCCTTCGCCCGTGGCGATGCGGTCATCACCGTGGCGACCAGACTGCCCGCTGCACTGCAGCGCCTAGGTGGCTGGGGTGACAGCGCGGTAGTACTGCCGAGTGGGCAGTGGAAGAACGTGTTGACCGGTCGCGAGGTCGGTAGTGGTGCTGCCAGGATCGAGGACCTGCTGACAGATCTGCCAGTGGCCCTGCTGGTCAGGAGCTGACACATGCACACCTTTCGTGTCTGGGTGCCGGAGGCAACCAACGTCGACCTGGTACTGCGGGACGGCGTGCTCCCGATGCGCTGGAGCACCGACGGCTGGTGGGAGCGGCACGTCGTCGAGGCGCACCACGGCACCGACTACGCGTACTCCGTCGACGGCAGCGACCCGATGCCCGATCCGCGCAGCCCCTGGCAGCCGGACGGCGTCCACGGGTTCAGCCGGGTGTTCGAGCCGGACCGGTTCGAGTGGAGCGACGACAACTGGACCGGTCGCGACGTACGCGGATCGGTCTTCTACGAGCTGCACCTGGGCACCTTCACCGCAGGCGGCACACTGGACGCGGCCGCCGAGCACCTGGACTACCTGGCTGTGCTGGGCGTTGAGGTGGTCTCGCTGCTACCGGTCGCCGCGTTCCCCGGCGTACAAGGCTGGGGGTACGACGGCGTGGACCTCTACGCCGTCCATGAGCCGTACGGCGGACCGGAGGCACTGCAGCGGTTCGTCGACCGGTGTCATGAGGCCGGACTGGCCGTTTGTCTCGACGTCGTCTACAACCACCTCGGTCCGAGCGGGAACTACCTCGCCAGCTTCGGTCCGTACTTCACCAACCGCCACTCCACCCCCTGGGGTCCAGCGGTCAACCTGGACGACACAGGCAGCGCAGAGGTACGCCGGTGGATCTGCGACAACGCACTGCGCTGGTTCCGCGACTTCCACGTCGACGCGCTGCGGCTGGACGCCGTACACGCGCTGGTCGACGACAGCCCGACACATCTGCTGCAGCAGCTGTCAGAGGAGACCGCAGAGCTCTCCCGTGAACTTGGGCGGCCGCTTGGGCTGGTAGCCGAGTCCGACCTCAACGATCCGCGCACCGTCGAGCCGGTGTCCACGGGTGGGATGGGTATGACCGCGCAGTGGAGTGATGACTTCCACCATGCGCTGCATTCCTTGCTGACCGGCGAGCGCTTCGGGTACTACGTGGACTTCGGCGACCCTGCTGTGTTCGCGAAGACGCTGACGCGGGTCTTCATGCACGACGGGACGTACTCGACGTTCCGCGGCAAGATCTGGGGTCGTCCGGTCGATCCGCGGAAGGAACACGGCGGCCAGTTCCTCGTCTACACGTCGAACCACGACCAGATCGGCAACCGGGCTCTCGGCGACCGGCCTGCGCTGACGCCGGGGCAGCTCGCGATCGGTGCCGCGCTGGTACTGACGTCGCCGTACACGCCGATGCTGTTCATGGGTGAGGAGTGGGGCGCCTCGACGCCGTGGCGGTTCTTCACCGACTTCGGCGAGCCGGAGCTGGCCGACGCGGTCCGGACCGGGCGGCGGCGGGAGTTCGCGGACTTCGGGTGGACCGCCGACGAGATTCCGGACCCGCAGGATCCGCAGACCTGGCGGAGCTCCGTGCTCGACTGGTCGGAGCCGGACGAGTCGCCGCATCACGAGCTGCTGACCTGGTACCGGCACCTGCTCACGTTCCGGGCGCGGATGCCGGAGCTTCGCGATGACCGGCTCGAGTCCGTCGGGATCTCGTTCGACCCGGCCGGGAGCTGGCTGGTGGTGACGCGCGGCAGCCTGCGGGTGGTGGCGAATCTGGCCGCGGAGGACGGGATCGTGCCGGTCGACGGGCCCCCGGAGTACCTGGTGATGGCGTTCGGCAGGGCCGAGCTGGCCGATGCCGGACTGTGGTTGCCCGGTCACGGCGTCGCGATCGTCTCCGTCTGAGACTTTCCAACGCTGCACATTTGTGGGGCAAACCAACACAAGCAGGCGTTCAAGCGTGTTGATCGATGGTGATTTCTGGAATCGCTTGTCTGTCGGGGTTGTCGTGACGGACTGTTGATGGGCCAGCAGGGGACGGGGGGTTTTAGGGAGGCCGGATGACTGTCGGAGGAGTCGACACTTACTACGATTACGAAGAAAAGCAGTGGAAGAGCCGGAGGCTGGGCGGCGGACCGATCCGTCGCGGCCCGGTGTGCCCGGCCCCACGTACTGCGGACCACGCGGTGCACGAAACCAAACCGGACCGACGCCGCGACCACGAAGCACCGAAACACACACTGAACTGACAACTCCGGTGGCAGGGCCCGCCAGACCAGGTCACCGTTTCTGCACAGCCCGATGAGCGGCCGTCGTCCGCGAGTCCGACGGCCGTTTCGGCATGCCTGCTGACGCCGGGGGGTCGGGTCGCGTTGGTTCCTTCACCCGGTGGCGGTCAGCCCGTCGTCGACCGGCAGCCAGCCGCGGTCCGCGGCTTTGACGCCGGCCTGGAAACGGCTGCGGGCGCCGAGGCGGTTCATGACCCGGGCCACGATCCGCCGTGTCGTCCGGACCGAGATGTCGAGGTGTGCCGCGACCAGTTCGTCGGTCGCGCCGAGGGCGAGCAGCCGGAGCATCTCCTGCTCACGCACCGACAGGTCCGCCCGGTCCGGCAGCTCCGGGCCGGCCAGCGGTACGGCGTCCGGCCAGATCCGCTCGAACAGCTCCAGCGCTGTCGTCACCACGCTGGTCAGCCGCAGTACTGCGACGTTGCCGTTGCCGGTGTCGGCAGGCAGAACGACCACCGAGCCGTCGACGACGATCATGTCCATCGGCACCCGCGGGATCGTGCGGACCGCGACTCCGGCCAGCGACAGCGCGCCGAGGTGCCGGCCGAGGGCGGGCGTCGTACGGGCCCGGTCCGGGTGGATTGCTCGGTAGCGCACTCCGCGCCTGACCTCGCGCGGGTTGACTGCGGGTGCGGCCGGGGTGAGCGTGCTCATCGCGACCACCTCGTTCTGGGCGGATGCGAGCAGCTCGGCGATTCCGCCGTACGCGGGTTTCTGTGCGCCGGGGACCGGTACCAGGGAGAGCTGACCATTCATGGCACCCACGATCGCGGTGGGCGATGACATAACGATGACATCGCCGGACGGACCGGGGTTCGGCGGTGGTACGGCGTCGGTCGAACGTGACAGGCCGGGGTCCGGAGCGGTGTGGTTTCCGCGTCGCATAGAGTGACAGCTGTCTCGAGAGGAAGGATTCCGCGCGATGGCTGACGCAAACGAGCAGGTGGGTTCGGCGTACCCGTTCGACACCAGTAAGCCGAGCATCGCCCGGACGTACGACTACTTGCTCGGGGGCAAGGACAACTTCGCGGTGGACCGCGCGTTCGGGGACCGGTTCATCAACGAACTGCCCGGCTCGCGGATGATCGCGTACGACAACCGCGGCGCGCTGATCCGGGCGGTCCAGGAGATCGTCACGAACACGCCGGTCCGGCAGTTCATCGACCTCGGCAGCGGACTGCCGACGGCCGACAACGTGCACCAGGTCGCCCAGCGGTACGCACCGGACGCGAAGGTCGTGTACGTCGACAACGACCCGATCGTGCTCGCCCACGGGCGCGCGCTGCTCGCGGAGAACGACAACACCACCGTCATCCAGGCCGACCTGCGCGAGCCGAAGGCGATCCTCGAGCACCCCGACACCGTGCGGCTGATCGACTTCGGCAACCCCGTCGGCGTGATCTTCAGCGCCACCCTGCACCACGTGAACGACGACGAGGACCCGGCCGCCATCGTCCGCTTCTGGCGCGACCACATCGCCTCCGGCAGCCACGTCTTCATCAGCCACTTCCGCAGCGAGAACGACCCCCGCAGCCAAGAACTCGAGACCGTTCTCCAGGGTTCACTGGGCCGCGGCCGCTGGCGCACGGACGACCAGATCCTCGCCCTCTTCGGCGACGGCTTCACGGTGCTGGACCCCGGCATCGTCCCCGCCTCCGAATGGCGCAACGACGACACCCCCGAAGACCCCAACGACTACCAACGCCTGATCGCCGCAGTACTCGCCCGCAAGAACTAGGTACTGCTGGTGAGGGCTGGAGTCAGCCCATCGCGGTGCTACGCGCGGCTCGTTCCTCGCCGTGCTACGCGCCGCCCCACCCACCCTCCGGCTACCGCCGGCGCATCCCTTCCGGCTGTCGCCGGGCTTGCGGGCTGCCGCCCGCGTGTTGCGCGCTGTCGCGCGGTCGACCGCACCGTGGTGGGGCGTGCTGCGGATAGGTCAGCTGGATGTGGTGTTGTGCGACCGCGCGGTGTTACGCACGGCTCCTACCCACCTCCGGCTACTGGCGGCGCACGGTTGGCGCGGTAGCCCCGTGTTTCTTAGGGTTTGACGGCGCGGGTGGCGAAGTAGCCTGGGAGCCAGCCGGCGGTGGCGTCGGCGTGGTGGGGGGCTTCGTCGAAGGCGGTGATTATGAAGCCGGCGGCGAGTTGGCCACCGAGTTGCTCGGCCATCGTGTGGCTGTACTCCAGTGGCGCATTGGCTCCCCACAGGCGCTCCCGCTCCTCGGCCGGGACGTGGGTCAGGTCGCTGTACGGCAGGCGGTGGCGGACGATCAGTTCGCCGCGGGTGTCCATGGCCTCGTTGTCGAACAGGTATACGTCAGGGTTGAGGAAGCCGCACAGCAGCGTGCCGCCCGGTCGCAGTACGCGGAAGCACTCGCGCCACACGGGTGCGAGCTCGGGCACGAACAGGTTCGACACCGGGTTGAAGACGAGGTCGAACGAGGCGTCGCCGAACTCCGACAAATCACCCATGTCGCCCAGCACCGTGCGCAGCTCCAGACCCTCGCGCTCCGCGACCAGCTGATCCTGCGCGAGCTGACGCGGCGAGTTGTCGAAGACCGTGACGCGCGCGCCGGCCGCAGCGAGAGTTGGGCCTTGCTGCCCACCGCCCGAGGCCAGGCCGAGAATGTCCACATCGGACAGGTCCGCGGGGAACCACGACCGGTCGACCGGCTTGTACCCGATGAGCACGACGGACCAGTCACCGGCGCGTGCCCGTGCGACGGTCTCGGGAGTGATCGGGCGCGACCACTCGTTGCCGCTCTCGACCTGAAGGTCCCACGCCGCACGGTTGTGCGCTACCGGATCAATGCTCACGCGCTTACGGTAGCGCCCCGCTCCAGTCAATAAACCGCAGGCGTTCGCGGTCGTGAGCGTTCATGATGTTCAGAAGGCCCGCGCGGGTCGGCGAGGAGATTCATGCGTAGTGCGATCTTGAACGTCACCTTCGACTGTGGCGATTCCGCAGCGGTCGCGCGGTTCTGGAGTGCGGTGACGCGGTGGCCGGCCGAGAAGGTCGAGATGCCGGGGAATCCGTTCTGGGTGGTGGCTGACCCGGAGCGGGACGGGCCGCAGCTGGTGTTCGTCGAGGTGCCCGAGCCGAAGGGCGGGAAGAACCGGGTCCACCTCGATCTCCTGCCGCAGGGCGGTTCGCAGGATGACGAGCTCGCCCGGTTGCAGGCGCTCGGTGCGGTGGTCGTCGACGATCGTCGTACGGCGGAACCCGGCGGCTGGATCATGATGGCCGATCCCGAAGGCAACGAATTCTGTCTCGAACCCAACGACTGATCGAAGGAGAACCGTGGAGGCGTCTGAAGCTGCGCGAGCGACGGATACGGCGAAATGGATCGCCGCGTCCAACGGCCTGGTGGTTGAGGAGGCGGTAGTACTCCACAACTCGAACAAGCTGGCGCTGCGGCTGTTGCCTTGTGACGTGATGGCGCGGGTGGCGCCCGTCCACGAGCAGAATGCACAGTTCGAGGTCGACATCGCTCAGCAGTTGGTCGAGTTCGGTAGTCCGATGGCAGCGCTGGAGCCTCGCGTGGAGCCGCGGGTCTATGAACGCGACGGCTTCGTCGTCACGCTGTGGACGTACTACGAATCCGTGGCAGGTGAGCTGATTCCTGGCGAGTACGCCGACGCACTCGAGCGGCTGCACGCGGGCATGCGCAAGATCGACATCCCGTCGCCGCACTACACCGATCGGATCGCGGAAGCTCAGGAACTCGTGGCGAACCGCGAAAGTACTCCGGAGCTCGCCGACGCAGGCCGGGATCTTCTCGACAACGCCCTGCGATACCTGCGACGTACGATCGCCGACCACCACGCGGCCGAGCAACTGCTGCACGGCGAACCGCACCCGGGCAATCTGCTCAACACGAAGCAGGGCCCGCTCTTCATCGACCTCGAGACGTGCTGCCGCGGCCCGGTCGAATTCGATCTCGCCCACGCACCCGAGGAAGTCACCGCGCACTACCCGGACGCCGATCAGGACCTGGTCGACGTCTGCCGCATCCTCGTGCTCGCGATGGTCACCACCTGGCGGTGGGACCGAGCCGACCAGTTCCCCAACGGCCGCCAACTAGGCCTCGACGGCCTCGACGAGCTGCGAGAAGCGCTCGACGGAGTCCTTTAGAGCTGGCTGAGAGCTGCCCGCAGGAAGGCGTCGCGTCTTGCGGTGGCCTCTGGGTTGTAAAGGGTCGTTGGGGTGTTGAGGGCGGCGACTGCGTCCCAGTACGGGATGTCTGTGGCTGGCCTGCCGGAGGCTGACTCCCAGGCTTCCACGATGTGCGGGGCTGTTGCGCCGTACGCGATGGCTATCTGTTTGCGGAGTTCGCCGAGGTCTACGCCGGGGTTGCCGACGCCGGCTGTTTTCCAGTCGATCAGGGTGCAGGTGCTGGTCAGGTTGCCTGGCCAGACATCGCCGTGGACGAAGACGGTTTCGCCTTGCGGCTGGGGGAGGCTCCGGATCAGCTCGTCTGCTTGTCTGAGGAGTGGCGTCGTCGGCAGGTTGCCCAGGCGCCGGTCCCTGGCGAAGTCGTCGACCGCAATCGGGCGTATCCGGAGCGGCAGGTGAGGGCTGGGCTCCAGCCGGATCGCATGGACTCGCGCGAGTGCAGCATCGGCAGCGCGCAGCCTCGCGACGGGCAACGTGCGCGGCCAGGTCGTGTTGCCTGAGGCAACAGTCTCTAGGGTCACGCAACGGTCGAGGTCCTTCGCAACAAGCCGAGGAGCCCACACCCCATGTACTTCGGCAACCTCGAGTGCAGCCGCACCCGTAGCAATCAAAGCCGCATCGATGCGCGGCGTGAGCGAACGCAGTACGAAATGCCGTTCACGACCACGTACGTCGACGCCGACCCGCCAAGGTCCTTGGTCGTCGTGCAACGCCTGCACCGACCTGATCGCGCCACCGATCGAATCGGCGACCCATTCCAACGTCCGCTCGGTCGGCTCCGCGCCGCCTGCAGTTCTACCCTTCCCGCACTCGGAGAGAGTGCCACCTCAGAGGGAAGGGGACAAGCCGAAGGCGGTTGGGCAGTTGTTCGAAGCTGCTGGACGTGACCAGGCTCGCGACGGTGTCTCCTTGGTCAGGTGTTGAAGTCGGTGCTGCGGCTGAGGGTCTCCCAGGCGTCGGCCTCAGCGCGAAGCGCGTCGAGTGCAGCGCGGAAGCCGTCGGAGGTGTCGTTGCCGAGGAGCAGCATGTACGGCGGGTTGTCGGACTCGACCGCCTGGATCAAAGCGCCCGCAGCCTTCGCCGGATCGCCCGGCTGCCGCCCGTGCCCGGTGCCAAACTCCTTACGCCGCTTGCCTGCGGTATCGGCGTAGTCGGCGATCGGTACGGCGGACTGGGTAAGGGACCGGCCGGCGAAGTCCGTCCGGAAGCCGCCCGGCTCGACGACCATCGCGGTGATGCCGAGCGGCGCGACCTCCTTGCGCAGCGACAAGGTGAGCGCCTCGATCGCAGCCTTGACGGCCGAGTAGTAGCCGGAACCCTCAGGGCAGATCCGCGCACCGATCGAGGACAGATTCACGATCGTGCCGGTACGCCGAGCGCGCATCCCAGGCAGCACGGCCTTGATCGTGCGCACCGTACCGAACACGTGAGTCTCGAAGAGCCGCCGTACCGCGTCGTCCTCGCCTTCCTCGACGGCCGCGCGGTAGCCATAGCCGGCGTTGTTGACGAGTACGTCGACGCCGCCGAACCGCTCCTCGGCCGCACCGACAGCGGCCGTGACCTGGTGGTCGTCGGTGACGTCGAGTGGAAGCGGCAGAGCCGTATCGGGGTACTTTTCAGCGAGGTCCTGCACCTGAGCGACCTCGCGCGCGGTGACGACAACATTGTGGCCGCGGTGGAGGACGGCCTCGGCGAAGGCGCGGCCGAGTCCGGTGGAGCAGCCGGTGATGAGCCAGGTGGTCATGTGATTTCCTTCCTAGATCCGGCGGCCGCCGAGGGCGCTGACCATGGCCGGGTCGCGATGGTCGAAGAACAGGCTCTCGCCGGTGTCGAGCGTCGCGATGTCCTTCAGTTGCTCGTCGGTGAGGGCAAAGTCGAAGATGTCGAGGTTCTGCGCCATCCGATCCGGGCGGACCGACTTCGGGATAACGACAACATCCCGTTGGACGAGCCAACGGAGTACGACCTGAGCGACCGACTTGCCGTGCACCTCGGCGATCGCAGTGAGAACCGGATCGGTGAACAGGTTGTTGCGGCCTTCGGCGAACGGCCCCCAGGACTCGATCTGTACGCCGCGCTCGCGCATCAACTCCTGATCGCTGACGCGCTGGTGGAACGGATGCGTCTCGACCTGGTTCACCGCCGGGGTGATCTCGTTGTGCTCAATGAGGTCGACGAGCCGGTCAGGGTGGAAGTTCGACACCCCGATCGCCCGAGCCCGGCCTTCCTGGTAGAGCTTCTGCATCGCGCGCCACTCGCTGTAGTAGTCGCCGAGCGGCTGATGGATGAGGTACAGATCCACGTGGTCGAGCCCGAGCTTGCGCAACGACGTGTCGAACGCGCGCATGGTGTCGTCCTCGACGCTGCCGGTCGGCGCATGCTGGATCCACAGCTTGGTCGTGACGAACAGGTCGTCACGAGGCAGTCCGCTGGCAGCGATCGCGGCGCCGACGGCCTCCTCATTCAGGTACGACGCGGCGGTGTCGAGGTGCCGGTATCCCGCCTCGAGAGCGGCCTCGACGGCGGCCTGGGTCTGGTCCTCCGGGATCTGGAAGACCCCGAAGCCGACGATCGGCATCGTGACGCCGTTGTTCAACGTGACGGTCTGGGTGGTCATGCATCCAGCGAACACCCATCTCTGTCACAGATGGGAGTCTCCCGTGGACCAGGTACCAGCAGACCCTCCCAGCGCGCTCGCCCCCGCCCGTACGGTGGAATCCGTGAGCAACAAGGACGACGTACGGGAGTTCCTGACCAGCCGGCGGGCGAAGGTGACGCCAGAGCAGGCCGGTCTCCAGACGTTCGGCGACAAGCGCCGCGTGGCTGGGCTGCGCCGCGAAGAGGTCGCCCTGCTCGCGGGTGTCAGCGCCGACTATTACATCCGGCTCGAACGCGGCAACCTCGCCGGCGTCTCCGAACAAGTACTCGACTCCCTCGCCCAGGCGCTGCGCCTCGACGACGCTGAGCGCGCCCACCTGTTCGACCTCGCGCGCGCCTCGACCGGCCCGGTCCGCGGCTCACGCCGTACGACGGTGTCCAAGGTGCGCCCCGGAGTACTGCGGCTCCTCGACGCGCTCGCCACCCCGGCGTACGTCCGGAACGCGCGTACCGACATCCTCGCCTTCAACGATCTCGCGCTCGCCTTGTACGACGGCATCCTCGACCGCGCCCGCCTGCCGTTCAATGTCGCCAGGTTCCTGTTCCTTGACCACCGCGCGCCCGAGTTCTTCCTGGACTGGGAGAACGTCGCGGACGACTCTGTCGCCGCGCTCCGGGCCGAGGCGGGCCGTAACCCGCACGACAAGAGCCTGACTGATCTCGTCGGTGAGCTCGCCACCAGGAGCGACGAGTTCCGGACCCGGTGGGCGCGCCACAACGTCAAGTACCACCGCACCGCCGCGAAACGGCTGCACAACTCGCTGGTCGGCGACCTCGAGCTCACCGGCGAAGCCATGGAACTGCCCGGCGACGGCCTGGTGATCATCACCTACACGGCCGAACCCGACAGCCCGGCCGCTGAATCCTTGCGCTTCCTTTCCAGTTGGGCGACCCAACACGGCGAGGCACAGCGGTCCGTTACGGAGTGAACAGTTTCCACTGTCCTTCGGAGACGACCTCGATGTTGCCATCGACAACCTTGACCGCGGAGTCGTCGTCGATTGCGTACGTCGGTACGGGAATGTGTGCTGCCCATTTCTCGGCGTTGGCCGACGACGCGTCGAGGTGATCCGGGTGCTCGAAGTGCGGGATGATCGCGAAGTCGACCAGCCCCGCGCCTTCGGCGGTGACCAGAGTCCTGTCGATGTCGCCCTCAGGCGTGCTGAAGACGACGCTTTCCGACTTGAGCGGGCCGTCGGTGCTGAGGGGCGGCTCGGTGTAGGTCTCGACGAAGGTGGACGCGGCGGCGATGGCTCCCGCGCTGGCCCCGACGTACACGGCCTCGGGGCGCAGGGTCGGCATTAGATCGGCGAGGCCGGAACGCCGCATCCAGTTGGCGAGGAACACCGGGTCACCGCCCCAGAACAGCAACGCGTCAGCCTCACGGACGATCGGCACCCACGCATCCTCTTCGATACTCGGCAACACCGACAGTTCGAGCAGCCCCACCGACTTCCACCCGACGTCGGTGAAACGCGACGGACCGTTCCCGGAGATCATCCGATACGCACCGAACTGCCCACCGCGGAACGGGTAGATGGCAGTCGGAATCACGAGCGCAGTGGACTCCGCGATCGGTTTGCCCAGCAACTCGACCAGCGCATCCTCGATCGTCGCGTTGTGAATCCCGGCAGAAGTCAGCAGAAGCTTCATGGTCCCTTTCCTCGATCGTCCGTACGGCGGAGCGTGCCCCTCACCTCTCCAACGAACACCCCCGCCCCGATCCGACACCCCACCCATGAATTTGTCCAGAAACCGTGCGGCGAGGGCGAGCGGCTACTTCCTGACGGCCAGGAACTGGGCCTTTGTGAGGAAGGCGAACTGGGCGGTTTTGGTTGAGCCGCCGGGCTGGGGGATCTTGGCTTCGGGGCCGAGGGTGAAGCCGGTGCGGGTGAAGCGGTTGATGGCTCGGGTATTGCGTACGTCGGGCTCGACCACCAGCCGCGGGTGCCCGAGGTGCACGAATACGAACTGTGCAAGGGCTTGCAGCAGGTTTGCAGTGAAGCCCGGCTGCGGATCGCCCGGCGCGATCAGCAGATGCAGCCCGAGATCGCCGGCCTTGATGTCGTACGCCGCACCTGCCGGATCGGCCTGCGGATCGTAGGTCTGCAGCAGCGCAACCGGTACGTCGTCCAGCCGCACGACGTACACGTGATGCGTCGGCACCGAATCCAGGAACAGGTACGTCGCAGCGATCTCGTCGCGCGACAGTTCACCCATGCCCCAGTACGTCGCCCGCTCGGCCGTCACCCATTCGTGGATCAGCTCGAGATCCCGCGCCGGATCAGCCTCCTCCAGCAGGACCGTGCCGAACCCGTCCACCTCAACCGTGTAGCCGCGATCCTCACGAACGATCTCGGCAACCGCCGGCGCCAACGACCCACGCAACCACAACGGGAGTTGGTCGTGATGATGTGCATCCCCGAGTACGCCGGACGCGCCGAGCGGCACGATCCACCTGCTGGCCGAACGATCGGCGAGATCCCAGGCGTACCGCGCCGCCGACGCACGGATGCAGACATCGGTCAGTCCAGGCAGGCTCGACGTCGACATGACGCAATGATGATCGCCGGAGAGAGCCAGATCGTACGGCTCCTCATCCCGTGCAAACACCGGATCGCGGAGGGCATGCAGCGGCGAAAGCTGATGCGTCTCACCCCACGGCGGCCGAGGCTTCTGCGCGGCAACTTCCTCCAGAGCCTCCCGCGCCAACCAGCCAAAGTTGATCTCCGGCAAGTCAGCGGCGACCAGATTCTCGAGCGCGTAGGAGACGTGGGTCAGCGGATCCATCCACGGCTCGAACACCTCCGCGACCTCGGCATTCTCCAGCACCGTGAAGTGATCCGTGAGCCGCGAGATCAGCGCCTTGCGCACCGCGGCGTACGACGACGCCGTCGTACTCGTGGCATCCATCCGCCGGTCCCACTCGAGCAGTTCGGTGCGCAGGGCAACGGCTTGCGTGGAGAGGTCGTCGAGGTCAACCAAGAGGTCGAGGACTGAGCCGGCCGAGCCCAGGAACGTGTCCTTGTGGATGGACGGCATGCCCTCGACGGTCCAGTCGGTGCGAGCATTCACCAGCTCGCGGATCCGCGCCGAACGATGCACAGCCGCGAACTCAACCCCCAACGGCGCCGCCAACTCACGAGCATTCGCCATCACCGCAGGCCCGTCCACCTCCGCTCGCGGCATCGGCTCGTACCATCCGTCCCACTGATGCGCAGCCTCCCAACCCGGCACAACCCGCATCCGGTTGCTGGCATCCCGCCGCGGCACCAGCCCCGCCGTCCGATGCAGCAGCCCACCCGCAGTGTCAGCCGCGAGCACCACGTTCACCGGCTCGACCCACTCGTCAAAGGCCGAGTCGACATCCGAGACAGTGGTTGCCCGGAGCAACTTAGCCATCGCCTCGAAACCCAGCCGCCTGGTCACCCGCGGCGGATACCGCAGACTGATGCCGTCCTGGATGATCGGACCACGCTCGGTCTCGATGACCTCGACCGAGATCGGATCCGCGTCGGCGACCTCGACCACCTCGAGATGCGCAGCCGCCGGCTTCCACCCGTCCGGACCCAAAGCCTCGACACCACCTGCAGTCCTGCGGAGCTGCTCGGCATACAGATCCTGATAGTCCGCCATCGCATTCGTGATCGCCCAAGCGACCCCACCCGTATGCCCGAAGTGCGCCAGGCCAGGAATACCTGGCACTGCGAGACCCAGTACGTCGTACTCCGGGCACGTCAGCCTGATCTGCTGATACACGCCCGGGCTCTCGACGTACCGATGCGGATCACCAGCCACGATCGCCTGACCCGACGCGGTGTGCGACCCCGGGATCAGCCACCCGTTGCTCCCGGCACCATGCGGCCCCTCGGACGAGAACAGATCCAACGAATCCTCACCGAGATGTTGCGCAACATGGGTCCGCCACAACTTCGTCGGGAACCCCGCGAACAACACATGGATCGCCAGCCAGATCCCGAGCGGCGCCCACGGCTCCCACTCCTGCAACGTCAACCCGGTCTCCGCGAACTCCGGCGCCCGCAGAGCCCCACCCGGCAGCGCGTGATTCACACCCTCGACGTACGCCGTGACCCACTCGCGCGTCTCGTCGTCCAGCGCCTCGAAACACTGCTGAGCCGTATCGGCCAACCGAGCCTGACGCGCGAACACGTCCCACCCAGCCGCCTCCGCCCCGAGGAATGCGGCGCTCGTCCCGAGATACCGGCGGCGCTCCAGCTCGATCTGCCAGGCGCGGTCCCGGGCAGCGTTCACGCCTTGCAGATAGACCAATGCGAGAGGGTCGCCGGCTTGAAGCTGCGGCACGCCATAGGTGTCCCGGAACACTCTCGCATTCACAACGCGCCTCGTTTCAGTTAGGTTAGGCTGCGCTAACTTACAAAGCAGCAATCCAAGCCGCAAGAGCATTGTCGCCGGAGGTGGGTAGTGGGGCACGGCTGGGAAGGCGTGGTGCTCAAGCTGTTCCGCGGGAAGGACTTCGTCTTCACCGTCACGGCTGCCGAACAGGTCACCGAGCGCTACCGCCGGGTGCACTTCACCGACGGCGGTCTGCTGCGGGCGATCGGCGTACATCCGACGATGTGGGTGCGGCTCTGGTTCGAGAACGCGGGCAAGCCGCACCAGCGCGCGTACACGCTGGTCGATCCGGATGTCGAGGCCGGCACATTCAGCCTGGAGTTCGCGCTGCACGACGGCTGCGCGAGCGACTGGTCCCGCAAGGCTGAGCCGGGCGACACGATCGAGGCGACCGTGCAGGGGACCGGGTTCGAGGTGCCGGACCCGCTGCCGCCGCGGATGCTGGTGATCGGCGATCCGGCCTCGTTGCCCGCGATCAACTCGCTGCTCGCGGTCGCGCCGAAGCTGCCTGCGACGATCTGGTTCGAGACGACCCACGACCTCGACGACGAGCTCCCGTTCCGGATCGACCCGGCGCATCACGAGCTGCGCAAGGTGCCGCGGCCGGCGATGGTCGAGAACGTGAAGGCCGAGCTCAAGAGCGAGATCAGCCCCGACACGTTCGTCTGGATCGCGTGCGACACCGCGACCACGCGCGCGCTCACGTCGTACGTCCTGAAGGATCTCGCCGTACCGAAGCATCGCGTGAAATCCCTGGGCTACTGGAAGGCCGCGTAGCCTACCCAAGGTGATCACGCCGCTGGACCTCACCGACCGCGCGCTCGCCGAGCGCCTGCTCGCGATCCAGCACGCGGCGTACGCCGTGGAGGCCGGGCTGATCGGCTTCGACGGCATCCCGCCACTCCAGGAAGACCTGACCAACCTCATGCAGTCCACGGAGCACTGGCTCGGCAGGTACGACGGAAGCACGCTCGTCGGCGCGGTCGCGTACGAGTTTCCCGACGACGACACGGTCGAGATCTCCCGCCTGATCGTCGACCCTGCACACGCCCGCCGCGGCCACGGCAAAGCCCTGCTCGACGAACTCGATCGGCTCGAACCGCGACCTGTCAGTCTGGTCTCGACCGGCTCGGCCAACACCCCGGCCGTCAACCTCTACAAGTTCCGCGGCTACACCGAGACCGGCAGGCTAGAGGTTGCCCCCGGCATCTACATCACCCAGTTCAGTCGCGGGTCCTGACCTGCTCGAAGGCGTAGTACAACGCGAGTAGGAACACGATCAGCAGCGTCGCCTTCGCGGAGATGAACGAGATGCCGATCGTCGCGCCGTAGATCACCGTGCCCATCGAGTAGCGGACCAGCGAGCGGCGCATCTCGCTCTTGGTCATCTCGTGTTCGACCAGGTGATTGCGCAGTACGTACCACCAGATCATGCTGAACGCGATCGCCGCCAGCGTCAGGTTCGCGCTGTAGACGGCGGCAGCGACGTTCGCGTTGATCGAGTCGTCCTCGAGATGCTCGGCGAACAGACTCGTCGGGAACGGCAGCAGCGTCGTCCACAACAACAGCAACAGGTTGAGGAACATCAACCCGCGATCCGCGCGCTGGATCTGGCGGAACATCGAGTGGTGGTTGACCCACATGATGCCGAGGATCGCGAAGCTGGTCAGGTACGCCGCGAACTGCGGCCACTCGTCCAGCAGGGCCGGCCACAGCCGCTGCCCCTCCTCGAGTTCGGGACTGTGCAGTTCGAGGACGAGAAGGGTGATCGCGATCGCGAAGACGCCGTCGCTGAACGCTTCCAGGCGGTTGGTCTCCGCGAGATCAGACTGATTGCTCACGCCCGTCAGAGTAATCCGTCCTGAAGGCATCGAGGGCCCGGATTTTGTTGGTGACGTCGAGCGCGGCGACCTTGTAGGCCTCGGAGAGCGTCGGGTAGTTCAGGACGGTGTCGACCAGATAGTCGACGGTTCCACCGCAGCCCATGATCGCCTGTCCGATGTGGACCAGGTCGGTCGCGTTGGTGCCGAACACGTGTACGCCGAGCAAGGTGCGGTCCTCGGTCGAGACGAGCAGCTTGAGCATCCCGTACGTGTCGCCGAGGATCTGCCCGCGGGCCAGTTCGCGGTACCGCGAGACGCCGACCTCGTACGGCACCGACGAGCGGGTCAGCTCCTCCTCGGTGGCACCGCAGTACGAGACCTCGGGGATCGTGTAGATGCCGATCGGCTGCAGCCCGGCCAGCTCGCGGGCCGGTTCACCGAACGCGTGGTACGCCGCGAGCCGGCCCTGATCCATGCTGTTCGCCGCAAGAGCCGGGAAGCCGATCACGTCACCGACGGCGTAGATGTGCTCGACGGTGGTTCGGTAGTGCTCGTCGACCTTGATCCGGCCGCGCGCGTCAGCCTCGAGCCCGGCGGCCTCCAGGTTGAGCGCGTCGGTGACGCCCTGCCGGCCGGCGGAGTACATCACCATCTCGGCCGGGATCCGCTTGCCGCTGGCCAGCGAGGTGACCGTACCGCGGTCCGACACCTCCACCCGCTCGACCTCCTCGCCGAACCGGAAGGTGACCGCCTGGTCGCGGAGATGGAACTTGAGCGACTCGACCACCTCGGGATCGCAGAACTCCAGCATCCGGTCGCGCTTCTCGACCACCGTCACCCGGGTCCCGAGCGCGGCGAACATCGACGCGTACTCGATCCCGATCACGCCCGCGCCGACCACGACCATCGAGCCCGGCACCTTCTCGAGCTTGAGGATCGCGTCGGAGTCGAGCACATGCCGGTCGTCGAACTCGATCTGTCGCGGCCGGGCCGGCCTGGTCCCGGTGGCGATCACGATCTTCTCGGCCGTGACCGTGCTGGTCTCGCCGCGGCCCGCCCCGGTCACCTGGATCGTGTTCGGGTCGACGAAGCTCGCCGTACCGTGCAGCAGTTCGACGTGGTTGCGGAGCAACTGCGATCGGACCACCTCGACCTCGCGGCCGACCACATGCTGCGTCCGGGCCATCAGGTCGGCGATCGTGATCTCGGATTTCACCCGGTAGCTGGCGCCGTACAGATCGCGCAGCGCCATGCCGGTCAGGTAAAGCACGGCCTCGCGCAGGGTCTTGGACGGAATCGTGCCGGTGTTGACGCAGACGCCGCCGAGCATCGAGATCCGCTCGACCATCGCTACCCGCTTGCCCAGCTTCGCACCGGCGATCGCGGCCTTCTGCCCGCCCGGGCCGGATCCGATCACCACAAGGTCGTAGTCGTACATCGGATCTCCCCACCAGACTGGGCGCCCCTACAGGCACCCAGTCTCGTACAGCGGGGTCAGTCAGTCGACAGTGAAACAGCTGTCCAGCTGATGGCCGGAAGCGTAACGGTCAGTTTGCCGTCGGCGAGCGTGGCCGCCTCGAACTGCTGCGGCACAACGTGGTCGGGGTCCGTGGCCGAGTTGGTGGCCAGCGGGTCGTCGTTGTGCATGATCAGCGCCTCGGCGACGGTGGTGACGCCGGTGCGGCTGACGTCGATGGTCACCTCGATCGGGCCGTCGGTCGACCGGTTGACGGCGAAGATCGCGACCTTGCCGTCGTCGTACGTCGCGACCGCGTCGATCGCCGCGACATCGCCGTACTTGTCCGTCGTGGTGAGCGGTGAATCGGTCTCGACCCGGAGGACCTGACCGGCCGCGAGCCGGGACGTGATCGCGAACGGGTGGAACGTCGGCTGCCGCCAGGCCGGGCCGCCAGGCTCGGTCATGATCGGGGCGATCACGTTCGCGAGCTGGGCCAGGCAGGCGACACCGACCCGGTCGCTGTGCCGGAGCAACGAGATCAGAAGGTTGCCGACGACAACGGCATCGGTGACGTTGTACTCGTCCTCGATCCGCCGCGGCGCCACCTCCCACTGGTCGTGCGGACCGTCGGTACGGCGGGAGCGCTCGCCGTACCAGACGTTCCATTCGTCGAACGAGATGCCGATCTTCTTGCTGCTCTTGAGTTCCGCACCGACGTGATCCGCGGTCGCGACGACGGACTCGATGAAGCGGTCCATGTTCACCGCGGACGCCAGGAAGGAGTCGGTGTCGCCGTCGTCGTTCCCGTAGTACGCGTGGCAGGAGATGTACTCGACGAACTCGTACGTCTCCCGCAGTACGTCCCGCTCCCAGGTCCCGAACAGCGGCATCCGCGACGACGACGATCCGCACGCGACCAACTCGAGATCCGGCTCGACCATCCGCATCACCCGCGCGGTCTCCGCCGCCAGTCGTCCGTACTCCGTCGGCGTCTTGTGCCCGACCTGCCACGGTCCGTCCAACTCGTTGCCGAGACACCACAGTTTGATCCCGTACGACGCTCCGCCGTGCTGCTCGCGCAGGTCCGACAACGCCGTACCGCCCGGGTGGTTCGCGTACTCGAGCAGGTCGAGCGCCTCCTGCACGCCGCGCGTCCCGAGGTTGAGCGCCATCATCGGTTCGACGCCGGCCTTCGCGCACCACCGGCTGAACTCGTCCAGCCCGAACTCGTTGGTCTCGATGCTGTGCCAGGCCAGGTCGAGCCGGCGCGGCCGCTCGTCCCGCGGGCCGACACCGTCCTCCCAGCGGTAACCGGAGACGAAGTTGCCGCCGGGGTAGCGGACCACGGACACGCCGAGCTCACGGGTCAGCTCGAGCACGTCCTTCCGGAAGCCGTCCTCGTCGGCGGTCGCATGGCCGGGCTCGTAGATGCCGGTGTACACACACCGACCCATGTGCTCGACGAACGTCCCGAAGGTCCGACGGTTCACAGGCGCGATCGTGAACGCGGGGTCGATGATCAGAGTGGCAGCAGGCACCAGGTTGCTCCTGTCGTAGTCCTTCAGGCGGATCTACATCGGTGTACTACATCGGTGTAGAAAGGATGCCCGGAGCGGTTCGGGACCGTCAAGGTTTCAGTTGATGCCGAGCGTGGATTCGCGGGTGTGCAGCTCGTACTTCGCGGCGATCTCCTCGTGCTCGGAGACGTCACCCGCCATTCGGCGTACCAGCAGGTCGACGGCTCGCTGGGCGATCTCGGCGCGGCCCGGGTCGACCGTGGTCAGGCTCGGGGTGCTGTAGCTGGCCTCGTCGATGTTGTCGAAGCCGGCCACCGCGACGTCGTCCGGCACGCGGATGCCTCGCTGGGAGAGCACCCGGAGCGCGCCGAGCGCGAGGCTGTCGTTCAGGCCGAGGATGGCGTCGAACTCGACGCCGGACGCGAGCAGCCGCTCGGTTGCCTCCGCACCGACCCCGAGGTGCCAGCGCCCGCCGGGAGACGCGAGTTGAGGCGGGATCTCGAGGCCGTGCTCGGTGAGGGTATCGACGTACGCGCCGTACCGGATGGCCGCCGTACCGACCTTCTCGCCGGGATGTACGCCGAGGACCGCGATCCGCCGGCGTCCCAGGGCGAGCAGATGCTCGACCGCGGCCTTAGTGCCGGCGACGTTGTCGATCATCACGTGGTCGACCGGGCTGTGGAAGATGCGCTCGCCGAGCAGCACCATCGGGGTGCTCGACTTCAGGTAGCCGACGTCGTCCTGACCCAGGCCGAGCGGGCTGTAGAGCAGGCCGTCGACCAGGTGGCCGCGGGGGCGGCCCAGCACTGTCAGCTCGCGGTCGCGATCCGCGCCGGTCTGCTCGATCATCACGGTCAGGCCGTGCTTGTCGGCCGCCACGATCACCTGGTCGGCGAGCTCAGCGAAATACGGCAGGCTGAGCTCCGGCACGGCCAGGCCGATGACGCCGGTCCGCCCGGATTTCAGGTTGCGGGCGGAGATGTTCATCCGGTAGCCGAGGGCATCGATCGCGGCGAGCACCTTGGTCCGGGTCTCGGCGCGGATGTACGGGTAGCCGTTCATCACGTTCGAGACCGTCTTCGGAGACACGCCGGCCTCGCGTGCGACGTCGCGCATCGTCACTGCCATGGCATGTCCCTCATGGGCAGCCACGGTAGTGCAGAGTTCACTCCTCCGTGGCTGCCTCGTCGTGCGGGGGACGGCGTGGCGGGTTCGGCTGCGGGCCGGCCGACCGGCCGCCGGGGTGGTCCGCGATGTCCGGCTCGTCGTCGTCGTTCAGCTCGACACCCTCTTCACGCAGCGTGTCCTCGACCGCAGGGTCCAGCTCGCGACCGGGATGTGGCAGACCGGGCCTGTCGAAACTCATCGCACCCTCCCTGGCAATGGTTACTGCCACCACAGTACGGCTTCAGCGGCCGGTCAGGGACCGCCTGCGCTGGATGGGGTCGGTGAGGGACTGCGGCTGCCACACGCCGTCCACGGTGTAGAGGTCGGTGCCCGGCGGAACGATCTCGTCGATCCGGTCCAGCGTCTTGTCGTCCAGGGTCAGGTCGGCGGCCTTCAAAAGGCCCTCGAGCTGCTCCATCGTGCGCGGGCCGGAGATCACCGAGGTGACCGCGGGGTGGCTGGTGACGAAGGCCATCGCCAGCTCGGGCAGCGTCCTGCCGATGCTGTCGGCAACCTCGATCAGCGGCTCGAGAGCGGCGTACTTCGCGGCGTTCGCGGGCAGCGCCGGATCGAACCGGGCGGGTGCGAGCGCGGCGCGGGCGGACAGGTCGAGCGGCTGGTCCTTGCGGATCTTCCCCGACAGGAAGCCGAAGGCGAGCGGGCTGTACGTCAGCACGCCCATCCCCAACCGCCGGCAGGTCGGCAGGATCGACCGCTCGATGCCGCGGGCAATCATCGAGTACGGCGGCTGGTTGGTCCGGAAGCGTCCGTACCCGCGCTGCCCGGAGACGTGGTACGCCTCCACGATGTCCTCCGCCGGGAACGCCGAGCAGCCGAACGCGCAGATCTTGCCCGCGGTGACGAGATCACTCAACACCCACAGGGTTTCCTCGATGTCCGTGGTGTGATCCGGCCGGTGGATCTGGTACAGGTCGATCCAGTCGGTGTCGAGCCGGCGCAGGCTGTCCTCGACCGCGCGGGTGATCCAGCGCCGCGAGTTCCCGCTCCGGTTGCGGCCCTCGCCCAGCGGGAAGTGCACCTTGCTCGCCAGTACGACGTCGTCGCGGCGCGCCTTGATCGCCTTGCCGACGATCTCCTCGGACTCGCCCGCGGAGTACATGTCCGCGGTGTCGACGAAGTTGATGCCCTGGTCCAGCGCGGTGTTGATGATCCGGATGCAGTCCTCGTGGTCCGGGTTCCCGGCGGCGCCGAACATCATCGCCCCGAGACAGTATTCACTGACCTCGATCCCGGTCCCACCCAGCGTGCGGTAGCGCATGACAGCAGACTCCTTGTGTTGCGATCGGTGACGTCTCGCACGGTAAGAGCTAGAGCGCTGTCTAGGTCAAGCCCGACCTAGAGTGGCGAGCATGGACATCGAGGGGCTGTGGGACCCGGAGCCGGGCTGGTTGAACACCGCGTCGTACGGGCTGCCGCCGAAACCGGCCTGGGAGGCGTTGCAGGCCGCGCTCGGGGACTGGCGGGTCGGCCGGACGAGCTGGGAGCCGTGGGACGGGTCGACCACGCGGGCGCGCGAGTCGTTCGCTCGGCTGATCGGAGCGGACGCCGCGGACGTGTTCGTCGGCAGCACGGTGTCGGCGGCAATCGTGCCGATCGCGGCGGCGTTGCCGGACGGCGCGAAGGTGCTGACCGATGACGTCGAGTTCACGTCGAACGTGTTCCCGTGGCAGGTACACGCGGACCGCGGCGTCGAGGTCGTCGCCGTACCGGGGGATGAGTTGGTCGCGGCGATCAAGCCCGGGGTCGACGTGGTGGCCGTGAGTGCGGTGCAGTCGTCGACGGGCGTCGTACTCGACCTTTCCGCGGTTATTGCTGCCAGCAAGGAAATCGATGCGCTGGTGGTGATTGATGCATCGCAGGCAGTGGGCTGGCACCCGATCACGACTGAGGGTGTCGACGCGCTGATCGCGCACAGTTACAAGTGGTTGATGTCGCCGCGTGGTGCGACGCTCGGATACCTGTCGCCGCGTCTCCAGGAGCGCTGCCGCCCGTCGGCCGCCGGTTGGTACGCCGCACGTGATGTCCACGGTTCGTACTACGGACCCGTGATGGAGCTCGACCCGGGCGCGCGGCGGTTCGACCAGTCGCCGGCCTGGTTCAGTTTCGTCGGCGCGGCGCCGGCGCTCGAGTTGATCGAGCAGATCGGCGTCGACACGATCAACCGCCGCAACCTCGAGCTGGCGAACGAGTTCCGGGCCGGCCTCGGCCTGCAACCGTCCAACAGCGCGATCGTCAGCACGAGCCTCCCGGGTGCGCAGGAGGCGTTCGCGGCCGCGGGCATCCGAGCAGCCGTACGGGACGGGAAACTGCGCGCGTCGTTCCACATCTACTCGACCCGGGACGACGTCCAGCAGGCCTTGCAGGCGCTCAAACCCCTGCTCTGACGGCCTGATCCGGAGTTAGGGTGCCCCATGCGTGGATTGAGTATCGGGCAGGTGGCGGAGCGGACGGGGCTGAGTGTGCACGCCCTCCGGTTCTACGAGCGTGAGGGTCTGCTCGCAGATCCGGTACGGCGTGAGTCGAACGGCCGGCGCGTCTACACCGAGGACGATGTCGAGTGGCTGGACATGTGCATCAAGTTCCGCTCGTCCGGGATGCCGCTCGACACCATCCGCAAGTACACCGATCTGGTCCGCCAAGGCCCCGGCAACGAGCAGGACCGGTTGGCCCTGCTGCGTAGCCATCAGGATCACGTCACGTCCCAGATCCAGGACCTGACCGAGTGCCTCAACGTCATCAGCCACAAGGTTGGCGTCTACGAGGAGCACCTGGAGGCCGGCACGGCCGAGTGCCTGTGGGTCGGCCCGTCTCAGTCCAGCGCTAGCGAGGCGTCCTGAGCGCTGACTCCATCGCGGTGAGGGTTGATCGCATGTTCGCGGCCAGCTGATCGAGCCGGCCCTGGATCGCCTCGGCCGCCCGCTCGGGGTTCTCGACCGCGCCTATCCGCATGCCGCTGTTGCCGGGGCCGTGGGTGAACGACTGCCGGACGAGCGTCTTGTCGCCCTGGTCCTCCAGCTCGTACTCCCAGTGCGCGAACGGCACGTCCTCGTCGCCGTAGACGTCCCAGCCGAAGCGGTTCGGCGCCTCCATGACGGTGACCGTGCAGGTCACGTAGGTCTCGAATCCATCCTTGAAGCGGTTGCGAGCCTCGAACCGGGCCCCTTCCTCCAGCCAGGCGCCGTAGTAGCACTCGGGGCTCCACTCGCCGTACCTGTCGATCGCGGTGATGCCGGACCACAGCTCTTCGATGTGCAGCTTGATCAGTACCTCGACGCCAGTGGTCGAGCCGGTCACTCCGTAGTCATTCATGCCCGGTACGTCGGACGCCTCTCGTCGGGCTCGACATTTACGTGATTCCGGGTTTGAGAGGGAGCAGCCGGGCGGCGATCGCCTCGGCGGGACCGGGGGCGACCACGGCCAGGGCGTCGGCGGCAGCAGGCCCGCGGAGCATGGCGGATCCGCCGTGGCCGATCGGTACGGCGCCGTGGGCCGTGAGCCGGACCGGGACGAGGCGGGTGCTCGTCGGGTGGCACGGGACACCGCCTGGTACGGCGATATGGGTGAGCTCGGGGAGCCGGAGCCCGCGCACGCGGGTGATGGCCGCGACGCCGAGCGTCAGAAACGCGACGAGCGCGGCGAACGGATTACCGGGCAACCCGAGCACCAGCCGTCCGTCGGCCAACCGAGCGAGCGCCTGAGGATGCCCGGGACGACAGGCCACGCCGTCCACAACAAACTCGGCACCGAGCGAGACAAGCGCCGGCCGAAGATGATCCGCCGGCCCAGCAGCCGACGACCCGGAGACCAGGATCAGGTCGGCTTCGGTCTCACTGAGCGCCCTGGTCAGCGCGTCCAACGAGTCCGGCAGATGCAGCACCGAGGGTGGCCGCGCACCGGTCCGCAGCTCCTGCCCAACCGAGCCACCGGCGATCAGCCGCGCGTCCGCGACCTGCTGCGCACCTGCGCGCGTGACCTGCTGCGCGCCTGCGTGCGTGACCAGTTGCGCGCCTGCGCGGGTGATCAGGCCCGGGAGCATGGGGCCGATCGCGTCGCGTACCCGGCCCGGGCCGGACGGGCCGCGGTGGACCAGTTCGTCGCCTGTTACGAGGGCGGCGACGGTCGGCTGTGGGATGACGGTCAGGCGGTTGAGGCCGACGGCTGCGGCCAAGCCGAGCACCGCCGGGTCGACGACCACGCCGGCTGGCAACAGCTGCTCGCCCGGCTGGCACTCCTCACCCGCTCGGCGGATGTGACGACCGTCCTCGGCCGGGCCTTCCAGCCGGTCGCCGTTCACCACCGCATCTTCGGAGCGCACCACAGACGTCGTCCCGCTCGGCACCGCGGCTCCCGTGACGATCCCGGTCGCCTGCCCGTCCGCCAACGTCCCCGGATCCGCAGCCCCGGCCGTGACGTGCCCGTTCACCCGCCAAGGACCAGCACCACGTACGGCGTACCCGTCCATCGCAGCCCGATCCACCGGCGGGACCGCGCCCGGCGACACCAACGGCGTACCCAGCACGCATCCGTCCACAGCGTCGAGCGGCCGCGAGACCGCCGCGCCAGGGCGGGCTGCCGCGTGGGCCAGCACCCGGGCCGCGTCCCAGGACACGGCATCGGGCCGCGTCCGGAGACCGCGGCCTCCGGACAGCACGTTCCCAGGCCCGTCCTCCACAGGACCACCCTCTCCAACCCGTGCGCGGTTGTCGAAAGGATCCCGCTCGCCGGACCGGGTGGGATACGTCACAGAGTGCCTTGGAGGTTGCGCGCGGCCAACGCCGCCGCGGGGGAGAGGTCGGTCGCGCCGGACTCGGCGTACGTGATCAGCGCCTGCTTCATCCGCGGATCCCAGGTCGCCGTCAGATGGTTGGCAATCATCGTCGCCGCATCCTCGGGAGACCGATGCGCGAACTGGGCCGCGATCTCGTTCGCCAACCGCACGTACGGCGGCACCCCGCCACTCATCGGTTGCCTCCTGCAACGACTGGCTCGGGTACGGCGTCCGCGACGACCGAGGACGGGATCAGATCCACCTGCACTGCGGTCACCTTGTACTCCGGGCAGTTCGTGGCCCAGTCCGAGTTGTCGGTCGTGACGACGTTCGCGCCACTCGCCGGGTGGTGGAACGTCGTGTAGCAGACGCCCACCGGCATCCGATCCGAGATCTTCGCCCGCAACTCGGTCCGCCCGACCCGACTCGACAGCGCGACCAGATCCCCGTCCGTGACGCCACGCACCTCCGCGTCGTGTGGATGGATCTCCAACACGTCCTCGGCATGCCACGCGACGTTCGCCGTACGACGAGTCTGCGCGCCCACGTTGTACTGCGACAGGATCCGCCCAGTCGTCAGGATCAGCGGGAACTTCCGGGTCGACCGCTCCGACGTCGGCACGTACATCGTCTCCATGAATCGACCCTTGCCGCGGGTGAACTCGTCGGAGTGCATGATCGGCGTACCGTCCGGATGCTCGACGTTGCACGGCCACTGGATCGACCCGAGCTCGTCCAGCCTGGCGAACGAGACACCCATGAACGTCGGCGTCGTCAACGCGATCTCGTCCATGATCTGCGCGGTCGAGTCGTAGTGCATCGGGTACCCCATCGCCTGCGCGATCTCGCAGATGATCTCCCACTCCTGCTTGCCGGTCCGTGGCGCCATGATCGGCCGCACCCGGTTGATCCGCCGCTCGGCGTTCGTGAACGTGCCGTCCTTCTCCAGGAACGATGTTCCCGGCAACAAAACGTGCGCGAACTTCGCGGTCTCGTTGACGAAAAGATCCTGTACCACCAGGAGATCCAGTGCACCCAACGCGGCGAACACATGCTGCGTGTTCGGATCCGACTGCGCGATGTCCTCGCCCTGCACGAACAGCGCCTTGAACGATCCGTCGATCGCGGCGTCGAACATGTTCGGGATCCGCAGCCCGGGCTCGTCGAGGATCGGCGTACCCCACAACTTCTCGTAGATGTCGCGGACGTCCTCGTTCGACACGTGCCGGTAGCCGGGCAGCTCGTGCGGGAACGAACCCATGTCACAGGAACCCTGCACGTTGTTCTGACCGCGCATCGGGTTCACGCCGACGCCGGCGCGGCCGATGTTGCCGGTTGCCATCGCGAGGTTGGCCATCCCCATCACCATCGTCGAGCCCTGGCTGTGCTCGGTGACGCCGAGACCGTAGTAGATCGCCGCATTTCCGCCCGTCGCGTAGAGGCGGGCAGCCTCTCGGATCTCGTCAGCCGGTACGCCGCAGGTCTCGGCCAGCGCCTCCGGGCTGTGCTCCGGCCGTGCGATGAACTCCGCCCAGCCGTCGAAGTCCTCGCACCGGCTGTCGACGAAGTCGCGGTCGACCAGGCCTTCGGTCACGACCACATGCGCAAGCGCGTTGATGATCGCGACGTTCGTCCCCGGCCTGACCTCGAGGTGGTGGGTCGCCTCGACGTGGGGCGAGCGGACCAGGTCGATCCGGCGGGGGTCGATCACGATCAGCTTCGCGCCCTGGCGGATCCGCTGCTTCATCCGCGATCCGAACACCGGGTGCGCGTCGGTCGGGTTCGAACCGATCACCAGGATCACGTCGGCCTCGTCGACCGACCGGAAGTCCTGCGTGCCGGCGGATTCGCCGAAGGTCTGCTTCAGCCCGTACCCCGTCGGCGAGTGGCAGACGCGTGCACACGTGTCGACGTTGTTGTTGCCGAAGACGGCTCGCACCATCTTCTGGACGGCGTACACCTCTTCGTTGGTCGTCCGCGACGACGTGATCGCACCGATCGAGCCCTGGCCGTACTGCGCTTGGATCTCCCGGAGCCGACGCGCGGTGAACGTGATCGCCTCGTCCCAGGAGACGGTCCGCCACTCGTCGGCGATCGTGTCGCGGACCATCGGCTCCAAGAGGCGGTCAGGGTGACTCGCGTAGCCGAAGGCGAACCGGCCCTTCACACACGAATGGCCTTCGTTCGCGCCGCCGTTCTTGTACGGGACCATCCGGACCAGCTCGTCACCGCGCAGTTCGGCCTTGAACGAGCAGCCGACACCGCAGTACGCGCACGTCGTCAGGACGGTCCGCGTCGGCATCCCGAGCCCGACGACCGATTTCTCCTGCAGCGTCGCGGTCGGGCACGCCTGCACGCACGCGCCGCAGGACACACAATCCGACTCGAAGAACGGCACCCCGGCACCGGCCGCGACCTTGGAATCAAACCCACGCCCCTCGATCGTCAACGCCAGAGTCCCTTGTACTTCGTCGCACGCGCGGACGCAGCGGGAACACGCGATGCACTTGGACGCCTCGAAGTCGAAGTACGGGTTGGAGGTGTCGGTCTCCAGATCCATGTGGTTGGCGCCGGCCTCGACGCCGGATCCGTACCGGACCTCGCGCAGGCCGGTGACGCCGGCCATGTCCTGCAGTTCGCAGTCGCCGTTGGCCGAGCAGGTGAGGCAGTCGAGCGGGTGGTCGGAGATGTACAGCTCCATCACGCCGCGACGCAGTTTGCCGAGTCGCTCGTTCTGGGTGCGGACCTGCATGCCGTCGCGGACCGGCGTCGTACAGGAGGCTGGGGTGCCTTTGACACCGTCGATCTCGACCACGCACAGGCGGCAGGATCCGAATGCCTCGAGGTTGTCGGTCGCGCACAGCTTCGGTACGTCGATCCCGGCTTCCTTCGCGGCGCGCATCACCGACGTACCCGGTGGGACTGTCACGGCGACGCCGTCGATGGTGACCGCCACGGTCGCCTCGCCGGGTCGCGCGGGGGTGCCGAAGTCAGGCTCTTTGAGCAGCGTCATGCGTTGAAGTCCTCTCCGAAATGGCGGACGGCACTACGTACCGGCATCGGGGTGAGGCCGCCCATCGCGCAGAGCGAGCCGTCGGTCATCAGTTCGCACAGGTCCTCGAGTACGACGAGGTTCTTGGCGCGCTCGTCGCCGGTCACGATGCGATCGATCGTTTCGACACCGCGGACCGCGCCGACCCGGCACGGCGTGCACTTGCCGCACGACTCGGCCGCGCAGAACTCGAACGCGAACCGTGCCATCGCGGCCATGTCGACGGTGTCGTCGAACACCACGATCCCGCCGTGCCCGACCATCGCTCCGGCTTTGGCGAACTCCTCGTAATCCATCGGCAGGCCGAACTGCTCGACCGGGAGGTATGCGCCGAGCGGACCACCCACTTGAACGGCTCTGGTCGGCCGGCCAGTGGCTGTCCCGCCGCCGAAGTCGTTCACGAGCTCGCCGAGGGTGATGCCGAAGGCGGTCTCGACGATCCCGCCGCGGGCGATGTTCCCGCCGAGCTGGAAGACGCTGGTGCCTCGCGATCGGCCGGTGCCGTAGTTCGCATAGGCCTGGGCGCCGTGCGCGAGGATGGTGGGGACTGTTGCCAACGACAACACGTTGTTGACGACGGTCGGGCGCCCGAAAAGCCCTTGCAATGCAGGGATCGGGGGCTTCGCGCGGACCATGCCGCGTTTGCCTTCCAGGCTCTCGAGCATCGAGGTCTCTTCGCCGCAGATGTACGCACCCGCGCCGACCCGGACATGCAGGTCGAAGCCGAACCCTGAGCCGAGCACATCCGGCCCCAACCAGCCGTTCTCTTTGGAGAGCTCGATCGCGCTCTTCAGCGTCGCGACCGCATCCGGGTACTCGGAACGCAGGTACACGTACCCTTCCGCCGCACCGACCGCGTACGCCGCGATCGTCATCCCCTCGATCAACGTGAACGGATCGCCCTCGATCAGCATCCGGTCCGCGAACGTGCCGGAATCCCCTTCGTCCGCGTTACAACACACGAACTTCAGATCAGCCTCGGCACCGAGCACCGTCCGCCACTTGATCCCCGTCGGAAACCCCGCGCCCCCGCGCCCGCGCAACCCCGAGTCGACAACAACCTCAACCACCTCGGCCGGCGTCATGCTGAGCGCTGCCCGCAGCCCGCTCATCCCACCGTGTACTTCGTAGTCCTCGGCTGACAGCGGATCAACCACTCCAACCCGCGCGAACGTCAACCGCTCCTGCCGCCGCATCCACGGCAGTTCCTCAACCAACCCCAACGATTCCCCACGCCCGTCGAGCATCCCCGCCGCGATCAACCCGTCGACGTCCTCAGGCTTGACCGGCCCGTACCCGATCCGCCCCGCAGCCGTCTCCACCTCGACCAGCGGCTCCAACCACAACATCCCCCGCGACCCGGTGCGAACAACCTCAACACCGCTCGCAGTAATCCGCTCGGCCACTTCATCCGCGCCCACCGAGCGCGCAGCCGAGTCCCGCGGCACGAACACCCTCATCGCGCCTCCCCAAGCAGCGCGTCCAGCCGGCCCGGCGTAACCCGCCCATGCAGCCTCCCGCCGACCTGCACCGCCGGCCCCAGCGCACAGTTCCCGAAGCAGAACACCTCATCAAGCGTGATCCGCCCGTCGTACGACGTCTCGCCGAACCCGCACCCAACCACCTGCTTGGCGTGCTCACCCAGCCCCACCGCACCAACAGCCCGACAAGCCTCCGCCTGACAGATCGCCACGGTCGTCCGCCCAGCCGCCGTACGCCGAAAGTCCTTGTAGAACGTGACAACCCCATGCACCTCGGCCACGGAAAGGTTCAACACCTCCGCAACCACCGCCACATCCGGCTGCCCGACGTACCCGAACTCCTCCTGCACCGCATGCAGAATCGGAATCAACGCCCCGCGCAGCCCCCGCAACTCCGAGGCAATCTCCCGCACCCTCTGAGCCCGAACATCAACCACGACCCCACTAGTCATGTATACAACATTCCGTCGCCACGACCACGGGGTCAAAGCAATGCTGCCTATGACCTAATAGCTACCGGCTATCACCGCCGCTCGTCCGTACACCGCTGCGGGTCGGTCCTCGACGTATGCCCAGTAGCGGTCGCCGTAGGACCAGTGCCACCACTCGGTGGGGTAGTTGATCAAGCCGGCGGAGGTCAGGACGTCGAGGAGGAGGGCGCGGTTGGTGCGGGCCTCGCGGGTGATGTTGGTTGCGGTGAAGAAGCAGGCGCCGTTGCTTTGTTCGGGGGTGGCGTCGATCGGGGTGCCTAGGTCGAGTGGGCCGTGGGTGCCTACCAGGGTCAGGTCGACGGCTGCACCGGCGACGTGGGGTGCGACCTCGATCGGGGAGACGAAGCGGCTGGCCAGGATGTGTACGTCGTGGTCGGAGATGCCGGGATGTAGGCGTTGGAGCTCGGCGCGGTAGTCGTCGTAGATCTGCTGTTGGCTCTCGATCGGACGCAGGCCTTCGACCACGTGCAACCGGATGCCTGTTGGGAGGAACGTGTCGGCCAAGGCGAGTCGGTCGGCCACGCTCTCGCGGGTGAACTGGCGGCCGGTTGTCGCCACATCGCGAGTGAACAGGTCGACCAGTGGCTCGCCGCTCTCGATCGCGGGGATGCTCGTGATCCGGTCGTCGCTGAGCGGTACGGTCATCCGCGCGTCACCGCCGTACGGATCAGCGTGTCGACAACCTCGGCGTACGACAGACCGGCCGCGGCCCACATCCGCGGGAACTGGGACGCCGGCGTGAACCCGGGGAACGTGTTGATCTCGTTGACCACAGGCTCACCATCGTTCGGTACGAAGAAGTCCACCCGGGCGAGCCCCGCGCACCCGAGGACCTCGAAGACATCGATCGCCGTACGCCGCAACCGCTCCGCCAGCTCGGGCTCAAGCGGAGCCGGTACGACGAACCGCGTGGCGGCGCTGTCGTACTTCGCGGTCGCATCGAAGAACGGCTGCGCAGGATCGGCATGGATCTCCAACGCGGGCGCCGTCTCGATCCGCCCGTCCGGGAGCTCCAGCACCGCCAGGTCGATCTCGCGCCCGACCATCTCCCGCTCAATCAGCACATGCGGATCGAGTACGGCGGCGTCCGCGATCGCCGCCAGCAGCGTCGGGAGATTCGTTGCCCTGGACACCCCAAAGCTCGAGCCGCCGTTGCCCGGCTTCACGAACAGCGGGAAGTCCAGCCCGGCCGCCTTCAGCTTCTGAAGACCTGCCTCGGTGTCGGTCAGCTCGGCCCCGCGCAGCGTCACACCCGGCGTGACGGGGATGCCGTGCGCTCTGAGAACTGCCTTGGTCAGGTGTTTGTCCAGACCGACAGCGCTGGCCGCGATCCCGCTGCCGACGTACGGCACCTGCAGCTGCTCGAGGAATCCCTGCAGCCGACCGTCCTCGCCGCCTTCACCGTGTAGCGCCGGGATGGTGACGTCGCACGCCTGCAGGATCTCGATCGCCTCATGCTGCCCGTCGATCCAGTTGCCCTCAGCATCGATCACGAGAGGGATCGCCATATGGCCGAGGAGCTCGACCGCCTTGAGGATCCCCTTGCCGCTGGCAAGCGATACCTGGCGCTCCGGGCTCGCCCCACCCATCACCACCGCGACCTTCATCGGTTGCCCTCCTCGTAGCGACGAGGCACCCGCGATCCGATGCCGCAGTAGATCTCGTGCGGGATCGAGCCCGCCCAATCAGCCCAATGCGAAGCCGTTGGTTCGCCGGAGGATCCGTCGCCGAAGATCGTCACCGGCTCACCCGGTTCGACGGCGACCTCCCCGGCGTCCACGACGAACTGGTCCATCGCGATCCGCCCGATCACCGGCATCCGTACGCCGTGGCACAACACGCTCGCCTGCCGTACGGCGACCCGCGGGATCCCGTCGGCGTACCCGACCGGGACCAGCCCGATCGTCGTGTCCCGATCCGCCACGAAGTCATGCCCGTACGAAACCCCTTCGCCCGCGCGGATCCGGCGTACCTGGGCCAGCTTGCTCACCAGCCGCATCGCGGGCCGCAGCCGGAGGCCGACCTCGTCGATCCCGTACAGACCGGCTCCGATGCGGACCAGGTTGCAGTCCGGCGCGTCGAGTGTGATCGCACCGGCCGAGTTGGCCAGGTGTACGACGCTAGGCCGCAGCCCGGCGCGGCGGACGAGACCCACCCCGGTCCGCAGGACCTGCAGCTGCCGCGTGCTCTGCACGGCATCGGCGGAGTCGCCGTGCGAGAGATGCGACCAGATCCCGCGGACCGTGACGGCGCCGAGCGCCTCGTAGTGCGCCGCCGTTCGGGTGAGTTCGATCCACTGGTCAGGTGCACTGCCGGCCCGGTGCAGACCGGTGTCCAGCTTGAGGTGCACGTAGTGGACGGATGGGATGGACACGACCCGCTGCAGCTCGGCGACGGTCGAGACGCTGACGTCCACGTCCATATCGCCGAGCAGCATCAGCTCGGCGGCGTCGTACAACCAGGTCAGGATCGGTACGGTCAGCCCGGCCGCCCGCAGCTGCAACGCCTCGTCGGCGCGCGCGACGCCGAGCCAGGTCGCCCCGGCCTCGACCGCCGCTCGGGCCACCGGTACGGCGCCGTGCCCGAAGGCGTCGGCCTTGACCACGGCCAGGACTTCCTGGGGTACGCGCTGCCGGAAGGCCCGGACGTTGTCGCGGATGGCCGACAGGTCGACGACGGCTTCGGACAATCCGGTGATCCCACGTGTCGCCGGGCGGTGGCGGGACTGAACCAGGTACATGTCAGTCATTGTTGTTTCCGGCAACGATCCGCTTCATCGGATCGCGGACGGATGTGTGCGACCGCTGCCTACGACCCTGGTATGACCCCACTCATCCACATGAATGAACTACCGACGGTGACAGGGGATACTGGGAGGGTGGAGGCCACCGATCACCTCAAGGCGTCGCTGTCCGCGGCGATCGCGCTGGCGAACACCTTCGGAGCCGACCCGCGCCAGGGCCGCCCGGCCGCTGCTCCCGATGCCGAAGCCGTCCGCGCAGCGCTCCGCCTGACGACCAACCGCGTCCCCGAGATCGACGTCGCCTCGTATGAGTCGGGCGCCAAGATCCTGTACGACGCCCTGCGCCGCCTGCCCGATGTCGACGGTGCCGTCGACCTGGTGAACGGGCTGCTTCGGGAGACCAAGGCAGCACCGCAACTCGTCCGCCGCGACGGCGCGCCCTGGCACCTGCACTTCGGCAGCCCCGACGAAGCCGCCGGCTGGCTGGCCGAACTCGCGACGGCCGTCGCGATGCTCCTCGGCAGCGACGAGGTCGAGCGTCTGCGCCGCTGCGAGGCGACCCGTTGTGAAGACGTGTTCCTCGACTCGACCCGCAACCGCACACAGCGGTTCTGCTCAACGGCCTGTCAGAACCGCACCAAGGTCGCCGCTCACCGCGCGCGCGTCTCCTGACGCCGTCACCATGGTTGCCTCGGGCAACCAGCCGAGCTTCCGGTAGAGGTGGAGCCCGTCGGTGGTCGCCATCAGCAAGCCCGTGCTCGCACCGCGCTCGATCGCGCGCCGGCTCAGCGCGCCCATGACGATGCTGCCGAGCCCGCGCCGCCGGTACGCCGGGTCGGTCTGGATATCGTGCATCACGGCGTCGTCCCCGACGATCGCCACCATGCCGTGCGCCGCAACCGTGCCGTCGATCAGCACTCGCGCGTAGTTGAGCGGTCCGTCCGACTCGAGCTCCGCAGTCGCTAGCGGATGCTCGCGCAGTTTGATCGACATCAGCGTCTTCTGCTCCTCGAACGGCCGCACGCCGGCCTTGGCGAGTCGACGCGCAATGTCGTTGCCGATTTGGGTGGTAACAGTCAGCCAGGTGTTCGCGGTGAGCCCGGCGGCGAGCCGATCCACGGTCTCCGCGTCGTCGGTGCGCGCGAACAGCTCCCGCTCCCGACCGGGCAAGCGCAGTACGGCGGCATAGGCGTCGTCGTACTCGATCACCGGCTCCAGCCCGCGGCACAGCCGCCAGCCCTCCAACCATCGCCTCACGATGTCCATGATCGCGAGTGTAACTGTTTATCTAGGATTAGTCAGTTACGTTGTTCCGAGAACGAAGGTCTGGATCGCGACGACCGCGGCGCCGCGGGCCCACTCGCTGAAGTCGGCCGGCTGCAGCACCATCGGAAGTTCCGCGGCGGACGGATGCCGGTCGGCATGCAGCGCGGCGAGCAGGTCGTCGTGCGCGACCTCGGCCAGGCGGACGCCCTCACCGCCGAGGACGACGAGTTCAGGCATGGTGAAGTTCGCCGCCGCCGCGATCAGCTTGCCGAGGGCGCGGCCGGCCCGATTGATCACCTCGCGCGAGGCGGGATCACCCTTGGCGGCGAGATCGAGCGCCTCGTCGTACCCGACCGGCCGGCCGATCGCCGTACCGACCTGATCGGTGATGGCGCCGACGGTCAGGAGACTCAGCGCGCAGCCGTGGTGACCGCGTTCGCAGGTCGGGCCGTCGGGCAGGAGCGGGTGGTGGCCGATCAGGCCGATGGTCACGTCAGGGCTGTCGACGACCTGGTTGTGGATGACGAGCCCGTACCCGACACCGGCGCCGATCGTGATCAGTACGAATCGGTCGGAGTTGCGGCCCGCGCCGAACCAGTGGGTGGCCTCGGTCAGCGAGGTCAGGTCGTTCGCGAGCACGACCGGGACGCTGGTCTGCGCGGCGAGGATCTCGCCGAACGGTACGTCGACCCAGTTCAGGTACGGGCTCCAGCGGACCTCGGATCCGTCCGCCGCCACGCGCCCGCCGAGCGAAACGCCGAGGCCGGTGATCGCCGTACCGCCCGGCACCTGGACCGCCAGCTCGTCGAGGATCTCGAGCACGAGGTCGGCCACCACGGACGGGGTGGGGTCGGTGAGCGGATGCTCGACGCTGGCGATCACGTCCGCCCGGAGAGTCGTCAGTACGCCGATCGCGGAGTCGCCGGTGAGCTTGATACCGACGAAGTGGTGCGCGTTGGCGTCCAGGTCGAGAGGTTGCGATGGGCGTCCGACTCTGGCGTCTGTCGGGCCGCCCTCGACCTCGACGAGCAGGCCCGACTCGACCATCGGCTTCGTCAGGCGGGTCAGGCTGCCGGGGGACAGGCCGACGCGGCGGGAGAGCTCGGCGCGCGACAACGGCCCGTCCAGCAGGATCTCCAACGCCACCTGCCGTGACGGGCCGGCCAACGGCTGCCAGGCACCCACTGCGTCAGGGTAGCCGGAGGATCAGCCGCACGAGTCGGTGGCGCGAGGGGTGAGGACGCCGGGACGTGACCCGGTCCGCGGTTCTGGCCGCACAAATCCCGGCGTCAAGCTCACCAAATGACAGACAGATGTCCACAACCCCTCGAATCGAGTGAACACCGTGGAGGCGCAGTACCCAACTCTCATCGCAGTATGCAACGGATTCCGCCGAGTGTTGCCTGGACAACGGTGTCAGAATCCGTTGCTGCTGATCAGTGCGGAAGCTTCCTGGTGTCGATCAGGTGCTGGGCGACGTCGCGGAGCTTGGTGTTGGTGTCCTGCGAGTAGCGCTTGAGGATCGCGAACGCCCGATCGTCGTCCACGTCGAAGCGCTCCATCAGGATGCCCATCGCCTGGCCGACCAGCTTCCGCGCGTCGACCGCCTGCGCCATCGTCTCCTCGTGCCGCGCCGACGCCACCGCGACCGACGCATGCCGCGCGAGGATGTGCGCGATCGCCTCGTCGTCCTCGGTGAACGCATCCGGGATCGGGCTGTACAGCCCCAGTACGCCGACGGTCTGTCGCGTAGCGTCACCGGTCGCAAGCGGTACGTCGAGAACCGTGCGCACCCCGAGCGCCGCAACCCTCGCCGCCCACTCGGGCCAACGCTCGTCGGTCGTCGTATCCCGGATCAGGATCGGGGTGCGATCGTTGAGCGCGGTAACCAGCGGACCGTTCTCCGTGGTGATCTGCAGCTCGTAGACATCGGCAACGACAGGGTCCGTGACAGCGGCAATCTCCGCTCGCGAACCACGCGTGTAGAGGGCCACGCCGGCGTACGTACAGCTCAGCGCCTGCAGCGCGAACTGCACAACAGCATCGATCGTTTCCTCGACACCATCCGCATCATGCAACTCGATCGCCAGCCGGGCAAACGTATCCGCCGACGTAGCGAGGTCAGGCTCGGTCACAGGGGCTCCAGGGCATGGTCGTGCAACAAGGCACGGTAATCATGCAGCCCAGATGCCCCGAAGCGTTAGCCAGTCCACCGAACCGAGACCATGCCCCAATCCCACGCCGATCGTTGGCCACCCCCGCAGTACTACGAAAGCCCCCGCCGAGGGGATGGTTGGGGGTGGAGATCAGCCCATCGCGGTGCTACGCGCGGCTCGTTCCTCGCCGTGCTCCGCGCCGCACCCACCCACCCCCGGGCTTATCGCCCGGAGCACCCTTTCCGGCTATCGCCGGACCTGTGGGCTACCGCCCACACCCGTGCGCGCTACCGCGCGATCGACCGCCCCGTGGTGCGGCTGGTTCGTACCCGGCGAGGTGGATGCGGTCGGCCCATCGTGGGGCTACGCGCCGCCCTACCCGGCCCGGGCGCATCGCCCGGGCCATCCCTTTCGGCTGTCGCTGGACCTGCGGCCTATCGCCCGCATGGTGCGCGGAGCCGGGATCGACACTCAGCACACGATGAGCGATACCGGCCGGGAGCGCGAGACGATGCGTGAGTTCATGCGCCAACACGACTTCAGGATTGCGAGGCGAAAGCACAACCGCCGCCTAGCTCATACAGCGACGTCGAACCCGTGCCAGGTGGCGCGGTTGCGTCCGGGCCCCCTTGACTCTGGCCGCTCGGAGCCCGCCGGAACTCCACCCCCCATCAGGTTGGACCTCACGCCAGCTAGTGGTACCATTTTTGGTACAACTGGAGATCCGGTGCCGGCGCTGGGGATCCCGCCAACTGACAGCTGCGAAATCACACACGAAAACATAAACAAAGAAACTCGCAAAACAAACAAAACTTACAAAGACAACAAGACTTAACAGACTTACAAAAATGACAAAACTTACAAAAATGACGCGAATGACATGGAGGGCCAAGTGGCGATTAACGCATCCGCAGCGCGGCGGGACCTGTTCCCGCTGATCGAGCAAGTCAACGACGACCACACCCCAGTGGAGATCACGTCAAAGGCCGGCAATGCGGTGCTGATGTCGCTAGACGACTACACCGCCTTGGAGGAGACGGCCTACCTCCTGCGGTCCCCCGCGAACGCGCGGCGACTGCTGGAGAGCTTGAATCAGGCCAAGGCGGGCAACCGAGAGGAACACCCGCTGTCGTGAAGGTCGCATTTACTCCTACAGGGTGGGAGGACTATACATACTGGCAGGTCAAGGACCGCGCCCAGGTCAAGCGCATCAACCGCCTGATCGACGACGCGTTGCGTGACCCGACCAGCGGTATCGGGAAGCCGGAGCCCTTGAAGCACGTACTTCAAGGGGCGTGGTCTCGGCGGATCGACCAGGAGCACCGACTCGTCTACATGATCGACGATGACTACCTGGTGGTACTGGCAGCCCGCTACCACTACGAGAAGTAGACCCACCCCGCAGTGCCAGCAGCCCGGTTCCTCGAGAACCGGGCTGCCGGTCGTTCTAGGACCATCAGGGGCTTACGTGGCCCTTTCCATTTCCTGGGTGCATCATGAGCGTCACACAGCTGGGCCTGTCGGGGCGCCACCCTGTTTCCGTGCCTCGATTGTCGGCTGCCTCAGGCGCACTGGATGGCTCTACGTGTCGTCCACCAAGGGAGCCCGTGTGGCCAAGAAGTCCTGGACTGCTGCAGGAGCAGCCCGTCTGCTGGTGAAAGCAGAATCTCGACCTCCGGCCCGGCCGGGTCATGGAGGAGTACCAGGTTAAGGCGCTGACGCTGGGGGATTCAGATGGAGCCGCACTGCCGCTTTTCGCTCCTGACAGGCTCCGCGGCTGACCCGCTGCTCGGATCCGCGCGAGTCGTTGGTTGACGACCGCGGGTCTGCGTCGCCTCTCACCCAGGGTCAGCGTGACTCACACGAACTAGCGCGACCACGGGGCGGTCGGTCGCGCGGTAGCGCGCACGGGTGTGGGCGGTAGCCCACGAGTCCGGCGATAGCCGGAAGGGATGGTCCGGGCGATGAGCCCGGGGTGGGTGGGTGCGGCGCGGAGCACGGCGAGGGACGAGCCGCGCGTAGCACCGCGATGGGCAGTCTTCAGTTGTTTGGCGAAATTGCTGGTCTGCGTGGTTACAGTTTCCCGTGTGGCGGACTTGAGTGGTCTGTTCAGTGGGCGGACCAGTTGGCGGCGGGAGGTTGCCGCGCCGATGCGGTCCTTTTTGCGGACCGAGGCGGGGAGTTCGGGGGTACTCGCAGCAGCGATCGTCCTTGCCCTCCTGTGGGCGAACCTCTTCCCCAGCATGTACGAGGACCTTTGGCGCACCCACCTGTCCATCGGGCTCGGGGACGGCGTACTCAGTCTGGATCTCCGGGAGTGGATCAACAGCGGTCTGATGACGCTGTTCTTCCTGGTGGTCGGCCTGGAGGCGCGCCGCGAGTTCGACCTGGGAGACCTCCGGGATCGCACCCGATTCATCCTGCCGATGCTGGCCGGCATCGCCGGCATGGTCGCCCCGGTGCTGATCTACCTAGCGTTCAACGCCGGCGGACCGGGTTCGCACGGTTGGGGTGTCGCGATGTCGACCGACACCGCGCTCGCTCTCGGCCTGCTCGCGCTCGTCGGACGCGGCGTACCGGATCGGGTGCGGGTGTTCCTGCTGACCGTGTTCGTGGTCGACGACCTGCTCGCACTCGTCGTGATCGCGGTCGTCTACAGCGAGGACATCCAGCTGATGCCGCTCGTGCTGGCGATCATCGCGTTCGCGATCGTCCTCGTGCTCGCGATATTCAGAGTCCGCAAAGCCTGGGTGTACGCCGTCCTCGGCGTCGCCATGTGGGCCGCGCTCCTCAAATCCGGCGTCGACCCGGTCGTCGCCGGACTGGCGATCGGTCTGACCGCGCCGGCGTACTCGCCCGGGCGGGAAGAGCTCGAGGAAGCGACCGGGCTGTTCCGACTGTTCCGCGAGCAGCCCACGCCCGAGCTGGCACGCTCCGCGACCGTCGGCCTCACCACGACGATCTCGCCGAACGAGCGTCTGCAGTACCTCTACCACCCCTGGACCAGCTACCTGATCGTCCCGCTCTTCGGCCTCGCGAACGCGGGCGTGACGATCGACATGGCGTTCCTCGGGCGTGCGTTCACCTCGCCGATCACGCTCGGCATCCTGCTCGGGTACGTGATCGGCAAGCCGATCGCGGTGACGTCGGTGTCCTGGCTGCTGGAGCGTCTCAGCCGCGGCCGGATCCGGGCGGGTGTCGGCTGGGCCGCGGTGCTCGGTAGCGGGACGATCGCCGGGATCGGCTTCACCGTCTCCTTGCTGATCGCAACGATCGCGTTCGACGGTCCGCAGCTGGCCGAGGCGAAGGTCGGTCTGCTGTCGGCGGTGATCGTCGCGTCCGCGCTCACCTGGGTCGTGTTCCGCGCGGCCAAGCTGCTCTCCCCGCCGAAGAAGGCGTTCGCGCTGCTCGGCGACGCGGAGCAGTTGCAGGACCTGACTGACCCGGTCGATCCGGAGCGTGACCACATCCGCGGCCCGGAGAACGCGTCGGTCACCCTGGTCGAGTACGGCGACTTCGAGTGCCCGTACTGCGGTATGGCCGAGCCGATCGTCCGCGACGTACTGCAAGACGTCGACCTGCGTTTCGTCTGGCGCCACCTGCCGCTGAGCGACGTGCACCCGCGGGCGCAGATCGCGGCCGAGGTGTCCGAGGCCGCGGCAGAGCAGGGCAAGTTCTGGGAGATGCACGACCTGCTGCTCGCGAACCAGGACAATCTGCAGCCTGCGGACATGATCCGGTACGCCGGCCAGCTCGGCCTGGACACCGACAAGCTGCACGACGAGGTGAAGCGGCACGTGGCCGCGGCCCGGGTCGCGCAGGATGTGGAGTCTGCCGACACCAGCGGGGTCTCGGGTACGCCGACCTTCTTCGTCAACGGTCAACGGCACTACGGGGCGTACGACGTGGAGTCGTTGAAGGCGGCGATCAAGGTCGCGCGAGCTCGGGCCAAGATCACCCAACGTCATGGCTGAATCTTGATGCACTGGGGCATTTCTGCCACTGTTCGCCGCACCGCGGGATGGCTGACCCTGGCTGCATGACCAAACAGATCGACCAGGCCGCCGTCGCGCACTTCGCCGAGCGGCTGGCGTACGAGACGGACGTGTCGGATGTCGCCTCGGACATCGGTGGCGGGGTGACGGGCTGGATGCTGATCGACAGCCGCAGTCAGGAGAGCTGGGACCAGGGCCACGTCCCCGGCGCGGTCCACCTGCCGACGCGGGAGATCGCGGCTCGCGCGGCGTCCGTCGTACCTGAAGGTGTGAATGTGGTGACCTACTGCTGGGGGCCCGGATGCAACGGCGCGACCCGCGCTGCGCTGGAGTTCGCGAAGCTCGGGTATCCGGTCAAGGAGATGATCGGCGGGTTCGAGTACTGGACCCGTGAGGGGCTGCCGGTGGAGACCGCCGATGGGGTCGATCGCCGGCTTCCGGATCCGCTCACCGCGCCCCGCGGAGTGGCGTGCGCGTGCTGAAAGCCCTGTGGGCGTTGAGGTTTTACACAGATTGAACTCGCCGTGGTGAAACGCTGACTCTCCGTACGTTACCCTCGTAGTGGACCGACGCGAGGAGACAGTGTGACCGATCAGCCGATGAATGACGGTGGGCTGGTCGCGCACGGGATCGACACCACGCGGCCGAGCGTGGCGCGGGTCTACGACTACGCCCTCGGCGGCAAGGACAACTACGAGTCCGACCGCGCGCTGTACCGGCAGATCATGAAGATCGCGCCGGAGACACCCGTCTGGGCCCGGGCGAACCGGGCCTGGCTCCGCGAGGTGATCACCTGGCTGGCCGAGGAGGCCGGCGTACGGCGATTCATCGACGCGGGTTCCGGCCTGCCGACCGCCGAGAACACGCACCAGATCGCTCAGAAGGTCAACGCCGACACCTCGGTGATCTACGTCGACAACGACCCGTCCGTGGTCGCCCACGGGCGGGCGTTGCTGCTCGACAACGACCGGACGCAGTTCACCGCCGCCGACCTCACCAAGCCCGACGAGGTGCTGGCGGAGCCGTCGATCGCGGCTCTGCTGGCCGGCGGCGAGCCGGTCGCGCTGGTGATGGCGCTGATGCTGCACCACATCCACGACTACGAGCAGACCCTCGAGATCGCTCGCAGGTACGTCGACGCGCTGCCGCCGGGCTCGTACCTCGCGATCACGCACGCCTGCAATCCGGGTGACGGCGGGCCGGTCGACGTGATGGTGACCGAGCTGCTGGACAAGGTCAAGGACGCCTTCCCGACGCTGGCCTTCCGCTCGGTCGAGCAGATCACGTCACTGTTCGGCGACCTGGAGATCCTCGAGCCGGGCGTCGTCCCGCTGGGCGAGTGGCACGTCCCCGGCGGCCGCGTCGAAGAGGAGCGCCAGGCAGACATCCGTGATGCCATCTACGGCGGAGTCGGCCGGAAAGCCTCCAGCTAACCCAGGTTGGCCAGGTAGTCGGCGTTCCCGCGGATCGCGGCTTCGTAGCGCTTGATCTCGGGCGAATCGACCTTGTCGGCGATCACCAGCAGCAGGGTGGCCAGCGCCTTGTCCTTGTAGCCGGCGGCGTGCAGCGTCAGCGCCTTGAAGACCCGCAGCGAGTCCGATTCCGGGTACTCCGCGCACGCCTGTTTGAACACCGCCAGCGACTCGTCGAAGCGCTCGAGGTTGCGCAGCGTGCTGCCGTACTGCAGCAGGCACTTGCGGCGCGTCTCCCCGGTCAGCCCCGGCAGCGCGCGCTCGTAGTACCCGACCGCCTTCTCCTCCTCGCCGGCGGTGTCGTACGACCCGCCGACCTCGTAGAGCACGTGCGGGTTGTCCGGATGCTCGCTCAGCAGCTTCTCGAAGAAGGCGATCGTCGGGCCCATGTTCGTCCGGTCCCGCCGGGCGAACGCCTCCTCGATCGTCGCAGCCAGCTCCGGAGTCAGGTCAGTCGTCACATCTCCATCATGCCGCGTCCGACTGGTCGCCACGTCGCTGCTGCCACGGCCACGACCCGGAGATCTCCACTTCGAGCGCGAAACTGAGCACCACCCGGATGATCACGATGAGGCCGAGCACCAGCACGCTCTCGAGGGAGGTCTCGACGATGATCGTCCGGATGATGTCGCCGACGATCAGGATCTCCAGGCCGAGCAGGATCACCCTGCCGAGATCCACCCGCAGTTGGGTGTAACTCCCGGCGCCTTTGCGGATCACGTCGTACGCGTAGCGGACCAGGACGGCGGCGAGGCCGACCGCCATGATGACCACGCCGGAGCCCTCGATCACCCGGGCCACATCCGCGAAGACTGACTGGAAGTCCACCCTCCAGGGGTACCAGTCAGGCGGCGCTCTCCGCACTCGCCTCGCCGGGGCAGATGTTCTGGTTGAGGTGGAAGACGTTCGCCGGGTCGTACGCCGTCTTCAGCGCCACCAGCCGCTCCAGCTTCGCCGGCGGGAACGCGCGCTGGATCGGGTCGCCGTTCAGCGTGTTCACGTACGCCCCACTCGCGTACGGCGCCAGCGTCGCGGCGTACCCGCGCAGCTGAGCGATCCGGGCCTGGTCCTCGTCGGCGTCCTCCCACCGGGTCGCGGTGACGAACTCGAACAGCGTGTCCCGGTGGCTGAACGCCGCATCCCCATCCGGTACGTCGGCGATCGCGCCGCCGTACGCCTGCAGGCTCGCCGACGGACCCGGCGTACGCAGCAGCGCCCGGATCGCGTCGTCCGGCAGGGACTTGAAGTAGTGCCCCTTCCAGTAGCGCCGGTACCGGTGACCCTGCACGTTGTCGTCACGCGTCTGCAGTTTCAGGTACGTCGTCTCCTCGACAACCTCATCGACGACCGGACCGAGCGCGCGGAACGCCGGCAGCAGACCGTACCCGCCCTCGCCGACCCACACATACCCGACTGTCACCGTGCTCGGCGTGATGCTCGCGGTGAACGTTGCCTCCCGCGGGGCCTTGGCGTTCAGCTCACGCCAGCCGCGCAGTACTTGGAAGCCGGCCGACGCCGGGTAGGTCAGTTCGACGATGAGCGCCCGCGTCCCGACCTCGTGCAACTGGAACTCGAACTGCGTCACGATTCCGAAGTTCCCGCCGCCACCGCGCAGGCCCCAGAACAGCTCGGGGTTCTCGACCGCACTCGCCCGGACGACAGAGCCGTCGGCAGTCACGACCTCGTACGACACCACGTTGTCGCAGGCCAGACCGAACCGCCGGGCCAGCCAGCCCATCCCGCCGCCGAGCGTCAACCCACCGACTCCGGTGTGCGAGACGTTCCCCGCGGTGGTCGCCAGCCCGTACTCCTGTGCAGCCTTGTCCAACTCGCCCAGCAGCGCGCCGCCCTGGACCCAGGCCCGCTTCAGCGACGGATCCACCTCGACCGAATTCATCGGCGTCAGGTCGATCATCAGCCCACCATCGGGTACGGCGAGACCCGCGATGTTGTGCCCGCCGCAGCGGACCGCGATCTCCAGGCCGGCCGCCTGGCCGAACCGCACCGCCTCGACGACGTCCGCGGTGCTCGAGCACCGGGCGATCGCGGCCGGACGGCGGTCGATCATCGCGTTCCAGACGGTCCGGGCCTCGTCGTAGCCGGCGTCGCCGGTGTGCAGCATCGTGGTCATCGCTCTCATCTCCTTGTCATTTGGTCTGTGCACAACCCTGACAGCGAAGCGGTACTCCGATAAGGTCCAGTTGTGTGAGCCGAATGAGGACCAGTTCCGGTTCCGGTGAGCTCCTGGTCGAGCTGCAGCGGGACAGCGGCGTACCGCTGCATCAGCAGTTGGAGAGCGGGATCCGGACGCGGATCCGGGCCGGACTGCTGCGACCTGACACGGTGATGCCGTCCACCCGCGCGCTCGCGCAGGATCTGGGACTGTCCCGCGGCGTGGTCGTGGAGGCGTACCAACAACTGGTCGCCGAGGGCTATCTGGTCAGCCGGGGCGGCGGCTACACGCAGGTCGCGGACATTGCCGTGGTCGAGCCGACGGCCGCGCTCCGATCAGCGAGCGGCCCGCCGCGGATCGACTTCCGCTACAGCCGGCCGGACGTCTCCCAGTTCCCCCGCGCCGCGTGGCTCCGGTCGATACGGCGCGTGCTGAACGAGACGCCGTACCGCAGCCTCGCCTACATCGACGGTCGCGGCACCATCGAGCTGCGTACGTCGCTCGCCGACTACCTCAACCGAGTCCGCGGTACGGCGGCCCGCCCCGAGAACATGCTGATCTGCAACGGGTTTGCCCAGGGCTCGCGGCTGCTGCTGCAGGTGCTGGCCGCGCAGGGGTACAAGCGGCTGGCCGTCGAGGATCCGTCCGACAACGAGCTTCGCGAGGTCGCCGCGGCCGCCGGGCTCGAGGCGGTCGGCGTACCGGTGCTCGAATCGGGCGTTGATGTCGACGCGCTCGAGCGGTCCGGGGCGGACGTGGTGCTCGTGACGGCAGCCCATCAGTTCCCGACCGGCGCGGTCACCTCGGCGGAGACGCGGGCGGCGCTGGTCGCGTGGGCGGAGCGGCGCGACGGGCTGGTGATCGAGGACGACTACGACGCGGAGTACCGCTACGACCGCGAGCCGATCGGTGCGATGCAAGGTCTGGCACCCGAACGCGTCGCCTACGCCGGGACGGCGAGCAAGACGCTTGCGCCCGGGCTGCGGCTGGGGTGGCTGATCCTGCCGGCGTGGCTGGTCGAGCCGATGGCGCGAGCGAAGCTGATGGACGATCGCGGGTCGCCGGTCTTCGATCAACTGGCGTTCGCGGACTTCGTGGCGCGGGGCGAGTTCGACCGGCATCTGCGGCGGATGCGGCCGCGCTACCGGCTGTTGCGAGACACGTTGGTCGATGAGCTCTCCCAACGGATCCCCGAACTCGAACCGGTCGGGGTATCGGCCGGGCTGCATGTGATGACGTTCCTGCCGCCGGATCTCACCGAGGACGCGGTGCGTACGGCGGCGTTGGAGCGCGGGCTCGGCGTGTACGGGCTGGCGCAGTACTGGGTGGCCGGATCAGGGCCGGCCGGGCTGGTCTTCGGATATGGGTCGCTCACCCAGAAAGAAGTTGTCGAGGGCATCGAACTGCTCGCGGACGCGGTCGCGACAATCCGCGGCCAGTGAATAATTATCCATTTGATTGCAATTTGATCCGAGCGGTTCTACTCTTGGTGGAGTGATCGCCGCAGCTCGCATCGACTCCTTGATGAACCAGGCCTGGCCCGCCGCGGACAGCACCGAACTCGACGGCTGGCTGGTCCGCCGCAACGCAGGTGTCACCCTGCGAGCCAACTCGGTGCTGCCCGCCAACGCACCCTTCGACGTCCAGAAAGCCTTGGATTACGTCGAAAGTCTGTATCTCGCGCATGACATCACGCCGTCGTTCCAGATCAGCCCGGCGGTGCAGCCGAGCGACCTGGACGCCCACCTCGAAGCCCGCGGGTACACGGTTCGCAACCCCACGCTGGTGCAGTGCGCGGCGCTCTCTGACGTACTCGCGAAGCTGCCTGCGACGGCGGATGAGGTGAATATTTCCACTGCCCCGTCCGCCGCCTGGATGGACTGCTGGTGGAGCGTCGACGGTCGCGGTGGCGCTGCGAACCGCGACACCGCCGAGCAGATCCTTGCCCGGGGCAAGGCTCTCTACGCGAGCATCCCGGACGGCCCGCAGGTGAAGGCGATCGGCCGGCTCGCGCTCGTCGACGACACCGCAGGTCTGTATTGCCTGGCCGTCGACGAACGCTTCCGCCGCCAGGGGCTCGCTTCCGCCGTGATTCGTGGTTTGTTGCAGGCGGCAACAGCCAAGTGGGTCTGGCTGAGCGTGCTCGAGGACAACGCGCCCGCCCGCACCCTCTATGACAACCTCGGCTTCCGGACCGTCTCGCGATACCACTACCGCGTCAAAGCGTGACCTTCTGCAGGTGATCGACGACGACGAACTCGGCGCCGGTCCGCTCCACCGACTGGCGGAGTGGCGCGAGATCGGTCCAGGGGATGCCAGGGTCGTCGAGCGGCTTGTCGAAGTCGTCCCAGTGCGTCGCGATCACCTTGCGGACCGGCTTGATGGTCTGCATCAGGCGGTCGGTGATGCCGGGTTCGCCGCCGGGTGCCGCGAAGACCACGTCGACCTGCAGGTCGCGCAGGGCGTTCGGGTCGAAGTTCGCCGTACTCAGGCTGAGGATGCGCAGGCCGCCGATCGTGATCACGAACGCGAGCGTGCCGCCCTCGACCAGGTCCTCGATCACGCGCGGACGCGGCGGTACGTCGTACCGGTAGCCCGGATAGGCGTACGTGTGCCGCTTGCCGCTGCACGAGTGCAGCGACGGGAACACCTCGATCGAGAAGCCGTCGAACGGCAGGTACTCACCGCCGCGGACCGGTGAGAGCAGGTCGTCCTGCGTCCGCATCGCGCGGAGCAGATTGGCGTGCGTCTCGGTGCACAGCACGGTCGCCTGGGTCTTCTTCGCGACATACGGTACGTCGGCCATGTGGTCGTAGTGCGCGTGATGAACCAGGATCGCGTCGGCCGTGGTCAGGTGCTTGTCGATCACCTCGGGCTCGATCACGAGCTTGGTCTTCGGGTCCGCGCCCTCCGGCGTGAACGTCCCCGTCTTGAAGCGGGTCAGCCACGGATCGGTCAGTACGACGCTCTTCCCGCACTTGAGCTGCCACGCGTGCGTTCCGAACCAGGTCAGCTCGACCGGCTCGCGTTTCGGCTGTGCCGTTGGGGTCGTCACCGCCTCGCTCCGGCCTTCGAGCCCGACCACGCCGGCCGCCCCGACCGCCGCCGCTCCGACCGCGGCCGCGCCCGTCAACATCCCTCTCCGACTCACCTTCACGCTGTCTCCTCTCGTCGTGCTGGAGCTTCAGTCAAGGCGGGCTGACACGGGCTGTCGAATATGCTCTTGAGCATGGGCCGATTGTCTGGAGATATCACCGCAGGTCAGTCACGTCATGCTCACTGAAAGACACCTGCAGATTTTCATCGCGCTCGCCGAGGAGCAGCACTTCGGCGACGCGGCCCGAGTCGTCGGCATCACCCAGCCGCCGCTGTCCCAGGGGTTGCGCCGCCTCGAGGCCCTCGTCGGCGCCAAGCTGTTCGAACGTGGTGCGGGCGGGGTCGAGCTCACGCCCGCCGGGGTCGCGCTGCTGCCGTACGCGCGCCGCGCGCTGACCTCGATCGAGGAGCTGCACCAGGCCGCGGTCTCCCGCGATCCGGAGGGCCCGGAGATCCGGCTCGGTCTGGCGCCCGAGGTCCCGCCCTCGGCCGGTGCCGCTGTCGCCGCCGCCTCCGGCGCGGTGATCCCGGGCAGTCGGGTCACAGTCGTCACCGCCTCGACCAGCTCGCTGATCAACCAGGTGAATACGGGCCGCCTGACCTTGGCCGCCGTACTGCATCCCGTCGTGCTGGACGGATTGGAAGCCGGTCCGGTCTCGCTGCTTCCGACCTGGGCGCTCGCACCGGCCGGAGTGGTGGACGGGGAGGTCGTCGGGTTGCGGCAGCTCAAAGGCCTGCCGGTCGCCGTCCGGCCGCGCACCGAGGCACCGGCGGCCCGCGATCTGTTCCTGGACACGCTCGCCTTGCATCGACCCACGGGCGGGACCGTCGTCGTTACCGATGAGCGAGCCGGTTTGGCGATGGCTGCCGCGGGCCAGGCGATCGTGGTGACCGCCGATCCCGCGTTGACCGCGCCCGGCGTGACGCGCCATCGGCTCGCCGACGATCCGCTGCCGTTGCGGCTCCGGCTCGTGTGGTCGAGGACGCGTACGCCGTTCCTCCGGCCGAACGACGTGATGGCACAACTGACCGAAGCGCTGGTGGCGTCGTGAACGCCCGTATCCGCGCGGTCTTCGAGGATGCCGGCGTACGCGGCTGGTTGCATGCGGTCGCGCTGGACGAGCCCGAGTCGACGGTCGAGGTTGACGCGGACGGGATCGTGCCGCTGGCCTCGGTGTACAAGCTGCCGCTGCTGGCCGGGTTCTGCCGGCTCGTGGATCTCGGCGAGATCGACCCGCGGGAGCAGCTCACGCTCGATCCCTCGACGAAGACGGGCGGACCGACCGGGTTGTCGACCTTCGCGGATCCGGTCACCGCGTCGCTGCGAGACCTGGCGCTGTCGATGATGACGCTCTCCGACAACGCGTCGGCGGATGCGCTGCTGGACGTCGTCGGCCTGCGCCGGCTGGCCGAGCTGCTGGAGTCATTCGGTCTGCACCGGACCCGGGTACGCCGCGGTACCGCGGGCAACCTGCTCGACCTGCAACGGCGTACCAGAACGAACGATCCGGATGCGGCACTCGCCGTACTCGCGGACAACGATCGGACCGATCCGGCCGGGGTTTACGAGGCTGCAAACGCGTCGGCGAGCAGCGCCCGCGACCTCACGTTGCTGCTGCGGCGGTTGTGGGCGGGGGAGCTGTTGTCGCCGGAGCAGACCGAGTTCGTGAAGGCGACGATGCATCGGCAGGTGTTCCTGCATCGGCTGGCGTCCGGCTTCCCGCACGACGGCGTGCGTGTCGCGGGGAAGACCGGGACGTTCGGGGCGTTGCGGCACGAGGTCGGCGTGGTCACGCTGCCCGGTGGTACGGCGTACGCGCTCGCGGTCTTCACGCTTGCCGCGCGCGGCGACATCCGCCAGCCACGCGTGGACGCCGCGATCGGCGAGGCCGCACGCGTGGCCGTCGACCTACTGCGCTAGACGATGGCGAAGGCCTCGATCTCGAGCAGGACGTCGGGGTGGAAGAGAGCTGCCACCTGGACGGCCGAGGCGGCTGGTTTGGTGCCTGGGATGTAGCGGTCGCGGACCGCGCGGATCGCAGGCATGTTGGCCATGTCGGTGACGAAGATCGTCATCTTCGCGATGTGCTCGAAGGTCGCGCCGGCGGCCGCCAGGCAGTGCTCCAGGTTCGCGAACACCTGCTCTGCCTGGGCTCCCGGGTCGCCGACGCCGACGAGCTTCCCGTCCGGGTCCAGCGCGACCTGTCCGGAGATCGCCACTCACTGCCCGTGACCGGTCACGACATGGCTGTAACCGTTGCCCGGGGCAACTCCAACTGCACGCGGATACTCCAGGTTGCTCATGCACCAGATATACCCCGGCAAGGGTTGAGAAACCGGTTTCCGTCGGGAGAGGATACGAGGGTGGGCCGGACACCGAAGGACTCGATCACGATCGCCGACGTCGCGCGCCTGGCGGAGGTGTCGCGGGCGACCGTGTCCCGGGTGATGAACGGGCGTCTCAGTGTCGCACCCGAGATCGTCGCCCGGGTGCGCGCGGCCGCGGAGCGGCTGAACTACCGGCCCAGCGACCTCGCCCGCAGCCTGTCGCTCGGCCGGACGAACATGGTCGCGCTGGTGGTGCCGGATCTCGGTAACCCGCTGTTCCAGCAGATCTTGCGCGGCATCACGAACGCTTCCGCGGCGGCCGGGTACCGGGTGCTGGTCGCCGAGACCGATGAGGATCCGAGCGCCGAGGCGGCGATCGCGATCGAGGCGCGGCGGCGGTGCGATGCGCTGATCATGGTCTCGCCGCGGATGGATGAGGAGCGGCTGCTCGAGCTGTTGCCGCAGGTGCAGCCGGTCATCCTCGTCAACCGGCAAGGGCCGGAAGAGGTGTCGTCGGTGGTGGTCGACTACGGCCGCGCCGTACGGATCGTCGTCGATCATCTCGTCGGGCTGGGGCATCGTCGGCTCGCGTTCCTGTCCGGGCCGGCGGCGAGTGCGTCCAACACGCTCCGGCTGCGGGCGCTCGAGGTCGCCGAGCGGGAGATCCCTGGGTTGGAACTCGTTCGGTTCGAGTGCGGGCGGTCGATCGAGGACGGGTACGCCGCGGTCGAGCGGGTGCTCGAGTCGCACGTGACGGCGGTCGTCGCCTTCAACGATCTGGTCGCCTTCGGGTTGCTGGCCCGGCTCAATGAGGTCGGGGTCGCCGTACCGACTGATCTTTCCGTGACCGGGATGGACGACATCGGGCTGGCGCGGTTCGCCGTACCGTCGCTGACCACGGTTCGCGTGCCGCAGAAGGATCTCGGGGAGTTGGCCTGGCGGCGGTTGCACGCGTCGATCGCTGCGCCGAACGGCGACGCGGACGACGTACCGGAGCTGCGGTTGGCGGTGCGGGCGAGCACGGGGCTGGTGCCGCAGGCGCCGGTGTCGCGGAGTGGTACGTCCGCTGATCTGGTCGGCTGGCGGCGGCAGGGCGACATCTTCGCGCTCGGGAGCGATTCGGGGATGCTGGCGCGGTACGAGTTCGGGCGGCGGATGCCGCAAGTACATGCGCCTCGGCCGTATCTGCACCCGGTCCGCACGCTCGGTGGGCACTCGTTGACCGAGGTGAGCCCGGTCGATCATCGGCATCATTACGGCGTCTCGCTCGCCGTGCCGGTCGTCAACGGCACCTCGCACTGGGGTGGCCGGACGTACGTCCGCGATCAAGGACCGACCCTGCTGACGAACCACGGTCAGCAACGCAGCCGCGGCGTCACGGCCGACGGGCCCGAGCTGATCGACGACATCACCTGGTACGACGAACAAGGCCGACCGCAGCTGGTCGAGCGTCGTCGTCTGGTCGGCGAACTCGCTGCCGGCGGGTGGCGACTCGACTGGGAGAGCGTCCTCACCGCGCGCTACGGCCCGGTACAGATCGAAAGCCCAGCCACCGTCGGCCGAGAAGGCGCCGCGTACGGCGGGATCTTCTGGCGGCTACCCCTGGTCGAAACGACGGTCCTTTCAGCTGATGGCGAAGGTCTCGATGCCGCCTTCCGCTCGACGAGCCCGTGGCTGGGATTCGTCCAAGGTGACGTCACGTTGCTGCTGGTCCAGCCGGCCGACGTCCGCCCGTGGTTCCTCCGCGTCGACGCGTACGTCGGCGCGTGCCCCGCGCTCTCGTGGGACGACCCGCTGACGTTACAGCCCAATCAGGAGCTGACGTTGTCGCTCAGCGCGCTCCTGCTGGATCGTCGCGTGGATCTGGCCGAGGCTAAGACATTGGCAAGCCAGTTGTAGGCGACGACGCCAACGCGGACTGCCAGCGGCGCGGCACCCTGCCCGCGAGGCGTGCGGCGCGTCCGGCGGAAACGGCGTCGCGCATCGCGGCGGCCATCAGGGCAGGCTTCTCCGCGCGGGTGACCGGGGTCGCGAGCATGACCGCGTCGCAGCCGAGCTCCATCGCCAGCGCGGCGTCGCTCGCCGTACCGATCCCGGCATCGACGATCACCGGCACGTTGGCCGCTTCCGCGATCAGCGCGATGTTGTGCGGATTGCGGATGCCGAGCGCCGAACCGATTGGTGCGGCCAACGGCATGACGGCGGCGCAGCCGGCCTGCTCGAGCCGGCGGGCGAGGATCGGGTCGTCGTTCGTGTACGGCAGCACGGTGAAACCGTCCGCCACCAGGGCTTCCACGGCATCGAGCAGCTCGAACGGGTCGGGCAGCAGCAGGTGATCGTCGGCGACGACCTCGACCTTGATCAGGTCGGTCTCCAACGCCTCCCGCGCCAGCTTCGCGGTCAGCACGGCCTCGGCAGCGGTGTGGCAGCCGGCCGTGTTCGGCAGTACCTCGATGTTGTGCTTCTTGAGTACGTCGAGCACCGAGCCCTCGTGCCCCGTGCCCAGGCGGCGCATCGCGACCGTGGTCAGTTGGGTGCCGGAGGCAATCAATGCCTCCTCCATCACTTCCAGGTTGGCCGAACCGCCGGTCCCCATGATGAGCCGGGACGTGTACGTCCGCCCGCCGAGCTCCAGTGGATCATCCATGTCAGCCTCCCTGCGTCGCGCTGACGATCTCGACCCGGTCGCCGCTCCGCAACGCGGTCTGCGCCCACTCGGCCTTGGTCAGCACGTTCTGGTTCACCGCGACCGCGATCCCGGTGGTGCGATCGGAGTACTCCGTGATCAGCTCGGCCACGGACTTGCCGGCCGGTACGTCGATCGCCGTACCGTTCACCCAGACGGATTCCATCGCGCTTCCTCCCTACGCCGGAATTACCCGATTCAGGTTCAGCGGTCGGTGACGGCGTAGTCACCCTCTCAGCCCACTCCCGGCGAGCTCCCGCGGACGTTCTCGACTATAGCGCTCTCCCGCGTGAGGGCGGATATCGTGACCAAAAGCGCCCTGGGAGGGGGAGGCCTTGGCCAAGCGGGTCGGGATCTCGGACGTGGCTGCCCGGGCCGGCGTGAGTCCGACGACGGTTTCGCACGTGTTGTCGGGACGGCGGCATGTGTCGGAGGTGACGCGGGCGCGGGTGCGGTCGGTGATGGACGAGCTCGGTTGGGAGCCGAACCAGCTCGCGCGCAGCCTGCGGATGCAGCGGACGCTGACGATCGCGCTGATCGTGCCGGATATCACCAACCCGTTCTACCCGTCGGTCGCGCGCGGTCTGCTCGACGTGGTCAGCGAGCCCGGGTACCAGGTGCTGATCGGGAACACGGACGGCTCGCCTGCGGCCGAGAAGGATCTGGTCGCGCGGATGGTGACTCGCAGCGTCGACGCGATCGTGTTCGCCGGCTACTACAGCAAGTCGAGCGATGTCGCGGCCGCGGTCGAGGCCGGGATCCCGGTGGCGCTGATGGGCGGGCGGCGGGCCTCGGCGGGGATCGACGTACTGACCTCGGACGATCTCGCGGCGGGGGAGATCGCGACGCGGTACCTGATCGGTCGGGGCTATCACCGGATCGCGTTCATCACTGGTGCTTCGGGGGACGGGCCGCCTGCTGATCGGGTGAAGGGTTATCGGCGTGCGCTGACCTCGGCCGGGTTGCGGTTCAACAGTCAGCTGGTTGTCCGGGAGGAGTTCTCGCGCGCCGGTGGTGCGGCCGGGATGGAGAAGCTGCTTGAGCTGCGCAAACCGCCTCGAGCGGTGCTGTGCACGAACGACATGGTCGCGATCGGCGCGCTGGATGTTGCCCGGGCTCGCGGCCTTCGCGTGCCAGATGACCTTGCGGTGATGGGTTTCGACGACATCGAGGCCGCCGCGCTGATCTCGCCGTCGTTGACGACGATCGCGGGGGATCCGCGCGAGCAGGGTCGCGCGGTGGGGCGGGTTCTGCTGGGCAGGCTGGCGGAGACGGCCACCACCGCCAGCCTGCCGCAGCGCATTCTGTTCGCGCCTTCCGTCGTACCGCGGGAGTCCGCTTAGGGGGCTGTCACCGAGGTGACGGTCGAGCCCGAGATGTACGTCGGCCACACGCCGACTGTGACCGTGATCTGGCCGCTTGCGTTAGGTGTCATCGTGCTGGTCAGGCCGTAGAGGCTGGTGACCTGGACGGGGCCGGTCGCGTTGACCGTCACCGTCGTGTTGGATCCGGATGCGGCCCAGATCGCGCGGAACGGCGTACCGTCGTTCGCCGCGTACACCTGATCGATCAAGCCGTTGCCCGGGTTCTCCTTACCGAGGAACGTGGCGCCGCGCAGCTGACGGGCAGCGGTTGCGTAGGCGACGTACGACGGTTTGGGCGTGTACTTGCCGAGCGCGTCGGCCTCGTTGTGCACGAGCCCGAAGTTGTTCTCGGCCGCGGCCGGGTCGATGCCGTCGTTCTTGAAGTCGTACATGTAGAACCGGTCGACGTCGTGCCCGGGGACGTTGAGCATCTCGCGCGCCATGTACATCGCCTGCGTGGGCTCGTCGACGGGTACGGCGCTGCCGGCGCCGGTGTACCAGCCGGCCTCGGTGATCCAGATCGGCTTGTCCACGCCGCCGTTGTACTGCCGGATCGTCGCCCGCACCTGATCGATCGCGGTACCAAGGGTCTCCGGTGCGTGCAGGAAGTTGTACGGGTGGATCGACACCACGTCGAGGTACTTCAGCCCGCCGAGCTGGCAGAACGTCTGGAACCAGGCCTGCTGCGTCACGTCGGTGTCGCCGCCGCCGACGATGGTGAGATCGGGATGGGTCGCCTTCACCTTCGTGTACGTCGCCTTGAGCAGCGCGAGGTAGCTGTCGGGCGTCTTGTTGGCCGGGCCTGCGGCATTGACGTCCCACTCGTTCCATACCGCGAGGTTGTGGACCTGCGGGTACTGGTTCGCCAGCGCGTTGGCGTAGTTGGCGAACGCGGTCCGGCCGGCGTCGGTGTACGGCGCGTTGAACAGCTGGTCAGGGCAGTCGTAGAGGCAGTTCCCGTAGTCCGCGACCATCAGCGGGTCGAGACCGTTGGACTGGAAGGACTGCAGGTACGTCGTGACCTTGGCCGGGAACGCGTAGGTGCCGGCGGTGGTCTCGGCGGCGGGCCAGTACGCCTCATCTCTCGCCGTCCGCGCACCAGCCTGGCTTACCAGCGGGATCGCATCCGGCGCCCAGGAACCGGCAAAATGCGTGCCGACTCCGTTGTACGTCGTTGGCGTCGTCGCTGCGACCGCGTCGACGTTGACGGAGGCCGTCGTACCGCCGCCGATGATCAGGCTCTTGTCCAGCGTCAGCATGATCGCCTTGGCGGGGCCGTGCCAGATGCCGTCGTCGGCGCCGCCGAAGTGCAGGTAGCTGGTGCCGCCGTTGAAGGTGGTGACATTGAGCTGCTGCCAGGCCGTCGAGCCGGACAGCGTGAGGCGTTGCTGGTGGACCTGGCCGGTCGCGTCGGTCAGCCGGAGTCCGATGGCTGACAACTGGCTGGTCTTCACCCAGAGGCTGAGCGCGGTCAGGTTGATCGGAACGAGGGTGCGCTGGATCGCGACGTAGTTGCCGCCGCCCGTGAAGTCACCAGAGAGCTTCGCGGACTGCGCGCCGGCCTGCAGGCTCGTCGTGTCGTAGGTGAGGCTGCCGGTGGCGCCGACGAACTCGCTGCCTGGGTAGAACGACCAACCTTCGGCCGCGCTCTCGTAGTCGCCGAGCGGTGTCGTCGGTTTGGTCGAGAGGGCGTTGAGGGTGAAGTCGTCGAGGCTGACACTGCTGCTCGTCGCACCGGTGATCGCGCCCTTGTCGAGGACGATCTCGAGCCCCTTGGCAGGACCATGCCAGACGCCGTCGTTCGCGCCGCCGAAGTGGACGTACTGCTTGCCGCCGTCGAACCGGGTGACGCTCAGCGGCTGCCAATCAGTTGCCCCAGACAACGTTAGGCGCTGCTGGTGGACCTGGCCGGTGGAGTCGGTGATGCGGAACGTGAGGAAGGTCAGGTTGGGGGACTTGGCCCAGAAGCTGACGCTGGATGCGTTGACCGACGGGAGGGTGCGGTTGACGCTGACGTACGCGCCGCCGGCGCTGAAGTTCCCGGCCAGTTTGCCGGAGCTGGTACCGGAGTGGTTGTCGGTGGTGTCGAGCGCGAAGCTCCCGGTTGCGCCGGGGAATTCGCTGCCTGGGTAGAAGGTCCAGCCTTCCGCGGTGTTCTCGAAATCGCCGACGTGGTTGGTAGTGAGGCCTGCGACTGACGCCGTACTGAGTGGGCTGAGGATTGCGAAGGTTGTCTGGGCGCTGAGAGTGCCTGCTTGGACGGTCAGCTTGTACCAGCCGCGGGTGGTGACCGAGATCTGCAGCGTGCTCGCGGCGGCTTGGCTGCCGGTGGCGACGACAGTGCCGTTGACGTCGGCTGCGGACCAGGTGACGGATGACGCGTCGGTGCTGAGGCCGACCTTCACCTGCTGGCCGTCGGTGAACACGTTGCCGAGGGTGAGGGGAGTGAGGGCGAGGGTCGCCGCATGGGCTGGGGCGATGGTGCCGAAGCAGAGGAGGAGAACTCCGAGAACGATGGCAAGACTACGTCTCATGCCGACTCCTTGAATCAGGGCGGTGTAGGTGAGACGTCGGCTGCCACGACGTTATGCAAATCGATTTGTACTATCGCTGTGGGTGATCTTGGTGTCAACAGGTCAGCTGAGCTCGGCGCCAGTCAGTAGGGCGGCCAGCTCGGTCGGCCGGTACAAGACCTGCTTGCCGGTGCGTTGCGGCTCGACCAGGCCGGTACGGCGGAGCAGCTGGAGGTGCTGGCTCACGGCCGACGGTGTCGCCTTCAGCTCTCCGGCCAGGTCTGTCGTGGTGCGGGGATGCGTCAGTAGTTCGAGGATGTGGGCGCGCGGCGTACCTATGAGTTGGGCAAGGTCCTGCTGCGACGGCGGCTCGACGACGGACCACAGGTTGGCCTGGCCGCGGGGTGGGTAGCCCAGGATCGGCTCGGCTCCGGGGTCGAACGGGATCACGGCATGTGGGCCGAAGAGGCTCGGCTGGAGTACGAGTCCGCGGCCGTCGATGGCTTCGGTCCGGCTGATGGCGGCTACGCGGTCGACCTTGAGGAGTCCGTCGGCGTACGAGATCGCCGGCGCCAGGCCGTTGAGCATGGCGCCGGTGCCGTGCTGGGTGAGGACGTGGCCGCGGTAGCTGATGTCGGCCGAGAGGAGGGTGCGCATCCGGTCCCAGTACGGCGCCATCATGGCGTCCCAGTACTGGCGGAGTGCGTCGATGACTTTCTCGAGGGTGAGGTCTGGCGGGAGTTCGCCGTTCACCGCGACGAGTTGGCGCTCGTACGTTTCGCGGTCGACGGCGGCGATGATCTCGAGCTCGTCGGCGAGCTGGGTGAGAGGCGAGGTCGGTCGCGGGGTGAGGAAGTCCGGGCTGCCCATGGTGTCGTTGACGAGCCACCGCAGTACGTCCCAGTCGAGCTCCGTCACTTTGGGCTGGACAGCGCGTACCCAGCCCAGCTGGAGCGGGAACCTCCCCGGCTCCCGGAGCGCGCGCAACGACAACACCATCTCCGCGACCGGCGACACCGCAAACCGCACCTCCGCCAGATCACGCGAAGTCAGCTCGTAAGTCAGCACCTGTTAGCTGGCCGGCCCGTTGCCGTAGCCGAGGTCGTTGGCGATGTCGAAGTTCTCCGTGCCGTACTGCGTTTGCGGCTCCGCCACATCCGTCCCCAGATCGAACCCGACCTCAGTCTCCTCTTCGGTCAGATCCGGCTCTACTGGATCCTGATCACTCATCAACCCCTCCTCGTCTCTTGTCGTACGACGGCAGTATGAACCACCGAGCTTGCTACTAGGCTGACCGAGGTGACGTCAGAAGAGCCGCCGGCTGTCTGGTGCATCGTCGCCAACGTCGTCGAGGAGCGACCGTACGGACCCGGTGGCGAAGAGACTCGGCGTGGGCTGAAGATCTTCCCGGCAGGCGCCAAGCTCTACGTCCCCGACGGCTTCGGCGGCATGGGCTGGGAAACCGTCGAGGTAGTCGGCCGGGGCCGGGGATCCGCGCGGTTCGTCGCGGCAAGGGTCCAGACCGGGCAGCTGAGCAACTGGCGGGTCAAGGCTGTCTACAGCCCGGCTGCTTTGCAGCAGATAGAGCGAATCCGGGCCGGCCGTCCCGGCTTCTGGCCTGCGTCGACCTTCGCCGATCTCACCAGCCAGGCGTACCACGATGCGCTGCTCGAGGTCGCGGCTGCTCTCGCCACGCGCTGAACTGTCGGTGGCTCGTGGAAGGGTCGGTGGCGACCTCACGAGTGGAGGAAGCATGGGTTTTCGCACGATGGACGATGACGAAGCAGCTGATTTCCTGGCGCAGCCGCTGGTCGCCGTGCTGGCGATCGACGATCCGGGCTGGTCGCCGCATGTGACACCGGTGTGGTTCCACCACCTACCCGGCGAGAACAGATTCCAGGTGATGACGCCGGCGAAGTCGAAGAAGGCTCGGTTGCATCGCGAGGGTTCGGGTGAGTTGTCGCTGTCGGTGCAGACGGCCGACGGACCGACCGCGAAGTACGTGAATATGCAGGGTGTGGCACGGTTTCTTCCGTTGAGTTCAGACCTGCTGAACGCGATGGTCGAGAAGTACCTGCCGGAGGAGTTCCGCGCGGCGTACCTGGCCGATCCGCCCGAGGACTCGATGTTCGACATCACCCCGCGACGCATCACCACGGGGGTCATCGGCTGACACTTCGACTCGCTGCCTCGTCGTACCCGGCATGACGACGACACTCAACCAGCTCACCGGTGACTACGTGCTCGACGCCGCGCGGACGCGAATCGGGTTCGTCGCGCGCCACCGGATGGCCACCCGGGTGCGCGGACGGTTCGACGTGTTCGAAGGCGCCGTACACCTGGCCGGCGACGATCCGGCCAGGTCGAGCGCTCAGCTCACGATCCGCGCGGACAGCATCGAAACGGGCGACCGACGGCGCGATGCCCAACTCCGCAAGGACTTCCTCGGCGCGGCGACGTACCCGATCATTACCTTCGTCTCGACGACGGTCGTGCAGGTCGGCGAGACGACGTTCGACGTGACCGGTGATCTGACGATCCGCGGAGTGACGCATCCGGTCACGGTGCCTTTCGAGCTCGTCAGCACGACGGATGGTGTCGCTTTCGCCGCCGCGGTGACGATCGAGCGCGCCCGCTGGCGGGTGAACTGGAACCCCGTGACCACGGCCCTGGTCAGCCCGACCGTGGTCCTCGACCTCCAGGTGGTTGTCGCCGCCTAGTCCTCGCAGGCGATCCCGTCGTGGTCGGCGTCCAGACGGTAGATGTCCGAACCGATGACCTCGATCGGGCCGGCAACGTACTCCGGCCCGTTGCCACTGCCGCCCGAACAGTCGACGTCGCTCGCGATCGGGACGCAACCGGAGTAGTTCGGGTCACAACCCGACGACTCCTGCTCCGGCTCGTCGACCTTGGTCCCGACGGCAGTGATCTGCGTCCGCGGCTCCTTCGCAACCTCCTGCCGCACCAGATGCTTCGCCGTCTGCACACCGTCCACAATCGTGACCCGGTAAACGAGCCGCCGAGTCCCGTTCACCCCTTCGGTCCGGACCTCCTTCTCACCCTTCGGCAGCGAGTCATCGGTCACCGTCTTCTTCTTGAACGCAATAACCCGAAGCTCGACAACCTCCTTGGTCGTCACCACCGGCGTGACCTTAGCGACAGTCGTGGGCACACTCGCCGGCTGACTCGCCGTCGCAGTCTCTGTCTGGGTCGGCGTCACTGGCGCCGTCGGTGTCGCGCTCGGCGTCGTGCTGACGCGAACACTCGCAATCGCGGCCGGCTGATCCACCCCCGCCTCCGGCTCCGCCCCGCACGCAACAACCAACACGCCAACCGCCGCGACCACCGCAGCACGAACAACCAACACAGCACTTCCCCCCAACCCGCCGTCGGTTCCCCCCGCGGCAGGATTGTCACCACCCGGACCCCCCGAGCGAATTCCGATCTGTACCACCACCCCCACCCACACCGCGAGGCCAAGCCCCTCCATCCCCCCAACCGCATCACTTCCGTGACCTACCGCGCAGTACCCCCAACTCCCACCCCCGCCCACCCCACTACCCACCGTAACCACCCCAAGCCCCCACCCCCACCAAGCATTCCCACCCCAAACCTGACACACTGTTCCCCTCACCAACTGAGGGCCTCTAGCTCAACTGGCAGAGCAGCGGACTTTTAATCCGCGGGTTGTGGGTTCGAGTCCCACGGGGCCTACAAAACCCCAGGTCAGAAGCCTGACCCGGGGTTCGCTGGAGCCGCAGCCCATGGTTTACGCCATGCCTTTGTCTCGCGGCGTCGCTCACCGTCCGATGGCGGGAGACCAGTCAGGGGCCGAAGTAGAAGCTCTGTTGGGAGCTGATGCGGTCGCCCCATCCGAGGTCATGCAGGTTCGGAATCCAGAGATGGTACGGGTTCGGCAGAGCACGCATGTCGATCCACAGAGCGTTCGCCGGGTTCGACCAGTCCTCGAAGGCTGCCTCCGGGAACGGCCGATCGAAGAAGATCACGAGATCGGCGCTGTAGGCGGCGTCCAGGCTCGACGCGCGATCGTCGGCGCTGATCCAACCCCACCACAGGAAACCGCATGCCCACAGGTCCCTCAGATTGACGTGCTGCTCCCACTCGTACATTCGCCAGGTGCAGCCACCCCAGTCGGTGTACTGATAGAAGTCGAGATAGCCGCCGCCGCTGGGCACTCCGTTCTTGGGTGCGGCGGTGATGGCCTGAGCCACCGAACCGGTCCTGGCTTCATCAAGCGTGACGGTTGCACCATCAGGCGAGATCGATTCCAGATACTCCATCGCCCCAGCCCGCTCCGTGAAGACATGGAGCATTTTCCCAGAGTGAGCATCAGGATCGAAGATGGTGTGTGTCGATGTACCGCGTAGATCGAGTACAGATCGAGGATCAACCTCCTTCCCGTCGATCTCGACCGGTATGCGGGGAATCGAGGGACGCGGACTTGCTGGTCTCGCGGCATTCACTCCTCGCCTACCAAGCGGACGGTCGATGACTTCGTGTACGGCCTGTCTCCAGGTGTTTGCACTCCGGCCCATGATGCCCCCTTTGTCGCCTGCGAGAATCTGGCTCCTCTCGCACATCAACAACAATGACGCTCCTCGCACGATCATTGCCCGTCAAGGCAGGGTGGACAGAAAATAGCAGATAACCCCACGTTGATCGTGGGGCTACCTGCGCATGCATTTGTTTGATTTTAGCGATTGCTTCTCAAGGCAACTTCTAGCGCTGCAGCTGCCGCGGGATTCTTTGCTTTCCGACCCATGTACACATCCTGCGTCATCGACGGCCGTGCGTGACCGAGCTGGTCTGCAATCAGCCGCGCGCTTTGCCCCGCATCGTCAAGGATCGTTGCTGTGGTCTTCCTGAACACGTGGGACGTAAGCCACGAGAACGCATCAGCCTCGCTCGGCGCCGAGGCTTCATCGACCAGGCGGAGCAGCGTCGCGCGTTCCTGACCGCGCAGCCGGTACAGATCTAGCAACGCCGCCGCATCCGCTGGTGTGACCTTGAGCCGTGCGCGCTCGATCAGGCTGATTCGTGAGCTGGACCAGCCCAGGCGCCTCGTCACCTCCTGTTGGGTTGTGCCGGCGTCTCGCCTCGCCGTGCGCAGTTGCTCGCTCAGCGCCCGCCGAACCTCACCACCGATCGGAGAGCGCGCCTTCCGTAGATCCCTGTTGACGTTGGATGGGTCACGGAATCCGCCACGCGAGTCAGGGAATATCGCTTGTTCCAGCCGAATGCCTTGCGCCGCTCTGGCCAGCAGCATCGACAGACACCAGAGGGCACGGGTGAGATCGGGGATGAAACTGGCCTAGCCTGCCTAGTCAGCTAGTGCGCTGGGGCACATGGAGCAGCAGCTAGACACGTCTGACCCGCGACCGCCGTTCAAGCAGGTCGCCAACGCTTTGCGTGCGGCGATCCTCACGCAGAAGGTGAAGGCGGGGGAGAAGCTTCCGTCTCAGAACGAGCTGGCGACGCAATACGGCGTTGCTCGAATGACGATTCAGCAGGCGCTTCGAGTACTGCGTGATGAGGGCTTGATCGTGTCCCGCGTCGGTAGCGGCGTATACGTGCGTGAACAGGCTGACCAGGCAGTCGGCTTGCGTCCTCATATCGAGAAGGCCTTCGAGCGGGATTCCGTGCAAATTGATTTCGCTGGCCTGACAGGCGAGACATTGCTCGGCGCACTTGAGGAGCCGATTGATCGGATTAGGCGCGGGCGCGTAACGCCTCAGACGATCCATATTCGGATGCTCTTGCCGGACTTCGCGCAACCTATTGCCGTTCCCGCGCGAGCTGGGGAGAATCCCGGAGGCGACAGGGCCGTCCGAGCGCGACTGGCGTCGATCGCACACCGTTCCGCGGGTGAGATTTCCCAGTCTGTACGCGAGCTTGGCGAGCTGGGTCTCGTGTCAGACGTCAAAGTGGAAATCCGAGTTGTTGCGGGCCTGCCGATGATGTTCAAGCTCTACGCATTGAACAACGAAGAGATGTTTTCGGGTTCTATCCAGTTGTAGAACGGGCCGTCGAGATCGATGGGGATCCCGTCTCCATCTTCGATTCCGTAGGGAAAGATACCGTCCTATTTCACCACTCGCTCAGCGACAGCGACCAGGCGACCGGATCGCAATACGTCGATCAGGCAAGGCGATGGTTCGATAGCCTGTGGGAAACCTTGGGTCAGCCGCGCGAACTGTGACAGCAGACATTCGACAGATGTTTGGCTCTGCGGATGCTGTTCTATTCGACTTTGACGGGCCCATTTGTTCTGTATTCGACGGCTATCCCGCGACACAGATAACCGCGGAACTCCGCCAGTTGGCCGGAACGATTCATCATGGGCTCCAAGACGCGCTTGAGAGGGCCACTAGTCCGCACGACCTACTGCTCGCCGCAGCGAGCGATCCGCGTCTATCGGCCGAACTCGAGCACCCCCTCCAAACGGCGGAGCTGCGAGCAGTGGAGACAGCCTGTCCGACCCCGGGCGCAGCCGAGTCCCTGGCAGCGTGCCAGGAGCAAGGTAAGGGGGTCGCGGCCGTCAGCAACAACTACGCGCAAGCGGTGACCAACTACCTCGCACGTACCGGCCTCGCGGGTCGAGTCGTGCACGTTGAGGGCCGCGACGCCAGCGACCCCACCTTGATGAAGCCCAGCCCACACCTGATCCAGCGCGCTGCAGATGCACTCAGGATCCGCCCAGCGGCTTGCGTGTTCATTGGTGACCAGGCGAGCGACATAGAGGCTGGAAGACTCGCAGGCGTTCGCACCATCGGCTACGCGAACAAGCCAGGCAAGACCGACGCCTTGGCAATGGCCGGCGCCGATGTCGTTGTGCAGACAATGACCGAGATCGCGGCCGCCATCAGTTGACCGTGCACAACTCTGCTTCAGCGTGTGTGTCCCACTGTCCCACTGTCCCAGAGTGCCGCCTGACCTGGGCAAACGCATTGGATTCTCGACATCGTTGATGAGAACCCGCCGAGCTAGTAATGCGGGTCTCTAGTCCCAGGTGTCCCAGGGTCCCTAAGACCCCTCTGACCTGGGCAAACACCTGGGACAGCGTTGTAAGTGCTGATGTCCCAGGTGTCCCAGGCGTGGCCACCCGCAGACGAAGTTGATCACGATCAGGCAGCAACCTCGCTACTAGTGGTAACGAACCGCTCGATCGGGGGATGGGGATCACAAGGGGCTAGCATCAACTTCGCATGAACCAGGGGATTCAGGGTGCCACCACGCTTGAAGAAATTGACCGTCGAGAATTTGCGTTCAATCGCGGATCCAGTTGAGATCACTTTTCCAACCCGCGGACCGCTCGTGCTGCTTGGCGAAAATAATGCCGGGAAAAGCAACATCACCCGCGCTATCGACATCATGTTCGGCGAGCGCTGGCCATCTACACATTCGATAGAGGATCACGACTTTCATGGCCGCGACTCCGATGGCATCGCTATCAAGATCAATGCCGACGTTGAAGGATTAGTCTGCAGCTACGATTCCGTCGGATCTGTCGACCATATCCGATGGAGCTACGACACCCAACGCTCAGGCGATCCAATCGACTACTCAATGCAGTGCACTAAGTGCACCAAGACATTCGTGTCTAAGGCGATTCGTTCACCCCTCTTTGCGATGCGAATTGATGCTGACAGGCGACTCTCATATCAGCTTTCCTACACTTCGCAGTGGACTCTTTTATCGAAACTTATGCACAGATTCCACAGTCGCCTCCTCTCGAAACCTGAACGCAAAGCAAGGCTAGAGACAATATTCAATGATCTGGTTGCCCAATTCTCAGAGGTCTCCGAGTTTAAGACATTTCGGGAACTCTTAACCGCGACCACCGACGATTTTGGACAGAATCTGACATATCGGCTCGACATCGACTTTTCTGCGTATGATCCGAGCAACTTCTTCCGATCGCTCCGGATCCATCCGAAACTCGACGGCGCAGTCCGTTCATTCGACGAGCTCGGTACCGGGCAAGAGCAGATACTTGCACTCGCCTTCTCGTACGCATATGCGAAGGCATTCGGGCAGTACGACGGCATGATTCTCGTCATCGACGAGCCAGAGTCGCACCTGCATCCGTTGGCCCAGCAGTGGCTCGCCACACGCCTTGGCAGCCTCGCCACCGATGGGCTGCAGGTCGTGCTCACGACCCACAGCCCTCACTTCGTCGATATGTCGCGCCCAGAGAACCTCGTGGTTGTTCGGAAGTCAGAGGCCGACGCGACACAACTGACTCAGGTGAATCGCGCTCAACTAGCCACTGAGTTGATCAGCACAGGCGCTGATCCAGTCAGGACCACTGCGGCCACTGTGGGCAGTTTCTATGAAGCTAGTTCGACGACAGAGATCAAGAGCGCCTTGTTCTCACGGTTGTGCGTGTTGGTTGAGGGGGACACTGAAGCCCTGGCGCTTCCCGACCTGCTGAGGCTGGTTGATTTTGACCCCCTCCGCCGCGGGGTTGCGGTAGTAGGGGTTGGTGGCATCGGGAGTCTAGCCAAATGGATTCGACTTTTTACGGCCCTCGGCACTCCGGTCTACTGCATATTCGATACAGATACCGACAAGACCGGGAGTGACGCAGCGGATCTACTAATTAAGCGCACGGATATATTCCGTGCGCTTGGAGAATCTACGCAAGGCGCAGAGATAGCCAACCTGAGCACTGATTCCGTGCACGTCGAGAAAAACTATGCGACCTTGCGAGACAACTTTGAGGTCGCGATCAATACACTGTTCGGAACATCTTGGTCAGATAAGTACGCCGAGTCGGCGGCAGTTGTCGGCGCATCCTCGAAGCCGCTCCGCGCCCGCTACACCGCGCGTGAGCTAAAGAGCATGCCGACACCTTCGGCGGCCGAACGTGCGATTCGCGCCTTGTCTGAGGCTCTTACTCAGAAACTGCCGGAGGCGCACGATCCTGTGTCGCTAGCGGTCGCGACGACGCCTACCGACCAGCAGGAAGTCCCCGATTCAGAGCCGTGGGACCTAGAGCCGCCGTTCTAGCGATCTCACCGCGCGGCGATCAGTCGCGGTCGACGTTGACCGGCTGAAGGGACAAGCGGCTGGAACACCGGGGCGTGGGGCGGTCGAGCAATGACCGCCGACCGTGTGATCGGACCCGGTCGAGCAGATCGTCTGGGTAAGCCGCTACCCCGCCTGTAACACCAAGTGAGCGCCGCTTGATGTAGCGGCAAAGGGGTGGCACCAACATGCGAGTGATCGCAAGCATTGCGGCTGTCCTGCTGCTGGCGGGCTGCGGCGGCAGCGACAAGATCGCTGCGCCGGCGCCAACCACGACTCGTGGCCACCGGCCACCCGGGAGCCAGTCTGCTCGGGCATCGACCGACCCACGCTGCAGACGCTGATGCAAGAGGCAATCGACGACAGCATGAACGGCACGACCGGACCCTGAGGGCCATCGTTTACCCCATGGTTTTAACAGGAAGCGCTGGGATTCGTCGGGCGCGGTCGGTATGGCCGGGAACCCATACCTGCAGGTCAGCAAGCAGATTGGGAACCAACGGGCATGATCCGGAGCGGTCCTGAGGGAATCCGCGGCTATCCGGTCCGATGTCGACGTTCCTTGGCCGCTTCAGCCACAGTTTCTTTGAGGAGTTCCATGGATCGAGAGAACTCCTTTGAGTAACGCTCTAGGGCGGCGAGTTCGCGCTCCGCCGCAGCTCGATTCCTTTTTTCCACCCAGAATCCGCCGAGCAGCCCAAATACTGCGGTAACAGCTGCGGTGACAATAGCAACCCAGTCGGCCGCATCGTGTGACGTGGATCGCAGCAATAGGGACAGTAGCGGTATCAGTAGTAGCACAATCAGAACGGCAACAAGAAAGAAAGCTATGCGACTTATTCCCCGTCGCGCCCTGGTCTTAGATTGCAGTCTTTCGAATTCCGATTCTTGCGCAGCGATCATCTCTCGGAGTTGGGTCTCGCTCGTAGGTACAGCGAGTAGACGGATCCAATCTGGCGTTTCAACGTTAAGCTTCGCGCCCATCTTTTGGCGTAGACGCGCGGCGGCCACCAGGTCCTGAGGGAGCCGAGCACCTTCGTTGGGTTGCTCACTCATCCGCATCATCTTCCTTTAGCACGCTGTCCCAGAAGTCTAGCTCCGGCACGGATGGAGCTGCTTCAAGAAGCTCATCCGCAATAGCCAGCACCAGTTTCTCGTCGGCCTCTGTAGCGGCCTCGTCGACCAGCGTGTTCAGCGCCGTCACTCCGGCCGCCCGACGTGTCTCATACTCAGGGCCAGGCGTCGTGGCCGCCTCTACGGCCCACTGCACCCGCTTCCACCAAGCGTCGCGTTTGTCCGCCCTGTTCTTCTGCCAGATCGTGCCGATGGCGATGCCGACCGCTACCGCTCCTGGGACGAGCAGCGGGAGCAGGAGAGCAACCACGGCCACACTGGGAATCAGTTGGGCGACACCGGTCACGTGCGTGATCTCCTCCAGGCTCGTGACGCTCTGTCCCGACGCGGGCACGAGTATCCAGGCCAGTTGATCGACGGCGCAAGACCGGCGACACATCTACGCCCCGCTGGAGGCGAAGGGCCAGCGGGGACGGCCCGCGATTCGCCGCGCGGGGTGAGAGGACGCCCGAAGCGTGGGCGACAGAGTGGGTACGGCGACGCATCATGTCTGTGCGGCCCGCCGAGTCTGACCAGATGAGCTTCTGAGAGCAGAGGTCCAGTGACCGCGAAGTAGAGGCAGTTAAGAGGGCGCGAGTGACCCGCTCGGGCTCCAACTCTCTGCAAGGATCTTGTCATGAGATTGAATCCAGGGGTCAGCTTGGTTCGGGCCGATGAAGTCTTGCGCGATGCTGAGACGACCTGGGGCAACGTCCTCAGCGCTCAAGATTTCTTTCCGCCTTACATCAATGCAATCGATCGCACGTACTCCGTCTTGAGACAGACCTTCGCCGTTCCGGACGTCGCTGACGGGCTGCACTCGACGGCGTACTGGAATCTCTTGTCGATGCGGAGTGCCAATCCACGGGGCGGCTTCATCCACCCAGATCTCATGGAGAGCGTCGCTCACGCGAGGCACGGAGAGACCAACGCTCTCAGGCACGAGATCGAGACTCAGATACAAGCGCTCGCCGATGCTCGAGCGCAGCTCGATGCCCTGAAAGCACTGGCCGGCAGATCCGGCCTGCCTGTCGTCTACGACACGAACATGCTCAACCACTGGCAGCAGCCTGGCGATATCGACTGGAAGAAGGTCTTGAAGGGCCAAGGTGAAACAGTCAAGGCGACTCGGCTTGTGGTCCCACTGCGAGTGATCGATGAACTGGACGGACAGAAGTACGGCCAAGGTGATCTAGCCCGGAAGGCTGCGATCGCGATTCGCTACTTGGAGCGTGTCTTGCGAGACAGCCAACCCGGCCAGACTGTAGAGCTGCGTGAAGGCGTGGCGTTGGAGGTCTGGACGGATACTGATGACCGCGGGGGCGACGCCGACTTGTCGATCCTGCGCTGTGCGGCCGACCTGGACGTTCTCCATCCCGATACCGGAGCTCGCGTTCTGACCAATGATTTTGGTATGCGACTGCGTGCCCGGCAGATGGGATTGGCGGTGGTCCGCCTTCCGGAGATCTACCGCAAGCCCGGCACTGCGATCGATGACAGCAGCGGTGATCAGGAGTAGCCACGGTTAACTGACGCGGTCGTGTCTCTGCTCCGGCCATGGCACGCCACCGTTGGCGCCTGGTCCCCTACGTACGTGACCGGCGCCCTACGAGCAGCTGCTGATACACCCGCCGGTCCCATGATCTACCCCATGGTTTTCAACCAGAAGCAACCGGAACTGCGAGGCATAGACCGCGTGCCCTGATCCTCAAATGGCCAGGTCAATGGCCAGGTTGGGAACCGACGGGCATGATCGCCAGTGAGGTTGGGGAATCCGCGGGTTGTGGGTTCGAGTCCCACGGGGCCTACCAAACACCCAGGTCAGGGCACGAGTGGCCACCCTCTCGACCCACCACTTACCCACCACTTTGGGCCTCCGAGACTTGTTCAGCGCCACCCGCTGGAGGACCGGCGCCCACGTGCAGCCGGTCGCGTGTCTCACCGTCACCCCGATGGGCGGCAGGCTGGTCGAGGCCGTACTCCGTAACGGCTTCTTCTACGCCCCGGTCGTCTGCCGCGTCGACCCGACAGGCCGCACGTACGCCGTGATCGGCACGGAACGACCGCTCCCCGCCCCCGAGGACTGCCGCCCAACTTCAGTGGGTGACGGCTGGTGTCGTGGTCGGCGATGGGGCGATGAGGGCTGCGCCGAAGACCCATGAGGATGTTTGGGCGATGAAGTCGTTCGGGAACCCGAGGGGGGACGCGCTGGCCTCGTTCAGTCGCGCGATGCTCTCGCGCGGAAGGGTGAGTTCGGCGGCGGAGAGGTTGGCGCCGAGTTGGTCGGCGGTGCGCGCTCCGATGATTGGATGGATCAGCGGGGAGCGGCTGGCCGTCCAGGCGATCGCTACCTGTGAGGACGTCGTACCGAGTTCGTCGGCGACGTCTTGCACTACCCGGGCAACGGCGTGGTCCCTGGCCGACAGGGAGTCCGGGGCCAGTCGTCCAGCCGCCGGCTCGCGGCCGCTGTATTTGCCGGACAGTACTCCGCCGGCCAGCGGGCTCCACGTGGTGATGCCGAGGCCTAGCGACTCGGCCATGGGTAGCAGCTCGCGTTCGATGTCGCGCTGGAGCAGGTTGTAGGGAACTTGCAGTCCGACGAACGGGCTCCAGCCGCGCCACTCGGCCAAGGTATTGGCGCGGGCCACGACCCAGGCCGGTGCATCGGAGATTCCGACGTACAGGACCTTGCCGGCCTGTACTGCGTCGTCCAGCGCCTGCATGGTCTCCTCGAGCGGCGTGGAACGGTCCCACATGTGCACCCAATACAGATCCAGGTAATCGGTGCGCAGTCGGCGCAGGCTGGTCTCCAGCGATGCACGCAGGTTCTTCCGGTGGTTCCCGGCGGCGTTGGGGTCGGTGCGGTCGCGGGAGACGGTGTACTTCGTTCCGAGCACGAACGACTCGCGACGGCCGGACAGAAGTTCGCCGACGAACTCCTCGCTGGCCCCGTCGCGGTAGTTGACGGCGGTGTCGATCATGTTGCCGCCCGCCTCGGCGTACAGGTCCAGCATCCGTCGGCATTCCGCGATTGGTGCGCCGACGCCATCCTGCTCTCCGAACGTCATCGCGCCCAGGATCAGCTCGGAGATTCGAAGACCGCTGGTACCCAGGGTGCGGTATCTCATGGTGTCGCCGATCCACTGAACAGTTGAGCGGCCACGGCGGCAATCTCCTCGGACGGCACGTCCCGCAGGTGTTGATCCAACGCCCAGCGATGCCCGGACGGATCCAAGAACTGGCCAGTGCGATCTCCCCAGAAGGCATCGTGGACAGGCTCGAAGACCGTGGCTCCCGCCTCCAACGCGCGAGCCCACGCGGAGTCAATGTCGGAGACCTGAACGTGCAGTGCGGCCGGAGTGCCGCCGAGCGCCGCCGGGGTGCGCAGGCCGCGGTCGGGCATTTCTCCCGCCACCGCCAGGCTCGTGTTGCCGAGGAGGAGTTCCACGGTCAGCGTCCGGCCATCGGGAAGCGTGAGGCGGCCCGTCTCTTCGGCGCCCAATACCTCGGTGTACCAGGACGCGGCCTGATCTGGATCGTTGACGACCAAATGAATCGCTATCACGGCCCTGACCATACACAGTGTCTGGTCACTGTGTCTATACATCATGTCCGGACACTATGATGACCCGCATGCCTTCCAGACGCACTGTGGGCTCCGCCCGTCGATCCGCAGCGGCCCCGGCCTCCGCGGAGTTGCGGGAGCGAATCTTGTCCGCGACGCGCGAGTTGCTGCGGGAGCGGCGCTTCGACACTCTCAGCGTGGCCGACATCCTCGACGCCGCCGGGGTATCCAGGGCCAGCTTCTACTTCTATTTCCCGAGCAAACAGGCAGTGCTCGCTGACCTCGTGCGCGAGGCGGTCGCGCAGGGACAGCAGGCAGCGCGCCCCTGGACCGATCGGGAGCAGGATCCGGTCACCGCGCTTCGATCCGGTGTGACCGATGGGGCCCGGCTGTGGCGCGACAATGCCGGCGTTCTGATGGCCATTGTCGAGAGTTGGGGATCGGACGAAGGGCTTCGAGAGCTGTGGCTCGAGCAGATGAACCTGTTCACCGAGGCCGCCACCGCACGTATCGAGTCCGACCCGGTCGCCGGCCGGCGACTCGGCTCCACGCGTGCACGCGCCGCTGCCGCATCACTGACCTGGATGGGAGAACGCCTCTACTACCTCGCCGCAGCATCGGTTCCGCCGTTCGACGACGAAGAAGTGCTGATCGAAACCCTCACCACTGCCTGGACCTCGATCCTGTACGGCGACGCGGTACCCGATCATCGGGCTCCCAGGGGGTGACAGCCGGCCACACGAGGCCGACACTGCTCGTGTCTGGCGGAGTCGGGTGGGGAGGCGCGGGATGGCGGTGGAGTGGGTGCTTGTGGCGGCCTCGTTCTTTTCGGGGCTTGCGGCTGGGTTTCTTGGTGGCCTGTGTCTGATTTTGCGGCCCGTGCAAGCGTCCATGGGCGGTCGGGAGTTCCGGAGCTTCATGGAGACGTTTCTGCAGTACGCCGACAACGGGTGGGGCAAGGTGTTCAATTACGCTTGGTCGCTCGGGATGGGCATCGGGCCGATCGTTGCGCTCATCCTGCTTCGGGACGACCCCGGCTCGGCTTCGTTCGTGCTGACCGCGATCGGTCTTGTCATCGTGCTCATCGGCGTGTATGTCGTCTCGAACGTCTGGAAAACCCCGCAGTACAAGGTGATCCTGTCCTGGGACCCCGACGCGCTACCGGCTACTGGGAGGCGGACCGGCAGCGCTACTTCAGCATCAACTGGCTCCAGTTGGTGACAACCTGGTCCGCCTTCATCCTGTTCCTGGTAGCGCTCCTCGCGCTGCCCCGGTGATCAGCTGACGGCCACCTGGTGGGGGTCGAAGGCTATGTAGCCGGTGAAGTCGTGGCCTACGTGTTCTATGGCGGAGTGTTTGGGGGACGGGTAGGTCCATGCCGCGTCGGAGAGGGTGCGGCTTGGGGTGGTGACGTCGAAGTACTCGGCGCGGCCTTTCCAGGGGCAGGTGTAGGGCTTGGGTGAGGGGCGGAGTACGCCGATGGTCAGGGAGGCCTGGGGGAAGTAGTGGTGGCCTTCTATTACGACGATCTCGTTGGCGGGGGCCTCTGCGAGGAGGGTTTCGTCGGCGACGGCTTTGATGGCGGGGCTCCTCACGGGCGGACGCGGATGATGGTTTTGCCCTTGGTCCGTTCGGTGGGGTTGAAGGCGGCGACGGCGTCGTCGAGGGTGGCGATGGTGCCGAGGTTTGTCTTCAGGCGGCCGTCGCGGACGCGTTGGACGATTTCGGTCAGTTGGGTGCGGTCGGCCTCGACGACGAAGTCGATTGCCAGGCCGTCTGCGGGGCGGGCCTCGGGTGGGCCGACGATCGTGACCAGGATTCCGCCGGGTCGGACCAGGGTTGCGGACTGCTGCTGGATGTCGCCGCCGATCACGTCGAACACCAGGTCGACGCCGCCGATGTCCTTCAAGGAATCGTTGTCCAGGTCAACGAACTCCTGCGCGCCGAAGTCGAGTGCGGCCTGCCGGTCGGCGGCGCGGCCGGTGCTGATGACGTACCCGCCGAATTCATTGGCGAGCTGCGCAACCATCGACCCGACAGCGCCGGCAGCGCCGTGCACCAGCACGCTCTGCCCGGACTGAAGGCGGCCGTGCTGGAACAGCCCTTGCCACGCGGTCAGGCCGGAGATCGGCAGGCTGGCGCCGACCGTGAAGTCGACGTCGCCCGGCAGCGGCGCGAGGTTGCGGGCCTCCATGGCGACGTACTCCGCCAGCGTGCCGTCGCGATGCCAGTCCGCGAGCCCGAACACCCGCTGGCCGACCGACAACCCCGTCGTACCGTAGCCGAGAGCCGTGACCACGCCGGCCAGCTCGTGCCCAGGGATCGACGGCGTGCGGTCGCGGCCCGCGCGATCGGTCCAGGTCGAGGGCCACGTCACCTCGGTCGGGACGTATCCCGACGCGTGAATCTCGACAATGACGTCATTGATCGCCGCCGACGGCTCCGGACGCTCGGTCAGCGTCATCCCGGCCGTTCCCGCAGCCTCATCCGTCACCACGATCGCCTTCATCAGGTACCTCCGGTTGTTATTGGACCAATTCGTCCACAGTAGTACTGGGTCCGTTCCGCCGACAATGGCGTCACGAAGGGTCGTGCACCACGTCGCTGCGCGGAGCCCGGTCCGGGACCGCCGCGCCGCCCGGGTGCTCGGGGTCGACGAGCGTCTTGTACGACGGGTGGTCCGCGATGTAGTCGGCGATGAACGGGCAGAAGTTCGTCACGCTCCGTCCGGCCGCGAAGGCATCGTCGAGGGCGGCCTGGACCAGTTGGTTCGCGATGCCCTTGCCGCGATGAGCCTCGTCGACCTCGGTGTGGGTGAGTACGACGCGCTCCTGGCGCAGCCGGTATCCGACCCGGCCGACAACCTCGCCGTCGATGACGGCCTCGAATGCGCCGTCGGTGGCGTTGTTCCTGATCTGCAGCCCTGTGCTCAACGTGCCGTACCTTTCGTCTTTGACTGGACTATATCGTCCAAAATCAGAGTACGCCGCAGTCCAACTGACGCGGAGTCGGGGGCCGGACCGGTACCGTTGGGATCGTGACTCGATCGAGAAGCGCGCCGGAAGCGCCGCCCCGTCAGTTGACGGCGCGCGGCCTGGCGACACGGGCGCGAATCGTCGATGCGGCCGCGGACCTGATGTACGTGAAGGGCGTCAATGCAACGACCCTCGACGACGTCCGGGCGGCGAGCAGTACGAGCAAGTCGCAGCTGTACCAGCACTTCGCCGACAAGGACCAATTGGTCCGGGCGGTTGTCTCGCGGCGCGCCGGCCAGGTCCTCGAGCGTGAGCAGGGGTACCTCGAGCGGCTCCGCTCCTTTCGCGGTCTGCAGCGCTGGCGGGACGCTTTGGTCCAACGCAACGCCCTGCAGAACGGCGCTTACGGGTGCGCGCTCGGCTCCATGGCGAGCGAACTGTCCGATCAGGACGACGAAGCCCGCAGGACTCTGGCTGAGGCCTTCGCGGAGTGGACGGGCCTGATCGCGGCCGGCCTTCGACGAATGCAGGACGGCGGCTCGCTCAGCAAATCAGCCGACCCCGACAAGCTTGCGGTGGGCCTGATGGCCGCGCTGCAGGGTGGGTATCTTCTCGCCGAGACCCAGCACGACATCACGCCGATGGAGACCGCGCTCGACATGGCGCTAGACCACATTCGGTCGTTCCTCACGAAGTAGATTGGCGAAGGCTTCGATGCGGTCCAGGGCCATGTCCAAGGCGTCGGCCATAGGTTGCGAGTTCTGCGCGTTCTGAGCGAGGACGTATCCGCCTTGCAGAGCGGCCAGCAGACCGGTCCCGAGTTTCTGCGGGTCGGCGTCGTTGGTGAGTACTCCGAGTTCCCGCAGGCGTGCCAGTGTCTCGATGAGTAGCTGATGCCAGCTCTCGAATGCCAAGGCCAGTACTGCGCGGGATCGTTCGTCGTCGGGCAGTTGGGCGCGTAGCGTGCGAAGCTCGCATCCGTAGGAGTCGTCCCGCAGCGTATTCGCCTCGACGAGCGAGTCGCGCCAGCGCCGCAATCCACGGAGGTCTCGCACGCCTGCCAGGCGGGCTTCCTCGCGGGCCAGAACGGATCGTGACCGGTCCTCGATCGCAGCCAGATTCATGGTGCCGGCCGCGGCTCGGCCAGCAGATCGCCGTACTGCGGGTTCTTGTCGACGAATCGGCTGACGACTGGGCAGTAGTTCGACACGGTCGGGTACTTCGTGCGGATGTCGTCGAGCGCGCCGCCGACCAGCGCCCAGGAAAGTCCTCGTCCGCGGTACGTCGGTTCGATCATGGTGTGCGTGATCGAGAGGTGCGAGCCGATCACGTGGTACACGAGGAGCCCCGCCTGGTGGCCGTCGACGAGGAGTTCGTAGTACTCGTCGCTCGGGTGGTGAACCACGGTCGTCGTCGGAGACTGCGGCGCCGGGGCGTCGACTGCGCCGTCGATGGTCAGGAGCTCGGCGAGGGGAGCCTCCCAGCCTGTGTCGAATGCTTCGGTCGGGATCTCTGCGTTCCAGGTGAGGCTCGCGCCGGCGTGATTGCGGAAATGCAGGACGAGTCGCCAGTCGCCTTCGGTGGAGGCTGCGCGTAGTTGCACCCGCACGCTGCTCGGAAGGGAGCTGAGCATCATCGGCCGGGTCTGCAACGGCAGGACTGTTCGCTCGCCCAGATGTGCGGTACTCCGGCTTGCCAGCGTGACATCGAGGCCGCCGAGCAGGCGCGCGGTCACGCTGACGTCGACGGTGCCGCCGTCCTTGTTGTCCAGGCCGGCCGCCGTGAGCTCGCCGCCGGCGAGGTAGAAGCCCGTTCCGTCGGGCGGAAGAACCTGATCAGTCATCGCTACGTCCTCAAGCGTTCCTAGGTGGACTATATGGTCCACTTCAGTCAATGTAGCGCGCGGCCGGCGAGGACGCCAAGGCGGGTGGATGTCACATCGCGTCGCCCTGTTCTGTCGTTGTGAGTGACGTGCAAATGATCGGGACCGGGTCCCGGAAGGAGGCCTCCGTCATGGCCGAGGACGAGGTGAGGCGCAATCTCAAGGGAATGGATGAGCTCGACTTCCACGGATGGAACCGGGCTGACTGGCATGGCGCGTTCGCGCGGTGTCACACCGACGATGTGGTGGTCGAGCTCTCGGGGCAACCGACTACTCATGGTCTGAAGGAACACATCGAGGCGATGGAGGCGCTGGTCGAGTCGAACGGCGGTACGCCGGTGCAGGTCGCCTCGCATCCGATCATGTTCGGCTCGGGGGACTGGACCTGCGTGGTCGGCGAGTTCGAAGGCGGCGGCCGGATGGTCACCATCGCCAAGTGGCGCGACGGCGCGATCGCCGAGGAGCACATCTGGCTGTAGGGCTCACCAGGCCGAATTGTCGGTGGGCTCCGGCACGCTGGTGGTGATGGGTCGCCGGCGTGGAGGAGAGGTTGATGGGCGCGGAGTTTCAGTTGGTGGTCGACTGTGCTGGGGCTGATGCGCTGGCGCGGTTCTGGGCTGCGGCGTTGCGGTACGAGTTCGCGCCGGCGCCGGACGGGTTCGCGACCTGGCACGACTTCTACCGGCGGTTGGGAGTGCCGGAGGAGGAACTGGTCGACGGCGCGGATCGGATCAGCGATCCGGAGGGACGTGGGCCGGATATCTGGTTCCACGTGGTGCCGGAGGACAAGGTGGTCAAGAACCGGTTGCACCTCGACATCCATGCCAGCGGTGAGTGGTCGGACCCGATCGCGGCGCGGATTCAGCGTGTCGATGCCGAGGCGGCCAGGTTGGCGGAGTTGGGTGCGACCATCACCGGGGCGTTCGAAGAAGGGCTCGACCATTACGCGGTCGGGATGAAGGACCCGGAAGGCAACGAGTTCGACATCAACTGAGCGTCTGGTTCGGCCAGTTGGGGTTGCGGCCGAGGTAGGCGACGATGCGGTCGAGGGGGTCGTCGCCGGACCACGGGATGTCTGCGGCGAACGGTGTGCCTGGGGCGCGGCGGACGTCGCCGCTGGGCACGATCTGGGCGACTGTTGTCGCGGCCTCGAGCGTGGCTGGTGCGAACGTCACCGTCTTGCCGAGGGACTTTGCGACGTCCCAGCTGTGGACGATGTAGTCGATGAAGTGGAAGCTGACAGCCTGCGCTCCCGGGAAGGATGCGTTGGGTCCGAACTCGGCCAGCGGGAAGATTCGCTCCGCGACGCCGGGCTGGGCGAAGGCGTCGAGGACATGCTCGGCGGACTCGACGTACGCCTTGACCGGGTCGTCGCCGAGGTCGAGGAGCTTCCAGATCGCGGGGTCGGACTCGCCGCGGGAGGCGGCGGCGAAACCGTAGTGCTGGGTGGCCATGTGGGCGAGCAGGCCGTACAGGGTCCAGGCGCGGCATGGGGTGGGCTTGGACAGGTCGGCGTCGGTGACGGTGGTGACCAGGTCGATGCTGGTGCGGACGGCTTCGGCGTCTAGTGCGATGTAGTCAACGGTAGGCATATGCATATCGTAAGCCCATGCATATGATTGCGCCAGTGCTACCTTTTTGGGTATGGCAACCGAGCGCCCCGATCTGGCTGCGATGTTGTACCCGCTGGTGCGGGAACTGATCGCGCTCGAGCTGCCGGTGCTCGCTGCTCATGAGGTGTCGATGTGGGGGTATTCGGTCCTCACTGCGCTTGACGACACTCCGGTGCGTACTCAGGCGGCGCTCGCGGAGGCGATCGGGGCGGACAAGTCGCGGATCATCGGCACGCTTGACGAGTTGCAGAAGGCTGGCCTGATCGAGCGCACTCCGGATCCGGATGATCGGCGGGTGCGGCTGCTCTCGATCACGGCTGAAGGGCGTCGGGTTCGCCGGGCTGTTCGCCGGGGGATCCAGGTGAAAGAGGTGCAGGTGCTCGAGGGTCTTCCGGTGCCGGATCGGAAGACGTTCATCCGGCTGCTGCAGCAGTTGCACGCTTCACGCTGACGGTGGAGGCCTGTCCCTCGCGCGGGTGATCCGGGCGCGGGGTGTGCTCAACAGACTGGGTGCATGAGGCGAGCGGTGGTTGCGTGGGCGGTGGCGTACGGCGGTCTGCGCATCTGGTTCGCAACCGGCCATGCGCCGACCTGGAAGCTGCCGGGCAACGACCTCCTCATCCCGAACTGGGCAGCCGTCGCCGGCTGCGCCATCACAGCCCTAGCCGCAATCGCGAGCCGGCCGGGACCTCGCGGGCGGGCGGAGACGCCAGAGCTGGCGGGGTCGCCGGAGCACGTGCTGCGGGCGGAGGATGCGCGGCGGGGTGGGGTTTGGGGTGGGTGGTTGTTGTGGGGGTTGGCTGTTGGGTGGGTTGGGGCGGCGGCGTTCATCCTGCTTGACCTGGTTGCGGGGGTGTTGCCGGGGTTGGGGATTCCGTTTGATTTGTGGGGGATGGGGTGTCGGTTGGGGGCGATTCTTGGTGCGGTGCTGTTGGGTGTGACGGCGAAGGCGCAGCAACCGCCGGGGAAGCCCTGGCCGGGGTGGGTTGCAACGGTCGGTGCGTGGCTTGCGGTGGGTGGGTGCCTTACGCGGCTGGCGGCGCAGGCGGTGGTCGGGTTCGGCACAACGCCGTACGGCGGCAACTTGTCGCTCATCCTCTTCGAAGGCGGCTTCCTGCTCGTCGGGACGCTGTTGCCGTTCCTGCTGGTGCATCCGATTGGCCGGCGGTTCCCGCGGTGGATGCTGCTCACCCCGGGCTTCGTGATCGGCACCGGCATCACGGCGTACTTCGGGGTCGGGCTGATCCAGATGATCGTCGCCGTGGCGCAGGGCGAACCGCCGTACGACGATGTCGGTCTGCCGGACGCGTTCTTCTGGGTGGCGGTGCCCGCGTACGTCGTCTGGGGAGTCGGTCTGCTCCTCGCCGCCCGCGGCTACCAATTCGCGACCCGGAAGGCAATCGATTCGGAGCGTGATCTTCAAATCACACACAGTTGAACCAGGTTCCTGTTCGCCACCCACGGTGCGGCCGCGCTGCTCTGCTCGGGGTCGATGGCCTTCGCCTATTTCACCGTGCACCAGACAGGTGCTTTGCTTCCTGTGCAGAATGGTGGCGAGAAGGCAGCCCGAACGGCGCCACAGCAGGCAACCGCAGCAGCCGAGTGAGCGATGTCCGACCCCACGTCCCACAGAGCAGGAGCGCCGATGGCCGACGACCGGGCGGCGCTGCTGCGTGAGCTGCACGATGTGCATGCTCCGGCGCTGTGGCGGTTCGTCGTCCGGCTGACCGGCGACGATCGGCTGGCGGAGGACGTCGTACAGGAGACTCTGCTCCGGGCCTGGCGGCGGCCGAACATTCTGTCCGAGGACGAGGCGGGAGCCCGGGCCTGGCTGTTCACGGTGGCACGCAACCTCGTCATCGACGACCGGCGCAGCGCCCGGGTCAGCCGGGAGGTCGCCAGCGACGACCTCCCGGAGAAGCCGAGTGCCGACCACGCGAACGCCGTACTCGACGCGTGGCTGGTGGCGGAATCCCTGGCACAGTTGTCTGAAGAACATCGGCAAGTAATCGTTCGGGCGTACTACGGGCGCCGTACGGTCACCGATATCGCCGAGGAGCTGGACATCCCGTCCGGCACCGTGAAGTCGCGGCTGCACTACGGGCTGCGCGCGCTGAAGCTCGCGCTGCAGGAGAAGGGGGTGACAAGTCAGTGAGCGACCCGTACCGGGAGTGGGATTCGGCGTACCTCCTCGGGGCGTTGTCGGCGAAGGACCGGCGCGCGTACGAGGAGCACCTGCGTACCTGTGCCGAGTGCTCGGCCGAGGTGGCGTCGCTGGCCGGCGTGCCCGGCGTACTCGCCGCCCTTCCGGCCGAGCGCGCGCTGGCCACGATCACGGCCGAGCCGCCGAACTTGTTGCCCGGTCTGGTCCGCAATGTCCAGCGCGACCGTCGCAAGCAACGCATCCGGCTCGGCGCGTTGATCGCCGGGGTGGGGGTCGCGGCCGCCGCGATCGGCGCGGTGATCGCGATCCCGCTGTCCAATGACGAGCCGCAGGGCGATTACGTCGTACTCGCACAGACTGTGACCAGCAAGCTTTCCGCGGACGCCCGGCTCGTTCCGGAGCGCTGGGGGACGACGATCGAGATCAGCTGCCGGTACGACGAACTCGCGACGCCGAGCGAACGCGCCCGCGGCTACGAGCTCTATGTCACAGACGCTTCCGGCAAAGCGTCGCTGATCGCGAGCTGGACGTCATCGCCCGGTACGACGGTGAAACCGGCCGCCACGACGAAGCTGCAGCGCAACGAGATCAAGGCCTTGGACATCCGCAGCTCGGAAACCGGCCGGGTTCTGCTCGCTGTGCACTTCTGACTCGTTCCGGAAGCGAATGATCACGGGCTGTCGGGGCACCTGAAGGTTACGAACGGTTGTCGCTCGAGAGGCCGCCGATCCAGGCCCCGGTGTTCAGGGACGTGCACCGGGGTCGCGGCTTGCCGTGGCGTGACGTGGCTGGAAGAAAGTTCAGGCGATCCTGTAACACTCACCCCGTTATCAGCGATACACCCTGTGTAACGCCACTGAGGTTCCCGTCCCAGGTCGACCGCCCGAAGGGCCTGGGGCGGGTTCCTCTCGTTCGTCTGAGGCGCCACGGCGGCGTTATGCGCACGAAAGCCCCCGGTGATGCTCACCCGGGGGCTTTCGTGTGTGTGGTCCCTCCCTAGGACGCTCTCTCCGTGCCGTCCGACGACGGCAAGGCGATCCGGTCCGCCGGCAGGCGTTCCGTCCGCTCGTTACCGTCGTCGCCCTCGTACTGCACCAGGGCGGTCCATCCAGTCTCCTCATGGTCGCGGCCGATCAGCCAGCCGCGACGCCACTGACCGTCAACACGGACGACCACATGGCTGGGCAGAGGGAGACGGGACACCAGCTCGGTGCCGGGCTCGAACTCAGTCATGGCCGAAGGTTAAGTGCTATCGACGCTGAGCGCTTCCTGAAAGCGTGTTCCCTCACACAGTTCTCAGACTCCGGACGAGAGTCCAAACGCTTGTACGGCGCCGTTCACCTTCAGGGCGCGGCCGCCTGGTATGTGACTTACCCAACCTTCTTGCAACGCGTGCGAGCACAACGCCGCGCCGACCGCGCCGGCCAGATGCGGTCGTCGTTCGGTGACATCCAGGCAGGATCGCAGCGGCGGCCGGCCGCGGCGTACCTCGACCTTGACGCCGAGATTCTCCAACCAGGCTTGGCCTTCCGGCGTCAACGCGATCCCGTCGGACCAGTCGATCAGGCCACGCTCTGTCATCGCGTCGGCCAATGCGACGCCGAGTTTGCCGGCCAGGTGGTCGTAGCACGTCCTAGCTCGTGCGAACGCGTCCCGTTTGCTGACTGCTGACAGGCTGTTAGCAACCTGTGTACGGCGTGGTGCCAGCGCGGCGAGTCCTTCGATCAACTCGGCGGTGTCGGGTCCGGCGAGCTTCACGTACCGGTGCCGCCCCTGTCGTATTTCGGTCAGCAGACCGCCGCCGACGAGCAGGTTGAGATGCTCGCTGATCGTCGGCCGCGATACCTTGGCCAACTTCGCGAGCTCGGTCGCGGTCCACGCTCGGCCGTCGAGCAACGCCAAGCAGACCGTCGCCCGCGTCCCGTCGGCAAGCATCCGCGCCCAGCCGGCCAGCTCCTCACCTTCGGCACTCATACCCGCCATCATGCCTGCTGGACTGTTAGGCCGACGCCGAAGCATCCCGTGCCTACTGTCGATTCACATGACCCATCTGACCATCGAACCTTCCATCCTGTACGTCGGAACCCCGGTCGCGCTGCTCAGCACGCTGAACGAGGACGGGAGCGTGAACCTCGCGCCGATGTCGTCCGCGTGGGCGTTAGGTGATGTTGTGGTCCTTGGTGTTGGCGTGACCGGTCAGACTGCGATGAACCTGCGCTCTCGCGCGGATGTGGTGATCAACTTTCCGTCGCCTTCACAGTGGGAGGCTGTTGAGCGGTTGGCCGGCCTGACCGGACGCAATCCGGTGCCTGAGGGTAAGCGGGCCCGATTTCGCTTTGAGCGCGAGAAGTTCGCGGCGGCCGGGCTGACGCCGGTGGCGTCCGAGTTGGTCGCGCCGCCGCGCGTCGCCGAGTGCCCGATCCAGTTCGAAGCAACCGTCACCCACGCCGAGCTGGATGCCAAGGGCAACTTCCTGATCGCCCAGGCCGAGGTACTACGAGTGCATGCCGAGGAGGCGGTTGTTGTTGCGGGAACTTCGCACGTGGATCCCGGCGCTTGGTCACCCCTCATCTACAACTTCCGCCACTACTTCGGCCTGGCGGAAGAACTGGGCGAGTCGTTCCGAACCGAGACTCCGAAGAGGCGGGCGTAGGAGTTCGGCAGGTGTAAGTGCCCGCTAGACACCCATCGGTATGAGTTCCCGCGACAACCACGAGCAGCCGCAACCCCGGAGCAGTCACCGCGAGCGAGCTACCACAGCCGACGGGCGCCTATGAGCATGCTGCGGCGTCGCCCCTGTTGCGAGTGAGCCGTGGTAACAGCAGCCGTCGACGGCGGCCAGTGCGTGCCAGCTGCAGGAGCCCGCTCGCGCCACACCGGTGCGGTCCGCTCGACAACACCCGCCGCCACCCAGGTGCAGTCGCCGCGAGCGAGCGAGCAGACCGCGGGCGGCAGCCCGCCACCTGCCGGCTGCAGCCGGCAGATCCCGGCGATAGCCGGAAAGGATGCGCGGCGCTCAGCCGGGGGTCGGTGGGAGCGCGCGGAGCGGCCGCGCCGAGGAGCGGAGCGACGAGAGGTGGCTGCATAGCACGCGGGGGACGGGCCGGCTCTACTCGCCGCGGTCGCACGACGAGGAGACGTCGGCCAAACGCAGTCGCACGCGAGCGACAGCGAGCAAACGCGGCGGCAGCCGCAGGCGCCGGCGATAGCCGGCAAGACTCCGGCGGTAGCCGGAAGGGATGCTCCGGGCGATAGCCCCGGGGGTGGGTGGGCAGCGCGCGGAGCGGCCGTGCCGAGGAGCGGAGCGACGAGAGGCGGTTGCGTAGCGCGCGGGGTTGACTACATCAGCCGGAGGCGGTCGATTTCTTCGTCGGTTAGGTGGACGTCGAGGGAGGCTAGTGCTTCGGGGAGGTCTTCGGGGCGGACGGTGCGCTCGGTTGTGCGGCCGTCGGCGTGGTCGGTGGTGAGGGTGTTGCCGATCAAGCGTCGTACGACGCCGTCTGATACGCGCATCACCACGGGGCGACCGGTGAATGGTGACTTGGGGTGGGTGGAGACGTAGTGGTGGTAGACCTCGTAGTCGATCGGGCGTACCGGCTCGTCGTTGGAGGCGTGTTGTGGTTCCCAACCCTCAGCGGTCTTCTTCGACAGCGTCCACACATCGTTGTCGAGCGTCAGTCGGTGGTCCCAGCCGGCCTGGTCGACCACGGCGCCGTCCTTCAACGGAGTCGGATACAGCTGACCAGCCCCGAAACCGACATCCGCCAGGAACGACTGCCCATCAACCCCCACCTTCAGCAGCGCGTGCGTACGCGGCCCCGCCTTGTGCGGTTGCACCCGGGCAACGCGTCGTACGACGTCGAACCCGAGCTGCTCGAGCGCCGCCCCGAACAACAGCGCGTGCTCGTAGCAGTACCCACCGCGCTGCCGACCCACCAGCTTCGCCTGGATCGCATCCAGCGCAATCCCCGGATGTGTCCCGAGGATCACGTCGATGTTCTCGAACGGGATCGCCAGCACATGCGCCCGATGCAGACTCCGCAGCGCATCCGCCGACGGCGCCACCCGCGCGTGCCCGATCCGCGCGAGATAGGCGTCGAGGTCGAGGCTTTCGATGTTCCACATGATCCCTAGCCCAACACCTCAAGCCTGCTTCAAGTCAAGTTCTGTGAAGAGCGTCAGTTGGATGCCACCGGGCGTTTCGAGCCGGGCGTTGAGCGAGTTCCACGGCGTACGCGTCGGCTCCGCGATCACCGTCGCACCGGCCTCGGCCAGCTTCTGCGTCGTCGCCGCGGAATCCTCGACCTCGAACGCGACCCGGTACTTCCCCGCGACCCGCCGCCCGACCTCGACCGCGTCGATGTAGTCCGCCTGCCCCGGATCCGCGATCTCGAGCGTGGCCCGTTCGACCTCGAGGATCGTCACCCGACCGTCCTCCGAGGAGTACGACGCCCGCTCCGGCAGCCCGAGTACGTCGCGGTAGAACGCGACCGCCTCCTCGTAGTCGTCCGCCGTGACCACCAACCGCAGTTCCTTCACCGTCATGGACTCAGTATCTACAACCGCGAGACCTGGTAGTGCGAGATCAGCCAGCCGTCAGCTGCCTGCCGAAGAATGACAAGCAGGTTGACGGAGATCGCCGGACGGTCGGTGAAGCTGAAGTCGACGGCGAGGTACCCGAGGAGCGTGTCGTCGGCGAGTTGGCGGGTCTCGAGCAGTTTGTACTGCGGGGACAGGCCGATCGGCTGCGATTCGTAGTACTCGGCGACGGCGTCACGGCCGACGCCGTACGGGTGCAGGCCCTGGAAGATCGCATCGTTGGTGAACAGGGCCGCGGCGCGCTGCGGGTCGTGGTCGTCGATAGCTGACTTCCACTGGTCGAGGACGTCGTACAGGATGTCGTTCATAGGAGTTCCTTTGGTTGATGGCGGACCAGGAGCGCGGCGATCGCGGCGAGGGCCACGACGCCGGCGCTGACCAAGAGCGCCTGGTGGTATCCGTTGTGGAGCAGTGGTCCGACTGCCAGCGGGCCGATGATCTGGCCGAGGCTGTAGCCGGTGGTGAGGATAGCGACGGCGCGCGGGACGTTGAGTTCGGCGCCGAGGGCGAGCGCGAGGTTGGCGACGCCGAGGAAGGTTGCGCCGAAGAGGGCGGCGGAGATCAGGGCGGCGGCGACGCCGTGGATGACGGTCGGTAATGCGATGCCGATCGCCTGCAGGAGCAGCGCGATCAGCAGGAGTGTGGAGCGAGACCATGATCGGCTTAGCCATGCCCAGAGTGCCGTTGATGGTAGGGCGGCCAGGCCGACGATGATCCAGGCGCCGTTGCCGACGGCGCCGGTTGCGGTTTCGTTGATTGCGGCAACGAGGAACGTGCCGGCGATGATGTACCCGATGCCTTCGAGGGTGTAGCTGGCGAGGAGGGCGTTGAAGTGTCGTGAGCTGGTACGGCGTGCGGCCGCGCGCGGGGTGGGTGATCCGGTCAGGTGCCAGGCGGGGACGGTGCAGGCGATCGTCAGCAGGGCGGTGATCCACCAGGCTGTTCGCCAGTTGCCGCTGGCAAGTACCGCGCCGGAGAGTGCGATGCCGGCACCTACTCCGCCGAAGGTCCAGCCCACGTGGTGGCTGTGCAGGCGGGGGAGTACGGCGCTGACGGCGATCACGAATACCAGTGCGCTCGCGATCCCGGCGATCAACCGCAGGCCGAGCCAGAGCGAGCTGCTCCGGCCGAGTGGCATCAGGGCGAGGGTCGCGGCGAGGATGAGCATGGAGAGGCGGAGTGCCCAGCGGGAGTGGAGCAGGCGCGGTACGGCGATCGCGGCCAGCGCCCCGGCCAGGTAGCCGGTGTAGTTGGCGGTCGCGAGCGTCGCGCCGAGGCGGGGTGACAGGCCGGCCTGCGCGTGCATCATCGGCAGGATCGGCGTGTACGCAAACCGCCCGATCCCCATCCCACCCGCCAACACCGCCGCCCCCCGCCCCACCAACCACCAAGCCGCACCCCCACCAACCACGCCACCAGCCAAACCAGCTGACGAGCCACCAGCCGCACCACCAACCGCACCACCAGCCAAACCAGCTGACGGGCCACCAGCCGCACCACCAACCGCACCACCAGCCAAACCAGCTGACGGGCCACCAGCCGCACCGCTGGCCGGGCCAACAGGCGCGCCGGCGTCGGTGGCGGATCTGTCGGTGTTCAAGGCGTCAGCAGTCATGGGCGTTTCAGTGGCCGGCCTGTTGGCCGCCGTCTACGTGGAGGATTTCGCCGGTGACGAACTTTGCGCTCTCCAAGTACGTGATCGCGTCGACGATCTCCTCGATCTCGCCGAGGCGGCCGAGCGGGTGTAGCGCTGCCAGGAATTCGTGTGTCTCCTCCGGGTGCATCGGCGTACGAATGACCCCGGGCGCCACCGCGTTGAACCTGATCCCGCGTGCGGCGTACTCGGTGGCGAGCGACTTCGTGACCGAGTTCAGCCCGCCCTTGGTCAGCGACGCCAGCGCGGAAGGCACCGTGCTGTAGGCGTGCGTTGCGAAACTGGTGGTGATGTTGACGACGTGCCCGCCGTCCTCGTTCTCCAGCATCGCGGTGATCGCGCGCCGCGTGGTGTCGAAGAAGCCGCGCAGGTTGATGCCGGCGATCCGGTCGTAGTCCTCGTCGGTGTACTCGGTGAACGGTTTGGCGACGAAGATCCCCGCGTTGTTGACGAGCGTGTCGATCCGTCCGAACGCATCGAGCCCCTGCTCGATCACCCGCGCGCCGACGCCCGGGTCGGCGATGTCGCCGGGGACGGCCAGCACCAGGGGGTCGTCGGAGCGCTTGATGCTCCGCGAGTTTGCGACGACGGCATAACCGAGCTTGCGGTACGCCGAGACCAGGCCCGCCCCGATGCCCTGGGACGCTCCGGTGATCACGGCGACTTTCTGGTGGTTCATGGTTCTCCTCATCCGAAGTTGATGTACTTCGATCGTTGTCGAACCACGCGGCCTTTTCCACGACCGCTTTGCTCCCAGCTAGGAGCCTCCGCCTACTACGCTGTGGCACGTGGAGCTGCGGCAGTTGCGGTACTTCGTAGCGGTCGCCGAGGAGCTGAACTTCGGCCGGGCCGCGGCCCGGTTGCACATCGCCGGCCCGTCGTTGTCGCAGCAGATCAAGTCCCTCGAGCGCGATCTCGGCGTGCGGTTGTTCGAGCGCGATCGCCGTACCGTCACGCTGACCGCCCACGGCGAGACATTGCTGCCGCAGTCAAGGGCGTTGCTCGAGCAGGCGGATGCGTTGCGGCGTACGGCGCGAGGATTCGCGGCGAGCGAGCCGGTGCGATTGGGGTACGTCAGCTGGCGGCCCCCGGATCTCGCTGAGCGGGTGTCCGGGGTAGCACAACTGCTCGTTGACACCTGGGTGATGCCGTCGCACACGCAAGCCGCGCGAGTCTCGGACGGGAGCATCGACCTGGCGATCTGCTGGGTACGTGCGACGGACTTGGCCGAGCAGGAACTGTCCGGCCGGCTCCTCGGCGCGGATCGGTTGTTCGCGGTGTCAGCCGGCGACGAGTCGCCGGTCCGGGCGCGGGACACGGTCGTGCTGGTCGATGCGGACACCGAGGCGTGGGCCTCGTGGAACATCTACGCCGTCGAGTTCGCCCGCGCGACCGGCGCCGCGGTCGAGCGGATCGAGGATCACGGGATCACCGGCCCGGCATTCTTCGATCACGTACGCCGGTTGGGCCGGCCGATCGTCAGCTCGCCGAAACGGGACGCGACCCCGCTGCCACGCGGTTTCGTACGCAGGCCGGTCGTCGATCCGATCCCGGTCTGGACCTGGGCGCTGGTGTCGCGGCAGGACGAATCGCGTCCCGCCGTACTTGCGGCCGTCGACGCGCTGACCCGCGATGTGAAAGTCGACTTCGACCCCGCCACGTCCTGGTTGCCCGCGGACGACCCGTTTCACCAGGCCTGAGAGAGCGCCGTGGTGCTTGGGGTCAGGCGATAGCCGGCGTTCGCCGAGAACTCTGCGGACAGCGCGAACCGGTCGCCGCGAACGAGCGTGTGCCGCCACTCGACCGGACGGTTCTGAGCGGTGCCCTGTCGGACGATAGAGAACACGGCGGCATCGGCAGGGCAATGCAGCAGGGCGCGCTCGGACGGGCTCGGATTCACGGCGCGGATGTCTTCGCGGCCGTGGTCGAGGTTGACCCCGGCGCGGGTGGACAGCTCGTTGTAGAGGCTGGTGTGCGTGAAGTCGGCGTCGAGCAGCGGCTCCGCGAGGGTGGCGGGGAGCCAGACGCGGTCCAGCGCGAGCGGCTCGTCACCGGCGTACCGGAGGCGCTCGAGGTAGAGCAGCGGGGTGGATCCGTCCAGGTTGAGGCGGGCGGCGATGACGCCGTCGGCGCGGACATCGAGTGCGCGTACGGCGCTTCGCTGCGGCAGGCCGGACGCCTCGACCGACGAGAACAAGCTGTAGAGCGCGCCCATCGGCTGCCGGATCTCGGGCACCGTCGCGACCCGCGGCTGGCGGCCGCGTTCGGCGATGATCAGCCCGTCGGTGCGTAGCTGACCGAGCGCCTGGCGGACGGTGTGCCGGCTGACCGCGTACTCGTCGACCAGCGCGAGCTCCCCGGGGAAGGCGTCATCGAACTCCCCGGACCGCAGCCGCCGCACGAGGTCCTCCTGCAGCTGCTTCCACAGCGGCCCGCCGCCGGCACGGTCCAGCCTGCCCACGCTCATCGGTTCCTTCCGGGTTGCCAAATGTCCGGTCATCTCCTACCGTAAATGTGCGTACATTTCCACGGGAAGGGACCGGCTCGGTGGTGCACCTTGAGGTTAGGCCACGACACACCTCGACCGTTGCGCCCAAGCTGACGTCCCGAATCCCGGGTCTGGCTGCCGTTCTGGTGATCACGGCAGTCGCGGTCCCGCTCGGGCGATTGGTACCTGTGGTGGGCGGTCCTGTGTTCGGGATCGTGCTCGGCGTACTCGCCGGACTGTTCATTTCGGCGCTCCGCAGTGACGCGTGCCGCCCGGGGTACGACTTCGCCTCGAAGACGCTGCTCCAGCTGTCGATCGTCGTACTGGGAACCGGTCTGTCTCTCCAGCAGGTCGCACGCGTCGGCGTCTCGTCGTTGCCGGTCATGCTCGGCACACTCGCGCTCGCGCTGGGAGGAGCGTGGTTCTTCGGACGGCTGCTCGGCGTACGCGGAGACACTCAGACCTTGATCGGCGTCGGTACGGCGATCTGCGGCGGATCCGCGATCGCCGCCGCGACTGCTGCGATCGGTGCGCGACGCTCATCGGTTGCCTACGCGATGGCGACGATCTTCACCTTCAACATCGTCGCTGTACTGACGTTCCCGCCGATCGGCCACCTGCTCGGGATGAGCTCGGAGTCCTTCGGGCTCTGGGCCGGTACGGCGGTCAACGACACGTCGTCCGTTGTCGCTGCCGGGTACGCGTTCAGCCAGGCCGCCGGCGATCAGGCGATCGTGGTGAAGCTGACCCGATCGCTGACGCTGATCCCGATCGTGCTGACGCTGGTCGCGCTGAAGATCCGCCGCGAGAACCGCGCGGCTCGGGCGCTCGACGCCGCTGCTGAGGGCTCCTACGCCGGCGCCACGGCGTCGATCCGCAAGCCGCTGCCGTGGCGCAAGCTCATCCCGCTGTTCCTGATCGGCTTCATCGCCGCCGCAGGATTGCGTAGCGCAGGCGCCATACCGGACTCGTGGCTGCCGACGCTGGCACTAGTCGGCAGCACACTAATCACATCCGCACTAGTTGCAATCGGAATATCGCTGCGGCCGCGCGAGCTCCGCGACGCAGGACCCCGGCCGCTCCTGCTCGGAGCGATCCTCTGGGTCCTGGTCGCGGTCGGTTCGCTGGTACTTCAGTCCTTCTCGTAAGCCGCCTGACGCTCCTGGACGGCCTTGATCCGCGGTACGTCGAGCTTGTTGCTGCGGTCGAAGTTGTAGATGCCGTTCTCTTCCTGGAACACGTCGGTTAGCTGCGTGTAGCAGTAGCCGAACATCAACTCGTTGTCGAGAAGCGCGTCGACCAGGCCGGCGAAGCGGGTGTAGAACTCCTCCTCGTCCGCGACGCGCTGACCGTAGCCCCACGAGTCCGCGGAGTTCCCGCTCTTCCCGGCAGCGGCCTTCTCCGCGTTCCACCAGATGCCGCCGAACTCGCTGCAGAAGTACGGCTGGCCGTCGTACGCGAGCGAGATCGGCTTGCCCTCGGGCCCGCCGGTGTTGCCGTACGGCTTGTTGTTGACCAGATCCGCCATCTGCTCGGCGAACTTGGCCGGGTCCTGCTCGTAGTTGTGCGAGTCCCAGACGTCGGTCTCCGGCACGCGGTGGCTGTAGCCGGACGCGTCGAGTACGGGGCGGCTCGTGTCCGCGGCTTTCGTCGCGAGGAACATCGCGCGGGTGACGTCGTCGAGCTGGGTGATCCGGTCGTGCAGGAGCTGGTGGGTTTCGTTCAGCGGGCACCAGCCGACGATGCTCGGGTGGCTGTAGTCGCGTTCGACGGCCTCGAGCCACTGACCGACGTACGACGCTGTCGGCTGCTGGTTGTCGGTATCGGTGTGGCCGACGCCGGAGCCCCAGTCGCCGAACTCGCCCCAGACGAGGTACCCGAGCCGGTCCGCGTGGTACAGGAACCGCTCCTCGAACACCTTCTGGTGCAGGCGTGCGCCGTTGAACCCGGCTGCCAGGCTGAGCTCGATGTCGCGGACCAGCGCCTCCTCGGACGGCGCGGTCATCAGGCTCTCCGGCCAGTAGCCCTGGTCCAGCACCAGCCGCTGGTAGACGTGCTTGCCGTTGATCAGGATCGCCTTGCCATTGATGCTCACCGAGCGCAGACCGGCGTACGAGTCGGCGGCGTCCGTGATGTTGCCGTCGGCATCGATCAGCTCGAGGCGGACGTCGTACAGGTGCGGGTCGGTGGTGTCCCAGAGGCGGACGCGGTCGGCCGGGACCTGCAGGGTGAGACGCGGTGCGAGGTCGAGGTCCGCGCGTACTTCGGCCGTGGTGACCTCGCCGTCGGCGTCCTTGAGGGTGGCGCGGATCTTGTAGCCGGGCTTGTTCGCGGACACCGGTACTTCGAGGTGGAACGCGGAGCCGGCGACGTCCGGGGTGATGCGCGCGCGCTTCAGGTGCACGGTCGGCACCGCTTCGAGCCAGACGGTCTGCCAGATGCCGGTGGTGCGGGTGTAGAGGCAGCTGTGGTTGAAGTACAGCTGGCTCTGCTTGCCGCGCGCCTGCGGACCGCGGTGGCTGTCCCGCGCGCGGACGACGATGGTCGCCTCTTCGCCGGGGTTGGCGACGTGGCGGAGGTTGGCGCTGAACGGCGTGAACCCGCCGCGGTGGCGGACGACCTCGACGCCGTTCACCCAAACGGTCGCGTCGTGGTCGACGGCCTGGAAGTGCAGCACGGCCTCCTTGCCGGACCAGTCTGCGGGGATCGTGACGGTGGTGCGGTACCAGACCGCTTCCAGGAAGTCGACGTCCTCGATCCCGGACAACTCGGACTCCGGCGCGAACGGTACGACGATCCGCTGCGTCAGGTCTCGCTCCCGCAGCCCGCGCTCCAACCCGGAGTCCGACCGGTCGATCTCGAACTGCCAGTCACCGTTCAGATTCACCCACTCCGAACGCACGAACTGCGGACGCGGATACTCCGCACGAGGCTGCGACATGAACTCTCCCGTAAAGCTGATCGGTGTCGGGACACCCGCACTTTACAACGTTGAAATCGCGCGGGCAACGGTCAGTTCCGCGGCATCGTCAGAGTCTGGTCAGGGTCTTCGCGTAGCAGCGGGTCAGTGGTTCGTTGATGTATTTGCCCCACGCAGCCGTCTGCACGAAACCGCTCGACTCGTACAGGGCGATCGCTTCGGGTTGGCGTTCGCCGGTGGTCAGGCGGAGGATTGGATGGCCGTGCGCCCGAGCCGCCTGCTCGAGTCCGGCCAGCAGGGCCCGCGCGTATCCCTTGCCGCGGGCTGTTGGCGTCACGTACATCCGCTTGACCTCGGCGTCCCCAGGGTGAGCACTGCCCGGTTCGAACACCTGTACGGCGCCGCACCCGACGGCCTGGCCCTCGTCGTCGAGTGCCACGAAGTACCGCGCTCCGTCCTTGACCTGCGTCCGTCCCTCGGCGCCGTTCCGCGCGACGAGCTCGTCGAACGCGGCCTTCAACAGCACGGTCAGCTCCGCGTCGTCGGCCGGCCGTTCCTCCACGTCTGCCATCCGTCAACAAAATCAGATGAGGACCGGTGGTGCGACCGAATACTCTGCCACCGATGTCGTGTTTCTGAAGGCGTAGGTACGGCCGCGGCCGGCTCCGGTGGGAGTCGGCCGGCTTTGTCGTGCGTACGCCGCGCTTCGACCGAACTGTCGATCGCGAGCCTTCAGGAGCATTGCTGTGCCCCATCTTGTCCTGCGCACCATCGACGGCGCCGCCGATCTCCTCCAGGAGGAGCTGCGCACGATGCCGTCCGTCCGTTCGATCCGTCAACTGTCAGCCGAGGCCGTCGAGTGCGCCGTCGACGGTCCATGGGACGAACTCGTTGCCTGTGCGCTCTATTTCACGATCGCCGTCCGCGATGCCGGGGGGCCGGCGGTCGAGATTCCTTCGTTGTCGTGGATGCGACGGTTCGGCCGGGTGGAACGGTTGCCGTGGTCAACGAATCCGGTGGTGGCCGAGGTGCTCGTGCGGTTGGCGAAGGTCCGGCCTGGGGATCGCGTCGTCGATCCGTTCTGCGGGACGGGAACGATCCTTCGAGCGGTACGCCGTCGTGCACCGGGCGCTCGGGTCGTCGGGACGGATCACGATCCGCGGGCGCTGAAGATCGCGACCGGAAACCAGGCCCACTACCTCGTTGAGGCCAAGGCCGACGCTCTGCCACTCGAAGACAGCAGTGTCGATCGCGTCGTCACGAATCTGCCGTTCGGCAAGCAGGTCGGCAGTCATCAGCTCAACCGCGCGCTGTATCCGGCCGTGGTGCGTGAGGTCGATCGAGTGCTTGCCGGCGACGGTCGCGCGGTGCTGCTGACCGAGGACAAACGCCTTCTGGAGAACGCGATCCAGCGACACCGTGCCCTCAAGGTCGTCCGCCGACGCCTCCTCAAGTACAACGGAGCTACCCCCACTGCCTACGTCCTCACCCGCGTCCGGTGACCGACCAGGCCGAGGCGGGCGGGATGCGATGTTCGCTTGATTGCGATAACATCGCCAGATGGCGATGAATGTGATGGATGAGGCGTCGGCGCTGGCGGTCGCGGGCTGCTTGTTCCATGGGTTCAGTGACGCGTCGCGGTTGGCGATCGTGCGGCATCTGGCGTTGGGGGAGCACCGCGTTGTCGAGCTGACCGAGCATCTCGGGCTGGCGCAGTCGACGGTGTCCAAGCATCTTGCGTGTCTGCGGGACTGCGGTCTGGTCGAGTCGCGTCCGCAAGGGCGGGCTTCGATGTTCAGCCTGTCGCACCCCGAGGCGACGATGGACCTGCTCGCCGCGGCCGAACGCCTCCTCGGCCTGACCGGCGACGCCGTCGCCCTCTGCCCCAACTACGGCCTGAACCATGGCTGAACCGCTGCAGCTAGGAAAAGCCTGGGCCGTCGATCCACAAGAACGCCGACGCCTCGGCCGACGCGCTCAACTGCTGGCCGGCGCCTCGGTCACCTACAACGTGATCGAGGCCGCGGTCGCGGTCTCGTCCGGGATCGTCGCCGGCTCGGTCGCCCTGGTCGGATTCGGCCTCGACTCGGTCGTCGAGGTTTCCAGCGGCCTGATCATCCTCTGGCAGTTCCGCCACCCCCTCCCGGAGTCCCGCGAACGCCGGGCCCTCCGCCTCCTCGCCTTCTCGTTCTTCGCCCTCGCCGCGTACGTCGGTTTCGAATCGATCCGCACGCTGATCACCGGTGCCGATCCGCACTCCTCGCCGGTAGGCATCGGCCTCGCGATCGCGTCCCTGATCGTGATGCCGTTCCTCTCCTGGGCACAACGCCGCACCGGAAAGGCGCTGGGCTCCAACGCGGTGGTCGCCGACTCGACCCAGACGCTCCTGTGCACCTACCTGTCGGCGGTGCTTCTGATCGGATTGCTCCTCAACACGACCCTGGGTTGGTCGTGGGCGGATCCGATCGCCGGCCTGATCATCGCGGGAGTGGCCGTGAGGGAAGGAATTGAGGCCTGGCGCGGAGAGGGCTGCTGCTCACCCCTAGGCGGAGCTTGCAAGGCCGAGTAGCCGCGCTCCGTTCTCCCAGCACACCGCCCGCAACCAGTCATCGCCCAGATCCAATGCCTCGAGTGCATCCAGTTGCACGGCGTACTCGTACGGGATGTTCGGGAAGTCGGTCCCCAACACGATCCGGTCCTGCAGCTCGCCCAACCGCGGCACCAGCTCACGAGGGAACGGCATCATCGCTTCCGTGAACGGCGTCAGCGCCATCGTCGTGTCCAGATGCACGTTCGGATAAGACGTCAGCGCCAGATGCTCGGCGTACTCCGGCATCCCCAGATGCGCGATGACGGCGGTCAGTCGGGGATGGCGGCGAAGGACCTCGCCCATCGGCCCCGGCCCGGTGTGCCGCCCCGGGATCGGACCGGAGCCGCAGTGCACGACGACCGGCGTACCCGCCTCGGCCAGCTGCCCCCACACGTCGTCGAGCTCATCGGACCGCGGGTCGTAGTCGCCGACCTGCAGATGAACCTTGAAGATCCGGGTGCCGAGCTCGAGCGCCTGCCGGACGTAGGCGGAGGCGGACGGCTCGGGAAAGAACGTCCCGCTGGCCACACACCCAGGCGTCACAGCGGCGAAGTCCCTCGCCCACTCGCTCAACGACGCAGCCATCCCCGGCTTGTGCGGATAGACGAGCGCCGGAAACGCTCGCACGCCAAGCTCCGAAAGCGTCTTCACCCGCTCCGAGACCGAGGTCCGATACGTGATCGGCCACGCGGTCCCGTAATGCTCCACCGCCTGGTCGAAGTACGCCCAGACCGCATTCATCACCCGATCCGGCAGAAAATGCACATGCACATCCACCAGCCCGCCCAACCCAAGCCGCCGCCACCAGGCCGGTACCTCCGCGTCACGCACGGCGTCAACTGTAGTTCTCAGCGGTACTCCGCGAGCCGCGCCCGTACTCCGGCCAGGACGAGCAGTACGGCGAGACCGCCCGCGATCCAGGGGATCAGGCCCCAGCCGCGGAGACCGCGCTCGCCGTCCGATACGGCGCCGTCGAAGGCGTGCTGATTGATGTTCGTGACCTGCACGAGGGCCTTGTCGTACTCGGTGAAGGCGGCGTTGGACGCGCCGGGCGCATAGCTCGTGCAGAACGCGATCGCGCCGCTGAGGTCGCCGGACCTGTTGAGCTCGCGGATATGGCGGTCGTCGTCCAGGTACACCCCGAAGCTCGTCACCGCCGCGTCGGCCGCCGCGCGCTCGCCGGCGAAGGTGATGTTGTGCAGTTCGACGTCCAGGAAACCCTTGACCTGCGAGGACTTCTCGTTGAACGTCTGCTCGTACGTCGCGGCACGGTCCGGGTCGAGCAGGTACCGGCTCTCGTCGGCGTTGGCGTCGTAGCTCGTCGCGCGAGCCTTGGTCAGCACCAGGATCGAATTGAACGCGTCGTGCTTCGCGACCTTCAGATGCTTCGCCTCACCGCTCAACAGCACCGAGCCGCCGATGACGACCGCGACCGACACGACCGTGGCGAACAGCAGCCGCGGGTTGACGACGCGATGGGTACGACGGGCGAGGAAGAGTTGCAGCCAGACGAGTACCGCGATCAGCACAATCCCGACCAGCAGCAGGATCCACCGTGCATCGGCGATCGAGGCCTGGCGATCGGTGTACGTCCGGTTCAACGCGGCCGAGTTGGTCTCGGTCAGGGTTGCCACCGCCGGCAGCAGGTCCTTGTGCATCAGGTCGGTGGCCTGCCGGAACAAGCTGAGCGCCCCGACCGGCGGACGCCCGGGCACCGCCGGACTGGCCTGCCGTTCGAGCAGCATCACCTGCGCGGCGTACGCCTCGTACTGGCCGAGCTGGTCGAGGATCGTCCGGATCCGCTGGACCGCGGCCGGATCGGTGCCGGCGAGGACGGCCGCCTGCTGGAGGTTGGTACTCACGGTCCGCCGGTCGCTCTCGTACAGCTCGAGCGACTGCTGCCGGGTGACGCCGAGATCGGTCCGGTTCGCAACCAGCAGGAGGTTGGCGAGCTGGGCATCCATGTCGTTCAGCGCGAACGTCACACCGGTCGTGCTCACCACCTGCGGCGCCATCTGATGCCCGATCCGGTCCCAGCCGGACCGCACGCTCGAGACCGCGACCTGACAGACGATCATCACCGCGATGATCGCAACCAGCGATCCGGCCGTCAGGACCTGGATCCACTGCGGTGTGTTCAGCCTGCGCCTGACCGGTGCGGGCGCCGGTGCCGGCTGACGGAACGACGGTACGACGACCTGTCCCGGTCCGACGGCGCGCGATCGTACCTCTTCGTCGATCGACACTGTCCCCTCCTCGAGCCAGCGCGATCGTAAGGAGGGGACGAGGCCGTCAGGACCGGCTCTCGCCGGGTTCTATCGGGGTTCTCGCACAGGTCTATCGCTGGTCGGAAACCCACAGGTCGGTCAGGCCCTTGAAGTGGGCGTAGAACTTCTCCTGTTCGTGCTCCGGGTACGTCGCGACGACGGTCTCGCGCAGCAGCTTGGCGAAGTCCGGTCCGCTGACCCAATCGCGGACCCGCTGGTCGAAATCCCCCAGATGGGCGGCACACCATTCGTGGTACTTCGGGGTTTCGAAGTACTCGTCCGCGAGTGCCAGGTAGCCCTCGAGCTTCGCGTCGTAGTCCAGCGACGGGTCGTCGGCGATGTCGAAGTACCGCTCGGTGTGGAGGTCGACCTTGCTGCGTCGGCCGGTGGCGAGCGAGAAGACCGACCACTTGACCAGCGCGCTGATCGCCCACGGGAAGTAGTAGTGCAGCGAGGTGACCGCGACGTCCGGGCAGGCGTTGGCGTAGTCGATCGGGTGGACCGAGTTGCCGTTGACCAGCATCTCGCAGGAGTTGAACTCCCAGCCGAAGAAGGCGTTCACGATCCGGCTGATCGCGACCGCCTGGTGCCCGGCCGACGGCGAGAGGAAGTCGTGCGAGACGGCGTACCGGTTGTGCATCGGCTCGTCCGGGCGGAAGTCCATCACCATCGTCTCGGCGCCGATCGACAGCGCGCGGGCGAACTTGTCGTACTCGACCGTCGCCTGCAGGTGCATCAGCATCTCGTCGGACTCGTCGTACGCGCGGTGCAGGTCGTCGCGGTTGTTGATCCGTGAGACCCCACGCCACCCGCCGCCGTCGAACGGCTTCATGTACAGCGGGTAGCCGAGGTCGTCGGCGATCGCGTCCAGGTCGAACGGCCGGTTGTACTTCGCCGACGTGTACGCCCAGCGCACGTTGTCGACCGGGTTCTTGTACGGCACCAGCACGGTCCGCGGGATCTTCAGCCCGAGCCGCAGCATCGCGCAGTACGCCGAGTGTTTCTCCATCGACTGGAACGTGAACGGGGAGTTCAACAGGTACGTGCCGTTCATCAGCGCGGCCTTCTTCAGCCACTCGCGCGGGTGGTAGTACCAATACGCGAGCCGATCGATCACCAGGCCGACGCGGACCGGATCGTTCAGGTCGAACGGCTCGATGGTCAGCCGCCGCGACCCGAACTCGTGCTCGTGCCCGTCGAGCGTCACCGGCCCGACCCGCTGCAGCAACGCCTCGAACGCCTGCGGCCAATCCTCCTCGGCCCCCAGCAACAACCCGATCAAATGACGTGAACGATCACTCACGTGTGGATCTCCTCAGCAGAATCGGGGCAGTTGATGGGCGAGCTGCTGACGCCACCACGGCCAGTCGTGTGCTACGTCGTACCCCCACATGTCCAGCTCATGCGGGATGCCCTTCTCGGTCAGCACCTTGTCCGTCGCACGAGCCGACGGCAATGAGCCGGTCGGGTTGGTCTCCCAGTCACCCTGTCCCACTGTGAGCACGATGAACAGCCGCCCACGCAAATAGTCCAGATGCTCACCGGACAGGTTGGGCAGGTAGTCGGCCGGATTGTTGAAGTACGTCGCGTCGCCGCGCTCGCCCCACGCGTGCCAACTGCTCGCGTCGTAGTTCCCGGACTGACAGATCGCGACCGGGAACAGATCGGCCCGCTTGAACGCGAAGTTCAGCGCATGGAACGCGCCCAGGCTGCACCCGGTCGTGATGATGTCGCTGACCCCGGGCGAGTCGGCGCCGATCGCCGGGACGACCTGGTTCACGATCCACGACTCGTACAGCTCGTGCCGGCGGGCGCGGTCCTCGAGCTGGATGCTCCGGTCCGACCAGCTGACATGGTCGTACGAGTCGACGCAGTACAACTTCACCCGCCCGGCCTCGATCAGGTCCGAGACGGCGTCGACCATGCCGTTGTTCTCGTAGTCCCAGGCCCGGCCCTGCTCACTCGGAAAGACCAGCACCGGGCGGCCGAAATGCCCGTAGCGGATCACTGTTCCGGGGCGATCAAGCCCCGGCGCCTCCAACTCGGCCTGCTCCCGTTCCATCAGCCCCACCCCAGGTCTGCCGCAGTAGATCCGTCAGATCAGGATGGAGCACATCCCGCCAGGCTGTGAAGTTGTGCATGTCGGGTGTTTCGTCGAGCGTGACCTCGAGGCCGAGCTCGGCCAGCCGCGCGGCCATCACCCGGTTGTTGTGCACGTTCTCCTCGGTCGTCCCGGCGGTCATGCCGATCAGCGGCGTACTCGGCGCCGTGGTTGCCGTGAGCACCTGCTCGACGAACGCGGTCACCTCGGCGTAGAACTCGAACCGCGACTCCTGCGGGTCAGTCTCCGGCGTGAAGAACGACCCCGACTGCAGGAACAGCCCGTCGAACGTCCCCGGGTGGTTCCACTCCGCATGCAGCGCCGCCAGCGCACCCAGGCTCGCCCCCATCATCACGGGCCGCCGGCTCTTGTACTGCGCCTGCACGGCCGGCAGCACGTGCTGTGTCAGGGCCGTCGCGTACTGCGGGTTCGCGGCGTACCAGAGGTTGCGTGACGTCGGCCGGACCAGCGCGAGCCGGAACGGCGGCAGGCTGCCGTCGGCGACCAGAGCACCGGCGTAGTGCGTCAGACTGGCGTACTTCGCGAACTCGGGACCGTCGTGGGACAGCAGCAACGGCAGCTCGAACACCGGCGCGATGCCCTCCGGCGCCCAGACGTGCACGTCGACCGGCCCGACCGGGGAGTCGACCACGAGCGGGGTCAAGGTCGACGCGATCGGTTCGGCAGCGATCCACGCGGGCTCGACGTACCCGGGGAGCGGCAGCCAGGAATGATCGCCGAATGCGCCGCCGACCACCCGCGGGTTGGTCGGATCGGTCCGCATCCCGAGGTCGGCGATGTCGAACAGGTACTCCATCCGGTGCACCGACGGCCGCGGCAGCCGCAGCTCCCAGCCGTAGTCGACCGGCTTGAACTCGAGCAGCTCGGCCGGCAGACCGAGCTCCTGCCACAACCGGACGCCCGTGAACGCATGCGCGGCGTCACCGAGGCGGAACACCACCTCGGCCCCCTCGACCGCGCTCACGACACCAGGCATCCGACCACCGTACTGCTGGAAATACTGACAAGGGATGTCAGTGATGGCGTTCTATCGTGGCAACGTGGTCGATCTCACCGACATCCGCGAAATCACCGCGGACCTCCCGCGCAGCTACGAGGTTCTGGTCCGGGACCGGATCAAGTTCCGCGTCGGCCAGATCGTGTACCTCGCGGTCGCGGCCGACGAGCAGACCATCGGCCTCGGCTTCCCGCGCGAGGAACGCGCCGTCGCGCTGGCCGCCGAACCGGACAAGTTCCTCCCGCCGCGCCCGTCCGACGAGCGCTTCCAGTGGATCGAGCTGAACCTGGCGGCCGTCGACTACGACGAACTCCGCGAGCTGATCCTCGACGCCTGGTCGATGTGCGTCCCGAAGAAGGTCCGCGCCGCCTACTTCGGTGACTGAGGGTCATCCTCAGGTAGTAGACCAGAACCATCCTGACGACCGATGGGTGACGCGATTTCCCGAGCAACTCTGGAGGCATGACTGGGGACTTCCTACCCCGGCGCCAGAAGGCGTCGGTGCTGAGCCAAGCTGTGACCGTGGTAATCCTGCTCGCCGTGGGGGCGGTCGCGCTCGTGCTGTTTACCTAGGAGTCCCAGCGCACGTCGGCCTCACCGGGCCGGACCACGCCGGCTTCGTAGGCGACGACCACAGCCTGGACCCGGCTGGACAGGCCGAGCTTCGACAGGACCGAGCTCACGTGGGTCTTGATCGTGGTCTCGCTGACGAACAGCTTGGTCGCCAGGTCGCGGTTCGACAGGCCGCGGGCCATCCAGACCAGGATCTCGCGTTCCCGTTCGCTGAGCTGGGACAGCAGTCCGACCCAGCGCGGATCCGGCTGCGCCGGCGCGGCATTCGGCGTACCGCCGTCGACCTGGCGCTCGAGCTCCATGCACCGCTCGAGCAACACTCGCGTCGAGGCCGGATCGACCAGCGAGTCGCCGCGATACACCGCGCGGACAGCTGACACCAGCAGATCCGGATCGGTGTCCTTCAACAGGAACCCGGACGCCCCGGCGCGTACGGCGGCCAGCACATACGCCTCGTCGTCGAACGTCGTCAGCACGAGTACGGCGGGACGCGCGCGGCCGGCCTCCCGGTTGGCCGTCGTGATCCGCTCGGTCGCGACCAGACCGTCCATCACCGGCATCCGGATGTCCATCAGGACGACGTCCGGGTCGTACTGCTCGATCAGCCGGAGCGCCTCCTCGCCGTTCTCGGCCTGGGCGACCGTGGTCAGGTCCGGCTCGTGATCGAGGATCATCGCCAGCCCCATCCGGATCACGCCCTGGTCGTCGGCGACCAGGATCCGGATCGACTCGTTCAGTTCTGCGGCGGCAGCCATGCCTGCACTCTCCATCCACCCAGGGGGCCGGCCGCGACGGCGAGGGTGCCGCCGACCGCTGTGGCCCGTTCCCGCATCCCGATCAGCCCGTTGCCGCGGCCGCTCTCGCTGCGCCGCGCGGTCTCCAGCACGTTCACCGGCGGCGGTCCGCCATTCCCGTTGTCGTCGATGGTGAGCAGGTCACCCTGCGGCCCACTCTGCCAGGTCACCCGCGCCGCGCTCGCCTTCGCGTGCACCATCACGTTGGTCAGCGCCTCCTGGATGATCCGTACCGCGGTCAGGTCGGTCGCCGACGTGAGCTGGCGCTGCCGGGGCGGAAGCTCCATCGTCACGTCGATCCCGACCGCCTTGAGCCGCTCGCCCATCCGCGCCACATCCGCCAGATCCGGCACCGGCGCGGTTCCACCGCCCGAGCCGGTGTCACCGGCGATCTGGGGCGAGGCGGTGTTCAGTACCCGGACCGTCTCCCGCATCGCGGTCAGTGCTTCCTTGCCGCTGGCAATGATCCAGCGGATCGCTTCCCGCAGTACTTCGGGGCGCTGGTCGGCCACCCGGTCGGCGGCCTGCGCGCGGATCACGACCGCGCTGACGTGGTGCGAGATCACGTCGTGGAGGTCCCGGGCGATCCGGGTCCGCTCCGCAACCGCCGCCCGCTCGGCCTCGACCGCGCGGAGCCGGACCAGCTCGGCGTTCCGCTGCTCGAGCAGGGCCACGCTCTTGCGGCGTCGACGGGCGTCGGCACCGAGCAGCACCATCCCGCAGATCAGAGCCTCCGCGAACACGAACAGCGAGACGTCGATGTAGGAGTACAGGCTCGGCACGTTGCGCGGCAGGCTCCGGTACCGGTCGCCGAGCAGGATGTCGCGGTTCACATGGCTGAGCACGATCGCGACCACGGTCGGCAGTCCGATCATCAGCCCGGCCAGACTGCCCATCGTGAAGAACAGACAGGTGAAGCGCCGTACGCCGGCCGACGCTGCCAGATACCCGACGACGAGCAGCGGGACGAGGTGGATCTCGGACTGGAGCGCGGCGTCGCTGATCTCGGGCTGGCCGAACATCGTCAGCCCGATCTGCGCGGCCAGGCCGGTGCCGGCGGCGGCGTAGAGGAACGGGTAGAGCACCGAGACGATCACGAGCATCGTGCGCGGGATCCGCCGTACGAACGCGACCGTGGCGACCAGGAAGACGCCGGTGACCACGGAGACGGCGGGGTTGTGGGGGCGTAGACCGGTGCCGTTGATCAGGTTCAGCGCGGCGAACCAGACCAGGCCGATGACCGCAGCGAGCAGCAGATCCTGCTGCCCCTGCGACAACCGACGCCAGACGCCCACCATGTCGCCCAGCGTAGTCAGTTCGTGTTTGCCGAAGCTTCATCTGCCCGGAGGGGCAGTCTCTCCAACTTTTGGAGGAGGCTCGGCGTCCGAACTGATACTCAGGGGCTTCAGGTGGGGCGCGAGGACGGTCCCTGGGACCGATGTGTCGACCGCGCCGATCCGAAAGGCTGTACCCCATGAGGAACGACCTGCCGCCACGCCGTCCGGGCGGGGTGCGGACGCGGTTGCTGTCCGTGATCGGTGTGGTCGGGGTCGGCGCTGTCGTCGGCTCGCTGCTGTTGTGGCACGCGCAGGTCGGGGACTTCCTCGGGCTGGCCGCGGACAAGGAGCCAGTGGTGTCGACCGTGAGCGCGCCTGCCGTCGGTGCGCCGCCCGCGACGCCGTCGACCGCGGCGACCGAGACCCCGACCCGCCGGCCAACGTACCCGCCGTCCACTCCGACCAAGACTCCGTCGACGACTCCGACCAAGAAGTCGACGACGAAGCCCGTGGTGCGGGAGGAGAGCATCAGCGGACTGTCGCCGAAGCTGAAGGCCCGGCTGAAGAAGGCGATGGCGGCCGCGAAGGCCGACGGCATCACGATCAGCATCACCTCCGCCCGGCGCAGCGCGACCAAGCAGCAGCGGCTGCTGAACGCGGCGATCAAGAAGTACGGCTCGTACAAGCTGGCGACGCGCTGGGTGCTGCCGCCGAAGTACTCCGCTCACGTGCAGGGCAAGGCCGTGGACATCGGTCCGGCGGCCGCGATGACCTGGCTGAACAAGAACGGCTGGCGGTACGGCGTGTGCCGCCGGTACGACAACGAACCGTGGCACTTCGAGGCGCTGACCGCGCCCGGTACCAAGTGTCCGCCGCGCGAACCGCACGCGGTCGCCAAGGCTGACTGAAACCCAAGGGGGAACACACCATGACCATGACCTACGCGCAGCCCCTGACCCGGCGCTACACCCGCGCCCGCCTGGCCGTGCCCGCACTGTGGCGGCAGGTGATCCGCTCCAGCGAGAAGGGAGACGTGACCGCCGTGCCGGAGCCGGACCGGTCCGCGTACACGCAACTGGAGATCTACGACGGCGTACTGGCCGCGTTCGAGCGCCGCGACGAGGTGGCCGAGGTACTGCGGGCGTCCGCGGACCGCGACACCGCAATACGACGTCTTCGCGCGCAGTTCGGACTCAGCCACCTGCAGGCGACCGCGCTGCTCGATCTGCCGCTCACGACCGAGTGCCGGGACCGGATCGCGCACCGCGCCGAGGAACTACGCAGCGCACTCGGCCGCTGACCCTCGTCCCCCCACGGCTCGCCGCGAACCTGCGCCGTTTGCGTGCCGTGGGGAGGATGGAAGGGTGATCACGATCGAGCAGGCCGGACGACTGCGCAAGGCCGGGGTGCTGTGGGCGCCCGCGGCAGGGGATCGTTTCGTCGTACCGGACCGAGATATGGACGACGACGTGTTCGTGGTGAGCGACATGACCGTCGAGGTGCACGACTACCAGGGCAGCAAGGTGATCGGCTTCAACGGCACCACCGAGTGGGCCCTGGACAGCATCGAGCAACGCGAGGTGATCTGGCTCCCTCGCGAGGAGCAGCTCCGCGCGATCCTCGGCGACCGGTTCACCTCCCTCGAGGCCGTCCCCGGCGGCTACCGCGTCAATCTCACGGACTCCACCCACTCGGCCGAAGACGCCGAACAGGCCTACGCCACGGCCGTCATCCACCTACTCGGCGCCTAGCCCGCCGAGCGCCAGTACTGCTTCTTGTCCCTGTCCTTCACCGTGTAGCCGAGGTTGGCGATCTCGCCGCGGAGCTCGCGGAGGTCGGCCTTGCCCTTGTCGCCCTGGTCGAAGGCCTTGGAGCGGACCTTGAGGATCGCGTTGACGGCCGGCGGGAGGTCCGGGTCGTCCTCGATCCAGCGCCGGAACTCGGACTCGTGCGGATCGCCGGCGTCCGACCACGGATAGCCGTGGGCGCGGAACGCGATCGGGATCTGCTTCGCCTCCGACTTCAGCTGGTCGTGCTTCTCGCGCGCCAGCTCCCGCGACGACGCGTCCTGCAGCACGATCTCCTTGCCGTCCAGGAACGCGACCGCGACCTTCTCCCGCGGCACCGTCACCGTCTTCTGGTTCTTCAGGAACTCGACCGACTGGTGGGTGATCGTCACCTTCAGGATGTCGTCCAGCGCCACCGCGGCCAGCAGCACGCCGGCGATCAGGCCGACGAGCACGCAGATCGCGACGACCCACCAACCGTCCCAGGCGGCGATGATCTTCAGCACGCCCTGGAACGGCACCCAGCCCCGTCCGGCCGCCCAGTCCGCGATCCGCGGCAGGAAGAACCCGAGCACCAGCCCGAGCAGCGGCAGCCCACCGAACAGCATGACCTTGTCACCGGTCGAATGCCCGATCACGGTGCGCTGTGGTGTCCCAGTCGTCGACCCCATGAGCTGAACGTAGCGTGACGACGAGAAACTTAAGTATCAACCGACGACAACCGAAGGAGCCAAGTGGCGGACGGCATCTGGTTGAGGTTCATCAGCGGCCCGGACATCGACGCGCTCGGGCTGACCCGGCTTGAGATCGTGGACGCGGTCGAAGAGGCGGTCCGCGAGCACGGCGAGGGCCGTACGGCGTTCGAACCGCGGGTGCACCTGACACCGGACAACGGCGGTATCGGCCACTTCAACATCCTCCGCGGTCATCTCGACGGTCTCGGTGAGCACGGGATCAGCGGCGTGAAGGTGGTAGGCGACTTCGTCCCGAACTACCAGAAGGGTCTGCCCAGCGAGCTCGCGATGGCGACGCTGTTCGACCCGACGACCGGTATGCCGCTGGCGGTCCTCGACGCGACGATGATCACTGCGTCTCGGACCGGCGCCATGACGACAGTTGGTGCACGCCATCTGGCGCGGCGGGACAGCAAGGTTCTCGCGCATGTCGGCGCCCGGGGTACGGCGTGGTGGAACGTGACGATGCTGGACGATCTTTTCGACCTCGACGAGATCCGGGTGACGTCGCGGCGGCCGGAGTCGCGGGAGAAGTTCGCTGCCGAGTTGTCGACCGAGTTGTCGACGCCGGTGCGGGTGTGTGCGAGTGCGGAGGAGGCGTTCGATGGGGCGGACGTTCTCGTCGAGGCGACGCGGTTGATGGAGCCGGAGCCGTTGCTGCGTACGGCGGTGGTGAAGGCGGGTGCGTTCGTCGTACCGTATGGGACGGTGTCTGCGGTTGAGCTGGATCTGCTTGATGTGATGGACAAGGTGGTTGTCGACGACTGGCGCGAGGCGCAGTCGGGGCGGTTCGGGTCGTTGCGGCGGCACGTGGACACCGGGCGGTTGTCGCCGGAGACGTTGTACGCCGAGATCGGCGAGATCGTTGCCGGGCGGAAGGCTGGTCGCGAGAATGATGCCGAGCGCAACCTTTTCTGGCATCGGGGGTTGTCGTTGCTGGATGTCGCGATCGCTCATCTGATCCTGCGGCGGGCCGAGTCCGCCGAGGTCGGCACGATGCTGCGGTTCCACTGATGATCAACGATCCTGCAGAGCTGGACCCCGCGAGCGCAGACTTCATCGAGCTGGCGCCGGCGCTGCTCGAGCGGATGGCGGCGATTCGTGCTGCTGCGCTTCAGACTCTCGAGTCGGGGGAGCCTGTGTACGGCGTGAACACCGGCATGGGCAACCTCAGCAAGGTCCGCCTGACCGAGGCCGAACAACGCGTCCACCAACGCAACCTCCTCCTGGGCCGAGCCGTCGGCAGCCCACCCTGGCTCCCACCCGACGAGGCACGCGCCGTCCTCATAGGCCGCCTCAAAACCTTCCTCACCGGCGACTCAGCCGTTTCCATCGGCTTGATCCAACAATTAGTTGCCCTCATCAACAGCGGCCACACCCCCACCATCCCATCCGAAGGCGCCGGTTCCGCCGGCGAGATCATCCCCTTAGCCCACGCGGCTGGACCGTTGGTCGGCCTCGGATGGCTCCAACCGCCGACCGCCTCTGAGAACCGCGCGCCGACCGGGGCGGAAGTCCGCATGCCAACCAGCGCCACCACCCCGCCTGGCGCCACCTCTGGCGGCTCCGCCTCTCCCGCGCGAGCGGTGGACGGCGGGGCCGAGCTCCGGCGCGCGGACGGCTTCCTGCCTGCGTTCGTCCTTGCGCCCAAGGAGGGCATCGCCCTCCTCGCCGGCACGCCCGGCGCCGCCGGGCGTGCGGCCTTACATGCGAGCCGGGTGCGACGGTTGGCTGATCAGCTGACCGCGGTGGCTGCGGGGGCTATTGCTGTGGTGGGGGCTAACCGGGATCCGTATCAGGCGCTCGCGGCTCGTGGGGACGACGTGTTGGCGGCTGAGTTTGGTCGGCTGCGGGAGTTGGCTGGTCCTGAGCCGGAGCCGCGTAGCCTGCAAGCACCGGTTTCGTTCCGGGTGGCGGGGCATGTGAATGCTCATGTGCGGAGGACCTTGCAACAGCTGGAAGAGGCCGTAGAGCGCGCCTTCACGGGTGTGACCGACTCACCCGCGTACCTCGACGGCGACTTCGTCGGCACCGCCGGATTTCACGGGATAGATCTCGCCGCGTACTGCGACCACCTGACAACCGCACTCGTCCACGCCGCCGAGGTATCAACAGCCCGGCTCCACCGCCTCCTCGACCCGAGCGTCACCGGCCTCACCGCCCAGCTCGCCCGCGAGCCGGGCCCGCAGGCCGGTCTCGTCGCGATCCATAAACGCGCCGTCGCCACCACCCACCAGCTCCGCCGCCTGACGTTGCCCACGGCAATCAGTACGGCGGAGACCTCCAACGGCCAAGAGGACGTCCAAACCTTCTCCTGGGAAGCCGTCGGCAACCTCGCCGAAGCCATCCGCCTCACCCGCCAGACAACCGCCTGCGAACTTCTCGCCGTACGCCAAGCCTTCGCTCTCTCAGCCCGACCCATCCCACCGCGACTGCAAGACCTCATCCAGGCGGTCGACGACGTAGTACCTCCGATCGACGCCGACCGCCCGTTCGGGGAGGACCTCACCCGCCTGCTGACGAACGTGCTCTAGCCCTTCCCGGCCAGCGCGTCCTTCAGCATCGGGACGAGCTTCGGCAGTGCGTACTTGATCCCCAGCGGTCCGCCGATCGACATCGCGCTGGAGAACTCGCCGCTAGGCGTCGCGGTGTTGATCACCGGCGCCCCACCCCAGTACGCGACATGCCCGGCCTTCACCGCCGGCAGTGCGTTCCACACCTTGTCGTTGACGACCGCGGGATCGAGCTTGCCCGAACCGTCCAGCGCAGCCATGAAGATCACATCCGCGTCCAGCTTGGGCGTCAGTTCCGGCGAGATCTTCACGTAGAAGTCGCCGTTGTCCATCGTGTCGATCTGCGGGTTGGACTTGAACCCGAGCGACGTCAGCAGCCGCATCCGCGGGTCGGACGGCAGCCACGCGTTCAGGCTGTCGGCCGAGTACACGCCGGCCGTGATGACCTTGCCGGCGAAGTCCGGGTTCGCCTTCGCGGTGTCGGACACCAGCGTCTCGGTCTCCTTCACGACCTGCTCGCCCGCGGTCGCCGTACCGGTCGCCTTCGCGATCTCGCGGACCTGGTCCTGCCACGGCACGCCGTACACGTTCTTGGTCCCGGCCGGTGCCGCGATCGTCGGCGCGATCGCGTTCAGGGTGTCGAACTGCTTCTTGTCGTTGACCGTGTTGATGTAGACGATCAGGTCTGGCTTCAGCGCCGGGATCTCTTCGTACTTCGGTTCCGACGCCTGGATCAGCTTCGGCGCCGGGCGATCGCCGAGCGCGGACTTCACCCAGCCGCGCACCTGCGGATTCCCGAACCAGTCGGCGCCCGCGACCGGGACGACCCCGAGCGCGATCGACGCCTCCATGTCACCGCCGCCCAGCGTCACCACCCGCTCCGGCTTGGCCTTGATCGTGGTCGAGCCGAACAGATGGTCGATCGTCACCGGGAACCCGGCGTTCGCTCCGGTGTCCGCGGCGGAGTTCTGGGTGTCGTCGTTCTGGCTGCAGGCGGTGAGGCCGGCGCCGAGCGTCAGTACGGCGACCGCGACGGCCGCGACGGACCGGATACGGGACAAGGCCATGGCGGATGGTTCCTTCGAACGGCGGCTGATGTAGGTAAGCCTAACCTGACTTGCAGCCGTTTCATCCATTGGGTTGATCGAAAAAGCGAGCCCGACACGCTGGTGAAGCCGAGTCGCAAGTAGCCTGCATCGGGTCTGAGTCGTTGGCCTGGGTGCGCGCCTGCACGAGAGCTTGGAGGAGTTACTGGTGAAGCGGTTCGTGGTACCGCCGAACTGGCCGTCCCCACCCCGTCGCAGCTGGGCCCCACCGAAGACGTGGCGCCCTGATCCGTCCTGGCCGCCGGCCCCGGAGGGCTGGCGCTTCTGGGTCGACGGCAAAGGCAATCCGGTCCGCGGCCCGATCGGCCGGTACGGCGGTCCGTCGCGACGCGTCATGTACGCCGGTGGCGCCGCGCTCGTCCTGTTCCTCGGGGTCAACCTCTGGGCCGTGTCGACGCTCGGCGTGTTCGGCGGCGGCTCGGACGACGCGGCCGTCAAGGTCTTCGGCAGTGAGTCCCCGTCGCCCACCGCCTCATCCAGTACGACGCCGCCCGCCGTACCGCGATCGACGGTGACGCCGCCGCGGGTGCCGACGACGACTCCGGTTCCGACCCGTACGCCGACGCGGCGTCCCACCCAGGAGCCGACCCGGCGGCCGAGCAGCACCAAGACCACCGAGCGCACGCAGACACCCGACCCGAAGCCCACGCGTACGACGACCAGCACCAAGACGCCGACTCCGACGCGCCCGACCAGCCGGCCGTCGACCCGCGAGGAGATCCTCCGGCAGTACTGCATCGATCACGGCTGGGATCCGTCCCTGTGCGATCCGAACCGCTGGGAAACACCGCGGCATCCCTGACCCGGCCTTGACGACCGGGGTGCGTCCGACGCATCCTTAACCATATGGTTCTGAAACCATCTGGTTCTGAAGTCGCGTTGACCGGCATCTTCGCGGCCCTCGCCGACCCGACCCGCCGGGCGATCCTGACCCGGCTCAAGGATGGCGACGCGACCGTCGCGGAGCTCGCGGCGCCGTTCAGCATGTCGCAGCCCGCCGTCTCCAAGCATCTGAAGGTGCTCGAGCAGGCCGGACTGATCAGCCGCTCCCAGCGCGCGACCGCGCGGCTGAGTCACCTCGAGGCGGACCCGCTCCGCGCGGCGGTCGGGTGGTTGATGGACTATCGCGCGTACTGGGCGGAGAGCTTCGACCGCCTGGACGAGCTGCTCGACGACCTGAAGGAGCAGTCATGAAGGTCGTCGCCGAGCCCGGTCAACCGCAGGTCGTCATCACGCGGGACTTCAACGCGCCGCGCGAGCTGCTGTTCCGCGCCTACACCGAACCCGAGCTGGTGAAGCGCTGGCTCGGTCCGGCCGGCCTCGAGCTGGTCGTGAACCAGCTCGACCCGCGCCACGGTGGTCGCTGGCGCTGGACGCACTACGACGGGGACGGCAAGGGCTATGTGTTCCACGGGCTGTACCACGGGGAGCCGACGCCGGAGCGGATCGTGCAGACGTACGAGTTCGACCAGGCGCCCGGCACCGTCTACCTGAACCTGATCACCTTCGACGAGGCCGACGGGGTCACCACGCTGACCCAGAACACGGTGTTCTTCGCGGTCGAGGACCGCGAACTGTACGTCGCCGGCGGCATGGAGCGCGGTATCCGCGCGTCGATGCAGCAGCTCGAAGACCTCGTCACCGAACTGGCCGAGGAGGCCCACTGATGATGCTCACCGACAAACACGCGATCGTGTACGGCGCGGCCGGCCCGATCGGCAGCGCAGTCGCCAAGGCGTTCGCCGCCGAGGGCGCGACGGTGCACCTGGCCGGACGTACGGCGGAAACCCTGGAACGCGTCGCCGACGAGATCCGATCCGCCGGCGGCACCGCTGACGTCGCGGTTGTCGATGCTCTCGACGAGAAGTCGGTCGACGAACACGCGGAGGCGGTCGGCCGGATCGACATCTCGTTCAACCTGATCGGCCACCAGCAGTTCTTCGGTACGCCGCTGGTCGACATGCCGCTCGCAGACTTCGAGCAGCCGGTCACGACCATGGTCCGGACGTTCTACCTGACCTCGCGGGCGGCCGCGCGGCGGATGATCCCGCAAGGTTCGGGCGTGATCCTGACCTTCGGCGGGTACGGCGAGCCGGCCGCGAACCTCGGTGGTTTCCAAGTGGGCTTCGGTGCCGTCGAGGCGCTACGCCGCGGTCTCGCGCTGGAGCTCGGGCAGCATGGAATTCGCGTGTTGACGTTGCAGACCAACGGAATCCCGGAGGCGGTACCGGCCGACTTCCCCGAGAAGGCAGCCCAGGCGATCGCGAAACACACCGCCGACAGCACGATGCTCAAGCGCGCTGCGACGCTGTCCGATGTCGGTGCTCTTGCGGTGTTCGCTGCCTCGGATCTGGCTCGTTCCATGACCGGGACCGCCCTCAACCTCACGGCGGGCGCAGTCGTCAACTAGTCAGACGACGTTCCGTTCGGCCCGGGTTGCGGAGTACGCGAAGCGGCGGGCGCTCAAGGGGCTGATGTCGACGAAGGGCTCGCGGCCGAGGTAGAGGTCGCGGATCACCTCGCCGACGGCAGGGCCTTGGAGGAAGCCGTGGCCGGAGAAGCCTGTCGCGTAGAGGAAGCGGGAGACATCGTCCGCCTCGCCGATCAGGGCGTTGTGGTCGGGCGTGATCTCGTACAGGCCGGCCCAGCCGCCGGTGAGGCCGACGTCGAGGAGCGACGGTGCGCGGCGGGCCATGATGTCGGTCAGGCGGGGGATCCAGGTGTCGGTGCGGTTCAGGTGGAAGCCGGGTTGCTCGTCGGGATCGGACATGCCGACCAGCAGGCCAGGACCCTCGCGGTGGAAGTAGAACGTGGTGCCGAAGTCGATCGTCATCGGCAGCCCGGCCGGGAGATCGGGGATCGCTTCGGTCACCACGATCTGCCGGCGCAGCGGGGTGACCGGCAACTCGACCCCGACCGACGCGGCAAGACTCTCGGACCAGGCGCCGGCGGCGCAGATCACAGTGCTCGTCCGGACTGTGCCGCGGTTGGTCCGCACCGCGGTCAGATGGTTGCCTACAGCATCAACCCCGACAACTTCACATCCAGTCACGAGTGTCGCGCCGAGTCGGCGGGCGGCCGTCGCATAGCCGAGTACGACGGATTCCGGCGTACAGTGCCCGCCTGTCGGTGAGAAGCACGCGCCGACCAACCCGTCAGGCGCGACGATCGGCGCGAGTGCGACGGCTTCGTCGACCGAGATCATCCGGGTCGATTGGCCGAGGGTGTTCTGCAGTTCCGTGCTCTCGCGGAATTGCTCCAGCTGCTCGTCGGTCTCCAGCAGGAACAGATACCCGACCCGATGCAGGTCGATCTCCTGGCCAGGACGTTCCGCGAACTGCGCGAACGCCTCCAGGCTGCGCGCCCCGAGGGCGATGTTCACCGCGTCGGAGAAGTTCGCCCGAACCCCACCCGCAGCCTTACACGTCGACCCCGAGCCGAGCTGATCCCGCTCGAGCAGCACCACATCCTCGACACCGGCCTCTGCGAGGTGGAAGGCGATGCTCGTGCCCATCACCCCGCCTCCCACGATCACGACGGCGGCGGACTCGGGCACTGTGGTCACGGGAGTTGGAAGGTGAAGTCGGCTTCGACGGTTTCGATGTCCATCTGGGCCTTCTGCAATTTGCCGGAGTAGTCCCAGTTCATCGACTGCCAGCGGGTGAACTGGTCGAGCACCCAGATCCCGCTCTGGCGCGACCCGTTGCCCGACTTCCCGTTGCCGCCGAACGGCAGGTGCGCCTCCGCGCCGGACGTCGAGTTGTTCACACTCACCATCCCCGCCGAGATTCCCTGCGCGAACCGGAACGCCTTGTTCGGATCCGTTGTGTAGATCGAGCTCGACAATCCGTACCCAGACTTGTTGCCCAGAGCAATCGCCTCGTCCAGCTCGGAGTACGGCGTGACGCCCACGATCGGGCCGAACGTCTCGTTCATGAACAGCTCGTCGTCCGGCTGTACTCCGGCCACGATCACCGGGTGGTAGAACAGCCCGTCCGCCGGATCGCCGACGAACCCGCTCCGCGGATTGTCCGCGGTGACCCGCCCGGTCCGCCCGAGCACCCGATGGTGCGGCTCGATCCACCCCAGCGACTTCTCGAACCCGGCCGCGAACTTCTCGTCCAGCAACGGCCCGAACAGCACGTCCTGCGCCGGATCGCCCATCGCCGCCTCGGCAACCGCGTGTGCGAACCGGTCGAGGAACTCCTCGTGCACCGACCGATGGACGATCGCCGTACCGAGTGAGGTGCACCGCTGTCCTGCCGTACCGAAGCCGGAGAACAGCGCGCCCTCCACGGCCAGCTCGAGGTCCGCGTCCTCGGTGATGATCATCGGGTTCTTGCCGCCGAGCTCGAGGCAGGGCGTCTGCAGGTGCCGACCGCACAGCTCACCGATCCGCTCGCCGACCGCGCTCGACCCGGTGAAGCCGACCTTGTTGATCAGCCCGGCTTGCAACGCCTGCTCGAGACCGGTGAACGTGTCCGACCCGTCGGCATACACCACGTTGAAGACACCGGCCGGTACGCCGGAATGCGCGAAGATCTCGTAGAACGCGTCCGAGACCACCGCGGAGTACTCCGCCGGCTTCCAGACGACTGTGTTGCCGCAGAGCAACGCCGGCACGATGTACCAGGACGGGACCGCGACCGGGAAGTTGCCGGCCGTGATCACCGCGACCGTCCCGACCGGTCGGCGGAACGTGAACAGCTGCTTGTCCGGCATCTCCGACGGCACGGTCTGCCCGTACAGCCGTCGGCCCTCGCCGAGGAAGAAGTCGCAGGTGTCGATGATCTCCTGCACCTCGCCCAGCGCCTCGGCGAGCGGCTTGCCGATCTCCTGGGTGACGAGCGCCGCGAGCCGCTCCTTGTTCAGAGTCATCAGCCGGCCGACGTTCGAGATCACCTGACCGCGCTGCGGCGCCGGTGTCGCAGCCCACGCCGCCTGCGCGGAGTGTGCCGCCGACGCGGCCCGGACGAACACCTCCGGCCCGGCGCTACCGACCGTCCCGACGACCTCGCTCAACCGGGCAGGGTTGGTCGACGGAGTACGCCGTACCGCCTCCGCCACACACTCGCCACCGACAACGGACAGCACCTCTACGGCCATGCGGGATCCTTCCCAGCTGCAACTCAGTCGTGAGGCTCCACCCTAAGTGGGAGCTTGTTGCCGGGGTAGAGATCCGGGATCGGGATCGGCATCCGCCACAGGTGCGAGTCCGGGTGGATCATGCCGTGCCGGATGGCGACGTACCGGAGCAGGCGGAGCGGGCCGGCGATCAGGACGAACGCCAGCGGGAGCTCGACCAGCAGCGCGCTGAGCAGGGCCTGCGTGAGGTCACCGCCGCGGTGGCTGGTCATCACGTCGAACCAGGCATCGCAGATCAGCAGCACGCCGGTCGCGAACGCGGTCGGGAACACGAACTGCTTGCGCTTCCAGCCGGCGAGCGCGGTCAGGATCAGCATCGTGAGCAGCAGGATGTCGAAGCCCACCCAGGTCGCGACCCAGTTCCGCGCGACGTAGTGGCTTGGGAGGGTGAGCGCCAGGTACACGGTCCACGGGATCAGGGCGGCCGCGCAGACCAGCATCAGCACGGTCCGCCACTTGCGCAGCCGGTCCATCGTTCGCCGGGACGGCAGTCCGCCCGGGTTCGGCGCCAGCCGCAGGATCAGGTCCCGCCGCTCGGCCGGCGTCATCAACGCGATCTCTTCGTCGGTCAGCTGCACATTTCGAGTATGCCTTGTGATTGCATTCACAAGCTAGTAATCTGGTTCCCGGTAAGCAACTGTCGATGATGACAGCGAGGTGTGGGCATGACCAAGCGCAGACCACCGGGTATGAGTAACCAGGAGTGGGTCGAGTCGCAGATCCAGCTGGCGCAGAACCAGGGCGAGTTCGAGAACCTGCCCGGTGCCGGCAAACCACTGAAGCTGGCGGACGAGCACGATCCCGATTGGTGGGTCAAGGACTTCATCCGCCGCGAGGACGTCGAGACCGAGGCCCTGCTGCCGCCTGCGATGCTGCTCCGCAAGGAGAAGCAGCAGGTGTACGAGAAGGTCCGCGGGATGCGGCGCGAGTCCGAGGTCCGCGAGTACCTGGCCGATCTGAACAAGCGGATCCGGATCAGCATCCGCGACACCACCGGACCGGTCGTGCCGACAGGCCCGGTGAACGAGGACGCGATCATCGCCCAGTGGCGGATGGACCGGCCCGGGACCGAGCCGCGTCAACAGCCCGCCGAGGAGCACCGGCCGAGGAAGAAGTCGGTCTGGCAGCGGCTGTTCAGCTGAGCATGTCGCGGGCGGCGGTCTCGATGGTCTGCTCACTCAGCAGTACGTCGTGCGCCGCCGCGCCGAGCGGGACGTACGAGTCGTAGCTCGTCACCCGGCCCAGCCGCCCGGTGTAGCCGTGGTCGATCAGCGTGGCCAGGATGCCCTCGGACACGCCGCCGGACCGCCGGGTCTCGTCCGCGACCAGCACGCGTCCGGTGATGTTTGCCTGCAGCAACAGATCTTCGACCGGCAGCGGCGCCAGCCACCGCAGGTCGAGGACGCGGACGCCCGGCACCCGCGCGGCCACCCGCAGGCTCATCGGCACGCCGTTCCCGAACGTGACGATGGTCAGGTCGGTCCCGTCGCCGTACGTCCGGCCGCGGCCGATCGGCACCGGCTCGTCCGGGTACGCCGCCAGCCACTGGTCGTCGCCGTCGTCGTACAGGTCCCGCCGGTGGTAGAGCGCGATCGGCTCGAGGAACACGCTCACGGTGCCGGACGATCGCGCCGCCGCCGTACACGCGTGCAGCATCGCGGCCGCATCGTCGGGCCGCGACGGTGACGCGATCACGATGCCGGGGATGTCCCGCAGTACGCCGATCGCGTCGTCGTTGTGGAAGTGACCGCCGAAGCCCTTCTGGTATCCGTAGCCGGCGATCCGCAGCACCATCGGGTTCGCGTACTGCTCCTGCGAGAAGAACTTCAGCGACGCCGCCTCACCGCGGAGCTGGTCCTCGGCGTTGTGCAGGTAGGCGAGGTACTGGATCTCGGGAATCGGCAGCAGCCCGGATACGCCCGCGCCGAGCGCGAGCCCGAGGATCGACTGCTCGTCGAGCAGCGTGTCGAAGACGCGGGGCGGCCCGAAGGCCTTCTGCAGTCCGCGGGTGACGCCGTACACGCCGCCCTTGCGGCCGACGTCCTCGCCGAAGACCATCGCCTCGGGGTACGACGCGAGGACGTCGCTCAGAGCGCGGTTGATCGATTGGCTGAGCGTGAGACGTTCTGTGGACGGGGTGCGCTCAGGCAGGGCCTCTGCGACGGCCGCAGGTGATGGGAAGCGGAGCGGGGCGGCGACGGTCTCGGCGGAGGAGAGCTGCGGGAGGCCGGCGACCTCGGCCGCGATCCGGAGCGCTTCGGCGTGCTTGTCCTCGTACAGCTCGATGATCTCGTCGGCCGTGTAGCCGGCGCCGAGCAGGTAGCGCGCCGTACCGAGGAGTGGGTCGCGTTCCTCGTCCGCGGCCAGCTCGGCGGGAGAGCGGTACGCCGTCTCGACGTCGGAGCCGGCGTGGCCGAGCAGGCGGACGGTACGGAGTCGCAGGAAGGCGGGGCGGCGGTTGCGCCGTACGAAGGTCGCCGCCTCGGTCGCCATCGACAGGGCCGCGTCCAGGTCGGTGCCGTCGGCGTCGAAGTACCGCAGGCCTGGGCGGGAGCCGTACGCCTGCCGGATCCAGCCGTCCGGCGTACGCACGCTGATCCCGATCCCGTTGTCCTCGCAGACCAGCAGCAACGGCATCGGCAGACCCTGATACGACGCGTGCAGCGCCGCGTTGATCGCTCCGGTCGCGGTTGAGTGGTTCGCGGACGCGTCGCCGAAGCTGGTCACCACGATCGCGTCGGCCGGCCACGGAGACGGTACGCCGAGCTTCGCCGACCGGTTCAGCGAGAACGCGACGCCCATCGCGCGCGGCAGGTGGGACGCGATCGTCGACGTCTGCGGGATGATCGACAGCTCGTGCCGGCCGAACACCTTGTGTCGGCCGCCCGCGATCGGTTCGCTGGTCGCCGCAGCGACGCCGAGCAGGATGTCGCGCATGCCTTCTTTCGAACCGCACTGCGCGGCGCGGGTCAGGTAGAAGGCGCCGGAGCGGTAGTGCAGCAGTGCCGGGTCGGTCGGCTCCAGGGCGGCGGCGACGGCCGCATTGCCCTCGTGACCGGCCGAGCCGATCGTGTAGAAGCCGGTGCCCTGGGACTGCATCCAGCGGGCGGCGAGGTCCGCGTGCCGGCTGCCGAGCTGAGCGTCGTACAGGCCGCGGAGCAGCTCTGCATCGTGCTCCCACGGGGCCGGGGCGAGGCCGCGGACGCGTTCGGCGAAGGTCCTCATCTGATACATGATCCGTGATGACGGTCCGTGCCACAGCTCGGCCCACGGGTTGAACACCTCACCTGGTTGGGGCCACGCTGGACGGGGAACGGTGCCGATGGCTCGTTCGTTCGTCGGGGGAGGGGGATCTGGGTTGTGGTGACGATGAGTGAGCTGCGGTGATGCATCGGTCTGCACTGGTACAGCGAATGGGGGTCGCGGCGGGTCTCGGAATCGGGACGGCCGGGGCGCTCTGCGGCGTGCTGCTCCTGGGTCCGCTGGCCGCGTCGATCCTGCTGACCGTGGTCTTCCTGCTGGTCTGGCCGCTGGCCGCGGTGGTCCGGCATGTGGCCGACGAAGAGCCGTACGGCTCCTCGGCTGTGATCGCGGCCGCGTGCGCGGCGGCAGTGCTGTGCCTGCCCGGGCTGGTGCGGCTGCTCGCCTGGGGCGCGCTCGGGATCGCGGCAGCGCTGCTGCTGGCCGGCCTGTTCATCGTCATCGACCTCGTGGTGCCCGATCGGCCACCACGCCGGCGTCGGTCGCGTAAGCAACGCAGGCTCGAGCGCCTCACCGAGGCTCAGTTCGACGAGGACGAGCGGCTGATCGAGTCGCTGCAGTGCCCGCTGAGCATCGAAGAACTCTGCGGCGTCTGGTCCGACACCGCGATGCAGCTGTCCAAGGGAGCCGGTCTCCGCGATCGCCAGGCCGTCGCCGAAGTACGTCGCATCTGCCTCGACGAATTCGAACGCCGCAACCCCGAAGGCTTCCACCGCTGGCTCGACGCCGGCGCTCCGGCCAACCCGAGCCGCTACCTCCTCGGCAACTAGGCGGCTTTCTTCTTCCTCGCCGCAGTCTTCTTCTTCGCGGTGGTCTTCTTCGTTCTCGAGCCGCGGCTCTTCCGGGCCTCCTCGACGCTGGCGCGCAGGGCGGCGACCAGGTCCGTCGGGTTGGTGGCCTGCGGCTCCTCCTCGGAGTACACGACCTCCTTGCCCTGGTGCTTGGTCTTCACCAGTTCCTTCACGCGCTCGGTGTAGGTGTCCTTGTACGCGGCCGGCTTCCACTCGCCGCTCATCGCCTCGATCAGGTCGACCGCCATCGACAGCTGCTTGCCGGCGCCGGACTTGCGCGGCAGGTCGCCGAGCTCCTCGTCCGGGTCACGGATCTCGTCGGCGAAGAACATCGTCTCGAGCACGAGCACCCGCCCGTCGGACCGGATCGTCGCCAGGTACTCCTTGCCGCGCATCACGAACTTCGCGATCCCGGCCCGGTTCGTCTTCGCCAGCGCGTCCCGCAGCAAGGCGTACGACGAGGCGTTGTCGGAGTCCGACGGCGCCAGGTAGTAGCTCTTCTGGAAATGCATCGGGTCGATGTCGTCGAGGTCGACGAACGTGTCGATCTCCAGCGAGCGCGACTTGCCCGGCGCGATGTCGTCCAGCTCGTCGGGCTCGACGATCACGTACTCGCCGCCGCCGACGTCGTGCCCCTTGACGATCTTCTCGTACGGGACCTCGCGGCCGGTGCGCTCGTTCACCCGCTTGTAGCGGATCCTGTCCGACGTCCCCTTCTGGAACTGGTGGAAGTCGATCTCGTGCTCCTGGGTCGCGCTGTACAGCCCGACCGGTACCGAGACCAGTCCGAAGTTGATGTAACCGGTCCAGATCGCCCGTGCCATCGCCCGCTCCTCTCCGAGTCGGCCCAGCCGGTACCCACTTCAGAGCCGGTTGTACCGCTTCCGCGCCTCGCGGCTCTCCTTCTGGGCCTCGCGGGCGGTACGGCGGGCCTCGTCGAGGTCGGCGCCCAGCCGGTGCACCAGGGCCTGCGCCTCGGAGAGTGCCTCGCGGGCGTTGTCGAGCTGGGTGTCGAGGTCCTCGACCTTCGCCTCGGCCTCCTGCGCCGCCGCGACGGCCTCTTCGAACGCCTGCCGGGCCTTGGCGCGCTCGGCGGCCTCGCGTTCCTCTTGTTCCCGCGCGGCCGCAGCCTTCTCCTGGGCCGCCCCCTTGGCAGCATCCGTCTCGGCCTGCTGGGTCTTGCGGCGGTCGCGGGCGGCCTTGCGGCGTTCGTCGGTCAGCGGGGTGACGTTGGACGGTTCGCCGTTCTCGTCGACGACGCCGAAGCCGACGTGCCGGAGCGCGCTGCTCAGCCGCCCCTCGCGGACGGCATCGCCCGCGGCCGGGTCGACCAGGGCAGCGTCGAGCGTCTCGCGCAACTTCTGCCCGACGTCCGCGCTGATCTTCTGGCCGTCCTCGGCCGCCAGCCTGGCGGCCTCCTTGGCCAGCTTGTCCAGCAGTTGGTGGCGCTTCGGTGTCAGCTCCCGCAACCGCTCGCCGTCGAGATCGGCGGTCGCCTCACGGAACTCGTCACCGAGCGCCAGCAGGTCATCCAGCTCGTCCGGCGCCTTGCGAGCGACCAGATTCGTCACCCAGGCCGCGACGGTCGGCTTGCGCATAGCCTTCAGCCGCGTCGACCCGACCGGGTCGCCGTCAGCCTTCAGCTGCTTGGCCAGCTCGTTGCGAGTAGCAATGAAGTCGGCCGCCGGCGCCGCGTACAGCGCATCGGCCGCCTCTTCGAAGTCCACAGGAGCGACGCTACCGCACCGCCAACCGCCGCTACGCGTTCTTCGGTACGCCGCCGGCCAGCTCGCCGCGGAGCTTGTCGAGGATCCCGCGGAGCAGGCGGGACACCTGCATCTGGCTGACCCCGAGCTCCTGGCCGATCTCCTCCTGCGTGAACCCGTTGCAGAAGCGCAGCTGGAGGATGCGTTTGTCCCGGTCACCCAGATTCGCGACCGCAGGCGTCAGGGTGTGCACATCCTCGACCAGGTCGTAGCCGTCCTCGGCGTTGGCGACCGTCTCGATCAGGCTCGTCCCACCCTCCGGCGCACCCGGCGCGTCCAGGGACAGCGTGCTGAAACAACCGCGGACCGACGCCGCCTCGGCGACCTCGGCCGGATCCGTGCCGAGCGCCGCCGCGGTCTCTTCATCGGTCGGCACGTGACCGAGGCGCTGGATCAGCTCCGGCTCGGCCGCGGCGATGTTTCCCTGCATCTCCTGCACCCGGCGCGGCGGCCGGATCGTCCAGGCGCAGTCGCGGAAGTACCGCTTGAGCTCGCCGCGGATCGTGGGAACGGCGTACGACAGGAACGCCGTCGACGCATCCACGCGGTAGCCGTTGGCGGCCTTCACCAGGCCCAGGTAGGCGACCTGCTCCAGGTCGTCGGCGTCGACACCTTTGCTGCGGTACCGCGAGGCGATCGACCTCGCGACCGGGGCATTCAGCAGCACGACCTCGTCGATGCAGGCCTGGTGCCGGGGATCGGGGACGGCGTCCGCCTCGAGCAGGAGCTCATGGGTGGCGTCGGCGATGGTCTGCTTGCAGTCTTCGGCTCTGACAGCTGCGATCGTCACGGGAGAAACCTCGTCGTGTCGTCGTACATGTCCGGGTGGCAAGGGGCTGAACCACTACCTCCACCAGATCAAACTCGGCCGGAGCATGCAAGTACTCCCCTGTTACGAGTGCTTCAAACGACTGTCTCCTGACAATAACTGTCAGGTTTCGATGCTTGGCTTGCAGCTATGAACGAATGCTGCGCCGTCGTGGACCTGCGCCAGTACACGCTGCACCCCGGGCAGCGTGACACCTTGATCGAGACCTTCGACACGTACTTCGTAGAGGGTCAGGAACAGACCGGGATGCACATCGCCGGTCAGTTCCGCGATCTGGACGATCCTGACCGGTTCGTCTGGATCCGCGGATTCCGGGATCTGCCGGCCCGGGCGGACGCGCTGAAGGCGTTCTACTACGGCCCGGTCTGGCGCGAGCACGCCGCGGTCGCGAACGCGACGATGATCGACTCGGACAACGCGTTGCTGCTGCGGCCGCTCCGGCTCGGCGCCGGCTACCCGGCGCTGGACGCGCCCAGGCCCACCGCACCCGCCGGTTCGGTCATCGCCGGTGCTGTTTACCACCGGGGCTCCGAGGACGACGGGTTCACCGAATTCTTCACCGACCAGGTCGCTCCCGTGCTCACCGCCACCGGAGCCGAGCCGGTCGCGGTGTTCGAGAGTTTGGTTGCCGAGAACAACTTTCCGGCGCTGCCGTTGCGGGACGAGGTGGTGCTCGCCTGGTTCGCCCGGTTCGCGGACGATGCGGCGTACGACGAGCATCGGCGGGCGTTGGCGGGATCGCGGATGTGGCAGGAGCGGGTGCTGCCGGAGTTGGTCTGCCGGACGGCGAAGCCGGCCCAGGAACTGCGGCTGCGGCCGACCGCACGTTCTCACCTGCGTTAAATACGTTGCGGCGCCCGGAGCGGGCATGCATCCTGGTTTGACCCGAGCGGCGACGCGCGCTGCCTGGACCTAAGGAGGGCTGACGGATGGCCATCACTGTGCTGCGGCATGTCCGCATCAGTTCCATCTCTAGGTTCAGGAGAACCCCAGTTGTCTGCAGAGTACGACCTCACCGATAGCTACATCCCCGACTTCGACTCCCGCTGGTCCGAACTCACCGGCGACGAGTCCCAACCGGATCCGTCCGACGCCTTCGTCTTCAAGTTCCATTCGGTCGACGAGCAGCTCGGTCCGGATCAGCGGTGGTCCACCTGGCTGGACGTCGAGCGCGGTTCTCGCGGCCCGGAACCACGCCCCTCGTGGGTTGTGACGGAACAGGCTGCGATCGACACCGAGCTCGGCGTCCTCAAAACCGGTAAGGAAGCCGACGTCTTCCTGGTCGAGCGTGCCGTCGATGCCATCGGCGACAATCCCGGTCGCTCGGTGCTGATGGCCGCGAAGCGGTACCGGACCGAGGAGCATCGCTCCTTCCACCGCAGTACGGCGTACGTCGAAGGGCGCCGGATCCGCAACAGCCGCGACAGCCGGGCCATGCAGAAGAAGACCGCGCACGGCCGCAGCGTCGCCGCGGGGCAATGGGCGGGCGCGGAGTGGGGTGCGCTGTGCCAGCTGTGGAAGGCCGGCGTTCCCGTGCCGTACCCCGTCCAGGTGGACGGCACCGAGCTGCTGATGGAGTTCATCGACGACGGTGAGGGCGGGGCCGCGCCACGGCTCGCCCAGGTCCGGCCGTCGAAGGAGCTGCTCGGTCAGTACTTCGAGCAGGTCCGGCACGGGATGCGTGAGCTGGCCCGGGCCGGGCTGGCGCACGGTGACCTCTCGCCGTACAACATCCTCGCCCAGGGCGACCGGATCGTGATGATCGACCTGCCACAGGTGATCGACATCGTCGGTAACCCCAAGGGGATGGACTTCCTGCTCCGCGACTGCCACAACATGGCCACCTGGTTCACCAGCCGCGGCCTGGAGGTCGACGATCAGGAGCTGTTCGCCGACCTGCTCACGATGGTGTTCTGATCGCGGCCTGTAGCAGCGGGACGAGTGGTACCAGCCGGTCGGGGTGGGCGTCGACGAGACCGTCGAGATGGTTGCCCGCCTCGACCCGCTGGTACGTGTGCAGGCCGGTCGGTCGGGCCAGCTCCGCGTACCGGTCGGACTGTGTGATCGGGAGCAGGCAGTCGTAGGTCCCATGGATGCTGTGCAGCGGTTTGCCGATGTTCCCGGTCAGGCCGAACCGCCGGATCGCCTCGTGCGCCTCGGGTCGCTGCGAGTAGTCGTAGCTCGCCTCGCTGCCTTGGTACGACGGGTCGAGTTCGCGGGTGTAGATCCGTTGGGTCAACGTCCAGTAGACGGTGAAGTGGTACTCCCAGAGGAAGTCGGACCCGGGATCGAATCCCGCCGCGGTGATCAGCTCGGGAGATTGTTGCTCATAGCCCCTGATTGCCGACGGCAGCGCGGAGAACGGGTTCAGGTCCGCGTTCCAGAGGGTGCCTTCCAGTTCGACGCCGCGGGTATAGAGCTCCGGATGGTTCTCGAGTTGCCAGCGGACCAGGTACCCGCCGTTCGAGACACCGGCCGCGACCACCTCGTCGGCCGGCTGGCCGTAGTGCTGCGCGACGGTTTCGCGGGCGGCCACGGCGAGCTCAGTCATCCGCGTGTTCCACTCGACGATGGCGTCGCCGGGCTCGCGGCTACCGGCGTAGAACTCGAGGCCCGTGTTGCCCTTGTCGGTGGCGGCGTACGCATAACCCAGCGACAGCACGTAGTCCGAGATCGCCGGGTCGTTCGAGTACTGCGCTCGCACGCCGGGCGCGCCGGTCACGACCAGGCCGCCGTTCCACCGCTCCGGGAGCCGGATCACGAACTGGGCGTCGTGATCCCAGCCGTTGTTGGCGTTCGTGTGCGAGTCGGACGGGAAGTAGCCGTCGATCTGGACACCCGGCACACCCGACCGCACCGGCAACCCCGCGTGCGTCGTGCCCACGTAGTCGGCGGGGTTGGTGTGTCCGGAGGCCACCGTGCCGGTCGTGGTCAGGTCGTCCAGCCGCGCGGACTCCTCGCGCTCGGCCCCGGGGACGATCACCCGACGGCCCTGGCTGCAGCGCGTCCCGCCGTACGGCCGGTGAAGAGGCAGCCGCCGACGAAGGTGCCTTCGAGCGATCGGTAGCCGTGGATCCCACCGCCGCCGAAGCCCGCGACCTCGCCGGCAGCATAGACGCCGGGTAGTGGCGTGCCGTCATCCCGCAGTACCCGCGAATCAAGGTCGGTCTGCAGACCGCCGAGGGATTTGCGGGTCAGGATGTTCAGCCGTACGGCGATCAGCGGTCCGGCCTTCGGATCGAGGATCCGGTGCGGCGACGCGACCCGGATCAGCTTGTCGCCGCGGTAGTTGCGGGCGCCGCGGAGCGCGGTCACCTGCAGGTCCTTGGTGAACGTGTTGGTCAGCTCCCGGTCCCGCGCCACGATCTGCCGCTCGAGGTCGTCGAGGTTGATCAGGTTCTCGCCGGTCAGGTCGTTCATGCCGCGGACCAGATCGGGAAGGTTGCTGCGGACAATGAAATCGGCGCCCTTGTCCATGAACGCCTGCACCGGCGCGGTCGCGCCGCCGCGAGCCCGGCCGAGCACACCCTTGATGTCCTTGCCGGTCAGGTCCGGGTTCTGCTCCTGGCCCGACAGCGCGAACTCCTTCTCGATGATCTTCTGGGTCAGCACGAACCAGGTGTAGTCGTACCCGGTCGTCATGATGTGCTCGAGCGTGCCGAGGGTGTCGAAACCGGGGAACAGCGGCACCGGCAGTCGCTTGCCGGTGGCATCGAACCAGAGCGACGACGGACCGGGCAGGATCCGGATGCCGTGCATCGGCCAGATCGGGTCCCAGTTCTGGATGCCTTCGGTGTAGTGCCACATCCGGTCGCGGTTCACGTACCGGCCGCCGGCCTTCTCGGTGATACCGAGCATCCGCCCGTCGACGTGCGCCGGTACTCCGCTGATCATCCGCTTCGGCGGCTCACCCATCCGCTTCGGCCACTGCGAACGGACCAGGTCGTGGTTGCCGCCGATGCCGCCGGACGTGACGATCACCGCCTGCGCGGTCAGCTGGAAATCGCCGGCCTCGACCCGCGAGCTCGACACCCCACGCGGTACGTCGCTGGGCTCGAGCACCTTGCCCGCGACACCGTCGACGACCCCGCCGGTGACGGTCAGCTCGTCGACCCGATGCCGGAACCGGAACTCCACCAGCCCCTTCGCGACCGCCTCCCGCACGCGCCGCTCGAACGGCGCGACCAGCCCCGGCCCGGTGCCCCAGGTGATGTGGAAGCGCGGTACGGAGTTGCCGTGGCCGTCGGCGTTGTACCCGCCACGCTCGGCCCAGCCGACGACCGGGAAGAACCGCACACCCTGGCCGTGCAGCCACGGACGCTTCTCGCCGGCGGCCCAGTCGACGTACGCCTCGGCCCACTGCCGGGCCCACTTGTCCTCGTCGTCCAGCCGGTCGAACCCGGCCGAGCCGAGCCAGTCCTGCATCGCGAGATCGCGGGAGTCCTTGATCCCCATCCGTCGCTGCTCCGGGGAGTCGACGAACATCAGCCCACCGAACGACCAGAATGCCTGCCCACCCAGCGACGCCTCCGGCTCCTGGTCGAGCAGCAGCACTTTCCGCCCCGCATCGGCCAGCTCCGCAGTCGCAGCCAGCCCAGCCAAACCCGCCCCGACCACGATCACATCAGCGTCCATGTCGACCATGTATAGCGCACTTGCGAAGATGTGGCTGTGACGATCCTTTCTGCGCAAAACCTCGTACTTCCCGCAGCTTCGCTCGGTTCGGAGAACCCGCTGGCCCCACTTCGGACCGTGCGTGAACTTCACGAGGTCGAGAACATCGCCGACCTCCCGGACGAGCTGCGGGAGAACATCGAGTACGGGCGTCTGCACAGCCCGCTGCCGTGCCTGGACCAGGACGGGTACGACCGCACCCTGGTCGAGACATCGTTCCCGGCGCTCGAGCTGGAGAACGATCATCTGCGCGCGACCGTCCTGCCGAGCCTCGGGGGACGGTTGTACTCGATCGTCCACAAGGCCACCGAGCAGGAGCTGCTCTACCGCAACCCGGTGTTCCAGCCCGCGAACCTTGCCCTGCGCAACGCCTGGTTCGCCGGCGGCGTCGAGTGGAACGTCGGCAGCACCGGCCACTGGACCGGCACCTGCGCGCCGATGCACGCCGCTCGCGTCGAGGGCCCGGACGGTACGCCGATCCTCCGGCTGTGGGAGCTCGAACGGACCCGCAATCTCGTCACCCAGCTCGACTTCTGGCTGCCGGCCGACTCCGAGTTCCTGTACGTCGGCGTGCGGCTGCAGAACCCGTCCGACGTCGAGGTCCCGGCGTACTGGTGGTCGAACATCGCGGTCGCGCAGTCCCCGGACAGTCGGGTGCTGGTGCCGGCGGACCAGGCCTGGCGGTACGGGTACGGGAGTCGGCTCGATCTGATCGACGTCGAGACCGACCTGACCTATCCGATGCGGCACCCGCAGGCCGTGGACTACTTCTTCGAGCCGCTCGCGGAGGAGCACTCGTGGATCGCGTCGGTCGACGGCTCTGGAGTTGGGTTGGCGCAGGCGTCGACCGAGCGGCTGCAGGGGCGGAAGCTGTTCGTCTGGGGGCAGGGCGATGGTGGGCGGCGGTGGCAGGAGTGGTTGTCGCCCGGGCTTTCAACGGATGGGTACGCCGAGATCCAGGCCGGGCTCGCGCGGACGCAGATGGAGCACCTGAAGCTGCCCGCGCACACTGATTGGCACTGGCTGGAGGCGTACGGGCGCGTCTCGGTGGACGCCGGTGCTGCGCATTCCGAGGACTGGCAGATAGCTCGTCATGCCGGGGCTGCAGCGTTGGAGTCGGTGCTGGACGGTTTGGCTGGCCGGGAGGCTTCCTGGCGGGAGGTTGTGGATGCGGCTCCGGTAGAACGGCTCGCGGTCGGGTCGGGGTGGGCAGCGTTGGAGCTGGCCCGGACCGGATGGGCAGTGTCCGCAGGTACACCGTTCGATGACGACACCATGACCGCCCGGGAACGGGCCTGGTTACCCCTGCTCGAAGGGCGGTTGCCGGCGGTTGACGGCGTACCGGACGGGACTTTGGTGGCGTGGCGGGAGTTGCTGGAGTCGGCCGAGGACAACTGGCTGGTTTGGTATCACAGGGGAGTCGCGCGGCATTACTACGGTGATGTCGAGGGCGCGATCGAGGCCTGGACGCAGTCCGGCGAGAACGCCTGGGCGTTGCGCAACCTCGGCCTGGTGACCGGTGAATTGTCGTACTACGAACGGGCCGTCGAATTGCTGCCTGCCCTGGTGCCGTTGGTGGTTGAGGCGGTCGCGACCGCCCTCACCTCCGACGTACAACTGGCGGAGCGTCTGCTCGAACATGCGCCGGACGACCCCCGGATCCAGCTGCTCCGGGTCCGGCATGCCCTGGAGACCGGCGATCCGGCCGCGGCACACGATCTGCTGGCCGCGGGTATCCAGCTGGCGACGGTCCGTGAAGGCGCGAATCCACTCACCGACTACTGGGTCGCCGCCGAGCAGGCACTTGGCACAGAGCGGCCCGTACCGCCGCAGTACCAGTTCGGAATGGGCGGAATCTGACAACTTCAGGTCAACTCTACCTCTAGCAACACCGCTCCACCGGGCTCTACCATGATGCTGTAGAAAAGAATTTGTCTTTACCTGGAACCGAGTGGAATCCGGTGGCGTCTCACCGGTGTGCGGCAAGGGCCGCACGAGGCAGGAACGACAACAACGACCGCGTCGCTCGCGGGCGGCGCGTCGGGGGTGAGTGCCATGTTGACGATCGTTGTACTAGGTGGGTTCGGCCTGGTGCTGGTGGTTGCAGCCTTCATCGTGACCGAGGTTCTGGCCGGAATCCGGCGGAACGAGCCCAGCAGTGCCGAAGAGAAGACCGCGGGACGAGTGATCCGGGTGCGTGGCCCGGTCCGCGGCCAACTGGAGAGCGGTGCCCCGGCGGTCTACACCGAGGTCATCGTCGAGTACTACACCCGTCGGGGCGAGGGACCGTACGAGGTCGGCCGCAAATTCCCGGTCGGGAGCAGGATTACTTACGCCAAGGGTGACCGGGTGATCGTCTCGTACGACGTCCGGACCCCCCGCCGGGCCCGTCTGGCCGGCCGGGTCAGCCACTGGCCGGCCCTGGGTCTGCCGTCCGCAGCCCGGGCGGCCTGACCGTTCGTCCTGCTTGAGCCACCCCCCGGCTCAAGCAGGGAGATGAGGGGCGAGCAGGTTGTACAGCACCGGCCGACCCTGATCCAGCACGTACTCCGCCTCGTCCGCGGACAACCGGTCCGCCAGATGAGCCAGTGACTCGCCCATCGCGATGCTCAGTGTCACGGCCAACCGGAAGTCACGCGAATCCCGCGCGCCGAACCGCGCCGCGAGCAGCTCCGCGAACTCACCGGCGTGCTGATCGTCGAACTCGCCCGGCTTCGATTCCAGCTCCGGATCGCCGAGCCCGCTCAGAACGACCGCCCTGAAGCCCGGATCGGTCCGGTGCATCTCCCGGAACGTGTCCAGCGTGACGTCGACCGCGGCCCGCCAGCTCGACACGTCCGCCAGCCGCTCGCTGACCGCCTCGGTGTAGCGCGCCTGGTTCCGGCGTTCGATCGCCTGGATCAGGCTGCGCTTGTCCGGGAAGTACCGGTACACGCTGCCGACCGCGATCTCGGCCCGTTTCGCGATCCCGCTGGTCGAGGCCGCGTCGTACCCGCGCTCGACCACCTCCGCACAGGCCGCGTCCAGGATCCGCTCGACCTGCCGGCTGGCCCGGTCCTGGGTCGGCGTCCGGCGGAGCGGATACGCCCCCGAAGTCACCATGTCGCTCATTGTCCATCGTCAAGGGGGACAACGTTGCCACCTTCCTGTGACAGATTGCCCTCAATCGCCACGACGGAGGGGACGTTTTTCGCATGCGCATCAGCAGAACAGCGGTCGCCGGGGCCGCTTCCATCGCCCTGGCCGCATCCGGAGTCGCCGGTACGGCGGTCACCAGGCACGACTCGCACAGCGGGGACGGCCTGCGGCTGAACCAGATGCAGGTCGTCGGGTCGCACAACTCGTACCACCGGGAGCTCAGCCCGAACGAACAGAAGGTCCAGCAGGCGCAGAACGCCGGCTCGGTCGACCTCTGGTACTCGCACGCTCCGATCTCCCAGCAGTTGGAGGACCAGAACGTCCGCTCGCTGGAGCTGGACCTGTTCCCGGACCCGCAGGGCGGGCTGTACACGTACCCGCTGATCCGGAAGCTGACCGGCCAGGGACCGCTGACCGACCCGGCGATGGCACAGCCGGGGATCAAGGTCATGCACATCCCTGACTTCGACTACAACACCAACTGCGACACGTTCGTGGTGTGCCTGCAGCAGGTCAAGACCTGGTCCGACGCACACCCGAGCCACGTGCCGATCGCGATCAACCTCGAACTGAAGCAGTCCGACCCGAACGTGGTCGCCGCCGGTGGCGTCGTCGCGCCGCCGTGGGACGCCGCGAACCTGGACAGCGTCGACACCGAGATCCGCTCGGTGTTCAAGGAGAACGAGCTCCTCACGCCGGACGACGTACGCAAGCCCGGCCTGACGCTCGAGAAGTCCGTGCTGACCAAGGGCTGGCCGAAGCTGAAGGATGTTCGCGGCCAGGTGATGTTCTACTTCGACAACGGCGGACCGGGCGCGATCCGCGACACCTACACCGCCGGCAAGCCGAACCTGGAGGGCCGGGCGGTCTTCACCCGCGGGCCGGAGGGCGCGCCGGACGCGGCGGTCACCGAGGTGAACGACCCGCGCGGTACGGGGCAGGCCGAGATTCAGCGGCTGGTTCGCAAGGGTTACCTCGTCCGGACCCGGTCCGACGAGCCGATGGCCACGATCCGCGACAAGGACTACACGCGGCTCGGGATCGCGCTGGACAGTGGCGCGCAGTGGGTGACCACGGACTTCCCGGTCGCGGGGATGGCCGCCCGCTATGACAGCGACTTCGTCGCGAAGCTGCCTGGGCGCACTCCCGTACGATTCAATCCCGTCACCGCAACCGCGAAGACGGCCGTCTCGGAAGGGTGAGCTGAACATGTCGGAGCACGTGGTCGATGTGAGTTGGAGCCGTGGTGAGTACGACTTCGCCTACGACAGCTACAACCGCGACCACGAGTGGCGCTTCGACGGCGGCATCACCGTGCCGGGCTCGGCCAACCCGAAGTACCTGGGCAACCCGGGCCCGGTCGATCCGGAAGAGGCGTTCGTGGCAGCCCTGTCGTCCTGCCACATGCTCACCTTCCTGTCGATCGCGGCCCGCAAACGCCTGGTGGTCGACGCCTACGACGACCACGCAGTAGGCGTAATGGCCCCGAACGCCGCCGGCCGCTTAGCGATCACCCAGGTAACCCTCCACCCGAAGATCGTCTGGTCCGGCACCGAACCAGACGCGGCAACCATCGAAAAGATCCACCACCTGTCCCACCAGGAATGCTTCATAGCAAACTCAGTAACGACCGAGATCGCGGTCGCTAGCTGACTGTGGGCAGACAAAAACCACCCGCCGGACCGGCCTGAGCCTCGCGCAAACGGTGTCAGGATGGTCGGCGGGTGGTTGGGTGCACCTCTGTGGCGGTGCACCGGTAACGGATCCGGCGGCGCCTCGCACTGGGCGCCTCTGCGTTGGTGCGACTTCCGCGCGGTCTAGCTCGGTGGGCAAGACCGTTCGGCGCGCCGCCGGGGATCCGTTCGTCCGGTTCGCGCCTTACTGCTCGGCGGCGGCGTCGCTCCGGTCGTCAAGGGTGGGGGAGTCGGCCAGGAGGTCTTCGAGCTCGCGAACCTGCTCGGTGGCCATCGTGGTCATCAGTCGGTGGATCGTCATGCCAGTGAGACGCACCCGGCGCTCAGGTATGACGGGAATCCGCGATGTGACCTGGGCCACTTACTTCTCGTCGAGCCCGTCCAGCCGCAGCGGAACGAGTTTCCGGGCGTCGTCGTACGACGTGCCGGTCAGCTCGAGCAGGTCGATGATCGTGGACCGGAGCTGCCCCAGTACGACGACCGCGGACAGCCCGGTCGGCAGCGGCATCACCGCAGTACGGCGGCCGAGCTCGCCCAGCACGCGATGGGCGGCGACATCCGCGGCCGGTTCGAACAGGGATTCGCCGATCAGACGGGTTCCGTCGGCGAGGCGCTCGAGCAGCATCGGGTACTCCGCCGGCATCGCCTCGTCCCGCCAGACCGACACTGCGCACCGCCGTACCAGGACCCGGATGTTCCGGATCGCGCGATCCAGCGGTACGACGAGATCGGCGATCTCCTGGACCCGCCCGCGGTGCCGGCGTACGAACGGCGACAACCGGACGACCGCGACGCCCTCGTCGGCAGCGCTGCGCAGATCGTCGAGACGGGATTCGCTCGACCGTGCCCGGCGGAGCGCGTCGGTGACCGCTTCCTCGTCGCGGTTGCGGAGGCCCTCCGCGGTCTCGATCAGGATCTCGGCCAGCTCACTCAGTACGCCGGAAGCCTGCTGCCGCGGACGCCTGATCGCGGCGGCCGGGGCGATCGTGGCGGCCGCCAGCGCGACGGCACCGCCGAGGACCGCATCCAGCCAGCGACTGAAGCCGGCGCCCGGGTTCGGCAGCAAGGTGGTGACGATCGCGGCCTGGACACCGGCCTGCGTGGTCATCAGGTTTCCGGCACCGAGCAGTACGGCGACGCTCATCGCGAGCGCGATCACGACGATGATCTGCACCACGCCGGTGCCGAACACGTGGACGAACAGGTCGCCGACGGCCACGCCGACCGCAACGCCGACCATCACCTCGGCAACTCTCCGCAGCCGTTGACCGAAGCTGAAGCCGAGGCAGACCATCGCCGCGACCGGCGCGAAGAACGGCGTCTTGTGACCGAGGACGTATCGGCCGAGCACCCAGGCGACCCCGGCGGCCAGCGCGCACTGGGCGATGAAGAAGGACCGGCTGCGCCAGCGTTCGATCCGGCGGCGGACCGAGGCACGCGACCTCTGGGCGGCCCGCGGCGCGATATCGTCGCGCAGCTCCCGCAACTGGTCCAACGTCAGCCTGACCGGATCCACGGGCCCCATTCTGCGTCGAGCTTGATTCCAGTGCCTGCGACGCGCCAAGGTTGCCCCATGAGCGACGACAGCCGTGAGGACTACGGGAGCTATTCCGTAGACGACGAGGATCAGCTGCAGGCCGAGGACACCCTGAACGACCGGGGTGTTGACGATCTGCTCGACGAGGGGTACTCGCCGCCGGAGAAGTGGTCCGCGGGCGAAGGGTTCGGCACCACGGCCGACGAGGCGGTGCAGGGCGAGACCCTGGACCAGCGGATCGCCCAGGAGGTCCCGGACACCGACCCGTACGCCGAGGACGGCGAGGACGTCGGCGGCCCAGAGGTCGGCGTGGTCCGCTCCGGGCGCCTGGTCGCTCCGGACGAGGGCGCACACGGCGACGACGACAACGAGCTGTTCGCCGAGGATGTCGGCATCGACGGCGCCGCGGCCGGCGCCGAGGAGGCCGCTGTCCACCTCGTCGACGACGAGGACAACTTCGAGCTCGAGGACGACGACGAGGAAGACCTCGAGAGCTACGACGACGTCGACCTGGGAGACGTCGGCGACCCGGAGGACTGAGCGTCCGGACGTTCAGTTGCGGCGGCGGGTGACGGTGACTACTGAGCCGTGGCGGGGGACGAGTGTGACGTTCTTCGCCTGGGGTGGTTCGGGTTTCGGGTTCGGGGCCTGGAAGTCGTAGCCGCTGAGGGCGGCCCGGAGGATCTCGGTGCCTTCCATCAGCGAGAAGCCCGCGCCGATGCAGCGCCGGGCGCCGCCGCCGAAGGGCATCCAGGTGCCGGGGGCGGGCGGGTCGTCGGAAAGGAACCGCTGCGGGCGGAAGTCCATCGGCATCGGGAAGTGCTCCGCATCCCGGTGGACCAGCCCGATCGCGGCCATGATCGTCGTACCACGGGGCAGGCGATAGCCCGCGATGTCGGTCGTTTCGGTGAGCCGGCGGCCGACCTGGTAGACGACCGGGTGCAACCGCAGCGCCTCCTTGACGGTCGCCTCCAGTTCGTCGTCCGCGCCGGCATCGGCGGCCCGCTGCCCGAACGCGAGGTCCTCCGGTCGCCGGGCCAGCTCGTGGAACGCCCAGGCCAGCGCGGTCGCCGTCGTCTCGTGCCCGGCCAGCAGCAGCGTCACCAGTTGATCGCGCAGCTCGACGTCCGTCCAGTTGCCGGCAGCAAGCAGCCGGGACAGTACGTCGTTGCGTCCGGCAAACGTCTCGCGGCGCTTGGCGATCTCGTCGTACAGGATCTCGTCGACCTTGCGCTGGGTGTCGAGGTACGTCTTCCACGGCCGGACCCGGAGCAGCGGCGGGTAGAAGCCGCCCAGCATGATCACCGGCGACACCGAGACGATCTTGTCCATCAGCGGGCGCAACGTGTTCAGCCGGTCGATGTCGGTCACGCCGAAGATCACCTGCAGGATGATCTCGAGGGTCAGGTTCCGCATCCGCTGGTGCACCTTGAACGGCTCGCCGACCGGCCACTTCGCGACCTCGGCCTGAGCGAGCTCGAACACCATCCCGGCGTACCCGCGCAGCGCCGCGCCGGAGAACGCCGGCATCAGCTGCTTGCGCATCCGGACATGGTCCTCGTCGTCGAGCAGCAGCAACGAGTGCGATCCCATGATCGGCTCGAGCACCGTGTTGCCCTCGCCGGCGTGCATCACCGCGGGCGGGCTGCCGAACACCTCGCGGATGTGGTCCGGTCGGCTCAGTACGACGCACACCCGGCTCGACGGCACCAGGCGGATCGTGAACACGTCGCCGTAGTTGTCCCGCATCCGCGGGAAGAACGTCCTGCGGTGACTCGCGAACAGCACGGTCTGGATCAGAGTGGGGAGCTTTGGGCCCGGCGGCAGCGTGCGGGCCGTCTGCCGGTCGAGAGTCCGGGAACCGAGCAAGGGTGTCGGAGCCATACCTTCACGCTACGTCAGGCGGGTGAACACCGGGCATCGAACGTGACAAGCGCTGCGAAGGCCCGCCTGTCCGATGGACAGGCGGGCCTTCGGGGTGGGGGGTCAGGAACGCTTGAAGCGGAGCGTCAGGATCTGGAAGGGACGCAGATCCAGTGCGACTCCGTTGTTCTCCAGGTCCCGGTCCGCGAGGTGGCGCTCGAGCAGATCGACCTCGGTGGCCGAGGACGCCACGAAGGACGGCGTGATCGTGGCCCGGGACCGGCCGCCGGTGGACTCGTACAGCCGGACGATCACGTCACCCGACTTGTCGTCGGCCAGCTTGATCGCCTCGACGATGACGTTGTCGTTGTTCAGGGCAACGATCGGCTCGACGCCGTCGGTACCGCTGACGACGCGCTCGGGGAGGTTGATCGCGTAGCCCTCCTCGATCGCCTCCGGGATGCCGGCGCCGACCACCAGCGCGTGGTTCACGACGTGCACGCCCTGGTCGGTCTTCGGGTCGGGGAAGCGCGGCGCGCGGATCAGCGACGTCCGGATCGTGGTCGTCGTACCGCCGTCCTCGCGGGCGGTCCGGTTGATGTCGTGGCCGTACGTCGAGTCGTTGACCACGGCAACGCCGTACCCGGGCTCGCCGACGTGCACCCAGCGGTGTGCCGCGATCTCGAACTTCGCCGCGTCCCACGAGGTGTTCTGGTGGGTCGGCCGGAAGATGTGCCCGAACTGCGTCTCCGACGCGGACCGGTCCGCGTGCACGTCGACCGGGTACGCCGCCTTGAGGAACTTCTCGGTCTCGTGCCAGTCCATCTCGGTCTCGATGTCGACCCGCTTGGTGCCCGGGCGGACCCGCAGCGTCTGGGTGACGGTGGACCGGCCGAACGAGCGGTTCACCACGACGACGACCTCGTCGTCGTCGGTGCTGAAGTCGACGCTGTCGACCTCGGTGACGTCGCGGACGTTGTTCTTGTAGAACGAGTCGACGTCCCACGCGTCCCAGTGGTTCGGGGTGTCCACGTGCAGCTGGAGAAGGTTGCCTACGGCGCCTGGTGCGATGACCTCGCGCTCGGCCTCGACGTCGTACAGCGAGGTGATCAGACCGCGCTCGTCGATCGTGACCCGGATCAGGCCGTTGTCGATCACGCCGTTCTCGACGGTGACCGCCTGGCCCGCGGTGGTAGCGACACCGGCGCCGAGGCCGGCGACGCCGTTGCGGCCGTGCGGCGCGGCGTTGAACACGATCTGCTCGTCACCCTCGCCGGCCAGCGCCTGCTGCGCGCGGGAGATGATCGCGTCGAGCTCGTCGGCGATCTTCGCGTAGGTCCGCTCGGCCTCGCGGTGCACCCACGAGATCGAGGAGCCCGGCAGGATGTCGTGGAACTGGTGCAGCAGCGCGACCTTCCACAGCCGGTCCAGGTCCTCGTACGGGTACGTGTCGAGCTTGCCCGCGACGACGGCCGCGGTGGTCCAGAGCTCGGCCTCGCGGAGCAGGTGCTCGGTACGCCGGTTGCCCTGCTTGGTCTTGGCCTGCGAGGTGTACGTCGCCCGGTGGATCTCCAGGTAGAGCTCGCCGGACCAGACCGGAGCGTGCTCGCGGTACTCGTCCTCGGCCGCGGTGAAGAACTCGGTCGGGGACTCGATCGTCACCTTCGGCGAGGACTCCAGGTCCTTGACCCGGCGCGCGGTCGCGACGAACTCACGGGTGGGGCCGCCACCGCCGTCGCCGTACCCGAACGGGACCAGCGAGCGTGTCGCGGCGCCGTTCTCCTGGAAGTTCCGCTGCGCGTGCGCGAGCTCGCGACCGGACAGGTCGGAGTTGTAGGTGTCGATCGGCGGGAAGTGGGTGAACACCCGCGTCCCGTCCAGGCCCTCCCACCAGAACGTGTGGTGCGGGAACTTGTTCTCCTTGTTCCAGGAGATCTTCTGGGTCAGGAACCACTTCGAGCCCGACAGCTTCACCAGCTGCGGCAGGGCCGCCGTGTAGCCGAACGAGTCCGGCAGCCAGACCTCCTGGGTGTCGATCCCGTACTCGTCCAGGAAGAACCGCTTGCCGTGCACGAACTGCCGGGCCAGCGCCTCGCTGCCGGGCAGGTTGGTGTCGGACTCGACCCACATTCCGCCGACCGGAACGATGGTGCCCTCGGCAACGGCCTTCTTCAGCCGCTCCCAGACCTCCGGGTAGTTGTCCTTCACCCAGGCGTGCTGCTGCGCCTGCGAGAACGCGAAGACGAGCTCCGGGTACTCCTCGGCGAGGGTGGCGACGTTGGAGACCGTACGGGCGACCTTGCGCCGCGTCTCCCGCAGCGGCCACAGCCAGGCGGAGTCGATGTGCGCGTGTCCGACCGCGGACAGCTGGTGGGCGCTGGCGTGCGCCGGCCGGCTCAGTACGTCGGTCAGCTGCGCGCGGGCGTCCGCGGCGGTACCGGCGACGTTCTCGTAGTCCAGCGCGTCCAGCGAACGGCTGATCGCGCGCAGGATCTCGCGACGGCGGGGCTCCTGGGCGGACAGCTCGTTCTGCAGGCTGTTCAGCGCCTCGAGGTCGAGGATCAGGTCCCACACCTCGGCGTTGAACACGGCCAGGTCGGCGCGGGTCAGCGTGTAGATCGGGGTCTCGCCGAGCTTCTCGCCGATGTCGACCTTGGCGTAGGCGTTGTCGAGCGGGATCTCCGGGTTGGCAGCGCCCTCGACGTAGAACTCGATCGAGTCGCCGGCGGATGCCGCCGTACCGTCCGGGCCGAGGATCGAGAGCGGGGCGTAGGTCTGTCGCGGGTGCAGGCCCTTCAGCGGCTTGCCGGAGGTGGTGTGCACCAGACCCTCGGCGGAGAAGCCGGGGCCGCCGCTGAAGCCGAGGTCGATGACCGCCTCGATCTCCTGGCCGGCCCATTCGGACGGGACCTGGCCGCTGAACCTGAACCACGCGGTACCCCAGGCCGGACCCCACGGCAGGCCGATCTCGGCCTTCTCGTAGGTCTGCGCGAGCGCTTCGGCGGGGGACACGGGCTCACCGGGTGCGTGCCACACCTCGATGTCCAGCGGGACCGCCGCGCCGTAGATCGCGGGGCGGAGCCGCTCCCGCAGGGCGCGCCTGAGCCGCTCCTCGATGAGTTGACGGTCGTCGTGCACGAAATCAGCCTCCGGGGAAGATCCTCACGCGGCCGCTACGGCCGCACGGATGACAACGCTGTCACACCTACCCCTGGCCCGTCCAGACGCAGTTCGGCCACAGTATCCAGACAGTCTCCAGGCTTACCTGTCGGTAGCGGTTCGGTTGCGGCCGCGGGCGCGGCTACCCCGGAGGCCCGGTTGTTGTCTAGGTTGTCTGCATGGATCGCCCCCGCCTGCTGACCCCTGCCCGGCCGACTGGGATGACTAGGCGCAGTGTTCTCGGCTTCGGAGCCGCGGCCGCGTCGGCCCTGCTGGTGCCCGGCTGCTCCCGCGGCCGCGCCGATGAGCCCGCGCCCGCCGCCGCCGGGACCTTCGTGACCGGAAACCCGGGCGGCGTCTACAACGTCTTCGGTGCGGCGCTCAGCGCGCTGGTGAGCGAAGTCACCGGCATGGAGCTGAAGCCGCTGCCGAGCAACGGCTCGGTCGACAACCTGGTCAAGGTCGCGAGCCGTGCCGCCGACCTCGGTTTCTGTACGTCGGACTCGGCACTCGCGGCGTACGAGGGCACCGGCGAGTTCAGCAAGGGCCCGCTGCGGTTCACCGCGCTCGCCCGGGTGTACGACAACTACGTGCACATCGTCGTGCCGATGGCCTCGAAGGCCAAGGAGCTGACGGACCTGAACCCGCCCAAGGACAAACCGAACGCGCCGAAGATGGTCGTCAGCGTCGGCCCGAAGAACTCCGGGACCCAGATCATCGCCGACATGATCCTCGACGAGGCGAAGGTCGACGTGAAGCGGGTCAACATGACCCTGGAGCAGTCGGTCGCGGCGCTGACCCCGAAAGAGAACGCCACCCGGGGCTCGATCGACGCGTTCATCTGGAGCGGCGGCGTACCGACGGTGCCGATCGCGAAGCTGCAGAGCACGCTCGGGTTCCGGCTGCTCGACATCGCGAAGGTCGCCCAGACGATCGCGCTGAAGGAGTTCGGCGGGTTCGTGGTGTCGTCGATCCCGCCGTCGCAGTACGGGCTGGCCAGTGCGGTGCAGACGCTGGCGGTGCCGAACTACCTGATCGCGAAGCCGGGCCTGTCCGACTCGTGGGCCTGGTGGACGGTCAACACGCTGTTCCGCCGCCAGAACGACCTGATCAAGGATCACCCCGAAGCCGGCGCCCTCGACCCCCGCTCGGCGATCTCCACCATGCCGGTACCACTACATCCCGCTGCGGAACGCTGGTACCGGCAGAACCACATCTAGCTAGACGTCGTAATCGTCGATCAGCGGGACGCGGACCTCGATCACGAGGCCGCCGCCGATCGGCGGGCGGGCGACCACGCGGCCGCCGACCCGGGCCGCCTCGGAGCGGACGATCGCCAGCCCGAGGCCGGTGCCCGGCATCTCCCGGTGGTGCGCGCTGCGCCAGAACCGCTCGCCGACCTTCTTCAGGTCGCGTGAGCCGAGCCCCAGGCCGTGGTCGCGGACCGACATCACGACCTCGGTGCCGTCCCGGGTGACCGAGACCTCCACCGGCGGAGCGCCGTACTTCGACGCGTTGTCGAGCAGTACGTCGAGGATGTCGTCGACCTCGAGCTCCGGGGCGACGCCGCCCGGGACCATCTCGCCGACGATCAGCTCCAGGTCGTCCGCGGCGTACACGGCCTTCCAGCCGACCAGTCGTTCCTTCACCGCCTGGGCCAGGTCCAGCGGCTCTTCGTTGCCTTCGGCATCGGCTGCCGAGGGACGGTCCGAGCCGGCCAGCCGGGACAGCCGCTGGACGATCCGGCCGAGCCGGTCGATGTCGCTGAGCGCGAACCGCGCGGTCGGCGACAGCCGGGACAGGCCCTCGATGTGGATCCGGGCCGACGTCAACGGCGTACGCAGCTGGTGCGATGCGTCCGCGACGAACTCGCGCTCACGCTGACGGGCCTGGTGCAGGCTCAGCGCCATCGAGTTGAAGCTGTCGCCGAGACGGCGTAGCTCCGGTGCGCGACCGTCGGTCGACACCCTGGTGTCGAGCGCGCCGCGGGTGATCTGGTGGGTCGCGTTGTCGAGGTCCTGCAGCGGCCGCAGCACCCAGCGGGTGATCGGCCGGACGATACCGACGATGATCGCGCCGATGCTGATCAGCAGGCCGCCGAGGAGCAGCAGCAGCCCACGCTGCACCTGGTCCCGGGCGGTCTCGGTCGGCACCCGCAGTACGGCGGCACCGAGGACGCTGCCGTTGTTGACGACCGGACGGGACACGATCATCTCGCCGGAGCGCCACGGCCACAGTGCCGGCGGCTCAGGCGGCAGCCGGCCGGCCAGCGTGCTGTGCAGTGCGGACGCGATGTCCGGCTCCTTCACGTCCACACCGGACACGGAGGTAGCGATGACACGGGAGTCGACGTCGACCACGAAGACCGGGGTGTTGTAGAGCTCCTGGTACCGGACTGTCAGTTCACGCAGGTTGGCGATGTCACCGGTCTGCAGCGGGGACTCCGCCATCGTGGCGAACCAGTCCGCGTCGTTGCTGCGGGACAGGAACAGCGTGCGCGAAGTACTCGTGGCGATGAAGTTCGCCAGCGGGATGACGGCGACGATCGCCAGCGCGACGACCATCGGGACGAGGGACTGCAGTAATCGACGGCGCAACGGTCAGTCCGAACCCAGGCGGTAGCCGACGCCGCGGATGGTCTGCACCAGTTCGGGCCGGCCGAGCTTCGCACGCAGGCTGGCGACGTGGACGTCCATGGTTCGCGAGGACGCCTCGAAGACCGACTGCCAGGCGTACAGCGCGACCTGTTCGCGGGGGACCACCCGGCCGTGGTGAGCGGCCAGCACTGCTAGCACGTCGAACTCCTTGCGGGTCAGGCTGATGGGCTTGTCCGCCACCTGCACCGTGCGGGCTTCGATATCCACGGTCAGGTCGCCGACGGTCACCCGGGGGCGGGGCTGCAAGAGACCGGTACGACGTAGTACAGCATCGATGCGGGCCAGCAGTTCGGAAATCGCGAACGGTTTGACCACATAGTCGTCCGCACCGCTGCGCAACCCGCGCACCCGGTCCGCGGCCTCGCCGCGGGCCGTCACCGCGATCACCGGCACATCGGACACCGTACGGATCTGCCGGCAGACGTTGATGCCGTCCCCGTCCGGCAGTCCGAGGTCCAGCAGGACCAGGTCGCCGGGATCCGCCGCCAGGGCGTCGGCGGCGGTGCGAACGTGCGTCACCATCAGGCCGTAGCGCCGCAAAGCAGGTATCAGGGCATTGGCGATATCGAGATCGTCCTCGACCAGCAGAATCCGGACCGCGCCACTCATGCGGTGATCGTAGGCCAGGTCACGCCCTCATGTGTCAGATCTTGGTAAAGACGTAATCACGCGACTCCACCCAGTGTTCGGCAACATTAGCCTTCCGGACACAGGAGGGAACCAGTCGATGACTGTCGGTGTTGACACGGGGGGCAGCGTCACCACGCCCTCCGAGGAGGAACTGGCCGAGTACGAGCAGGAACGCCCCGCTCGGCGGCTCAGGCCTGCCCTGGACCTGGTTGTTTCGGTCTGGTGCGCAATCGTCAGCGTCGGCGTCCTTGCACAGGTTTTCTTTCCACTACCACAAGGCACGCAGTTCTACTTGGTGATCTTTCTCGCAGCCGTTCTGCCGATCACGCTGCTTTGTTACCGGGGCTTTCGTCTTCCGGGCAGGGTTCGCACGCATGACGATCCCGGTGTCGTCGACTGGATCCTCGCCGTCATCGCGTTGGTCGTGTGCCTGTATCCGCTCTTCGATTTCGACGGATACCTGGAGCGGCGTCAGGCGCCGACCGCGTTGGACGTGGTGGCCGGAGCAGTGCTGCTGGTGCTGTTGCTCGAGGCATGTCGTCGTACGACGGGCTGGGTCCTGCCGGTCTTCAGCCTGGTGTTCATCGCGTACGCGTACTACGGCGGCTACCTGCCCTACACGTGGTCGCTCGCCCATCAGGGCTTCAACTTCGACGCGATCATCGCGCAGTTCACGATGGGTACGGCGGGGTTCTACGGGACACCGTTGAGCGTCGCGGCGTCGTACATCGTGCTGTTCACGATCTATGGCGCGGTGCTCGACTACTCCGGTGCCGGCAAGTTCTTCATCGACCTGTCCTTCGCCGCCTTCAAACGCAGCCGTACGGCGCCTGGCCGAACGGTCACGCTCGCGGGCTTCCTGCTCGGCAGCGTGTCAGGTTCGGGTACGGCGACTGCCGTGTCGCTCGGCACCGTGTCGTGGCCGATCCTGCGCCGGGCCGGTTATCCGCCGGAACCGGCGGGCGGAATGCTTGCCGCATCCGGTATCGGCGCGATCCTGTCGCCGCCGACGCTCGGCGCGGCCGCGTTCATCATCGCGGAGTTCCTGCAGGTGTCGTACCTGAAGGTGCTCGGGTTCGCGGTGATTCCGACGATCCTCTACTACCTGGGGATCCTGCTCGCGATCGAGATCGATGCCCGCAAGCACGGGACGACGTCGGCGGAGACCTCGACGGATTCGGCGTGGCGGTTGCTGCTGCGGTTCGGGTACCACTTCCTGTCGTTGTTCGTGATCATCGCGTTCATGGCGGTCGATGTACCGCCGTTCAAGGCTGTGGTCTACGCGGTGATCATCCAGTTCGGGTTGTCGTTCCTGGATCGTGAGCACCGGCTGACCGGCCGGCCGCTGTTCAAAGCGCTTGCCCAGGGCACCCGTTCGGTACTGCCGGTGGCGGCGACCTGCGCGACCGCGGGCGTGATCGTCGCGGTCACCACCCAGACCGGGCTCGGGCTGAACCTGGCCGAGATCATCGTCAACGCCGCGCACGGTCTGACCTCGAACCCGACCGCGGTGCTGATCCTGACCGTGGTGCTGTCCGGGTTCGCCGTACTGATCCTCGGGCTCGCGGTGCCGGTGACCGCGTCGTTCATCATCGCGGCGGTGATCATCTCGCCGGCGCTGGTCAACCTCGGCGTGACACAGCCCGAGGCATACATGTTCATCTTCTACTACGCCGTACTCTCCGAGGTCTCGCCGCCGACCGCACTGGCCGCGGTGGCGACGGCCGCGATCACCGGCGGCAAGGTGATGCCGACGATGTGGCAGGCGTGGAAGTACACGCTGCCGGCGTTCCTGGTGCCGTTCGCGTTCGTGCTGACCGACAACGGCGCGCATCTGCTCGGTCAGGGCTCGTTCGTCGGGATGGTCTGGACCACGTTGGTGTCGATGCTCGCCGTTGCTGCGCTCGCTGTTGTCACGGGCGGCTGGGTGTTCGTCCGGGCGACCTGGCTCGAGCGGGCGGTCTGCGTACCTGCGGCGGCGCTGCTGCTCTACCTCGCGCCCGTAACCATCACGGCCGGAATCTGTTTGCTACTTGTTGCCGTCGTCATCAATCTGGTCCGGCGGCAGCGCCAGGCCTCTTCCGTGGAAGGAACCGTTGCCTCATGAGACTCCGCACCACTGTCGTGGCGCTTGCTGCCGTCGTCTCGCTGGCTGCCTGTGGCGGTCAGCGTGAACCTGCCGGGTCCTCGGACGGCGGCGGGCGACTGACGATTGCCACCGGCAACACGACGGGGGTGTACTACCAGCTCGGCGGCGCGCTGGCGTCGGTGATCTCGTCCAAGGTGTCGGGGTATCGCGCGACCGCGAGCGAGACCGGGGCCTCGGTGCAGAACATCCAGGGGCTGGTCGCGGGCAACTACGACATCGCGTTCTCGCTCGGCGACTCGGCCTCGGACGCGGTCAAGGGCGAGAACAGCTTCAAGGACAAGCAGGACGTGGTCGCGCTGACCCGGCTGTACAACAACTACACGCAGGTCGCCGTCCGGACCTCGGCCGGGATCAACTCGATCGCGGACCTGAAGGGCAAACGGGTCTCGACCGGTTCGCCGAACTCCGGGACCGAGGTGATCGCGCGCCGCCTGCTGGAGGCGGCCGGACTCGACCCCGCCAAGGACGTGACCGCGCAGCGGCTCGGGTTGCCGGAGTCGGTGGATGCGATGAAGTCGGGCTCGATCGACGCTCTGGTCTGGTCCGGCGGTCTGCCCACCGGCGGGATCACCGACCTGATCACGAGTATGGGCAAGGGTGTGAAGCTCTTGCCGATCACGGATCTGCTGCCGAAAATGCAAGAGAAGTACGGCTCGATCTACACGCAGGCGCCGATCCCGGCCGCGACGTACAAGCAGGCGGCCGACGTACCGACGATCGTCGTGCCGAACGTGCTGCTGGTCCGCAAGGACATGAAGGACGAGCTCGCGGAGCAGTTGACGAAGGTCATCTACGACAACATGGGTGCACTGGTCGCGGTGAACGCGGCCGCGAAGGGCATCACGCTCGAGAACGCCGAGAAGACCGACCCGGTGCCGTTGCACCCCGGCGCGAAGAAGGCGATCGACGGGCTGAAATAGCAGGTTTGCTGGTTTACGGGTGGGCACCGGGCCTTAAGGGGTCCGGACCGGCTCGGTGACCAGCTCACAGACCGTCCTCCCCCGCACACCAGGCGCAGCGGGGGAGGACGCAGGGCCCGCCTCCGCAGACCAGGCGCAGCGGCGGCGGGACCTACGCCGGCCCCACAACCAGGCGCAGTGAGTGCCGGCGGACCGGGTCCATGCGGCGGAGGCATCCGTCGGGTGGGCCCGGTCACCCTTTTCTAGTGCGGTTCGTCCTCCTGCGGGATCGCCGTCCCGTACAGGTAATGCGACAACGCGGAGTCGCGCTTGGGATGCGCGTGGTACTTGATCGGCACCACCCGTCCCTCGGCGCTGTCCCACGCGTTGTCGGCCATCCGCCACATCCGGTGAGCGATCCGGCCGGCCATGCCGGTGTGCGGCGAGGACGGGTGTGCGCGGGTCGGCGCGACCTCCTCGGCCTCCAGCAGATCCTCGGTCAGCGTGTTCACGTCCGCGCCGTCGAGCTGCTCACAGATCTGCCGGCTGTACGTCGCCTCCATCTGCTCGTGCTCCCCGAGCAGCCGGTCGATGTGCTGCCATAGGTCACCGTGCTGGAGATCGACGAAGCGACTGTCGCCGTACTGCCGTCCTTTGAGGAAGCGCAGTGAGCGCTCAAGTTCCTTGGCGTTGCCGACGTACCTGGTGACCATGGCTGCGCCGTCGGGGAGACGCCGGACGTGCGGGAGGAGCACGTCTTCTGCGGCGGCCAGGTGTTGTGCGGCGATGGCGTAGAACCAGTCCGTCTGGTGCCTTTGCTCAGGGTGGGCCGCATCCCGGTGATGCGCCGGCTCGGCCAGCTCCCGGATCTTCGCGTGTTCGTAGGTCAGGGCCAGTTCGAGCGTCGAAGCGGTCATCTCAACCACCTCCAGAGGGTCTCTTCCAGCGTGTGCCCAATCCTGCCGGACCGCAACCACCCCACCCCGCTCCGTAACCTTCCGGCAAGAGACCCACTCCTTACAACGAAGCGCCCGCCGTAAGGGGTGCGGCGGGCGCTTCGGGCTGGTGACCTGCGGCTGGTCAGCCGTCCGAGCTCTTCTTCCAGAGGTTGATGCCGGCTTCGACGGCGTCGGCGTCGATGGCCTCGAGCTCCTCGGGAGAGAACTTCAGGTTGCGGACCGTCGCGAGGTTGTCCTCGAGCTGCGTGACGCTGGAGGCGCCGATCAGCGCGCTGGTGACGCGGTCGTCGCGGAGCGTCCAGGCGAGGGCGAGCTGGGCGACCGACTGGCCGCGCTCCTTGGCGATCTCGCTCAGGGCGCGGACGTGCTTGAGGGTGTCCTCGGTCAGCGAGTCCGGGTTGAGCGACTTGCCCTGCGCCGCGCGGGAGTCGGCCGGGATGCCGTCGAGGTAGCGGTCCGTGAGCACACCCTGCGCCAGCGGCGAGAACGCGATCACGCCGACGCCGAGCTCACCGACCGCGTCGAGGAGGTCTTCCTCGATCCAGCGGTTCAGCATCGAGTACGACGGCTGGTGGATCAGCAGCGGCGTACCGAGCTCGCCCAGGATCCGGGCCGCCTCGCGGGTCCGGTCCGCGGAGTACGACGAGATGCCGGCGTACAGCGCCTTGCCCGAGCGGACCGCCGCGTCGAGCGCACCCATCGTCTCCTCGAGCGGGGTGTCGGGGTCGAACCGGTGCGAGTAGAAGATGTCGACGTAGTCCAGGCCCATCCGGCTCAACGACTGGTCGAGCGAGGCGAGCAGGTACTTCCGCGAGCCGCCACCCTGACCGTACGGCCCCGGCCACATGTCGTACCCGGCCTTGGTCGAGATGATCAGCTCGTCGCGGTACCTGGTGAAGTCGCGCGCGAAGTGCGTCCCGAAGTTCGTCTCGGCCGAGCCGTACGGCGGGCCGTAGTTGTTCGCCAGGTCGAAGTGCGTGACGCCGAGATCGAACGCCCGCCGCAGGATGTCGCGCTGCGTCACGAACGGCTTGTCGTCGCCGAAGTTGTGCCACAACCCCAGCGAGATCGCCGGCAACTGCAGCCCGCTCCGCCCGGTCCGCCGGTAACTCATCTGGTCGTCATACCGGCCCTCAGCCGCCACATAATCAGTCACGAAACCACAGTCTGCCCCATCGCCAACCATTCGCAAACCCCTTGTTTTCAAGCAGAAACCGCGCAACTGACACCAAGAACCCCACCTTCTTGATCGGTGGTCAGGTGAGCTCGGCCCAGGGGGTGGGCGGGGTGGTGGTGAAGAAGTGAAGGATGTTGAGAAGGCGGCTCGCGGTCGGGGCGGTCCAGTGGCGTTGGTCCGGCCAGGGTGCGGCCGGGAGTTTGGCGAGGGCCCACGAGAGGTGGAACCAGAGGATCGCGGCGGCCAGGTCTTCCTCGGAGTCGGGGGACTGGCGGGCGTAGACGGGCAGGAGCCTGGCTACCTGGGTGAGCGGCAGCTTGGCGAACTCCATCGCGCGCGGAGCCCAGGCGGCGTCACCCCAGTCGATGAGCGCGCGGAGCTCGTTGCCCGGGCCGACGAGAAGGTTGTGCGCGGCAACATCCCCGTGGATGAGCACCTTGGGTCCGCTGTCGTCGAAGCGCTCCGCGAGCCGCGTGAACCAACCGATCAACCAGCTCGCCGTCACCAGATCCACATACCCGCGGGTGGCGAGGTCGTCGACCGTCCGCCACGGATCACCCCAGTCATCCTCCGGCACCCCAGGAATCGTCAGACTGCGCGCAGGCGCCGCGGGACTCGTCAGACTGCGCGCGGGTGCCTCGGGGGTCGCCGGGCCGGGCTTGGGCATCCCACCGATCGCCAGGATCGGGTCAGGAGTGTGGTGGAGCTGGTGGAGGCGGGCTAGTTCGTTGGCCAGGGTGGTGGGGGCTTCGGTTGGTTCGGCGCCGTGGATGCGTTCCATGACGACGTACGGGGCGGGGAGGAGGCGGCGGGTTTCGTCGTACTCGAGGATTTCGGGGGTCAGTACGCCGACCAGTCGGGCGGCGGGGACGACGTGGGTTTCTTTGCGGAGGTCGTCCTCGTAGCCGGGGCGGGAGGCGCGGAAGAACAGGTCGTCGCCGAGGATGAAAGCGCGGTTGGCCACGCCGCCCGGGACCTCTTTCACGTGTTCGGCGTCGATGCCGTGGCGGCGGGCGACAGTGGTCACCTGGTGCAGGAAATCGTGATGCTCGGCCAATCCACTTCTCCGTCGCGCGCGGGAGCCGCCGGCCGGATCCGCGAGGCGGGGTGGGGCGGCATCCACCGAGTTTGATGTACTGCGGGCGTGCGTGTCGATGTAGATCCGGAGACCGTCGGGCGACGAGAGTTCTACGCGCTGCTGAACTCTGTGGTGGTGCCGCGACCGATCGCGTGGGTGTCGAGCCGCTCGGCCGACGGTGTGCTGAACCTCGCGCCACACTCGTTCTTCACCGTTTCGTGTGTCCGGCCGCCGATGGTGCAGTTCACCTCGGTCGGCCGGAAGGACAGCCTGAACAACGTCGAGGCGACCGGCGAGTTCGTGGTGAACTTCGCCGCGGAGCCCCTGTACGAGCAGGTGAACGCGTCCGGGACGAACTTCCCGCCGGACGTCTCCGAGTTCGAGGCGATCGGCGTCACCACCGAACCGTCGCGAACAGTCTCCGTCCCACGGGTCGCGGAGTCGCCGGTCGCGATCGAGTGCACCTTGCACACCACCCTCGAACTCGGCGACTGCACCCTCGTGATCGGTCAGGTCCGCCAGATCGCGATCGACGCCGCGATGATGGACGGCGGTCACCCCGAGGTACGCCGACTCCGCCCGCTCGCCCGGCTCGGTAAGGACGAGTGGAGCACGCTGGGCGAGGTCCGCTCGATCACGCGCATCCGCCACTCCGACTGGCCTGGTCATTTCACTCCTCCTGGTGGCTGAACAGTTCGAGTTAGTTGCTCATGGCACCTGTCGTCACCGCGACCTCGACGGCAGCTCCGACGTGGCCAAGACCTTCGTGAGCGTTTCGAGCTCAGAGGACAACCTCAGCGGCGTGTAGTCCGGCGACACGGTGGTCGCCGGTAGCCAACGGAAGTCCGGCGTCACCATGAAGACCTCGGGCGACAGCGGTCCGGGGTCATGGGCGTGGCTGCGGGCGGCGACGTTGAGCAGCAGACCCAGGGCCGGGATGAGCGACAGGTCCCGGATCACGTGCAGCATGAGCGTGTCTCGGGCCGGCACGGCCGCGAGGACGCCGTGTGGTACGTGCTCCACGTGCAACGACTCGCGCAGCACGGTATCGAGAACGAGCGCCCGCGACGCCGCGAACGGTGTCCCGGTGACGAAGTCGACCTGTAGATCCTCGTGGTCGACGTGCTCGACGTGGTCGGTCATCCTGCGGAGGTTGGCGAGGCCGAACCGCTCGGCCTCGGACCAGGTGATCCCCATATCAGCCGGCTCGAGGAACATGGTGACGATCCCGTCGTCGGTCGTGGACGGAACGGACAGCAGACCGGGCAGGAAGTCGGGCCGGTCCGCGGTCCAGCCGGGCGGCAGCGCGTCGCGGGGCACGAGACGCTGGATCAACTCGCGCTCGGGATCTGTCGGTGGTGTCGGTGGACCCTGCCGGAGCTGCTCCAGCAGTTGGTCGAAGTGCTCCTCGACGAGCACCGGCCAGCTGTCCTCGTCGAACTGGGCGACGATGCGGGCGAGGTTGCTCAGACCGAGCACCGGATTGTCGGCGGAGCGATCGGCCGGGACCAGGGCCGCGCCGCCCTGGTAGGCGAGATCGAGCCCGAGCTCGGCCGCGGTGGACAGGGCGAGGTGCACGAGTCGGGTGGCTTGTCGGCGGGAGAGTGGGGTCAGGATCGGGTCGGGACGGTCGGAGTTGTTGCCCTGGGCATATTCGGTGGCTGCGTCGATGGTCATCGTGGTCCTCCTTCTCGGCAGAGAAAGTACGAGGATCGGGCCTCGCCGGAGACCGTGATTCCGAACCTGTGGACAACTCCCGGGGGATACTCTGCGCAGACCCATCAGGGAGCCCGAAGGAGCCTGTATGTCCAGCAGCCCGTCGTCGCGGCCGACCTCCGAGACCCGGCTGTCGCTGTCGCACATCACCGCACAGAACGAGACCAACCTGCTCGGGACCGTGCACGGTGGCGTGATCATGACGCTGGTCGACTCGGTCGCAGGCGTCGTTGCGGCCCGGCACTCGGGCGGGGCCGCGGTCACGGCGTCGATGGACGAGATGGTGTTCCTCGTCCCGGTGCGGGTCGGGGACGTCGTGCATTTCAGCGGGCAGGTGAACTGGACCGGGCGCAGCTCGATGGAGGTCGGCGTACGGATCACCGCGGATCGGTGGGACGCGGTGGGTCCGCAGGTGCATGTTGCCTCGGCGTACCTGGTGTTCGTCGCGGTGGACGAGGAGGGCAAGCCGCGCGAGGTGCCGCAGGTCGTGCCGGTGACCGACGAGGACCGGCGGCGGTTGCGTGAGGCCGAGATCCGGCGGAGTCACCGGTTGGCCCGTCGCGCGGCGATCATCGCTTCCCGCGAACAATCGGATGAAGAAGGCGAACAATGACGCTCGTCGGCAGCGCCCGGCGGAACCCGTCGGCCGTGCTGCTCGTGGTGCAATTGCTCGGCGTCCTGATCTACCCGGCGATGGAAGGATCGCGGCCGGGTCGGGTCGCGTTCGAGATCCTCGGCATCGTCGTACTCGTGCTCGCGGTCTTCTCCGTCCGCTCGACGCCAGGGCTCACCTGGGTCAGCATCTGCCTGGGTATCCCGGCCGTCGGGTTGTCGTTGCTCGATGCGTTCGATCCGACCGATCCGGTGGTCGCGATCTCCGCCGTACTGCATGCTGCGTTCTACTTCTACGCGGCGTACAGCCTGCTCCGCTACATGTTGTCCGACCATGACGTCAGCGTCGACGAGCTGTTCGCGACCGGTGCGACATTCACCTTGGTGGCTTGGGGTTTCGCCTACCTGTACGTGTTCGTCCAGGTCCTCGTTCCGGAGAGCTTCACCGCAGCTGTTGCTCCAAGCAACGATCGCACGTGGATGGAGCTGCTCTTCCTGAGCTTCACCACGCTCTCCAGCACCGGCCTGAGCGACGTCGTCCCGATCACCTCGTGGGGCCGCTCGGTGGTGATGATCGAGCAGTTGGCCGGTCTCGGGTACGTCGCCATGGTCGTGTCCCGCCTCGTCGGCCTCACTCTCACGAAGCGCACCAACAGCTAGACCCGCGGCCACCCGGCCAGCAGGTCGGCCGCTGCTCGCGCGGCAACCTCCGGCGCTTCGGTCATCGCCGCGACCCGGTAGCTGACGAGCGCGCCTTCGTGGAGCAGCAGCAGACGATCAGCCAACTCACCCGGATCGGCAAGCCCGGCCGCCCGCGCCTGTGCTTCGAACTCGGACCGCATCCACCGCTTCTGGCCAACGATCACCGGCATCGCCGGATGGTCCGGCGCCGCCAGCTCCACGCTCGCGTTGATGAACCCGCACCCGTTGCGCGACCCGGCAAGCCAGTCCGTCAGCGCCGCGAACAACGCCAGGATCAGCTCTTGCGGGGTCGCCGGCTGCCGCTCGGTCAGCTGCTCGTCGAGGAAGAGGTGCCAGGCGCGATCCCGCTCCTCGAGGTACGCCGCGATCAGCCGGTCCTTCGACCCGAACCGGTCGTACAACGTCTTCTTGGTCACGTCCGCCGCGGCAGCGATCGCATCGACCCCGACCGTCCGGATGCCCTGCTCGTAGAACAGCGTCGACGCGGCCGCGAGGATGCGCTCCCCGGCCGGGGTCAACCGGGGCGCTGCACGCACCTGGCGGTCCACGATCAGTCTCACCTGCTGGTCAAGCATACTGACAGTATACCGACCGGTGTGGTTACTCTCGCTGACATGACCACCAACAAGGCGCTCACCCTGGCGGCCGGAGCCGGGTTCGTCGTGTTCTGGAGCTGCGGCTTCATCGGCGCCCGGTGGGGTACGCAGTACACGAACGCGTTCGACCTGCTTGCCTGGCGGTTCCTCGTCGCGGGTGCGATCGCCGCTGCGGTCCTGGCGATCAGGCGACCGCGGATCTCCCGCCGGGATCTCGCGACCCAGATCTCGATGGCGTTCCTGACCCAGTTCGTCTACCTCGGTCTGATCTTCACCGGTATCGACCACGGGATCACGGCCGGCGTCACCGCGCTCATCGGCTCGCTGCAGCCGCTGCTGATCGCGACCGTGGCCGGCCCGCTGCTGGACGAACGCGTGAGCCAACGCCAATGGATTGGTTTGGTTCTGGGCCTCGCCGGTGTGGGCTTGGTTGTCGCCGACGACCTTGGAGCCGGTCATGGGTCGCCCCTGCTGTTCCTGCTCCCGATCGGTGGCCTCCTCGGTCTCGTTGCAGGCACTTGTCTGGAGCGCTCTCGCAAGCCGAGTACGAGATCTCTGGATGCGCTGGCCGTGCAGAGCCTCGTGTCAGCTGTCCTCTTCACAGCCTTGGCCACCTCGACCCACAGGATGACTGTTCCGCAGCAGCCCGGCTTCTACGGCCCGGTGCTGTGGTTGGTGTTACTGGCGACCGGTGGTGGCTGGGGCCTGTACCTCGTCAACCTCAAACTCTCCGGCGCAACCCGCATCAGCTCGCTGCTCTATCTGGTCCCGCCGACCACGATGGTGTTCGCGTTCCTGCTCTTCCACGAGACCATCGGCGCGCTCGCCGTCGCGGGCATGCTGATTTGTGCGGTCGCCGTGCTGCTGATCCGGATCGGTGAACAAGTACGCTGCGGGGATGGCGGAGACCCGGTGGCTGGACCAACGAGAAGCACAGGCCTGGCGCGCGTACATCGCGGCGCAACGAGTAGTGAGTAGCCGCATCGAGCAACAGCTGCAACGCGACGCCGGAATCCCGCACACGTACTACGAGATCCTGGTCCGGCTGTCCGAGGCGCCGGGCAACCGGCTGCGGATGAGTGAGCTCGCGGTGGCGACCCAAGGTTCGCGCAGCCGACTGTCGCACGCGGTCAACCGGCTCGAGCAGAACGGCTGGGTCAAGCGCGAGGGCATCGAGTCCGACCGTCGCGGCCAGGTCGCGATCCTCACCGAGCTCGGACGGCAGAAGCTGATCGACACGGCCCCCGGTCACGTCGAGGAGGTGCGCAAATCGATCTTCGACGCACTCACCCCGGAGCAGGTCGAGCACCTGTACGACGTGTGCGCGACCCTGGCCCGGCATTCCGGGGACACCGTCGACCGCGCCGCCTGGGAGCGAAACTGAGATGAGGCGACCGGTCGCGCTGATCGCGCTGACTGCTCTCGTGGTCGCCGGCTGCGGCGACAGCAACTCTCCACCGACCGCCGGTCCGAGCACAGTGCCGTCCTCATCGATGCCGGTCGAGCCGACCGATCAGCCGACCGATGAGCCCAGCACTCCGGCGAGCGAGACGCCACCAACCCAGACGCCGACGGACCCGCCGACTGAAGGCTGCATCGACCAGAAGCTCCAGAGCCTGACGCTCCGCGAGCAGGCCGCTCAGCTGATCATGACCGGCATCGACGCCAGCGGCATGACGTCCGCCCAGAAGGCCGTCGTACAGCAGAAGTCCGGCAGCGTCTTCCTGATGGGCGCCAGCGGCAGCCTCTCCCACACCCGCTCGGCGATGACCGCGGTCAATACCGCGGCCACAGTGAAAGGCGTCCGCCCACTTATCGCAGCGGACCAAGAAGGCGGCCAGATCCAGCGCCTGAAGGGCTCCGGCTTCGACCGCATCCCCGCAGCGACGGTCCAAGGCACCTGGTCCAGCTCGAAGCTCACCGCACAGGCACAGGTGTGGGGCAGCCAGCTCAAGCAGGCCGGCGTCAACGTCGACCTCGCGCCGGTGGCCGACGTCGTACCTAGTTCACTGAAGTCCCAGAACGCCCCGATCGGCCAGCTCAACCGCGAGTACGGCAACACGCCGGCCGACGCGAGCCGCGGAGTACAGGCATTCGTGCAAGGCATGCGCAAGGCCGGAGTCGCGACCTCGGTCAAGCACTTCCCCGGACTCGGACGGGTGCGCGGCAACACCGACTTCTCGTCAGGTGTCGTCGACAACGTCACGGTTCGCGGTGACGACGACCTGCAGCCGTTCGCCGACGGGATCAAGGCCGGTGCGTCGATGGTGATGATCTCGACCGTCACCTACACCAAGATCGACCCGAAGAACCGCGCGATCTTCTCGCCGACCGTCATCCAGGGCATGGTCCGCGGCGACCTGGGCTGGAGCGGGGTGGTGATCACCGACGACGTCGGCGCGGCCGCCGAGGTCGCATCGGTCCCGGCCGGGGCCCGCGCGACCCGGTTCGTCGCGGCCGGCGGAGACATCGTCATCAACGCCAAGGCCGGGCTGACCACGACGATGGTGGACGCACTGGTCGCCAAGGCCCAGCAGGACAAGTCCTTCGCGGCGAAGCTGGCGAGTAGCGTGCGGCGTGTGCTGACGCTGAAACAGGACCACGGCCTGGTGAGTTGCGGATGACCGAGGAGGAGCCCGATTACCGGTTCACGCTGGCGAACGAGCGCACCTACCTCGCCTACCTGCGGACGTCGCTCGCCTGCTACGCCGGGGGACTGTCCGCGGTGCAGTTCCTCGACCTCGGCCCGGATCGCTGGCCGGCCCGCATCATCGGACTGATCCTGGTCTGCGCCGGCATCGTCACGACGGCCGGAGCGTTCCGGCGCTGGCAACAGAACCTGATCGCGATCCGTCGCGGTGGCGCGCTTCCGGTGACCCGGCTCCCGTTGATGCTCGGGGCAACGATCGCGGTCGTCGGCCTGATCGGCCTGCTGTTCTCACTGTGGCGATGAGCACACCGGATCCCGGCCGGCAGCCCGAGCGGACGCTGCTCGCATGGCGTCGTACGGCGCTCGGCCTGATTGCCAACGGCATCCTGCTGATTGCCTCCGGCCACGGTTCGTCGGACGTCCGCACCGGGCTCGGAATCGTCGTACTGGTGCTGTCCTTGGGCTGCTGGGCCGCCGTCAGCGCCGTCTATCGCAGTACCAGCGGCGGCGCGATCCATGCCCTCGGTCACGAGAATGTGCTCCGGGTCGCGGCCGGTCTGGTCCTCGTCGTCGGGCTGTTCGACCTGTACGCCGTGATAACGCGCTGAAACCGATCGGTTACCAACTGTGCAACGCCCAACTGCCCAGTTCATCACAACGCGATACGTTGCTCCGGGCGGATGCCACGTCAGGCGGATGTTCCCCCTAGCATGTTCACGGTTTGTCCCTCGTTCACCCGGAGCTTGAAGTGCCGTTACGTCTGCGTCCGAACGACCCGACGTTCTACGACCTTTTCACCGAGTCCGCCAACCACCTCGTGGACGGATCCCGGATCCTGGCCGAGTTGCTCGGCAGTACGGCGGGGACCGGCCTCTCCTCGAGTCACCAGATCGCCGCCGAGATGAAGGATGCGGAGCACGCGGCCGACGAGACCACCCACTCGATCATCCGCCGGGTGAACTCGACCTTCGTCACCCCGTTCGACCGCGAGGACATCTACCGGCTGGCCTCCGATCTCGACGACGTGATGGATTTCATGGAGGAGGCGGTCGACACCGTCCACCTCTTCAACCTGGAGAAGCTGCCGGAGGAGATCGCCGAGCAGATCGAAGTACTCCAGCGGATGGCCCAGCTGACCGCTGAGACCATGCCCAGGCTGCGGACGATGAAGGACCTGGCCGAGTACTGGATCGAGATCAACCGCCTGGAGAACACCGGCGACGCGGTCCACCGCAGGTTGATCGCAAAACTCTTCAGCGGCGAGTACGAGGCGCTGACCGTGATGAAACTCAAGACCGTGGTCGACCTGCTGGAGGCCGCGATCGATGCGTTCGAGCACGTCGCCAACACGGTCGAGCAGATCGCCGTCAAGGAGGGCTGAGCGTGGAGCTCGCGCTCGTCATCGCCGTAGTCCTCATCGCGCTCGTCTTCGACTACACCAACGGTTTCCACGATGCCGCCAACGCGATCGCTACCTCGGTGTCCACCCGGGCGCTCACTCCGCGGGTGGCGCTGGCGATGGCGGCGGCCTTCAACTTCCTCGGTGCGCTGGCCGGCACCGAGGTCGCCGAGACCGTTGGCAAGGGCATCATCAGCACGCCGTCCGGGACCCACGGCCTGGTGATCGTGATCGCGGCCCTGATCGGCGCCATCACCTGGAACCTGATCACCTGGTACTTCGGCCTGCCGAGCTCCTCGACCCACGCACTGATCGGCGGCCTCGTCGGCGCCGGCCTCGCCTCGGCGAGCACCGTCCTGTGGTCGGGGATCATCGACAAGGTCGTCATCCCGATGGTGCTGTCACCCGCGGTCGGCTTCCTCGGCGCGTTCCTGCTGATGGTCGCGATCCTCTGGCTGTTCCGGCGCAGCAATCCCGGCAAGACCACACGCGGTTTCCGGATGGCGCAGTCGCTGTCGGCCGCCGCGATGGCGCTCGGCCACGGACTCCAGGACGCGCAGAAGACGATGGGCGTGATCTTCCTGGCGCTGGTCACCACCGGGCACGCACAGCAGAGCGACGGCATCCCGCTGTGGGTCAAGATCTCGGCCGCGACGGCAATCTCGCTCGGCACGTACTCCGGCGGCTGGCGGATCATGCGGACGCTCGGTCGCCGGATCATCCACCTGGACCCGGCCCGCGGGTTCGCGTCGGAGGCAGTCGCCGCGACCGTGCTGTACGTGATGGCGATCGGCCTCCACGCCCCCGTCTCCACCACGCACACGATCACCTCCGCGGTGATGGGCGCCGGCGCGACCAAGCGGCTGTCCGCGGTGCGCTGGGGTGTCGCCAAGAGCATCGCGATCGCGTGGGTCCTGACCATCCCGGCCGCCGGGATCGTCGCAGCACTCATCTACGAACTGGCACATCTGATCTTGGAGTAAATTCCCTGGTTCCATTCATTTCAAATTCACTCACCGGGCCTACGGTCGATCGACGTTACTGATCGTCCGCCTAGGGAAGTGATCGGGATGGATCTGTCGTTCCTTGTCGTCGTGGTGATCATCACCGCATTGGTGTTCGACTTCACCAACGGGTTCCACGACACCGCCAATGCGATGGCGACGTCGATCGCCACCGGCGCACTGAAACCGAAGGTCGCGGTGGCTGTGTCCGCCGTGCTGAACCTCGTCGGCGCGTTCATCTCCACCGAGGTCGCCAAGACGATCTCGAGCGGGATCGTCGACGACGCCAAAGTGACCGTGCCGGTGATCTTCGGCGGCCTGGTCGGCGCCGTGCTGTGGAACTTGATGACCTGGTACGTCGGCCTGCCGAGCTCGTCGTCGCACGCGCTGTTCGGCGGCCTGATCGGCGCCACCTGGATCGCCTCCGGGAGCAGCGCCGTGCACTTCACCACCGTCGTGCAGAAGATCATCATCCCGGCGGTCGCCGCGCCGATCGTGGCCGGCGTCGTCGCGCTGCTCGGCACGTTCCTGGCCTACAAGATCACCCACCGGGCCGAGAAGAAGACGGTCACCGAAGGGTTCCGGGTCGGTCAGATCGCGTCCGCCTCGATGGTGTCGCTGGCCCACGGCACCGGTGACGCGCAGAAGACGATGGGTGTGATCACGCTGGTGCTGATCACCTCGGGCACCCTGGCCTCGGGCTCTGCGCCGCCGGTCTGGGTCATCCTGTCCTCCGGACTCGCGATCGCCGCCGGCACCTATCTGGGCGGCTGGCGGATCATCCGGACGATGGGCAAGGGCCTGACCGAGATCGAGTCGCCGCAGGGCTTCTCCGCCGAGACCAGCTCGACCGCGGTCCTGCTGGCTTCGTCCCACCTGGGCTTCCCGCTGTCGACCACGCAGGTCTGCTCGGGCAGCATCCTCGGCGCCGGTCTCGGCAAGCGGCTGGCCGAGGTGCGCTGGACGGTGGCCGGCCGGATGGCCGTCGCCTGGGTGCTCACGCTGCCCGCCGCCGCGATCGTCGGCGCGCTGGCCGGGCGGGTGGCCGACTCCGGCAACATCGGCGTGCTGATCATCGCGATCCTCGCGGTCGCGGCCGGTGTCGCCATCTACGCGGCCTCCCGGCGCAAGCCGGTCACGTCGAAGAACGTGAACGACTACCCGACCTCCACCCCGGCCGCCAGCTCGGCCGCGGCGGCCTGAGAGGAGTACGGCGATGCACATCGACTGGAGTTCACTCGGTCAGGTGGCACTGGCCAGCCTGATCTTCGGGGTCGGCCTGGCGGTCCTGTTCGCGTTCGGGGTCAGCGCGATGTCGCGGCGCGCGGTCGCGATCGACGCGAAGCGGCAGCCGTCCGTCGTGGACACCGGCGTCGCGGCACTCTGCTTCGCGGGCTGCCTGGCCGCGGTGCTGTACGGGCTGTACCTGATCATCCCGCAGTTCCACTGAGTCTCTTGAGTCTCTGAGAGGTACGACGGGCGGTCTGGCGGCTGCCCGTCGTACGTCTTCTCAGGGTGCGGCTCAGCGGTTCCAGCGCCGGACCGACTTCGCCACGTCCTTGGCGCGGATCGAGCCGAGGTTGTACTCCCACGCGGCCAACAGGCGGTCGCCCAGTACCTCCGCGTCGAGGTATGTCCGCGGCCGTACGGCGACCGCCCACGTCGCAGCGGCGGCGTGGCCCTGCTGGTGCAGCAGGTGGTCCACCGTCGCCTCGATGCGGCCCACCTGCTCGTCACGCAGGCCGTCACAGGCCCACTCCTGCAGGATCTTCGGGTCGTCGGCCGTCATCCTGGCCAGGTAGGTCAGCGGCCCGCGCCAGAAGCCTCTGCTGCCGATGCTGTCCAGCGTCTCCAGCGGGAACCAGCCGTTCGGGTTCCGCCGGCCGTTCACCGCGGACTCGATCTCGCGGGCGCGCTCCGGATTCAGCCCGCGGGTCGCCCAGTCGACGAAGAACGCTCCGGCGTCCGGGATGTGCTCGGCCACATGCGGCGCCGGAGTCATCGCGCCCGGGTCGAACAGATGCAGCTCTTCCGGTGAATCGAACAAAACCTTCCCCGCCCGCTCGTGTCGCAGGCCACCGACACCGGCCCGCCGCACAGGGACCCCCCAGGTTCCTGCTCAGTCAACGAAAGCCTTCGTACCCTCGTTCCGCCCCGAGGGTCAAGGTCCTGTCCGCCGTCTTAACGACGTTTGGAGGCCCGGCGGGCGAGCTCTTCCTGGTCGAGTCGTTCGGCCTCGGCCGGGGTCGGCGCGCTGCCGCCGTAGGCCGCGGGCAGCCACCAGGCGCCGGCGGGCTGCTCGGGGTACGCGCGGATGGTCTCGTCGAGCATCCCGGCCATCGTGGATCGCAGGTGTGCGGTCGCCTCGGCCGCGTCGTCGTCGCGCGTCACCGTGATCGGTTCGCCGACGGTGATCGAGATCGGGCGGTGCCGGGAGAAGTCCCGCGGATGGTCCTTGGTGAACATCCGCTGCGTGCCCCACAGGATCATCGGGATCACCGGTACGCCGGCCTCCGCCGCCATCCGGACCGTGCCGGACTTGAACTCCTTGAGCTCGAACGAGCGGCTGATCGTCGCCTCCGGGAACACGCCGACCACCTCGCCCGCGGCCAGGTACTCCAGCGCCTTCTGGTACGACGCCGCGCCCGCGTCCCGGTCGACCGGGATGTGGTGCATGCCGCGCATCAACGGACCGGAGTACCGGTTGCGGAACAGCACCTCCTTGGCCATGAACCGGACCAGCCGCTTGCTCGGCAGAGCGCCGTACCCGCCGAGGATGAAGTCGACGTAGCTGATGTGGTTCAGGGCGATCAGCGCACCGCCGGTCCGGGGCACGTTCTCCGTGCCGGTCAGGCGGAGCTTCAGGTCCAGCACCTTGAACGAGGTCCGGGCGAAGGCGATGACGGGCGGGTACACGAGGTCGCGCATACCTGGACGCTACAGGCTTCGTCTAGGGTGGTCGTGACAACTTGAGATCGCGGGAGCTCGCACCGTAGCGGGCTGAGAGGGCGGCTGGGTTCTGATCCCGGCGCCGCCGACCGCCGAACCTGTCCGGGTAATTCCGGCGTAGGGAGCACCAGCATGGTGAATGTCAGCACGATCCGTCCGACGGTGACGACGGGTCCGATCTCCGGCTCGGAGAAGATCTATCGCGGCGAGCTCGGCGTACCGGCTCGTCGCGTGCATCTGACGAACGGGGAGCATTTCGACCTGTACGACACATCCGGTCCTTACACCGACGCGTCGGCGCAGATCGACGTACAGGCAGGCCTTCCCGCGTTGCGGCGGGAGTGGATCGCGGAGCGCCCGGGACTGACCCAGCTCGGGCATGCGCGAGCCGGGACGATCACCGGCGAGATGAGGTACGTCGCCGTCCGGGAGGGCGTCGATCCGGAGTTCGTCCGGGCCGAGGTGGCGCGCGGGCGGGCAGTGATACCGGCGAGCCGGCGGCATCCGGAGAGCGAGCCGATGATCATCGGCAAGAAGTTCCTGGTGAAGGTGAACGCGAACATCGGCAACTCCGCCGTCACCAGCTCGGTCGAGGAAGAGGTCGAGAAGCTCGTCTGGGCGACCCGGTGGGGCGCGGACACGGTGATGGATCTGTCCACCGGGAAGAACATCCACGAGACGCGGGAATGGATCCTGCGGAATTCGCCGGTGCCGATCGGGACGGTGCCGCTGTACCAGGCGCTCGAGAAGGTGAACGGCGATCCGGCCGCGCTGTCGTGGGAGGTGTACCGCGACACGGTGATCGAGCAGTGCGAGCAGGGCGTGGACTACATGACCGTGCACGCCGGCGTACTGCGGCGGTACGTGCCGCTGACCGCGCGACGCATCACCGGGATCGTGTCGCGCGGCGGGTCGATCATGGCGGCGTGGTGCCTCGCGCATCACCAGGAATCGTTCCTGTACACGCATTTCGCGGAGCTGTGCTCGATCCTGCGGGAGTACGACGTGACGTTCTCGCTCGGCGACGGGCTGCGGCCCGGGTGCATCGCGGACGCGAACGACGAGGCGCAGTTCGCGGAACTGCGAACGCTGGGTGAGCTGACCAGGATCGCCTGGGAGCACGACGTACAGGTGATGATCGAGGGCCCGGGACATGTGCCGATGCACAAGATCGCCGAGAACGTGCGGCTCGAGGAGGAGCTGTGCGGCGAGGCGCCGTTCTACACATTGGGGCCGTTGGCAACTGATGTGGCGCCGGCGTACGACCACATCACCTCGGCGATCGGCGCCGCGCAGATCGGCTGGTTGGGTACGGCGATGCTCTGCTACGTCACGCCAAAGGAGCATCTCGGGCTGCCGGATCGCGATGACGTGAAGACGGGTGTGATCACGTACAAGATTGCTGCTCACGCCGCGGATCTGGCCAAGGGACACCCGGGCGCGCAGGACTGGGACGACACGTTGTCCAAGGCAAGGTTCGAGTTCCGCTGGGAGGATCAGTTCAACCTGTCGCTGGATCCGGACACGGCCCGGTCCTTCCACGACGAGACGTTGCCGGCCGAGCCTGCCAAGACCGCCCACTTCTGCTCGATGTGCGGCCCGAAGTTCTGCTCGATGCGGATCACCGCCGACATTCGGGCCGAATACGGGGAGTAATCGGCTGAAGCGATTCAGGTTTTGTCCTTCACTCTACGTGAATAAGACTGTAGCCTTAAGCCGTTCAGAAGGAGGTGCAGGGCGATGGTCTTCGTTCTCACGGTAGATCAGCGGGGCAGCCGAAGCACGAGCGATCTCGTACCCGAGCTGCTGAACTCCCTGAACCGCCGCCCGCGCCGGTCCGGACTGCTGCGGAGGTTCGAGCGGACCGCCGGCGACGAGGTACAGGGCGTGTTCTCGGAGGCCCGGTCGACGGTCGACGTGATCGTAGAGCTGCTCCGCGCCGACTCCTGGTACGTCGGGCTCGGCATCGGCGAGGTGACCCAGCCGCTGCCCCGCAGTACCAGAGCAGGCAGCGGTGAGGCGTTCGTGTTCGCCCGTGAGGCGGTGACGAAGGCCAAGTCGAGCCCCCACCATGTGAATGTGGTGGGGGCCGACTCGCGGGTCGCGGAGCAGGTGGAGACGGTGCTGTGGCTGATGGCGTCCGTACTGCGGCGCCGGAGCGAGCGTGGCTGGGCAGTGGCGGACCTGTTGGCCGAAGGACTCACCAGGCGGGAGATCGGCGTGAAACTCGGTATCAGCCAGTCGGCGGTGACGCAACGTGCGCAGGCGGCGGGATTCGCCGAGGAACAGCGCGGACGGGTGCTGGCCGCGGACCTGCTCGGTGCTGGAGTCGCTGCGTGACGGCGCTGGTCCTGTCGTTGACGGCCGCCGGGCTGATCCTTGCTGTGCTCGCATGGGTGCCCAGGTCCGGTTCCAACCTCGAGATCGTGATCAGCGGCGTCATGCTCGCCTGTCTCGCTGCTGTCGGCGTACTGCTGCTGTCAGGGCACGGAGTGGCCGGCTGGGCCGAGCGCTGGTGGAACGTGCTGCTCCTGCTCGCCGGAGGGCTGGCAGTGACCGGCGGCGGCCCGCTGACGACGTCTGTGCTCGCCCTGGTCGACCGGAACAACACCAGAGCCCAGTCGACCCAGAAAGCCGGTGAGGTACTGCGTGGCGGCGCGCTGATCGGAGCCCTCGAGCGGACCGCGATCTACGCGTCCCTGGTAGCCGGCTGGCCGGAAGGCATCGCAGTAGTACTGGCGATCAAGGGCCTTGCCCGGTACCCGGAGCTCCGCAGCCCCGACCAGCCGGCCTCAGTGACTCCGCAGGCCGTCGCCGAACGGTTCATCATCGGCACTTTCACCAGCGTGCTGTGGGCAGTTACCTGCGCCGGTCTCCTGCGTTCGCACTGACGTCAGCTCTTGATCACGATGTCGCTGACGACCTTGTCGTGCCAGGTCTGCTTCTTGTCGTCCCACAGCGGCCAGAGGACGTTGAGGAAGCAGAGCTGATTGAAGATCTGGGCGCAGACCTCGCGGCCGAGATTCTTGCCCATGCCGATCAGCTGACCGGTGTGTGCGTCCACGATCCGCAGGCCGGTCACCTTCTTGCCGAACGACTGGCCGGTGCGGCCCTGCTGGATGATGCGGTTCCACACCCAGATACCGAAGGCGACCAGGAAACCGGCGATCATCGCGATCCCGCCGCCGGTGCCCAACTCGTCCTGGTCGCCGTCGATGACCAGTGCGGCGAGCACCCCGGCGATCGACGGAATGGCCATGATCAGCGAGTCGACCAGTGACGCGCCGACCCGTATCGGCCAGTCCGCCAGCCGGCCGGGTGGCGCATAGCCGTACCCGCCGCCCGGAAAGCCTTGCCCGTAAGGGTTGTAGCCCTGTACCGGGTACTGACCAGGCGGTGGATACTGACCGTCGTACGGCCCTGTGGGAGGGGTGCTCACGACAGGTCAGAGCTTGATGACGTAGGTGTTGTTGATCTTGTCGGCGAACGTCTGCCGCTTCTCGTCCCACAGCGGCCACAGGTAGCCGATGTAGCAGGCCAGGCCGTCGAGGATGTGCGTGAGCTGGCGGAGGAACGTCTTGCCGGCGCCGATCGGCTGGCCGGTGTCGGCGCCGACGAGCTTCAGCCCGAGCACCTGCTTGCCGACGGTCTGACCGGTGCTGCCCTGGCGGATCAGGATGTTCCAGATCGCGAGTCCGACGCCGGCCAGGTAGAAGATCAGGCCGATGATCGCCAGCACCGAGCTGTTGGTGTTGCCCGCGATCGCGGAGCCGATACCGGACGGCACACCGACGATCAGCGCATCGACGAACCAGGCGCCGACCCGGTTCGGCCAGGCGGCCAGGTTGCCGGGGATCCCGCCGAAGCCCGGCTGGCCGTAGGGCTGACCGTACGCCTGACCAGGCTGGCCGTAGGGACCCGGCTGGCCGTACTGGCCGGGCTGCTGCGGATACCCCGGCTGCTGGCCGTACTGACCAGGCTGCTGGGGATAACCCGGCTGCTGCCCGTAGCCAGGCTGGCCGCCGTACCCCGGCTGCTGCCCGTACTGGCCCGGCTGCTGCCCCGGCTGACCAGGTTGACCGTACTGGCCGGGTTGGCCGTACTGACCCGGTTGCTGTGGGTCTTGCGGGCCGTAACCCGGCGGTGGCGTCGGATTGCTCACGACGATCCCTTCTACTGAAGACATGTGAGGAGTGAGTTGCAGGCTACGGGTCAGACGGCTCAGACCTGTCGACGGATCCCACCGGTTGAGAGTTACCGTTAGGGGGTGAGCGTCTCGCAGAGCGTCGTACTCCGGCCGGCCGGTCCGGTCCAGCCGTTGGACCGCCGGGTCTGGGGCCTGTCCGCGGTCGGTGTCGGCGGGTTCGCGCTGGCCGGGCTGTACCAGCTGTCCGGCGGCCGGATCGGCGTGCCTTGCATCTTGCACGCCACCACCGGTCTGAACTGCCCGCTCTGCGGGTCGACCCGGATGGCGGCCGCCTTGCTCCGCGGCGATCTGGACGCCGCCTGGCACTTCAACCCCGTGATCCTGGTGCTCGGCCCGCTCGTCGGCGTTGCCGTCGGCTACCAAGTGCTTGCCTGGGGCCTCGAATCGCTACGGCTGGTGCGCCTGCCCAGGCTGTCGATGAGCCCGCGCGTTGCGGACTGGCTGATCAAGGGCGTCATCGCCCTGCTGGTCGTGTACGGCGTCGCCCGCAACCTGAACTGACGCCGTCGCGGGGCCACGCCGGCCCCGCGACGAGCAGGATCAGTTGGACGCGAGTCCGATGATGTAGAACAGCAGTCCCAGGCCGGTCAGGGCGGCGCCGCCGATCCACGCGACCTTTGCCAGCGTGTCGGAACGGCCCTGCTCGCGGAACTTGCCCTGGGCAATCAGCCCCAGCACGATCGAGGCCGGCGTACAGATCACCAGGCAGACGATGCCGATGATCGCCAGCGTCTGCGGGGTGTTGTTCTGCGGTACGGCGCCGCCGCCGTACCCATAGCCGGACTGGCCGTACGCGCCGTATTGGCCGGGCTGCTGACCGTACGCACCCGGCTGCTGCTGGCCGTAACCGCCTTGCTGGCCGTAGCCCTGCTGCTGACCGTACTGACCCGGCTGCTGCTGGCCATACTGCCCAGGCTGGCCCTGCTGCCCGTACTGCCCAGGCTGCCCAGGGTACTGCTGCTGGCCGTATCCCGGCTGCTGCTGGCCGTACTGCCCAGGCTGCTGACCGTACTGGCCCGGCTGCTCAGGCTGGCTCTGGCCGTACGGATTCGGCTGGCCGTACTGGCTCGGCTGTTCACCCGGGGTCTCGGGAGTGTCCTGCGGCCGGTTCTGGTCGTTCTGGTCGTCGCCGGGAGGTGGCGTCGGAGTGCTCACCGCGGTTCCCTTCTGAGAACGTCGAGGAATCCCCAGAGGCTATCTTTTCCACAGGTTCGCGGTCACGTCCCCACACCGGTCCGTGGACCCCTTAGGGTCTCGTCTGTGACTGAGACCCCTCGTGAACCCGCGCCCGGTCAGGGCCCTGGCGGCGATCCCGACCGCCATCTCCCGGTGCAGTACCCGACGCCGCCCACTTTCGAGGCCGCCCCCCAAGCCCAGCCCGGTCCGTACGGGATGCAGCCGGGCGCGTTCCCACCGCCCGTCGGCGGTCAGTACCAGCAGCAGCCCCAGCCGCCGCTGGTGGCCCTGCCTGCCGGTCCGGTGCTGGTGACGATCGGCGACATCTCGGTGGAACAGCAGCGGATCGTCACGCCCGCCGGCGTACTGCCCACGCACGGGACGAACTGGTCGGCGATGGACATGTCGCGGACCGAGGAGAAGATCCCCGGCTGGGCGATCGTGCTCGCGATCATCTTCGCGCTGGCCTGCCTGCTCGGCCTGCTTTTCCTGCTCTGCAAGGAGCGCCGGACCACCGGCTTCGTCCAGATCACCGTGCAGAACGGCAACCGCACCCACAACACCCACGTCGGTGTGAGCTCGCCGCAACAGGTGGCCGACGTCCTTGCCCGGGTCAACTTCGCCCGTTCGCTCTGCGTCTGACACGGGTCCGAAACGCCGACGGCCGCCGCGACGGACCTCGTCGCGGCGGCCGGCAGCAAACCGTCGTACGGCGGATCAGCCGAAGCGACCCGTGATGTAGTCCTCGGTGGCCTTCTCCGTCGGGTTGGAGAAGATCTGCTTGGTCGGGGCCATCTCGATCAGCCGGCCCGGCTTACCGGTGGCGGCCAGGTTGAAGAACGCGGTCTGGTCCGAGACCCGGGCCGCCTGCTGCATGTTGTGCGTGACGATGACGACCGTGAACTGGTCCTTCAGCTTCTCGATCAGGTCCTCGATCGCCAGCGTGGAGATCGGGTCCAGGGCCGAGCACGGCTCGTCCATCAGGATCACCTCGGGCTCGACCGCGATCGCACGCGCGATGCAGAGCCGCTGCTGCTGACCGCCGGACAGACCCGCGCCCGGCTTGTCGAGGCGGTCCTTGACCTCGTTCCACAGGTTCGCGCCGTGCAGGGACCGCTCGACCACCTCGGTCAGCTTCTTGCGGTCCTTGACGCCGTTCAGCTTCAGGCCGGACGCGACGTTGTCGAAGATCGACATCGTCGGGAACGGGTTCGGCCGCTGGAACACCATGCCGACCACGCGGCGGACGGCGACCGGGTCGACCCCGGAGCCGTACAGGTCCTGCTGGTCCAGCAGCACCTTGCCCTCGACCCGGGCGCCGGGGATCACCTCGTGCATCCGGTTCAGGGTCCGCAGGAAGGTGGACTTGCCGCAGCCGGACGGGCCGATGAACGCGGTGACCGAGCGGGGCTCGACCGTCATCGACACATCCTCGACGGCCTTGAAGTCGCCGTAGTAGACGTTGAGGCCGCTGACCTCGATGCGCTTAGCCATATCGACTCAGAACCTCTCGTGACTATTTCGACTTGATGGCGCTGAACCGGGCGACGAGCCTGGCCAGCACGTTGAGGACAAGGACAAGCAGGATCAGCGTCAGTGCGGCCGCCCAGACCCGGTCCGCGGCCGGCTGCAGCGCCAGCTCGGTCCGGTCCTGGTTGATCATCGTCGGCAGCGCGCCCATGAATCCGTTGAACGGGTTCAGGTTGATGTTCTTCGAGTAGCCGACCAGGATCAGCAGCGGCGCGGTCTCACCCATGACGCGGGCCAGACCGAGCATCACGCCGGTGACGATGCCGCCGAACGCGGTCGGCACGACCACCTTCATGATCGTCTTCCACTTCGGCACCCCGAGCGCGTACGACGCTTCTCGCAGCTCGTCCGGAACGAGTTTGAGCATCTCCTCGGTGGACCGCAGTACGACCGGGAGCATCAGCAGCACCAGCGACAGCGACACCGCGAAGCCGACCCGGTTGAAGCCGAAGATCGTGATCCAGACCGCGTAGATGAACAGCGCGGCGACGATCGACGGGACACCGGTGAGGATGTCGATCATGAAGCTGACCACCCGGGCGGCCTTGGTGCCCTTGCCGTACTCGACCAGGTAGACCGCGCCGAGGACGGCGATCGGCACCGCGATCACGGCGGTGATGAGCGACATGATCAGCGTGCCCATGATGGCGTGGTACGCGCCGCCGCCTTCGCGCCGGACGGTGATGCCGCGCTGCGACTGGCTCCACCAGTCCGCGCTCAGCAGCAGGTGGTAGCCCTTGCTGATCACGGTGCCGAGGATCCACAGCAGCGGGATCATCGCGACCACGAAGGCCAGCACGATCAGCACGGTGGCCAGCGTGTTCTTGAAGGCGCGGGCGCCGGACTTGCCGGACAGATCCAGCGCCTGACCGTCGTACGCCGGTTTGTTCTCTGCGATCGCGGTCATGAGGACGCTCCTTGGGCTGCGGCGCGGCGGCTGCGGCGGGGACGCCGGCCACCGGGGCCGCTGCGGTCGACGATGATCCGGGCCGCGGAGTTGACCAGGAACGTGACGACGAACAGAACCAGGCCGGCCGCGATGTAGGCGCCGGTCTTCTCCGGCGAGTCGAACTCGGCGGCGTTGTTGGCGATCTTCGACGCGAACGTCTCGCCGCCGGCGAAGATCGACGAGTTCCACGGGTCGTTGCCGTTCGGCACCGACAGGATGATCAGTACGGCGACGGTCTCGCCGAGCGCGCGGCCGAGGCCGAGCATCGACGCGCTCACCACGCCGGAACGCCCGTACGGCAGGACCGACATCCGGATCATCTCCCACTTGGTCGCGCCGAGTGCCAGCGCGCCCTCACGGTGCGCGATCGGTGTCTGCGCGAAGATCTCCCGGCTGATCGCGGTGACCACCGGCAGGATCATGATCGCCAGTACGACGGACGCCGTGAAGACCACGCCGACGTTGTCGCCCGGCGGCTTCTCGAACAGCGGGATCCAGCCGAGTGCGTCGGACAGTCCGTTGATCACCGGCAGCAGGATCGGGGCGAAGAACAGGATGCCCCACAGGCCGTAGATGATCGACGGCACCGCGGCCAGCAGGTCGACGGCGTACGCGACCGGCTGCGCCAGCCGCTTGGGGGAGTAGTACGTGATGAAGAGCGCGACGCCGATCGCGATCGGGACCGCGATCAGCATCGCGATGATCGAGCTGATCACGGTGGTGTAGAACATCGCGGCGATACCGAACCGGGGCTCGTCGCCGCCGGGCTCCCAGATCCGGGAGAACAAGAAGCTGCTCTTGTTGTCGGCCAGCGCCGGGATCGCCAACGCCAGCAGGAAGATGCCGACGAACGCGACGATCAGGACCACCAGGCCGCCGGAACCACGGGCGAACCCGCTGAACAGCCGGTCACCGAGATGACCGACCGGACCGAGCTCCATCTTCTTCTCCGGCTCGGTCGCAGCGGCGGTGCCGACTGCGGCCTCGGGGCCGGTCTCGGTCATCACTTCGGCGGGCTGGTCCGCCTCGTGCTCGGCGTGTTCCTCGGCGAGGCCCTCGAACCGCGGAGTCGGTCCCGCGTCGTCGTGGACCAGATCCTCGATCTTGGGTTGTTCCTGTCCGGCGGCCGTGCCGTCCGGCCGGTCGGGCGGTGCCGTGCCGTCTGGACTACTCATCGATGGTGCTCCAAGCGCCTGGGTCGTGATCTGTCACGTCTGGGTCTGACGAGGCGAGCCCCGGCCGTCTCCGATGAACAATCGGACCGCCGGGGCTCGCATCAGTGCTACTTCGAGGTCAGCTGATCGCCTGGATGGCGGCGTCGACCTTCGTCTGGATCTCGGCCGGGAGCGGCGCGTAGTTCAGGTCGGTCAGCGAGGCCTGGCCGTCCTTGCTGACGAAGTAGCTCAGGAAGCTCTTCACCAGCGCGGTCTTCTCGGCCGGGAGACCCTTGGTGCAGGCGATCTCGTAGGTGACCAGGATGATCGGGTAAGCACCCGCGGCCTTGGTCGCGTAGTCCAGCTTCAGGGCCAGGTCGGACCCGGTGCCGGCCGGCTGCGCGGCGGCCAGGGCCTTACCGGCGGAGTCGGCGGACAGCTCGATCGGGGTGCCCGAGCCGTTGTCGATCTGCGCGATGGTCAGCTTGTTGTCGACGGCGTACGACCACTCGACGTAGGTGATCGAGTTCTTGGTGCTCTTGACGCCCTCGGCGACACCCGCGGACTTCTCCTTGCCGGCGCCGGTGCCGGTCCACTTCTTGGCCGGCTCACCGGTCCAGGCGCCACCGCCCGAGGCCTTCAGGTACTTGGTGAAGTTCTCGGTGGTGCCGGACTCGTCCGAACGGAAGAAGACCGAGATCGGGGCCGACGGGAAGGTCACGCCCGGGTTCAGCTTGGTGATGGCCGGGTCGTTCCAGGTCTTGATGGTGCCCTGGAAGATCTTCGCGGCGGTCGGGCCGTCGAGGACGAACTTGTCGACGCCGTCGACGTTGATCGCGATCGCGACCGGGCCGATCACCATCGGCAGGTCGATGGCCGGGTTGCCCCCGCAGCGCTTGGTGGCGGCGGTCATCTCGTCGGGCTTCAGCGCCGAGTCGGAGCCGGCGAAGTCGACCTGGTTCGCGTTGAACTGCTTGACGCCCGCACCGGAACCGGTCGGGTTGTAGTTCACCGTGACGTCGGCGCACTTCTCGTTGTACTTGCTGATGACCTCGTCGATGGCGTTCTTCTGCGCCGAGGAGCCTTCGGCGTTCAGAGTGCCCTGCGGGCAGTCTGCACCGGTGGACGACGTCGAGGAACCGGGGCTCGAGGAGCCGGACGGCTCGGGGTCACTGCCACAGGCGCTCAGAGCGAGGACGCCGAGGGATGCCACGGCGACGGAGCCGACGCGGAGCAGGCGATTGACGGACACGAGAATGTTGCCCTTCTGCGGGAATCAGACTTCTTGAACTTCCACAGACGGTAGGGAGAGCAGGTGACCGACCGGTCCGTCGCTGGTGAACGAGCGGTGAACGGTTCCAGTAGCGTGTGCGACGCCTGGCGTGCCGACAGGCAGCCATTAGGTGAACTGAGTTAAGAGCCGTCACACTCTGTCGATGTAAACGGCCGTTGGCTCACGTTTCGGTAACGCTCAGCGCACTGTCAACGAGAACGAGCGACTGCCCGTGGTCTGGATCGGCAGCCCGTAATACGTCATCCCCGGGACGGCAACACGGTACTGCGTGGTCGTGCCGCGACCGGCAGCCCGGATCGACATCGTTGCCTTACCTTTAGCAACCGGCACCGTCAGCACGCTGCGCCAGTACTTGCCGTCCCAACGCTGCAGCGCGCCCTTCACGGTCCCGCCCGGCTTCACGTCCACGGTCAGCTTCACCATCTGCCCGACCTGCGCGGTCCGAACGTTGAACCCGGCAACGGCGAAGTTCGCCAGCGTGGGGATGTACTTCGTCCCCGAGGTCGCCAGCGCCGTGACCGTCGAATAGCCGCTCCAGGCCGGGGCGTAGAAGCGGTACTCGCGACCGCCGACGGCGACCGGTTGTGCCTCGAATCCGCTCAGGTCGAACGAGGTGTAGCGCCCGGCGTACTCCCAGGGCTTGGCAGCGCTCGCCCTGGTCTGCATCGTGATCGGGATCCCCGCGCCACCGAACAGCCGGCCCTTGCCGCAGTTGCCCGGGTTGTCGCAGAGCAGCGCGCCCGCGATACCGGAGATCGTCATCGGCTTGCCGAAGACGCCGTACGCCGGTCCAGCCTTGAGGGCGAACTTCATGTCCGTGTAGTCGACCTGGTCGGGCGACATCCCGCCCCACTCGTTCGTCGCGATGACCAGGGTCGTCAGCGGACGCGGGCGTGGCGGCACGACCGCCGTCGTGGTGCCGAGCGGATGCGGGAACAGTTCCGTCTTGTCGGCGGGCCTGGACCAGGCCTTCACGATGACTTCGCCGACCTGGCCGACCGGCACGTCCAGCGGATCGCCCGGGGTGCTGTCCTTCGGAGCCGGCGGGTTGGTCCAGGTGAGGCGCAGCGACCCGTCGGCCTGCGGAACCGCGGCGGTCACCGTCGGTGCCGCGGGGATGTTCGTGTCGAACCAGGGCGAGTACGCGGCCGCGCTGTCACCGGTCGCGTCGGTCGTCACCACGGCGACCCGCGCGGTCTTCCCCGACTGCACTACCCAGCGATGGTTGAAGTCGTTGTCCGAGGTCGCGAGCCAGCCCATCGGCGCCGTTCCGTCCTGGTACTCGATGCGCAGCTTGTTGGCGGCCCCGGCATCCGTCCACTGCACCCGAATCAGGCTGGTCGCCGGATCCGACCAGCTGACCTGTACGCCGGTCGGCGGCGGTGGTGCGGCGTGGGCCGTGGTGGTCTGGAGCGCGCCGAGCAGTACGGCGGCGGTCGCGGTGGCGACGATTCTGCGCATGTCGGAGTCCCCCAGGTGAACGGCGCCTGGAGGTCACCCCTGCCACCAGTGCGCTGTCGGATCGTAGCGCATCGGGGCGCACGGTCAGCTGGAGAAGTCCTCCGGGGCGACGCTGTCCAGGAACTGGCGGAAGCGTTCGAGCTCGGCCTGTTCCTCTTCGGGCGTGGCGATGCCCGCTTCGCGGAGCACCTGTTCGGTGCAGCGGATCGGCGTACCGAGGCGGACGGCGAGCGCGACCGAGTCGCTCGGTCTGGCGGACACGCGGGCGCCGTTGGCGAGTACGAGTTCGGCGTAGAAGACGGCGTCGCGCAGTTCGACGATCTCGACGGCCTCGATGTGGACGCCGAACGCCTCGATCAGGTCGCGCATCAGGTCGTGGGTGAGTGGTCGCGACGGGCGCAGGCCCTGCTCCTCGTACGCGATCGCGGTTGCTTCGACCGAGCCGATCGAGATCGGCAGGTAGCGGTAGCCCTCGGTCTCGCGCAGCATCATCACCGGGGCCCGGTTGGGTGATTCCATCCGGATCCCGATCAGTGTCAGTTCTCGCATCATCGTCATGGTGCGCCCCGAACCTCTCCTCAGACCGGCACCCGGTGGGGCGCCGGTTCCTCGGGTAGGAACATACCCGTCACCTCCAGTGTCACCCGGCTGCCCCGTCGGCTGTGCCTGGATCGTCACCGAGCCGTGTCGCAGTGTGCTCAGGGGGCCCGGAAGCGCTCGTGGACGAGGCGTCCGTCGGCCAGCCGGTGTGCAACCAGGAAGGCACCCGTGGAGAACTTGCCCACCTTCAGTCCCAGCTCCCGGGACAGGGCCGGCAGCACCGGCCGGTGCGAGCAGACGACCGTCACCTTGCCCGGGCGCCACACCCGCTCCGCCAGACCGCGTAGACCGCCCGGATCGGCGTCGTACCCCCGCTCCGAGATCTCCGGCCAGAGGTGGATGTGCCGGTCGATGGAGGCGGCGTACGGCGTGACTGTGGCGGCACAGCGCTCCGCGTCGCTGCTGATGATCCGGTCCGCGCCCACAGCGGCCAGTACGTCGGCCAGCCGCTCGGCAACCGCCGTACCGTTGCTGGTCAGCGGGCGGACCGTGTCCTTGCCGTCCCAGTCCTTGCGCTTCACCGCCTCCGCGTGCCGGACCACTACCACCGTGGAGACCACGGGTACGGCGTGCTCCAGCGCGTCCAGGATGTCCACGTCACGCGGGTAGCTGAGCTTGTTGCGGGCCTTGTCGACCGGGAGCCAGCTGATCTCGTCGACTTCGTCGTTCGGCTCGAAGCCGCCCTCATCGACCGGTACTGCGGACCAGTAGTGGACCAGCTTCTCCGCGGTGCCGCCGTTCTTGCGGACGGCGTACCGCTGGACGCCGAGCGGCGGACCGAGCAGGACCTGTACTCCGGTCTCCTCTGCGATCTCCCGGCGCGCTGCGAGCAGCACATGCTCGTGTGCGTTCAGCTTGCCCTTGGGCGGGGACCAGTCGTCGTACCTGGGACGGTGCACCAGCAGCACCTCACGGGTGCCGCGGCGCTCTCGCCAGACGACACCACCCGCGGCGATGACCGTCGCCGGGTTGCTCATGACTTCACCTTAGGAAATTTGCTCCGGCAGCTAGCTGATGGGGTCGATCGCCCGGCGGCGTCCGCGTGTCGCGATCAGCCGCTCCTGCAGGTCGCGCAACGGTTGACCGTCCGGTCCGTTCAGCCGCGGCTGCCAGCTGTCGTCCTCCTGCAGCCACCACGAGCCGGTGGTCTCGTCCATCGCCAGGTCGAACATCTCGCCCAGCTCGATGACGTGGTCCGGCTCCTTCAGTTGCACGAGCACCTCGACGCGGCGGTCCAGGTTGCGGTGCATCAGGTCGGCCGAGCCGATCCACACCTCCGGCTCACCGCCGTTCTCGAACAGGAATACGCGGCTGTGCTCGAGGAATCGGCCCAGGATGCTGCGAACGCGGATGTTCTCCGACAGACCCGGTACGCCGGGACGCAACGTGCAGATGCCGCGGATCCACAGGTCGACCGGTACGCCGGCCTGCGACGCCCGGTACAGCGCGTCGCACAGGGCCTCGTCGACCAGGCTGTTCACCTTGAACCGGATCCGGGCGGGCCGGCCGGCCAGGTGATGCTGCACCTCGCGGTCGATCCGCTCGACGAGCCCCCGCCGTACCGATTGGGGAGCGACCAGGATCCGCCGGTACCCGGCGCTGCGGCCGAAGCCGGACAGGTGGTTGAAGAGCAGTGCGACGTCCTCGGTGACCACCTTGTCGCTGGTGAGCAGTCCGAGGTCCTCGTACAGCCGGGCTGTCTTCGGGTGGTAGTTGCCGGTCCCGATGTGCGCGTAGCGGCGCAGTCCGTCGGGCTCGTCGCGGACGACCATCGACAGCTTGCAGTGCGTCTTGAGACCGATCACGCCGTACACGACGTGGCAGCCGGCGTGCTCGAGCTGACGGGCCCATTTGATGTTCGCCTGCTCGTCGAAGCGCGCCTGGATCTCCACCAGCACCAGGACCTGCTTGCCGGCCTCGGCCGCGTCGATCAGTGCGTCGACGATCGGCGAGTCACCACTGGTGCGGTACAGGGTCTGCTTGATCGCCAGTACGTGCGGGTCGGCGGCGGCCTGCTCGATGAAGCGCTGGACGCTCGTGGAGAACGAGTCGTAGGGGTGGTGGACCAGCACGTCACGCTGCTTGAGCGCGTGGAACATGTCGGCCGGGTTGGAGGTCTCCACCTCGGCCAGATGCGGATGCGTCGACGGTACGAACCCGGGGTACTTCAGCTCGGCTCGGTCCAGGCTGGCGATCGTGAACAGGCCGCGCAGGTCCAGCGGGCCGGGCAGCTCGAACACCTCGGCCTCGGTCACGCCCAGCTCGGACAGCAGCAGCGCGCGCACCTGCGGGTCGATCGACTCCTCGACCTCGAGCCGGACGGGCGGACCGAACCGGCGCCGGAGCAGCTCCTTCTCGAGCGCTGCCAGCAGGTTCTCCGCGTCGTCCTCCTCGACCTCGAGGTCCTCGTTGCGGGTCACGCGGAACGTGTGGTGCTGGGTGACCTCCATGCCTGGGAACAGCTGGCCCAGGTGGGTCGCGATGACGTCCTCGAGCGGCACGAACCGGCCCTCGGCGACCCTCACGAACCGCGGCAGCAGCGGCGGCACCTTGACCCGGGCGAAGTGTTCGCCGCCGGTGTCGGGATTGCGGACCACGACCGCCAGGTTCAGGCTCAGGCCGGAGATGTACGGGAACGGGTGGGACGGGTCGACCGCCAGCGGCGTCAGCACCGGGAACACGCGGTCCCGGAAGAACCGCGTCATGTCCTCGCGCTCGGTGTGCTGCAGCTCGTCCCAGCGGAGGATCTCGATGCCCTGGTCGACCAGCGCCGGCTGGACCGACTTGCGCCAGGTCTCGGCCTGGCGGTCCATCAGCTCGCGGCTCCGGGCCAGGCTGCGGTCGAGGACCTCGCGGGGGAGCAGACCACTGGCCGCCCGCACCGCGACGCCGGCCGCGATACGCCGCTTCAGACCGGCGATCCGGACCATGTAGAACTCGTCCAGATTGCTGGCGAAGATCGCGAGGAACTTGGCCCGCTCGAGCAGCGGGATCCGCTCGTTCTCGGCGAGCTCGAGGACGCGCTGGTTGAACGCGAGCCAGCTCAGCTCCCGATCCGAGAACCGGTCAACCGGAAGATCGCCGGCCGCACTGATGTCGTACGGCGGCTCGACGTCGTACTCCCGGTTGTGCGATGCCAGCAAGTCTCCTGCCACGCCGTCCAGCATCGCATCCTTTGGTGAACGAGGGGTAGCCGTCCGCGCGTTGGCAGATGTGACGTTCTCGTTGCCTACGGACCACATCTCGGGCCGGCGGTTGCTAGCGTCACTCCTTGTGAACTCACGACTGGATTCGGCACTACGCGACACGCTGACCGCCGTACAGGCCAACGCGCTGACCCCGCTGTACGCCCTCCCCACGGCCGTCCGCCGCCGCCTGGCCGGCGCCCCGATCCAGATCGACGGCAACATCCTCGACCCCGACCTGCAGCTCCTCATCCGCGTCGACAACCTGTTGCCCAACACAACCAAGACCGACGCACCCACAGCCCGGGCCCACTTCCGCAACCTCTGCAAACTGATCCCCGGCACCCCCGCCGAACTACACCGAGTAACCGACCTAACCGTCCGAGGCGCCGCCGGCCAACTAGGCGCCCGCCTATACATCCCCCGAGCCCTACGCCCCTCGCCCCCGACCTCCAGCTCAGCCGCCGCCGCTGGCTCTAGTTCGCGCTCAAACTTCGGATCCGGCTCTACCCCAGCCTTCGGCTCGGGTTCCGGCTCGGACACCGCTACCAGCGCCACCAGCTCCACCGACTCGGCTCCGGGTTCCGGCGCGGCCCCAGGCCTCGGCTCTGCCGCAGGTTCGGGCTCGAGCTCCAACTCCAGCTCTGGTCCTGGCTCCGGCTCAGGCTCAGGCCCAGGTTCGGGTTCGCGCTCGGGCTCTGATTCAGGCCCCGCCGCCGGATCCGGCTCCGGCTCGGGCCCAGGCTTCGGCTCGGGCCCAGACTTCGGCTCGGACACCGCCGCCCGCTCCACCGGCACCGGCACCGGCTCGGGTTCCGCGGGTTCCGGCGTCGGCTCTGGTGCAAGTTCGGACTCGGGCTCCAGCGCTGGTTCTGGCTCTGGTTCTGGTTCGGATTCTGGCTCGGGCTTCGACACCGGTGCGGGCTCCCGCTCCCGCCCCGGCTCCGGCGGTGTGGATGGAGTGGGCCGGGGGCTGCTGGTCTTCTTCCACGGTGGCGGCTGGGTCGTCGGTGACCTCAACACCCACGACGCCCTGTGCCGCGCGATCGCCGCCGACACCGGGATCCGCGTTCTCTCCGTCGACTACCGCCTGGCCCCCGAGGCCCCCGCGCCCACCGCCGCCGAGGACGCCATCGCCGCGTTCACCTGGGCCGTCGAGCACGCCGACGACCTAGGCGTCGACCCAGACCTCATCGCCGTCGGCGGCGACAGCGCCGGCGGCAACCTCGCCGCGGTAGTAGCCCAGCAGACCGTACGTCGCGGCCTGCCGCACCCCGCCCTCCAGGTACTCCTCTATCCAGCAGTCGACCTGGTAGCCCGCCGCCCCAGCCGAGACCTGTTCTCCGAAGGCTTCATCCTCAGCGAGAACGACATCATCTGGTACCGCGACCACTACACCCCCGACCCCACCCTCCGCCCCGACCCGATCGTCTCCCCCATCCGAGCCAAGGACCTAACCGGCCTCCCACCCACCTACCTGACAACAGCCGGCTTCGACCCCCTAAGAGACGAAGGCCTCGAGTACGCCGAAGCCCTCCGAGCCGCCGGCAACCCCCTCACCCACATCCCCCACCCCACCCTCTGCCACGGCTACGCCAACCTCCTAACCGTCCCCGGCAAAATCCGCCAAGCCCACACCCACCTAACGAACTACCTCAAAAACGCCCTCTACTAACCCGTCTCGCGAGGCAAGCACGCACCTCAGCGACCCGGGTCCACCAGAACGGGAACAGCTTCGCGAACCAGAAGCGGGGTGGCCGGTCCGGTGATGGGCACGGTGCCATTGACGTACTGCCAGCCGGTATCGGCGACGTTGAAGCGGGCGGCGTAGTTGGTGGTCAGCGTGAGACTGATATCGCCGCGCTTCATGTACTTGTGGGTGATCTCCTTCGACGGGTACGGCTTGCCCGGCGTGCTCGTCGTCAGCGCAGGGCTGCCATCCCCGAAGCTCCAGGTGTAACTGATCGGCGTCGCCTCAACCACCACCGGGAAGCCGAGCAGGGTCACGGTCGTCGTCGACACCTTGCTGTCCTCGGTGTAGACGATCGTGTCCAGGTTCACCAACGTCCGCCCGTCGGGCTGCACCTTCACGGAAAGCCCAGGAAACAGGACGTTCTTCGTCTCCGACCGGATCTGCTCCCAGGTGACGTCCTCTGGGCGCGGGCGTACTACTTCCGGTGGAATCGTCGGCGGCGCCACCCGCCGTTCGATGCCGCCGGGCTGGCATCGCGTCGGGCCGGGCACCGATCCATCCGGCTGCATGCGGCCACAGATGCCGATGTTGAGTTCGAGATCGTCTTCAACTGATTGGGGTGGATCGTCCCGACGCTGGTTGCGTCCAGGATGCTGGTTGCCGGGATGCTGTGTCGTCTTGCCGCGATCGGACGTAGATGCCTTGCCAGAGGACTTGCCGTGGCCGTGTCGCCTGATGATTCCGTCGGCACTCCCCTGAATTCCTTCTCTTGTCGGCTTCACGGTCACGACCGGCGGCTTCGGTGTCGGTGTCAACGGTGCATAGGTTTGTGCATGCGAGGCCGCCGCGTTGCTGAACACAAAGCCTGTCAATATCGCGAATATCAGGCTGGCCACAACGGGTCGCGGTCTCATTGCGCGGTCAACCTCATCGCAGCCATTACCCACGATCCCTGCTGATCCAACAGCGTGAATTCGCGCTTGTACTTCCGCACCGTGCTCGTCACAGGTTTTGCCGACGGAGAATCCTTCGACGTGTACGCACCGATCGTCACTGCTGCGTAGCCGCCGACCCGTCCGCCGTCTCCGCGGAACAGATCGGGTACGTCGTCGACGCGCTCGAAGTAGTCTCCAGTGAGACCGCCATTGGCGGCGTTGACCTTCGCCACGTAATCCGCATAGAGCTTGCATTGATTGCAACTTGCCGCGGTCGCGGACATCATCGGCGCGACATCGCCGGTCGTCGATGCGTAGTTCAACAGGCTGACGTAGTACCTGACGAAGGACTCTGCCGCGGAGAGGCTGACGCCGGCGGCCGCCTTCGGCCGTTGAGGCACGCCGCTGCCAGTGGCCGACGAGGTGGGCGACGCGGTTGCCGCCGGTGCGCTCGTCGAGTTCGTGGCCGAAGGCGGGGCCGTGTTAGGGCGGCCGGCGGCTGGGCTGCCGGTGGTGCAGGCGGTTAGGAGTGCGGCAGCGCTCAGGCAGGCTAGGAGCTTCAGGGTGGGGGTGTTGCGGTGTGTCACGAGTGTGTGCCCTCCGTAGTCGAAAATTATCGTAACGGGGGTTGGGCTCTTGGTTCGATGTCAAAAGGTGCAGTTGTGGATAACGGGGTTTGGGGCCAGGAGCCGCCCGGCTGGGGGGTTAGAGGCTCGGACGGCTCCTGGTTGGTGGTGGGACGGGTGGGTGGGGGTGTTATGACGTGAAGTGAGGGGGTGACTTCGGTGTGAGGTCGTTCACAGGTCGTTCACGGAAGGGTCAGGCGGGGCGTATTGGACGTCCAGCGCGGCTGTGGCGAAGCCCAGCGACTTGTAGAGGGCTCGGGCTGCGGTGTTGGTGCCGTCTACGTAGAGGACGATCGAGTCGAGGTTGCGGTCGTCCTGGAGGTGGTGGAGGCCTTGGAGGGTTAGGGCTTTGCCCAGGCCGGAGCCTTGGTGGGACGGGGAGACACCTACTACATAGACCTCTCCGACGCCGTCCTCGACCTTCGTCCAATGGAAGCCGGCCAGTGCGTCGGTGGCGGAATCGACGGCCAGGAAGAAGCCGTTGGGGTCGAACCACGGTTGCTGCAGGCGCTCCGTCAGGTCCTCCGCGGTCCAACTGCCCTGCTCCGGATGGTCGGCGAAGGCAGCCGCGTTGACCTCCAGCCAGGCCGCGTCGTCCTGGCCGGGCAGAAACGTCCGTACTGCGATCCCGTCAGGCCACACCGGATCCGGGAGTGAAGCCCTGGTACGGCGGAGGAAGTACAGCTCTCGCGCCACCTCGAGACCGAGCCGCCGTGCCAGCTCGTCCGACCCAGGCAGACGCCCGTGGGCCCAGACGCGCGTGCGGGAACCCCCGTGGTCGAGCAGCATGCGCAGAAGCGCCGTACCGAAGCCTTGTCGTCGGAAGTCTGGGGCTACGACGAGTTCGGCCGAGCCGTCGGGGGACAGGGCGGCGTACCCGACGAGGTTGCGGGCGCTCTGCAGGCCGGTGACCTCGATCGTGCCGGGATCGCCTTCGTACGCGAGGACGTGGACGTCGTCGGGGTGCTCACCGTCCAGGTGCAGCAGCGTGCGTTCGGAGAGCGGATTGACGCCGTCGCTGTGTGCTGCGGCGCGGGCGAGTTCCGTGACGGCGGCGGCGGTGGCCGGGGGCAACGGTGAGGGAACGGCTTCGAGGGTCACCCGAATACCGTAAAAGGTCCGGTTCAGTTCATGCTCAGGTCCTGGCCGGGCCACGCCGATCCAGGTAGTTTTCGCGGCACCGCGGGGGATTTCGCCTTCGCGGCGACCGAGACGACGGACCAGACGGAGTTGACATGGCCCTGACAGGACGAGACAAAGCGCGGCTGGGGGGACGGCGAGCGGTCGGACTGCTGGCCGCCGGGACGGCTGCGGTGCTCGCCTTGGCCGCGGGGGGATCCGTGAGCCAGGCCGCCGGCGCCAAGCCGACGCAGGCAACGCAGGCGTCGCAGACCACCGAGCAGACCGCCGTGCAGACCAGCGCACAGGCGAAGAAGCCGAAGCCGACGCACACCCAGATCCAGCTGCTCGCGATCAACGACTTCCACGGCAACCTGGAGCCGGCGACGGGTTCGGGCGGCAACATCAACGGCATCCCGGCAGGCGGCGCGGCGTACCTCGCGACGTACCTGAAGGACCTGCGGGCCGCCGCGAAGGCGAAGGGACAGGACTCGGTCACGGTCGCTCCCGGTGACCTGATCGGCGCCTCGCCGCTGCTGTCGGCGGCGTTCCACGACGAGCCGACGATCGAAGCACTAAACGGGATGGGCCTCGAGGTTGCGTCGGTGGGCAACCACGAGTTCGACGAGGGCTGGCACGAGCTGCTCCGGATGCAGACCGGCGGCTGCCTGCCGGACGGCGACGGGCAGAACAACCAGAACTCCTGCCCGGACGCGAAGCACCCGTTCACCGGCGCCAAGTTCAAGTACCTCTCGGCGAACGTGTTCTTCACCAACACCCAGAAGACCCTGTTCGCGCCGTACACGATCAAGACCTTCAAGGACGGCCAGAAGGTCGGCTTCATCGGCATGACGCTGGAGAACACGCCGAACATCGTCACCAAGTCCGGTGTCGAGGGTCTGACCTTCAAGGACGAGATCGAGACCGCGAACGCGCTGGTCCCGGTGCTGAAGAAGAAGGGCGTGAAGTCGATCGTCGTGCTGCTGCACGAGGGCGGTTTCCCGGCCGACCCGAAGGCGTACAACAGCTGCCCGGGCATCTCCGGCCCGATCGTCGACATCAACGCCGGCCTGGACCCGGAGATCGACGCGATCATCTCCGGCCACACCCACCAGGCGTACAACTGCTCCCTGGCGGACAAGGCCGGTAAGCCGCGGCTCGTCACCAGCGCGTCGTCGTTCGGTCGACTGGTCACCGACGTCCGGCTGAGCATCGACAACGCGACCGGCGACGTCGACCGGGTGAACACGCTGGCGAACAACCAGATCGTCACCCAGGACGTCGTGCAGGACCGGAAGACGGCCGAGCTGATCGCGAAGTACAAGGCGCTGGTGGCGCCGATCGAGAGCAAGGTGATCGGCCACATCACCACACCGTCGGTGGTGCGGACGACCGACGACTCGCTCGAATCCCCACTGGGCAACCTGATCGCCGACGCGCAGCTGGCCGACCCGTCGGTGATGTCGGGCGGGAAGACACCGGTCGCAGCGTTCATGAACCCGGGCGGTATCCGTGCTGACCTGGCGTCGACGGGCGGTGCGGTCACCTTCGGGCAGGCGTTCACCGTGCAGCCGTTCAACAACTTCCTGGTCTCGATGGACATGACCGGGACGCAGATCAAGGCGCTGCTCGAGCAGCAGTTCTCCGGGGTCAACGGTCCGGAGGCGCCGAAGTACAAGGTGCTCCAGGTCGCGGGCATCACCTATACGTGGAACCCGGCGGCCGCGGCGGGCTCGAAGATCGTGGCCGGCTCGATCAAGATCGGCGGGCAGCCGCTGGTGGACGGTACGTCGTACCGGATCGTCACGAACAACTTCCTGTCCGACGGCGGCGACGGCTTCCCGGCCTTCACCACCGCGACGAACAAGGTGTTCGGCGGCCTCGACATCGACGCGTTCGCGAGCTACCTGACCGCGCACGACCCGTACACCCCTGTCGCCACCGACCGGATCTCGATCGGCTCCTGACCCTGGACGCCTGACCGGGCAGGGTCCCGGCGTACCCCAGCTGGTACGCCGGGACCGTTCCGGCGGTTTTTCGATCCGCGAAAGCTTTTGATACCTTGCGTACTCAGGCTTTTACGGAAGGTGAGCGATGGCGCACGTTGCTCCGACCTCGCATCGACGGGCCAGTCGCTCGTCGCATCGCGGGCATCGCAGCGGTGATGGGCCGATCCAGACCACCAGCTGGCTCGGGTTGACGTTTGCATTCGTCGTGGGGCTGGTGCTGACAGCCCAGTCGCACGTTGGCGTTCACGCCGCCGGGATCACCCTGCTGGTGATGCTGGTCCCGATCACGATCGGGACGTTCGTGGCCGCGTTCCGGCAGGGCGTCGGGTCCTGGAAGGCAGCGCTGTTCACCGCGGTCGCGCTTGCGGTGACCTTGCTGAAGTTCCTGCTCTGAGCAGCAGAGCTCAGGACTTCACTTCAGCCGGCTCACGGCTAGGCGCCGGCGGTACGACGAAGCGGTAGCCGACGTTCCGCACGGTGCCGATGAGCGACTCGTGCTCGGGGCCGAGCTTCGCGCGCAGGCGGCGTACGTGGACGTCGACCGTCCGGGTGCCGCCGAAGTAGTCGTAGCCCCAGACCTCCTGGAGCAGCTGCTCGCGGGTGAACACGCGGCCCGGGTGCTGCGCCAGGAACTTGAACAGCTCGAATTCCTTGTAGGTCAGGTCGAGCGCCCGCCCGTTCAGCTTCGCCGTGTACGACGCCTCGTCGATCACGACGTCGCCGCTGCGAATCAGCGTGGACTCGGGCTCGTCGTTCCGGGTCGCGGCCAGCCGACCGATGACGAGTCGCAACCGCGCCTCGATCTCCGCCGGGCCCGCGGTGTCGAGCAGTACGTCGTCCGCGCCCCAGTCGGTGTTGACCGCCGTCAGGCCGCCCTCGGTCACGACGAGGATCAGCGGTACGTCGATGCCGGTGGTGCGGATCAGCCGGGAGGCGCTCCGAACCGCGACCAGGTCGCGGCGGGCGTCGAGCAGCACGGCGTCAGCATCGGGCGCATCGACCAGCGCGGCCACCTCGGGCGGCAGGATCCGGATCTGGTGCGGGAGCAGGGCGAGCGACGGCAGGACCTCGGTGGAGGCCTGCAGGGCGTTCGTCAGCAGAAGCAACGTGCTCACGCCGTCTCCTTGTGCTGATCATCGGATCCTGGGGATGCGATCCGGTCCTCGTGCACGGCAGGCCCCGTCGGCGTCGTTGCCGGGGGCCTGAGACACACTGGGCATAACAGCAAGCTGACATAATAGCCGAAGACTTAACCGATTAGTGAGGCGACGACCAGATGCCGGAAGTCACCATCAGGTACTTCGCTGCCGCTCGTTCAGCCGCAGGGGAGTCCTCGGCGACCGCCGAGGCGGGCTCGATCCGCGACCTGGTCAGCACCGTTTCCACCGACCGGCCGGAGCTGGCGCGGGTGCTGTCGATCTGCACGTTCCTGCTCGACGGCGAGCGCGCCGACCCGGCCACGCCGCTTCGGCAGGGCTCGCTGGTCGACGCACTCCCACCCTTCGCCGGGGGCTGAGCGACCGGACCGAGGAGAGCTTCCCGAAGGGTAGATTCGTCGCCGTGGCGATGGAGTCGGGGACGCTACTCACTACGGTGGGGCGGGCGGGGGTCCTGTTCGGCAAGGCCTGGCCGCGCCTGTTCGCGGTGTTTCTGGTGGCGCAGTTGGCGCACCGCGGTCTGCAGTGGGTCGCAGTGCAGGCAGGGGCCAAGGCAGAGGCCGCCGGCATCGCAGTACTCGCTCTGCTTGTTGTGGTGTCGCTCGCGATGTACGTCGGCATGTTCCTGGTACTGCGTGGTGAGCTGCCCTTCCACCGGCGGGCAGTTGCCGAAGGCACCCTTGCCCCGGACGGCATGGAGCCCGGCAACGAGCACAGGCCGCTCGACGCGCTCGCTGCGGCGCTGCTGCCGTTCCTGGCGTTCTACGCGGCGTACAAGTTCCTGCAGAACGAGGCGCTCGACTACGAGTACCAACTGGCCGTCCACAAGGTCAACGAGACCGCTGCGACCGTTCTGAACGGCGGTACGGTGCCGCAGCCGTCGGAGGGCCTGCAGTCGCTGTCCACCTGGTTGTTCATCGGCCTCGGCGTCACGGCGTACCTGCTCCGCTTCGTGTTCAAGAAGTGGAAGAAGGAGAAGGAAGGGCCGGTCCGCAAGCTGTTCGTCACGTACCTCGAGGCGCTGTGGATCTTCGTGGTGGTCTACCAGGCCACGTCGGTCATCCCGCCGCCGATGACCTGGCTGAAGGAACGCGTGGTCTGGCAATGGCTGCACGACGGCTACAGCTGGGTGCTCGACCACGTGCTCGGCGTCGACCAGGTCCGCGAGGTGTGGGACGCAGTCACCGGCTTCATCGCTGCCGGCATCGGTGATCTGTGGAACGCCGCCGTACTGCCACTGATGTGGATCACCATGACCGCAGTCATCTACGGCCGCGTCGTACAGAAGCTCGACGCGCCACGCTGGCGGTTCGACCGGATCACGCACCGCTGGCAGCAGACGCCGCGGATCGTCCGCATCGCCGGGAACTCGGTGGTCTCCGACTGGAAGGACCGCTGGATTCCGGTCGCCAATGCGTTCCGGCTGGTCGTCCGCTCGGGGCTGCGGCCGATGCTGGGGTACTTCCTGGCCTGGGCGGTTGTCACGTTCGCGGCCAGCGCGGTGTGGATCGCGCTGAAGCTCTGGGTGCTCGGCCCGCACACGCTGCCGTTCTGGCTAGTCATCGACGAGCCGCTGAACCTCATCACCGACGGCCTGAAGATCTCGCTACAGGTCAGCCTGCTGGCCGCGGCGTACGACCGGATGATCGGCGGACTGGCTGGATACCTCACGCCGCGGACCCGTGCGGTCCACGAGCAGCCGGCCGGCGACCATGGCGTCACCGACCTGAGTGCGGCTACCTCGGGAATGCCAGGTACTGAGGGAGCTTCGTAGCAAAGGTGATCGTCGGCTGCACAGTCGCAGCGACAGCGGACGGTACGACGAACACTGCGACGGTCTCGAACGGCTTCCCCGCCACGGGCTTCACGTAGTACTGCGCCAACTGCCCGCGCCAGCTCTCCGGCTTGTCGTCGTACCCGCCGGTGCAGCCGGTCGGACGGTCCTGGTAGTCGTCCGCGACCACGGTGTCGTCCCAGATACGACCGTCCGGTGCGCGCAGGTGCAGCTGGCAGCCGCCGAGCCCGTCGAGCGCGGACAGCTGGTTCACCTGGATGCGGTAGTACACACGGATCCGGGTGGTCCCGTCCGGAAGGGCACCAACGTCGCCGAGACCGGTCCGCACCGGCTGAGGGTCCTGCTCGACGCTGGCGCCGTACCAGATCGCGCCGTTGTACGGCGTGCCGCCGGCCGACACGACGACCGGATCGCGGGGCTCGGCGTCGTACCAGGACTTGTAGTCGCTCCGGGTGGTCCACCAGCCGGCCAGCGGGATCGCCAGCACCAGCGTGGCGAGTGCCGCGGTGTTCGCGCGGAACCAGCCGCGGCGGGCCCGGCGCGCGCCGGTCATGTGTCGCTCGCAGGGGTCAGCGCCACGACGTCCTGGACCTTCACCGTCTCGGGGCCGAGCGGGACGGTGACCTGGGGCTCGAGATCGTTCAGGATCGGCTTCTCCATCACCAACAACGTTGCCCCCGGCACCTTGTCGGCCGGCATCTCGACCACGAACGAGCCGCGGACCGGGATGTCCGGCGAGAGTTCGCTGCCGGTCAGGTCGACCTCGTTCAGACCGTTGCGGTTGGCACCGAGATAGGTGACGCCGTCAGACGACTTGATCCGGACGTTGGAGACGTGGATCGGCTCGCGGGTGGCGGTGATGGTCGCGTCGATCACCACGAAGTCGGTCAGCGAGTCCCGGTCCGGTGTGGAATGTGGGATGCGGAGCTTCTTGCCGACGCGAACGTCGTTGACGGTCAGGTCGAACCGCGGCGTCTTCACCGTGCGGCCGATGATGCCCTTCACCGGGGTTAGGTCCTGGATGTCCTTCTGCGTTGGCGTGAGGCGGTAGAGGCCGACGATCGCGACCAGTACGGCGAGCGTGAGGCCGACGTTGAGCAGCTTCCGCCCGCTCACTTCTTCGTCACCTTGACCGTGCTGTCGGCAACGACCTTGTCCGGCAGCCATTTCTCGTGGTGGTCGAGGATCGACTCGTCCTCGTGCTCGTAGCCCTGCACGGTCAGGTCGACCTGGGTCGGGAGCTCCGTGGCCTTGGGCAACTTCCAGACGTACGCGACGTCCTCGCCGGCGTCCGGGGTGAGGACCGGGTTCATGGTCTCGTCGCGGATGTTGGTAGTGCCGAGCGGCGGGTCGGTGTCTTTCACCCCCGGTACGCCGATCAGCCGGATCAGGTCGGACGGTGGCGTCGTACCGGTGTCGTCGGTGACCTTCAGCTTGGTCACGACCGCGATCAGGGCGCCGCCGTCGTCCGGGGTGAACAGCGGTTTGAGGTCCTTCACGGTGACGACACGCTGGATAGAGACCTCGAACTGACCGGCGTCGATCGCCGTACCAGCGTCCACGTGCGGCGTCTCCGCGCCGGCCTTCTTCAGACCGCCGAAGGCCGCGGAGATGACCAGCAGGACGGCCGCGGCGCTGATCGACCAGGTGCGGACCGATCGGCCACGCACCTTCAGATCCTGGAACTCCGGGAGCTCCTCTTGTTCAGATCCCCCGCTCCCCGTTTCCTGCACGCGGGAAGCCTAACGAGCCAAAGGTCCTAGTCGTCCGGGCGGCCGCGCAGGCGCTTGGTCTGGCCGCGCCGCTTCTTGTCGTCCAAGCGTCGGCGTACCGACGCCTTCGAGGGTTTCGTGGGCCGCCGCTTCCGGGGTGGCGGCGCGATCGCCTCCCGCATCAGCGCGACCAGCCGCTCCCGGGCCGCCTCCCGGTTGCGCCACTGCGACTTGTACTCCGAGGCCGCGATCGTCACGACCCCGTCCACCAGCCGCGACTGCAGCCGCTCGAGCGCCCGCGCCTTCAGTACGTCGCTCAACGCCGACGTCCCCGCCACGTCGAAGCTCAACTCGACCCGGCTGTCCGTCGTGTTCACCGACTGCCCACCCGGCCCGCCCGACCGCGAGAACCGCCACGCCAACTCGCCCTCAGGAATCACCACCCCGGCCCGCACCACCAACCCAATCTCCACACGCCAATTAAGACAGAATCCCGAGCTGAACGCCGTTCTCAAGGGGTGGATGGGTGGTTGAAAGGTGGATGAGGGGTCGTACCGTGGGTAACTGTGGGTCTTGGTGTGTGGGTGCTCGTCGGGGCTGTGGCTGCCGGCGTGGTGCTGAGTGCGCTGAAGGCTTGGGTTGACGGGCGGTTTCGTGGGAAGAGCGAGGACGACGTGGAGCGGGTGACTGCCGCGGAGCTCGGGGAGGACCTGGGGGAGCGGGCGACGCTGTTGCAGTTCTCGTCGGCGTTCTGTGCGCCGTGCCGGGCGACCCGGCGGACGCTGGCCGAGGTCGAGGGCATGGTCGACGGAGTACGGCACGTCGAGCTGGACGCGGAGTCCCACCTCGAGCTCGTACGCCGGCTCGACATCCTGCGTACGCCGACCACGCTGGTGCTGGACAGCACCGGAGCCGTGGTGAAGCGCGCCAGCGGAGCACCGCGCAAGCCCGACGTGATCGCCGCGCTGGCGACCGCGATCGACCGCCAGGCGAGCTGACCACCGTCCGGTACGTGCCACCGAATGGCGCATGCACCTGCGGGTAAGCAAGACTCTCCAGGTGAGCTCTCCAGCCGGTTGGTACGACGACCCCGCGGACCCGACCCAGCAGCGGTACTGGGACGGCAACACCTGGACGGATCAGCGACGCGCGCCGCAGGGCCCACCGCCGTACCAAGGTCAGTACGGCGCCGCGCAGCACGGGCAGGTGTTCGGCGGCGGCGAAGCCCCGAGCGGACCGACCCGCCCGGCCCAACCGCAGTACGGCCAGTACGCCCCGCCGCAGCAGCCCCAACAGCCGCAGTACGGCCAGTACGCCGGTCCGCAGCAGCCGCAACAGCCGCAGTACGGCCAGCAACCGCAGTACGGCCAGTACGGCCCGCAAGGGCCTCACCCGCAGCAGCAGGGCTACGGCTACCCGGGCAAGCGTCCGCACACCACCCCGGACGGCCAGCTGCTCTCGGGCTGGTGGCGCCGCGTCTTCGCCCGCATCATCGACTCGATCATCGTCGGCATCATCGGACTGCCGCTGACCGGCTACTTCTACTACCAGTACTCGCAGGTCCTCTGGGACTACTTCAAGACCACGATGGACCAGGCCGAGGCCGGCACCCCGACGACCACGACCGCGCTGCCGCCAGAGGTCTACAAGTGGATGATCCCGGCGGTCCTGATCGGTCTCGTGGTGTCGTTCGTCTACGAGTACCTGTTCCTGACCAAGAAGGGCGCCACCCCGGGCAAGATGGCGCTCGGCATCGCGGTCCGGCTGCGCGACACCCCCGGCAACCCGCCCGGCGCGGCGGTCGCCAAGCGGTACGGCTTCGAGATGGCGCTCAGCGTGCTCGGCCTGATCCCGCTGATCGGCACGCTGGCCGGCTTCATCGCGCTGATCAACTACCTCTGGCCGCTCTGGGATGACAAGAAGCAGGCGCTGCACGACAAGGTAGCGGCGACCAACGTGGTCCGCACCTGATACCACCATGTGATCAGTTGTCTCAAGTAATGGGACCACAGCTGGCAGGCCCGGCCGGGTTCCGTACGCTCGATCCGTGGTTTACACGACATGGCTGACGAAGCGCAGGGCAGTGGACAACTGCCGCGTGCGCTCATCGCTGTGTCGATGCCGCTGACCAGGCGGCGTCCCGAGCGCTGCGGAACCGGTCGCTGAGCACGGTTCCGCGTACGTCGCCTCCCCGCACACCCGGGCGGGTCCGGCTCGACAGCCCTCCTCCTCGCAGGAGTCGTCATGTCCGAATCATCGGCGGCACAGAAGGTTGATCCTCGCGGACTGCGGTTCGCGGCCGGGGTGACCACGGTCGTCCTGGCGTTGACGCTCGTACTGAACAACCCGTGGCCGCTGGCCGTGCAGGCCGTGGTGTTCGCGATCTCGGTCGCGTTCGGCGTGCAGGCCTCGCCGTACGGGCAACTGTTCAAGCGGCTGATCCGGCCCCGGATCGGTCCGCCGAAGGAACTGGAGGACGCGGCCCCGCCGCGGTTCGCCCAGCTGGTCGGCCTCGTCTTCGCGGTCGCCGGTCTGATCGGGTACCTGACCGGCGTCACCGTGCTGGGCGTGGTCGCCACCGGATTCGCCCTGGTCGCCGCGTTCGTGAACGCGGCCGTCGGGCTCTGCCTCGGCTGCGAGGCCTATCTGCTGATCCACCGCATTCGTACGCCAACCACCGCTACCAACTGAGAGGCAGCACACATGAGCAGGGAATCCGCGCTCGTCTCGGCCGACTGGGTCGAGGAGCACAAGAACGACGCCGGTGTCGTCCTGATCGAGGTCGACGAAGACGTCTCGGCGTACGACGCCGGCCACATCGCCGGCGCGATCAAGCTGGACTGGAAGGACGACCTGCAGGACGCGGTCCGTCGCGACTTCGTCAACCAGGAGCAGTTCAGCGCGCTGCTGTCCGAGCGCGGCGTGAAGAACGACGACACGGTCGTGCTGTACGGCGGCAACAACAACTGGTTCGCGGCGTACGCGTACTGGTACTTCAAGCTCTACGGCCACGGTGACGTCCGCTTGCTCGACGGCGGCCGCAAGCGCTGGGAGCTGGACAGCCGCGAGCTGACCGACGAGGTCGTCAAGCGCGACGCGACCGAGTACGCCGCGAAGGCGCCGAACCTGGACATCCGCGCGTTCCGCGACGAGGTCAACGAGGCCATCGGCGTGAAGAACCTGGTGGACGTGCGGAGCCCCGACGAGTACGCCGGCCGGCTGCTCGCCCCGGCCCACCTCCCGCAGGAGCAGGCGCAGCGCGCGGGTCACATCCCGACCGCGGCGAACATCCCGTGGAGCAAGGCGGCCAACGACGACGGCACGTTCCGCGCCGACGACGAGCTGAAGCAGCTGTACGCCGACGCGGGCGTGGACTTCGGCAAGGACACCATCGCGTACTGCCGGATCGGCGAGCGCTCGGCCCACAGCTGGTTCGTGCTGCACGAGATCCTCGGCCAGCAGAACGTCAAGAACTACGACGGTTCGTGGACCGAGTGGGGCTCGCTGGTCGGCGTACCCGTTGCCCTCGGCGACGAACCCGGAGAGGCCTGACACATGTGCGGAGCAACGAAGGGCGGCCTCGACCTCAAGGGTGTCGACGTCGACAAGGAAGCCGTGATCCAGGGCCAGGTACTGCGCGGCGAGGAGCCGGTCGGCGGCGCGTACGTGCGGCTGCTGGACTCCACCGGTGAGTTCACCGCCGAGGTGCCGACGTCGGCCACCGGGCACTTCCGGTTCTTCGCGGCGCCGGGCAGCTGGACGCTGCGGACGCTGGCCCCGAAGGCCGACCCGGTCGACCGCCAGGTGGTCGCGCAGTACGGCGAGGTCGCGGAAGTGGCCGTCACCGTCTGAGCAGTCGGTCGTTACACAAGGTGCCACCACCACCCATCGGTGGCCCACCCTGAAGTAAGCACGAAGGGCCCGGACCTTGCGCGTCCGGGCCCTTCGCCATGCCCGGAGACGGTCAGAATCGCTTACCCGGCAGGGATTCCGGACGTCATCGCATTGGGGTTACGGGCAACGACCGGAAATCTCGTGGACCGAGCGGCAATGTAACGGTTTGGTCTCGGAGCGGGGTCGGCTCGTCACCTACCGCAATCGGCTGAGTTGTGTCTGTGTCCTGACCCGCACTTCGGGTCACGTCATCACTCAGGGAGGAGGGGTCAATGCGACCCCGCATCGGATACAAGAAGCTCGCTGCCGTCGGAGTTGCGGCGGTTGTCGGCGTGGCTTCTACGATTGCGCTGACCTCGGGTTCGGCGTCCGCCTCGCCGGTTTTCGGATACAGCGGTTACTCGTACGGCACCGACGTCGAATCCGGCCTGGCGAACAGCGGTCCGCAGGTCATCAGCAAGTTTGGTTGCACCACTGACGCCACCAAGGCTGACAAGAACGACATCGCCACGGCGAATGTGAACAACCAGGCGATCGCACGCTCGGTGAAGACCGACACGCACGCGTTCAACAACAAGAGCGGGACGGGCGTCACCAGCACCGCGACGGCTGCCGACATCCGCGTCGGCAACCTGGTCACGCTGACCGGCGTGAAGACCACGACGACGGCCAAGTACTCGAAGGGCCAGCTGTCGTACACCGGTGACACGACCTTCGCGGGCGTGCGGATCGGCGCGATCTCGGTGCCGTCGCTGCTCAAGCCGAAGTGGAACACCAAGATCGCGGTTCCGGGTCTCGGTTACATCGTGCTGAACCGGGTCGGCGGCGTGAAGACCGCGTCCGGCATCTACTCGTACGCGCAGGCGGTCGTGCTGCACGCGACGGTGAAGAACCAGTACATCCCGCAGGGCGTCGACGTCGCGGTGCTGAAGACCCGCGCGGAGATCTCGAAGCCGGCGACCGCACTGGTGATCGGTTCGGCCTACGGCACCCAGGCCAACGTCGACAAGCTGGTCGTCTCCAGCCCGACGTCCCTTCAGACCACCTGCCAGGGCACTGAGGGCAAGACGGTCCGGGTTTCGGTCGGCGAGGTCAACATCCCGAAGGTCGCCTACGTCGGCGGTGTCTACACCACCAAGAACGGCGCCATCGGCACCAACAAGTCCTACATCAACTTCACCTCGCACGTCGCGGGCGTGAAGGTGGGCAGCCTGTCCATCGGCGCCATCGAGTCCTCCGCGTCGGCGTGGAAGACCAAGGACGGCAAGGGCGGCGTCAGCTCGTCCTCGACCATCGCCTCGATCAAGGTCGGCGGCAAGACCTACGCTGTACCGACGGGCGAGAACAAGACCCTGAACATTCCGGGTGTTGCTCGTCTGACCTTCAACCAGGTCCTGCGTCAGAAGCGCTACATCTCGGTGGACGCGCTGGTGATCGACGTGTACAGCCTGAACACCAAGGTCATCGTCGGCCACTCGGCCGCGGGCGTCGTCAGCTGATCTCGGCACACGCCATCTGAGTCGAACCTCACCGACCCAGAACACACCGGCCCCCGGATCCCGCAAGGATCCGGGGCCGGTTCGTTTATGCGTCCAGGATCAAGGTGACCGGGCCGTCGTTGGTGAGGTCGACCTGCATGTCGGCGCCGAAACGGCCTCGCTCCACCTTGGCGCCCAGGTCCTCGAGGGCGGCGCAGAAGTCGTTGTAGAGCGGTTCCGAGACCGCGCCCGGGGCGGCGGCGCTCCACGACGGGCGGCGGCCCTTGCGGGTGTCGGCGTACAGCGTGAACTGGCTGATCGCGAGGATCGGGGCCTGCTCGTCGGCGGCGGAGCGTTCGTCGTGGAGGATGCGGAGGGTCCAGATCTTGGCGGCGAGCGCGGCCGCCTTCTCGGTGGTGTCGTCGTGGGTGACCCCGAGGAGGACGACCAGCCCGGGCACGTCGATCGCTCCGACCACCTCGCCGTCCACGGTGACCGACGCCCGGCTGACTCTTTGTACTACGGCTCTCATGAGGCCATCCTCTCCTGCCGGAGATCGTCCGGCGATCGGAGCCATGGACCGGCAAATATCCGTTATCGATCCCGATCTGGCAGGATTCGTCCATGGCGTCGACTCTGATCACTGTTGCTCCCACCGGTGCCGAGACCGCGAAGGCGGACTGCCCGGCGTTGCCGACCACGCTCGACGAGCTGGTCGAGACCGCGAAGCGGTGCGAGGCCGTGGGGGCGGCGATGATCCACATCCACATCCGGGACGGGGAGCACAAGCCGACGCTGGATCTGGGCCGGCTGACAGAGGCAGTTGCCGCAGTACGCGAGAACACGGCGCTGATCGTGCAGCTGTCCACGGGCGGTGCGGTCACCGATCCGTACGATCACCGGTTGCGTGTGCTCGACGCCGTACCGGACTCCTGCTCGCTGACGATGGGGACGGTCAACTTCGGCGACGACGTGTTCATGAACCCGTGGCCGTTCGTCACCCAGCTCTACCAGCTCACCCAGGAGCGCGAGGTCGTGCCGGAGTTCGAGCTGTTCGACCTCGGCCACGTCGCCGCGCTGCACCGGCTCCTCGGCAAGTACGGCCTCCCGTACGGCGGACGCGTGCACTGCGACCTGGTCATGGGCGTCCCCGGCGGCATGCCCGGTACGGCGGACGCACTCGTCGCAGCCGTCAACGCGTTGCCGGACGCCGTGACGTCATGGTCCGCGACGGGCATCGGCCGTACGGCGCTGACGGTCGCGCTGGCCGCGCTGTCGAAGGGCGGCAACCTCCGCGTCGGCATGGAGGACACGCTCACGCTGGCGAAGGGGCAGCCGGTCACTCACAACGCGGAGCTCGTCGAACGCGCCGCAGCCCTCGCCACGCTCGCCCAACGGCCGCCGATGTCGCCGGACGAAGCTCGTTCCCTGCTGAACGTGAAGCGATGAAGTAGCCGGCGATCCCGGCCGCGATGATCGTTGCCTCCAGCAATAACCAGTCGCGGAGGTAGTCGCGCGGGAGGATGGTCGGGTTCGCGCCTTTGCCTTGGCGTAGGAGCAGCGGGACTGCGATCAGGCTGGTGATGCCGACGTACAGCAAGGTGGTTCTGACGGCGCCGACTGTGCGGTGGCCGTCGGGTCTGTTTGACCACCGGGTGACCAGCCAGCCTGCGGTGATTGTCAGTGGGACCAGGAAGAAGTCGTCCGCGAGCACCGCTCCGCCCAACCACAGCGGCAACCTGATCAGGGCTCTTAGGTCCAGCGCGTCGATCAGCTTCCAGACGCCCCACAGGCCTATCAGCACGCCGACTGTTGCCAGCCCGATGCGGGTTCTCATGTGATGACCTCCAGCCGGTGGACCCACTTGGTTTGGAGTACGCCGGGGCGGTTGGGCGCGATGATCCGGGCGGGGAACCCGTGGTCGAGTGCGAGTTGGCTGCCGTTGAGCCGGAGGGCCAGGAGCGTGAGCGGATCTGCAGCGAACTGCTCCGGCAGCTCACTGGTCGCGTAGAACCCGCCCTTCTCCATCGACACCACCCGCACGCGCGAGTGCGCCGGCGCGCCGCACAGCTCGAGTAGGTCGCGGATCCGGACGCCCTCCCACCGTCCGCCTTGGCTCCAGCCCTCGACACAGGCGATCGGGAGTGCCGACCGGCTCTGCGGGAGTTGCTGCAGTTCGTCGAGGCTGAGCTCCAGCGATCGCGGTCCGGTGACGGTGAAGCGCCAGCCCGGCCCGATGGCGGTCACGCCGGCGGCTTCCGCCGTACGGTTGATCGGGAGTCCTTGGGGGCCGATGTTCGGCTTGCGGGGGGCGAGTACGGCGACCGGGCCGAGCGCTGGTACTGACTGGCCAACCGAGGTGATGCCAACGAGCGCGGCGGCGCCGGCGACTGTTCGGAACAGGCCTCGGCGGGTGAGGCCGGAGATTGCTGGGGGCAAGGAGTTTGGGATCAGCTCGGCGACGCGTCGCCAGTTGGCGCGGATCAGGGGGAGCTTGACGGCGATATGGACGAGGAGCGCGCCGATGATGATCCAGGCGAGGGCGTAGTGCGTCTGGCGGAACGGGAAGGGCCACGGGTACCACTGCAGGGTGTTGAGGAACCCGGTGAAGAGTTCGAGTGCCATCGCCGACACCAGGACCAGGATCGACGCCCGCTCGAGCATCGTCTCGATGGCCTTGCGGCTCGGCGGCCACGGCAGCTTCGCGAACAGCTTCGGGTAGACCGTCCATAACTTTGCCAGCAGCAACGGGACGGCGACGGTCCCGCTCAGTACGTGCAGGCCCTGCGTCACGCGGTACAGCGTGGCCGGGCGGCTCGGGATGGGCAGCCAGCTCGGGGTGTCCTGCTGGAAGTGGCTGTACAGCCCGGTCAGGAAGCAGATCACGACCGCGACGCCGAGCCAGCGGCCGATGACCGTCGCGACCCTCGGGTGGTGCAGGGGCGATGGGAACGACTTCTCCGTCGGCATGTTTCCACTACAACCCCGCCGGGGACGTCTTTACGGCGTACTCCGGTTACTGCTCGCGAACGGCGTATTACTGGTCGCGAACGAGATCCGGCGGGAACAGTTATCCACAGGTCTGCGTCTGTACCTCGGATGGTGATACCGATCGGGGCATACTCTGAGCGAACTGATCGCTGGCTGGACTCGTTTTCTGGGCGGACTGATCTCTCTTGGCGGACTGGGGCGAAAGGAGTGAGGCGGAGTGAAGACGCAGGAGCGGTCGTCCGAGGATGACGAGCGTGCGATGGCGGATCTGGCCGAGGTTGCGGACTGGCGCGCGATCTGGGGTCCGCCGGACACCGGCATGGACGCGATCCGTGCCCTGGTGAACCGCGTTACCGCCGCCACCGGCTGGCGTCCGTGGGCGCCGGGCAACATCGACCCCGATCGGTACACGTGGGGTCTCGTGACCCAGCGCGAGACCGTGATGCTCGTGCTGCCGGACGCCGTGTTGCCGGAGAGCCCGCGGAGCGGCTGGTCGGCGTACGACATCGCCTCGGGTGAGCTGCCGCTGGTCGAGGAGGGTCTGGACGACCACTGGCCGGGTCAGCTCGAGCTCGCGCGTCGGTACTGGGGACCGCCGGTCTTCGTCGGGCCGGGCAGCGATCTCCGCGTTCCGCCGGAGTGGCGCGGCCGCCGCCGTCATCTCGCCGTCTGGTTGCGTCCGGGAGCCGAGATCCACCTGTATGCGTCCCAGCCGGGCCCGGAGGACAGTGCCGCCGGTTTCGGATACTCCGTCTATGCCAGCGAGGTGGCCTGATGGCCGAGGAAGAAAGCGCCGAACACTACCTCCAGGTGATCGCCGGAAACGCCCGCCAGCTCTGGCAATGGCTGCGTGGCGCCGAGCAGCGCGTCCGGCAACTGTTCTCCAACCAGCAGCGTCGTCGCGTCATGATCGAAGGCGGTAACTCCCGGCAGAGGTGGGACGCCGATGTCGACCGCGAAGCGCAGGGCATGGACCCGCGGGTTCGCACCCAGGAGTTGGAGCGCCAGGCCGACGCACAGCTGCGAGAAGCACAGGGCCTCGAGGAGGCCAACAGCGAGCTGAGGGCACAGCGCGAAACTCTCCAACTGGAGTCGGACGCCGCCCGAGAACGGATCCGTGAGCAGGAAGAAGCCCTGAACCAGGACCGCAACCGGGACGGCATCGACGACCTCTACCAGAACCGCGTCGACGGCGACGGGGACCACATCCCCGACACAGACGAGCGGCAGGACGAGATCGACCAGCAGAACGCAGAGGCCGACGCGGTCGCTGACGAGGTCCAGCAGCGTCAGGACGAACAGGCCCGGGCGGACGACGAGAGGCGGAAGCAACAGGAGGAGGACCGTCGCCGCCAGGACCGCGAAGACGGCCTCGACCCGGCGGCCGCCGTGCCGGCCGCGGTCGGCGCAGCCGAGGCCGCCGAGGCACTCGACGACGAGCTGAACGAGGAGCGCGCCGACGACCTCGATGCCGCCCAGCAGGACGACCCGGCGACCCAGGCCGAGACCGACGTCGCTGAGCAGCCCGGTCTCGACGCGGATCTACAGCAGGACAACGTCGACCAGGCCCGGCTCCTGGACGAGGACGGCGTACTCCGCGACACG
>NZ_JBHXSQ010000004.1:1333788-1336794 GCF_042715335.1 Kribbella sp. NPDC058693
CGGCTCCTGGACGAGGACGGCGTACTCCGCGACTCGACGATCGGCGCTGACAACGAGCAGGACACAGGCGTGGACCAGGCTGGTGAGTTCGTCGGCCAGGACGGTGCCGTACAGAACCAGACGATCGGCGCCGAGAACCAGCAGCAGGACACGGGCCTGGACCAGGGCGGCGAGTTCGTCGACCAGGACGGTGCCGTGCGCAATCAGACGATCGGCGCCGACAACCAGCAGCAGGCCGATCTGACGCAGAGCCAGCAGGTAACCGGTGAGGAGCAGGACGTCTCCGGGCAGGACCAGGAGGTCGTTGAGCCGCAGCCTGCGCAGGTGGCCGAGCAAGGGCAGCAGGTCCAGGCGCCTGAGCAAGGGGCAGGTGACCAGGTTCCCAACCAGGCCGGCCAGCAGGTGAATGCGCAGCAGGTTGGCAACGCCGCGCAGTCCGGCGTCGACCAGAGCGCCGCCCTAGGTTCCGACGAACAGGGTCAGGGCCAGGAAGGCCAAGCGCAGAGTCAGTGGCGACCGCCCGAGGAACCGGTGCTCGACCAACAGCGCGCGCAAAGCGGTCCCAACCAGCCAGGCGGCCAGATCTCCGCGGGCGAGCGCGACACGCTAGCGCGCACCCAGCAAGGCCACGCCCCCGCCGCCGGCGCAACCAGCCGCGAAGGCGGCGGCGTAGCCACCAGCGAACGCCCCGGCACCCCCTCCCAACAACGCGGCCAAGACCGCTCCCGCAACGACCGAGGCCGAGACGACGGCGGCCGCGAACGCTAACCACCCACCCGCACGGTCCCCCGCCAACAACCACGGCGGGGGACCGTTGCGTTTCATCGAGTCCACCGGATGACATCCTGCAGGAGCCCGCCGCCAGCCTGCATCACCTGGCCAGCCTGCATCACCTGGCCGGGCGGCGACTGGGCCGGCGTTCAGGTCCGGTGGTGGGCGCGGAGTTTACTGCGCCTCGCCAGGATCCTCGGCTCTTGCTTGGCGCCACCTGCCGGTGGTTGTAGTGGTGCCTAGTAGACGATTGCTTGGGCGTTTTCGGCGAGGATCTCTTCGGTGAAGGTGGGGGCTCCGGCTACGCGCGTGCCGGGGCGGAGGTCGGGTTCGGTGAGGTTGCGGCGTTTGGCGCATTGGGTGCAGACGGTGAGTTGACCGCCCTCGAGTACTGCGGTGAGCAGGTCGGCGAGCGGGGCAGCGTGAGGGAGTTCAAAGTCCTCCGCACGTCCAGGTACGGCGAACCAAACCGCCTCGCCGGTCAGCCAGAGCGAAACCTGCGCACCCGCCGCGACCGCCGAAGCGGCGACAGTGAAGGCCTGGTTGGCGCGCTCGGCCTCCTCGGCACCTGCAGTCAGCTTGATCACCAACGTACGACCCATCCCGCCACGCTAGCCGACCCCAGCCGCCCGTTGCCCCACAGTTGGCCGTCCAGCCCCGCCCAAGCCCGGCGAACAGCCCGACGCCAACCGAACCGGCGAGAGCCGGCGTACCACCCAACCCCGGCCGAACCCGACAGGTGGCGGTCCGGGTCGAACCTAGGCGGGAGTCGGCGGGCATCGACGAACCGGCCGGGCCTGGCCGATCCTGGCGGACTCGACGGGCTGGCTGATGCCAGCCAACCCCAGCGGGGCGCCGTACCCAGCGGGTCCCAGAGGGCTCGCGTACCAACCGCATCCCGGTGGGGTCGGCGTACGGACCGTGTCCGGGTGGGGTCGGCGTACGGGCTGGGTCCGGGCAGGTTGGCGTACGGACCACTTCTCGGCGGCGGCCGGCGTACCGACCGAACCCCCGGCCGAGCCCGGCAGGTGGGGCGGGTGGGGTTGGTGCGGGAGGTCACGTGGTGGGTGGGGTGGGGGTGGGCGGGGATCCTTTAGAGTGGTGGGCGTGTTGCATGTTGTGTTTACCTCGTTGCTGATTCTGGTCTGTGTGTTCATGGGCTGGTTCTCGGCGTTTGTTGTCTATCGGCTGTATCGCGGCCGCAACGCGGGCTGAGTGATTCGATGGCGTTCGAGATTCCGCAGGATCTGCATCCGGACCTGATGCCGCTGGCGTGGTTGCTCGGGCGGTGGGAGGGTCGCGGGCACGGGGACTACCCGACGATCGAGAAGTTCGAGTTCGGGCAGCAGATCGACTTCAGCCACAACGGGAAGCCGTACCTGCACTACGTCAGCCAGACGTTCGTCGTCGGCGAGGACGGGACCAAGGAGCGTCCGCTCGCGGTCGAGACCGGGTTCTGGCGGCCGCAGCCGGACAACAAGGTCGAGGTGATCCTGGCGCACCCGACGGGTATCGCGGAGATCTGGTACGGCGACATCGACGGCGCCAAGATCGAACTGCAGACGGACGTCATCGCACGCACCGTCACCGCAAAAGAGGTCACCGCCGGCCACCGCCTGTACGGCCTCGTCAACGGCGAGCTCCTCTGGGCCTACGACATGGCCGCCGAAGGCCAAGCCCTCCAGCCCCACCTCTGGGCCACCCTCGTCCGCGCCTAACGACACGCGCGGCTGAGCGTCTCCGGGCACCCCACAACCCGTAGCTCCTCCGCACCCCAAACGGCCACGAATCGGGCTGCACGGATCGGGCTGGCGCCGGGAGCGAGTCGGCGCGGATCAGGTCGGTGCCCCGAGCGAGTCAGCCTGACGGTGGTCGGATGGTACGACGCTGGGCAGCGTGTGACCGTCGTAGTACCAACGAAGGTCGAGCGCGTGCTCGAGCCGTGAGCGCTCGCGAGGCCCAGAAGCCGCAAGCACACACGCAGCCCCAGCAGACGCAGTCCACCTGCACGGGATCGCGCGGATCGCCCGCAGTCGCGTGACCCGGCGGTACGACGCCGGGTGGCGTGCGACCTTCGCCGTACCCGACGAAGGTCGACCGCGCCTGCGTGCTTGAGCGCGCCTGGTCGCGAGCCGCAGTACGAGCCGCAGTACGAGCCGCAGTACGAGCCGCAGTACGAGCCGCAGTACGAGCCGCAGTACGAGCCGCAGTACGAGCCGCAGTACGAGCCGCAGT
>NZ_JBHXSQ010000004.1:1336894-1418531 GCF_042715335.1 Kribbella sp. NPDC058693
ACGAGCCGTACAGGCCGCGGTTAGCTTTCGGAGACCCAGGAGTATTCGACTTTGGGGCGGCCGCTGCGGCCGTCGTAGCGTTGGGTTCGGAGGGCTTGGCCTTGGTCGGCCAGGTGTTCCAGGTAGCGGCGGGCGGTTATGCGGGAGGTGCCCAGGGAGGTGGCGATCTCCTCGGCGGTCCAGCCTTCGCGGTTGCCGAGGAGTTGGACTACTCGGTCCAGGACGGAGCCGGCCAGGCCTTTGGGGACCGAGGAGACTGTTGCTGGGTGCAACAGGCGGTCGACCTCGTCCTGGTCGGCGACGACCTGGCCGGATTCGGCGGCTCGGCGGCGGCGGGCGTACGCCGACAGTCGGTCCCGGAGCGTCTCGAAGGCGAAGGGTTTCAGGACGTATTGGACGACGCCGATCCGTGCCGCGGCCTCGACGGCGGCTACCTCGCGGGCGGACGTGACCGCGACGACATCAGTTTGGTTGCCAAGGGCCCGCATTCGTCGTACGACGTCGAGCCCGTGACCGTCGGGCAGATGCATGTCGAGCAGTACGACGTCCACGCCGCCGCGCGCGAGCAGCTGCAGCGCGCGCCCCGCAGTACCGGCAATCCCCACACACGCGAAGCCGGGCAGGCGATCGACGTACGTGCGATGGGCCTCCGCAGCCACCGGATCGTCCTCGACGACGAGGACGCGTAACGGATCAGGCACTCGCGCCCACCGCCCGCGGCAGCCGTACTCGCACGGTCAGCGCCGGTACTTCATCCAGCTCGGAATCCGGATCAACCATCAGCGAACCCTGCCACCGCTCGACCGTGCTCCGCACCAGCACAAGCCCCAGCCCGTGTCCCGGCTCGGCCTTCGTCGTCCACCCGCGCTCGAACATGTGCGCCAACTCCACCGACCCCAGCTCAGCACCCGTATTCGTCACGATCAGATCGATCGCATCCGCCAACGCGACCGCCCGGAACTCCACCTTCCGCGGCGCCGGCCCGCCCCGCGCAGCCTCGATCGCGTTGTCCAGCAGGTTTCCGACGACCGTCACCACGTCCTGCGCCGGCAACCGCGTGTTCAGCGCCTCCTGCCCGAGGTCGAGCGAAAGCACCACCCCGCGCTCCTGCGCCTGCGCCAACTTCGCCAACAGCAACGATGCAAGCACCGGATCCCCGACCGTACCGACGACCCGATCCGTCATCGCCTGCGCGAACTGCAGCTCCGACACCGCGAATTCCCGCGCCCGCTCCGGCCGACCGATCTCGATCAGGCTGACCACCGTGTGCAGCCGGTTCGACGCCTCATGATTCTGCGCCTGCAGCGATTCCGCCAGACTCCGTACGGCGTCAAGCTCGCCGAGCAACCGCTGCAACTCGGTGTGATCCCGCAGTGTGACGATCCGCCCGCGGCCCGACGGCTGCTGGTTGACGACGACCACGCCCTGCGCGCCGAGGTGCAGTTCGTCGTACGCCGTCCGCCCGGTCGCGAGCAGCTCGGCCAGCGGGGCGCCCAGATGCAGCTCCTCCAACGGCGTACCTGGCGTCACGGAGTGCAACCCGAGCAGCTGCAGCGCCTCGTCGTTCGCGAGCTGGACCCGGCCGTCGAGGTCCAGCAGGATCAACCCCTCACGCGCCGCGTGCAGGACGCCCTCGTAGAAGTCGAGCATCCGTGCCAGCGACTGCGTGCCCATGCCGCGCGTCGCGCGACGTACCCGCCAGGTGACGAGCGCGTTCCCGGCGATCGCAACCCCGAGCATCAGGCTGGCGATCCCGAGCATCGAGCGCAGGTCGAGCCTGGCCAGCTCCCACCAGCCCGGCGCGGGCAGGCCGGTGGCCGCCGCGTCCCGCAGGGCCTGCGCCCGGGACCGGCTGACCATCACGATCCAGACCATGGCGATCAGGACGGTGACCGTGACGGTCTGCAGCCAGAGCACCTGGCGACGCAGCTCCCACGCACGGTGTTTCATGCCGAACAGTTTGCACGGCGAACGATATGAACGAAATGCGCACTTCTCCTGTGCGTCACGTCACAGTTACTCACCAAGTCCCCAACCGCCCCAACCACCCCTCCGCCAGGCCGATACAGGGAGTCCCACCATGTCGAGCCCGACCGAACCCCGCCCGACTCCGGTCCGCAACGACCGGACCCATTTCCTCTACATCGCCGTCATCGTCGCCGTCCTGCTCGGTATCGGTGTCGGCTTCCTGTTCCCGGACTTCGCGGTCGAGCTGAAACCACTCGGCACCGGATTCGTGAACCTGATCAAGATGCTGATCAGCCCGATCATCTTCTGCACGCTGGTCCTCGGCATCGGCTCGGTCCGGCAGGCCGCCAGCGTCGGCAAGGTCGGCGGTCTCGCGCTCGCCTACTTCCTGGTGATGTCGACGGTCGCGCTCGCCATCGGCCTCGTGGTCGGCAACATCGTGCAGCCGGGCGCCGGGCTCGACCTGACCGACAAGCTGCGCAAGACCGGCCAGGCACAGGCCGCCGGCGCCCATGAGAGTACGACGGACTTCATCCTCGGCATCATCCCGAAGACACTGCTGTCCTCGCTGACCGAGGGCGAGGTGCTGCAGACCGTCCTGGTCGCGCTGCTCGTCGGGTTCGCACTGCAGGCGATGGGCGCGAAGGGTCAGCCGATCCTGACCGGTATCGGTCACATCCAGCGGCTGGTCTTCAAGATCCTGTCGATGATCATGTGGACGGCGCCGATCGGCGCGTTCGGCGCGATCGCGGCGGTCGTCGGTGCGACCGGCTGGGACGCGCTGGTCAGCCTAGGCAAGATCATGCTGGCCTTCTACATCACCTGCCTGCTGTTCGTGATCGTTGTCCTAGGCACCATTTTGCGCCTCGTCACCGGACTGTCGATCTTCCAGTTGTTGCGGTACCTCGGTCGTGAGTTCCTGCTGATCGTGTCCAGTTCGTCGTCGGAGACCGCCCTGCCCCGACTGATCGGAAAGATGGAACACCTCGGCGTGGACAAGTCGGTGGTCGGGATCACCGTCCCGACCGGGTACTCCTTCAATCTGGACGGTACGGCGATCTACCTGACGATGGCGTCGTTGTTCATCGCGGAGGCGATGGACCAGCCGTTCTCCATCGGTCAGCAGATCTCGCTGCTGCTGTTCATGATCGTCGCCTCGAAGGGCGCCGCCGGCGTCACCGGTGCCGGCCTCGCCACGCTCGCGGGCGGTCTGCAGTCGCACCGGCCGGAGCTGGTCGACGGCGTCGGTCTGATCGTCGGCATCGACCGGTTCATGTCCGAGGCCCGTGCGCTGACGAACTTCGCCGGCAACGCGGTCGCGACGGTCCTGGTCGGCCACTGGGTCGGCGAGTTCGACAAGGACCAGGCGCGTCAGGTGTTCGCGGGCGAGGACCCGTTCGACGAGGTCGCCTTCGCGGCCGGCGACACGCATGCGGGCGACGTACCGGAGGCCGTCGAGGCGCGTCAGTCCGGCCACTAGTCCACTTCCCACCCCTCCACGCGCTGCCCGCCGAGCCACAGATCGGCGGGCAGCGCGCTGTTACTTCCCGTCCAGCAACTCGATGACGGGAGCGAAGTCCTCGAGGTAGCCCGAGTTCACGCTGATGTAGCTCGCGCCGATCTCTTCGCGGCGGCGCAGTAGCTCGTCCGCCATCTGCTGCGGAGTACCGCGGAGCAGCATCAGCGAGTCCATCGCCTCGAGCTCGTCGGGGTCGACGCCGGAGGCACGCTTCGTCCACGGCGGCAGCGGACGGGTACCGGCCGCGAGCAGGTTCATCGCGAGTTCGATGTCGTCGGCGCGGTCGCCGGCCAGCTCACGCAACTCGCGCGCGACGGCCGCGACCTCCGAGCGAGGCGTGGTCGCGTCCTTGGCGAGCGAGACGATGTCCGCCCGCTCGGCCGCCAGCGCGAGCGCCTTCGGCCCGCCGGCGGCCAGCATGATCGGCGTACGGCGTTCGCCGTCGAGCTCACGCAGCAGGTCGAGGGTCGCGATGACCTGCTCCCGCCGCTCCCGGGCTGTTCCCCACGGCAGACCGATCTCGGCCGTCTGCTGCTCCGCGACCGGCCGGCCGGTCCCGATACCGAACTCGAAACGGCCGTCGGTCAGCGTCGTCAGCGTGTGCGCCTCCCAAGCAGCCTGCCGCGGCGTCCGCAGCGGCGCCGCCGCGACGAACGTACCGACGCGGATATCGGCAACAGCGGCCGCCATCGCCAGCGACGCGAACGGCGCGGGGAGCTGCAGGCCGTCCGGCATCAGCACGGTCGCGTACCCGAGGTCCGCCGCCTGCCGAACCGTCTTCACCCACTCCGCACCGGTGGTCGGACTGCCCGCCACACCGAACCGGAATCGCCTGTCGCTCATCGCCCTGCTCCCTCCGTCGTTTGATGGCTCCAGCCTCGCCGCACCAGGGGTCTGTCCACATCCCACGACGGGAGGCGTTCGCCGTACGCCGCGCGACGTACTCTGGTGACATGTCACGCAAGCGCAGCCCCCTGCTGGACCGGCCCGGCGCGGTCGAGGCCGACGGACTCGACGCCGGTGTCGCCGCGCACTACGGCTCGGATCTTCGCGAACAGCGGGCCCTGATCGCCGGTGAGGCGTTCGTCGACCTCTCGCACCGCGACGTGGTCACGATCACCGGCCCGGACCGACTGACCTGGCTGCACGCTCTGACTACCCAGTACTTCGAAGGGCTCAAGCCCGGTACGTCGACCACCGCGCTGCTGCTCTCGCCGACCGGTCACGTGGAGCACGTGATGTACGGCGTGGACGACGGCGAGACGTTCTGGCTGCACACCGAGCCCGGTGCGGCCGAGGCGCTCGTCGACTGGCTGCAGAAGATGGTGTTCATGTCTCGCGTCGAGATTGCGGACGTGAGCGACGACTACGCGATCATCTGGCGGCCAGGTACTGCGGAAGGCGAGCACCTGACCCGCAGCGGCGAGGACTCGTTCGGCGGGCATGAGGTGTTTCTGCCTCGCGCCGAGCTGGGCAGCCTGGAGGGCCAGGCCGCGGGCGTGTGGGCGTACGAGGCGCTGCGGATCGAGGCGGGGGCGCCGCGGTTCGGGCTGGACACCGACGAGCGGGCGATCCCGAACGAGCTCGGCTGGCTCGGCGTCGGCGTACATCTGGACAAGGGCTGCTACCGCGGGCAGGAGACGGTCGCGCGGGTGCACAACCTCGGTCGGCCGCCGCGGCGGCTGGTGCGGTTGCACCTGGATGGTTCGGTGGACCGCCTGCCGCAGCACGGGGATGCCGTCATGGCGGGGGAGAAGCAGGTCGGCCTGATCGGCTCAGCGGCGCGGCACCACGAGCTGGGGCCGATTGCACTGGCTGTCGTGAAACGCAACGTGGACCCCGAGGCTGTGCTGGACGTGGTGGCGGAGGACCAGCCGACGGTGAAGGCGAGCCAGGAGGTCCTGGTCGACCCCGAGGCCGGGCTGCATGTCCGCGCCCGGTTGTGAGCGGAATCATTCGCAACACGGCATTTTGCACCTGTACAGTTCAGCCGTGACCGAACCTGTGATCCTGGCCGACGTCGTCCGTAGCGACTTCGTCGAAGGCCACCACCGCGGCTCCGTCGTGGTGACGCGTCCCGACGGCAGCGTGGACTGGGCCGTCGGCATCGTGGACGAGCCGATGTTCCCGCGCTCGTCCAACAAGCCCATGCAGGCCCTCGGCATGCTCCGCAACGGGCTGCCGCTCACCGACGAGCTCCTCGCCCTCGCGGGCGCGTCGCACTCCGGCGAGCAGTTCCACTTGGACGGCGTACGGAAGATCCTCGCGACGGCCGGTCTCGACGAGTCGGATCTGCTGACGCCGGTCGCGTACCCGCTCGACGACGAGGCCCGGGACGCGTGGGTCAGGGCGGGTCACGGCAAGGAGCGGGTCGTGATGAACTGCTCCGGCAAGCACGCCGCGATGCTGCTGACCAGCAAGCTCAACGACTGGGACCTGAAGACGTACCGGTCGCCGGATCACCCGCTGCAGAAGGAGATCCGGACCGCGATCGAGGACACCGCCGGCGAGAAGGCGTCGTACGTCGCGGTCGACGGCTGCGGCGCACCGATCTTCGCGCTGACGCTCTCCGGCCTGGCCCGCTCGTTCGGCCTGTTCGCCGCAGCGGCCCCGGAGACCGACGAGGGCCGGATCGCCGATGCGTTCCGCGCGCACCCGGAGTACGCCAGCGGGAGTACGCGCGACGAGGCCGAGCTGATGCGAGCCACCAAGGGCCTGTTCTGCAAGGCGGGCGCCGAGGGGGTGTACGCCGTCGGCCTCGCGGACGGCACCGGGATCGCGCTGAAGCTCGAGGACGGTACGCCGCGCCCCCGCAAGGTCGTGATGGCAGCAACCCTCCAGCGCCTCGGCATCACCAACGAGACCATCGAGACCCACCTCCACTTCGACCTCACCGGCGGCGACAACATCGTCGGCGCAGTCCGCCCCCACGCACAGACCTTCAGCTGATCAGGTGGGTCGGGGTTACTCCGCGGGTGTGGACTACGACGTCGAACCAGTCGGCGAGCGTGTCGCCGGTTAGATAGGACGTCGGGCCGGCGTCGGGGAAGCCGCGGGTCCTCGCGGTGCGCCGTAGCCAGGCGCGAACCGGTGCCGGCTGCGGTTGGGTGTGTAGGTCGAGGATGAAGTTGTCCAGGCCGGTCGCCGTCAACTGGTGCTCGAACCAATCGGCCGGCGCGGGCGGCATCGTGAGTGGGCCGAGGGAAGTGCCGTGGTCGAAGGTGCAGCCGATCGAGCGGTAGCGGTCGCCGTACCAGGTGCGGAGGTACGAGCCGGCGCTGCGGAAGCTGACCGGCGGTTCGTTGACGGTTAGGTGCGGAGCGTTGGCGGTGTGGGCGCTGGCGGCCCAGTAGATGACCTTGTTGCGGGTGAAGCCGTGCCACCAGCGGACGTTCTCGGCGGCGCGGGCATCGCGGTACACCCAGTTCTGGTCCTCCGGCAGGCTGAATGCCGTGTAGAACGAGCGGATCTGGCGCGCGTGGTGCTCGGTGAGCGCGTAGTCGCGGTCGTTCGACCGGTGCGGTAGATCGCGGACGAGCGAGTAGACCGCACGGGCCTTGGCGACGTACGGCGCCTTGTCCTTGACCTCCTGCCAGTACCACTGGACGTACGCGCCCATGTCGTCGGTGTTCGGGCGGATCGGGTCCAGACTGCGGTGCAGCTCCGCCAGCCGATGCGGTGCCCGACGACCGACGTACTCCGCGATCGCGTCGTACGAGAGCCGCCGCGTCGAGAAGTACTCCGAACCGGCGAACCGGACCTTGTCGCGATGCGTGGCGTTGTAGGCGCGGAGGTACTCGAAGAGCTCCGCATTCTCGTGTGTACGAGCCTCCGTGCTCAGCTGGCCCATCAGCGCGTGCAGATCGCCGCGGCCGGTGAGGACGTAGTCGTTCAGCTGAGTGCCGAGCGACCAGTCGTCCTCGAACGCGATCGCGCGGAAGCCGTGATGCTCGACCAGGTCGCGGATGATGCGGAGCTTGAGGTGAGTGATTTCGGCGGTCGCATGGACGGCCTCACCGAGGCCGACGATCTGCGCGTTGCCGACGTTCAGTTCGTTGACGGGCTTGGCGTTCGCGGTGATCCACCGGGTGACCTTGTCGTCGGTTGCATAACCGGCTGAAGGAAGAAGGCCGGCAGCGGCGACACCGAGTGCCGAGCCGCCCAGCAACGTTCTGCGAGAGATGGTTTCCATGCCATCCCACCCTGACGTTCAGGATCCGCCGGAGCATCCTCCACCGGAGGGCTTCGGACCTACGCCCGCTGTCGTACGCCGATCACTTGGCGCGCAGCCGGTCGACCGCCGGCGACACGATCGGGAGCGACGCGACCGGGGCGGGCAGGTCGTACCCGGCGTACAGGCGGCGGCGGATCGCCTCCAGCGGGAAGGTCTCGTGGTAGATCGCGAGCTTGACCGTCACGCCCTCTAACGTTGCCCTCAGCAACATCTCTTCGACGGCCGGGTCGGTGGCGCCGCGGGCCGCGAAGACGTCGCGGATCGCGTCCTCGACCAGCGACAGCCGGTCGGACTTGGCCTGCTCGACGCGGGCGAACACGTCGTGCGTGGTCGGCAGCATCATCAGGCTGATCGCGAGCCGCTGGATGTGCAGCGTGGTCGCGGCCGCCATCAGGGCGCCGTCGATGATGCCGGCCAAACGTTCATCCGGAGTTCCCTGGATGGTCAGGATGCCGGCGATGCCGTCCAGCCAGCGGTCCAGGAGCTCCGCGGCGAGCTGTTCCTTGGTGGCGAAGTAGTACGAGACCAGGCCGCGGGAGACACCCGCAGCAGTGGTGATGTCGGAGATCGAGGCGGCCTCGTAGCCGTTGGCAGCGAAGACCTCCAGAGCCGCCGCCAGGATGCGTTCGCGGGACCGTTCGCGCATCTCCTGGTTGACGGTGGCCGATCGCGGCACGGATTCCTCTCCTGGTCGAAGCCCTGAAGCGCCGGGCAACCCCCCATCCTCGTGCCCGGCGCCTCGGGGCTGACCCCCCGTGGTTACGGCCCCTCCCCAGGCGCCGTTTATAGACTGGACGTCCAGTCAACAAATGTCAAAGGGATGCCCGGTTCGTGGGACACGCGCAGTAACCGGTAAGATGAAAGGGCTGCGCCCTGTGTCGAGTGGCACGTGTACCAGCCGTAGCCACCGCCTGAACCCATCTGACTGCTTGGAGCGCTTCCTCATGCCTGTCCGTAACGACCTGCGCAACGTCGCGATCGTGGCCCACGTCGACCACGGGAAGACGACCCTCGTGGACGCGATGCTGTGGCAGTCCGGCGCGTTCGGTGCCCACCAGCACGTCGACGAGCGGGCGATGGACTCCGGCGACCTGGAACGTGAGAAGGGCATCACGATCCTCGCCAAGAACACCGCCGTCCGGCACAAGATGGCCAACGGCGAGCAGATGACGATCAACATCATCGACACCCCCGGCCACGCCGACTTCGGCGGCGAGGTCGAGCGCGGCCTGTCGATGGTCGACGCGATCGTGCTGCTGGTGGACGCCTCCGAGGGTCCGCTGCCGCAGACCCGGTTCGTGCTGCGCAAGGCGCTGGCGCGGAAGATGCCGGTGATCCTGGTGGTGAACAAGGTCGACCGTCCCGACGCCCGGATCGCCGAGGTCGTCGACGAGACGTACGAGCTGTTCCTCGACCTGCTCGACCACGACGCCGACCAGAGCGCGCTGGACTTCCCGGTCGTCTACGCGTCCGCGCGGGCCGGCCGTGCGTCGCTGACCCAGCCGGCCGACGGCGGGATGCCGGACTCGGAGGACCTCGAGCCGCTGTTCGAGACGATCCTGAACAACGTGCCGGCCCCGGAGTACACCGAGGACGCGCCGCTGCAGGCCCACGTCACCAACCTGGACGCCTCGCCGTTCCTCGGCCGGCTCGCGCTGGTCCGGGTGCACGAGGGCACGCTGAGGAAGGGCGCGCAGGTCGCCTGGTGCAAGCACGACGGGTCGATCGAGCGTGTCAAGATCACCGAACTGCTGGTCACCGAGGCGCTCGAGCGGGTGCCCGGCGACTCGGCCGGTCCGGGCGACATCGTCGCGATCGCGGGTATCCCGGAGATCATGATCGGCGACACCCTCGCCGACGCGGAGAACCCGAAGCCGCTGCCGCTGATCACCGTGGACGAGCCGGCCATCTCGATGACGATCGGCACCAACACGTCGCCGCTGGCAGGCCGCGGCAAGGGCACCAAGGTGACCGCCCGCCTGGTCAAGGACCGGCTCGACAAGGAGCTCGTCGGCAACGTGTCGATCAAGGTGCTCCCGACCGAGCGTCCGGACGCGTGGGAGGTGCAGGGCCGTGGTGAGCTGGCGCTGGCCATCCTGGTCGAGCAGATGCGCCGCGAGGGCTACGAGCTGACCGTCGGCAAGCCGCAGGTGGTGACCCGCGAGATCGACGGCAAGCGGCACGAGCCGGTCGAGCGGCTGACGATCGACTGCCCGGAGGAGTACCTCGGCACGGTCACCCAGCTGCTCGCGGTCCGTAAGGGCCGGATGGAGCAGATGACCAACCACGGCACCGGCTGGGTCCGGATGGAGTTCCTGGTGCCGGCGCGTGGGCTGATCGGCTTCCGCACCGAGTTCCTCACCGACACCCGCGGTACGGGGATCGCACACCACGTGTTCGAGGGGTACGAGCCGTGGTTCGGTGAGCTGCGTACGCGCCCGAGTGGTTCGCTGGTCGCGGACCGGTCCGGCGCGGCGACGTCGTACGCGATGATCAACCTGCAGGAGCGCGGCACGATGTTCGTCGAGCCGACGACCGAGGTGTACGAGGGGATGATCGTCGGCGAGAACTCGCGCTCCGACGACATGGACGTGAACATCACCAAGGAAAAGAAGATGACCAACGTCCGGTCCTCCACCGCCGACGAGTTCGAGAAGCTCGTCCCCGCCCGCAAGCTGTCCCTTGAGCAGTCGCTGGAGTTCTGCCGCGAGGACGAGTGCGTCGAGGTGACCCCGGACGCGGTCCGCATGCGCAAGGTGGCACTCACCCAGATCGAGCGCTCGAAGCTCGGCCGCAAGAACAAGAACTGATGCTGGATCGCGCGGTGGTAGACGGTCTGTTCCCGGCGGAGCTTCCGGAGCCGGCGTACTGGGAAGAGCAGTATCCGGCGCGTGAGTTGCCGGACGGGGCGAAGGTCACGCGGTTCGGGCCTTCGCCGACCGGGTTCGTGCACATCGGCGGGATCTACACGGCGATGATCGATCGGGACGTCGCGACGGACTCCCAGGGTGTCTACCTGGTCCGCGTCGAGGACACCGATCAGGCGCGTGAGGTCGAAGGGGCGCTCGAGCAGTTCGACCGCGCCTTCGCCTACTTCCGGATCAGCTCCGACGAGGACCGGCGCCAGGGTTCGTACGGGCCGTACATGCAGTCGCAGCGTGAGCAGATCTACCTGAGCTACGTGCGGCACCTGCTCCGGCAGGGCAAGGCGTACCTGTGCTTCGCGACCAAGGACGAGCTCGCCGAGATCACCGCGCGTCAGCAGGCCGCCAAGGTCCCGACGGGGTACTACGGGAAGTACGCGCTGTGGCGCAACGCCGACCCGGCCGACGTCCAGGCGAAGCTGGCCGAAGGTACGCCGTACGTCGTGCGCTTCCGGGCTCCGGATGACGCTGACGGCCAGCGGACCAGCTTCGTCGACGCGATCCGTGGACGGCTCGAGCACGAGGCGAATCGCAACGACGCCGTGATCCTGAAGTCGTCGGACCAGTCGCCGCGGCTTCCGACGTACCACTTCGCGCACGCGGTCGACGACCACCTGATGCGGGTGAACCTGGTGATCCGGGGCGACGAGTGGATCTCGTCGGTTCCGCTGCACCAGCAGCTGTTCGCGGCGCTCGAGTTCGAGCCGATCACGTACGCGCACGTCGCGCCGCTGATGAAGCAGATCCCGGGCGGCAAGCGGAAGCTCTCGAAGCGGAAGGACCCCGAAGCGGGCGTCGACTTCTACATCGGCGCCGGGTACCCCGCGGACGCGGTCCTGTATTACCTGCGCGGCCTGGCCAACGGCCGGCTCGCGGAGATGCCGCTGGCGGAAGCGCTGACCACGCCGATCGACCTGTCCCAGTGCGGTGTCGCCGGTCCGCTGGTCGACCTCGTGAAGCTGGAGGACATCAGCGCCGACTACATCGCGACCCTGAGCGGCCAGCAGATCCTCGACGCGGCGCGGGTCTGGGCGACGGAGTACGACGCTGAGCTCGTTCCCGTGCTCGACAACGAGAAGGAGCTCGCGCTGCGGGCCCTCGCGGTCGAGCGCGACGGCGTCGAGAACCCGCGCAAGGACCTGCGCAAGTGGTCGGACTTCCGGTCGGCGTACGGCTTCTTCTTCCCCGAGCTCTTCGCCCCGGTCGACGGTCCGACCGACGAACGGCTGGTACCGCTCGGCGTCGCGCCTGAGGTCACCACGGCGTTCGCGCAGGATCTGGTCGCCGGGTACGAGCACCTGGACGACCCGCAGGAGTGGTTCGACCAGATCCGTTCGCTCGCCGGCAAGCACGGGTTCGCGCCGAACGCCAAGGAGTACAAGAAGGATCCGGACGCGTACGCCGGTTCGATCCGCGAGGCCTCGCAGCTCGTGCGGGTCGCGATCACCGGTGCGACGCGTAGTCCCGACCTGCACGCGACCGCGCAGGCTCTCGGGGCGCCCGAAGTACTGCGCCGGCTCAGAGCGCTGACTTCTGTGGCGTAAGTGGCTGCTGGGAAACGCGTAGGGCACGAAGTGGACACGGTGGCTCACAGTGCGCGACCGCGACTACATCGGTGTGATACATAATTTCTCGGTCGCCGGTGGGGGAAAGAAGTTCTGATTCGTTACCAACCAGACGCCATGCGGCGACGTCTGTCTTGTTGAAGCACTCTTTTGGGGGAAGGACAAGGGAAACATGGGCATTCTGCGTAAGGTCTGCGCAACTCTGACGGCTGTCGCGTTCGTGGGCGTCGGCGCACTGTCGGCGACCACTTCGGCTGAGGCCGCACCCCAGGTTGCGGGGTCGGCGCAGACGGCGCCGAAGCCGGCGGGTCTGCCGCCGAAGGCGGTGACGAAGGCTCCCGCCTCGTCCACCAGCAAGCTCATCGCCAAGTACAAGATCGACCGGCGGTGCGTGACCAAGGGCCGGGTCCTCTGCATCAACAAGAAGACCCGCAAGCTGGTGTACATGGTGAACGGCAAGCCGATCCAGGTCATGGACGTCCGGTTCGGTGCGATGAAGACGCCGACCCGCAACGGCGTCTTCAAGGTCTACCGCAAGTCGAAGAACCACGTCTCTTCGCTGTACCACTCGAAGATGCCGTACGCGATGTTCTTCAGCGGCGGCCAGGCCGTGCACTACTCGTCGGACTTCAAGGCGCGCGGCTACAACGGCGCCTCGCACGGCTGCGTGAACGTCCGCGACAAGAACAAGATCGCCTGGGTGTTCGCCCGGGTGCACGTCGGCGACAAGGTTGTCGTCTACAGCAAGTGAGCTGAGCGTTCAGGACAGCGGCCGGGGAGCTACTCCCCGGCCGCTGTCGCGTTCCGGAACGCCGTGAACAGCCGCGGCTCCACCAGGCAGAAGGTGCCTTGGGCAACGTTCGTCGGTGTACTGCGCAACGTCGCAACCGCGATGTCCGCCGCGGACTGCGCCGGCCACCCGTAGATCCCGGCCGACACCGCCGGCAGCGTCATCGTCTTCACACCGAGCTCGTCCGCGATCCGCAACGCGTTGCGGTAACAGGACTCGAGCAGCGCCGGATCCCGTTGCCCGGCGAGGTAGTTCGGCCCGACCACATGGATCACGTACGACGCGGGCAGCGCGCCGGCCGTCGTCCACACCGCCGTACCGGTCGGTGTGCCGTCCGGGTACCGCTCGATCAGCTCCGCGAGGATCTCGCGCCCACCGGCCCGATGGATCGCGCCGTCAACGCCACCACCGCCGCGCAACGCGTGATGAGCGGCGTTCACGATCGCATCCGCGGGCACCGTGGTGATGTCCGCGGTACTCAGAACGACCTCCATCACGAGCTCCTTCCACAGAGCGGGATCCAGTCGAGCAACGCGGCGCTGATCGCCGCCGCCGAGTCCTCGGGCAGGAAGTGCAGCCCGGCGACCGTGACCTCCCGCTGGCTCGGCCAGCGCCGGCACTGTTCGCGGAGCGGCCCGGTGAGCAGTGCGCCGGGGTCTCCGTTGATGAAGAGTTTCGGCACCCGTGTCTCGGCCATCCAGGCGGCGTTGGCGGCGACGATCTCGTGGACGTCGGCCGGGCTGCCGTCGATGGGGATCTCGCGGGCCCACGTCAGCGTCGGGCGTCTGCTCTCACCTGGTTCGGCGAACGGGGCGCGGTAGGCCGCGAGTTCCTCGGCGGCGAGGTCACGCAGTACGCCGCTCGGGAGGACTGTCTCCACGAAGACGTTCTGCTGCAGCACGAGCTCTTCGCCCTCAGGGCTGCGAAGGCGCCGGAACAGCTCGGGCGCCGGGGCGTTCGGGCTGTCCCAGGTGACGGGGGCGACCAGCGTCTCGAGGTACGCGATCCCGCGGACGGCGTCGGGGTGCCGCCGGGCCCAGTCGGTCGCGAGCACGCCGCCCCAGTCGTGGCCGACTAGGATCACGTCGCTGGTCAGGCTGAGCGCCTCGAGGAAGCGCTCGACGTACCGCTGATGGTCGAGGAAGCGGTACTGGCCGGACGGCGACGGCCCCGAGCTACCCATCCCGGCAAGGTCCGGCGCGATACAGCGGGCGACGGCCGACACCGGTCCCAGGACGTCGCGCCACAGGTACGACGAGGTGGGATTTCCGTGCAGGAAAACGACCGTTGGCCCGCTGCCGCACTCGCGGTAGGCGATCCGGGCGCCGGCGTCCACGGAGCTGAACACGGTCTCCATGAGTGCTTCCTCCGGTACGCTAGGCCAACCAAATGACCGGTGAGGACGTCCTAGCAGTGTAGGGATGCGGTCGATTCAGAGGGGTGTCCGATGCGTGGGCTGATCATTCGCAAGGCGCTGGGCGGGCTGGTCGTGGGCGGCGTGATTGCGACACTCCTGAGTTCCGGAACGACCGCGACGGCGACCAGCGTCGACCTGAAGACCGTGCCGTTCGAGGTCAGCGGCGAGCTGCCGATCTACCCGAAGGCGCTGTGGAAGAACGGCTCCAGCGGGACGAACGTCCGCAAGGTCGAGGCGCGGCTGGTGCAGCTGAAGCTGCTCGAGAAGAAGTACCTGGACAACGACTTCGGCACGATGACCCGCGCCGCGGTGAAGAAGTTCCAGAAGTCCAAGGGCATCCCCGAGCTCGGGTACGTCGACCAGAACACGCTCGACCAGCTGGCCAAGGTCACGCACGTCCCGACCCAGACCGAGCTGTATCCGCCGGCGCCGGTGGTGAACGGCAAGAAGCTCGACGCGCGGTGCGCAACCGGTGTGGCGCTGTGTATCGACAAGAGCACCCGCAAGCTGCGGTACGTCGTCGACGGCGTGGTGAAGATGCAGATGGACGTCCGGTTCGGCGCGGTGAAGACCGCGACCCGCGAGGGCAGCTTCACCGTCGGCTGGAAGAGCCGGAACCACGTCTCGAAGCTGTACGACTCGAAGATGCCGTTCGCGATGTTCTTCAGCGGCGGCCAGGCGGTGCACTACTCGTCGGACTTCGCGGCGCGTGGTTACAACGGCGCGTCCCACGGCTGCGTGAACGTCCGCGACCTCGCCAAGATCAAGGTCCTCTTCGACGAGGTCCACGTCGGCGACAAGGTCATCGTCTACCGCTCGTAGGGGGTTTACAGCGGGCGGGGTCCCCGGCGGCGACGCAGGGCGCCCCAACCGCCTCGGCCGCGGCCGGTGGCGGCGCGTAGTGCGGGGCGGGCGTCGACCAGGTAGACGGCGGACGCGACGATGCCGATCAGGCCGAAGAAGCTCAGCCAGCCCTGGAAGAACTGACTCAGCGTGAACACGACCAGGATCAGCACCCAGCCTGGTTTGGTCAGCTTGTCCGCGGCGATGAACACTGCGCGCGGCCGGAACGCCGCGTCGAGCAGCGCGACCAGCTTGAGGACAAGCAGCACCCACCAGATGACCGACAGTGGATCGCCGAACCCGGGGACCAGGTTCTGGAAGGTGATCATGCTACGAGCCTAACTGACAGACCGGGCGGTCCACCTCTGCTGAGTCGCAGCTGTGGACCGCCCGGGCGAGGATTCACGCAAAGATCGGTGAATTGTCACCGTCAGTGGTGGTTCAGTCGCCGATCTTGTCGGCGGCGGACCCGGCAGCCTTACCGGCCGCCTTCGCGGTCTTGCGGGCGCTGGTCGCGGTCGCCTTCACGGTGCGGGTCGCGGTGTCGGCGGTCTTCTTCACCGTCGTCCGGGTCGCCTTGACCTTGCTGACCGTGGACTTGGCCTGGGCCTCGAAGTCCTCGGTGGCCTGCTGGTGGCGGATCCGCTCGACCAGGTCCTTGCCGCGGCCGGCCAGGTCCTCGTAGGTCTCCTCGGCCTGGCCGAGGACGGTGGTGAAGCCGGCCTGGGCGGTCTTCGGCAGCTCGCGCAGCTTGGCCGGAGCGGTCCTCGCGTCGGCGACGATCGCCTCGAAGCGCTTGTTCAGCTCGGACTGGGCCCTGGTGAGCTCGGTCTGCAGGGTCTTCTGGTCCAGCTTGGCGAACCGGGCGGTGACGTCCTCGCTGATCGCGCGGAACTTCTCGACCGCGAGGTCGCCGGCTCCGGCGATCGCGTAGAACGGGGTAACAGGCGTACGGGTAGCCATCAGGCTTCTCCTCGGGATGTCGTCAGCAGGTTTCAGTTGGTGGTGCGCTTGCGGGCGGAGGTCTTCTTCGCCGGAGTCTCTTCCGGTACGGCGTTCTCCCGGACGAACGACATGTAGACGTCCAGCAGGACGCGCTTCTGCCGCTCGTTCAGGGCGGGGTCGAGCAGGACGGCGTCGACCACGCCGGCGGCCTGTCGGCCGTCCGAGTCGTCATCCGGATCGAGGATGCCGGCCCGTACGTACAAGGTCTCCGCGGAGATCCGCAACGCCTTCGCGAGCTGCTGCAGCACCTCGGCCGACGGTTTACGCAGACCGCGCTCGATCTGGCTCAGGTACGGGTTCGACACACCGGCCAGGTCCGACAACTGCCGCAACGACAACTGCGCTTGCCGCCGCTGCTCGGCGAGGTACTCCCCAACGGAGCCCACCGCCCCAGCCGCCCGATCGCTCAACCTGGCCATATCCCCAGTGTGCTAGCAAGGTGCTTGCAATTGCAAGCAGCCCGGCCGTGAGGCGGCTCACGTGAGGGATTTACGCGGGACCTACTGCTCGCGGAAGACCTTGTGCTGGGCGGCCTGGGCGCGGGGGCGGACGGTGATGCGGTCGAGGTTCACGTGGGCCGGGCGGGTGGCGACGTACGTGACGATGTCGGCGATGTCGTCGGCGGTGAGGGGTTCGCGGACGCCGGCGTACACGGCGTCGGCCTTGGCCTGGTCGCCATCGAAGCGGGTCAGTGCGAAGCCTTCGCTCTGCACCATGCCGGGGGCGATCTCGGTGACGCGCACCGGCTGGTCCCAGAGCTCGAGGCGCAGCGTGTCGACCACGGCCTTGGCGCCGTGCTTGGCGGCGACGTACCCACCGCCGCCCTCGTACGCGACCTGGCCGGCCGTCGAGCCCATCACAATGATCGTGCCACGACCGGCGATAAGGGCCGGGAGCAACGACTTGGTGACGGCAGCGACCGCGATCACGTTCACCTCGAACATCCGCCGCCACGCGTCCAGATCGGCCTCGGCGACGGGCTCGAACCCGAACGCACCGCCGGCGTTGTTCACCAGTACCTGCAACTGGTCGCCGACGGCCGCCGCCAGCGCGGCGACGTCTTCGGCCGACGTGACGTCGCACTGCACGGCGCGGCCGTCGATCTCCTTGGCCAGCGCCTCGATCCGGTCGAGCCGCCGCGCGGCGCAGATGACCTCGAACCCGGCTCGGGCGAGGTACCGCGCCGACGCGGCTCCGATCCCACTGCTAGCTCCGGTCACCACGGCAAGAGGACGCTCGGAAGTCATAGCCCGAGTCTCTCAAACCCGGCCGTCGAGCAAGCCAGGTGTCTCAGGACCGGCCGGCTCCGACGGGCTGCCGCGGTGCCGCTTCCACTGGTACGGCGGTGCGCCGGGCGGACGCGACGACCGCTGCGAGCGCCACGAAGCTGATCGCCAGGAACCCACCGAGCATGCCCAGCGTCTTTCCGTCCGGGTGGATCAGCGCCTGACCACGGAACGCCTGGACCGTCACGGTCGCCATCACACCGGCGTACGCGAAGGCAGCGACGCCGATCAGGCGGGCGCGGACGCGCTCCGGGCGAAGCCAGGTGATACGACCGGCGAGGAGGTGCAGGACGAGCAGGGTGATCAGCAGGAAGTGGATCGCGTGCAGACCGACGAAATGCGGGATGCGCAGGTCGCCGCCGACCGTGCTCCAGTGCGTGAGCGGCATCCCGGGACCGCCGGGCTCGACGCCGATGCCGTGGCTGCCGGCGAGCGTGACCGGATGGCCGTAGGCGTCGGTGACCTGCTCGCGGTCGGTGTTCGCGCCGACGAGGTAGAACGCGATGCCCATCCCCGCGACCGCGAGGCCGAGGCCGACCCGGATCGCCCGGTTCATCGGGGCGTCGCCTACGCGCTGGAACAGCAGCATGATCGCGACCACCAGGCTCGCGCCGAACAGCCCGAGTACGCCGGACATGAAGACCTTCTGCCCGACCTGGTTGAACGTGTCGGTGTTGTCGTTGAAGTGGCTGAACGTCCCGCGGGCCGCCTGTACGGCGATGAACCCGACGTCGACGATCCCGGTGATCGCGAACACCGTGCCGGTCCACCAGCCGAGGCGCTTCGCCTTCCGCAGGTTCGACAGCAGCCAGGCCAGCGTCGCGCCGTACAGGACGAACGCGATGCCGAACTTGAACGGCTTGAGCCACACGGACTCGTTGAGGATCTCCCGGTTGTCGACCGCGAGGCCGATCCCCGACGCGACGACGAGACCCAGCATGGCGAGCACCATCAGCATCAGAGGACGGTGCCAGGACTTGGCTTGCTCGAGGACTGTACGCATGTGATCCATGCTTTCGGCGCGGAGACCGCAGCACAGTGGGGCGAATCCGCCAACTCAGGTAGGGATAAACCCACCCTGAGAGACACTCCGGGTATGACCAGGGTTGCGTTGCAGGCGGCACGGATCTTCGACGGCGAACGGGTCCTCGACGAGAACGTCGTGCTGGTGGACGACGGCAAGATCGTCGGTCTGGCTCGCGAGGTGCCGGCGGACTGGCAGGTTCGCTCATTGCCCGGCGCGACGATCCTGCCGGGGCTGATCGACGCCCACGTCCACCTCACCGCCGACGCCGGTGTCGGCGCACTGGACCGCTTCGCCACCACACCCGCCGAGGCCGCGACGCCGACGTACGCCGCCGCCATCGCGACCACGATCGAGCAGTCGCTCCGCATCCACCTGGCCGCCGGCGTCACCACCGTCCGCGACCTCGGCGACCCCCGCGATGCCGTCCTCCGCTGGCGCAGATCCGCAGCTCCCGGCCTGCCTACGGTGGTTGCTTCGGGCGCGCCGCTCACCAGCGTCGGCGGACATTGCTGGGCGCTTGGTGGCGAGGTCTCCGGTGTCGCGGAGATGCGTACTGCGGTGCAGGCGCGGGCCGCAAACGGCGCCGACGTCATCAAGATCATGGCCAGCGGTGGGGTACTGACGCCGGGCTCGGACACGATGAGCGCGCAGTTCACGCTCGAGGAGCTCAAGGCCGCCACCGACGAGGCGCACGAGCAGGGCCTGCCCATCACCGCCCATGCCCACGCACTCGCCGCGGTCCGACAGGCCCTCGCGGCCGGTGTGGACGGGATCGAGCACTGCACCTGTCTCACGCCGCAGGGCGCCAGTGTCGACGACGAACTCGGTAGGGCGATCGCCGCGGCCGGGATCGCGGTCTGCAGCACCCTCGGCTCGGACCGCTCGATCGTCCTACCGCCGGCTGTCCTCGAGATGGTCGCCAAGGCGGGCATCGGGGAGGCCATCCTGCAGGAGGCCGTTCGCCGGCTGTACGACGCAGGGGTGAGGCTGGTGGCCGGCTCCGACGGCGGGATCGGCCCCGCGAAACCTCACGGCCTCCTCCCCGCCACGCTCGCGGAGTACGTCGAGGCGGGGATCCCGCCCATCGCAGCCCTGACAGCCGGTACGTCGGCCGCCGCCGACGCGCTCCGCGTTGCGAAAGGTCGCATCCGCGCGGGTGCAGACGCCGATCTCCTCGTTGTCGCAGGCGATCCGACCGTGGACATCACAACGTTGGCCGCCCCAACGGCTGTCTACCTCGGCGGAGCGGACATCACGCCTGACGCGTCGGCAGGGCGATGATCTGACGCAGGTTGACCTCGCGCCGCCGGCTCACCGCGAACGTCACCACGTCCGCGATGTCGTTCGCGGCCAGCGGGCCGATCTGCTCGTTCATCGAGGCGATCAGGTCCTGTCCGGAGCTGTCCAGGTGCGTCGCGAGTTCGGTGTCGGTCAGACCCGGCTCGACGTTCGTCACGCGGACGTCGTACGGCGCGAGGTCGGCTCGCAGCGCGGCGGACAACTGGGTGAGAGCGGCCTTCGTGGCCCCGTAGACGGCGTACCCGGGGAAGATCGCGTGTGCGCCGATCGACGAGATGTTGACGAGGTCGGCGGTCAGCCCTTCACCGGCAGCCGCGATCAGGTCCGGGGTGAAGGCCTGGATCAGCCGGAGTACGCCGGTCACGTTGGTGTCGATCATCCGGGTCCAGTCGTCGAGCCGGCCGTCCTCGATCGGGGCGGCCAGCATCACACCGGCCGCGTTCACGACGAGGTCCGGCCGGCCCAGCCGCTTGTGGATCTGCTGGACCCCGGCGTCGACCGAGGCCTGTGACGTGACGTCGAGGCTGACGCCGATGGCTCGCGGGCCGAGCTTGCCGGCCAGGTCGTCGAGCCGGTCCTGCCGCCGCGCTACCAGCGCGACCGATGCGCCCGCATCGGCCAACTGGGTGGCGATCGCAGCTCCGATGCCGCTTGCGGCGCCGGTGACGACTGCGGTGCGGCCGGTGAGGTCAGTCATGGTGTTCCTCCAGGTTGCGGTTGATGTCACCGATCCTGGAGCGGTCGCCGAGGCTTACCCAGGTGTCTGTTGAGCCTGGTTCTGGCAGGACCAGGTTGCGTTCCGGGCCGCCCTGGATACTGGAGGCATGGATCGTCGAGCGGAGCTGACCGAGTTCCTCAAGTCGCGCAGGGCCCGGGTGCAGCCCGAGGACCTCGGACTGAAGGTGTTCAACGGCCGGCGCCGCGTCCCCGGACTGCGCCGCGAGGAGCTCGCTCAGGCGGCCGGGGTGAGCGCGGACTACTACGTCCGGTTCGAGCAGGGCCGGGCCGAGAACGTCTCGCAGGAGATCCTGGACGCGGTTGCCGACGTACTGAGTCTGACCGACGACGAGCGCAAACACCTTGCCCTGTTGGCGAAACCGGCCCGGCGGCGTACGCGTCGCCGTACGGCGGAACGCATGCGGCCAGGCCTACAACGGCTGCTGGACTCGATGACCGACGTACCGGCGTTCGTCCTCGGCCGCCGGATGGACGTCATCGGGTGGAACCGGCTGGCCGCGGCCCTGATCGCCGACTTCGGCAGCCTGGAGCCCAAGGACTGCAACATCCCGCGGATGGTGTTCCTCGACCCGGCGTCGCGGGACTTCTACCCGCAGTGGGAGGCGGTCGCGGACGAGACCGTCGGGTACCTGCGGATGTACGCCGGCCGGTACCCGGACGACCCGGAGCTTGCCGAGCTGGTCGGCGAGCTGTCGATCCGCAGCCCGGAGTTCCGCGAGCACTGGGCTCGGCACGACGTGAAGGACAAGACCTTCGGGACCAAGACGCAGCACCACTCGCTGGTCGGCAACATCACCGTGCAGTACGAGACCCTGCAGCCGCCGGGCGAACCGGACCAGCTGCTCGTCACGTACACCGTCGAGCCGGGATCGCCGTCCGAGCAGAACCTCCGCCTGCTGGCCAGCTGGACGGCCGCCGATAGGGAGAACTCCCGATTCCCGGCTGAGGCACCGGAGTTACCCTGACGTCGTGAACAAACCCCTCCGGCGGGTCGCGATGATCAGCCTGCATACGTCGCCACTCGACCAGCCGGGGACCGGGGACGCCGGCGGGATGAACGTCTACGTGGTCGAGCTGTCCAAGCAGCTGGCCGGCCTGGGGATCGAGGTCGACGTGTTCACCCGCGCGACCGCGTCGGTGCTCCCGGCCCGCGTCGAGCTGATGCCGGGCGTGGTGGTCCGCAATGTCGCCGCGGGGCCGTACGAAGGCCTCACGAAGAACGAGCTCCCCTCCCAGCTGTGCACGTTCGCCCGAGCGGTACTGCGCGCCGAAGCGATCCACGAGCCCGGCTGGTACGACGTGATCCACTCGCACTACTGGCTCTCCGGCCAGGTCGGCCTGCTCGCCCGCGACCGGTGGGCGGTGCCGCTGGTGCACACCATGCACACGATGGCCAAGGTCAAGAACGCCAGCCTGGCCGAGGACGACGTACCGGAGCCTGCGGCGCGTCTGCTCGGCGAGGAGCAGGTGGTTGAGTCGGCGGATCGGTTGCTGGCCAACACTTCAGATGAAGCGCGTGAGCTGATCGAGCTGTACGGCGCTCAGCCCGCGAAGGTCGGCGTGGTCAACCCTGGCGTGGATCTGGAGCTGTTCAGCCCGGGTTCGCTGGCCGAGGCCCGGCAGGAGGTCGGTCTGCCGGCGGATGCCGTCGTACTGGCGTTCGTCGGGCGGATCCAGCCGTTGAAGGCGCCTGACCTGCTGATTCGGGCGGCGGCGCGGATGATCGAGCGGGATCCTTCGCTGCGTTCGAGGCTGGTGGTCGCGATCATCGGCGGGCCGTCGGGCAACGGGATGGAGCATCCCGAGTCGCACGCCGAGTTGGCGCGGGCGCTCGGGATCGACGATGTGACCCGGTTCGTGAAGCCGATGGAGCGGGCGCGGCTGGCCTCGTGGTACCGCGCCGCGTCTGTCGTGTGCGTTCCGTCGTACTCGGAGTCCTTCGGGCTGGTTGCGCTGGAGGCTCAGGCGTGCGGTACGCCGGTCGTCGCGGCGGCCGTGGGTGGTCTGAGTACGGCGGTGGTGGACGGGCGGACCGGGTACCTCGTGCGCGGGCACCGGGTGGACGACTTCGCCGACGCGCTGGCCCGGATCGCGACGGATCCGGCCACTCGCGAGAGCATGAGCACCGCGGCGGTCAAGCACGCGCAGGGATTCGGCTGGGAGGTGACCGCCCGCAAGACGCTGGCGGCGTACCGGACCGCGGCGGACACGATGGCGGCGGAGATCGCCGCGGAGGTGGCCGGGTGAGAGTTGCAGCGGCGGACGTGATCCGCCAGGTGCTGACCGAGAACGAGATCGAGTTCACCGAGAAGGACAGCGTCTTCACGGCAGACCTGCCGGGGGAGCGGAAGCTGAAGACGACCGTGACGCTGACGGTCGGGCCGCAGGCGGTCCAGGTGCACGCGTTCGTGGCCCGGCACCCGGACGAGAACCACGAAGCCGTGTACCGCTGGCTGCTGGAGCGGAACCTGAAGATGTACGGGGTCGCGTTCGCGGTCGATCATCTCGGCGACATCCACCTGGACGGGCGGGTGCCGCTGCACGCGATCACGCCGGTCGAGGTGGATCGGCTGCTCGGCGCCGTACTGGAGTATGCCGACACGTCGTTCAACACGATCCTCGAGCTGGGGTTCGCGTCGTCGATCCGGCGGGAGTACGACTGGCGCGTCTCACGGGGTGAATCGACCCGAAACCTGGACGCGTTCAAGGGCTGGCTGGAGCCTCGATAGACTCCGAGGCATGACCTATCGCCTGATCCTGCTCCGCCACGGCCACAGCGACTGGAACGCCAAGAACCTCTTCACCGGCTGGGTCGACGTCGACCTGAACGCCCAGGGCGTCGAGGAGGCCCAGCGCGGCGGCGAGCTGCTCCGCGACCGCGATCTGCTCCCCGACGTACTGCACACCTCGGTGCTGACCCGGGCGATCCGGACCGCGAACATCGCGCTCGAGGTCGCCGATCGCCAGTGGATCGACGTACGGCGCTCCTGGCGGCTGAACGAGCGGCACTACGGCGGCCTGCAGGGCAAGGACAAGAAGCAGACCCTGGAGGAGCTCGGCGAGGAGCAGTTCATGCTGTTCCGCCGCTCGTACGACACCCCGCCGCCGGCGATCGAGCGCGGCTCGGAGTACGACCAGGCCGGCGACCCGCGGTACGCCGGGCTCCCGTCCGAACTGCTGCCCGCGACCGAGTGCCTGAAGGACGTCGTCGAGCGGATGCTCCCGTACTGGTATGACGCCATCGTGCCGGACCTGCGCGCCGGCAAGACCGTCCTGGTAGCCGCCCACGGCAACAGCCTCCGCGCGCTGGTCAAGCACCTCGACAACCTCGACGAGCAGACGGTCGTCGGCCTCAACATCCCGACCGGCATCCCGCTGTACTACGAGCTGGACGACGACTTCAACCCACTCACCCCCGGCGGCGAATACCTGGACCCCGAAGCTGCCAAAGCCTCGATCGAAGCCGTCAAAAACCAGGGCCGCTAAAGGACGCGCCTCCGGCGCGACAGTTCTATTACCGGCTCCGCCGGGGCGCGGCCCACACCCGCCCCGGCCCAGCCAACAGCACCTCCCGCGCAAAGGACGCGCCTTCGGCGCGACTGACTTGTTGCCGGCTTCGCCGGGGGCGAACCAGTCCGGCGAGCACACGCTCCGACGCAGGCAACTGCCGTCTGCGCACAAAGGACACGCCTTCGGCGCGGCTGTTCTTCTGCCCGGCTTCGCCGGGGAGCGAATCGTGTCGGCGAGCACGTGCCCCGACGCTGGCAACTGCAACTCGCGCGCGAAAGGACACGCCTCCGGCGCGACTGACTTGTTGCCGGCTTCGCCGGGGGCGAACCAGTCCGGCGAGCGCGTGCGCCGACGCAGGCAACTGCCGTCCGCGTACAAAGGACGCGCCTTCGGCGCGGCTGCGTGTTGCTGGTTTCGACTGGGTGCGTATGGGCCGCCGGAGAGACCCGCCGCGGGGTGCTCAGCCCGCAACACGGGCCTGAGGTAGAAGGCTGTCCGCTTCAGCGGTGCCTGCCGGCGTCGCACTATAGTACGGATATCCCGACTATAGTGGGGATATCCGTACTATAGTGGGGATGCTTCAAACGTTTGCAGGGAGCTGACATGGATCTGGCGCGGCCGATCACCACAGTGGTGCCGACGCTGGATGGTGCTGTGCTGACGGTGCTCGCTCGTACGACGCAACCGCTCACCGGGCGCCGGGTTCATCAGCTTGCGGAGGCCGGTAGCGAGTCCGGTGTGCGCAAGGTGCTGAACAGGCTCGCAGATACCGGCCTGGTGACGACCACAATCGCCGGACAGAGCATGCTGTACGCGCTCAATCGCAAGCATCTGGCCGCCGATGCTGTCCTCGACCTCGTCTCGTTGCGCGGCAAGCTGATCCGCAGCCTCGCCGAGGTTGTCGAGCAGTGGGAAGAATTGCCTGTTCACGCCAGCCTCTTCGGTTCCGTGGCCCGAGGCGAAGCCGATCTCAACAGCGACATCGACCTTCTCGTGGTGCATGCCGAGGGTGAGTCGTCGACCATGGCGGATCAGATCGCCTTGTTGGGCGAGCAGGTTCACGAATGGACGGGTAATTTCCTGCAGACCTACGCGATCAGTACCGGCGAGCTGGCCAACCATCTCCGAGCCGGTGAGCCAATGGTGAACGAATGGCTCCGCGACTGCATCACGGTTTACGGCCCCGACTTCCGCAGCATCCACACCGAGATCGTGAAGGACGTGCTGGGTCGATGAGGGTGGCCAAGGGACGAACCGAAGACTGCAATCGAGCTCAGGCCCACGTTCGACTGAACCAGGCGCGGGCGTTCCTCGACGTCGCTGAGTTGGTCGAGAGCGAGGAGAACGACCTCTCCACCGAACAAGTTTCCGCGGCCCTGGCTGTTCTCGCCGGAATCGCCGCAGCGGATGCTGCATGCTGCGCGGCGCTCGGGAGCCGGTCGCGCGGCCAAGATCATCGCCAAGCGCTGGTCCTGGTCGCTCAGGCCGGTTCCGACGGCAAAGCGATGTCGCGAGCGCTGAGCCAGCTACTCGACCTCAAGGACAACGCGCACTACGGAATGGTGTTCGTCAGTCCGGGGCAGGTCAAGAAGGCTGTACGACAGGCCAGGATCCTCGTAGCCGGTGCCTCGAAGCTCTTGACCGACCAAAGCTGACGTGACGGTCAGGGCCTGTCCGCCGGATTAGATGCTCAAGAACTCGGGTCGTCGAGTGGTCTGGTTCGGAGATCGGTGAGGCGGGCTTGGAGGGTCGGGTCGTCGGCCAGGGCCTCTGCGTTGGCCTCTAGGAGATCGCGTTCGGTGCGGAGGAGATCTTTCATCCGCTGTTCGACCTCCGCCAGGTGGGCCTTCAGTTCGGTGGGGGTCAGAGCGGAGATGTCCGTGTTGACCAGGCGGTCGGTCTCGGAGGCGTCTGTCATGCGGTGACGATATCCGGCACCGCAGGGACCCAGCCCTGCAACCTGGCTTGACGTCGAAAGCTCTCCGCCTCGCGGCGAAGCCGGCAAACGACAGCCGTGGTGTCGGCGTCTCCTCCGCGCCAGATGTGGTTGCTGCGCCGGAGTGTCCTTCGGTAACGCGATCCGCGGCCCCGGCGGAGCGGCGACGAGCTGTTGCGCGGGAGGCGTGGCGTTTGTGGGGGCGGAGCCAGTTGTTGCGCTGGAACCTGAGCCCGGCTGCCGCACATGCTCCCCCGGCGGAGCCGGCAATAGAACAGCCGCGCCGGAGGCGTGTCCAGTCGTTGCGGTGGAATCTCAGCCCGGCTGCCGGACATGCTCTCCGGCGAAGCCGGCAAAGATCAGCCGCGCCGAAGGCGTGTCCTTTCCAGTGCCGGAGGCGTGTCCTTTGGAAAGGAAGCAGCCCTCGGCAACGAGATGGTTGCCGAGGGCTGCTTGGTTGGGGGTTACTCGCCGACGAGTTGGTCGTAGTACGAGGCCTCGCGGACGGTGTCGACGCCGTTGAAGACGACGTCGTGGATCGGGCCGTAGCCGGTCAGGGCGGTGGCGGCGCCGTTGGCCTTGCTCATGGCGTAGAGGGTGCCGGTCTGGGTGTTGTTGTCGACGCCCACGATCAGCAGACCGCCGCGGTTGCCGCAGTTCTCGACGACCAGGGACTCGAAGTTCTGCCAGCCACCGGTGCGGATCCGCTTGAGGATCGGCTTGGTCGAGGCGGCGGTCGGGATCCGGACGGTCCACAGCGCGCCGGCCGTGGTCGTCATCAGCAAGGTGTCGTACGCCGCGTTCTCGCTGATCACGGTCATCGCCTTGAAGCCCTTGAAGCCCGGGAACGAGCCGTACGACTTGATGCCGGCGCCGACGATCGAGTAGCGGTACAGGCTGCCGTTGCTGTTCAGGCCGTACAGGAACTGGTGGCGGGCGTTGTAGGTGTTGAGGTTCGACGTGGCGATCGTCTTGAAGGTCGTCCAGCCGCCACCGACCTTCTTGAAGGTGGCAAGCGGGGCGCGGTCGTCCTCGTAGATGTACGTCGTCTGCCGGTAGAGGTTCCCGCCCTGCAGCAGCAGGCCGTAGTAGTAGAACTGGGTGAGCGCGGCGTTCGCCGCCAGGTACCACGTTGCGTTGGCGCGGGTCCCGACGAACTTGAACGCGTCGTACTGCACCCCCTGCGCCGGCCGTCCGGCGAGCACGTCGGCCTCCGACACGGTGCCCGCCGCGCCCGGGAAGGCGGTCGAGACCAGGCAGGCCGTGCCCGCTTTGGTCGTGTTCGTCTGCTTGGTCCGGTCGGACCAGGGCTTCGAGTCGGTCGTGGCGGCGGTGGCCGGCGCGGACACGACGGACGCAGCGAGCAGGCCCATCCCTGCCATCGCGAGGGCGAGTCGTTGCAGTCTCATGGACGGTTCCTCTTTCAGAAGAAGTCTTTCAGGTCACTCCTCGTCCCATCGCGCCGCGAACACCCAGCGTTACATCGAGAACCGGACGTGACCAGATCGAGACATCCCTTGAAAGAAACAGCCCCCGGCAACCAATGGTTGCCGGGGGCTACAGAAATTCGGAGCGTCAGTTGCCGTTCGGGTTCGGAGCGGAGGCGCCCGCGCCGGAGCCGGCCGCGGTGCCGCCGATGGCGACCGGGAGCTCGCCGGTTACCAGGTAGACGACGCGGCGGGCCATGGCGACCGCGTGGTCGGAGATGCGTTCGTAGTAACGGCTGAGGAGGGCCATGTCGACGGCAACCTCGACGCCGTGCGGCCACGCGTCGTCCATCATCAGGCGGAACTGGTTGGAGCGGAGCTTGTCCATCTCGTCGTCGCTGGCCTCGAGCTTGCCGGCGGCCTCGACGTCGCGGGACGCGATCACGTCACCGGCCGCGTCGACCATCTTGCCGGCGACCGAGCCCATCGACTCGATCACGTCGTGCAGCTCGGCCGGGATCGCGGGAGCCGGGTAGCGCATCCGGGCGATCTTCGAGACGTGTGCGGCCAGGTCGCCCATCCGCTCGAGGTCGGCGACCATGCGCAGCGCGGCGACCAGCATCCGCAGCTCGTTGGCGACCGGCGACTGCCGGGCCATCAGCTCGAAGACCTTCTCCTCCACGCCTTCGCCGGCGGCATCGAGCTGGATGTCGGCCGCGATGACCTCTTCCGCCCGGCGGATGTCGGCCTCCAGCAGCGCCGAGGTCGACCGGCGTACGGCGGTGGACACCGTCCGCGTCATCCGTTCCAGTTCGGCGAGGATGTCGTCGAGCTGCTCGTGGTAGGTGTCGCGCATTGTGTTCGAATCCGATCTGTGGTGTCCGATACCGCCGTGGACGAGGCCGAAAGCACAGGTCAGGTACCCGCCCACAGGTGACCGTATGCCGTCGAGGTTGCCGGACGGCGACGAGTGGTGAACGACCGATGAACAGTTAGGTCGTGTCCCGGTCATCCCGTGATCATTCGGTCTTTCCCTGCTGGTTGCCCGCGTAGCATCGTTGCCGTGGACCCCACGCTGGCTGCGGTGCTGGGCGGCGTCATCGGCGCGGCCCTGGCCCTGCTTTCGCTCGGTGCGATGATGCTTTCCGAGCGGGCCCAGCGCAAGATCCCGGAGTCCCCGGACCCGATCGTCCCGAACGGCGTCGCCACGGTCCTTTCGGTACTGCGTTCGTCCGCGGTCGTGATGGGCCCCGAGGACCAGGTCCTGCAGGCCAGCGCCCCGGCGCACGTGCTCGGCATCGTCCGAGGTGAGCGGCTGGTGGTCGAGGACATCCTGACCATGGTCCGCCAGGTCCGGCGGGACGGCGAGATCCGCCAGCAGGACCTCGAGATCGTCCGGGGCCGGCTCGGCGCCACGCAGTACGTCAGTGCCCGGGTCGCGCCGCTGGGCAGCCAGCTGGTGCTGGTGCTGGTCGAGGACCGGACCCGGGAGCGCCGCCTGGAAGCGATCCGGCGGGACTTCACCGTCAACGTCAGCCACGAGCTGAAGACCCCGGTCGGCGCGCTGATCCTGCTCGCGGACGCGGTCTCGGAGGCCTCCGACGACCCGGAGGCGGTGCAGCGGTTCTCGGACCGGATGCGGATCGAGGCCTCGCGGCTCAGCCGGCTGGTCAAGGAGATCATCGAGCTGTCCCGGTTGCAGGGCGACGACCCGCTGGAGAACCCCGGCCCGGTCGACGTCAACGCGATCATCGAGACCGCGGTGGACCGGTGCCGGATCGACGCCGACGACCGCGACATCAAGATCGTGGTGAAGACCGAGCCCGACCTCGAGGTGATGGGCAGCGAGGACCAGCTCGCGATGGCGATCGGCAACCTGGTCGAGAACGCCATCAACTACAGCCCGGACGGCACCCGGGTCGCGGTCGCCGCGCACCCGATCGGTGACCTGGTCGAGCTGACCGTGTCCGACCAGGGCGTCGGCATCCCGAGCAGTGACCTGGAGCGGGTCTTCGAGCGGTTCTACCGGGTCGACCGGGCCCGCAGCCGCGAGACCGGCGGGACCGGGCTCGGCCTGTCGATCGTCAAACACATCGCCTCCATCCACGGCGGCGACGTCCGGGTGTGGAGCGTCGAGGGCCAGGGCTCCACCTTCACCGTGAGACTCCCGCTGCGGCTCGAACCCGCGCCGGGTCAGACCGACTCCTCCAGCCAGGAAGAGGCGGCCGTTCCCCTGACGCCTACCCCGTCAGGTCAGATCGCAAAGGAGACAGCTTCGTGACCCGAGTGCTGGTCGTCGAAGACGAAGAGAGCTACAGCGACGCGCTGTCGTACGTGCTGCGCAAGGAAGGGTTCGAGGTCGCCGTCGCGGAGACCGGCCCGGATGCGCTGGACGAGTACGACCGCGCCGGTGCGGACATCGTCCTGCTCGACCTGATGCTGCCGGGTCTGTCCGGCACGGAGGTCTGCCGGGCACTGCGCAGCCGGGGCAACGTCCCGGTGATCATCGTGAGCGCCAAGGACACCGAGGTCGACAAGGTCGTCGGGCTCGAGCTGGGCGCGGACGACTACGTGACCAAGCCCTACAGTCCGCGCGAGCTGCTGGCCCGGGTGCGCGCCGTACTGCGTCGTGGGCAGGACGTCGAGCTGCTGCCGGACACGCTCGAGGCCGGACCGGTCCGGATGGACGTCGAGCGGCACGTGGTGACGGTGTCCGGGACCGAGATCCGGCTGCCGCTGAAGGAGTTCGAGCTGCTCGAGATGCTGCTGCGGAACACCGGCCGGGTGCTTACCCGCGGTCAGCTGATCGACCGGATCTGGGGCGCCGACTACGTGGGCGACACCAAGACCCTGGACGTGCACGTGAAGCGGCTGCGTTCCAAGCTCGAGAAGGACCCGTCGAACCCGGCCCATCTGGTCACGGTGCGCGGTCTCGGCTACAAGTTCGAGTCCTGAGTCACACCCCCGCAGGTCGCGACGGCCTGTGGGGTTAGCTTAGGCTCTCCTTAGTTGAGGCACTTGGTCTAAGGAGAGTTCACCATGTCCTGGTCCCGTACGCGGGTCGTCAGTGCGGTCACCACCGTGCTGCTCGCCACGACCACGCTGGCCGCTTGCGGCAGCGACGGCGACAAGCAGGCCGACACATCGGCCGGTACGGCGTCGTCGGGGTTCCCGGTCACGCTGAAGAACACGTTCGGTGATACGACCATCACCAAGAAGCCGGAGCGGATCGTGACGCTCGGCTGGAACGCCCAGGACGTCGTCTACGCGCTGGGTGAGACCCCGGTCGGGATGCCGAAGGTCACCTACGGGCCGACCGCCGACGGCGTCACCGCGTGGGACGCGGACAAGTTCGACAAGTCAAAGACGACGTTGCTCGACACCGGGGACAAGTACCCGTTCGAGCAGATCGCGGCGCTCAAGCCCGACGTCATCCTGGCCCCGTACGAGGGGTTCGACGAGGCGACGTACAAGACCCTGAGCGGGATCGCGCCGACCGTCGCGTACCCGGGGGCGCCCTGGCAGACCACCTGGCAGGACCAGACGCTGCTGGTCGGTGAGGCGCTCGGCAAGAAGGCCGACGCGGAGAAACTGATCACCGGTATCGAGGACAAGATCAAGCAGGTCGCGACCGAGCACCCGGAGTTCAAGGACAAGACGATCACGGTCGGCTCGTTCGGCGCCGACAACTACGTATACATGCCGGGCGACCCGCGGGTGCAGATCCTGAACGAGATGGGCTTCAAGAACGCGCCGGGCGTGGAGGCGCTGGAGAAGACCAACACCAAGAAGGAGTTCTCGCTCGCGATCAGCAAGGAGAAGGTCGCGGACGTCGACGCGGACGTGCTGATCGCGTACGTCGACGGGATCGGGACGCAGAAGTTCCTGTCCGACCCGGTCTACTCGTCGCTGGGGGCGGTCAAGAGCGGCGGGGCGTACGCGCTACAGGACCAGCAGGTGATCTCCGGGATGAGCGCGGTCAGCGTGCTCAGCGTCCCGTGGGTCCTGGACAAAATGATCCCGGGCCTGTCGAAGGCAGCGTCAGCCGGCAAGAACTGAGGCTTGTACGGCGGGCCTCGGCCACCGGCGCGCCGTACGAAGAAGAACGGGCCGTCCCGCGCCGGGGCGGCCCGTTCCGCGTGCTGTGAGCTACTCGGCCGAGTTCGGCGACGGGGAGTAGTGGTCGTCGGTGAGGACCGGGACGTACGCCGAGACCGGCGCCGCGTTGCCGAACGTGACCGTCACGTTGACCATCTGGCCCGGCTTCGCGCCGGTGACGATGATCGCCGGACCGGCGTCCTCGGCACCCGGGGTCGGGGCCGACGGGGTGTCGGTCGGAGTCGCGCTCGGGGTCTCCGACGGCGTCGCGCTCGGCGTGGCGCCGGCCTCGGCGATCGGCGGGGTGTCGGCACCCGGCAGGCGGAGCGCGGCGTGCGGCGCCAGCTCGACCGGCTGGGTCAGGCCCTCGAACTTGACGTCGGTCGGCTGGTCGGCGCCCGCCTGGCCGTCCTGCGTCCCGGCCGGCGCCTGCGCGATGCTGACCAGCGTGTCCGCCTCGTCACCGTTGTTGACGATCACGCTGTGCAGTTCGCCCTTGCCCTCGGCATCGGCCAGCACCAGCATGTTGCGGATCTTGAGCTGGCCGGACTCGAAGTTCGAGCCCTCGGCGGCCTGGTACGGCTGCAGGGTCGGCGCATCGAAGCTCGCGCTGCACGCCGCCAGCGCGATACTGAGAGTGGCGGCGGCGCTCGCCAGCGCAGTACGCCGGACGAACCGCGAGGACAACGTGATCGGCACTGGAATCCCTCTCGTGCAAGCTGTTTCGACACTGTCTAGGACAGTTCGTGACGCCGTCAGGCGGCCGCCTCCGGCGCCCCAAAGCGTAGCCCTCGGGCTCCGCGACCCCGACGGCGGGATGCCCGCGACCGGGGCGGCAGGCAACGGCTCGCGCGCGTACGAGGCACGCGAGACAGCGTTTGTCAAGGCGAGAAGTGGGCCCTGACCAGCGCAAACGCCAGAACCGGACCACCGACCGCGTGGTAGGATAGGTCTTGGAAAGGGGCACTTCACACATGACTTTCACAGTCGGCGAGACGGTTGTTTACCCCAATCACGGAGCGGCCGTCATCGAGGACATCGAGACCCGTCAGATCAAAGGTGAGGACAAGACCTATCTGGTCTTGAGGATCGTCGCTCAGAACGACCTGGTCGTCCGGGTCCCCGCGTGCAACCTCGATCTTGTCGGCGTGCGTGACGTCGTCGATCAGGCTGGCCTGGAGCGCGTCTTCGACGTGCTGCGCGCACCGCACACGGAGGAGCCGACCAACTGGTCGCGTCGTTACAAGGCGAACCTGGAGAAGCTGCACTCCGGTGACGTGCTGAAGGTGGCAGAGGTCGTCCGCGACCTGTGGCGCCGTGAGCGTGACCGCGGTCTGTCCGCCGGTGAGAAGCGGATGCTGGCGAAGGCTCGCCAGATCCTGGTCTCCGAGCTGGCCCTGGCCGAGCACACCAACGAGGACAAGGCCGAGGCCATCCTCGACGAGGTCCTCGCTTCCTGAGGTCGCAGTTCTGAATGACTAGCGCGGTCGTGATTCCCGCGGCCGGGTTAGGGCTGCGGCTCGGTGGTGAGACACCGAAGGCATTTCGAGAGGTCGGTGGCGATTCGCTGCTGGTCCACGCGGTGCGTGGACTGAAGGCAGCGACCGCCGCCGACCTCAGCTGTTTCGTGGTCGCCGTACCGCCGGGCGCCGAGGAGACGGTCTCCAAGGAGCTCGAGCCGTACGTCGGGGACGCGACGCTGCTCGTCGTCGCCGGCGGCGCCGAGCGACCCGATTCGGTCCGGGCTGCCCTCGAGGTGGTCCCGGTCGACGGGATCGACTGCATCCTGGTGCACGACGCGGCGCGGGCGTTCGTTCCGGCCGACGCGATCGAACGGGTGGTCGCGGCGGTGCGAGCTGGCGCGCAGGCCGTCGTACCGGTGGTGCCGGTGACGGACACGATCAAGCGGGTCGGGCCGAGTGGCGAGGTCGTCGACACGCCTGATCGTTCGACGCTGGTTGCCGTGCAGACGCCGCAAGGGTTCGCTCCTGAGGTGCTGCGTCGCGCGCACGCCGCAGGCGCTGATGCGGGCGTGACGGATGACGCGATGATGTGTGAGCGGCTCGGGGTGACCGTGCAGACGGTCGAGGGATCGCCCGATGCGTTCAAGGTGACCCGCCCGCAGGACCTGCTGCTGGCCGAGGCGTTGTTGGCGGAGAGGCGGCTCGGGTGAAGATCCCGCGAGTCGGCAACGGTATCGACGTACACCCGTTGGAGGACGGCCGCCCGATGTGGCTGGCCGGACTGCACTGGCCGGACGAGCCTGCTGGGCTGTCAGGCCATTCGGACGGCGACGCGGCCGCGCATGCCATCTGTACGGCGTTGCTCACGGCGGCGAAGCTTGGTGACCTGGGTTCGAACTTCGGCACCGCCGAGCCCGAGTGGGCCGGTGCGGCCGGGGTCGCGCTGGTGGCGGAGGCTGCTCGCCGGGTGCGAGCCGCTGGGTTCGAGATCGGGAACGTCACGGTGCAGATCGTCTGCAACCGTCCTCGCATCGGCGCCCGGCGCGAAGAAGCGGAGAAGGTGTTGTCGGCTGCCTGCGACGCTGAGGTCTCGGTGAGCGCGGCAACAACCGACGGTCTGGGCTTTAGCGGCCGGGGTGAAGGCATCGTCGCCCTCGCCACCGCCCTTATCTATTAACCGGATCCGTCGAGAATCTCGCGGCACGCGGGTCGAGTTCGTTGCCTTGGCGTTCGGTGAGTAGGCCGTAGAGCTCGGGCCGCCGGCCGCGCAGCCAGCGCCTGCCAGTTGCCAGGGGCACCAAATCCAGGTCGAGGTCGGCAACGACCACGGCCTCCGCGGGAACGGGCGTCTCGGCGACGATCCGGCCGTACGGGTCGAGGATCATCGCGTTCCCGGTCCGGAGTTCGTCGTCGTCGCGGCCGACACCGTTGCTGAACAGCACGAACATCCCGTTGTCGTGTGCCCGCGCCGGCAGCCACCGCATCAGCCAGCCCCGCCCGCTCGGCCCGTTGAACGCCTCCGCGATCGCTGCCTGGTCGCCGCTCTCCCAGACCTCGAGCGGGATCGGCCTCATCCCGTGCGGGCTGCGCGAGTTCGTCCCGCCGGTCTGGTGTGGCGCGATCAGGACCGTTGCATCGAGCAACGCCGTGATCCGGACGTTCTCGACCAGGTTGTTGTCCCAGCAGATCAGCACGCCGGCCCGGAATCCCCAGGGCGTGTCGAACACCGTGTACGACGATCCGCTCGCGATCTGCTCATGCTCGAACGCGTGCAGCTTCCGGTGCACGTGGACGGTCCCGTCCGGCAGGCAGACGGCGTACGCGTTGAAGAGCGTGCCATCGGCGTCTTCGAGGAAGCCGACGCCGAGGCCGGCGTCCAGTTCCTTGGCCAGGGCAAGTACCCGAGTGACCAGCGGTCCGTCGGCGGGCTCGGCCAACTCGTGCAGCCGCTCGGGCGTGTGGCGGCGGAGATGCCAGTAGCCGAGCAGGCACAGCTCCGGGAACACGACCAGGCGGGCGCCGTCGGCAACCGCCGTACGGGCGAGTCGTTCGACCGTGGCGAGGTTGGTCGACGGCTGGTCGGGGGTCGGCTCGAACTGGACGACGGCGGCGCGGAAGGACGTCATACGACCATCGAAACGCCGAGGCGTCTATGACGTCCAATAGACGTTTGAGACAATTCCATATCCTGGGGTTATGGATCTCCGTCTGCTCCGGGCGTTCGTCACGGTGGCCAGGCTGCGGAACTTCGGTGCCGCGGCCGAGGAGTTGTCGACCAGTCAGCCGGCGCTGACCAAGCAGATCCAGGTACTGGAGCGTCGGGTCGGTTCGGTGCTGTTCAGTCGCGGCCGTCATGGTGCCCGGCTGACGCCGGCCGGGGAGCTGCTCCTTCCTGACGCTCTGGAGTTGCTGGACCGGTCGGAGGCGTTCGAACGACGGGCCGTGCAGGTCGCGTCCGGGGCCGAGGGGTCGCTGGCGATCGGCTTCGGATTGTCCGGGATCGAGCTTGCCCCGAAGGCGGTTGCGCTGTTCCGGAGTCGGTGGCCGGGAGTGACGATCTCGCTCGAGGACATGCCATCGTCAGTGCAGTGTGAGCGGTTGCTGGCCGGGAGTCTGCAGATCGGGTTCGTCCGGCTGCCGGTCCCGGCCGGCCTCGAACACCTTCGGTTACGGCGGGATCGGCTCACCCTCGCGGTGCCGGCCGGGCAGGACCTTCCACGTGACCTGATCAGCTGGATCGACGCCCGCCCGCTGATCCGGCTCACACCGTCGCGGGGGCCGGGGCTGACGGCCCAGATCAACAGCCTGTACGCCGAGCTTGGTTGCCATCCGCAAATAATTCAGGAAGCCGGCGATCTCCAGACCGTACTCGCCCTGACCGCGGCCGGCGCCGGGCCCGCCGTCGTACCGCAGTCCGCCGAGCGAATCGCACCGCCCGAGGTCCGCCTGGTGCCACTACCGGGCCGCGCCGCAACCTGGTGGACCGGCACCGCCTGGGCCACCAGAACCCCACTCACCGAACGCTTCGTAAAAGCCGCCGCCGAAGTAGCCCGCCAGGTCAGGGACCGGAGCTGAACCCTGGGTTGACGACCTGGCGGACGTTGCCGTGCAGGCGGCGGTTGTGGACGGCGGCGGCCGCGATGATGCCGGCGGCAACGAGTAGGCAGAGGATGCCGCCGACGAGGTCAGCGGTCACGTTCTCCTCGCCGGCGAACTCGGGCTGCAGTACGCCGTGCTGGTCGAGGATGACCGGGACCTTGCCGCCGGGGAAGTCGTGCGAGCCGTGTTTGGTGAAGTCGTAGCTGTGGCCGTTCGGGCAGTCCGCGGTGAACTCGTACACCGGGTCGCCGTCGTATCCGCGGACGTGGCAGGTGATCGTCGTACCGACCTGGGAGAGCGCGACCGGCGTCGGCGTCATCACGAACGGTACGGCGGCCAGCCCGCCGGCCAGCGCACCGAAGTACCCGAAGTTGCCGCCGCCCAGGGTCGCGATCCCCATCACCAGGAACCCGGCGCCGAGGATCAGCACGAGCACCGACAGCACGATGTCGTGCGGCGGGAACGTGTACAGCGCACCTGCCGCGACCAGCAGCACCCAACCCAGCACGATGTGATGCCAGCTCCGCACCGGTTTATCGCCTCCGGGGCAGGGGCGGTAGCTCGTAGGAGTCGAGCCAGGCGGCGAAGAGGTGGCGGAGGGTTTCTTCGTCGGGGCTGAAGGTGGTGGCCAGGGCTATGAACTCGGTGGTGGTGACGGAGCCGTGCCGGTGGACCTTCGTCCAGGTGTGTAGGAGTTCGAAGAATGCCTCGTCGCCCAGGTGCTTCCGCAGTACGTGCAGGGTGATCGCGCCGCGCTTGTAGAGGCGGTCGTCGAACATCAGTTCCGGGCCGGGGTCCGACAGCATCAGGTCCTGCGGCAGGCCCTTCAACCGCGAGTGGGCCTTCGAGACCTGCTGGTCCGCGGTCAGGCCGCGTGACTCCTCGGACCACAACCACTCGGCGTAGCAGGCGAAGCCTTCGTTCAGCCAGATGTGTTGCCAGCTCGCGGGCGTCAGGCTGTTGCCGAACCACTGGTGCGCCAGCTCGTGCGCGACCAGCCGCTCCGATCCGCGCCGCCCGTCGACATGGTTGCTGCCGAACACCGAGATGCCCTGTGCCTCGAGCGGGATCTCCAGCGGGTCGTCGGTCACCACGACCGCGTACGCGCCGAACGGGTACGGCCCGAACTGCCGGCTGAACAGCTTCATCATGTCCTGCTGCCGCCCGAAGTCGTGCCGGAACTCACGGATCAACCGACCCGGCAGCACGCCCCGCATCGTCACCGGCGACGACGCCAGGTCCACCTCGTCGTACGACCCGATCTGCACGGTCGCGAGGTACGTCGCCATCGGCGCCGCCTGGTCGAACACCCACGTCGTACGGCTCGCCTTCACCCGGCGCGACACCAGCCGCCCGTTCGCGACGACGCGGTACGGCGAATCCGTGGTGATCGAGATCCGGTAGTGGGCCTTGTCGCCGGGGTGGTCGTTGCACGGGAACCACGTCGCCGCGCCGCTCGGCTGGCTCGCGACGATCACGCCCTCGGTGAGTTCCTCCCAGCCGAGCTCGCCCCACGGGCTGTCCTCGGGCTTCGGGTTCCCGCCGTACTGGATGTCGACGGTGAACTCGGCGCCGTCGGGCAGGTTCGCGGTGATGTAGAGCTTGCCCGCCCGCTGCGTGAAGCGCTGCGGGCGGCGGCCGTTGACCAGCACCTTCGACGCGCGCAGACCGGAGAGGTCGAAGCTGAACCGGGACAGCGGCTGGGTGGCGAAGGCCGTGATCGTCGCCTTGCCGTTCAGGCGGTTGCTGTTGACCCGATAGTCGAGCTCCAGGTCGTACGACTCGACCTTGTAGCCGGCGTTTCCATGAGTGGGCACATAAGGGTCAACCATCAGCCCTGCCAAGGAGCGATCGGGTTCCCAGCCCAGCGCGTACCCGCCGGCACCCCTTCACCACGCATCACGAGAGACACCGGCCCGATGGTAGCTCCTGCTCCTACGCTCGCGGCCGGGAGGACGATGCCGTGCGGTCCGAGGGTTGCCCCGGGCCCGAAAGTGACTGTGCTCATGGAGAGAACTCGATCATGAAAAAGGTGCGTCTGCAGCACGCAGCCGCGATTCACCGTGGCACCGTCGCCCAGGGTGACCAGATCTGCCTCCGGCAACCAATACGTCTCGCACCAGACGCCCTTGCCGATCTTGGCTCCGAGTGACCTGAGCCACAGGTTGAGAACCGGCGTACCGGCGGCGGCGTTCGCGAACCACGGCGCCGCGACCAGCTCGACGAAGCTGTCGACCACCTCGTTGCGCCAGACGAACGAACTCCACAGCGGATACTCGACCGCGCGCGTCCGCCCGACGATCAGCCACTTGGCGACCGTCGCCATCCCGCCCGCGACCGCGCCGGCAGTCAGGATCACCGCGCCGGACAGCAGCAGTGCCGCCAACGGGCCGAGCCAGATGTCGAGCGCCTGCAGCGCGAACAGCACGCCGATCCCGATCAGGACCGTGCACATCATCGGGACGAAGCGGCACAGCTCGACCAGCGCCCGCGCGACCTTCAGCTTGTACGGCGGGTTGAACGTCCGGCTCTGATCGCCCGCAACGGCCTGCCGACGCAGCTTCACCGGCGGCGAGCCGAGCCACGACGTACCGGCCTTGGACTTCTTCGGGGCCGCCGACAGTACGGCGACCAGGCCGTTCTTCGGGACGCTCCGGCCCGGTGCCGTCATACCGGAGTTGCCGAGGAATGCGCGCTTGCCGACCTTCGCGCCGGCGACGTGCAGCCAGCCGCCGCCGAGTTCGTACGACGCGATCATCGTGTCGTCGGCGAGGAACGCGCCTTCGCCGACCGTCGTCATCTTCGGGAGCAGCAGTACGGTCGAGGCCTCGACGTCGCGGCCGATCTTCGCGCCGAGCGCCCGCAGCCACCACGGCGTCAACAGGCTCGCGTACAGCGGGAAGAGGAACGTCCGGGCCGAGTCGAGCAGCCGCTCGGTCGCCCAGACCTGCCACCCGATCCGGCTGCGGACCGGGTAGTGGCCGGGCTTGATCCCGATCCCGAGCAGCCGTACGCCGATCAGCGTGAGGATCGCCATCGTCGCGAACCCGACGACCGTCATCAGCGGGATCGCGGCCAGCCCCTTGAGCGCCGCGTCTCCCAGGGTCTGCGTGCCCTTCACATACTGTCCGAGTACGACGAACGCCGCCGCCGCGGCCGCCACCGGGATCAAGGACATGATCGCGGACTGGGCGCCGTACGCCGCGACCCACCACGGCGCGCGGGCGGGCCGATGATCCGGCCACGGGTGCCGGGCGCGACCGATCCGGGTCGCGGGCGAGCCGGACCAGCGCTCGTTCGGCGGCACCTTGCCGGAGACGGCGGAGCCGGCCATGATCTCGGCGTTCCGGCCGATCTCCGAGCCGGGAAGGAGCGTGCTGCGGGAGCCGACCACTGCCTCGGCGCCGACGGTCACCGGGCCGACGTGCAGCCGGTCGCCGTCGATCCAGTAGCCGGCCAGGTCGACCTCGGGCTCGACGGAGGCGCCGCGACCCATCGTGAGCATGCCGGTCACCGGCGGCAGCGTGTGCAGGTCGACGCCGCGGCCGACCTTGGCTCCGAGGGCGCGGGCGTAGTACGCGATCCAGGGTGCGCCGGCGAGGTTGGCCGCGCCGGCGGCATCGGCGAGGTTCTCCGCGGCCCAGAGGCGGACATGGACGTTGCCGCCGCGTGGGTACGTCCCGGGCTTCAAGCCACGCAGCAGGATCCGGGCGCCGAGCACCGCGATGCCCATCCGGCCGGCCGGGCTGATCAGGATCAGCCAACCGGCGAGGATCCACCACCACGACACGGTCCGCGCCCAGGGCAGCGGCTCGATCAGCTCGGCAAGCAGGTTGTTCAGAGTGAAGACGTACACCAGCCAGCGGACGCCGACGACGGTCTGGAGGATCAGGGTCAACGCGGTCTGCAGGACCTGGGTGCCCTTCGGCGTCGGCCGGATGTCGCGCAGCTCGACCGGCTCCAGTGCAGCGGGCTGGAACTCGTCGAGCCGTTCGGCGAGCGCGCCGAGCCGCGGGTACTCGTAGATGTCGCCGACGGTGACGTCGGGGAACTTCTCCCGGAGCGCCGAGACCAGTTGGGCCGCGGCGAGGCTGCCGCCGCCGTGCAGGAAGAAGTCGTTGTCCTCGCCGGTGACCTTGGCGCCGAGAACCTTGGTCCAGCGTTCGGCCAGCCAGCCTGCGGTACCGGTCAGCTCGGCGGGCGGGCCGTCGCTGTCCATACCGGGCAGCGGCCAGGGGAGTGCGTTGCGGTCGACCTTGCCCGACGTCCTGGTCGGCAGCGTGTCGACGACAGCGAGCAACGGCACCAGCGCCGCGGGCAGTGCTTCACGCAGCCGCTCCGTCGCCTTGGCATTGTCGAAGGACGCGGGGTCCTCCGGTACGACGTACCCGACGAGCAGCTGATTGCCGGCCGCGCTGTTGCGTACGGCGGCCGCGGCGCCCGTGATCCCGGGGAGCGCCTGCAGGGCGGCGTCGACCTCGCCGAGCTCGATCCGGCGGCCGCCGAGCTTGACCTGCTCGTCGGCACGGCCCTGGAACAGCAGCCCCAACGGATCGGACTTGACCAGGTCGCCGCTGCGGTACGCGCGCTCCCAGCCGAGGGTCGGCATCGGGGCGAACTTCTCGGCGTCCTTGACCGGGTCGAGGTACCGGGCCAGGCCGACGCCGCCGATGATCAGCTCGCCGATCTCACCGTCGGCGACTTCGTTGCCTGCAGCATCTACTACGGCGAGATCCCAACCGTCCAACGGCAAACCGATCCGGACCGGACCTTCGCCGGTGAGCTGCGCGGCGCAGGCCACGACGGTCGCCTCGGTCGGGCCGTACGTGTTCCAGACCTCGCGGCCGTCGACCGCGAGCCGCTCGGCGAGCTCGGGCGGGCACGCCTCGCCGCCGAAGATCAGCAGCCGCACCTGGTCCAGCGCGTCCGGCGGCCAGAGCGCGGCCAATGTCGGCACGGTGGAGACGATAGTGATGCCTTGGGCAACCAACCACGGCCCGAGGTCCATACCGGTCCGAACCAGCGAACGCGGAGCCGGCACGAGGCAGGCGCCGTGCCGCCAGGCCAGCCACATCTCTTCGCAGGACGCGTCGAACGCGACGGACAGACCGGCCAGGACACGGTCGTCCGGCCCGATCGGCTCGCTCTGCAGGAACAGGCGAGCCTCGGCGTCCACGAACGCGGCGGCCGAACGGTGTGTGACGGCGACACCCTTCGGTACGCCGGTCGACCCCGAGGTGAAGATGATCCACGCGTCGTCGGTCGTCTCCGGACCTTGCGTGCCGCGCGGGACGTCCGTCGCTGTCCCAGCGTCCATGCGAGCGGAGTACGGGTAGTCGAAGGCGCCGTTCGCTGCGTCGTTGTCCGCGATCGGTTGCTGCTGCGGGCGGGTCACCGTCAGCTCGAGCTCGTCGCCGACGGTGGCCGCGACAGCTGCCTCACCGAACACCAGCTCGGCGCGCTCTTCGGGGTCGTCCGCATCTACCGGAACGTACGCCGCGCCGGCCTGGAGCGTGCCGAGAATCGCGACGTACAGGTCGTTGTGCCCGGACGAGATCCGGATGCCGACGCGGTCGCCCGGACCGATTCCCGCGGCCGTCAGGCGGTTGGCGAACTTGGTCGTCTGCTCCAGCAGTTCGCGATAGCTGAGGCTGACGCTGCCGTCATCGAGCGCCGGCTCGTCGGCGTACCTGTTGGCGGTCTCTTCAAGCACATCCACAAGCGTCCGCGCGGCCGTCGCCAACTCCCCGCGTCGCAACGTCACGGGCGGATAATACGCCGCATGGTTATCAGCTGGATAACCCGAAGCGAACAGCTCAACTGCTTGTTGTATCCCGATCGTGTGCGAATGCCTTGAAAGTACGGGCCGATCGCCCGAGCGCCTGCTCCACGTCAGTGGTCGGTTCGCCGCCGTATCCGTTGGCGATCGAGGTCAGAACGTCGGCGAGAAGTTCGGCACCGGGGCGCAGAATGCCTTGTGTTACTTGCTGTTCGATGTACTCGGCCGGTGACAGGGCGACGTACTCGACGCGGAGGCCGGCCTCGGTCAGTTCGTCGGCGGCTTCGGTGAACGTGATCGCCTCCGGTCCGGTCAGTTCGTAGGTGCGGCCGTTGTGGTCGGCGGTGGTCAGCGCGGCAGCGGCCACGTCCGCGATGTCGTCGGCGTCGATGAACGGCGTACGGCCGTCGCCGGCGGGGAGAGCGAGCGTGCCGGAGCGGACCGCGTGCTTCCACGGGCCTTCGGTGAAGTTCTGCGCGAACCAGTTGGGGTGCAGGATCGTCCACTCGGCATCGGAACCGCGGACGGTCTGTTCGACGGCGTGCAGGGGATGGCTGGGGTCGGATGCGCGAGAGGCCGACAACAGGACCAGGCGTCCTACGCCGGACGCGAGCGCCAGGTCCGCGAACCGGGCGAGCCGGTCGCCGGGGCGGACTGTGGGCTCGACGAGATAGGCAGCAGTGATGCCGTCGAGCGCCGGCGCCCACGTCGACGGGTCGTCGAGGTCGAGTCGTACGTCGCTGCCGGTGCGCGACGCCGTACGGACGTCGTGGCCGGCGGAGCGGAGGCGGGCTGCGATCCGGCGGCCGGTGGTGCCGGTGCCGCCTAGGACGAGGAACTTGTTCATGCGCTTCAGCCAACTGCAGTCCAGGCAGACGATCCATGGGAGATCGTCGCCGATCCCTTTGTGATCGTCTAGCTTGGAGTGGTGGATGTGTTGAGCGACCTGCTGCAGCGGGCGCAGGCGTCGGATGCGCTGGTGCGGCAGATCATCGCGCGTGGGCCGTGGTCGGTGACGTATGCGGACGTGCCGTCGCTGTCGGTCGTCGCGACGCTCGGTGGCAGCGCATGGCTCCGGCTCGACGACGGTGTGCCGACGATGCTGGCTGCCGGCGACATCGCGTTGATCACGGGTGTTGGCAGCTACGCGATCGCGGACGACCCGGCGACACCGGCGTACTACGTGATCCGCGGCGGGCAGAAGTACACGATCGACGGTGAGCCGGTGGAGTGGCGGGGTGAGTACCTGGCGCCGAGGACTTATGGCGACGGGTTGCCCGGCGCGACGACGATGGTGCGCGGCGCGTACGACCTGCGCGGTGATGTCGGGCGGCGGGTGCTTGAGCTGCTGCCTCCGCTGGCGGTGGTGTCTGCTACACCGGAGACTCGTCCCGCGCTGGATCTCCTGACGACGGAGGTGGCCCGCGAGGAGCCGGGGCAGGACGCGGTACTACGGAGGTTGTTGGACTTCGTGCTGGTGCTGGCGCTGCGTGCGTGGTGTGCGAGTACGGAGCTGCCGTCCTGGTACCAGGCTCTCAGCGCCCCTGGGATCGGCGATGCACTCCGCCACCTCCACGAGGACCCGGCACACCGTTGGTCGGTCGCGGAGCTCGCTGCCAAGGTCGGCCTGTCCCGCGCCACTTTCGCCGCCCGCTTCAGCAAGCTGGTGGGCCAGCCGCCGCTCACGTACCTGACTGCCTGGCGGATGACCCTCGCAGCCGACCTCCTCCGCACCACAACCGCCCCCGTGGCGGCTGTGGCCCGCCAGGTCGGCTACGAGGACCCCTTCGCGTTCAGCGTCGCCTTCAAACGCACGCACCACGAGTCTCCGACGACGTGGCGCGGACGGGGACGTTGATGGCGTTGTCGCGTTTCAGCATGGCCGGACGGTAGGTCTGGTTGCTCGGGACCCCTCCCGAGCTCAGTCGTCGAGTACGGCGAGGTCTGCTGGGACCAGCGTGGTCGTCAGGAGCAGGGCCCGGAACAGGTTGTCGTTCAAGGCGTTGCCGACCGGCTCACCGACCTCCTCGCGAGTCAGCCCGGGTACGCCGTCCCGCGACAGCCGGCTGCGCACGTTGGACACCAGGTGCTCGACGCGCTTGGCGGTCCAGCCTTCCGTCGGCTGTAGCTCGGAGAGCTGGTCTGCGGCCTGTCGCCAGGACAGGGGCAGCGGATGTAGGTCGTGTAGCAGGTACCGCTGGCCGACGACGGTCAAGGCCAGCTTCTCCGCGGGAGACAGTTGCCAGACGCGGGGCGGGTGCGTGGGGTCGCGTGGGCGCAGTACCGGTCGGGTGCCGTTGTCGCCGACGACGTACACCTCCAGCAGATGCTCGCGACCGCTGGAGCCCTGGACGAACAGCGGGGTATATCCGGCCGCGAGCGGCATCGGGTCCTCGCCGGCGAACAGCGTCTGCTCGCGTGGGAACCGGACCGGCAGCCGCCCGGTCACTGCGACCCACCACTGCCCAGACCGGTAGCTGATCGACCCGTGCATCCGGCTGACGCGCGGATCGTCCTCACCGACGCACACATGGACCTCAGGCCGGTTCCGCCCGAACAGAATCGTCCGGTGCGGTCCAGGGTCGACAGTCAGGCCACCGCCGACGCTGAGCACGAACATTGTGCCCGGCTGGGCGTCAGGTACGCCGCCTGCCAGGCTGGCCTGGTCCTGCGGGAGACTCCGGATCGGCTCCATCTCACGCCCTCGGCAGCTTCACGACGGCGGCCTGGGCGAGCTTTGTCGCCAGTCCACACAGCGTGGCGGGTTTCGCCGAACCACCTACAGACATGGTCACCAACTCGACCGCGTCCTGGCCGTTCGACTCGACGTACGTCCGGTAGACGATCACCACCGCGCAGGTATTCGGACCGTCGTTCTCGTTCGAGAGGAACGCGGACCGCCCGCCCACGGTGATCGGCTGCCCGTCCGAGGCGTCGAGCGGCTGGTTCCGGTCGAAGTACAGGTCGACCGACAGGTCGCTGGCCGTACTTTCCCAACCGCACGACCAGTTGCCGAACGACGTGTCTGGATGTGTGGCGTCGACACCGGGGATCAGCTCGAGTGCCTTGTTGTCCAGCAGCGTGCACGCGTTGACGTGCGCCAGCGACGTGGCCGGCAAGGGCTCCGCCCGTCGCGGAACCGGACCGGCTTGCACGACGCTGATTGCCTTCTGCGTAACGGCTTCCGCCATCGCGCACACGTCCATCCCGGAGCCGTTCGTGTGCCGCGCCTCCACCTGGATCTGCGTGCGGTCGGACAGCACCAGCACCCGCTCGCAGTCGTCACCGCCGGACTGTACTCGCGTGACAGTGCGCAGGTTGCCGGTGAACTTCTGCACCGCACCTCTCGGCGAGTCGGTGTAGGGCAGATTCAGCTCCGCCCGTACGTCGACCTCCTGGTCGCCCTTGCCGGTCACCACCACGTCGCACCGGTCGAAGTTCCCGTACGCCGGATCCAGCGTGGTCTGCCCGAACCGGCTCAGCGACTTCTCGTCGATCAACGCACACGGATCAACCGTCAACGGATCCCCGACCGGTCCGGCGGCAGGCGTCGTGGGAGTGGAGGGCTGGACCGACGGCTGCCCTGGCTGCTGCTCTGACGGCCGGCCTGACTGTTGCGCCGACTGCTCCGCGGTCGGCTCGGCGGGTCCTGAGAACACATGCGACAACACCAGCGCCACAACGACGGCAACAACAACGGCAGCCGCCGCGGCCGGAATCACCCAGCGGCGGGGGCGATGCGGTGGCGCAGCAGCCGCGGCGCCGCCGCCGAGCTCCTCGACCACCTCGGCAGCCGATGGCCGGTCCTGCGGATCGATGGCGAGCATCCTGGTGATCAGCGGCGTCAGCTCACCACCCCGGCGCAACGGCTCCAGCTCGCCCCGCGCTGCGCGCCGCAGTACCGCCAGAGGATTGGGGTCGTCGCCGAACGGCGAGTGGCCTTCCAAAGCGGTGTAGAGCACCGCACCGAGCGAGAACACGTCGGAAGCAGTAGTAGGTTCGTTGCCGTTGGCCACTTCCGGGGCGAGGTTGGCCGGCGTACCGACAGTCGCGCCGTCCGTCAGCGTCGCCTCCGCCCACAGCCGCCGCGAGATGCCGAAGTCCGCAAGCTTCGCCGTACCGTCCGACGTCACCAGGACGTTCGCCGGCTTGAGGTCGCGGTGGATGATGCCGGCCGCGTGCACGGCCTGCAGCGCCGAGGCGATCTGTACGCCGATCTTTGCGACCTGGTCGACCGGCAACCTGCCGAGCTCGTCCAGACCGTGTGACGGCAGGTACTCCAGTACCAGCCAGTGTTCGTCGCCGTCGGACACCACGTCGAAGATCGTCACCACATGCGGATCGTGCAGCCGGGCGCCGGTCTGGGCCTCGCGGCGCAGCCGGCGTCCGTCCGGGTCGTCCACGCCGGGGTGCGCGCGCTTCAGTGCGACCGTGCGGTCGAGTTGCTGATCGTGGGCACGCCAGACCGAGCCCATGCCGCCCGAGCCGAGCGGTTCCCCCAGTAAGTAACGGCCCCCGATCAGCCGCTCGCTCACTTCACCAGGTCCGCCGATACAGCGAAGGTGTCGCACGCTTTGTTGGCGCCGATGTTGAAGCCGTTCTGGATCCAGAAGCCCTGGCTGGTGGCCAGACCGTGCGTCCGCTCATCCGGCGGGGTGTCCGGGGACTCACCGAAGCTGTTGCTGGACTGCTCCTTGAACTCGTCCAGCCGGTTCGTCAACGGGTACGACTTCTCCACGGCCTTGCTGAACACACCGCCGAAGCAGGAGGCCTGCAACTCGTTGCGCCGCGAGCTCTCCAGCTTCTGGTCCGGATGGTCCTGCAGATAGACCGCACGCGCGTAGAACAGTCCGGTGACGCCTTGCACGTGGTGCCCGTACTCGTGCGCGATCGTCATCAGGTACGCCAGGTCCTGCTGCGGTCCGAAGGCCCGGTTCATCTGCTTCACGTCGACGTACATCACCTGGTTGCCGTAGCAGTAGAACGCCAGTACGCGGCCGGACAGCGGCTGGAAGTTGCCGCACGCGGTCTGCACCGGCTGGTCGAACACGACCAGTCCTGGGTCCGGCTTGTCCTGGCCGAGCTCGTGGAAGATCGGCCGCCACGCATCGTTGAGGCACTTGAACAGCCGCTGGTAGTAGACCTTCTGCGCGGCCAGGCTGCCGCTGCCGAGGTTCGCCGCCGGGCAGTTCTCCTCAGGGAGCGGGCCGGTGCGGTAGACGTCGGCGTTCAGCAGGTAGTCCTCGGCGGTCCCCTTCTGCGGGTTCGTGGTCGGGGTCGGCACGATCGACGGACCGGTCACACCGGGGTCAGCGGTGTCGGTGCCGCTGTTGCCCATCAGGGCGGCCATGACGGCCACGGACACACCGATGAAGATCAGCAGGACGAAGCCGAACAGGATGAGTCTGAGCGGGCCGCCGCGCTTCCGCGGGGGCTGGAACCCGTTGAACTGACCCGGAGGGCCGTAGTACGGCTGTGCCCACTGGCCCGGGTACTGCTGCGGCGGACCGGGTGGGTACTGGCCCTGCTGCGGCGGCCACGGGGCTGCCTGCGGCGGTGGCAGGATGCCGGGCGGCGGGCCGGGTGGTCGGCCCTGCGGCGGGCCGCCGTACCCGTACGGGCTGCTCACTACTCTGGCCTCCAGGCTGGTCGGTCGAGTTCGCTGCACGAACCGGCACGAGACTACTCTCGACCCATGTCACCGAAGCGCCGCCTCCTCCCGGCTGCCCTGCTGATGTCCCTGACTGCACCGGTCGCGGGCCTGTTCGTTGCCCTGAGCCCGGTGTCCGCCCAGGCGGCGGGTCGGGCCGACGACCAGATCACGGCGTACTCCGCGGATGCGACGCTCACCAAGGACGGGCAACTCCAGGTGAAGGAGTCCGTCGACCTGACCGCCGGCGGTACGACGTTCAGCCGGACGCTGACGACCCGGGTCCGGTCCGACTCCGAGCGCGACCGCACGTACGACCTGAAGGACGTGTCGGCGACGGTGAACGGCCAGCCCGCGCAGGGCTTCCAGAACCAGAGCACCGACGACGGCCGCAAGCTCACGCTGAACGTGTCCGGCCAGTCGAAGATCGTCTACAGCTACACGGTGGACAACGTGGTCGCCGACTCGACCGAGGGCCGCGAGGTGAGCTGGCCGATCGTGCAGGGCTTCGCTGTCTCGGTCCCGACGGCCAATCTGAGCGTCAGTGTCCCGTTCGCGACCTGGGTGACCTGCTTCGCCGGCCGGACCGGTTCGAGCATGCCGTGTACGTCGTCCCAGCTGGGCGAGTCCGCCGACCTGCAGATCCAGCAGAACGGCGTACCCGCAGGCGGACGGCTGACGTTCCTGACCGGGCTGAGCGACCAGGCGACGGTGCAGGCGAACGCGCAGTACTCGACGCGGTGGTCACTCGGCCGCGCGTTCACCGCGGACTCGAGCACGATCGGTCTGGCCGTCATCGTGTTCGGGATTGGACTGCTCGGCGCGGTCGGCCTGTGGTTCTTCCGCGGCCGCGACGCGGCCAAGGTCGGCGACGGTGCGCCGGAGCGTCCGGTGCTGGACGGCGACGACGGACCGCAGTTCGCCGCCCCGGACGGGATCCGGCCCGGACAGGTCGGCACGGTGGTGGACGAGACGGCCGACGTCGTCGACATCACCGCCACGCTGCTGGACCTTGCCGTGCGCAACTACCTGACGATCGTCGAGCAGCCACGCGAGTCGCACTTCGGGCGGCTGGACTGGGAGCTGCAGCGGCTGCACCCGGGCGGTCCGGAGCTCCTGCCGTACGAGAAGGCCTTGCTGGACGCGGTATTCGCGGACGGCGACTCGGTGCTGGTGTCCGCGCTCGGCCCGTCGCTCCGGCCGAGGCTCAACCTGGTCCGCGAGCAGTTGTACGCCGACGTCGTAACGCAGGGCTGGTTCAACAACCGTCCGGACGCGGTCCGGAACCGGTGGACCACCGCGGGCGTGGTGCTGCTCGGTGCAGGCGTCGTACTGACCATCGTGCTCGCGATCGTCAGCAAGTTCGGTCTGGTCGGGTTTGCCGTCATGGCGGCCGGCCTGGTGCTCGCACTCGTCGGTCAGGCTGCTCCGGCCCGGACAGCGCGCGGTGCCGCCGTACTGGGTCGGGTGGCCGGCCTGCAGCACTACCTGGCCAACGAGTCCTCGGCGACCCTGCCGCAGAGCCACCGGCTCGAGTTCGCGTCCCGCTGCCTGCCGTACGCCGCTGTGCTCGGACTGACCGAGAAGTGGGCGCTGGAGATCGCGGCGACCGATGACGACGACGACCCCGACGCCGGCATCGGCTGGTACTCCGGACCGGAGAACTGGCACCTGTCGGACATCGGGGAGTCGCTCAGCAACTTCGTGAACGCGTTCGGCGGTTCGCTGACCACCGCCCGCCGGCTCTTCGGCTGACGGGCGGCGGCTGCGCTCTTGCGGCTGTTGCGGGCTAGTTGACCCGGACGTCAGCTGCGGTGAACGTGTTGCAGGCGTCCGGCTTCTTGCTGTTGTAGCCGGTGATCGACCACTGGTAGTTGCTCACCCGGTTGCCGTGGTCGTGCACACGCGGCCGGGCGTAGTCGTCACCGGAGTGGAGGATCAGGAACTTCCAGTTCGCGAGCAGCGGGCCGCTCATCGGGGTGAACGTCGCGTTCGCACCGAGGTAGACGGCGCCCAGGCAGGTCGCCTGCAGTTCGCGCCGGCGGCTCTCGAGCAGCTTCTGGTTCGGCGTCATCGACTGCTGCCGTGACATCGACGAGGCGAGGATGCCGCTCAGCTTCTGCACGTGGTGCCCGTACTCGTGGGCGAACGTGTTCAGCATGACCGCGCGGGCGTAGACCGGGTTGGTCCGGTAGTACCCGTTGTCGACGGCGAACGGCAGGTAGATCGTCTCGTTCGCAGCGCAGTACGCCGCACGCACGCTGCGCTGGATCCCGCACGGGGACGGCGTCTTGCCGACGTACACGACTGCCTTGGGGTTGCGGAACGGGAGGTTGGCCTTCTTCATCGCCAGCCACCAGGTGCGGTTGAGGCAGGGCAGCAGACGGTTGTAGTACTGCTGAGCTGCGGCGACCGTGACCGGTGCGAACGGCGGCTCCGCGCACTTCGACGCGGCGACCGGGCCGATCTTGTAGAGCGCGCTGCCCTTCACGACCTCGTCGACCGTCGGGCCGCGGGGCGTGGACGGGCTCGGCGACGTCGACGGGGACTCGGACGGCGACGAGGAGGACTCGGACACGGGTGCCGTCGGATTGTTGGTGGCCTGCTGGTCATCGCCGCCGATGCTGCGGACGATCAGGGTGATGCCGGAGCCGACTACCAGCACGGCGAGGACGACCAGGCCGATCAGGAGACCGCGGGAGACCTTCTTCTTGCGGCGACGGCGGCCGCCCGGGGGCTGTGGGATCGGGATCGGTGGGTACTGCCAGGTCGGCGCTTGCTGGACGGGCTGACCCATCGGGCCGGTCTGTCCGCCGTGCGGGGCGGCGTGGCGGCCGGACTGTTGCTGCTGCTGTGGGGTGAGCGCGTTGCTCCATGGGGAGGCGGGCTGTTGGTTCTGGTTCGCCGGGCCCCAGAGGTAGGAGTCTTCTGAGCGCGGACCGCTCTGGTCGCGCTGCGGGGGCTGAGAGGGCGAAGCCTGCCAAGCACTCGACGCGGACTGCCCGGTCGCCGACCATCCCTGCCCTGCGGTTGGTTGACCGGAGTTGGCGTCTGATTCATCCTGCGACTGGCCGTCGCCCGCGGAATCGTCCCGGATCGTCCACGACTGCGCGGACCATGACGAGCCGGCCTGCTGAGCGTCGGACCGGCCGGACTCCGCCGGACCAGGCTGCCACGAACCGGACGAGCCTGCCTGGGATGGGCCGGGTTGGCTGGAGCCCGCTTGCGTCGTGTCGGGCGCAGACTGCGCCCAGAACGAGTCCGCCTGCTGGGCGGACGGCGACGGGTTCGTCTGCCACGGATCAACCTGAGGCGGCCCGGCCTGCCACGAACTCGGCTGGTTGGCACCAGGGCGACCGGGACCCGCTTGGTTCGGGCCCGGCTGGTTGGGTGCCGACTGGTTCGGGCCAGGCTGCTGCGGACCGCGCTGCTGCGGGCCTGGCTGGTTGGGGCCGGGCGGAGGCGGGCCGGGCTGCCACGAGCTCGGCTGGTTGGAGCCTGGCTGGTTCGGGCCTGGCTGGTTCGGACCTGGTCGGTTCGGGCCGGACTGTTGCGGGCCTGGCTGGTTCGGGCCGGGCTGGCCAGGACCTGGGCGACCGGGACCGGGCTGCTGCGGGCCGCGCTGTTGAGGACCGGGCTGCTGAGGTCCGGGCTGCTGAGGTCCGGGCTGCTGAGGTCCGGACTGCTGGGGACCGGGCTGGTTCGGGCCTGGTTGGCCTGGGCCGGCTGGCTGGTCGGGGTGTTCGCGGCGGTTGGGGTTCCAGCCGCCGGCGAACCAGTTGTTGGCCGGCGGCTCGGCCTGTGACGGGTTCTGGAACTCGCGCTTGGCGTCGGTGTCCCCACTCCACCACGACTGCCCAGGCTGACCGTCCCCAGCACCACCCTGCTCCGGCTGAGCACCACGCCGCCCATCCCCGGAACCGGACCGACCCGCGCCCGGACCTGACTGGCCGGTGCCAGGACCTGACTGGCTCGCACCGGTGTCCGACTGGTCGGCTGCGCGGCGGCCGCTGGTGGCGGGGGCGCGTCGGGTCTCCCCGGGGGTGCCTTGGGCCTGTCCGGGGGCGTGCTGGTCTGCGCCGGGGTGGTGGGGGGTTTGCCCGGGACCGTGCTCCGGTGGGCGGTTCGGCTGATCGTCAGCCGGGTCGCTCCCCGGGGGCTGGTTCCAGTTGTCCGACATCGATGCTCCTCACGACCTTGCTGGGTGGGGGTGCCGAATGCCGCCTCCCCCGGACATACTTTGCGCGATCCGGACCCGCCAGGCTAGCTACCCCGGCCAGTCGTCTCGAACAAGTTAGTCACCTACTGCACCTGCCCCGCCGATGCGGCCCAGGTGTTGCACGCGTTCGGGTTGCGTCCGTTCCAGCCGCGCAGTGCCCAGTAGTTGTGGATCGGCGGGGCGCCGTGGTCGTGCGCGTTGTCGATCGTGTTGGCGATCAGCCACCGCCACTGGACCAGCGACTGCCCGGTGACCGGGTAGGTGCGCCGGTTCGAGCCGATGAAGATGTCCGAGAAGCAGGACGCCTGCAGCTCCAGCCGCCGGCTGTCCTGCAGCTCCTGCGCGTACGTCGCCCGCTCGTACCGGATCCGCGCGTACGCCTGCAGGATCCCGGTCTGGTTCTGCACGTGATGCCCGTACTCGTGGGCGAACTGGTGCAGCATCCACATCCGCGCCCAGACCTTGCTGTAGGACTGGGTGTACTTGTTGTAGTTCCCGACGTCCTCGGTGAGGTTCATGTAGATCGTGTCGTTGGTGCCGCAGTAGAACGGCGGCCCGGAGTCGCTCTTGGCCCCGCACGGCGACTGCACGGTCCCGCTGAACGTGATGACGTTCGGCGACTTGACCCGCCCGCCCGCCTTGGCGATCAGCGGCGCCCACGCCTTGTTCAGACAGCCGAGCAGGTTCTTGTAGTTGGCCCTCGCTCCGGCCGCTGTGCTCTGCCGCGACCTGGACTCCTTGCAGTTCACCGAGCTCATCGCGCCGGCCTTGTACAACTTGTTGCGCAGCACCAGGTCGGTGTCACTCGGGCCGGGGTTGGTCTTCGGCGTGCTGGTCGTCGAGCGCGTCGTGGTCGGTCGCGGCGCCTGCGTGGTCGGCTGGGTCGTGGTCGGCCGGACGGTGGGCTTGGTGCTCGGCTGCCCGGACGGTTCGGTCGACGGCTCGGTCGTGGGGCTGTACGACGAGGTGGTCGTCGGCTCGGCGTACGACGGGTCGCCGTCACCCTTCATGATCGACGAGGCGATCTTCAGCCCGATAACTCCGACCACCACCACGCCGAGGATCACGAACAGCGCGATGATTCCGCCGCGGCCCTTCTTCGGCGGCCGCGGTCCACCGGGCGGAGTACCCCACCCGAACTGCGGCTGCCCGTGGAACGGCTGTCCCTGGAACGGTTGCCCAGGCCCCTGATAAGGCGGCCCCTGGTACGGCGGACCAGACGGCGGCCCCTGCGGCGGCCCAGGCGGCCCAGGCGGACCCTGGTACGGCGGTCCCTGCGGCGGGCGACCAGCCGGCGGCGGTGCGCCGTACCCGGGCGCTTGCTGACCCGGCCCCGGCTGCCACGGCGGTGGCTGCTGCGGCGGGTACTGCTGCCCGGGCGGAGGACCCCACTGGTTGCCTGACACAGCGGTGACGCTACCGGAGCCCAGGCTCAACTTACCCGTGCGGGTGAGGCCGACCAGGTGTTGCAACTGGCCGGGTTCCGGCTCGCGAACGCCGCCCGGCTCCAGGCGCCGTGGCTGGTCGTGCTGCCGTGGTCCCGCGGGTACGGCGGCCGGTCGCCGCTGTTGTTCACGTCGTACAGCCACATCTGGTACGCGTACCCGGTGATGCCGTAGCTGCCCCGGTTGGAGCCGAGGAACACATTGCCCAGACAGGACGCCTGCAGTTCGAGTCGTCTGCTCAGCAGCAGTTGCCCATCCGTGGTTGCGTCGTACCGGAGCTTCTCGTACGCCTCGCCGAGACCTGTCATCCACTGGACCGAGTGCGCGTACTCGTGCGCCACCGTGAAGCTGCCGACCATCCGGCCGAACGTCGGGTTCTGCTTGTAGAAGGAGACGACCGACGGCGACTCCATATAAATGGTGTGGGTCGTCGGGCAGTAGAACGAGCGCCCTGGTCCGCTGCCACACGGCGTGTTCACCGTGCCGCCCCAAACAACCAGCCCGGGCGAACGGAACCGCCCGCCGGCCGCAGCGACCTGTCGCGGCCAGGCGCGATCCAGACAGGCCTTGATCGTCTTGAAGTACGCCAATGCCTGCGCACCGTTGCCCGGACCGGTCTTTGCCTGCTTGCAGTTCACCGTCCGCATCGCACCGGTCTTGTAGAGCCGGTGCGTCGCGTTGTACGTCGCCGGGTTGACGGACTGCACCGGCTTCGGCGGCGCGGTGGTCGTCGTCTTCTTGGTAGGCGTCGGAACAACTCTGGTCGGCGCAACGGACGTAGGCACAGGCGGTTCCGCAACCGTCGGCTCCTCGCCACCACCCTGCGTGAGTTTCACGAACAGGAACACACCACCAGCAGCAACCACGGCAACCAGGGCAACGATCAGCAGCACTGCCCCGCCCGACTTCTTCCGTGGCGGTTGGGGTGGCAACGGACCCCAGCCGTACTGCGGTCCGGGCGGAGGCGGCGGCGCGTAGTACTGCGGAGGCCGGGGAGGAGCCGGGTAACCCTGCTGTGGCGCCGGGGCGAATTGTCCGGGAGGCGGTCCCCATTGGTTGCCTGACACTCCGCAGACGCTATCGTGCCCGGTGTCAACCTGACCCTCTTTCTACGGTGTGATTGGGCGATGCGTCTACGTCTCCTCGGGCTCTCCCTGTGTGCCCTCGGCCTGCTCGGCCTGTCCGCTGTCCCGGCCGGCGCGGCCGGTACCTCCGGTTCCGGCGCTGCCGCCGACCCGGTGGTGACCAACTACGACAGTCAGGTCCGGGTCGAGCGTGACGGCCTGCTCCGGGTGGCGGAGACCTGGAAGCTCAGCAACGTGAACGGGACCTTCACCCGGTTCATCGTCACCCGCGACCACCTGCCCGACGACATCGACCACGTCCAGGAGATCGGCGACCTGCAGGTCAAGGCCGGCGGCCAGGACAAGAAGGCGGACATCAAGACCGACGGCGACGTCACGTCGATCGCGGTCCCCGGCATCGACAGCGGTACGACGGAGCTCGACTTCTCGTACACGGTCAAGGGTGCGGTGGCAACGGTCCTGGACGGCACCGAGGTGCGGTTCGCGCCGCTGACCGGGATCAGCATCCCGATCCAGCAGGCGAACGTGGTCTACAGCGTCCCTGAGGTTTCGCACGTCTCCTGCTTCGCGGGCCCGATCGACAGCAACATCCCGTGCACGCTGGCGCAGATCGGCGAGACGTCCGGTCCGACCTTCCAGCAGACCAACCTGCCGCCGGGCAACACGGTCCGGATGGCGGTCGGCTTCCCGAAGGGCCAGATCGCGGCCAACTCGATCGTCGAGTACCGCCACACCTTCAAGCGCGCTTTCTCCACCGACGCGGCCCAGCTGATCACCGCGCTGGCCGTCCTGCTGCTCGGTGCGCTCGCTCTGTTCGCCCTGTACCGCTTGCGCGGCCGGGACCAGGTCGACCCGCGCCGCGTCGTACCGGCGTCGCTGTTCAGCCTCGGGACCGATGCCCGGATCAACTTCTCGCCGCCGTCGGACCTGCGGCCCGGCGAGGTGGGCACGCTGATCGACGAGCGGATCGACCCGGTCGACGTGACCGCGACGATCATCGATCTGGCCGTCCGCGGGCACATCACGATCATCGAGCAGGAGCACAACACGGAGTACTCCCGTCCGGACTGGGAGCTGCGCCGGGTCTCGAACGCGCCGTCCGAAGAGCTGCAGCGCTACGAGAACGTGCTGATCCGCGCGATCTTCGGCGACGCCGACTCGGTGCTGGTCTCCGAGCTCGGCCGCCAGGTCCGTGCGAACCTCGAGCAGGTGCAGGACGCGCTGTACGACGGCGTCGTCAAGCGCGGCTGGTTCAGCGAGCGCCCGGACCGGACTCGGTCGCTGTGGGCAACTATCGGCATCGCCACCACGGTGGTCGGCGTCATCGCGACCGTCCTGCTGGCTCTGCTGTCGACCTGGGGTCTGCTCGGTATCGCGATCACCCTGGTCGGTATCGGACTGCTCGTCGTCGGTCGCTACATGCCGGCCAAGGCTCCGGCAGCCGGCCGCGTCCTCGGTCAGGTCGCGGCGATCCGCGGTGAGCTGCTGGAGATGGACGTCAGCGAACTGCCGACCGACCAGCACGCCGAGCTCTGCTCTCGCGCACTGCCGTACGCCGTCGTACTCGGCGGCTCGGAGCGCTGGATCGACGCACTGGTCGCCACCGACACCACGCCGGACCAGGAGGACGAGGGCTTCACCTGGTACCGCGGTCCGCGCGGCTGGCACCTGCAGTACCTGCCGGACTCGCTCCGCAACCTCACCACGAACCTGACGGGCGCACTGTTCGCCCGCTAGTCCGTTAAGAACAGAGCCCGCCACGCCGCCCCGGCGCGGCGGGCTCTGTCGTCTCTACCAGTTGTGCTGAGGAGCAGGGCTCGGCGGAAGCGCCACACCTTCCGGGTGGATCACATAGACCAGCCCACCCGAATGCGGCACCCACGCGTTCTCAAAGGCAGCCCGGTCGTACGTCGTCCGCACCTGGTCGTCACTGGCGATCAGATGCGACGCCGGGTCGTTCACCACCACGTTGCCGGCGGCATCGAACCCGACGATCACCATCAGGTGCCCGTTGGTCCCGTACCCAGCACCGGGCAGATCACCCTTCTTGAACGACAGCGAGGCCACCAGCGGGATCCCCGCCTTGATGAACTGCTCCGCCTCGGTCAGCGACCGCAGCCGGGTGATGAACCCGTCCACGCCACGACTCCCGGCGTACGCCGTGTTGAACGGCCAGTTGCCGGCACCGTCGTACGAGTAGTCGAAGACATGGCGAGCAGAGTGGTCCACCTGCGGATCCGGATCGGATGGGTCCACCCAAGCGGTCTCGGCTGCGGTCGGACCGGCGCCCCAGTAGTCCAGCACCATCGCCGTCGACGTCGCCGAGCACCAGGCCTCGCCACCACCGTCCCACTGCGGGTAGTGCCCGATATGCGTCTCCTGCGAGTACGTCGGTACGTCGAGCACCATGCCCTCCGCGCCGCCAAGGGGGCTCACGGCAACGGTCTTGTCGGACGGCAGCCGGGACGCCATCGCGCCGACGGAGCGGACCACCGGCGACTGCGTCGTACCGCTGAGCCGGTAGAGCGTGACCTTGAGCTGCCAGCGGTCCAGCCACTTGCCGGACGCGGCCTGGAAGGTGTCGACGGCAACGGATCCGTCGGCGTCGCCCTGGCTGGGCACCGAGGTGCGGTGGATGTCGCCGGCCGCGGTGTCGTCGCCACCGGACCAGCGGCCCAGTACGTACCACTTGGTGGCGGCGCCGAGGTTCGTCGTACCGGCCATCGACACTTCGACCCAGGTCCCGGGCGGGGTGGTCGCGTTCCATGAGGCGACCAGCTCGGTCAGCCCGAAGCCGGTGCTGACGTGCGGCGAGATCCAGCTGGTCTGGTCGTAGTTCTTGGCGGTGCCGTCGCCGAACGGATCGACGTACGACGTGGTGCCGGTCGATGTGCCGAAGGTGAGGGCGCCGTCGGTGACGGTGGTGCCGAACCGGTCGCCGGCCAGGAAATCCGTGGTCGACGTCCACGTGTGGTAGGCGATCTCCCGGGCAGGGGCGACCTTGACGGCTTCGCTCGGCAGAGTGCCGGCGCTGAGCACAACCGCCCCGACGATCAGGGCGGTGACGGAACGGGCGGAGGTCATATTTCGACGTTAAACCCCCATGGCAATCGCTGCCATGTGAGCGCGTGCCTTAGCCAAAAACTTACGAACGCTTGTCCCATTCGGCTTTGAGCATGGCGAAGACCAGTTCATCGGTCCACTCGTCCTTGAGGTACTCGTTCTGGACGAAATGCGCCTCCTGGCGCAGGCCGAGGCGCTTCAGCAGATTGGCGGACGCGTTGTTGCGAGCGTCCAGCCGCGCGATGATCCGGTGCATGCCGAGCTCTTCGAACCCGACCCGGAGCAGCTCAACCGTCGCTTCGGTGGCGTAGCCATGACCCGCCGACTCCGGGTGGAAGACGTACCCGAGCTCCCCGGTGCGCTGCTCGATGCTGTTCATGAACATCGTGACTTCACCGAGGTGCACACCGGTGTCGCGGAGGATGACCGCGGCGGTGAGCGCTTGACCGTCGCGGTCCATCGCAACGTCGGCCATCCGGCCGGCGAGTGCCTCCTTGACCTGCTCGGGCGTCCGTACGTCGTACAGCAGGTAACGGGTGACGTCCGGGTTCGACTGCAGCTTCAGCAGGTCGTCGTAGTCGGTCTCGGTGTAGCGGCGCAGAGTCAGGCGGTCAGTCTCGATCGGCAGCGAGTAGCTCACCGGTCGAGACTATTCGACCGCCGCAATGCAATTAACCGTTGGCGAGAGCCACCAGCCGGGACTGGTCGCCGTTGAACCGGTCCTGGTCGATCGGCGTCGAGCTGTACTGCCAGATGGTGTGGAACGGCCAGCCGCCGGGCAGCGTCCCGGGCGCCGAGGCGTACCGGGCCACCCAGAGCGGGTTGGTCGAGTTGAACGCGGTGCTGTTACCGGTGCACTGGCTCCACCAGTCGAGGTTGGTGTAGATCACCGGGTCGCGGCCGGTCCGCGCCTTGTAGGTGTTCAGGAAGTCGCGGATCCAGGCGACCATCGAGGCCTGGCTCAGCCCGTAGCAGGTGGCGCCGTACGGGTTGTACTCGATGTCGAGTGCGCCGGGCAACGTCCTGCCGTCCCTGGACCAGCCGCCGCCGTGGGCCAGGAAGTACGTGGCCTGGTTGGCGCCGCTGGAGTCGTTCGGAGTGGCGAAGTGGTACGCGCCGCGGATCATCCCGACGTTGTAGGAACCGTTGTACTGCTGGGCGAAGTACGGGTTCGTGTAGTAGTTGCCTTCGGTCGCCTTCGTGTAGGCGAACCGCTTGCCGGCGCTCCACTGCCCGGCCCAGTTGACGTTGCCCTGGTGGCTGGACACGTCGATACCTTCGACGCTGGCGGCGGGCGCCATCACGGCCGGGGCCGCGCTCTTGGTGGTGGTGTTCTGCACCCAGCCCATGTACGCGTCGCCGGCTTTCTCGATGCCGTGCTGGCGGGCCTGGGGGGTCGGCTGGTGCGACCCGGTGCTTTCTGCGTTTGCTTGGGCGGAGCCGATCGAGGCCAGCAACAGGCCAAGAGTCACGGCGGCACCCGTGAAAAGGGCGGACTTCACGGTTTCCTCCAGAGCGATGAGGGGCGGACAGAGCGCTCGGAACTCATTCTTACCCGACTCCGGAAAGAATCAACCTTTGAAGCTGTGGTGCAGGTGATTATTTACCTAGGTAACCTCCCGTTACCCTTGACCGGTGACACTTCGTTTGTACGACACCGCGACAGCAGCAGTGCGAGATTTCGAGCCGGTCCACCCGGGCAAGGTCGGGATCTACCACTGTGGGCTGACGGTGCAGGGTGCCCCGCATGTCGGGCACATCTACAAGGAAGTGGTCTTCGACGTACTGCGTCGTTGGCTCGAGCGCTCCGGCTACGAAGTCACCGTGATCGCGAACGTGACCGACATCGAGGACAAGATCCTCGCCAAGTCCGCCGATCGCGGCGTCCCGTGGTGGGCGCACGCCTACGAGTTCGAGCGCGAGCTGCACTGGGCGTACGACGTCCTCGGCTGCCGCCCGCCGACGTACGAGCCGCGTGCCACCGGGCACATCCCGGAGATGATCGAGCTGATCGAGCAGCTGATCGCGGACGGGCATGCGTACGTCGCCCCGGACGGATCCGGTGACGTGTACTTCGACGTGAAGTCCTGGCCGACGTACGGCGCCTTGTCGCACCAGAAGATCGACGACATGGAAGCCGCCGAGGACGCCGACCCCCGCGGCAAGCGGGACCCGCGCGACTTCGCGCTGTGGAAGGGCTGGACCGAGGCCACGCCGCGGACCGCTTCCTGGCCGGCGCCGTGGGGACGCGGCCGCCCGGGCTGGCACATCGAGTGCTCGGCGATGGCAGGCAAGTATCTCGGCGAGGAGTTCGACATCCACGGCGGCGGCCTCGACCTGCGCTTCCCGCACCACGAGAACGAGCTGGCCCAGTCGACCGCGGTCGGGCAGAAGTTCGCCCGGTTCTGGATGCACAACGCCCTCGTCACCACGGCCGGCGAGAAGATGTCGAAGTCGATGGGCAACAGCGCCGTCGTACGCAACGTGGTCGAGCGGGTCCGCCCGATCGAGCTGCGCTACTACCTGGTGCAGTCGCACTACCGGTCGGTGGTGGAGTTCTCGTTCGAGGCGCTCGACGAGGCCGCGAAGAGCTTCCAGCGGATCGACGGTTTCATTACCCGGGCGGTCGAGGTGACCGGCGGGGTCGAGCCGGCGGACGAGCTGCCCGCGGAGTTCGAGACCGCGATGGACGACGACCTGGGTACGCCGGCGGCGATCGCCGTACTGCACAACACCGTGCGGGACGGCAACAAGCTGGTCGCCGACGGGGACTCGGTCCTGCTGCGGGAGACGCTCGCGTCGGTGCGCGGGATGCTCGGTGTACTCGGGCTGGACCCGCTGGCCGAGCCGTGGGTCTCCCGTACCGGTGGCAGCGACGAGCTCACCGAGGTTGTCGACGGGCTGGTGAAGGCGCTGCTCGAGCAGCGCCAATCCGCCCGCGAACGTAAGGACTTTGCCGCCGCGGACGCCGTCCGTGACCGGCTGAAGGCGCTCGGCGTCGTCGTCGAGGACACCCCGCAAGGGCCGAGATGGTCCCTTGCATCAACAGACGAAGGAAGCTGAAGTGCCAGGCAGTAGTCAGCGCAAGGGCGCCATCCGGAAGAAGCCGAAGGGGAACCCGACGGCCGGGTCCGGCGGGCGGGTTCGTCGCGGTCTCGAGGGCAGGGGCCCGACGCCGAAGGCGGTGGACCGGGTCAAGCACCCCGCACACAAGCGGGCGAAGGCAGCCGAACGCGCCAAGGAGCGGGAGCGCACTCCGCGGCGCCAGGCGCGCAAGGACGGCGACGCGACCGTCGAGTGGGTGTACGGGCGGAACCCGGTGGTCGAGGCGCTGCGAGCCGGCGTACCGGCTTCCGCTCTGCACGTCGCCGAGGGCACGGAGCGGGACGCACGCCTGCGTGAGGCGCTGCTGGTCGCGGTCGAGACCGGTGTCTCGGTGCTCGAGGTGCCGCGGACGGAACTTGACCGCGTCACCGCGGGCGGTTCGCACCAGGGCGTCGCGCTGCAGATCCCGCCATACGAATATGCGCACCCCGATGACCTGGTGGCCCGGGCTCACGACTTGGGCGAGGTGCCGCTGATTGTCGCGCTCGACGGCGTGACGGACCCGCGCAACCTCGGCGCGATCACCCGTTCAGCGGCCGCGTTCGGCGCACACGGCGTCGTCGTACCGGAGCGTCGTACGGCGTCGATGTCCGCCTCTGCCTGGAAGACGTCGGCCGGCGCCGCGGCCCGTATCCCGGTCGCCCGCGCCGGCAACCTCAACCGGGCCCTCAAGTCCTACAAGGACGCCGGTCTGCTGATCATCGGCCTGGACATGGACGGCGACGTCGACCTCCCGGACTTCGAGGCCGCGACCGAGCCCGTGGTCCTGGTCATCGGCTCCGAAGGCAAGGGCCTGGCCCGCCTGGTCCGCGAGAACTGCGACCTGATCGTCTCGATCCCGATGACGTCCGCGACCGAGTCACTGAACGCCGGCATCGCCGCCGGCGTCACGCTGTACGAGATCTCCCGCCGCCGCGCGGGCTGAAACACACGACAGCGCCCCGGACCGCGAAGGTCCGGGGCGCTGACTTGTGCAGAGGTCAGTAGACGCTGACGCCGTAGCGGGACAGCGCTTCGGTGACCGGCTGGAAGTACGTCGTACCGCCGGAGGAGCAGTTGCCGGAGCCGCCGGAGGTGAGGCCGAGGGCTACCGAGCCGGCGAACAGCGCGCCGCCGGAGTCGCCGCCCTCTGCGCAGACGTTGGTACGGATCAGGCCGGTGACGGTGCCCTCGGCGTAGTTCACCGTGGCGTTCACTGCCTGGACCGTGCCGCTGTGCACACCGGTGGTGCTACCGCTGCGCTTGACCGCCTGGCCAACACTGGCGTTGCCGGCGGACGTGATGTCCTGCGAGGTGCCGTTGTACAGATCCACCGTGCCGGGGTGGTTCGTGTACGACGTGCTGTACTTGACGATCGCGTAGTCGTTACCCGGGAAGCTCGATCCGGACGTCGTACCGAGCAGGGTGGTCTTGCTGGAGTTCGAGTACCAGCTGGACGCGATGTTGCCGCAGTGACCCGCGGTCAGGAAGTAGTACGTGCTGCCGCTGCGGACGTTGAAGCCGAGCGAGCAGCGGTACTGCCCGCCGTAGATGGCGTCGCCGCCGGCGATGTACTTCGTCAGCTTGCCGGACATCTTCTCCAGCGTGACCCGGTCGCCGAACTGCTTGGTCACACCGGTCAGCTTCGACAGCTTCGCGCCGGTGACGGTGTCGTCGTACGACACGATGATCCGGCCGTTCGGGTCGGTCTGCCACGCCGTACCCGGGATCGTCGCGTCCTTGCTCAACGTCGACGTGATCGCGGATGCGGACAGGGTGGCGGGATTGACCGGCGCAGCCGAGGCTTGTGACGCCAGAAGTCCGGCGGCAGCAAGCCCGGCCGCGGCCAGGAGAGCGGTGGTACGGCGGAATGGGGACATGTTCACGGTTTCAGCCTCCTCACGATGAGGACGCCTTCGGGGCGGGGCGTCCTTGACTTCAACCGTGTCCAGTCCTACCCCCAATCTCCCTGAGTATTCAAGAGGTTCCGGAGAGTAGGGGAAACCTGCGCCTCAGTAGATCGAGACGCCGTACACGTTGAGGGCCTCCACCACCGGCTGGAAGTAGGTCACTCCACCGGTCTTGCAGTCGCCGGAGCCACCGGAGGTCAGACCGAACGCCCACTGGCGGTAGAACAGCGGACCGCCTGAGTCGCCCGGCTCGGCGCACACGCTGGTGCGGATCAGGCCGGCCACGCGTCCGTCGCCGTAGTTCACGGTCGCGTTCAGCCCGGTCACCCGGCCGCTGTGCAGGCCGCTGGTGGCGCCGGAGCGGTACACCAACTGGTTGAGGCCCGGGTTCATCGCGGTGGTGATGTCCTGCGAGCGCCCGTTGTACAGGTACACGCTGCCGCCCGGGGGCTTCATCTTGATGTCGGTGCGGTAGACGACCAGCGAGTAGTCGTTCCACGGGTAGCTGGCGTTGACCACTGCGCCGGTGTAGACCGCGTGGTTCTGGTCCTGGTACCAGCGGGCCGCCGCGACGCCGCAGTGACCGGCAGTGAGGAAGTAGTACTTACCGCGCCGCTGCACGTTGAAGCCGACCGAGCACTTGTACTCGCCGCCGAACGTCGCCATGCCGCCGCTGATGTACTTCTGCAGCTTGCCGGGCAGCTTCTCCATCGTGATGTTCGAGGCCAGCTGCTTGGTCAGGCCGGTCAGCTTGGTCAGCTTCGTTCCGGTGACGGTGGAGTCGTACGACACCACGACGGTGCCGTCCGGCTTGGTCATCCACGCCGTACCGGGGGTGTTGATCTGGTCGTTCAGGGTCTCGGTGATCGCTTTGGCGGACAGTCGGGGCGGCTTCACCGGGTCCGCCTTGGCCGGTACGGCGGCGGCCAGGGCGAGCGCGGCAGCCGCCATGACGGCCGCTGTTCGTCGCAGGGTTTTCATAGTCATCAGCCTTCCGGGGCGTACGGCTCTGATGCGCAAGATGGCAGCAAGAGGACGATCCCCAACCTTAGAGGGGCCTGTGGTTCAGTCCAGGCGCAGGGAGTGCAGGACGAACGAGGCGAGTTCGCGGTACGCCTCGGCGTCGTTCAGACCGGTACGCCGGGCGATGTCGCCGCGCTGGATCGCCTGCATGGTGTGCGCGATCATCTCGGCCGCGAACGCGATGTCGACCTGCCGGAACGTCTTGTGGTTGATCCCGTCCTCGATCAGCTGCCGGACCCGCTCGGCGGCGATCCGGGTGTTCCGCTCGTACACGGACCGGGCCGGGGCGAAGGTCGCCACGTCGTCCAGGAAGGTCCGGCTGGCCGGCCGCAGCGCGTCCGCGACCGCGTTCAGGTACGCCGCGATCCGCCGGTCGTGCCGGGTCTGCCGCGCGACCGCGGACTCCACCTGCGCAGTCGCATTCTTGAAGTAGTGCTTGACCACCTCGACGGCGAGCTGTTCCTTGCTCGGCGCCAGCGCGTAGAGGGTCGTCTTGCTGCAGCGCAGCTCGGCGGCCAGGTCGTCCAGGGTGAACCGGCTGAACCCCTGCTCGAGGAACAGGGACAGGAGCCGGTCGAGGAGCTCGGACTGACGGCGGGTCCGCCGCCCCGGAACGACTGTTGTCATATCGAGACAGCATAGAACGATACGGAACTATGTGCGCCAGTATCGTCCGGAGTATCATTTCCTCAGCTGTTGATGAGGGGGTTCCTGATGCCTGTCGACCGACTCCTGCCGACCGACGAATCGATTGACCTGCTCGCCCTGGTCCGTGACCTGTGCGACCACGAGCTCGCGCCGCACGCCGCCCGCGCGGAGGAGAGCGAGACGTTTCCGAGGGACGCGTTCCGCACCCTCGGCAAGGCCGGCCTGCTCGGCCTGCCCTACCCGGAGCAGTACGGCGGCGCTGAGCAGCCGTACGAGGTGTACCTGCAGATGCTCGAGGAGATCGCATCCGCGTGGATGTCCGTCGGCGTCGGAGTCTCCGTGCACACGATGACGAGCTACGCCGTCGCGACGCTGGGGACTGAGGAGCAGAAGGCCCGGCTGTTGCCGGACATGGTCGGCGGCGAGCTGCTCGGGGCGTACGCGCTGTCCGAGCCGCAGGCCGGCTCCGACATCAGCTCGCTGACGACTCGGGCTGTCCGGGACGGGGATTCGTACGTCCTGAACGGGACGAAGGCGTGGATCAGCCACGGCTCGCACGCCGACTTCTACACGACGTTCGCGCGGACCTCGGACGACCCGAAGCACGGGATCTCCGCATTCCACGTGCCGGGCACGGCCGAAGGGCTGAGCTTCGGGGCGCCGGAGCGGAAGATGGGGCTGACCGGGTCGACGACGACGCTGGTCAACTACGACAACGTACGGATCCCGGCCGGCAACCTGATCGGCGCGGAGGGTGACGGTATGCGGATCGCGTTGTCCGCGCTGGACTCCGGCCGGCTGGGGATCGCGGCGTGTGCGGTCGGTCTGGCGCAGGCCGCGCTCGACGTGGCTGCGTCGTACGCGAAGGAGCGTCAGCAGTTCGGGCACGCGATCGCGGACTTCCAGGGGATGCAGTTCCTGCTCGCCGATATGGCCGCGGCGGTCGAGTCCGGGCGGGCGACGTACCTGCATGCCGCGCGCCGGCGTGATCTCGGGCGGACGTTCACCCGCGAGGCGGCGATCGCGAAGCTGGTCTGCACGGACGCGGCGATGAAGGTCACCACGGACGCGGTGCAGGTGCTCGGTGGGTACGGTTACACCCGGGAGTTCCCGGCCGAGCGGTACATGCGCGAGGCCAAGGTGACCCAGATCTTCGAAGGCACCAACCAGATCCAGCGGCTCGTCATCAGCCGTGAAGTGTTGAGGAGCGTCTAGATGAAGTTCAGCCCGTCCGACGTCGCGCTGGTCACCGGTGGTGGATCGGGGCTCGGAGAGGCGACGGTACGACGGCTTGCCGCCGACGGACTGGGTGTCGTCATCGTGGACCTGCCGTCGTCGCCGGGGAAGGCAGTTGCGGACGAGCTGGGTGATCGGGTCGTGTTCGCGCCGACCGATGTCACCGACGAGGCCGGCGTGACGGCGGCGCTCGACGCTGCGGCCGGGCTGGGTGATCTGCGCGTGGTGGTGAACTGTGCCGGCATCGCGACGCCGGGCCGGGTCGTCGGCCGCAAGGGTCCGTTGCCGCTGGCAACGTTCCGGCAGGTGATCGAGGTGAACCTGATCGGGACGTTCAACGTACTCCGGCTGGCGACCGAGCGGATGATCGCGCTGGAGCCTGGTGAGGACGGCGATCGCGGCGTCGTGGTGATGACGGCATCGATCGCGGCGTACGACGGCCAGGTCGGCCAGGCGGCGTACGCGTCGAGCAAGGGCGGGATCGTTGCCCTCACCCTCACCGCGGCGAGAGACCTTGCAGACAAGGGCATCCGGGTCGTCACAATCGCTCCCGGCACGATGGAGACCCCGATGCTCGCCGGCCTCCCCGAGGAAACCCGCACAGTCCTCGAGCAACAGGTCCCCCACCCGTCCCGCCTCGGCAAGCCATCGGAGTACGCCGCCCTCGTCCGCCACATCCTCGACAACCAACTCCTCAACGGCGAAGTAATCCGCCTAGACGGCGCCCTACGGATGCCGCCACGTTGATCCGCATCCGCGCCCTGCTGTTACGGGCGGGCTCACCGCTCGCCCAACTCTGGTTCCGGATCCGCAAGCCCACCACGTTCGGCGTGAAAGCCTTGGTGCGGCAGGCGGACGGCCGCTTCCTCGCCGTCCGCCACTCGTACGCCGACACCCGCCGCTGGGCGCTCCCTGGCGGCGGCTACAAACCCACCCGCGAAACGCCTGCGGAAGCGGCCGCTCGCGAACTCCACGAAGAACTAGCCATCGCCTTGCCGGCCGCAGCCTTCACCGTGCTCGACACGACCGTCACCACGCTCGAAGGCAAACACGACACGCTCACGATCCTCACCGCAGTCGCGCCCTCCGACGCCTTCACGCTCTCACCGGAGATCGCCGAGGCCCGCTGGTTGACGGACCTCGACGAGCTGGGCGACGCGCCGCTCTCACGGTGGCTGGTCAGGGCGCTCGGGTGATTCACCACTCCGCGAAGGAGCCGTCCTCGTGTCGCAGGATCGGGGAGCGCCAGCGGTGCGGGTTGGCGGCGGCCTCGCGGACTACCTCTTCGTTGACCTCGATCCCGAGCCCGGGACCGGTCGGTCGCTCGACGTGTCCGTCGGTGAACGTGAAGACGCCGGGGTCCACCAAGTAGTCGAGCAGTTCGTTGCCGCCGCCGTACTCGATTCCCAGGCTCTGTTCCTGGATCAGGAAGTTCGGCGTCGCGAAGTCGATCTGCAGGCTCGCGGCCAGCGTGATCGGGCCGAGCGGGCAGTGCGGCGCGACGTTCACGTCGTACGCCTCGGCCATCGCCGCGATCCGCCGTACTTCGGAGACGCCGCCGGCATGGGAGATATCCGGCTGCGCGACCGCGATCCCGGTCGTCAGCACATCCCGGAAGTCCCACCGCGAGAACAGCCGCTCACCGGTCGCGATCGGAATGCTGGTCGACTCCGTGATCCGGCGGAGATCGCGCGAGTACTCCGGCGTCACCGGCTCCTCGACGAACAACGGAAGCAGCGGCTCGAGCAGCGGCAGCAGCTGGCGAGTGGCCGCCGTACTCAACCGTCCATGGAAGTCCAGCGCGATATCAACGCCATCACCCAACGCACTCCGCAGCGCCTCGACCCGCGACGCCATCCGCCGCAGATCAGCCGCACCCGGAATCGGCGGCAGCGCCTCGGACACATTGATCTTCACCGCGGTGAACCCGCTGGCGACCTTCGCCTGTGCGTCGTCAACAAGCGCAGCGTTGTCCACCCCGTGCGCCCACGTGTACATCCGAACCCGCTCCCGCACCGGCCCGCCGAGCAACTCATGCACCGGTACGCCGTGATGCCGCCCCTTGATGTCCCACAACGCCTGATCGATCCCCGCCAGCGCACTCGACAGCACCGCACCACCGCGATAGAACCCACCCTTGGCCAGCACCTGCCAGTGCTCCTCGATCCGCAACGGATCCGCCCCGACCAGGTACTCCATACAGGCAGCCACCGCCCCCTGCACAGCCTCAGCCCGGCCCTCAACAATCGGCTCCCCCCAGCCACTGATCCCCTCATCGGTATCAACCCGCAGAAACTGCCACCGCGGCGCCACCAGAAACGTCTCGTACCCCACAATTTTCACGTTTCAACCCTAGTCAACTTCCCCTGTGGACAACCGACTGACGGTGTCGCAACCGCTGTACTTTCTCGGTCGATCAACGGGAAGGCGGTGTCAGACAAATATGTACTACTCTGGATCCATGGCTGAGGTACCGATCCGTACGCTGAATCAGGAAACGGCCCGGGTGCTGGCGCGGGTGAAGCAGGGCGAGGAGATCGAGATCACCGAGCGCGGTGTTGTCATCGCGCGCCTCGTTCCGGTCAAGTCGTCGCCAACGGCGCGGCTGCTCGCCACCGGGAGTTTCCGGCCCGCTCGGCTGACCAGACCCTTCTCGCGACCGAAGGGCGAGATCAGGACCGACGACGAGGCGGGCGAGCTCCTCGAGCAGATGCGCGACGAGGAGCGCTACTGATGATCTACCTGGACACCGCCGCGCTGGTGAAGCTCGTCCGCAGGGAGACGGAGTCGGACGAACTCGTCGGCTGGCTCAACGAGCAGGTCGATCGGATCTTCGTCTCGTCGGCGCTGGTCGAGGTCGAGTTACCCCGTGCTCTCCGGCGCTCCGAACCGGCGCGGCTCACCGAGGTTCCGTCCGTGCTTGCGCAGATCTCCGTCTATGACGTCGACGAGACGGTTCGTGCGACTGCCGCCGGTTATCAGGATCCGTGGATCCGTTCTCTCGACGCGATTCACCTTGCGACGGCGGACGCCATTCTGGGCGATGACGTGACGTCGTTCGTCACGTACGACCGGCGTCTGCTGGCATCGGCCAAGGCGATCGGGCTGCCTGTCGTCAGCCCCGGGATGTCCTGAGGTCAGCGGGTGGGTGGGGTGTGGCGCGGGGTGGGTCGAAGAGGTCGGTGGGTTGGTGGGGCTTGTGGATGCCTTGCTGGATCAAGTCGAAGGTGATGCCGTCGGCGCGACGTTGGGTGGTGCCGTCGTCGGTGGGGAAGGTGTGGTCGACGGTGCAGTAGTCGGACGTGATCCGGACGGGGTACGACGCGGCGCGGGTGTGCAGTCAGCAAGCGGGCGTCCGATGGCGCGGCGGCCGCGTGCTTGGACAGGCTGTCCGCGATCTGCTTCTCGGATGCGTCCACCAGCCCTTGACCTCCTCGGCCCCGATGGTGGTGCGCAGGCTCGCCAGCGCACGGTGGGGACGGTCGCGGGCTCGCTGCTTGGCCGGCAGCGTCGCGCGCAGCGCCCACACCGCGTCCTGTTCCGCCTGCGCGTCCGAGTGGTCCGGGCTCGTCGCCGCACTACCGACGTCCTCGGCCGGTGTCTCCCGGCGGGGTACGCGAACCGCAGTAGCGCAGCCCCGGGCTGTGTGACCCAGTCGTCGAAGTCGGGCGTCTCCATCCGGTACCTCCCACTCTGATCACGTCATGGAAGGGCCGAACGTTGCAAACCTCAGTCCGGTTCGGGGAGAGAGGGTGTTGGGAGGGCCAGTTTCTCGTCGGGTTTGGCGGCCAGTACGTCGTTCACGTAGGAGCGGGCTGCTTCCATTGTGTCGACCTCGTGGCCGGCTTGTTCGGAGAGGAACCAGCGGTGTTCCAGGACCTCGTGGAAGACCTCGGCGGGTTCCAGTTTGCGCTTCAGGTCGCGGGGGACCGAGCGGACGACCGGTTCGAAGACCTCGGTCAGCCACTGGTGGGCGACGATTTCCTCGTCCTCGTTCTGCTGGTCGGTGGCGGCCGCGAAGGCGTCCAGGTCGTTGAGCAGCCGGCGGGCCTGGTTCTCTTCGACGTCCAGACCGGTGAGGCGGAGCAGCCGGCGGGAGTGGTGGCCGGCGTCCACGACCTTCGGCTGGATGCGGACCTGGCTGCCGTCCCAGTCGGTGATGATGTCGATCTCGGCGACGTCGAAGCCGAGCTCGTTCAGCCGCCGGATCCGCGAGTCGAGCCGGTGCATCTCGTCGGTGGCGAACTCCTCCGGCGCGGTCAGCTCGGCCCACAGCGCCTCGTACCGCTTCTGGATCGACTCGACCGTCTCCTGCGGGTCGATCGACTCGTCGAGCAGACCGCCCTCCTGCAGGTCGAGCAGTTCGCCGAACAGGTTGATCTCCGCGGTGTACAGATCGTGCGCCCGCTGCCCGTCGGAGATGTCCTGGTGCAGCTCACCGGTCTCGGCATCCACCAGGTACGCCGCGAACGCGCCCGCGTCCCGCCGGAACAGTGTGTTCGACAGCGAGCAGTCGCCCCAGAAGAACCCGAGCAGGTGCAGCCGCACGATCAACGCAACCAAAGCGTCGATGAGCCGGTTGACCGTGTCCGGCCGCAGCGTGCTGGAGAACAGCGCGCGGTACGGCAGGGAGAACTGCAGGTGCCGGGTGATCAGGATCGAGTCGATCGGCTCGCCGTCGCGGTCGATCCGGTCGGTGATGACGCCGACGGGTTCGACGGACGGGGCCTCCAGGCGTTCGAGGTCGCGGAGCAGGCGGTACTCGTGCATCGCCAGGTGCTCGAGGACCTCCTTGATCGCGTACACCGTGCCGTTGACCCGGACGAAGCGGACGACGTGCCGCGAGATACCGCGCGGCAGCGCGACCAACTGGTCCTCGGGCCAGTCCTCCAGCGGGACGTCCCAGGGGAGCGACAGCAGGCCGGTGTCCGGGCGGGTGGCGACGAATCGGGGCACGGTTCCCAGTCTGTCAGGAATCCTGAGGGTTCAGCGAGGTACGCAAGTGCTTGCAAATTCTTGCGTGATTGGGCGTAGAGTTTGCGCCATGACTCGACGACTTGCAGAGGTGGCCAAGAAGGTCGGCGTCAGCGAGGCCACCGTCAGCCGCGTCCTGAACGGGAAGCCGGGCGTCTCCGAGGCGACCCGTGAAGCGGTGCTCACCGCCCTCGACGTCCTCGGGTACGAGCGTCCCACGCAGCTGCGCGGTGATCGCGCCCGGCTGGTCGGTCTGGTCCTGCCGGAGTTGCAGAACCCGATCTTCCCCGCGTTCGCCGAGGTCGTCGGCGGCGCGCTCGCGCAGCAAGGTTTCACGTCCTTGCTCTGCACCCGCACGGTCGGTGGCGTGTCCGAGGCCGACTACGTGGATCTGCTTCTCCAGCAGCAGGTGTCGGGCGTCGTGTTCGCCGGTGGTTTCTACGCTCAGGCCGATGCGCCGCACCAGCACTACGAGCTGATCCAGGAGCGCAAACTGCCGACCGTCCTGGTCAACGCGGCGGTCGACCACCTCGGGTTCCCGCAGGTGTCGTCGGACGACTATGTCGCGGCGGAGATGGCGATCGGGCACCTGCGGGCGCTCGGTCACCAGCGGATCGGGATGGTGCTCGGCCCGCGCGACCACATCCCTTCGCGCCGCAAGCTAGAGGCGTACCTGGCCGCGGACGAGGCCGATCCGCAGCTGGTCGAGCACACGATGTTCTCGCTCGAGGGCGGGCACGCGGCCGCGACCCGGCTGGTGAACTCCGGCGTCACCGGCATCGTCTGTGCCAGCGACATCCTCGCGCTCGGTGCGATCCGCGCCGTACGGCGAGCCGGCCTGAGCGTCCCGGGCGAGGTGTCGGTGATCGGGTACGACGACTCCGCGATGATGAACTGCACCGACCCGCCGCTCACCACCGTCCGCCAGCCGATCGACGCCATGGGCCGCGCCGCGGTCGACATGCTGGTCGCACTGATCGAGCGCGCCGTCGTACCCGCCGACGAGCTGCTCTTCGAGCCGGAGCTTGTCGTCCGCGCCTCGACCGCCCGGGCCCGCATCTAGGCATAACGCAGTACCCCAGCAGCCGCTGACCGCTCTGGTCGGCGGCTGCTGTCGTATGTCCTCTAGCGGGTAATCTCCCACGCGAAGTCACGATTTTGCAATCTCAGATCGAAGTATTGCGATCATGCGTCCAGTTCCCTACGGTGTCCACACGATCCGAGGGAGAGGGTGGAAATGACGACAACGCGCCGCGGGCTCAGCCTGCTGCTGGTTGCGGGACTCGGGCTGGTGGCCGCGTCCTGCGGGTCGGGGGACGCGAACAAACCGGCTGCGGACGCCGCCGATGGGCCGGTCACGATCACGGTCGGCTGCGAGCCGCCGAAGAGCAATCCGAAGGAGCGTCAGGCCTGGGAGGCGGACGTCGCCACGTTCCAGAAAGCGCATCCGAACATCACCGTCCAGGGCAAGGACGCGTTCCCCTGCATCAACCCCGACACGTTCCAGGCGAAGCTGGCGGGCGGGACGCAGGAGGATCTCTTCTACGTCTACTACACCGACGTCCGGAAGATCATCGAGAAGAAGCAGGCCGCCGACATCAGCCAGTACGTCGGCAGCGTCAACGCGGTGAAGGACCTGCGCCCGGACGTGATGGGCGTGTTCAAGGACGGCGACAAGACGTACGGCCTGCCGCGGAACAACTACAACATGGGCCTGGTCTACAACCGGAAGCTGTTCACGCAGGCCGGTCTGGACCCGGCGAACCCGCCGAAGACGTGGGAAGAGGTCCGCGACGCTGCGAAGAAGATCGCGGCGCTCGGCCCGGGGTACGTCGGGTATGGCGAGTACTCCGCCGGCAACACCGGTGGATGGCACTTCGCCGCCGAGCTGTACGCGCGGGGCGGGTCGATGGTGAGCGACGACGGGAAGACCGCCGCGTTCAACAGCGACGAGGGTAAGGCGGTGCTGGAGAACCTGAAGAAGATGCGTTGGGACGACAACTCCATGGGCACGAAGCAGTTGCTCCAGTGGGAGGACCTGATGCGGATGATGGGCGGCGGCAAGCTCGGGATGATGGTCGGTGCGCCCGATGTCGTGCAGTCGGTCAACAACGACTTCAAGGGCAAGTTCGACGACTACGGCGTCACCGCCGTACCGGAGTCGGACGGGAAGTCGTCGCTGAGCGGTGGCGACGGGTACATGTTCAACCCGAAGGCGTCGCCGGAGAAGATCAAGGCCGGTCTGCTGTGGCTCGAGTTCCACGAGCTCACGCCGGGCAAGGGGCAGTTCGACTACGCACGCTCGAAGGAGCAGGGCCGCCCGGTCGGCCTGCCGATCCCGGACCTGTACGGAACCACTGCCCCCGGCAACGAGATCACTGCCTTGCGCAAGCAGTACGCGACGGTCCCGGTCGACAACTTCGCGCCGTACGTCGCTGCCCAGGGCAACATCACCAACAAGCTCGAACCGCCGAAGGCGCAAGAGCTGTACGCCGTTCTCGATGTCGCGATGTCCGCCGTCCTCACCCGTAAGGACGCTGACATCAACAAGCTCCTGAGCGACGCGGAGAGCAAGGCGAACAAGATCCTCGCGAAGAACGCCTGATGGTCGACGACACCACAACAAACACCCGCCGTCCCCGCTCTGCGGGGGCGGCGGGTGGTCGGGGAGCGGCCGAGGCCGCCGAGGAACTGCGAGTGGGTTGGGGGTCGGAGAGCCGACCGGTGGTCGGGTCGGACGAACCTCCGATGCCGGACGGCGCGGGAGCTTTTCGGAGGGCGTTCGGGCGGAACCTCACGGCGTACGGGTTCCTGTGTGGGGCATTGATCTGTTTCGCCTTGTTTTCTTGGTACCCGATGGTGCGCGAGGTTGTGCTGAGCTTTCAGCAGAACAACTTCGTGGATCCTGGGGTCTGGGTCGGGTTCGACAACTTCCGGACGGTGATCGCGGACCCGGCGTTCCGGTCCGCGTGGTTGAACACGGCGGCGTTCAGCGGGCTGGCGCTGGTGATCGGGTACGCCGTGCCGTTCGTGCTCGCCGTGGTGCTCAACGAGTTGAAGCACGCGAAGGCGTACCTGCGGTTCGTCGTCTACCTGCCGGTGATGCTCCCGCCGGCGGTCGCCGTACTGCTGTTCAAGTGGTTCTACGATCCGGGCGCGGGCCTGTTCAACCAGGCGCTCGGCGTGGTCAACATCCCGCCGTTGAGCTGGCTGGACTCGACGAGTACGGCGCTCATCAGCCTCGTGATCGTGTCGACCTGGATGAACCTCGGCACCGGCACCTTGATCTACCTGGCCGCGCTGCAGAGCATCCCGGGCGATCTGTACGAGTCCGCGGAGCTCGACGGCGCCGGCCTGTTCCGCCGCGTCTGGCACGTGACGGTCCCGCAGACCAAGCTGATCCTGCTGGTCATGCTGCTCCTGCAGATCGTCGCGACCATGCAGGTCTTCATCGAGCCGTACTTGCTGACCGGCGGCGGCCCCGAGAACGCGACCGTGACGGTCGCCTACCTGATGTACCAGTACGCCTTCAACTTCGGTGACTTCGGCGGCGGCTCCGCCCTCGGTCTGATGTTGATGATCGTGCTGCTGATCTTCTCCACGGTCTACCTGCGTGTCTCGCGCGAGGAGGACGCCCGATGAGGACCTTGGTCTCACCGCTCGCACTCCGTACTCCGCGCGGCCGGGTGATCTACTGGACGATCCTGACCGTGACGGTGGTCGGGTTCACCGGCGCGTTCGTGTTCCCGCTCTACTGGATGGTGACCGGCGCGCTCAAGTCACCCGACGAGCTCGCGCAGATCCCGCCCAGCTTCTTCCCGAAACACCTCGACCTGCACGTGTACGTCGATGCGTGGGAGCAGCTCCAGCTGGGAGTCTTCCTGAAGAACACCGTCCTGTACGCCGGTGGCGCGTGGCTGTTCACGCTCGCGATCGACGTGAGTGCGGCGTACGCGTTGTCGAAGCTGCGGCCGATCTTCGGCAAGCTGGTGCTCGGCGCGATGCTGGCGACGCTGATGATCCCGCCGATGGTCCTGTTGCTGCCGACGTACCTGGTGGCGAAGGACCTGCCGATCTTCCATGCCAACCTGCTGAACACGCCGTGGGCGATCTGGTTGCCGGCGGCTGCGAACGGGTTCTTCGTGTTCCTGCTGAAGCGGTTCTTCGACTCGATTCCACGGGAGTTACTGGAGGCCGCGGAGATCGACGGTGCGTCACCCGGCAGGATCCTGTGGTCGATCGTGCTGCCGGTGTCGCGCCCGATCATCGGTGTCGTGTCGATCCTGTCGGTCGTGACGGTCTGGAAGGACTTCGTCTGGCCGCTGCTGGTGTTGCCGGAGACGGACAAGATGTCGATCAGCGTGGGCATTGCGTCGCTGTCCGCCCAGATGCCGCAGAACGTCCTGATCGCCTCCCTGGTGATCGCCAGCCTGCCCACGATCATCGTCTTCTTCATTTTCCAGCGCAGCATCATGGCGGGCCTCACAGCCGGAAGCCTCAAGGGTTAAGGAGATTTTATGGCCGACGAATGGTGGCGTGGAGCCGCGATCTACCAGGTCTATCTGCGGAGCTTTGCCGATGGCAACGGTGACGGGATCGGGGATCTGGCCGGGTTGCGGGCGAAGTTGCCGTACCTTGCCGAGCTTGGCGTAGATGCGATCTGGCTGAACCCCTGGTACCCGTCGCCGATGGCCGATGGTGGGTACGACGTGGCCGACTATCGGGCGATCGACCCGGCATTTGGGACGTTGGCGGAGGCCGAGGCGTATATCGCGGAGGCGCATGCGCTGAACATCCGGACGATCATCGACATCGTGCCGAACCATGGCTCCGACCAGCAGGACTGGTTCGTCGAGGCCCTCCGCGCCGGCCCGGGTTCGCCCGAGCGCGAGCGGTTCCTGTTCCGCCCCGGCCGGAACGATGGCCCGCCCAACGATTGGCAGTCGATCTTCAACGGCCCGGCCTGGACCCAGGTCGAGGACGGCGAGTGGTACCTGCACCTGTTCGCTCCCGAGCAGCCCGACTTCAACTGGCGCAACCCCGAGGTCGTCGAGGAGTTCCACGACATCCTCAGGTTCTGGCTGGACCGCGGCGTCGACGGGATCCGGATCGACAGTGCCGCCGTACTGTTCAAGGACCTGGACAGCGTCGAGGAGTCGTACACCGACCACGACGAAGTCCACGAGGTCTATCGCGGTTGGCGGCACATCACCGATCAGTACGACGGACGCTTCCTCGTCGGCGAGATGTGGATGCCCGACCAGGAACGCTTCGCGCTGTACCTGCGGCCCGACGAGATGCAGACCGCGTTCAACTTCGACTTCCTGTCCCGCCCTTGGGAAGCCGAAGAGCTGAAAGCATCCATCGACCTGACCCTGTCGACGCACGTGCCGATCGGTGCGCCGCCGACGTGGGTCCTGTCGAATCACGACGTGACGCGGCCGGTGACGAAGTACGGCCGTCCGGACACGTCGTTCTCGCACCAGGATCGCAAGCACGGGATGCAGACCGACCTGGTGCTGGGGGAGCGCAGGGCACGCGCAGCCGCTCTTCTCGCGATGGCGCTGCCCGGCAGTCTCTATGTCTACCAGGGCGAAGAGCTCGGGTTGCCCGAGGTAGAGGACCTGCCGGACGAGCTGTTGCAAGACCCGATCTTCGCCCGGTCGGGCGGCGCCGACCGCGGGCGAGATGGTTGCCGAGTGCCCCTACCGTGGTCGGGGAAGGAGCCGCCGTTCGGCTTCGGTTCCGGTACGCCGTGGCTGCCGCAGCCGGCGGACTGGAAGAACCTGACGGTCGAGTCCCAGCACGGCGACCAGAACTCGATGCTGGCTCTGTACCGCACCGGACTGCGGCTGCGTCGCGAGCTGCTCGGCGACGGGACGCTGACCTGGTTGGAGTCGGCCGCCGACGTACTTGTCTTCCGGCGCGAGAATCTGACCTGCGTCGTCAACCTGACGAGCGCGCCGATCGAGTTGCCGGCGTACGAGGAGGTGCTGTTGACCAGCATTCCCCTCGACGACGGCAACCTTCCGAGCGACGCGACCGCCTGGATCAGGTGAGCGAACGGAACCGGCGCAACCGCAGGCTGTTGGACACGACGAACACCGAGCTGAAGGCCATCGCGGCCCCGGCCAGCATCGGGTTCAACAAGCCGGCGGCGGCGAGCGGCAGGGCCAGCACGTTGTAGGCGAAAGCCCAGAACAAGTTGCCCTTGATCGTGCGCAACGTACTGCGGGACAGCCGAATGGCGTCCACGGCCGCCCGCAGATCGCCGCGCACCAGCGTCAGGTCGCTTGCCTCGATCGCCACATCGGTGCCGGTGCCCATGCTCAGGCCGAGGTCGGCCTGGGCCAGGGCCGCCGCGTCGTTGACGCCGTCACCGATCATCGCGACCACGCGACCCTCGTCCTGCAGCTTCTTGATCGCGTCGACCTTGCCGGCCGGCAGTACCTCGGCGATCACCTCGTCGATGCCGACCTCGCCGGCGACCTTCGACGCGACCGCTTCGTTGTCGCCGGTCAGCAGCACGGGCCGAAGGCCGAGCTCCCGCAGTTCCCGGATCGCCTGCACCGACGTCGGTTTCACGGTGTCCGCAACAACCAGCACGGCGCGCGCAACCCCGTCCCAGCCGACGGCAACCGCCGTACTGCCCTCGGCCTCGGCGTGCTCCTTCGCGTGGGCGAGCTCGGACGGCAGGTGCTGGCTCCACTCCTCCAGCAAGCGCGTGCGCCCGACGAGTACGGCGTGCCCGTCGACGATCCCTTGCACCCCGAGACCTTCGACGTTCCCGAAGTCCTCGACCTCGGGCAGCTTCCCAGCGGCTGATGCAGCGCGGGCGACGGCCTGCGCGATCGGGTGTTCGCTCGAGTGCTCGAGCGCGCCGGCCAACCGCAGTACATCAGCGCGGTCTTGACCGGGAGCCAGCAGTACGTCGACCAGCTCCATCCGGCCCGTGGTCACGGTGCCCGTCTTGTCCAGTACGACGGTGTCGACCCGGCGCGTGGACTCCAGCACCTCCGGCCCCTTGATCAGGATGCCCAGCTGCGCGCCCCGGCCGGTCCCGACCATCAGCGCGGTCGGCGTGGCCAGGCCCAGCGCACACGGGCAGGCGATGATCAGTACGGCGACTGCCGCCGTGAACGCGACCTCTGCCGGCGAACCGTTCCCCAGCCAGAAGCCGAGCGTCGCGAGCGCGAGACCAATCACGATCGGCACGAAGATCCCGGACACCTTGTCGGCAAGGCGTTGTACCTCGGCCTTCCCGTTCTGCGCGTCCTCCACCAGCTGCGCCATCTGCGCGAGCTGCGTATCCGCGCCGACCCGAGTCGCGCGTACGACGAGCCGCCCGCCGGCATTGACGGTCGCACCAACGACCGCGTCACCCGCTCCGACCTCGACCGGCACGGATTCACCGGTCAGCATCGACGCGTCGACCGCGCTGCTCCCCGTCACGATCACGCCGTCGGTCGCGATCTTCTCGCCCGGCCGTACGACGAACTCGTCACCCGCGACCAGCCGGTCGGCCGGGATCCGGGTCTCCGTACCGTTCCGCAGTACGGCGACGTCCTTCGCGCCGAGCTCGAGCAGCGCGCGCAAGGCCGCACCCGAGCGACGCTTGGCCCGCGCCTCGAAGTACCGGCCGGCCAGGATGAACGTGGTGACGGCGGTCGCCACCTCGAGGTAGATCTCCTCGGCGCCGCTGCCGCGGGACGGGATCAGCGTGAACGGCATCTTTATGCCTGGCTCACCCGCGCTGCCGAGGAACAGTGCGTACAGCGACCAGAGGAACGAACTCACCACGCCGAGCGAGATCAGCGTGTCCATCGTCGTGGCGGCGTGCCGAAGGTTCGTCCAGGCGGCCTTGTGGAACGGCCATGCCGCCCATGTCACCACCGGGAACGCCAGTGTCAGCGACACCCACTGCCACGAGTCGAACTGCAGCGCCGGGATCATCCCGAACGCGACCACCGGAATCGTCAGCACGATGCTCGCGATCAGCCGCTCGCGCAGGGGTTTCAGCTCATCGGGCTCGTCGGCCTCCGTCGACACGGCCGGCGTCGGGAGGGCCGCGGTGTAGCCGGTCTTCTCGACGGTCGCGACCAGATCGTCGGTCGAGACGCCCTCGGGGTACGTCACCTTTGCCTTCTCGGTGGCGTAGTTGACGGTCGCCGTGACGCCGTCCATCCGGTTCAGCTTCTTCTCGACCCGGGCGGCGCAGGAGGCGCACGTCATCCCACCGATGATGAGTTCAACGGACTGGTTGCTCATGCTCGTGTGCCTCCTCCTCGTGATTCGGTACGGCGGTTGGCGGGGCGATCGTCGTACCGGTCGAGCTGACCTTCACCGTGAACTCCGCGGTGTGTACGGCGCCGGCGTGCTGGAAGTCCAGGAACAGGCTGTACGTCCCCGCGGTCGGGAAGGTCGTCATGAAGTCGATCGACGGCCCGCCCTTCATTCCCGGCTCGGCGTGCTGCGCCGGGTGGTTGTGCAGGTAGGCCAGGTCGCCGCTGCGCAGCGAGACCAGGTGACCGAAGGCGCCCAGGTACGGTTGCAGGTCGGTGACCGGCTTGCCGTTCTTGGTGATCTTGAACGTGAGTTGCGATTCCTTACCCGCGGCCGGCGTGCCGGCGAGCGTCACGTCGTACCCGTGGATGCTGGTGACGGCGGCGGGGTCGTTGAGCGGGACCGGGATGTACAGACCGGAGACGTTGACGTCCGTGCCGAGCGTGATGTTCTTGTCGAGGCCGGCCGGCTGGAAGTCGGCGTACATCCGCCACGTCCCGCCGGCGGTGAACGTGAACGGGATGCTCCACGTCCCGTCCGCGGCCAGCGTCGGGTGCACGTGGTGGAAGCCGGACAGGTCCCGCCGTACGACGATCAGATGCAGGTCCTTCTCGTGCGTCTTCGTGTACCGCGTGACCGGCTTGCCGTCCGGGCCCGTGATCGTGAAACGCAGAGCGGTCTTCGTGCCGGCGGTGAAGAACGTCGTCGCCGGGCTGAACGTGTACCCCGCATCGGACACCGCGAGCCCCGGCAGTTGCCCGCCGGCGTCGTGCCCGCCCATGTCGCCCATGCCCATCTCCTGCGACTGCGAAGGTGTGTCGGCCGCCGCGATCGGGTCGACCGCGGTGCCGATGCCGTACGCCGCCCCGAAGGCGAGCGCCAACGCACCGGCGAACGCGCCGAGCCGGAGCGCGGCGGCCCGGCTCACGAGGCCGCCAGTTCGTAACCCGCCTCGTCGACAGCCTCACGTACGGCGGACTCGTCGAGCGCGGACTCACTCGTCACGTGCACCGCGGAGGTGCCGCCCGCGACGAGGTCGATCGTCACGCCCTGCACACCGACGAGCTTGCTGAGCTCCTCGGTCACTGCAGAGGTGCAGTGCGCGCAGGTCATGCCGGAAACCGAGTACGTGGTGGTGGTCATATGAGTTGCTCCTTCGGTGATTAGCTACGAACCAGACGGGCGATCGCGTCGGAGGCCTCGCGAACCTTCTCCTCGGCCTCCGGACCACCCTTCTGCGCGGCCTCGACCACGCAGTGCGAGAGGTGCTCGTCGAGCAGCTCGAGCGAGAACGACTGCAACGCCTTCGTGGCCGCCGACACCTGGGTCAGGATGTCGATGCAGTACTTGTCCTCCTCGACCATCCGCTGCAGACCGCGAATCTGCCCCTCGATCCGCCGCAGCCGCTTCAGGTGGCTGGTCTTCTCAGCGGTGTAACCGTGTACGTGGTCGTCGGTCATCTCAAACTCCTCAGCTACCCCTCGGGGGTATGTCGACAGCACGAAAGTACCCCCTGCGGGTATCGAATGCAAGTCGTGGATTGATACGGGGAGGGGGTATTTGTTTGTGACTGGTGATCTGTCCCACGCGTGCTGCGCAGGCGCTTTCTTCGTCGCGATGCTCCTCAGCGCGCCTGCTTCGCCCGCTCCCGCCCACCCGTCGGCTGCCGCCGACATTTGCCGGCTATCGCCGGGGTGACTGCTTGGTGGGACTGCTTCGTCGGGGTCGGGCGTGGTGGAGGTGGAGGTGGTCTGTCCCACGCGGGCTGCGCAGTCGCTTTCTTCGTCGCTTCGCTCCTCAGCGCGTCTGCTTCGCCCGCTCCCGCCCGCCCGTCGGCTACCGCCGACATTGCCGGCTTATCGCCGGGTGAGTGCTTGGTGGGACTGGCTCGTCGGGGTCGGGCGTGGTGGATGGTGGAGGTGGTCTGTCCCACGCGGGCTGCGCAGGCGCTTCCTTCGTCGCGGTGCTCCTCAGCGCGCCTGCTCCGCCCGCTCCCACCCACCCGTCGGCTGCCGCCGACATTTGCCGGCTTATCGCCGGGTGAGTGCTTGGTGGGACTGGTTCGTCGTGACGAGCGTGGCGGGGGGGTGGCCGGGCCCGCTCGCTCGACGGCGGGTACCTGGCGGATGTGCACCGCCGGGGGAGGCGTGCGCGGTGGCGGCGAGGGGGCTTGGTGAGCGGCAGCTGCAGTCCGAGGGTCGTGTTCAGTGGCTGGACCGTCGGCCAACTGTGATCGCGTATCTGGGAGATCTGATCCAAGATTGAACCGACCTGTCGGCCAATGAAGGAGCTGGGTGTGAACGCTCGTCCGCCACTGCCCCCGTTTACGCGGGAGACGGCGATCCAGAAGGTCCGTGCCGCCGAGAACGCGTGGAACAAGCAGGATCCGGAGGCGGTGTCGCTTGCCTACACGCCGGACACGTACTGGCGGAACCGCGACGTCTTCGTGAACGGGCGGGCCGAGGTCGTTGAGTTCCTGACCCAGAAGTGGGCGCGTGAACTGGACTACCGGCTGATCAAGGAGCTGTGGGCGTTCACCGACGACCGCATCGCCGTCCGGTTCGTCTACGAGTCGCACGATGCGGCCGGCCAGTGGTACCGCTCGCACGGCAACGAGAACTGGGAGTTCGACGAGAACGGCCTGATGCGGGTCCGGCGTGCCAGCATCAACGACCAGGTGATCGCGGAGTCCGACCGCCTCTTCCACTGGGACGCCCCAGGCCCCCGCCCAGACGACCACCCCGGCCTCACCGAACTGGGCCTCTAACCACTGAGCCCAGTTGCCCTGCGACCGGTACCCGATCACAGGCCACTACATCGCCAAGCTGGAATGCGGCGCCGACGACGCCTAGCACTGCCAAGTGGGTATAGAACTGCTGTAGCCCAGGGCAATAGCCCTTGGGAAGTGAACCCGGCAGCCTTCCGGACGGTTGGTGAGCCGGGTTTCGCGCGTTCAGAGCTCTATGCCGGGCGGCGGCCACCTCCACCACCCACCACGTCCGACCCGACGAACCAGATACACCTAGCAGTCACCCCGGCGAGAGGGCAGATGTCGGCGGCAGCCGGAGTGTGGGTGGGAGCGGGCGGAGG
>NZ_JBHXSQ010000004.1:1418627-1497481 GCF_042715335.1 Kribbella sp. NPDC058693
CACCACGTCCGACCCGACGAACCAGATACACCTAGCAGTCACCCCGGCGAGAGGGCAGATGTCGGCGGCAGCCGGAGTGTGGGTGGGAGCGGGCGGAGTGGGCGCGTTGAGGAGCATCGCGAAGAAGAAAGCGGCTGCGCAGCGCGCGTGGGCAGACCACCTCCACCACTCACCACGTCCGACCCTGACGAACCAGTCCCACCAAGCAGTCGCCCCGGCGATAAGCCGGCAAATGTCGGCGGCAGCCGACGGGTGGGTGGGAGCGGGCGGAGCAGGTGCGCTGAGGAGCGTAGCGACGAAGAGAGCGCCTGCGTAGCACGCGTGGGGCAGACCACCTCCGCCCCTCAACACGTCAGCGTTTTGCGAACAAACCTGTCAGGCTGTGCGTCTGCTGTCTGACGAGAGGGGTGTGGATGTCCGACGTGGCCATCAGTACGCGGGGGTTGCGTAAGACGTACCGGACCCGGCGGGGGCGCAGGGTTGTTGCGGTCCAAGGGCTTGATCTTGATGTGCCGACCGGTGGCGTGCACGGGTTCCTGGGACCGAACGGATCCGGGAAGACGACCTCGATCCGGATGCTGCTCGGCCTGGTCCGATCTGATGCCGGCACCATGACGGTCTTCGGAAAGACCGTGCCGGCACAGCTGCCTGAGGTAGTCGGCCGGGTTGGTGCGATTGTCGAGTCGCCGAAGTTCTTCCCGACGTTCACGGGCCGGAAGAATCTCGAGCTGCTCGCCGAGGCGATCGGCGCTCCACGCACCCGTGTCGGCGAAGTACTTGAGCAGACCTCGCTAGGTGAACGTGGCAACGACCGCTTCCGCTCGTACTCGCTCGGCATGAAGCAACGCCTGGCGATCGCCGCCACGCTGCTCAAAGAGCCCGATCTGCTGATCTTCGACGAGCCGACGAATGGCCTCGACCCGGCTGGCATCCGGGAGATCCGCGAGACCATGCGGGGCCTCGGTGACCAGGGCAAGACCGTCCTAGTCAGCAGCCACATCTTGGCCGAGGTCGAGCAGGTCGCCGACACAGTTTCGATCATCGGCCACGGGCGCCTGCTCGCCTCCGGAACGGTTGCCGAGGTCATCGGTGGCAGTACGGCGCCAACGGTGAAGGTTGCTGTGGACAACCACGGGGCCGCGACCCGGATCCTCACCGCAGCCGGGATGATCGTGCGGGCCGACGGCAACTACCTGCTCGTCGAAGGTGCGCCTGACCCGGCTGACGTGACCCGTCGCCTCGCACACCAGGAGTTGTACGTGTCGGAGCTCGTCCCGGTCCGCGCCGACCTGGAGTCGGTGTTCCTGGAGCTGACCGAAGGCGAGGGCTTGTGATGATCCGCCTCACCAAGGTCGAGCTCCGCCGGCTGACCGCACGCCGGCTCACGATGATCGGCGTTGCCGGTCTGTTCGTCATCACCGCGTTGCTGCTCGTCGCCACCTGGTTCGACGCGCGCCCGTTGTCCGCGGCCGAACAGCAGCAGGCCGAGCGTCAGTTCCAATTGGCGCACAAGGACTGGGTCGACCACGCGGCCGAGAACCGGGCGCAGTGCGAAGAGGACTGGAAGACCCAGCCCGACCCGAAGCCGACGCTCGAGGACATGTGCGCGTACCCGGAACCCAAGCTCGAGGACTATGGCAAGCCGCCGACGGTGTTCGCCCAGATCATGCCGGACCTGCTGCAAGGGTCGTCGTACTTCCTGGCCTTCGCCGCGTTCCTGATCGGGGCCAGTTTCCTCGGCGCGGAGTTCAGTTCCGGTGCTATCGGCAACTGGTTGACGTTCGAGCCGCGTCGGATCCGGGTCTATGGCAGTAAGCTGCTCGCGGCGGCGACCGGATTCGTGCCGATCGCCGCGGTGGTGCTCGCGGTCGTGCTGCTAGGCACGTTCTTGATCGTCGACCACCTGGGCGACACAGCGGGTACGACGTCCAAGACCTGGGCAGACCTGAGCGCGATCGGCGGTCGGGCCGTGGTGACGACTGCACTCGCGGCTGCGCTCGGCTGTGTTGTCGGGCTGCTGTTGCGGCACACGGCGGCCGCGATCGGGTTGGTGATGGCGTATCTGGTCCTCGCGGAGGGCGTGTTCGCGGCGTTCCTGGAGAAGGCGCAGCCGTGGCTCGTGAAGGTCAACTTCGACGCCTTCGTCCGCCACGACGCGCAGTACTACGTCACCGAATGCAAGACCGGCAACGACGGCAGCTACATCTGCGACTACGTCCAGAAGACGCTGACGTTCGAGCACGGCGCCTGGTACCTGGCGATCCTCGCGGTGGTGGCGATCGCGCTCGGCGGCTGGGTCTTCCACCACCGAGACGTCAACTAGCCAAGCGCCGCGCAGCACGCGCCGGCGCCGTCCACCTCCACCACCGATCACCTTCCGCCATGACGAAGCAGACCCACCAACGCAGTCGACGCGCGCGCGTGGGGCAAGCCACCTCCACCACCCGCCACGCTCGACCCGACGAAGCAGTCCCACCAAGCGGTCACCCGGCGATAAGCCGGCAAATGTCGGCGCTAGCCGACGGGTGGGTGGGAGCGTGCGGAGCGGGCGTGCTGAGGAGCATCGCGACGAAGCAAGCGCCTGCGTAGCGCGCGTGGGGCGAACCACCTCCACCACGCGTCACGTGCGACCTCGACGAAGCAGTCCCACCTAGTAGTCACTCCGGCGATAAGCCGGAAGAAATGCCGGCGGCAGCCGGAGGGTGGGTGGGAGCGTGCGGAGTGGGCGCGCTGAGGAGCGCAGCGACGAAGGAAGCGCCTGCGTAGTGCGCGTGGGGCAGACCGCCTTCACCACCCACCACGCGTGGGACGGACTACGCGTCGGCTAGTCGCGTGCGGCGGCGTCGGCGTGCGGCGCCTAGGAGGACGATTCCGAGGGTGAGGAGGGCGGCTGCTCCGCCGATTGCCAGGCCTCGACGGAAGCCCGGTGGGATGAAGGTGCAGTCGATGCGGTCCGCGCTGCCTGTCAGCGGTACGGCGACCAGGCCGCCGTAATCGCGCGGTACCTGCGACTTCCCCCCGCCCACCGAGCACATCCACCCGTCGATCTTCGGTACGGCGACCACGGCGTATCCCGTGCTGCCAGGGCGCAAAGTCGCGTGCAACGCATGCCCGCCGGCCTCCACATCGCTGGCCCCGCTCTCGCGTAGCCGTCGGATTGCCTTGGCCAGGGCCTGGTGGTTGAGACAGCCGATCGCGCTGTGCGGTGGGATGCCCTGCGGGTCCTCGCCGAAGTTGAGTTCGATCAGCACCACCCCGGTCTTCGGGACGGACCCGAGCCCGATCATCGCGCTGCTCGTATTGATCCCCGGCCGCCGCGTCGCGCTCAGTTCGTGCCACTGCCCGTCCGCGAGCCGGGCCCGTCCGCCGACCCGCGGCATGAACAGGTACGCCGACGTACCAGGGGTGCACGCCGCGACCAGCTTCACGTCGCCGGTCTCGAACCGCGTGCCCTTGTACTTCGGTACTTCGTACACCGTGCTCCCGAGCAGCCGTTCCTGGATCGCGTACGCGTTCGGGGCCTCGGTATCGGCCGGGACCGTTTCACCGAGCCGTCGCCGGACGGTGACGAGTGGCGGCGCATCGGACCGGGTGATGTCCGGCTGGCCGGTCCCGACGAGCCGCATCCGCGCCCCGACCGAGAAGATCGCGTCGGTGACCGGGTTGTCGAGGGTGCGTGACGCGCGACCGTACCCGGACCAGCCGAAACCGAGGCTGGTCAGCGTCTCGTTGGTCGACTGCGGCAACAGGCTGCTGTACAGACCGGCGCCCTGTCCGCCGAGCAGCATCGGGTCGTTCGGCGTGATCGACGTACCCGGCTCGGTCCGGTACGCCGGCCAACGGCCCGCCGCCCGAAGCGCGTCGTACCGCGCTGTCTGCTTGTCGTCCCACGCCGCGGCCGACGCGCCGAGCACCCGCCCGCGCCGCTCGTCGGTGACCACCGCGGACCAGGTGGTCTCGACGGCCACAACCGCAAGCAGTGCGGCGAATGCAGCCGCCACCGGCCACTTGACCCGCCGGGTGATCGTGAATCGCCGCAGCGTCCAAATGGTGCCGAACGCAACCAAAGTCGCGACTCCGGACATGATCAGCGCGAACCGCCAGTGCCGGGTCAGCAGCGTGCTGCCGTCGGACAGTACGGCGATCAGCGCCAGCAACGCAGCCCCGCCGAGCAACGCGATCGGCCCGGGCAGCTTGTGCGACACGGAGACCCACGCGATCACCACGATCACGCCGCAGAGCACGAACGCCTCGCGGTACTGGCTGCCGTTCGGGGTGTCGAACGCGTGCCAGAACTCCTGTGTAGGCGGCCACCTGAACGATAAGGCGATCAGGACGGTCGTAATAACCCAGACGATCTTGGTCAGCCATGGCACGAACTTGTTGAACGGCATCGTCAGCGCGAGCAGCAGCGCAACGGTTCCGACGTACAGGCTGGCCGTTCGCCCGACGCCCTCGGTCAGCGGCAGCAGGCGGGACAGGAAGATGTCCAGCTGGGACGGGTTGAAGATCCCGGACGGGGACGGCGTTGCGGCGCGGTTCGCGGTGATGATCGGTAGCAGGATGGGCGCGACCAAGGCCATGCCGAGCACGAACGAGATGCCGTGCCGCAGGATCGCCCGCAGCCGCAGCGACCACTTGAGGTCGCTGGTGAGCACCCGGGCGAGCAGGTAGATCCCACCCGCGATCGTTGCCATGTAGGCGGTGTAGAAGTTGGACAGCCAGAACAGGCCGACCACCAGCACACTGAGCAGCCGGTTGGTCCGGCGCAGTGACCACTCCGCGACCATGAAGAACATCGGCAGTGCGATCAGCCCGTCCAGCCACATCGGCACGTACGATCCGTCGTCGAGCGCCCAGCCGCAGACGCCGTACGAAACACCCAGCATTGCGGCAACCCAGCGGGGGCCTGGACGCATCTTCATCAGTAGGGCCGCCATCGCGGCCCCGGCCAGGCTCAGCTTCAGGGTGGTGATGACGTAGACGGCCAGGTCGATCTGATGGCGCGGGAACAACCCCACCAGCAGGGACAATGGGCTGCCGAGATCGACGCCGAAGTCGGCCAGGAAGCCCACCCCGAAGGCGCTCTGCCAGTTGAACAGCAGGTCACCCTGGGCCCGGCCGTGCAGGACGTCCCACAGGTGGGCGAAGAAGGGGATGTACTGCGTGCCAAGATCGTTGGTACTGCGCGACAGCGAACCGAAGGGATAGGTACCGCGGATGATGCCGGAGGTGGCGAACACCGCCGCCACGACGACGAAGGCGACGACGGCGGGCAGCAGCGCCGAACGTCGCCGCACTGCCCCTGGTGAATCGCCGTCCGCTGAGGCCACCGACCGTTCCCCTGCCCTTCCTGGAAGTTGCGCATGAGCCCGACAACGCGCCTGAGCCTAGTGGTGCCGTGTTACAACGAGGTCGAGGTGGTCAACCGGTTCCACGAGGCGCTCAGCCGCGAGCTGAATGCCACCGGCCGTCCGTACGAGGTCGTGTACGTGGACGACGGCAGTAGTGATGGGACGCTCGAGGCGCTCGTAGGGTTGGCAGCCACCGACGACTCGGTCCGTTATCTGTCGTTCAGCCGCAACTTCGGCAAGGAAGCCGCGATGCTGGCCGGCCTGCGGTACGCCACCGGCGACGCGGTCGTGATCATGGACGCGGACCTGCAGCACCCGCCGGAACTGATCGGCCGGATGCTGACGGAGTACGAGCGTGGTTTCGACCAGGTCATCGCCCGGCGGAACCGCACCGGCGACCCGGCCACCCGGACGCTGTTCGCGCGGGCGTACTACTGGTTGATCAACAAATGGGCCGATGTCGAGCTGATGGACGGCGTCGGCGACTTCCGGCTGCTGTCGCGGCGCGCGGTCGACGGGTTGCTCGAGCTGAACGAGTACAACCGGTTCTCGAAAGGGCTGTTCGCCTGGATCGGGTTCGAGTCGATCCTGTTCGAGTACGACAACGTGAAGGCGGCGCCGGACCGCAAAAGCCGGTGGACGTTCCGGCGACTGCTGGAGTACGGGCTGGACGGGCTGCTGTCGTTCAACAACAAGCCGCTGCGGATGGCGATCTACGTCGGCCTGCTGCTGACCGCGGTCGCTGCCGGGTACGCGATCTGGGTGCTCGTGGCCGCGCTCCTGCACGGCGTGGACATGCCGGGGTACGTCACGCTGATCGCGGCGATCACCGGGCTCGGCGGGCTGCAGATGGTGATGCTCGGCGTGATCGGCGAGTACATCGGCCGGATCTATTACGAGACCAAGAAACGGCCGCATTACCTGCTCAAGCAGACCAACATGAACCCGGTGGACCGGCTGAACGAACCTCCGGCCCCGGGCGGACGAACCACCCAGGGCCGGTAGGCGCAACTACTGCTGACGATCAGGCGGTCAGCCGCTCGTCGGTGGAGGTCGAGAACAGGTGCAGCTTGTCCGGAACCGCCGCCAGGCGGACCGTGGAGCCCTTCTCGACCGACATCCGGGCGTCGATCCGGGCGACGATCTGCTGGTGGTCATCGGAGTGCTCGGCGGTGCCGTACAGGTAAGCGTCCGCGCCGAGCTCCTCGACCACGGCGACCTTCACCGGCAGGCCCTCGTCGGCGACCTTGAAGGCCTCCGGGCGAACGCCCACGGTCAGGGTCTTGTCGCTACCGGCCTTGGCCAGCACCGAGCGGTCGATCGGAATCGTGTAGTCGCCCAGCTTGGCGCCACCGTCGGTGATGTCCGCGGTCAGCAGGTTCATCGCCGGCGAGCCGATGAAGCCCGCGACGAACTTGTTCTTCGGGTTGTCGTACAGGTTCAGCGGGGTGTCGACCTGCTGGAGCAGACCGTCCTTGAGGACGGCCACCCGGTCGCCCATCGTCATGGCCTCGACCTGGTCGTGCGTGACGTACACGGTCGTGACACCGAGACGCTGCTGCAGTTCGGCGATCTGCGTACGGGTCTGCACCCGCAGCTTGGCGTCGAGGTTCGACAGCGGCTCGTCCATCAGGAAGACCTGCGGGTTACGCACGATGGCGCGACCCATGGCGACACGCTGACGCTGACCACCGGAGAGGGCCTTCGGCTTGCGCTCCAGGTACTCCTCCAGGCCGAGCAGCTTGGCGGCCTCCATCACGCGCTTGGCGCGGTCCTCCTTGGACACGCCCTGCATCTTCAGCGCGAAGCCCATGTTGTCGGCGACCGACATGTGCGGGTACAGCGCGTAGTTCTGGAACACCATCGCGATGTCCCGCTCCTTCGGCGGACGGTGCGTGACGTCGCGGTCGCCGATGTAGATCGAACCCTCGTTGACCTCTTCGAGGCCGGCGAGCATCCGGAGCGAGGTGGACTTACCACAACCTGACGGGCCGACGAGCACCATGAACTCGCCGTCCTCGATCTCGAGGTTGAGCTTGTCGACAGCAGGAGTGTCGGAACCGGGGTAGATCCGGGTCGCCGACTTGAACGAAACAGTAGCCATGACGATTTCTTCCCTTCACCGGCAGGAACGTGCCGGACGATCCGAGTAAAGGCACCCCCGAGGCGGGGGAGTCCGCCTATCCTCGCCTGGCCCGCTCGTCCTGACAAGGTATGCGGCGTGTGACGTGTCCGTTCTGTTCACGTAGTGGACACCCATGCGCAGTCTGCAAGTTCTTGCAGGATCTTGCTGAAAAGTCAGGTTCGGGCTGGGTACAGTGCCGGGCGTGAGTAGCAGAGCGCGGCTGGCGGATATCGCGGCCAAGGCGGGGGTCAGTGAGGCGACGGTCTCGCGGGTACTGAACGGCAAGCCCGGGGTCGCGGACGAGACCAAACAGTCGGTCCTGACTGCCCTCGACGTCCTCGGGTTCGAACGGCCGACCCGGTTGCGGCGGCGGTCGGCGGGCCTGATCGGGCTCGTCATGCCCGAGCTGATCAACCCGATCTTCCCGGCGTTCGCCCAGGTGATCGAGTCGGCGCTGTCGCAGCGCGGCTTCACCCCGGTCCTCTGCACACAGTCACCCTCCGGAGCCACGGAGGAGGAGTACGTCGAGATGCTGCTCGAGCGCGGCGTCTCCGGAATCATCTTCGTCTCCGGGCTGCACGCCGACACCGGCGCGGACCACGCCCGGTACCAGGCGCTGGTCGATCGCCGACTGCCCGTGGTGTTCGTGAACGGGTGGCTGCCGTCCGTCGAGGCGCCGTTCGTGTCCTCGGACGAGTACGCCGCGATGGAGCTCGCGGTCGCGCATCTCGTTGCCCTCGGCCACCGCCGGATCGGGTTCGCGTCCGGGCCCGAGCGGTTCATCGTCGTACAGCGGAAACTCGCCGGGTACCGGACCTCGATGAAGGCGCAGCTGGGGGTGTCGGACGAGGACATCGATCCGATGGTCGCGCTGAGCATGTTCGGCGTCGAGGGCGGCGAGGCAGCCGGCCGGCAACTGCTCGACGCAGGCGTCACCGCGGTCGTCTGCGGCTCCGACATGATGGCCCTCGGCGTCATCCGAGCCGCCCGCCAACGCGGCCTCGCCGTACCAGGCGACATCTCGGTCGTCGGCTACGACGACGCCCCGATGATGGAATTCACCGACCCCCCGATGACCACCATCCGCCAACCGGTCCAGGCGATGGGCCTCGCTGCAGTCCAATCCTTGCTCGAAGAAGTCCGCGGCCACGCCACACCCCACACCGAGTTCCTGTTCCGCCCCGAACTGGTCGTCCGGGGCTCGACAGGTCCGGTCAGAAGGGATACCTGAGCCGCAGCCCGGGCGGGGTGGTCGAGTTGGTCGTGTAGATCGACGTGATCTCGGCCGGCGTCAGTGCGCGGTTGTACAGACGGAAGTCGTCGAGCGCGCCGCGGAGATGCTGCGCGGCGTCAAGGCGTTGGCCGAGGTGGATCTGGAACGGTCGCTTCGGACTGACCGAGCCGATGGCGCCGGTGACGGTCGCGGCCGCCGCACCGTCGACGTACAGGGTGAATGTGTTGCCCTGGCGGGACAGCGCGAAGTGGTGCCAGGCCTGGTCGTTGTAGGACTTGGTGGTGGCAAGCGTGACGGCGGTCCCGCCGCTCTCGGCCAATGCTCGGAGGCGGTTGCTCGCCGGCTCGGCGCGGAGCCAGAGCTGCGAGAAACCATCGCCCTGGTTGTAGGCCCACAGCAGTGGCTGGTCGGCGGTGCTGGCGCCGTACTTGAACCATCCGGTCCAGGTGAAGTCGCCGCTGCTGACCGCGAGCTTCTCCGCGAACGGCAGCTGGACGTAGTCGTCGGTGCCGTCGAGCGAGATCGCCGTACCGAACTTGCCCGCGACCGAGACCGGGCCGCGGAGGTAGCCGGTCAGATTGTTGCCGGAGGCATCAGGTGTGGTGGGTACGCCGGAGGTGTTGCCGTCGGGCAGACCGATATCGGTCTCGGTGAACGTGGTGAACCAGATGTACCCGGTCGACCAGTTGACCGCTCGTTCGTAGACGAGTGCCACGGTGTTGTCGTTGAGCTGGGTCATATCCGTGTAGGCGCACATACCGCCGTAGATCACGGTGCCGCCGCCGGGATCGACCCACTCCGTGCCGCCCTTGAACGTCGACCGAATCGTCAGGTTCTCGCGGGTGTCGCCCAATCGGGTCGGGGACGCGAGCAGGACGCGGTTGTAGCGATCGCCTTGGTCGGTCGCCCGCAGTTCCAGCGTCGACGCCTGCACCGTCGGTACGGCGAGGCTCTGCTCGGCCGCGTCGGCGTGGAACCCGGTGGAGAACGTCTCGCCGGCGTCGCTCGAGATCGCCGAGGCGACCGTCGACGGGTTGGTCCCGCCTTCGTCGCGGGCGAACGCGAAGATCGAGCCGTCGGGTCGCTCGAACGTCGACAACTCCTGGACGCGGAGCGCTGGGTCGGCGGAGTCGTCGTGGGCGCCGAGGTGCCAAGTCACGCCGCTGTCGTCGCTGTAGAGGAGCGCGCCGCCTTTACGGTCACCAGCCGTCGTCGCGTAGTGAGCGCCGACGACGAGCCGATCCGGGTGCGGCCCGCGCCGCAACTGGATGCCATGGGACGGTCCGGTGGCGTAGCTGCTCCACTCCGGCAGTTTCACGCTGGTGGTGATCTCCACGGGCTGTGTCCACGTCGCCCAGTTGTCGTCGCTGTACTGCGCCCACACGGTGTTGTAGTCCCGCGTCGTCAGCAGCGCGATCCGGCCCGTCTTGGCGTCCACGACCGGTGTGGGGTTGTGGGCCGTCGAGCTGACACCTTCATGGACCGCCTGTGGTGCACTCCAGTTCGCACCGCCGTCGGTCGATCGCACCATCACCACGTCGTGTTCGCCGACATCCCCACACGTCGGCTTCCGCCCCTCGGCGAACAGCACCAAGGTCCCGTCGTTGCCCCGGACCAGCGCGGGGATCCGAAAACATTTGTACGGCCCGGTGTTCGGCGACAGGATCGCCTTCCCCTCGAGACCTACGCCGTACGCCGGACCTGTCAGACAGGCCGTCACCAGCACAAGTAGCGCAAGTACCACCCTCCCGGCTCTCATACCTACCAGTCTTCGGGAGAACGTGCAGGTCAGGCGGGCCGTGGCGGCGTGTCGTAGTACGTCCTATGTCCTCCGGGATAGCTCCGGCCCGGAAGCCGTCCCCTGCCGGGCGGCTCCGGGCCGGAGGTTTCGGGGCTACTTGGAGGTGTGGAAGGCGGCCTTGGTGGCCTTGGCGAAGCCGTTGGCCCAGAGGGCGTTGACCTTGGAGCGCTCGGTGGCGTCGGGGTACGGGTTGGTGCAGGACGGGCCGGGGCCGCCGCCGGACATCAGTTCGGAGCACGGGCCGGAGTAGTGGTCGGGCAGGCCGAGCACGTGGCCGGTCTCGTGGGCGGTGATCCGGGTGGAGTCGTACTCCTGGGCCTGGGCGTAGTCGATGAAGACGTAGCCGCTGCCGTGGCCGTCGGTGGACGCGTACGAACCACGTGGGTCGTTGCCCTCGGTGTAGTAGAAGTCGTAGTTGCTGCCCTCGACGAGCTTCACGTTGCTGACGCTCGAGTTCCAGATCGACGAGCTGGACGCGATCTGGGACGCGAAGCTCGGCGCGTCGACGGCGTACGTGACCGTGACCGCGGTGACCTTCTGGCCGGACCTGGCCTGCTTGGCCATCTTGGCGCGGGCGGACTTCATCACGGCGTCGTAGAACGCCTTGGTGGCGGCTTCGTCCTGCGGCGAGCCGACGTACGCCGCGCGGGTGGCGGCGGTGGAGACGTGCGAGCTGTGCGAATCAAGGGCCGGCGCGGCAGTCGAGGGGGACGCTGCGAGCGCGGGCACGGCCAGCGCGGCGGCGGCAAGCCCCGCGAGACTGGTCAGGATACGGCGATGCGACATGGAGGGCCTCACTCCGAATCGGTGGCGGATAGCGACGGGCGGATTACCGATCGCCACCATCGGATGCTCCCAAGCGCCTCGGAATTCCGCATCACATCGCGGAAAACCCACGGGTTAACCCGCGAATCACGGCCGCCGTTCTATGTCGGACATAGCTCCCGGGCTATGAGTGTTCGAGAAGGAACGTGCGCAGGTCGCCGGCGAGCTCGGCGGGGTACTCACCGCTGATCGCGTGCGACGCGTCCGGATAGAACGCGACGGTCTTCGTGCGCAACGCCCGCTCCGCAGTACTGCGGGCAATCGCGGGGCGATGCATCACCGACCGGCCGGCGATGATCGCGAGCACCGGCATCGGGAGCGCGGACAACTGCTCCTCGGTGATGCGGCGTGGTTGCGGCTGGCGGATCGTGTAGTTCTTCATGCCGGACTCGATCATGTCCGCGACCGGCACGTGCTCCACCGGCTTCCCTCCCGCGGTGTACGAGTTGAACCGGTCCCGCCACGACCGCGGCAGCCACTTCACCGCAGCCGGCAGCGATCGAAGCACGGTCCCGAGCGGTATGCCGTCGTACACGTTGACCGCATCCAGCGTGGTGACGGTCGCAACCCGCTCCGGCCGCCGTACGGCGAGATTCATCGCCGTCCACCCGCCGATCGACAGCCCGAGCAGGTTGAACCGCTGCTCCGGCAGGCCCGCCAGCGTCTGGTCCAGCCAGGCCGCCTTGTCCTCGTCCGAGCTGATGGCCGCAGTCTGCACGCTCATCCCGGGCTCACCGAGCAGGTCGATCGCGTAGACGTCGGTGATCGCCAGCAGGTACTTCAAACAGTCGGCCCAAACCGGCGTCCCGGATGACGTGCCGGGCAGCAGGACGAGCGGATCCAGGCCCCGGCCGGCCCCGGCAAACCTGTACACGCGGACGTCGCCGTAGTCGGTGTGCACGTCGTCGGCCGCAGACGGCGCGGGGAGGTCCCGCATCGCAGCGTCGTATTTACGCCGATAGTCCTCGCGCCCGGCGGCGCCTCTCCAACTGCCGATCATGACCTCTCCTAACCGCTTGGTAGGTAATCCCACCATACGGTAAGTTGGACCCATGCCAAGCTTCATCGAGGAAGCGCGCCGGGCGCAGCTGATCGACGTGACGACCGAGCTGGTGGCCGACCACGGGTACGCCGCGACGTCGCTCGGCCGGATCGCGGAGAGCGCCGGGATCACCAAGGCGGGCGTGCTCTACCACTTCCCGTCGAAGCAGGCCCTCGTCGAGGCGGCGCACGCACGGGTGCTGTCGGAGCTGGTCGAGGCGGTCGCGGCGGCGGTCGATGCTGCGGGCCCGGCCGACGCGCCGGCGGCGTACATCCGGGCGATGATCGGGCATCTCCGGGAGCGGCCGCGGCACGTGCGGATGATCGTCGAGGCGATGACCTCGGTCGCGCCGCTGGCCGATTCGAAGGCGCGCTGGTCGGCCGTGGCAGACCTGATCGCCGCGGCGCGGGCTGCGCGTAGGCTCACCGGCGAGGTGGATCTCAGGTCCGCGGCGCTGGTGATCGGCGGGGGCATCGACGCGATCGTGTCCGAGTCGATGAGAGATCCGGAGTACGACGCAGGAGCCGCCGCCGAGCTGCTCGTCGGCGTTGTCGAGCGCGGGCTGTTATGACTCGCCGGGGATGCCGACGTTGAGGAGACGGGCGCCGGGGCCGCGCGTGGCCAGGCGGTCTTCCTTGTTGTAGAGGTTGCAGCGCTGGAGGCTGAGGCAGCCGCAGCCGATGCACGTGTCGAGGTCGTCACGGAGGCGCTCGAGCTCGGCGATGCGCTCGTCGAGACGGCTGCGCCAGGTCTTCGACAGCTTGCTCCAGTCGGCGCGCGTCGGCGTCCGGTCCTCGGGGAGCGAGTCCAGCGCGCCCTTGATCTCTGCGAGCGCGAGACCGACCCGCTGGGCCGCCTGCACGAACGCGATCCGCCGCAGCGTGCTCCGCTGGTACTGACGCTGGTTGCCGGCCGTACGCCGGGACGCGATCAGCCCCTGATCCTCGTAGAACCGCAACGCCGACGCCGCCACCCCGGACCGATGTGCGATCTCCCCGATCGAGAGCCAGTGCTCCTTGCTCGGGACGTTCTCCTCCGCCATACCGCCACCCTAGGACGGCGTTCCAAGAACTCAAGCTAGCTTGAACTGTGCCGGGTGGATGCCGGGAGCACCAGTCGGCCGGGTGGTCTGGTCTCCGACGGTGTGGTCAGGGCGGCTGTCGCGATCGGTTATACTTTTCTCGTGTCGGTGCGCGCGTCGCGTCACCAGAGATGTTCCCAGGCGCTCCGACCCGTCGGTTTCGGCATCCGCTGAAGATCCGGCGACATGGGTGCAACGCGATAGCACCCGCAGGTCGATGCCCGTCTCCTGCTGAGCACGTTGTCCGGTCATGATTTCGTGACCGGAGCTTCGTTGCGGCTGCGATCCGGCGCCATTCGTCCGTGAATCCGAGAGAGAGTTTGCGTGACCCAGCACCACCAGCACGATTCCGAGTCCGCTGACGGGCGGGCCAAGAAGCCCCGGCACAAGAAGTACCAGAACCAGTCGTACGGCGAGCGCCTCGCCGCGAACGCGTCGTACGACGCGCCGCCTGCGGACAAGCCGCGTGAGGACAACAAGCCGGTCAAGGGCTACCGCTCCGAGCCGGCCCGTCCCGACCGCGGTCAGCGCAGCTATGACCGCAGCACCGACCGCAACCGCGACGAGCGCCCGCGCTACGAGAACCGCAGCCGCGACGACCGTCCGCAGTACAACCGCGACGACAAGCCGCAGTACGCGCGCAACGACCGTGGTGACCGGCCGCAGTACGCGCGCGACGACCGCAACGACCGTGGTGACCGGCCGCAGTACGCGCGCGACGACCGCAACGACCGTGGCGACCGGCCGCAGTACCGGCGTGACGACAAGCCTGCGTTCCGTGGCGGCGACGACCGCGCGCGGGGCGAGCGTCCGCAGTACCGCCGCGACGACCGTTCGTCGTACCGGCGGGACGACAAGCCGTTCGTCCGGCGTCCTTCGCAGGAGGCTCGCCGCGAGGAGCCCGTCCGCCGCGAGGAGCCGGTCGTCGACCTCGGCACCGTTGCCGACGACAACCAGTTCGCCGCGCTCGGCATCGCGCCGCGGATGGTGCAGCGACTGGCCCGCGACGGCATCACCGCGCCGTTCCCGATCCAAGCTGCGACCATCCCGGACGCGCTGGCCGGCAAGGACGTACTCGGCCGCGGTCAGACCGGTTCCGGCAAGACCCTCGGCTTCGGTCTCCCGACGCTGATGCGCCTGGCCGGCGGCCACACCGAGTCGCGCCGTCCGCGCGGGATGATCCTGGTCCCGACCCGCGAGCTCGCGATGCAGGTGCACGACGCCCTCGAGCCGCTCGCGCACGTGATGAACGTGTCGCTCAAGCTGATCGCCGGCGGTCTCCCGTACCCGAAGCAGATCGACGCGCTCCGTCGTGGTGTCGACCTGCTGATCGCTACCCCGGGCCGCCTGATCGACCTGTGCGAGCAGGGTGCGGCCGACCTCGGCGCCGTGGAGATCGCGGTGCTCGACGAGGCCGACCACATGTGCGACATGGGCTTCATGCCCGCCGTCACCACGCTGCTCGACATGACGCCGCCGGAGGGCCAGCGCCTGCTGTTCTCCGCGACGCTCGACAACGACGTCGACACGATCGTGAAGACGTACCTGAAGGACCCGGTCACGCACTCGACCGAGTCCGGCCAGGCCACCGTCACCACGATGGAGCACCACCTGTTGGTGATCGAGCCGGCGCACAAGCAGTCGCTGACGGCCGAGCTGGCCAGCCGCGACGGCCGGACGATCGTGTTCGTCCGCACCAAGCTCGGCGCCGACCGGATCGCCACCCAGTTGCGCGACCGCGGCGTGATGGCCGCGGCGTTGCACGGCGGCCTGACCCAGGGCATGCGGAACCGGACGCTGGACCAGTTCAAGGACGGGTCGGTTCCGGTGCTGGTGGCAACGGATGTCGCCGCGCGCGGCATCCACGTCGACGACGTCGGCCTGGTCGTCCAGGCTGACCCGCCGGCGGAGCACAAGGACTACCTGCACCGTGCCGGTCGTACGGCGCGTGCCGGTGGCAAGGGCGCCGTCGTCACCCTCCTGCTCCCGCACCAGCGGCGCGGGATGATCCGGATGGCCGAGTCGGCCGGCGTCAAGGCCGAGCCGGTCCGGGCCCGTCCGGGCGACGAGCTCGTCACCGAGCTGACCGGCGGCACCAAGCCGTCCGGGTACCCGGTGAAGCTTCCGGCCCCGAAGCCGCAGCGCTTCGGCAAGGGCGGCGGCAAGGGTGGCAAGCGGTTCGGCAGCAGCCGTCCGCGTGGCTACGAAGGCCGCGGCGGCAGCGGTGGCCCGCGCCGCAGCAACGGCAACAAGTCGTACCAGCACTGAGCAATTCGGCCCTGATTCCCTTCACCACAAGGGGATCAGGGCCGACTCATGTCAGGACGGCCCAGAGCCGGGCGAGGATCGTCGCGATCTCCTCGTCGTCGAGCGGGATCAGCTCGAGCATCAGTTCGCCCTCGGCCATCCGATCCGTCATCACGTAGATCGACGGCGTACCGGCCTCGAGCTCGGTCGCGAGGCGTTTGGCGTCGGCGACCTTGAGCAGGACCCGGGACACCTGCAGACCGGTCGGGTCCTGGACGGCCTCAGCGGTCACGTCCGGAATCCGGGAGGCAGCGGCAACGAACGCATCGACCTTCGCGAGCTCGTCCGCCTCCCACTTCACCCGGTCGAACGCCTGCCACTCCTCGAGAGCCGCGAGTACTCCGACGATCGCTTCCTTCGTCGGCTTCATCACCCGCCCGATGCCCTTCTCCTGCGCTCGGAGTGCCTGGACCAGCGGCCAGCTCCCGGCGACGAGCCCGGCGGTCGGTGAGCCGAGGTACTTCTGCCCGCTCACCAGCACCAGATCCGCGCCGCTCGCGAGCAGGTCCGCGATCCGCGGGAACTGCGCGGCCGCGTCGACGATCGCCGGTACGCCGCGACGGTGCGCGGCACGGACCGCCGCGACGAGGTCGATCGGCTCGCCGCGGGTCAGCCTGGATGCGACCAGCATCAGGCACGCAACGTCCGGTCCGTCGAGCTCGTCCTCCAGCTCGGCGATCGTGCAACCGTCCTCGTCGCCGGCAAGGTCGACCTGCGCGCCGGCGAGCCGGATCCCTTGCAGGTTGGTGTGTCCGTAGTCGATCACCTGGCAAGCGGGCAGGACGACGCGGTTGTGCATGTCGGTTGCGTCCGGCAACGCCGCAGTACGCCGGGGATCGCCGCCGGTCATCGTCGCCGCGACCGAGAGCGTGATGCCGGCCGCGGTGCAGTGCACGACCGCGCCGGCCTGGGCGCCGGTCACCTGCGCGATGGCCTCGCTGGCGCGATCGCCGAGCTCGTCCATCACGAAGAACTCCGGCAGAGCCTGTGCGACGGCCTCGGCCACCCCGTCGGAACTCCTGGACACCCCGAGCGGGGTGTACGTCCCCTTGGCGTTGATCACCACACTCAAGCGGTAACGCTCAAACAGGCTTCCGCTCCGCTCCAGCCTGCCCTGAGCGGTCTGCGCCCTGTCCCCTTGCATCAACTCGCTCCGCTCGTTGATGGAGAGATCGTCATGGTGATGCAGAGCGTAGTGGTCACGGACAGCAATTGGCGAGAGTCTGGACGTGAGTTCTTGACCTGATGCTACTGGTGAGTCATTCTCACTTTCACCGACCTGAGGAGGGAACCGTGCCCCGCCCCGCACTCCGAACCCGCCTTCGCATCACGATCGCCGCTGCCGCTGTCACCGCCGTTCTCGCGGCCCTGCCGGCGCCGACCCAGGCCACCCCGCAAGCCGTTGCCGCGACGCCCGGAGATTATTGCCTCGAGCAATGTCGCGACATCCTGCCGCCGGGTCAGAACGGCAACGCGACCTTCACGGATCTCCTTGCTTTCAAGGCGTTAGGCGTCAGACCGGCGCACTTCAGCGACACGGTCAAGCCCTACCAGGACCTGGTCTGGAACTCGCAGGGCATCACCGACGACGGCCTTGCGCCGTACTACGACGACTCGTCGTTCGGGGTGAAACCGGACGACGTCGCGAGCACGACTCACCCGCGCAGCGACGTCACGATCGTGCGGGACAAGTCGCGCGGGATCCCGCACATCACCGGCACCACGCGGCTCGGCACGATGTTCGGCGCCGGGTACGCCGGAGCCCAGGACCGGCTGTTCGTGATGGACGTGTTCCGTCACCTCGGTCGCGGCCAGCTGACCCCGTTCGCGGGTGGCGCGGCGGCGAACCGCGAGTTCGAGCAGGAGTTCTGGCGCACAGCGCCGTACACCGAAGCCGATCTCCAAAGGCAGTTCGACGATGCGGACGACTTGTACGGCGCCGACGGCGTGAAGATGCAGCAGGACATCCAGGCCTGGGTCGACGGCGTCAACCACTACATCGACACGGTCGGCATCGCCTACCCCGGCGAGTACGTCGCCCTCGGTCTGCAGTGGCCGACCCCGCACTGGAAGGTGACCGACGTGGTCGCCACCGCCGCGGTCGTCGCGGGCATCTTCGGCACGGGCGGCGGCGCAGAGGTCACGTCCGCGCTCGCATTGCTCGAAGCACAAGCGAAGTACGGCGTTGCCCAGGGCACCAAAGTGTGGGAGTCATTCCGTTCGCAGAACGACCCGGAAGCGAGTACGACGGTCCACAACGGCACCTCCTTCCCGTACGGGACGACCGGTCCGAACCCGGCCGGCCGCGCGATGCCGGATCGTGGCTCGGTCACCGCCGAGCCCGAGGTCATCGACCAGACAGCGAACAAGGCACCGGCCGCGAAACCCGCACCCAAAGGCTCGGACTCGTTGAAGGGCATCTTCGACGACGGCCTGTTCCCGGAGGGCTTCGGCAAGAAGGGGATGTCGAACGCCCTGCTCGTCTCCGGTGCGCACACCCAGAGCGGCAACCCGATCGCGGTCTACGGCCCGCAGACCGGGTACTTCGCGCCGCAGCTGCTGATGCGCCAGGAGCTGCAAGGGCCGGGAGTCAGCTCGCGCGGTATCGCGTTCGCCGGCCTGAACTTCTACACGCTGATCGGCCGCGGCCCCGACTACTCGTGGAGCGCCACGTCCGCCGGTCAGGACATCACCGACACGTTCGCCGTACCGCTGTGTGAGCCGAACGGCGGGACGCCGACGAAGAACTCGCAGTACTACGAGTTCCGCGGACAATGTGTTCCGATCGAACGGCTCGAGCGGCACAACGCCTGGTACTCCAGCCTGGGCTCGTCCGAACCTGCCGGGTCGTACACGTTGGTTGCCTTGCGCACCAAGTACGGCATCGTCACGCATCGTGGGACCGTCGGCGGGAAGCCGGTGTTGTTCACCAGGAACCGATCGACGTACGGCAACGAGGCCGGATCGGCGCTCGGGTTCATGCAGTTCAACGATCCGGACCGGATCCACTCGGCCGCGGACTTCCAGAAAGCCGCGGCGAACATCGGATACACGTTCAACTGGTTCTACACCGACAAGGACTCGATCGCGTACTTCAACTCCGGCGACAACCCGGTCCGCGCAGCCGGCGCCGACCCGAACCTGCCGACCTGGAGTTCGTACGAGTGGCAGGGCTGGAACCCGGACACGAACCGTGCGACCTACACCCCGCCCGCGCAGCACCCGCAGGTCGTGAACCAGGACTACCTGACCAGCTGGAACAACAAGCAGGCGCCCGGGTTCTCCGCGTCGGACGGGCAATGGGGTTACAACGCCGTTTACCGCAGCCAGCCGCTCGACGACCGGATCAAGGCGGTCATCAACAGCGGGCAGAAGTTCACCCGCGGCAAGCTGGTCGAGGCGATGGAGGACGCGGCCACGGTCGACCTCCGCGGCGACCAGGTCCTGCCCTACCTGCTCAGGGTCCTGAAGTCGGCGCCGATCACCGACCCGGCGGTCGCCGACGCCGTCGCGAAGCTGACCGCCTGGCAACAGGCGGGCGCGCACCGCAAGACGCCGAACGCGTCGTCGCGCACCTACGACAACGCCGACGCGATCCGGATCCTGGACGCCTGGTGGCCCCTGCTCGTCCCGGCCGAGTTCAAGGACCTCGGACCGGACCTCTACAACGCAATGGTCGCCAACCTGAAGATCGACGAACGTCCGAGCGCACAGGGTTCGTCGTTCCAGAGCGGCTGGTGGGGCTTCGTCCAACGCGACCTGCGCAAGGTCCTCGGCGACCCGGTGAAGGCTGCGCAACCTGTGACGTACTGCGGCAGCGGGTCCCTGGCCGGATGTCGATCGGTGCTGACAGACACGTTGCTAGCAGCAACCAAGGTGCCGGCCGCCCAGACCTACCCGGCGACCGCGGACTGTGCCGCCGGCGACCAGTTCTGTGCGGATCAGATCGCGCACCAGCCGATGGGCGGCATCACGCAGGACCGGATCGCGTGGGTCAACCGGCCGACGTACCAGCAGGTGGTCGAGTTCCCGGCGCGACGGGGTGACGATGTCGCCAACCTGGCCGTAGGGAAGACGGCAACGGCGAGCAGTTACGAGACCGGGTGGTTCAACTCGCCGCCGGCGCAGGCCGTCGACGGGAAGCCGGACACCCGGTGGGCCAGCGACTGGTCGGATCCGCAATGGCTGAAGGTTGACCTCGGCAACGAGCAGACGGTACGCCGGGTGGTGCTCGACTGGGAGGCGGCGTACGGGAAGTCGTACAAGGTCGAGGTGTCGCGGGACGGGTCGACCTGGCAGCAGGTGTACGCGACGACGACCGGGAACGGCGGGGAAGACGTGGTGCGGTTCGCGGCTACTCCCGCGCGGTATGTGCGCGTGACGGGGACGCAGCGGGCGACGTCGTACGGGTATTCGTTGTATGAGTTCCAGGTGTTCAGATGGTGATGCCAGGATGAGGGCATGAACCAGAACTTTCCTCCGAACCAGCCGTTCCCGCCGCAGGGTGGTTACCAGCAAGGCCCGCCGCCGGGGTACCAGGGCCCGCCGCCGGGATACCAGCAGGGGCCGCCGCCGCAGGGGTACGGGCAGCAGCCCGGGTACGGTCAGGCGCCGGGCAACTATCAGCCGGCCCAGCAGAGCGCGCCGCATGTCGCGCCGCAGGGTTCGCCGTACCCGGTGCTGGTCTCGACGATGAACGACCTGCCCGGTTACACCGCGGACAAGGTGTTCGGCGAGGTGTTCGGGCTGACCGTGCGGAGCCGCGACTTCGGGTCGAACTTCACCGCGAGCTTCCGGTCGCTGGGCGGCGGCGAGGTTCCGGAGTACACCCAGATGCTGGCCGAGTCGCGGCACGTCGCGGTGATGCGGATGTGCCAGATGGCGCAGCAGATGGGTGCGAACGCGATCCTCGCGATGCGGTTCGACTGCAACGAGATCGCGCAGACGATGAGCGAGGTCGCGGCGTACGGCACGGCCGTCATCGTGCACAAGGTCGAGCCGCCGCGGCCGCAGGACACCAAGCCCGATGAGGATGATGCGAATGACAGCTGAGCTTGTGTTTCCGCCCGGGTTCAAGTGGGGGGTCTCGACGTCGGCGTACCAGATCGAGGGTGCCGTGGCCGAGGACGGCCGCGGTCCCTCCACCTGGGACACGTTTTGCGCCGAGCCCGGGAAGATCCTCAACGGCGATACCGGCGCGGTCGCGTGCGACCACTACCACCGGTACGCCGAGGACGTCGCGCTGATGCGCGAGCTCGGGGTGGACACCTACCGGTTCTCGTTCTCCTGGCCGCGGATCCAGCCGTCAGGGAGCGGGCCGGGGAACGCGGCCGGCCTCGACTTCTACGACCGGCTGATCGACACTCTGCTCGGCGCCGGGATCCAGCCGGCGCCGACCCTGTTCCACTGGGATACCCCGCAAGCGCTCGAGGATGCCGGCGGCTGGCTCTCCCGCGACATCACGGATCGCTTCGCGGAGTACGCCGGGATCCTGGGCGCGCGTTTCGCCGACCGGGTGCCGATGTGGATGACGATCAACGAGCCGGTGGTGCTCACGCTGATGGGGTACTCGCTCGGCGCGCACGCTCCGGGAAAGCAGTTGTTGTTCGACGCTCTTCCGGTCGCGCATCATCAGCTGCTCGCGCACGGCCGCGCAGTACAGGCGCTTCGGGCCGCTGGTGCTACTCAGATCGGTATCGCGAGCAACCACGCGCCGACGTGGCCTGCGAGTGACAGCGCTGAGGACAAGGAAGCAGCCGCGCTGTACGACAACCTGATCAACTGGCTGTTCGCCGATCCGATCCTGCTCGGGGAGTATCCGAACGGCATGGGGGACGCGATGCCGGGCCCGGTGGCCGACGACCTGGCGATCATCTCGACGCCGCTCGACTTCTTCGGTATCAACCACTACGCGCCGGTCTCGGTCGGCGCCGCCACCGGCGAGGCGGACACCGCGGCGACGGATGGGGTCTTGTTGCCACCGGGCCTGCCCTTCGAGCCTCGGACGCTGACCGGTTATCCGACGACCGATTTCGGCTGGCCGGTGGTGCCGGAGGCGTTCGGTGAGATCCTGCGGATCTTCCAGGAGCGGTACGGCGACCGGCTGCCACCGATCTACATCACCGAGAACGGCTGCTCGTTCGACGGCGTGGACGACCAGCGCCGCATCTCGTACCTGGACGGGTACCTCCGTGCGCTGAAGGGCGCGATCGACGACGGGATTGACGTCCGCGGGTACTTCCAGTGGTCGCTGCTCGACAACTTCGAGTGGGCGGCCGGGTACTCGCAGCGGTTCGGGCTGGTGCACGTCGACTTCGAGACGCAGGAGCGTACGCCGAAAGCGTCGTACCACTGGCTGCGTGATGTGATCGCGTCGAGCCGGGCATGATTCCCGAGCCGGGGGTGGTGCCGTCCGCGCTGGCGGAGCCGACCGTCCGGGTGCGGCCGGGGTGGACGGCGGCCGTCGTACTGGCGAACGTGGGTGTCTTCGCTGCGTGGCTGGGGCCGATCCAGGTGCTGCTCGCGAAGCAGTCGGAGTCGGTTGCTCCGGACAACAAGGAGTTCGTGTTCGGGCTGGTGACCGGGGTCGGCGCGGCGGTGTCGGTGTTCGCGAACCCGGCGTTCGGCGCGATCTCCGACCGGACCACGTCACGCTTCGGGCGGCGGGTGCCGTGGGTGGTGGCCGGTGCGGTCGGCGGCGCGGTGGGGCTCGGCATCCTTGCCGGTGCACATGTGATCGTGTTGATGCTGCTCGGTTGGTGCCTGATGCAACTGTTCGGCAACGCACTGCTCGCCGCGGCGACGGCCGTCGTACCGGATCGCGTCCCGGTCGCCCAACGTGGCGGGGTCGGCGGGTGGGTGGCGATCTCGCAGGTGTTGGGCGCATTGGTTGGTACTGCCCTCGCTGCAGCCTTCGACAGTTACGCGCTCGGGTACGCCGCCTGTGCCGCGTTCCTGTTGTTGTCGGTGGTGCCGTATCTGTTGCGCAGTCAGGACGTGCAGCTGGTGGAGCGCCCGACGTTCGTACTGCGCGACTTCCTTCGCGGGTTCTGGATCAGCCCGCGGCGGTATCCGGACTTCGGGTGGGCTTGGCTGACTCGATTCCTGTTCAACGTTGGCAACGCACTCGGCACGCTGTACCTCTTCTATTACCTACAGGATGAGGTCGGCGTCGACGATGCGGACACCGGCGTACTCATCCTGACGGCGATCTACAGCGTGTGTGTGCTGACGACCGCGATCACGTTCGGCCGCTGGTCGGACCGGTCCGAACGCCGGAAGGTTTTCGTGACCGCGTCCGGCTGGGTGATGGCCGTGGCCGGCGTGGTCCTGGCGTTCTGGCCGACGTGGGCGGGCGCGATCCTCGGTGCGATCATCCTCGGCATGGGCTTCGGCGTGTATCTGTCTGTCGACTTCGCCTTGCTCACGCAGGTGTTGCCGAACGCCCGCGACCGGGCGAAAGACCTCGGCGTCATCAACATCGCCAACTCATTGCCGCAGGTGCTCGCGCCGGCGATCGCGGCCCCGATCGTCAAGCACCTGGGCGGTTATCCGGTGCTCTACCTCTTGGCTTCGGCGGTGACGGTTCTGGCCGGCGTACTCGTCACACGGATCCGATCGGTCAACTGAGCTGCGAGCCGCCCGTCGGCGGGGACGGCGATGTGCTCGAGCGACAGCCAGTCGGCCATCAGGTGGAGCTCGGCGGCCAACGGTTCGATGAAGTCGGGGGCGGCGGGCTCGGCGGTGAGGGTGGGGACGACGAGGGTCGAGGTCTGGCGGTCGGCCTTGAGGTCGACGCGGGCGACGAGTCGGTCGCCCAGCAGGAACGGCAGAACGTAGTACCCGTGCACGCGTTGGGGTGCGGGGGTGTAGATGCTGATCCGGTAGAAGAAGTCGAACAGGTGGTGGGTGCGGTCGCGGTTCCAGATCAGCGGGTCGAAGGGGGAGAGCAGTGCCTGGGTGTCGATCGGGCGGTCCTTTGCCTGGTGCCAGCGGTAGCTCTGCTGCTTGACGCCCTCGACGCGGACCGGGATCAGTTCGCCTGACTCGACCAGCTCGCCGATCACCTCGCGACCTGTTGCTGCAGGCAACGGGAAGTGCGCCTGACCGCTGCCTCCGCACAGTTCCTTGAGGGTACCGACGCCCAGACCACGCGCTGCGATCCGCACCAGTTCACGCCGCGCCTCGTCCGCGGTCGGCTCGGGCGCATTCAGTACGTCGGCCGGCAGGACCCGCTCTGTCAGGTCGTAGATCCGCTCGAAGTGCCGGCGGCCCGCGATCGTCACCTGGCCCGTGCAGAACAGGTACTCGATCGCGATCTTCGCGTCCTGCCAGTTCCACATCCGGCCGGTGGTCGGATCCGGGTCCGGGTCGGCGCGCTTCCGCCGTACGCCGTCCGGACTCGCCTCGCCCGCGGTCAGCGGTCCCTTCTCGGTGATCGTCTGCAGAACCTGGTCGACGTACCCGGGCCGCTCGGCGCTCAGCCGCCGCATCCCCGCGACGACCGACCATGGTGCGGTGACGTCCGGGCTGAGTTCCTCGTCCCACACCTGCCGCTCGGCCGCCCGCATCCGCCACCGCATCAACGGGTACGCCGTCAGTGGGATCAGCGCCGCCTTGTGCCCCCAGAAGTACTCGAACAACTCCCGGTCGGATCCCCACGCCAGCTTGTCGAGCGTCGCCCGCGGGTAGTTCCCCACCCGCGCGAACACCGGCAGATAATGCGACCGCGTCAACACATTCACCGAATCCAACTGCAAGACCCCGGCCGCGCGGATCGCCTTCCGCACGTCCGCCCGCTTAGGCCGCCCAACCCCAAACCCCTGCGCCCCCAGAGCAAGCCGGCGAGCAACCTCCACCGAAACCTCATCACCAACGGCCGCCATACTCCGAACCTATAGCGCAACACTGGCCTCATGCAGTCCGTAACAATCGGCAAGCCCGACACCTACTTCCGCCTCACCGCCGACTAGGTCGTTTGTAGGGCGCGTTGGCGGTGGTTGCGGTACCAGAGGGACCAGCTGATGAGGATTGCCAGGGCGGCTATGTGCATGACGGGGGACAGGTTGGCCATGGTGTTGACGGGGAGGGTGTAGACGAGGATCAGGCGGATGATCGCGTCGGCCAGGAGTACGGCGCCGAAGACCGCGGTCAGGGTGGTGAAGTGTTTGCGGAACGTCGGCTGGGTTTGCCAGCGGTCGTCCCACTCGGCGAGGAGTTCGGGCTTGCCGGCGTTGGCTTTTCGGGCGATTGCGTAGACGAGGGGCCGGCCCAGTAGGACCGAGCCCAGCAGCAACAGCCCGGCCGCGCCTGACAGCACAGACTCCTTGGCGAGCAGGATGCGGGGATCGCCGGTGAGGAGCGAGATGACGAGCAGTACGCCGAATGTCCCGCCGACAAACGCAGCGAGTCCGTTCAGGCGCCGCTGTACGACGGCGATGACAGCGACCCGCACCAGCGCGGCACCCGCGGCCGCGGCGAGGGCCGGGAGTACGTCGTACCCGAGGATGCGGCCGGCGTAGTAGACGACGAGCGGTAGACCGATGTCCCAGAGCAGACCCACGAGCTGTTTACGCATGATTCGAACCCTTCTCCTTAAGATACTGCTAGTAGCTTAAGAGCGGCACCGGAGGCGCGATTAGGCCGAATGTCATGAGATACCCTGAGTGTCGTGACGACACGGCGGCGGGGTGCGGCGCTGGAGGAGGCGATCCTGCAGGCGGCGGTCGAGGAGCTGACCGAGGTCGGGTACCGCGAGCTGACGATGGATGGCGTCGCCGCCCGCGCCGGCACCGCGAAGAACGTGATCTACCGTCGTTGGCCGAGTCGGGCCGCGCTGTGCATCGCAGCGTACCGGCACATGCTCCCGACCGGTCCTGACGCCACCCCCGACACTGGCTCGCTCCGCGGCGACGCGCTCGCGCTGCTCACCCGCGCCAACGACCGCATGTCCTCGCCGGTCGGCCGCATCCTCCGCCAACTCCTCGCCGACATCCAGTCCGACCCCGAGCGGATGCGCGAACTCCGCGACCAGGTCGCCCGCGCCGGCGTCTCGTACTGGCTGACCATCCTGGCCCGCGCCGCGAGCCGTGGCGAAGTCGGCCAGCAAGCGCTCACTCCACGCGTGGCGACCGTCGCCGTCGACCTGCTCCGCAACGAGTACGCCCTCAACGGCGCGACCGCAGTCTCCCCGGAAGTCCTGACCGAGATCGTCGACCAGGTCTTCGTCCCACTCGCTACGCAGGCACCAGCCCATCCTCGTAGCTGACATTCAACCGCCGGTACGCCGCGCTCAGGAACGCCAGCAGTACGACGACCAGCATCAGCAGACTCGCTGCGACGAAGGCGAGCGCGATCCCACGCGCCTGCCCATCCCCGAGCAACCACCCGAACGTCTCCCGACCCGACGCCGACTCCATGTACGGGATCAGCAGGAACTGCGCCGCCGGACCAACTGCAAACGCCGCAACCGGAGTAGACGCAGTCTCGATGCTCTGTGCGAACCCGAAGATCCGCCCCTGCTTCTCGAACGGCACCAACCGCTGCAGGATCGTCTGCTCGGCCGCCTCACCGATCGGGACGAGCAGCATGAACCCGAACATCCCGACGATCAGCAGCGACTGCCACTCGCGGACCGCCGTACCCATGCCGACGATCGCGATCGCCACATTCGCCACCAGTAGCACCCGCAGCGGCGAACGCCCGAGGCCGAACCGCGCGACCAGCGCACCGCCGGCGATGAAGCCGATGCTGGTGATGCCGAGCACGAGACCCCATGACTGCACCGAGAACAGATTCAGCCCGTACGGGTCCATCAGCGCCATGAAGACACCCATGATCAGGTTATTGAAGGTGCTGAACAGAACCAGCGGAAGAAGGCCCGGTACGGCGCGCATCGTCTCCCACGCGCCACGGATATCGATCCGGGCCCGCTCCTGGTGCGCCGGCCGCGGCTCGTCGATGTGGATCGCCAGCAGCAGATGAACGAGTACGGCGACGGTGAAGACGACCGCGATCGCGACCGTGCCGCCCATGCCGACGAAGCCGACCGACAGGCCGCTCAGGACGCTGGTGACGAGGTGCGCGACACCGTTCACGGTCCCCACGAGCCCGTTGGCCTTGTCGCGCCGATCGGCCGGCACCAGCAGGGTGACCGCGGTCGACAGCGCGATACTCCGCAGCTGACCGGCGGTGCTGCCGACCAGAACCAGCAGGGTGAACGCCCAGAACCACGGCCCGTGCCAATCACTCAGCTGCCGGCCCGCGACGACGTACAGAATCCCGGCGAGGACGAAGGCGACGCCGGTGATCGAGCTGGACAGCGCCATCGCCGTCTTCTTGCGGTGCGAGTCGACCACCGCGCCGAAGATCGTGCCGCTGGCCGCCCCGATCAGCATCGAGACACCGGAGACGATCGACGCCGCGAGCACCGAGTGCGTCACCAGATACACCCAGAACGCGAACCCGAAGCTCAGGAAGGTGGTCGTCACGTTCGCCACCAACGTGTTGATCAGCAACCGCCGGAATGTCGTCGTCATACCTGTACGTCGAACGCGACCTCACGGAATTGACATGGCTTCCCGAAGCGCCTCGAAATCCTCCGGCTCGAGCGGGACCAGGCCGCGGCGGAGCTGGTAACCCCAGTTCGGCCGCCGGGTGAGCTCAAGCTCCACCTCATGCACGTCCGCCCGATGCACGGGCAGGAACTCGATCCGCCGGCGCCACGGCTGCACGATGCCGCGCTCGCCCATACTCATCGGTTCGGCCTGGTACGGCGCCTCGTCGGCGACCACGCCCAGCGCGGTGAACGCACGCAGCGGCCGCTTCTCGCGGTAGTGCTCGGTCGGCGAATAGATCACGAACCCGTCGCCCTGCCGCAGCCGCGCGACGCCGTACCGCTTGCCGTGGTTGAGCTGGATGAAACCGCCCTCGACCGCCCGCTGGGTGTGGTCCGCGGAGACCACACCCAGCCAGGCGCGCTGCAAATCCGTCATGCCACTACTGTCCGCCGGAATATACGACATCTTTCGTCATGATTTTGCGGCGGAGTTTGGCGATCAGCGGCCAGGCGATCATCAGCAGGATCACTGCGTAGATCACGTACGCGACCGGCCCACCGATCAGCCCGGAGACATCGCCGTTCGAGAGCTGCAGTGCCATCCGCGCCTGCCGTTCGGCGATCGGGCCGAGGATCACGCCGATGATCAGCGGCAGCACCGGCAGACCGAACCGGCGCATCCCGAAACCGAGCAGCCCGAGCAGCAGAAGCAGCAACAGGTCGAGCGGCTGCGCGTTCACGGCGTACGCGCCCATCGAGGCGAAGAAGATGATCCCGGCGTACAGATACGGCCGCGGGATCTGCAGCAGCTTCGCCCAGGCCGGCGCCAGCGGCAGGTTGAGGAGCAGCAGCATGAGGTTGCCGATGAACAGGCTGGCGATCAGCGCCCACACCAGCCTCGGCTCGCGCTGGAACAGCAGCGGTCCGGGCTGGATGCCGTACGACGTGAACGCCGCGAGCATCACCGCCGCGGTCGCGTTCGTCGGCAGACCGAGCGCGAGCATCGGCACCAGCGTCCCGGCTGCGGACGCGTTGTTCGCGGCTTCCGGTCCGGCCACGCCCTCGATCGCGCCGTGCCCGAACTCTTCCGGATGCTTCGACAGCTTCTTCTCAGTTGCATAGGAGAGGAACGTCGGGATCTCGGCCCCGCCCGCCGGCAGCGCGCCGATCGGGAATCCGTACGCCGTCCCGCGCAGCCACGGCTTCCATGAACGACGCCAGTCCGACTTCCCCATCCACGGCCGACCGACCGGAATGACTGTGCCCGGGTTCCGCCGCAGATGCGCCGCGACCCACAGCGCCTCGCCGACCGCGAAGATGCCAACGGCAACCACGACGACATCGATGCCATCGGCAAGCTGCGGTACGCCGAACGTCAGCCGCTGCTGGCCGGTCACCTTGTCAATCCCGACCAGCCCGATCACCAGTCCGAGCAGCAACGCCGCGAACCCACGGATCCGGGACGACCCGAGCACCGAGGTCGCACCGGCGAACGCGAGCAGCATGATCGCCAGGTAATCCGGCGCACCCAGGCTGATCGCGAACTTCACCACCTGCGGCGCGACCAACACCAGCAACAACGTCCCGATCGTCCCGGCCACGAACGAGCCGATCGCCGCGGTCGCCAACGCCTGCGCGGCCCGTCCGGCGCGTGCCATCTTGTTGCCCTCGATCGCCGTCACCACCGATGACGACTCGCCTGGCGTGTTCAGCAGGATCGACGTGGTCGAGCCGCCGTACATGCCGCCGTAGAAGATGCCGGCGAACATGATGAACGCCTGCACCGGCTCCAGCCCGTATGTGATCGGCAGCAGCAGCGCGACCGTCATCGCGGGTCCGATGCCGGGCAGTACGCCGACCGCCGTACCGACCGTGACACCGAGCAGCGCGAGCAGCAGGTTGATCGGGGTCAGGACATCTGCGAATCCTTGCAGGAGTTCCATCACAAGATCCCTTGCAGTACGCCGGCCGGCAGGTTGACGCCGAGCCCGATCGCGAACGCGTAGAACGTGATCAGCGCCAGGGCGGCGGCGATGAACAGGTTCCGGATGTGGTGCCGGCTGCCGAGCGCGAACGCGGACCCCCAGAACAGCAGGGTCCCGCTGATCACCCAGCCCAGCGGCTCGATCAGCGCGAGGTTGACCACGAACGCGGCGATCAGCGTGAGCACGGTGCGCCAGTCGACGGCGGACGTCACGTCGACGTCCTCGCCTTCCTCGGCCTCACCGGTCCCGCCGCGGGCGACGTCGACGGCGTACAGGACGGCGACCACGAGCAGCAGTACGCCGAGGACGATCGGTACCGGCTTCGGGCCGATCGGATCGTTGCTGTTGGCAATGTGCTGGAGCCGGGCGGCGTCGACGATCACCAGGACGCCGACCACCGCCAGGAACCCGCACACGCCGTACTGCGCTCGATCCGGCCGCCTGGTCGCGGCCTCGGTCATGCCGCCAGGCCCAGCTTGGCCAGGATGTCGGCGACCGCCTTGTCCTGGTCGGTGAGGAACTTGCCGAACTCGTCACCGGTCACGAACGCGTCGGTCCAGCCGTGCTTCTCCAGCTCGGACTTCCACTGCGCGGACTCGTGCATCTTCGTCAGCGCGTCGATCCAGACCTTCTTGTCCGTGTCGCTGATCCCGGGCGGGGCGACGATCCCGCGCCAGTTGGTGAACACCAGGTCGATCCCGGAGCCCTTCAGCGTCGGCACGTCCTTCAGCGCCTCGATCGGCTGCTCGCTCGTCACCGCGAGCACGCGCACCTGGCCGCTCTGGACCTGGTCGAGGAACTCGCCGAATCCGCTGGCCCCGAAGGCGATCTTGCTCCCCAGCAGTGCAGGCAGCAGTTCGCCGCCGCCGTCGTACGAGACGAAGTTGACGTCCTTCGGGTTGATGCCGACGGTCTGTGCGAGCTGCATCGGCAGCAGGTGGTCCGGTCCGCCCGGGGAAGAGCCGCCGCCGACCGCCAGCCCCTTCGGGTTCGCCTTCCAGGCCGTGACCAGATCGCCGATCGTCTTGTACGGCGAGTTCTTCGGTACGACGATCGCACCGGCCTCCTCCACCAGCTTCGCCAGCGGCGTGGTCTGGGTCAGCGTCGCCTTCGACTTCGAGGTGTACGTCGCGCCGACCACGCCGAGCCCCATCTGCATGGCGAGCTTGCCGTTGCCCTTCTCGTTCACGGTCCGCTGCAGGCCGACCGTACCGCCGGCACCGGGCAGGTTGAACACCTGCACGCCGGTCGCGATCTTCGCGTCCTCCATCACCTTCGCGGCGACCCGGGCGGTGGTGTCGTACCCGCCGCCGGCCGCGTTCGGCACCATCAGCCGCAGACCGGTGGCAGGCTTGCCGCTGTCGGCGTTGGTGTCGGACTTGTTCGCGGTCGCGCCGCAGGCGGTCACGCTGGCCAGCGCGAGCACAGCTGTGGTGACCCAGAGCATCGGCCTCATGGCGGTGTCCTTTTCGATGGGGATCAGGTGGCGACGATCGTGGACCTCCAGCGGGTACGGCGTCTGCGTTGTGGCCGCAGCGGTAGTTGAGTTCATTGTGGTCACGGGCGGAACCTGGGTGAAGTGTGGCACTCGAGCGCCGCAGCGGTGATCATGCGGCAGGACCTTATGGGAGGTGAATATGGCCGTCAGGCTGGGAAGACGTCCGACGTTGGCCGGGCAGCTGCTCGTGCTGCAGTTGGCGATCGTCGTGGTGGTGCTCGTCGCCGTCGCCGCTGTCTCGCTCGCCCAGTCTGCCGCCACGTTCAACCGGGTCGAGGGTCGTCGCGTGACCGCGCTGGCCGAGCAGCTCTCCGGGAACCAGACGCTGCGGTTCGGCATCCGGCATCCTGCGCCCGCGGAGGTGCTCGCGCCGTTGCTCCAGACAACGTTGACGCAGTCCGGCGTCACCTCGATCACGGTCGCCGACGCGCACGGCCGGATCATCGCGGCCACGAACCCCACCACGATCGGCAGCTCGTTGGCGCTCGGTGATCCGTGGGTGGCCTCGGGCCGGGGATGGTCAGGCGAGCTGCGGCTGGGGGATGGGAAGGAGTTGGTCTCGCAGGTCCCGGTGCTCAGTCAGGGCACGGATGCGAACGGTCGTCCGGACGGAACGCTCGGGGATCACATCGGCACGGTGATGGTCGGCGAGCAGGCTCCGTCGATCTGGCAGCGGTTGCGCGGGGCATCGTCGTACCTGGCGATTTATCTCGGGATCGCCTGTGTGCTCGGGCTGCTCGGGTCGTGGTTGCTGGCGCGCCGGATCAAGCGGCAGACGCTCGGGCTTGAGCCGCGGGAGATCGCCGGTCTCGCCGAGCACCGGGAGGCGATGCTGTACGGGCTGGCCGAGGGAGTCGTTGCCTTGGACCCCCATTTGCGGGTCACGCTGGTGAACGATGTCGGTCGGCGACTGCTCGACCTTCCTTCGAGCGCGGTCGGGCGGTCGTTGAGGGAGTTGGGGATCGAGGGCCGGTTGCGTGAAGTGCTCGCCGGTGAGGACGAGGCGCGCGACGCGGTCGTCGTACGGCGTGGGCGGGTGCTGGTGATGAACCGGATGGAAGTACTGAAGGACGGGCGTTCGCTCGGATCGGTGACCACGCTGCGCGACCGGACCGAGCTGGCGCAGCTGGAGCGGGAGCTGGGGTCGTTCCGTTCGTCGGCCGAACTGCTTCGGGCGCAGACGCACGAGTTCGCGAACCAGTTGCACACGATCTCCGGCCTGATCCAGATCGGGGAGTACGACGAGGTCGTCTCGTACGTCGGCGCGCTCAACCGCTATCGTGAATCGCTCGACCTGACCGTGACCCGGCGGGTCCACGACACCGCGGTCGCCGCCTTGCTGATGGCGAAGTCCTCGCTCGCGGCCGAACGCCGCGTCGAGCTCCGGGTGTCCGAACGTACGACGCTGCTCCGGCTCGACCCCGCACTGTCCGCCGACGTGGCGACCGTGGTCGGCAACCTCGTCGACAACGCGATCGACGCAGCGGCCCAGTCCGGTACGCCGCTTTCACCCGCGTGGGTCGAGGTCGAACTGCGGCAGGACGCGACCAGTGTGGAGATCGTGGTCCGCGACTCCGGTCCTGGCGTCGCGCCCGAGCTGGCGCAGGAGGTGTTCGCGCACGGCTTCACCACCAAGGCCGCGGCCGAGGGCGAACGCGGGATCGGCCTCGCGATGACCCGGCTGATCTGCCGCCGGCGGGGCGGCGAGGTCGCCGTCACCAACAACGCCGACGGCGGCGCGGCGTTCGTCGCCCGCATGTCCGCCCAGCGCACGCCCGAGGGAGCCCGATGATCACGGTCCTCGTCGTCGACGACGACTTCATGGTCGCCCGCATCCACCGCGGCTTCGTGGACCGCGTCGACGGCTTCGAAGTCATCGGTACGGCGAACTCCGGCGACCAGGCCGTCGCGGCGTTGTCCTCGCTTCGTCCTGATCTGGTGCTGCTCGATCTCTATCTGCCCGACGTGTTCGGCATCGAGCTGATCGGGCGGATGCGCGCCGTACAAGCTGATGTCGACATCCTCGTGATCACTGCGGCGCGGGAGGCCGAGGCGGTGCGGGGCGCCGTACGCCAGGGTGTCGTCAACTATCTGTTGAAACCCTTCGGTTTCGAGGATTTGCGCGCGCGGCTGCAGGAGTACGCCCGCCGCCGTGCCAGCGTCCCCGACCGGGTCACCTCCCAAGCCGATGTCGACCGGGTGCTCGCCCCCGCCCGCCCATCGGTCAACCGCCTCCCCAAAGGCCTCAGCCAGGAAACCACCGACCTGGTCACCGCCGCCCTCCGCACCGCCCCCGAGAACCTGTCCGCCGCCGAATGCGCCGAGAAGGTCGGCATCTCCCGAGTCAGCGCCCGCCGCTACCTGGAGTTCCTCTGCACCCAAGGCCAAGCCCAAGTAACCCTCCGCTACGGCACCACCGGCCGCCCCGAACGCCGCTACCACTGGAGAACCTGAAGGCCCCCGCGTGCTACGCAGCCGCTTCCTTCGTCGCTCCGCTCCTCAGCGCACCCGCTCCGCACGCTACCCACCCACCCCCGGCTCAGCGCCGTGCATCCCTTTCCGGCTATCGCCGGGGCTTCCGGCTATCGCCGGACTGTGCCGGCTATCGCCGGAGTTCCCGGCTGCCGCCGGACGTGCCGGCTATCGCCGGGGTCTGCGGGCTGCCGCCCGCGAGTTGCTGAATGCCAGGCCCGCGTCACCCACAAGACACCCCTGGCCGAGGGGACCGCGACACTCCCACGCCCTCGCGGCAGGCTGCTGTCCGCGGACCGCTGTGTCCGGGGCGACGAGAGCGGAACGTGGCGACATGTCGCAGTCCTCTCGATCGCATCTGCTTCCCGAGTGGCACTCGCTAGCCTTCGCTTGCGAGCACCGCGAGCACCTCGCAGGCGGCAGCCCGCTACTCCCAGCGGTAGCCGGATGGGGATGCACGGCGCTTAGCCCGGGGGTGGGTGGGAGCGGGTGCGTTGAGGAGCGGAGCGACGGAGGAAGTGCCTGCGGAGCAGGCGGGGGCAGACGCAGTCAGTCCGCCGCTGACAGTGGAGAAAGCTGAATTTGGTGGGATCCTCCAGCGTTAGAGCGATTTCAGGGCGAGGTACATGTCTACCCGGTCCTGGAAGCGGGAGAGGTCGCGGCCGGTGAGCTCTTGGATGCGGTCGATGCGGTAGCGCACGGAGTTCACGTGTAGGTGAAGCTGTTCGGCGGTGCGTGCCCACGAGCAGGCGGTCTCCAGGAAGATCGACAGCGTGCCCACCAGATCGCCCCGAGTGCGGCGGTCGTGCTCGAGGACTGCGCCCAATACGCGGGTCGCATAGGTACGGCGTACGTCGTGGGGGACCGCCGCGAGTAGCAAGGCGTGTGAGGTGACGTCCTCGGAGCTGACGACGCTGACCGGTGTACCGCCGACGTGGGCGACGCGGTGGGCGAAACGTGCCTCCTCCAACGCCCCGGCGAGACCGGAGATATCGGCCGGTCCGCTGATGCCGACGGACAGCGTGGTGCTCGCGAGCAGGCCGGGTGCGAAGCGGGCGCACGCCGTACGCACCAGGTCAGGCAGGTCCGGTGAATACGGGAGGAGCGCCACCGCGCGGCCGTCGCCGGTGCGAGCCACCACGGGCCGGCTCACCGTGAGCGCGATGTCCTCGAGCAACGCCGGCGCACCCTCGGGCGGCCCGCTGCCCGAGATCTCCACGACCACGACGACGACCGGCTGATCGGTGGCGAGACCGGTCTGCCGAAGACCTGCTAGTACGTCGCTTTGCGGCGCGCCCGCCTCGATCATCGCGACTGCTTCGGTGGCGATCGGCCGGAGCGCCCGCTGGCTCTCGTCGCGTCGCGAGCGATCGAGGGACGCGATCGCGCACAGCTCGCCGACTGCGTCGACCTCTTCGCGGGGCCAGGTCCGGAGGTCTCCGTCGACGACCACGAGCCACGTCGTGAGCCGCTGGCCGAGCGTCGAGCCGACCGGGAACACGCTGTACGTCCCCGACTCGGTCTCGATCGGCGCGGGCAACCGGTCGGTCGTGAGGAAGCCGGCGGTGACGGCGTCGACGGTCGCGGGGTCGAGCTCGGCAGGGCCTGGCACCACATGCCGACCGGACGGCGTGAGCACCCGGCAAATGTGGCCGAAGGCAACCGACACCCGATCGGCGAGCTCGTCCAGGCTCCGGCCGGCGGCGATCGCGGCGAGCATGTCGCGCTGGCGTACCAGGCTGGCCGACGCGCGGGAGTGACCGTTCCCCGAGTCGCGCTCGACGATGTGCTCGGTGATGTCGGTGAACGCAACCTCGGCCGGCACCTCGATCAGGGTGAGTTCGTGAGCCCGGCAGGCGTCGACCAGATCGTCCGGTACGTCGCCGCCGGCCAGCAGCGCTCGAGCGCCCCGACTCGACACCGAGCGCACGAACCGCTCGCTGTCGCCGGGAGTGCGGTGCCAGACCAGCCCGCTGAGCACGAGTTCGCCGCCGCTGAGGTAGCGGCCAGGATCGAGGAGGTCGGTCGTGACCAGTCGGCCGATGGGCTGGGCCGGCGCGTCGGGCGCGGCGTACAGCACGCGGAGCCCGAGGCGCTCCTCGTCGAGCAGCTCCGAAAGCAACATGGTGACCTCCCTGGATGAATCTACAGTTTCGGCGGCCTGGTGACAGCTCTTGACTGTGGGATTGCATGGGCTGGACGCTTGACAGTAGAGAAGGCCAGGTTCAATCTTCTAGCCATCGGAATCCAGTTTCCGGAATGCGGAATTCTGTCCTGTCATGGCAGAGGTGGGAGCGCACGATGGCTGAGCAAGAAAAGATCGCGGAGCAGGACATCCTGCTGGCGGCGACACCCGTCCGGGACGACCGGGCGCCTGACGACGGGAGACGGGCGCTGCTGCGGCTCGCCTCGGTGATGGACCGGATAGGCACCAACCGCAGTCACAAGGTGATCCTGGCCGTGGTCATCTTCGGCGCCTTCTTCGACGTGATCGAGCAGAACACGGTCGGCATCGTCGGTCCTTCGCTGAAGGACCAGTGGGGCGTCTCGTCCGCCGGCATCGGCTTCCTGGCGTCGGCGACGTTCGGCGCGATGTACATCGGCGCCGCACTCGGTGGCTGGCTGAGCGACCTCAAGGGCCGCAAGACCATGTTCAACTTCAACCTGGCGCTCTACAGCATCGGCGCGCTGGTCTGTGCGCTCGCCCCGAACTTCCCGGTGCTGGTGATCGGCCGCGTCATCGTCGGTCTCGGGCTGGGCGGCGAGTTCGTCGTCGGGCTGGCCTTGCTCGCGGAGATGACGTCGACGAAGTTCCGCAGTACTGCGGTGGGTTTGCTGCAGGTTGGCGCCGGCGGACTGGGGAACCCAGCGGCGTACCTGTTCGGGTTCGTGATCGTCGGCGTGATCGGTCCCGATCTGCCGCTGTGGCTGGGTGGACCGGATGCGAGCTGGCGTTGGGTCTTCGCGCTTCTTTGCCTGCCGGCTCTGCTCGTCCTCTACACGCGGCGGCACATGCCGGAGACGCCTCGGTACCTGTTGAGCAAGGGCCGCATCGCGGAGGCGAACCGGTCCCTCAGCGTGCTCGCATCCGATCGGCTGAACCCGCGCGGGCTGCTGGTGACGAACTACCTGCCGGAGAACATGCGGCTCGCACAGGCCGACGTACGGTGGACCGAGATCCTGCGCGGTCGGCTCGGACGCAACTCGGCAGTGCTCGGCGCCTGTACGGCCTCGCTGTTCGGGGCGCAGTTCGTCCTGCTGACCTTCTGGCCGACGCTGTTGGTCGACCAGGGGTACGAGATCGCGACGAGTCTGTGGTTCACGATGGTGATCTTCACGGGCGCTGTTGCTGGAGCCCTGGTCTCCTCGGTGCTGAACGCAAGGTTCCGCCGGCGTCCGACGATCGCGGTCGCGGCTGCCCTCTCGTGCCTGTCGGCGTTGGCCTTCGCCTTCCTTGCCAACGGCGCGGTCGCGATCCTCGTCCTCGGCTTCCTGTTCGAGTTCTTCTCCTGGTGGGCGAACTGCTCGATCTCGACCTGGTGCCCGGAGCTCTACCCGACGCGGGTACGGGCGTTCGGCATCGGCGTGATCTCGAACCTGGGAATGATCGGCGGCGCTCTGCTCCCGCCGCTCGCCGGAGCTCTCCTCAGCTCGCTGGGACCGGTCGCGTTGCTGAGTCTGGTCGGTGCGATGTGTGCGGTGGTGCTCGTGGCGGTGCCGTTCGGCCCCGAGACGTTCGGACGTTCGTTGGAGGAATTGCACGATGGCAACTGAAGGACCTCGGATGCGGGTCGGCGTTGACGGACTCAAGATCCCCGAATCGGCCAAGCGCGGTCCGCTCGGAACGATCGGGCACGCGCATCAGCTCGGACTCGAAGGCGTCTTCTTCCGTTCGGTGCTGGACCTGAGCCCGACGCTGAACCTGGCCGAACTACGGAACGCGCGAGCCCGAGCGGACGAGCTCGGGATGTACCTCGAGACCGGGCTCGGCAAGGTGAACCCGTTCGCGATCCCCGAAGCCCCTGAGCTGCGCGAGATCGGCGACGGCGACACCCTGCTCGGATTCCGCCGGATGATGGAAGCGTGCGCCGCGATCGGCTGCTACGAGCTGTGGTCGTCGACCGCGATGGTCAAGCCGAAGTTCGCTGGGCGGCTGGCCTGGGACCGCTTCCGTACCGACGTCACCTGGGAAGAGCAGCTGGTCGCGATCGAGCGCTTCCTGCTGCGGCTCGCGCCGTACGCGCGAGACCTCGGCATTCACGTGAACCTCGAGACTCATGAGGAGATCAGCTCGTTCGAGCTGGTCCGCCTGGTCGAGGCGGTCGGGCCGGATGTGACCGGGATCGTGTACGACACGGCGAATCCGTTGCACCGGATCGAGCACCCGACCTGGACGGCGCGCCGGGTTGCGCCGTACGTCCGTCAGACGCATATCAAGGACGCGCATCTTGCGCACGGCGAAGGCGGTCTGTACTACCAGCTGCGCCCTTGTGGAGCAGGGGTTGTGGACCTCGCTGAGGTCCTGCCGATCGTTGCTGAGAGCAACCCGTCGGTGAATCTCACGATCGAGAACTACGAGTCGTACGAGGACCGGCCGCGGCCGCCGGAGAAGTGGCTGATCGAGGTGTACGAAGAGGAGTTCCTCGCGGCACATCCCGATCTCACGGTGCGGGAGTTCGCGGCGTACCTGGAAATGGTGCACGCCTACGAGAACCGCATCGCTGCCGGTGAACTGCCGGACCTCGACACCTATGCCGCGCAGCCCTTCGGCTACAGCGAAACCGTTCGCTACATCGTCGACAGTGCTGCCCACATTCGCGCCATCTGCGCTTCGGAAAGGACGACCATATGACATACCTCGCGGAGACCTCGGACAACCGCTCGATGGAGCTTCCGGACGAACTGCTCCAGGGCGCGATCGATATCCACGTGCACGCAGGGCCTTGGCTGCGGTCGTGTCCCGGCCGGCTCGATCCGTTCCAGATTGCCGAGCAGGCGAAGGCCGTCGGCATGCGGGCGTTGATGTACCTCGACCACACGCTCGGGATGAGCTGCGGTACGTCGCTGCTGACGACGCGGCAGGTGCCGGGTATCGACGTGTTCGGCGGGATCATCATGACGTCGGTGCTCGGCGGGCTCAATCCGCGGGCGGTGAAGACCGCGCTCGAGTACGGCGCTGGGGCACGGTTTGTGCACTTCGGAGCACATTGCACGCACTTCATGGCAAGCCACGAAGGCAGTTATGTCGATGGGAAGCCGGTGACGTTCAAGGATCAGTACCCGGCGTTCCAGAAAGAGCTGGATCGCTCGATCCGGATCCCGCTCGACGGCTCTGTGCCTGATGATCTGGCCGAGATTCTCGAGCTGATTGCGGAGCATCCGCAGGTGCATCTCAATACCGGGCACGTCTCGGTCGACGAGGCGATGCGGCTGGCGGACCTGGCGATCGACGCCGGGATCCGGAAGATCGTGGTGGCGCACCCGTGCCGTGGTCGGATGACGGTCGAGCAGCAGCGGAAGCTTGCTGAGAAAGGTGTGCTGCTGGAGGGCGCGGTCTCGGACTGGATGTTCCATCGCGGGCTGCCGCGGACGAACTACTACGTCGAACGCGAATGGGCCGATGAGATCGCCGGGATCGCGAACGCGCCGGAGTTCAGCGGGATCATGCCGTGGGCGCGACAGATCCGCGAGATCGGCGTCGAGCACTTCATCCTCGGCACCGACTACGGCATCCGCTCCGGCCCGACACCGGCCGAGGGCATGCGGACGCTGATCAGCTCACTGCTCGACCTCGAGTTCACCGTCGACGAGATCAACACGATGATCAAGAACAACCCCGCCCGCCTCCTCGACCTGGAGCCGTGAGCAGTGCCGGGGACCGTACTCGTCATCAACCCAAACACCAACAAACAAACGACAACGATGATGACGGAGTTGGTCCGCCCGGCGCTGTCCGCGGCCGGGTTGACGGTCGAGGGCATCACAGTCGCCCACGGTCCCCGCATGCTCGCCGAACCCGCATCCCTCGCCGCAGCCGGGCCCCACGTCTTGAACGCAGTACGCCACCGCCTGGCCGCCAGAGGAGGTGAGTCGACGGGCGCCGACGCTCCACTGACCACGCTCGCCGATCCCACCACCGTCGCCGCGGCGCCAGGTGCTGACGACGCGGGGGACATGGCTGCGGATGGTGCCGAGGGTGTGGTGCCTGCTGGTGGTGAGGTGGTTGCGGTGATTGTTGCGGCGATTGGGGATCCGGGGCGGGAGTTGTTGGACGGCGTGCTGGATGTGCCGGTGGTGGGAATCGGGCAGGCTTCGATCTTGGCGGCGGCGCGGGGTGGCCGGCGGTTCGGGATGGCGACCAGTACGCCGTTGTTGGCCGACTCGCTCGTGGACCTCGTGGCGCAGTACGGCCACAGCGACACCTTCATCGGCGTCCGGCTGACGTCGTCCGATCCGCTCGTCCTAGCGGCTGACCCCGAGCGCCAGTTCCTCGAGCTGGCCGACGCAGTCCGCGCCTGCGTCGCCGACGGCGCGGAGTCCGTGATCATCGCCGGCGGCCCGCTCGCCGCAACCGCCCGTCGGCTGGCCGAGCTCGACCTGGCCCCGATCATCGAGCCACTCCCGAGCGCAGCCGCCTTGGTCATCGCAGCTGTGGACCACAGCCCCGGAGGCACGGCCGACCTCGCCCCGGATGGAGGTGTACGGCGCTGAGCCGGGGGTGGGTGGGAGCGGGTGCGGTGAGGAGCGGAGCGACGAAGGAAACGCCTGCGGAGTACGCGGGGCGGACGCAGTACGCCTTACCGCATCCGGCTACTCCTCGACCAGTTCTACGGTGGTGGCGTGGCGTTCGGCTAGGGCGTGGTAGACGGTGGCGTTGTGGTCTACGAAGAGTTTGGCGGTGCCGTCCAGCGGGATGATTTTCTTGGCGGGGCTGCCCATTGCGACTGATTCGGGTGGGATGACGGCGCCGGGGGTGACGGTGGAGCCGGCGGCGACGAGGGAGCGTTTGCCGACTACTGCGCCATCGAGGACGATTGCGCCGTTGCCGACGAGTGCCTGCTCGCCGATTGTGCAGTCGTGGACGAGGCACTGGTGGCCGACGGTTGCGTTCGGGCCGATTTCGCAGCCGTTGTGGCCGACGTGGATGACCGTGTTGTCCTGGATGTTCGCGCCGGCGCGGATCGTGATCGTACCCAGGTCGGCGCGGATCACCGCGCCGTACCAGATCGAGACTCCGGCCTCGACGACCACATCTCCGACCAGCGTGGCGGTCGGCGCGATCCAGGCCTCCGGGTGAACGGTCGGGCGCTTACCTTCGAACGAGTACATGGGCATACGCCGCACCCTATGCCGCGTAGCCTCGTGCGGTGCTGAAAACAGTTGCCGGGTTCGCCGCGTTCGGGTTGTTCTGGGGAGCGTGGGGCGCGATCCTGCCCGCGGTCCGGACCGGCGCCGGGGTGAACGACGGGGAGCTCGGCGTCGCGCTGCTGATGATCGGGCTCGGTGCGCTGGTTTCGATGCGGTTCACCGGGTATCTGATCGATCGGTACGGCGGTGTCGTGCTGCCGGTCGTGACCGTACTGTTCGCGATCTGCGGCGTACTACCCGCGCTGGCCGGCTCGGTGGTCACGCTGAGTGCGGCGTTGTTGTTGCTCGGAGCAACCTCTGGCGCGATGGACGTAGCCATCAACGCAACCGGCTCCCACGCGGAGGCCGCCACCGAGCGCCCGGTGATGAACTTCGCGCACGGCATGTTCTCGGTCGCGGTCGTAGTCGCAAGCCTGGGTACGGCGGGACTCCGCGCCGCCGGCGTCGGTGCGCTCCCGGTACTCGGCGGGGCCGCCGCCCTGATCGTCATCACTGCACTCGTTGTCCTGGCGCCACAGGACACCACCAACTCCGAGCACGCACCGGCCGCCTCGGGCAGCACCTCGGCGCAACCAGCCGCCACAGACGACGCACGGAACCCGCGGGCTGATGCCGGGGGATCGGGGGCGGCGAAGGGGCGGTTGGAGCCGACGTTGCTGATGTTCGGGGTGCTGTGTGCGATTGCTTATCTGGTTGAGAATGCGTGGCAGAGCTGGAGTGCTGTGCATCTGGATACTTCGCTCAACGCACCGGCCGGCCTCGCGTCTGTCGCGCCTGCTGTCTTCGCCGCCGCGGCTGCGACCGGCCGGTTTGCCGGAAACGCGCTCCTGAAGCGGGTCCAGCAAGTGCAACTGCTGGTGTTCGGCGGGCTCATCGCGGCGGCGGGCTCGCTTGTCGCCGCGACCGCCGGTCACCCGTGGATCGCCCTGATCGGCATTGGCATCGCAGGACTGGGTACGTCGGTCTGCGCGCCCACCATCATCGGGATGGCCGGTGCCTGGGCCGGACCCGCACGACGCGCAGGCGCGATCTCGGTCGTGACCACGATCGCCTACCTCGGATTCCTGATCGGCCCGGCGGCAGTCGGCGCGGCCTCCTCGCAATGGTCCCTGCCGGTCGCGCTCGGCGGCGTCGCCGTACTCGCAGTGGTTGTCGCCGGCCTCGCCCCGGTCGCCGGCCGCATCGCCGGAGCCCGTTGAAGGCCGCGAACGCGATCGACCCGAGCCGGCCTTCGACGTACGGCGAAAGGGATTTGAAAGGACCTCCCGCGAGGCTACGGTGACAAGGACTAGCGAGGAGGGTTCCATGACGGAGATCGCGAAATCGGGGGCCGCGGTGATCAACCGGGCCGACGGGCGGGACGACGGGGAGGAGTGGACCGAGAACTACACCCAGTTGCCTGGTGGGGCTGGGGTGTCGCTGATTCTCGAGTCGACCACGAAGGAGGGCGCCGGTCCGCGGCTGCACAAGCACCCGTACGCCGAGACGTTCATCATCCGCCGCGGTACGGCAACGTTCACAGTCGGCACGGAAGAGATCGTCGGCCGAGCGGGCCAGATCCTGGTCGTCCCCGCCGACACCCCGCACAAGTTCCGCACCGGCCCCGGCGGCTACGAAGCGGTCCACATCCACGCCAACCCGACGTTCGAAACGGTCTGGCTGGAGTAGCTACTCCGACGGGGGAGTGAACGCGGCCAGCAAGGTCGCGGTGATGTACGGCGCGGCTTGGTCGGACGTGATGCGGCCGGCGTGGAGTTCGCTCGCGGCGCCGTGCATCACGTTGTGCATGACGCTGACCAGCCACGAGGTCGGCAGGTCGGCGCGGAAGGCGCCCTCGTCGCGGCCGCGTTCGAGCAGCCGCTCCACGCGTGCCATCGGGTCGGCGTGCAGCTCTTGGACCCGCCCTGGCGGCAGCGCGTCCTGAGCCGCGAGCAGCAAAGCGCGGTACTGGTCGACCAGCTGCCAGCTCGACTCGATCAGCCGCCCCAGCGCCGAACGGGGATCGCCGGTCAGATCGACCTGCCCGAGTGTCTCCTCGCCGGTCGCGATCGCCTGCACGAAAACGGCGTCGATCAGCTCGGCCCGCGACGGGAAATGCCCGTACAGCGTGACTCGCCCGACCCCGGCCGCCTTCGCGATCTCCGACGTACTCGCGGCCGGATCGCGGCTCAGGCACTCCGCCGCCGCGGTCAGGATCGCCGCGATGTTCCGCTGCGCATCCGCCCGTCTGGTCGTGACAGCCACGGAAACCTCCTCATCTCGAACACCGCTGTACGAATTCCTCTTGTCGAACACCAGTGTACGAGTTACGGTACCAATCTAACCCGTACACGCCTGTTCAACTTAAGGATGATGACCGATGAATCAACCCGACCCCCGGCGGTGGCGACTGCTGGGGCTGCTCGCCGTCGCGCAGTTCATGCTGATCCTCGACGTCACCGTGGTGGCGATCGCGCTGCCGAACATCGAGACCGATCTCCACCTCGGCCGCGAGACCCTGACCTGGGTGGTCAGCGCGTACACGCTGATGTTCGGCGGCCTGATGCTCCTGGGCGGCCGCGCCGCCGACCTGTTCGGTTCCCGCCGCGTCGTACTGACCGGTCTGATCGTGTTCACCGCGGCCTCGCTCGTCACCGGCCTGGCCAACGGGCCCGAGCTCCTCCTCGCCGGCCGCGTCGCGCAGGGCATCGGCGCCGCGATGCTCTCGCCGGCCGCGCTGTCCGTCGTCACGAAGACGTTCGACGGCGACGAGCGCAACCAGGCCCTCGGCATCTGGTCCGCGATGGGCGGTGGCGGCTCGGCGATCGGCGTACTCCTCGGCGGTCTGCTCACCGCCGGCCCCGGCTGGCAGTGGGTCTTCTACATCAACCTGCCCATCGGCCTGATCGTGTTCATCCTCCTGCTCCGGATGCTCCCCGCCGACCGCCCGAGTGAGCAGCAGGGTCGTCTCGACGTACCGGGTGCTCTTCTCGTCACAGCCGGCACAGGTACGGCGATCTATGCGCTCATCAACGCCGGCGACCGCGGCTGGCTCTCGGCCGCGACCCTCGGCACGCTGGCCGGTGCCCTCGTCCTGTACGGCGTCTTCGCCTGGGTCCAGCGATCCGTCCGGTGGCCACTGATGGACCTCCGGATCCTGACCCGGCGACCTGTTGCCGCAGGCACCTTCATGTTGCTGGTAGCAACGGCTCTGATGATCTCGATGTTCTTCCTAGGATCCTTCTACCTACAACACTTCAAGCAGTACGGCGCCCTGCGCACCGGACTGCTGTTCTTGCCGGTGGCAATCGCCGCGATCGTCGGCGCGCATCTGGCCAGCCAACTCGTCGGACGGGTCGGCGCACGACCGGTCGCCGTCGTCGGATTCGCGATCACGGCGATCGGGGTCGCTGTCCCCGCGATCTGGGACGGTGCCGCTGAGATCGTGATCGGGATGACCGTCGGGACGGTCGGACTCGGTGCTGCGTTCGTCGCGTCCTCGACCACGACGTTCGCGCAGATCGATCATCGGGAGGCGGGCCTCGCGTCCGGCATCCTGAGCACGTTCCACGAGTTCGGTGCATCGCTCGGCGTAGCGGCGGTGTCTAGTGTCGCGGCGGCCAGCCTGGCCGGCACGGTGTCGACCGGGTTCTCCCGTGGGTTCACGTTCGCCGCGATCACCGCAGCGGTGGCGGCTGTCCTTGCGCTGATCGTCGTACCGGCGTTCAAGCCTTCAACCGGAGGGGTTCATGTCCATTGAGATTCGCCGCGCGGTGGTCGCGGATGCGGAGACCGTGCTGACCATGCTCGGGGAGCTGGCGGCGTACCAGGATCAGCAGCAGTACGTCACTGCGAGCGTGCACGACTGGGAAGGGTTCCTCGAACGCGAGGATGTGATCGTGCTGCTCGCAGAGGTCGACGGCAACGTCGCGGGGTATGTGTCCGCCCTTCGCCGCCCGTACCTCTGGGTCGGCGGCGATCAGCTCGCGCTGGACGACCTCTACGTCCGCGAGGCATTCCGTGACGCCGGCGTCGGTCGCCGGTTGATGCTCGGCCTCGCCCGGTACGCGCTGCCGGACCGACTCCCGATCGGCTGGGGTCTCCGCCTCGAGAACACGGCCGGCTACCGCTTCTACGAACGCCTCGGCGCCAAGCTGGTCACGAAGACCGCAGCCGGCTGGTCGCCCGAGGCGTACGAGGCTCAGCTCAACGAATAGGTGGCCGCGACCGGGAGGTGGTCGGAGGCGAAGCTCACCGGGACGGACACCGCGGTCGTCGCCAACTGCGCGCTGTGCAGCTGGTAATCGATCCGCTTGGTCGGCAACGGAACCGGACTGGTGAGCCCGAGCCCGAACCCCTTCTCCGGCCAGGTGTCGGTCAAGTGCGTGGTGAGCGTCTTCACCTCGGCCGACGTCGATACGGCGTTGAAGTCGCCGACCAGCAACGTTGCCTCGGGCGCATCCTTGAGCAAGGCAACGATCGCGTTCACCTGTTCGATCCGCTCGCCGTCGTTGATCGTGGTCAGATGCGTGTCGGCAAAGCGCAACGGCCTGCCGTCGACATCGATCAGCGCCTCGAGCAGACCACGCTGCTCGCTCCCCGGATGCAGCGGCAACAGACTGTTGCGCGAGTCAACGATCGGGTACTTCGACAGCACCAGCGTGCCGTACTGCCGTCGGGGCTTGCCCGGCTCGAGCGGATCCCAGTCCAGGTTGGCGGCGAAGACGTAGTTCATCTTCAGCCGCGCCGCCAGCCAGGCCGGCTGGTCGACCCAGTTGCTACGGGCGTCGAAGTACTTGTCGACCTCCTGCAGGCCGACGACACCGGCACCGGAGGCCTCGATCGTCTTCGCGACCCGCTCGAGGTCGAGCTTGCCGTCGACCCCCGCGCCGTGGTGGATGTTGAACGTCAGCGTCTTCACCGGGGTGGCCTCCACCTCCGCTTGAGCAGTCAGTGGCGACACGAGCATCAGCAAGGAACCAGCCAGAGCAGCAAACACCACGGCAGTATCACATCGGAAAGGATCAAGGGCCGGTCCTTACCGAAACACCATGGTCGAAAGCCGTGCCGCTTCCTACCGTGAAGTGATGCGAAGGACTGTCCCGCCGCAGGCCTACTTCATCGTCAGCGCGGTGTTCCACTACCTGGGACCCGCGTTCGCGGTCCTGCTCTTCGCGCGGATCGATCCACTCGGCGTGGCCTGGCTGCGGATCGCCGCCGCTGGTCTGATCTTCTCGGTCTGGCGCCGGCCGTGGCGGACCTGGCGGACCCTCTCGTGGACCACCCGACGCCTGGTGATCGCGTGGGGTGCCGTCCTCGCGGTGATGAACTGCTGCTTCTACTTGGCGATCGACCGGATCCCTCTCGGCACAGTCGCCGCCGCCGAGTTCGCGCCGGTGATCGTGCTCGCCGCGATCGCAGTGCACTCCCTGCGCAACCTGCTGGCGCTCCTACTCGCAGTCGCCGGCGTCTACGTGCTGACAGACATCCGCCTGTCCCACGACTGGATCGGGCTGGTCTTCACCGCCCTCAACGCGATCCTCTTCGCCGCGTACGTCGTGCTCGGCCACCGGATGTCACAAGGCCTGCAACGGATCGATGGCCTCGCACTAGCGATGGCCGTAGCGACCGTCCTCGCACTACCCGTAGGACTACACGCAGCCGTCCCCGCCTTCACCGATCCCGGACTGCTCGCCGCAGCCGTAGGAGTAGGCGTGTGCTCATCGGTGATTCCGTACGTCGCGGATCAGCTCGCGATGGCGCGGTTGAAGCGGTCCACGTTCGCGTTGATGCTGGCGTTGCTGCCCGCCACGGCGACGGTGATCGGTGCCGTCGTACTGCGGCAGTTCCCGCGGCCGGCCGAACTGGCCGCGGTTGCGATCATCGTCGTCGCGGTCGGGCTGCATCGCGAACCTACATCGCCTTGAGCGACAGCTCTTTCCAGTCCTCCCAGGTCTGCAGCCGCTCGGCGTACGCCTGCTTGACCAGCTCGTGGCCCTGGCCGAAGAAGACCCGCAGCGGCGGGTTGGGGGTGTCGGCGAGCTCGAGGATCGCGCGCCCGGCCGCGGCCGGGTCGTCGAAGTCGACCGCCGCGACATAATCCACGAGAGCCTTGCGGTGGCCGTCGTACAACGGATTAGGCGTCGCGGCCACCCCGCCGGTCAGGCCATCCGTCGCGTAGCCGCCGGGCTCGACGACCGTGACGTTGATGCCGAAGCCGGCGACCTCCTGGGCAAGCACCTCGCTCAGACCTTCGAGCGCCCACTTGGACGCGCAGTATCCGCCGCCGAGAGCGAGTCCGACCAGGCCAGCGACCGAGGAGATCTGGATGATGTGGCCGCTGCCCTGCTCACGCAGGTACGGAAGCGCTGCCTGGACCACCCAGATCGTACCGAAGAGGTTGGTCTCGAACTGGTCGCGCAGTTGCTGGTCGCTGATCTCCTCGATGGCACCGGACAGCCCGTAGCCGGCGTTGTTCACGATCACGTCGAGCCGGCCGAAATGCTCCTTGGCCTGCTCGACGGCCCCGAAAACAGCGGCCTTGTCGGTGACGTCGACCTCGAGCGGCAGTACGGCGTCGCCGTACGTGTCGACCAGCTCATTCAGACTCTTCCGGGCCGTCGCGGCCACCCGGTCCCCGCGGGACAGGGCAGCCTCGACGAAGTGCCGGCCGAGCCCGCGGGACGAGCCGGTGACGAACCAGACCTTGCTCATGCGGGCCTCACATTGTGGTTCCCGGCGAACAGGTTGGCCGGGTCGTACTCGCGCTTGACCGCCGCAAGCCGCTCGTACGTCGCCGTCGGGTAGACCGCATCCACATCGGCGTCCTCGGCTTCGGACAAGAAGTTCGCGTACGCGCCCCTGACCTGCGGAGCGAGCTTGTCCCAGAGCGCCTGCCGGGCCGGACGGGTGGCTTCGACGACCGGCGGCGGGCCGATCGTGGTCGTGGCGAACATCAGCTCCGCCTCACGATGGGCGTACGCCGTGGCGTCGGCCGCGACCTCGGAGACGGCCCCGCCGACGGTACGGACGGACATGATCGGCGAACCCTGCGTCGCACCGGTCTCGGCGAGGATCCGCAGCACCTCCGGGACGGAATCCTTGTCGACAAAGGCACTCCGGGTGATCAGCTGGATGCCGGGCGGCGGAGTCACCCCGTCGACCAGAACCTCGGCGTACGGCCGGAGCGCGACATCGTCGGCGAGTACCGTGCCGAGCTTGCGGATCGGGTCGATCGCCTGCGCGGCCAGCTCCGCGTCGTCGCCGTCGAACGCGACCTCGATCTCCAGCGGTGCCTCGGGACCGCCGAGGAACGGGTTGGCGAACGCCGCGATCGAGGTGAGCTCGGCCGGCGCGGTGCGCTGGTACTCCGCCCAGCCCTGCAGCACCTCGGCGATCTCGTTCGCCGGGAACACGACCTTGCCGAAGTAGATGTCGGTCGTCGGGTGCGCCGCGAACTCGAACGCGGTCACGACCCCGAAGTTCCCGCCACCACCGCGGATCGCCCAGAACAGCTCGGCGTTCTCGTCCTCGGCCGCGCGGACGACGTCGCCCGCGGCGGTCACCACCTGCACCGCGACCAGCTGGTCGAGCGCCAGACCGTACTTGCGGACCTTCCATCCGATCCCACCGGTCAGCGTCAGCCCGCCGACGCCGACACTCTTCGTGTCACCCGACGAGATCGCCAGCCCGTGCGGAGCCAGCGCGGCCGCGACCTGTCCCCAGGTGGCGCCGCCGCCGATCCGTACGACGTTCTTCTCCTTGTCGATGACCTCGATCCCGGCCAGCTGGCTCAGGTCGATCACCACTCCGCCGGCGTTCGTCCCGAATCCGGCGAACGCGTGCCCGCCGCCCCGGACCGCCAGCGGCAGCCCGCTCGCGGCGGCGTACGCGACGGCTTTCCGGACGTCCTCGACACTCGCCGGCCTGAGGACGTACGCCGGGCTGCCCCCGACCAGCACGGTCCGGCTCGCGGCGTCGTACCCCGCGTCGTCCGGTCCGACGATCTCCCCACCGAATCCTTCGATCACTGCGTTCATGACGTTCCTTTGCGTTTGTCCTCATCGAACAAACACCTGACGTCGGCCGGGCAGGTCATGTGACGTGAACAAGCGCACATCACACTTCGCGGGCCTATTTCGTCTGTCGTGTCGAACCGGGGCGCGTTCGCTCGACGCAGGGGTAACGAACTCCTCTGTGGAAGGAACTTTGAGATGACTACTCACGATGTGACCGTTTCGGCCGGCAGCGTCTCCACCCGTGCCCTGCTCACCGGCGGTGCGGTCGCCGGTCCGCTGTACGTCGCGGTGTGGCTGGTGCAGGCGTTCACCCGGGAAGGCTTCGACATCACCCGCCACCCCGCCAGCCTCCTCGCCAACGGCGGCCCCGGCTGGATCCAGACCACGAACTTCATCGTCAGCGGCCTACTGTCGATCGCGGCCGCCATCGGCCTCCGCCGTACCCTCGCTGGTCGAGGTCGGACCTGGGGACCATGGCTGGTGGGCGCGTACGGCTTCGGCCTACTGCTCGCCGCCGCGTTCCCCGCCGACCCGGCGGCCGGCTTCCCGGTCGGCACTCCCGCCGACTACGCCGAGATCAGCACCCGCGGCATGGGCCACTTCGTTGCCGGCGGCATCGGCTTCACCGGCCTCATCGCGGCGTGCCTCGTGATTGCCGCGCACTACCGCTCGATCGGCCGCCGCGGCTTCGCCCGCTTCTCCGCCGCCACCGGCATCCTGTTCTTCGGCGCCTTCGCCGGGCTCAGCGCCGGCGCCGGCAGCCGCCCCACGATCATCGCGTTCGATCTCGCCGTCGTCCTCGGCTGGACCTGGCTCACCGCGGTCTGCCTCGACAAGCGGCGCTGAAAGCGGCCCTGGGAGCTCCCTGTGCTCCCAGGGCCGATCCTTCAGTGCAGGCGGATCGTGACCAGCGTCGTCTCGATGTCGCTGTCGACCAGGTTGCCCTTGGCATCGAAAGCCGCCGGACCGTCGGTCATCCCGAAGTCGTTGTCGTTGATGACGATCAGGGTGTCGTGCGACAGCAGCGCCACACCCTCGATCTTCTTCGGTGCACCCTTGACCGTGTTCAGGTCGAGGAACAGCTGCTTCTTCAACACCGGCACACCGGTCGCGTCGGCTTCGTACGACGGGGTGGTCGCAGCGTCGTCCCACTTCGACCCGAGGATGTTCGCGGACGGCCGCAGTACGACGCGCTGCAGCCGGGCGGCGTTGTCGGTCCGCTCCTCGACGAGCAGCGTTTCGGGGCCTGCGGCAACGATCGACGAGATCTTCAGCTCGCTGGTGTCGTCCTCACCCGGGTCGACCACGCCGACCGGGTCGAACTGGTACGCGTACTCCGCCGTCAGCTTCCCGCGGTGCGGCGAGAACCGGAGCAGCCGGGTGTTGAGCGAGGCCTCGCCGACCTTCTTGGTCGGGTTCGACAGTGGGCTCTGCAGCGCGAGGACCAGGTCGCCGCCGGGCAGCTGCGCCAGACCCTCGAAGCCGCGGTTGATCTTGCGGGTCAGGAAGATCGCCGGCAGCGACTCGATGACCGGGTAGTCGGCGCCCTTCAGGTTCAGGCCCTTCGGGACGTACCGCGCGAGCACCTGACCGCGGCTGGACACGTGCACGAGCGACGGGCTGTACTCGTCGACCAGCCAGAACGTGCCATCGTTGGCCCGGACGATGCCCTCGGTGTCGAGGCCGTTCGGGTTGATGCCGAGCCGCGTCGAGGCGTCGAAGTTGTACGGGAGCTCGTCGCGGCTCTCCTGGTTCGACAGGCCGGTGACCGGCTTGCCGTGCCGGGTGGTGATCGGGATCGCGTCGATCACCTTCAGCTTCTTGCCGTCGACCTTGATCTTGACGATCGCGGGGTCGAACCCGGGCACCGGGAACGTCCGCCGGTTCACGTCGTCGATCTTGATCTGCCCGTTCGGCCCACGGTCGGTCACGGTCCAGAACTCGCCGCTCTTGCCGGCCGGGAAGATGTCACTCCCGATCCCGCCGAGGTCGACCTTCCGGTCGTTGTCCACCGACCCACGGATCAGCGAGTTCGAGAACTTCCCCAACGAGATGTCCGGCAACGTCGCCGTCCCGACCACCTTCGGCCCACGGTCACCGGCCACGGCAGCCGGCGCCGTACCCGCCACCAACGCGGCAACCCCCACCACCGAAGCCGCCATCACCCACTTACCACGAGACATGCCAACTCTCCCCTCACAGACGTCCACGCGACCCTCCCCTGGCCGCGTGAACGTCACATGAACTACGGGACCCGCGAGCGCATTTCCGCGGCGAAGGATTCCTGCAGGCGGCGCATGGTGGCGGCCTCGTCGGGGTCGGCGAAGAGGGCGGGGAGGTCGGCGGGGTTTACGTCGTACAGGTGGGTCTGGATCCACCAGATGTTGCCGGCCGGGTCCTTGATGCGGGCGCCGCGGTCGCCGACGATGCGGGATGTGGTCAGCTCGGTGACGACGGTCGCGCCGGCGGCGACGGCACGAGCGACGGTGGCGTCCGCGTCGTCGACGTACACGCTGAGGAAGCTCGGGGTGTCGGGCCAGTCGGGTCGGGCATCGAAGGCCATCACCACCGAGTCGCCGATCGTGATCTCGGCGTGGCCGATCGTGCCGTCCTCGTTGGGTACGGCGAAGGCCGGCTTGGTCCCGAACGCCTGCTGGACGAACTCGAGCCAGGCCGCGGCGCCGCGAACGGCGACGTACGGAGTAACAGTCGACTTACCGCCAGGGTTCTTGGTCATGACTTCATCCTGGACTTAGTAGAGGACAGCTTTTGTCCTCTGAAGCGGGTTGGCGGCGAAGAGGTATTCCCTGGCTTCCTAGCGGTGGCAAGCCAGAGGTGGATCTTGTGAGATTGCCTCATGACGACATTTGTTCTGGTTCCCGGTGGGTGGAAGGGCTCCTGGGCCTACGAGGCGGTGATCCCGCTGCTGGCCGGTCAGGTGGTTCACGCCCTGACGCTGACCGGTCTGGGGCCGACCGACGACGACGCGACGGTCGCGACGGCCAACCTCGACACGCACGTTCACGACGTACTGCGGTTCCTCGATCGTGCCGACCTGTCCGACGTCACGTTGGTCGGCCACAGCTATGCCGGCATGGTGATCACCGCCGCCGCGGACCGCGCCGCCAACCGGATCTCGCGGCTGGTCCATCTCGACGCGTTCGTGCCACGCGACGGCGAGTCGTGGTGGTCGTTGGTGAACGACTACTTCCGGGAAGTGGCCACCGCCGGTGCCGCGGCCACCGGGTACGCCGTCAGCCCGCCAGGCAACCGCGACCCCCGTCGCCGGCCGCATCCCCTTGCCTCGTTCATGCAGGAGATCCGGCTCACCGGCGAGGTCGATCGGATCGCTCGCCGGGACTTCGTCTACTGCTCGGGCTGGGAGGAGCAGACGCCGTTCGCCGGGCTCCGCACCCGGCTCGAGGCCGATCCTGACTGGCAGGTCCACGTCGTCCCGACCGGCCACGACGTGATGAACGAGGCTCCGCAGGCAGTCGCCGACCTATTGCTTAGCTAGGGCCTCGATCAAGCGGGTCGCGCGTGCGTCGCCGTGGCCGATCATCCGGTTGGCGATGTAGGCGAAGGCGATGCCATGCTCGTCGTCCGCGAACGCGAACTGCCCGCCGGCACCGTCGTTCGCCAGGCTGCGCGGACCGAGGGTAGGACGGAACGCCGAGTCCAGCAGAAAGCCGGAGCCCCACCGCGCGCCGGCGTCGAAGCCCAGGTAGCTCTTGCCGGCCGACACCTCTCGGGCTGCATCGGAGACGGTGCCACGAGACAGCAGCGGCTCGGCGCCGTCGAGTCCGGTGATCGCGGCGGCGTACACGCCGGCCAGACCGGTTGCCGAGGCAACAGCACCTGCACCAGGCAGTTCCATCGCAAGCAGGGCAGGATCGTTCCAGCCGTGCGAGACGTCGAGACCCGGAAACTCGAGCGCGCCGTTCATCGTCACGATGCGCATCAACAGATGCTCGGGATCCAGCGCCGGCGGACGTCCTTCGGACTCCTCCAACCGGGCCAGGTTCGGCAGCTCCGACGCGGGCAACCCGATCCACGCCCGCAACCCGAGCGGGTCACCGATGACAGTCCGGAAGTATGCCCCCGGCAACTGTCCGGTCAGCCGCCGGACCACCTCGCCGAGCACGAACCCGAACACATGGCCGTGATACTCGTACGTCGTCCCCGGCTCCCACAACGGCTTCTGTTCCTCGATCGCCGCAACCACCGGCGTCCAGGCCGCGATCTCCTCGAACGAGAGCGTCTTGTCCAGCACCGGGATCCCGGCCCGATGCCCGAGCACCATCCGGCAGCTGATGTCCTCTTTGCCGTTAGCAACAAACGAGGGCCAGTACGTCCCGATCGGCTCGTCGAGCGACAGCTCCCCAGACTGAGCTAGCAGGTGTACGACGACGCTCACGAGCCCCTTGGCGCACGAGAACACCGGTACGACGGTCTCCTGCGACCAGAGCCGCCCCGGCGCCGCATCGCCGTCCCATAGCTCGACCACCTTGCGCCCACCGGCGTACACCGTGACGGCCGCGCCCAGATCCGGAAACAGCGAGAAGTTCTCGGCGAACGTGTCCGCGACCGCGCCGTACCCCTCGTCCACCCAACCCTTGCTCATGCGGAAGACGATAGATCGGGCGCGGCCGTCAGAACGACCGAATTACGGCAGCACCCACTTCTGGTTCGTCGCGGTCGTACACGTCGCGAGGATGAGCTTGGTGCCGTTGGCACTCGAACCGCCGGTCGCATTGAGGCACAGTCCGGACGCGGCGTTGACCAAGGTGCCGTTGGTCTGGGGAATCCATCGCTGGCCGGGTGAACTGTCGCAGGTCCACAACACCGCAGGGGTGTTGAGAGTCGTCGTACGAGCCGACAGGCATTTGCCCATCGTCCGAACGGTTCCGTCCTCGAGCGACGGCGTCCACAGCTGGTTCGCCGACGACTTGCAGGTGTAGAGCGTCGTCGGCGTACCGTCCGCGGATGCGGCTTGGTAGACGTCGATGCACTTGCCACCGATCCCGGTCGCGGGCCCGGCGTCCTGGAAAGCGCCGAACTCCCACAGCGAGTAGTAGCTGCCGGCAACAGCCCGCTTGGTCGCGTTGATCCGGATATACCTGGCGTAGTTCGCACTGAACTGCACGCTGTCGGTCCCGCCGTCGCCGGCCGTCGTGGAGTAGACGGTCTTCCACGTCCGCGCGCTTCCGGAGACCTGGATCTGGTACGACTTCGCGTACGCCGTCGACAACCAGTTCAGCAGCACCCGGTTGACCACCTGCACCGATCCCAGATCGATCCGGAGCCATTGCGGATCGGTCCGCGCACTCGACCACGCCGTCGACATCGACCCGTCAACAGCCTTCGTTGCCTCTCGCCCCGCAAGATAGGTGCTCGAGGCAAGCGCCGGTCGACCACGCGCGAGGTTCCGCTTCACGCCGTACGACGCCGTGTACGTCGTGGCCGCCGCGGGCGCGACGAGGTTGTGGTTCCGCGCGCCGCCGTCCGACCAGGTCGCGAACCGGTAGAGCTGGTTCGCCACCGGCTGCGTCGGATCAGCGGACACCGACACGCTCGACCCGACGATCACCGTCGAGGTGAAGGGAGTCTTCGCCGTCGTGTCGAGCGAGGTCACAGGCAACCCCGCAGGCGAGGAGGCGAGCCGCAGCCCGACCGTCTTCGGATCGAGCCGCACGCTCTTCGTGTCGGTCAAACCTTGTGCGTCCGTCGCGGTCAGCTTCAGTTCGAGGTACGACGGATACTCGTGATCCGGCGCGGTGAACGATCCTTGCGCACCGGTCATCGACGTGATCGTGTGCGTGTGGCAGTCGCTCGGACAGTGATGCATGATCAGCGACCACGTCAACGCCGACGCCGGCAACGTCCCTTGCTCCGGATCGGTCGCCGAACCCGAGAAGCTGATCGTGTCCCCGACCTTCCACGTCGTCGCCGGACCAGGTGAGGTGATCAGCGCCGTCGGCGCCGTATTCGCCACGTTGATCTGCATCGACGTCGTACCGGTCGTATGGCCGTCCGACACCTTCAACCGCGCGACGACTTCTCCCGAATTCATGTACGTGTGCTGCACGGTCGCCGCCGTCGAGTCGTCGTACACACCGTCGCCGTCAAGGTCCCACGCGTACGTCAACGGATTGCCGTCGGCGTCGTTGGAGGCGGTCCCGTCGAACGTCACTGCCAACGGCGTCGGCCCGCTCGACGGGTCCGCGTGGATCACCGCGGTCGGCGGGTTGTTCGTCGCGTCGTACACGTACCGGAGCAGCCGGCCGTTGTCGTAGTCCACTGCGAACAGGTCCCCACCCGGGCCGGTCTGCAGCTTGGTCGCGCCGTACCCGGAGGCGAAGTTCTGGATCTTCGCGGGATCCGGCAGGCCGTCCGCGCCGGGCATCATTGCCCAGACGCAGCGGCGGCTGTAGTCCGCGAAGAACAGCGCGCCGTTGTACTCCGCCGGGTAGTTCCCGTTGCCGTAGAACTGCATGCCGGAGATCGACGAGCTGCCGACCGTGCAGGATTCGCCGGTCACGATGTGGTCGGTGTGCTTGTACGCGTAGTACGGCGGGGTCACCGCGGACGGGCCGGCGGCGTACAGGTTCTCGCACAGGTTGACGTTGATCGCGTCGTACCCGGGCTGTCGGTTGGCGCCTTCGTAGCACGGCCAGCCGAAGTTCGTGACCTTCGCGGTCGGGTCGACGATCCGGTCGATCTCCTCCCAGGTCGAGTAGCCGACGTCGCCGATCCACATCTCCTTGGTTCCCGGCCGGAACGTGAACCGCATCGGGTTGCGCATGCCGTTCGCGACGATGCGGCGCGCGTTGAGGTCCGCGCTGCTCGCCGCCGGGTTGCCGGGCGCGGCCTGACCGGTGTCGGGATCGATGCGGATGATCGAACCGTCGAGGCCGGCCGGATCGCCCGGCGTACGGACGTCCTGAGCTCGGAGCGCACCACCTTCGGCGGTCGGCGGCGTCAGCGTCGTACCGACAGCTGCAGGTCCATCACCACAAGGGTTGTCCGGCGTCACGTCGGACGACGGGTAGCTGTCCTGGCCGTAGTCGACGTAGTTGAAGCTGCCGCCGTCGCCGCCGCCGGCGTACAGCATCCCGTCCGGGCCGAACTCGATCGAGCCGATCGAGTGGCTCGGGAACACCTGGCACCAGTCCTCGACCAGCACCTGTTCGGCGCCGGTGCCGTTGAGGACGGAGAGTCGCGCACTGGCCTGGCAACCGTCAGCGGTCGGGCCGGGTGGCGAGGGACAAGGGTCGTCGTTCGTGTCCGGCGTACCCCATTTCGGGGTCGGTCCGCCGATCAGCCCGTCGTGCGTGTACAGCACGTAAATGCGTGGATCCGTTGGGAAGTTGGGGTTCAGGGCCATGCCCAGCAGGCCGCGGTCCCAGTAGTTGTAGACCTCGGTACGCAGATCGGCGTACACGCTCGGTGTCGGATCCTCGAGCGAGTCGAAGACCTTGATCAGGCCGCTCTTCTCGGCGACGAACACCCGGCCGTCCGGCGAGAACGCGACGTTCGTCGGATTCGTCAGCCCGGTGAACACGACCTGCTCGCTGAAACCGGTCGGCGCGACCGCGGCCTGTGCCGGCGCGATCACGGCAAGCGGCAGCAACACCAGTACACACAACGCAGGCAGCGCATGACGCAGCCATGTGGCGGATAACCTCACGAAGCCCCCCAGCCTCCCAGGTCCGGTGCTCGCCCTCACAGCCCCCTGCGAACACTCGGATCGCTCGCCAGAATGACCTGCGCCGTCTTGGTGCACAACCCCAGATGCGCATTCGTTTCAAACACTCAACCGACAATCACTCGTTCGATCCGATCGGGCACACTGGGCTGATGATTCGCAGCGTCCGGGAGTTGCCGACAGTGCCGGGCGTGTACCGTTTCCGCGACGATGCCGGCAAGGTGCTGTATATCGGCCGTGCCCGGAACCTGCGGCGGCGCGTGCAGTCCTATTGGGTGAATGTCGGCGATCGTCCGCATCTCGCCCGGATGGTACGGCGGATCGCCCGCGTAGAAGGCGTTTCCTGCGACTCCGAGCACGAGGCGGCGTGGCTGGAACGCAATCTCCTCGAACACTCGAAGCCGCGCTGGAACCGCATCGAGGGCGGTGCGGAGGTCGTCGGCTACATCCGCCTCTCCTCCGGATCCAAGCCAGGCTTGAGATTTGAGCACAGCGTCACCGGCCCGTCACCGCATTTCGGTCCCTACCTCGGCGGGCTGCGGATCAGGCAGGCGATCTCCGGGCTGCATCGGGTGTTGCCGTTGCAGTACACGGTGGAGGGGGATGGGTCGGCCGAGGAGTTCGGGCGGCTGTTCGGGATCGGGCCGGGGGATCGCGAGGCGCTGGCTCGTACTGCGATCGCCGTACTGCAAAGGGATCCGGCTGCGGTCTCGGGGTTGCGTGAGGAGCTGGTGCGTCGTCGGGATCGTGCTGCGGCTGAGCTGCGGTACGAGTTCGCGGCGAAGGTACAAGGGGAGCTCGAGGCGCTGGATTGGATCGTGGCGGAGCAGAAGGTTGCTTGGCTCGAGCCCACGGATGTGGACGTCTATGGGTGGGCGGACGGCGTACTCGTGCGGTTCGAAGTGCGTGGTGGGCGGATGTGCACGTGGACGGTGCGCGCAGTTCATGAAGCGACGGCGCGGGAGCGGGTGGCGGCGACGCCGGAGCCGTGGCGGACGTTTGCTCAGCGGAACGCCGAGTTGGCGGCACGGCTGCTCAAGGTGACTTCTTGATTACCTAGCATGTCGTTCATGACTTACCCGCCTTTGTTTCCGCAGCAGCCTTCGCCCAAGCGGTCGCGGGGTCCGCTGCTGCTGGTCGGCGGGCTCGTGCTGCTGCTGATCGCGATCGTGGTGACTGGTGTCGTCCTGGTGATCAAGCGCAGCGACGACACGCCGGCCGAGCCGGCGGTTCGCACCAAGCCTTCGGACCCGACGGCGGTCGAGTTCCGTCGCGTGCTGACTGTGAAGGCGGGCACCTGCCCGACGCCGGCGCCCGCGGGTACGGCGTGCGATGCGAAGGGTATGCGCTACACGCTCGGCAAGGTCGAGCTCGACGGCAGCAACGTCACCGAGGTCAAGACCGGGATCCAGCAGGGCTCGACGACCGGCGGGTGGTACGTCGGCCTCACGCTCGACCCAGAGGGCACCAAACTGTTCGCCCAGCTCACTTCCAGCCTGTCGAAGGCGAACCCGCCGGCGAACCAGCTGGCGATCGTGGTCCGCGGACAGGTCGTCACGGCACCGTCGGTCCAGTCGGCGATCGCGGGCGGCAAGATCGAGATCTCCGGCGGCTACACCCGCGACTCAGCCGAACAGCTGGCCGGCGAGATCACCGGCTAGCCGCGACGTACTCCGCTTTGCCCGCGAACTTGAACCGGACGATCGCGTGCGGAACCGGGCCGGGCCAGGGCGAGTGCTCGACGTGGCGGTAGACGAAGTACCCGTCCTTGACCTTGGCGACGCCGACATGTCCGTCGGCGGTCTCGACCGTCACGCGCGGAGGAGTCCCACGCGGCACGGTGCCGAAGACGCTCGTCACACTCGAACCAGGTTGCGCGCCGCGCCCTTCCGCGGCGGTCTTGCGCAGCACGATCCCGTCCTTCGCTCCACCTGGTACGACGGACAGCTTGGCTCCGTTGCCCCACTCGGTCGTGCAGAACGCGATGCCGCCCGCCTGCGACTTCCTGACCATCGTCATCCCGAACGTGTCCTGGGTGTAGAGGACGACCTTCGGCCACAGCCACCCGTCGGATGCCGAACCGTCCGCGGCGGTGCACAGCCCGGTGCTGCCGCCGGGCGGTGCAGATGGGAGTGCCAGAGGAGTCTGGGTCGGCGTCTGCACGGGAGCGACGGGATCCTCGGAGCGATTGATCGTTCCGACTGCGACCGTCGTCGCACCCGCCACCAGCGCAACGGCCGCGGTGGTCGCGATCACGGTCGCCAGGCGGCGTCGCCGTACCTGCTTGCGTCCGGTCCGCAGGAGCGTGTCCACATCGGGGACGTACGGCGCTTGCGCGTCGACAGCCTCTGTCATCAGGTCTTTGAGTTGGTTCGTCATGTCAGCCTCCCAGTTCGGCGAGGTCGAAGTCGGCGAGGGCCGGGTGCAGGCGGAGCTTGTCGAGCGCGCGCAGCGTCTGGCTCTTCACGGTGCCCGGGCGACAACCCAGTACGTCGGCGGTCTCCTCGACGGACAGGTCGTCGAAGTACCGCAGTACGACGCACGCCCGTTGCCGCTCGGGGAGTTCGGCGAGCGCCTGCGTGATCACGAGCCGCCGCTCGACGCGGCCGACGTGGTCGGTGGGGTCGGCCTCGCCGGTGAAGTACGTGTCACCGCCGACGACCTCACTGCTCGACCGCCGGCGCAGTCCATCGAGGGTTGCCGAGACGACCACTTTCCGCGCGTACGTGACGATCCCGCCTTTGCGGTGCAACTTCGGCCAGCGCCGGTACAGCCGGAGCAGCGCCTCCTGGGTCGCGTCCTCGGCCCGCCGACGGTCCCCGCAGAGCAGGTACGCCGTACGCCACATCGCGTTGGCGTGATGGGTCACGAACGCGGTGTATTCGCCCTCCGCCTCGCTGTCCAACCTCGCCTCCTCAACTCGCGCTGCGCAATAAACGCGTCGGCGCGAGGTTCGGTTGCATCAGCGGTTGGTGACCTCGAAGGCGACGACCGCGGCGGCGACGGCGACGTTCAGGGACTCGACACCGGCGTGCAGCGGGATCTGCAGGTCGGAGTCGGTCGACACGGTGATGCCGTTGGTCTCGCCGCCGAGCACGTAGACCGCGCGCGGGGCGAGCTCGGCCTTGAACAGCGAGTCCTGCGAGCGGGCTGCGAGCCCGTAGATGTGGTACCCGGCCGTTCGGAGCAGGTCGACTGCGGCTTTAGCGGTGGAGGCGTTCACGATCGGCGCTTGGAAGGCGATCCCGGCCGAGGCTTTGATCACCAGCGGGCCGACGTGCGGCGTACCGGCCTTGGGCAGGATCACGCCGTCGAAGCCGGCGCCGGTCGCCGTACGCAGGATCATGCCGACGTTGCCCGGGTTGGTGACGCCGTCGAGCAGGAACACGTTCGTCGGCCGCTTGCCGCGATCCCGGACGAACTCCTCCAGCGGCGTCATCCGCGGCGCGTCGACGTCCGCGACCACACCCTGGTCGTGCTTCCCGTTCCCGGCCAGCCACTTCACCCGGCTGGCCGTGGCCCGCTCGACCGGGGTCCCGTACCGCTCCGCGGCTCGCAGGATCTCCTGCATCGAGCCGCCGGTCGCGTTGTCGGCCAGCACCACCTTCGCCACCGAGAGCTTCGGATCGTGCAGGGCCTCGAGCACAGGCTTGCGCCCGTAGACCGTGATCCACTTGTCGCGCGGCGACTTCCTCGATTCCACCCGCCTACGGTACGCCATCACCTAGCGTCGAATTCCAGGCACTTAAGATCACTGCTCCGAAATGTCAACTTCTGCCTCTCTGAATGCATCGAACAGGTGTCTCAAAGGGGGGACAAAAATGAAGCTTTTCCATTCCATCCGAACCACGATCGCCGTACTCGCGGTGGTTTCGGTTCCAGCTGTTGCCGTACCTGCCACCGCGTCGGCCGCCACCGGTTGCCAGACCGCCTGGGGTTCATTGCCGGAGGCAAGTAACAACGTCAGCACCGCGACGCTGGCGACGGTCCGCGCCGGCCGGCACGCCTGTTTCGACCGGATCGTCTTCGACGTCACGAGCACGCCGACCGCGTACTCCGCGCGGTACGTCCCGGACGTCTTCCGCGCCGGTGCCGGCCATCCCGTTCCGCTCCGTGGTGGCGCGAAACTGGAGCTCATGCTTGGCGTCCGCGCTATGGATGACGCCGGCCACTGGGCGTTCCAGCCTCCGAACGAAGTCGAACTGGCGAACGTCTCCGGGTACCGCACGCTCCGCCAGATCTCGTACGCCGGTGACACCGAAGGCGCCGCCTGGATCGGGATCGGGCTCCGAGCCCGCCTGCCGTTCCGCGTGTTCACCCTCGACGGTCCGGGCTCCGGCAGCCGAGTCGTCGTCGACATCGCCCATCGGTGGTGAGGCGCAATGACCACCGCCGTACTGCCGACCGAGTACACGGTCCGACCGCCTGTGCCTGCCGATTCCAGGGCGATCTTCGCCCTGGTCTCGGCGTACAACACCGCTGTGATCGGCTCCGCCGACTGCACGTTGGCCGACATCACCGGCGGCATCGTTGACCCGGGCTTCAAGCCCCGGACCGACGGCTGGCTGGTAGTCGACCGGGACGAGGTGCCGGTCGGCTACGGGACGGCTTTCGGCAAAGGCAATCGCGAGGTGGCCGAGATCGAGGTGGTGTCACAAGACCCGGTGGTCGCCGGCTGGCTGTTCGACCGATCCATGCGACGCGCGGAGGAGATGGGACGCGAAGCAGGCCACGCGCAGGTCACTGTCGACAGCTACGTCTACGGCGCCGACGCGTCCCTGCGTGCGCTGTTGTCCGACCACGAATTCAGCACCGGTACGACGTTCAACCGGATGCGGATCGACCACACCGGACCGGTCGTCGCTCCCGACGTACCTGCCGGCTACGTCGTTCACCGTGGCGCGGACGACGACCGTACTCGTCGGATCGCGCATGATGTCATCATCGACTGTTTTCGTGGTCAATTCGGTTTTGTCGCTCGTCCGCACGAGGAATGGCTCGAGGCCCGCGCGGTACACGCCAATTTCTCGTGGTCCCAGTTCACTCTGCTCGAGCTCGACGGGAAAGCAGTCGCGTTCCGCGACTGCAGCGATCGGGATCTCGAGATCGAGAATTGCGGGCATATCAACGGGCTCGGCGTGATCGAGTCGGCCCGTGGGCGAGGTCTGGCCACCTACCTGCTCCGCGACGCCTTCGCCCTCGACGCAGCCGCCGGCCGAACCGGCACGAACCTGCACGTCGACACCAACAACCCGACCCCGGCGCTGCACCTCTACCTGTCGGTCGGCATGCGTCCGACTCTGGTCCTCGAGGGTTGGCGACGCACCATCCCGACTACGCGTTGAGCGGGTTGGTCGCCTTGCCATCGAGCCAGAGCAGGTTGCTGGGGTCGGAGTGGGTGCCGTTGGTGCCGACATGCTTGTCGCTGATCTGCGGCCCGTTCTTGATCACGTGCACGAGCGCCATCGCGTGCCCACGGCCGAGCTCGTAGTCCTCCTTGAGCCAGTCGCAGATCACCCCGGCCTTGACATCCTGATACCCCTTCGCCTTGGCCTCGTCGACCAGCTCCCGCGGGGTCCGCCCGGTCTTCTCTTCAATCTTGTCCAAGTACGCCTGAAACGACATGTCATTTCCTCCTGTGATCGTCGTACGCCTGTGCGTCGAGCGACGCCGCCGGAAATCGACACGGTGCAGAGAAGTTTGTTGTCCGGGAACTAGCCTCGGATCTGTTGCAGACAGCGCAGGACGGCTTCTGCGGAGCGGTCGATGTCTTCGGGACCGGTTGTCCAGTTGGAGACCGAGATGCGCATGGCGGCCTTACCTTGCCAGGTGGTGCCGGACATCCAGCAGGTGCCTTCGTTCTGTACTTCGGTGACCACGCGCCGGGTGGTCACGTCGTCGTCGAAGCGGACGAGGACCTGGTTGAGGACCACGTCGTTCAGGACCTCGACATCTGCTTTGCGCAGGTGTTCTGCAAATCGTTCTGCCATCGCGTGACAACGGTCGACGATCTCGGCGATACCTTCACGTCCCAACGCCCGGATGGCGGCGTACACCGGAATGCCCCGGGCACGCCGTGAGAACTCCGGGTTGTAGTCGAGCGAGTCCCGTTCGCCGTTCTCGTCCTGGATCAGGTAGGCGGCGCGGATCGACATCGCCGCGCGATGCGGCTCGGGGTGCGCGCAGAACACGAGCCCCGAGTCGTACGGCACGTTGAGCCACTTGTGCGCATCCGTCGCCCACGAATCAGCCAGTTCGACCCCATCAACTAGTTGCCTAAGGCCCGAACTAACCCGCGCCCAGATCCCGAACGCTCCGTCGACATGAACCCACGCACCGTGAGCATGCGCGATCTCGCAAACCTCGGCGACCGGATCAAACGCTCCAGTGTTCACATTCCCAGCCTGCGCACACACGATCGTGGGCACCGCGCCGCGTCCACTTTCTCGGAGCGCCTCGGCGAGCGCATCAGCGCGCATCCTGCCTTGGTCGTCGACCGGGATCGGCTCGATGCAGTCCGTCCCCAGCCCCAGGAACCGCAGCGCTCGATCGATCGTGTCGTGCCGCTCGGCTCCGGCCAGCACCCGGATCCTCGGCGACCCGCTCAACCCCTGACGCTCCACGTCCCACCCGGCCCGGCGCAGTACCTCATGCCGTGCCGCCGCCAGCGCCGTGAAGTTCGCCATCTGCGCGCCGGTGACGAACCCGACCGACGTGCCTCCCGGCAGCCCGAACAGCTCAACCAGCCACCGCGCGGTCACGTCCTCGACCACGGCGGCCGCGGGCGAAGCGGCGTACAGCCCCGCGTTCTGATCCCACACCGTCGTCAACCAGTCCGCCGCGAGCGACGCCGGCGTAGCGCCGCCGAACACAAACCCGAAGAACCGCCCACTCCCACTCGGCAACAGCCCGTCATCAACCCCCTTCGCAAGGTGCTCAACCACCTCACGCGGATCGGTCGGCGCAGTCGGCAACGGCCCGCCGAGGGCCTCATGCAGCTCAGCCGCCGTCGCCCGCGGCCCCACCCGCCGCTCCGGCAACGCCTCCAGATAAGTCAACGCCCGGTCGTACGCCTCGGACAGCGGCCCCTCCCAATCAACCATTCCTCCTTTGTACGCCAGTCCCGGCGCTACAGTTCGCAGATGCGGATGCGGAGTCAGTGGCCGGCGATCGTCGGCTACTCATTGGTCGGCGCGGCAACCCAACTCGTCTGGCTCAACTTCGCCGGCGTCACCACGGTCGCCGCCGACCACTACAACGTCTCCGAAAGCGCAATCGGCTGGCTGGCGCAGGTCTTCCCCCTCCTGTACGTCGTACTCGCCATCCCCTGCGGCCTCCTACTGGACCGCTGGTTCCGCCCCGCCCTGATCGCCGGCGCCGTACTCACAGCACTAGGCGCGTTAGTCCGCCTGATCGGCGACGACTTCAGCTGGCTCCTAGCCGGCCAGATCCTCGCCTCAATAGCCCAACCCCTAGTCCTCAACGCAGTAACCGGCATCACCGGCCGCTACCTGTCAGAGAAGGACCGCCCCACCGGAATCGCGGTCGGCACGGCAAGCATCTTCGCCGGGATGGTCATCGCCTTCCTCCTCTCCGCCATCTTCACCACCGCCTCCTCCCTCCCAACGATGCTCTGGATCACCGCAATCTTCTGCGTCCTAGCAGCCCTCGTCCTCACCCTCGTCATACGCCGCCCCGGCCCCTTCGACCCGGCCCACCCGCCGGTCCTCCGTGCCTACTTCGCCGACGCGCCGCTGACCCCACAGGAACCACCGACCGACACCGCAGCCGCGCACGCCGACCCCGCAACTGCGCCTCCGGGCGCGCACGCAGAGAGTGCGGCTGTGTACGCCGCCGACGCATCCGCCGGCTCCGCCCCACCTAGCCGCCCCGACCGCGGCGCCCTCGCGGCCGCCTGGGGCGACCCGCTCATCCGTCGCCTGTGCGTGCTCGCGCTCTTCCCGTTCGGCGTATTCGTTGCCATGAGCACCTTCGCCCAAGCGCTCCTCGAACCAGCCGGCGTCAGCGGCGGCACCGCCAGCACCATCCTCCTGGTCAACGTCATCGCCGGCGTACTGGGCAGCGCGATCATCCCCATCCTCGTCGTACGCCGCCAAGCCGAGTCCACCCTCCTCGTCATCAGCCTCACCGCGACCGCCGCAGCCTGCGTCCTACTCGCGCTCGCCCCCGGCGTACTGACCGGCTTCGTAGCGATCACCCTGATCGGCCTGCTCCTCCTCCCAGCCCTCCCGATCGTGCTGGAGCTGGTAGAACGCCGTACCGGAGAAGCCGAAGGCACCGCCGCCGGACTGATCTGGATGTCCGGCAACCTCGGCGGCCTCATCGTCGCCGTCGTAGTCGGCCTGCTCGTCGATCACCCGCCGGCAGCGTTCCTCGTGATGGCCGCGATCGCCCTCATCGCCGTACCGGGCGCTCGTGCTCTCCGTCGCCCGATCGCCGAACTCCGATCGCAGTCACGACCGTTACCACCAACCCACCAGCCCCCGCTGTGATGAACGTCGTACGAGCGTCCGTCTGCTGCAGCAGCAACCCGCCCAGCACGTACGAAATCCCCGCCGCGAGCCCGATTGCGCCGTACAGATTCCCGAACACCCGACTCCGCAGCCGCGCCGGCACCACCCGCTGCAAGTGAGTGTTGACGCCGACGTCGACCCCCGAGATCCCGAGCCCACGGATCACCTGCAACGCCAGCGCCGCCCAGATCGCCCACGCGAGGCCCGTGACCAGATTCCCCAAGCTGCTCACCGCGAACCCGATCAGCATCAACGTCGGCATCTTGAAGCGCCCCGCGCACCGCCCAAGGATCATGAACCCGACGATCAACCCGATCCCAACCCCCGCGTACAACGTGGCCGACGCCGAGTCGCTCCCATGCAACTCGTCCTTCGCGAGAAACACCATCGCAACGTCATCCACCCCGTTGAACGCGACCACCGCAAAGAACCCGATCCCGATCACGCGCACAGCCTTGGCCCGCCAGATGTACCCCAGCCCGTCCCGCGCGTCCCTCAGAAAACTGTGCCCCGACGGCTCAGCCCGCGGAATCCCCGGCAACCGACTCAACAACACCGCCGACACAAAGAACGTCGCCGCATCGATGACCAGAATCCCGCGTACGTCGGTCACCAGGAACAGCGCCGCCGCGATCAACGGCCCAACCGCCTCCAGCCCGTTGGTCCCCGCCCCGAGAGCCGAGTTCGCCGCCTCGAGCTGCTCGTCCTTCACCAACCCCGGCATCGCATTCCGCGACGCCGCCTGAAACACCGTCGCCGCAACACTCCTGACCGCAACCATCACCAGCAGCACCGGCAGGGGCGGCAGAACCACCGCCATCCCAACCGTCAGCACCCCCTGCACGAGGTCGCAACCCACCATCACCCGCTTGAGATCGAACCGATCCCCGACCGCCCCCGCCAGCGCCCCGAACAACCCCGGCACAAAATCCCCCGCCAACAACAACAACCCCACCGCCAGCGCCGCCCCCGTGGCCCCCTGCACATACAGCAACAACGCCACCAGCCCCAGCGAGTCCCCCAGAACCGAGACCCCCCGAGCCCCCCAAAGCCACCAGAACCCCACCGACCCCCGCAGTCCACCCCTCACAATCCACTACTATGTACCCGCACACCCGCCGGTGTGGCGCAACTGGCAGCGCACCGCTCTTGTAAAGCGGGGGTTAGGGGTTCGAGTCCCCTCACCGGCTCTCAAGTACGACGTACTGCGGTCCGCCAGACGTACTGCGTCAGCCCCCGCGCGCTACGCAGGCGTCTCTCGTCGCTCCGTTCCTCGGCACACCTGCTCCACACGCCCCCACCCACCCCCGGCTCAGCGCCGGCCTTCCCTGTCCGGCTATCGCCGGGTCTTGTCGGCTGCGGTAGGCGGCACCGAGCTACCCGTTGCGCCGACCACTACAACCTCATCGCGACATCTCCGCGAGCGACGAGCGCAGGCGCGGGTTGCGGACCGGACAGGGAGGGAGGAATGTCGTCGGGAGGGCGGCTGGGAGGTGGATCTTGAAGCTTGAGCATCTCTGTGATGTGGAGTGGCGCTACGACCTGGTCGAGACGATCGAGCCGTCGGCGGCGGGCGATGGGCTGCTCTACGGGCAGGGGACCGCGGCCTTTACCGGGCGGCTCACCGGCACCGCGCGGTGGTCCAACAACCCCAGGCTCCAGGGCGGGTACGCCCACCCGGACGCCCGCGGGATGGTCGACGTTGGCGATGGCGGCTTCGTGATGTTCCGGCTGACCGGACTCTCGAACCTCGCCGACGGTTCGGGCCTGCACGTCCTGACCTTCCAGACCGACCATGAACCCCACCGGTGGCTCAACCATGTCCTCGCCGTCGGCGAGGGCGCCATTGACGTCCAGCGCGCCGCACTGTCAATGCGCTACTACAGCTGCGAGGTCGACTACCTCCCCGAGATCCCAGCCGACGACTGACGTCTGTAGGTGAGACGACCCCGCTGACCTACACCGGAATCGCAGGGGCCTTCACGGGAATGGGCTTTGGGCGGAGAGTGGTGTGCACGCTGCCAGCTGACGACAGGCCACGGGAGAGTCCGATGAGTATCGAACTGAACCACACAATTGTGCATGTGAGGGACCGATGGGCTGCTGCTCGCGATGTCGGTCAGTTGCTCGGTCTGCCGGAGGCGAGAGCGTACGGACCGTTCGCCGAGCTGAAGTTGGACAACGGGGCGAGTCTGGACTTCATGGACACCGAGGGCGAGATCCACGGCCAGCACTACGCCTTCCTCGTGAGCGAAGAGGATTTCGACCGCATCCTCGGTCGGTTGAGGGACGAGGGTCGCAAGTGGTGGGCCGATCCGTTCAAGCGCCAACCGCAAGAGATCAACCAGGGCGACGGCGGCCGCGGCCTGTACTGGGAGGGCCCTGACGGGCATTGGCTCGAGATCATCACACGCCCGTACGGCAGCGGCACTGGCTGATCCTGATGGCCGTGCCGACGCGGCCGTCTGGCAGAGACTGCAGGATGTCTTAGGGCGCGCATGCGAGGCCGGGACTCCACCGGCCGGAGCGTGGCGGCAGCCGGTGGAGTCGTGGGGACTTGTCAGGCCGGGTCGCCCAGCCAGGTGTGGAGGGCGGGGACGAGGCCGTTGTGGTCGTTGGTGTCGGTGGCCCAGGCGATGTGGCCGTCGGGGCGGATGAGGAGGGTGGTTGCCGGCGGTGGGGTTGTGGGCTTGGTGTTGATGAGCTGGAGACGATCGGACCAAGGGCCGGTGAGGTCGCCCAGGTGCGGGGAGTCGGTGAGGTTGAGGAGGACGGCCGTTCCGTGCTGGAGATGGTCGGCGAGGCGGGTGCCGTCGGCGAGTTCTAGGTCGGGGGCTGAGGTGCCTGCTAGGGGGTGGGAGTCACCTAGGTCGTAGCGTTGCCAGGTGCCGGAGAGTTTCTTGGCTAGGTAGGTTGCGCCGTTGGGGTGTTGAGGAGGTCGGCGATGACTGGGCGTAGGGCTCGGGCGTGGCGGTCGGGGCGCATGATTGTTATTTGGGCTCTGGTCCAGTCGAGGACCCACTCGCCGATCGGGTGGCGTTCGGTGGTGTAGGTGTCTAGGAGGGTGTCGGGGGCCCAACCGTTAATGGTGGCGGCTAGTTTCCAGCCGAGGTTTACGGCGTCGCCTATGCCTAGGTTGAGGCCTTGGCCGCCGAAGGGGGAGTGGACGTGGGCGGCGTCGCCGGCCAGGAGGATTCGGCCTTTGCGGTACGTGGTTGCTTGGCGGGCGTTGTCGGTGAAGCGGGTTGCGGTGATGACCTTGGTGATGGTGACGTCGGCGCCGGTTACGTTGCGGAGGCTGGATTCGAGTTCGGCGGCGGTGATGGGGGCGTCGCGGTCGATGGGTGGGCCGTCGAACTCGACGGTGAGGATGCGGCCGGGGATCGGGCCGTATGCGTAGATGCCGGTGTCGGTGCTGTGCCAGCCGAGGGTCAGGTTCTCGGCGCCTTCCAGTTCGACCATGGCTTGGTGGCCGGTGATCTCGGGGTCGGTGCCGATGAAGTCGAAACCGGCCAGTTTGCGGACGATGCTGCGGCCGCCGTCGCAGCCGACGAGCCAGCCGGCCGCCACTTCCTCGTCGCCCAGCTGGACGCGTACGCCGTTGTCGTCGGCAACAAACCCGGTCAGCTCGACGCCGCGGCGTACGTCGACGCCCAGTTCGGTGGCGCGTTCGGCGAGGACCAGTTCGATGGTCTGCTGGTTGACCAGGAAGATGCTGGAGGCCGGGCCGGCGTCGCGGAACTCGGGGTCGGCGAAGTCGACGTTCTCCGCGCCGACCAGGATGCCGCCGAAGTGACCGGCGATCGGCGGCCGCTTCGGCGGCGCAGGAGTCGGGCCAGAAGCCACGTCACCAGACGGTGCAGGAGCCGATACGCCCGCCATACGCGCGAACTGCTGGAGCATCAGCTGTTGCTGTTCCTGCAGCGCAGGCAGCAAACCCCTGCGGTACAAGGCTTCCGCCGTCGGCAGGTTGATAGATCCCGCCTTGATCGTCAGGTCCGGCTCGGTCAGCCGCTCGACCACCAGCACGTCCACCCCGGCCAGTCGCAGCTCGCAGGCGAGCATGAGTCCGACCGGCCCTGCGCCGGCCACCACCACGTCGTAGTCCATATCAACTCCCAGATCGTCGTCTACCAAATAATGTACCCGGTCCAAATTTATGTCGAGTATGCTATCTGTCATGGATGAGCGGCTCGGGCTCCGGGAGCGGAAGAAGCGGGAGAGCCGTCGGCGGATCGCGGACGTGGCGTCGGGGCTGTTCATCGAGCGTGGGTTCGACAACGTCACGATCGCCGAGGTCGCGGAGGCGGCCAACGTCGCGCGGATGACGGTCTTCAACTACTTCCCGCGCAAGGAGGACCTGTTCCTGGATCGGCAGGCGGATCTCGTCGACGATCTGAGTCGGGCCATCCGCGACCGCGAGCCCGGTGAGTCCGTCGTCGCCGCCGTACGGCGCTATCTGCACGAGCTCCTCGCGGCCCAGCACCCGCTGTCCGGCGCCCGGGATGGCACCGAGGGCTTCTACCAGATCGTCGACGCGAGCCCGGCGCTCGTACGTCGTACGCTCGAGCACACCCGTGAGCTGGCCGACTCTCTCAAAGCGCTGCTCGAATCCGAGGTCGGACCGGGCCTACAGGCCGAGGTCGTCGCCAACCTGATCGCGACCGCCGTCACGATCGTGCCGCGCGTCGCCGTCGACAAGTTGATCGCCGGACGGCCGGACAAGCAGGTACGTCGGGAGCAGGTCGACGTCATCGATCAGACCTTCGATCTGCTCGAAGGCGGCATCGGTCAGTACGGCCGCTGAGTTGCGGAACCAGTTCCGGAACCGGCAGGGGGTGTTGGGGAGGGAGTTCGCGACCTAGAGTCGGCCTGCTTGTAAGGGCTTTCCACCGACTTTGGAGGGTTTGTGAGGCGGACTCTTGGAGTTGCGGTTGTTGTCGGAGTGGTCGCCGGCGGGTTGGCCACGGCCGGCGTGCCGGCGGCGGCTCAGCGTGGGGCGGTGGTGAGCGGCACGTACTCCAGCGGCTCGGCGCAGACCTGGCAGCCGCTGCCGACGACGTACGTCGGGAACGATGACACCAGCCCGGTCGATGCGACGGTGGTCGTGGATCCCAGCACGCTGAGGCAGAAGTACTCCGGTGTCGGCTTCTCGCTGGACGAGACCAGCGTCTCCAACCTCTGGAAGCTGACCCCGGCCGAGCGGGAGCAGGCCATCAAACTCCTCGCCGATCCCAAGACGGGCGCCGGTTTCGACCGGTTCCGGCTCACGATCGGGAGTCCGGATCTGATCGAGCACCTGCCGTTCTGGTCGTACGACGAATTGCCGGCCGGCGTGACCGAGGACCGCGGCCTGAAGTACTTCTCGATCAAGCGGGACGTCGATCTGCACATCGTCGACACGGTCAAGCTGATCCAGAAATACAACCCGCGGGCGACGTTCTTCGCGTCGGCGTGGAGCGCGCCCGCCTGGATGAAGACCAACAACCGGTTCACCGGCGAGGTCGCGTTGAACCCCGGGAGTACGACGACCTATCACCAGGTCGGCAAGCTCCGCGACGACTGCATCGACGTGTTCGCGAAGTACTACGTGAAATACCTGCAGGCGTACGCGAAGCACGGGATCAACGTCGATGCGTTGACGCTGCTCAACGAGCCGGGGATCGATGTGGTCTATCCGGCGATGGACATCAGCGTCGAACAGCAGCAGAAGTTGTCGGTGGCAATCAAGCGGGAGGTACGCCGCGCCGGGCTGCACACGGACCTCTACGTGCACGACTTCAACTTCTGGGACTGGCGGGATCCGAACAGCACGGAGACGAAGAACTACTACCGGATCTTCAATGATCCGAAGGCTGAGAAGGCCGCGGATGCGATCGCGTTCCATCCGTACTGGGGCGACCCGACGGTGATGCGCGATGCGTTCGAGGAGTTCGGGAAGCCCGTGCACATGACCGAGACGAGTGACTTGTCTCCGGCAACGATCCTGAACTACTTCCGGCTCGACGCGTCGTCGTACATCATGTGGGCGCAGACGACCGACCAGGACGGCGGCACGCTGCACTGGACGCCGGCGCGGGACAACAACGTCGACTGGGAAGAGGTCGGACGTACGACGAAGTGGCCGAACCGTCTCGTCACCGTCGACACGAACACGAAGACGTTCACGGTGCGGGACGAGCTGTACGCGATGGGGCAGTTCGCGAAGTACCTCGGACCGGAGCACACGCGGGTCGAGTCGAGCGCGACGGCCAATGGCATCAGCAACGTGGTGTACAAGGATGCCCATGAGAACTTTGTCGCGATCATTGGCAACTCCAATGTAGCCCCGAGCAAGGTCCGCGTGACGATGGCGGGGAAGTCGTTCATGGTGACGGTGCCGGCGAACGCGTACGCGACGTACCGATGGCATGGTGACGTGCCGCGCCGGGACCACGCGCCGGTGTTGCAGGACGTCCCGGACGTGGTTGCTGACCAGTACCAGACCACGCAGATCCAGTTGAAGGCAACCGATCGCGACCACGACAAGCTCGCCTACTACGCGACCGATCTGCCGGCCGGCGTCAGCCTCGACGGCAACACCCTGAGCCTGCATCCCACGGTTGCCGGAGTCATGGACATCAAGGTGCGTGTCACCGACGGCGCCTCGCACGACGAGGCCACGGTGCACGTGACGGTCAGGCCGCACGGCGCGCCGGTCGGCGAGAAGGTGGAGGCGGAGTCGTACGTCGCCCAGCACGGCTGGACCGACGGCGGTGCCAACTTCATCGAGAGCAACCCGGCCGCGAGCGGTGGCAAGAACGTCGGCTGGACCGCACCCGGCAACTGGCTTCAGTACCGCGTCGACATCGCCCAGGCCGGCACCTACAACCTCGAGCTCCGCGTCGCCAACGGCACCGCCGCACCCGCGCCGGACGCGATCTCGATCCGCGACGCAACCGACACAACACTCACCAAAGCCACGGTCCCGGACACCGGCGGTTGGGCCAACTACCAATCGATCACCACCCAGATCACGCTCCCGGCAGGAGAGCAAACCATCACGGTGTACTGCGAGACAGGCGGCTTCAACCTCGACTACCTGAAGCTGGTCAGGAATCAAGAAGCGTGACGCGGTCGCCGCTACCTAGCTTGGAGGCATGACAAATCTTCAAGGTGTGGTTCTGGAAGTGGCCGACGTTGCAGCGACCGAGCTGTTTCTGAAGGAGGCCTTCGGGCTGGACGACCGGGTGCGGGTGCGTGAGTCGGCAGCGGAGACGACCGGTTTCCGCGGGTTCACGCTCTCGCTCACCGTCGGTCAGCCGAGTACGGTCACCAGCCTGTTCGAGTCCGCGGTCGAGGCCGGTGCGACGGTGGTGAAGCCGGTGACCAAGTCCCTGTGGGGGTACGGCGGTGTCGTGCAGGCGCCGGACGGGACGATCTGGAAGATCGCGACGTCGGCGAAGAAGGACACCGGCCCAGCGACCCGCGACATCGACGCCGTCGTGCTGCTGCTCGGTTGCGAAGATGTGGCCGAGAGCAAGAAGTTCTACGTCGATCGCGGCCTGACCGTGGCGAGGAGCTTCGGACGCAAGTACGTCGAGTTCGACGCCGCCGGGCCGGTCAAGCTGGGGCTGTACGGGCGGAAGGCGCTGGCCAAGGACGCCGGCGTACCGGTCGATGGCGGCGGCGCGCACCGCATCGCGCTGAGCATGGACGCAGAGAGCACGGTCGACCCCGACGGCTTCGCCTGGGAGCCCGCGGCCTGACAGGTTCAGCGCCAGTCGCTGCGATCCGCCGTGCTGCCGGGCACCGGGTCGAAGGACACCTCCGCGGCCGGCACCCGGGTCCCCGACTCGGTCGTGAACGAGACGTCGACCAGTTCGCCCGACTTGGCGTGCCGTACGACGGTCGGGCCCTGGTCGCGGGGCACGTGGACATCGCCCCACTGCTGGAGGGCGGCGAGGACGATCTTGAGATCGTCGCCCGCGGGCGTCAGGTGGTAGTCGCAACGCGTGCGCTCCCCCTCCGCCCGGTACTCGCGCCTCTCCAGCAGGCCGGCCTCCACCATCGCCGTCAGGCGGTTGGTGAGGATGTTGGGCGCAATGCCGAGCACGTCACGGAAGTCGGCGAAGCGGGTCGTACCCAGGTGCGCCTCGCGGAGGATCAGGAACGTCCACCGGTCGCGCAGCAGGTCGAGGGCCCGGGCGATCGAGCAGTTCGGTCGCCCGGCGGTGCGGGTACTCATGACACCTCCTTGCGGGTGTTGAGGAGAACGGCCGCCGCCAGGATCAGGATTGCCAGCGTACCGATCACAGTGACGCCGAGGAGCAGCGCCGTACTCAGGCCGGACGCCGTTGCGACCAGGCCGAGGGTCAGGGCGATCGCGCCCTGCAGGATGTACGCGACGAGGTAGACGGCCGAGACCGTCGCGCCACGATGGTGCGCCGGGGCGTGGGCGGCGATCAGGCCGAGGCCGCCGGAGAACAGCAGGCCGTACGCCGTCCCGCCGGTGATCGTCGTCGCCATGAACAGCGGGACCGAGTGTGCCGTCGCCGCCAGTTCGAGCAGACCGAGGTCGATCAGCGTGACGACCGCGCCGAGCGGGACCAGACGGTGCGCGGGGAACCGGCGGCCGATGATCGCGGTGGTGCCGGTGGCGACCGAGAAGATCGCGAGCAGGACGCCGATCACGAAGACGTTCCCGGTGCCGACCAGGTCACGCACGATCTCGGCGCCGAGGGCAAGGAAGACCGATCCGAAGGCGTACGCACCGGTGACGGCGAGGGCCGCGGCCAGGTAGAGCAGACGGATGCCCTTGGCAACGGTAATGGGACGCGGGCGCCAGTGGCCCTGCGCCTCGTCCTTCGTGTGCCGCGGCATCCGCCAGACGGCGCCGAGAACGCCGACGATGACCGCGACCAGCACCCAGTAGTCCAGGTGCAGCGGAGCGGGGGCGTACTCGATCAGCCCACCACCCACGATCGTCGCGAACGCCAGCCCCGCGGCCGTCGCCACCGTCGTCACCGAAGCTGCCCGGTGCGCCTTGCCGCGGGCGCTGAACTCGACGGCCGCTGCTGTCGCCGGCGTCAACGCCAGGCCGACACCGGCGCCCATCAGCGCCCGGCCCGCATACACCCAACCCACCGACGGGGCGACAGCGAACAGAAGGACGCCGGCGAGCATCGCGCCGACGCCGTACAACATCGTGGTCCGGCGGCCGATGTAGTCGGACACCTGGCCGAAGATCAGCAGGAACGCGACCAGCACCACCGGGTACACCGCGAAGATCGCGGTCGTCGCCGTGGGGGTGAGGTGCCAGGTCGAGGCATAGAGGGGGTACGTCGTGGTCGGGGCGGCGCTCGTCCACAGACTGATTCCCGCGACGGCAGCGGCGGTCCAGAAACTGCCGCGCCGGCTGAGGACGCGGCGTGATTGCGGAGCAGCTGAGACTGGGAGGTCGAGGGTGCTCACGTAGGGGGGTCCTTTCAGGGACGGCTGAGTTGCTCGATGCAAGTCAGAACACCTGACTAGCTCGAAGCAATCCAGCATCTGATGTGAGCCCCATCACATCCGTGAAGAAAGGGGCCTGGAGGCGAACCAAGTCCGCTTCCAGGCCCCTTCAGCCTCGTGGTGCGAGAGCACCCCCGATATCAGCCGGCCAGTGCGAGCGAGAGCGTTGCGTAGTTGATGACCGCGCCGAGCACCTTGCTGTCGGCGGTGGAGCCGGCCGTCGAGATCTCGACCTCGGCGTTCTTGCTGCCCTGCTGGCCGACGTACCGGGTCGCGACCCAGCGGGTGGTGTTGCCGCTCTTGTAGGTGTAGACGACCGTGCTCACGGTCATCCGGCCCTGGTGGTTGGTCGAGTTCATCCCGACCGTCGAGGTGCCGACGATGTGCAGACCGCGGGTGCCCTTGAGGGCGGCGATCTTGCGGTTCAGCGCGGTCACCGTGCTGACGTTGGCGTACTGGACGTTGAACCGGATCATCCGGTTGTTCGCGCTGTCGTCGAAGCGCGTCTGCCAGTTGCCGAGCTCGACCTGCCGCCAGGTGCTCGGCAGCACCGCCATCGCGTGGTTGCCCTCGCTGTAGCGGATGAAGAACCGCGTCTTGTACCGCACCGGCGCCGCCGCACTGTTGCTCGCAGCAACCGTCCTGATCTGCTCGGTGGCGGCGTTGCTCGGCGCCGCGCCACTCAGTACGAGCGCCGCCGCGCCTGCCAGCGCAGCCACTCCGGAGACAGCCCCCGCAACGATCCCGAACCGCTTCATCCCTGTATACCCCCAGCTCATGTCGCCGCCTCCCTGGCCGCGCACCGGATGAGACTCCGGCTCGTTCGGAAAAGTTGCCGCCAGACTCTCGACGTTTCGAGGGCTGCCCGTCGAGACTGACCGCATGGGTGGGGGAATGGTGTCGATGTTGTTCTCCGACATCGAGGGGTCGACGGTGCTGCTGCGGCGGCTGGGGGATCGGTACCTCGATGCGCTGGAAGGACATCGCCGGATCCTGCGGGCGGTCTGGACGACGTACGGCGGGACGGAGATGGGGACCGAGGGCGACAGCTTCTTTGTCGTGTTCGAGACAGCCGGGGATGCGGTCCGGGCTGCGGTCGACGGCCAGCGCGGGCTGGAGGAGCACCGGTGGCCGGGTGGCGAGCGGCTGCGCGTGCGGATGGGGATCCATACCGGTACGCCGGGTGTGTACGACGGCGACTACTGGGGGATGGACGTCCATCTCGCAGCGCGTATCGGCGCTGCCGCGCAGGGTGGCCAGATCGTGGTCTCGGCGGTCACCGGTCAGCTCACGCAACTGCCCGACGGCGTGACGCTGCGCGACCTCGGAACCCATCATTTGAAGGACATTCCGGAGCCCGAGCACCTCTTCCAGGTCACCGTCGACGGCCTGCAGACCGACTTCCCGCCACCGCGCACCGTCGGTACGTCGACCAGCCTCCCGGCTCCGGCGACTGCATTGCTCGGTCGCGAGCAGGACGTCGAACGCATCGGCGAACTGCTCGGCCAACCCGACGTACGGCTCGTCACGCTGACCGGACCCGGGGGTTCGGGAAAGACCCGTCTGGCGATCGGTGCGGCGTCCAAGGTCCCCGGCCAGGTGTACTTCGTCCCGCTCGCGGCCGCCACGTCCGAGTCGGTGATGTGGACGACGATCGCCGAAGTACTCGACGTGCCGCCGCGGGAGCGCGGCCGGATCGTCGCGTACCTGGCGCAGCGGTCTCTGTTGCTGGTCCTCGACAACCTCGAGCAGCTCCCGGACGCCGGCAAGATCGTTGCCGAGATCATCGAAGGCGCGGCCCACGTCAAGATCGTCGCGACCTCCCGGCGCGCGCTGGGGCTGGTCGGCGAGTACCAGCATCCGGTGGCGCCGCTGCCCGTCACCGACGAGGACTCGGCCGCCGTACAACTGTTCATGGAGCGCGCCCGCGCCGTGCAGCCGGCGTTCGCGTACACCGACGACGTACTGGAGATCTGCCGGCGGCTCGACGGGCTTCCGCTTGCGATCGAGCTCTCCGCACCGCGCGTCCGCCTGCTCAGCGTCAAGGAGCTGCTGGCCCGGGTCGACCAGTCGCTCGACATCGCGTCGACGAGCAGCGTGACCCCGGAGCGGCAGCGCACCTTGCGGGAGACGATCGCCTGGTCGTACGAGCTGCTCAGCCCCGAGCATCGCCGTACCTTCCGCCGGCTCGCGGTCTTCTCCGGCGGCGCCGACCTGACCGCGATCCAGGAGGTTGCTACTGGCATCGACCCGCTGGAAACCCTTGCAGAGTTGAACGATGCGAACCTGATCACGCTCGCGGACGGACCGGAAAGCACGCGCGTCGAACTGCTCGAGACCATCCATCAGTACGCCGCCGACGAACTGCGGGCGACCGACGAATCATCGGCCATCCACAGCCATCACGCCACCTATTACACCGACTTGGCCGAGCGACTCGAGATCCAGAAGAGGTCCATGGCCGAGCCGCCGATGGAGCGCGCAGAGGCCGACCTCGACAACTTCCGCGCTGCACTCGCCTGGGCGACCGACAACGACCTCCGGACGGCGCTGCGCCTGTGCTCGGCCCTCGGCTGGGTCTGGCAGCTCGGCGCGTACCACACCGAAAGCCGCCGCTGGCACGAACAAGTCGTCGCAGCCGCCGGTACGACGTCGTCGCCCGAGCTGGCCGCTTGCCTTCGTGGATTGAGCAACCTCCTTCTACTGCAGGGCGAAACGGACCGCGGCTACGAGGTTGCTGCCCGGAGCCTGGCCATGTCGCGCGAGCTCGACGACCCGGCCGGCATCGCCTTCGGGATGACCGTGCTCGGCACCGCGCAACGTCAGCGCGGTGAACTGGACTCGGCCAGGCAGACGCTGACCGAAGCCGTCGAGCGACTCCGCACGCTGGACGACAACTGGCGGCTGGCCCGGGTGCTGGGCCATCTGGGCGGCATCGAGGAGGCGCTCGGGCACTTCGACCGGGCAGAGGAGCTGCTCCGCGAATCCCTGGCCATCAGCGAGTCGTTCGGGGATGCGTTCGAGATGACCATCCACGGACAGAATCTGGCCTATCTACTCGCTCTCGCCGATCGGGTCGACGAGGCCGCCGAGCTGGCGCGGCATCTGACGCCGACCGTGGTGGCGCTCGGCAGCCCGAGTCTGACCATGGCGTTCTCGAACACCGCGATGAACATCCTGCTCAGGCGGGGCGATCCGGCCGGCGCGGCGGAGCTGTTCGGCGCGGAAGAGGCGATGGGCGAGCGACTGGAGATCGTCAATCCCTACGCGGACGAGGAGCTCGCGGAGGCACTTGAATTGGTCGGCGATGCACTTTCGCGCACGGACTGGGAGCGTCATCGGCTGGCCGGTCGCACCGAACGCGTCGAAGATCTGCTCCTGAGACTGGATTTCTGAGGCGTGCGGTTGTACAAGGCAACGGCGAGTGGTTGACCGCTGTGAGCGACCACACCATACTGCTTGCACCGCCATCAGGGCGGTCTGTGGGGGCAGTTGTTACTGGGGTTCAAATGGGGATGGGGGGCTATTGCTTATGCATGCCTGGAAGTTGTTTCGTGCTGCGCTGGTGACGGCCGTCGCCGGTGCGACACTGGTGACGGTCCCGGTGACCGCTCACGCGGCACCGCCGACGAGTGCGATCGAGGTCAGTACGACGTCGGTCGCCCGCGGGGAGACCTTTACGATCAAGCAAACCGTGTACAACTCGGACTCGGGCACGGTCCTGGGCGGTAAGGCGACGCTGTACGCCAAGGACGCCATGCTCCCGGACATGGTCGACCTGGTGTCATGCCCGGAGGCCACGGCGTGTGACACGCTCGGGACCAGCGTCCGCGCCGGGACCGGCGACGTACTGCCGGGTGCGTCCAAGACCATCACCTTCACCTTCCGGGTGAAGGACGACGCGCCGCTCGGGACGATCCAGTTGCAGCACCAGTTCGTCGGCGAGAACTTCTCGTTCGAGATCATCGACGGACCGGAGCTGACCATCAAGGAGGCGCCGGCCGACGTCGCCGTCTCGCTGAGCGGGAAGGCCACCGGAGCGAAGATCACCTACACGATCGGCGTGAAGAACAACGGCCCGGGCACCGCGACCGGGGTCCGGGTGGTCGGCACCTTCCCGGCCAACCTGGCCTACGTCAGCACGACCTGCGCGCGGGTCGGGTCGACGCGATCGGTGAACTGTGACATTGCCTCTCTGGCCAGCGGCGAGAGTGCGACGCGGACGTTGACAGTGCAGGCGGGGCTGCTGACGATCGGGACGCTGACCACGACCGCGCAGCGGACCGTCAGCGCACCGACCGACCCGGTGGCCGCGAACGACAAGGCGAGCAAGGTCTGCCGGGCGCTGACCTGGTTGATCGTTTCTTGCTAGCAACGCGCTGAAACAGTAGGACGGCCGGCGGGCGCGGGGTGTAGATCCCGCGGCCGCCGGGGTGATTTTTTTGTAAATGCGATGAAACGAGGGGGGGAGAGG
>NZ_JBHXSQ010000004.1:1497491-1623722 GCF_042715335.1 Kribbella sp. NPDC058693
TCGAGCCCGCGGCCGCCGGCTTCATTTTTGTCTCATGCCTTGCATCCGAGGGCGGCAGAGGTTTACGGTCCGGGTTAACGTTTAAGTGAGTGTTAGTGAGCACTTCTTCGAAACTTGGAGCAACTATGATCAGTCGGCGACGGTTTCTGCAGGTGACCGGTGCGGCGATTGCCACCTCGACGACGCTGGCGGCCTGTGGCGACGGCGGAGCGTCTAGCGGCGGTGCGAAGGCGTCCGGTGAGCTCAAGCTCCCGACGTACAAGCCGTTCGAGGGGCTGCGCCCGGACTTCCCGGGGGCCGAGTCCGGCCTCGAGCCCGGGTTCCTGAAGTTCCCGGCGGACGCGATCTCGAGTGTGAAGGCGCCGCCGCTGAAGAACGCGGTGACCGCGCTGACCGAGACGTTCGCGACGCCCCCGCCGCCGATGGGCAGCAACCCGATGTGGCAGGCGCTGAACTCCGCCCTCGGCGCCGAGCTCAAGCTGACCATCGGCACCGACCCGGGCTACCCGGAGAAGTTCGCCACGCTGCTCGCCAGCGACTCGCTGCCGGACCTGATGTGGCTGCCGCCGAACCAGGGCATCCCGAACATCGGCCCGATGCTCGAGGCCAAGTTCCAGGACCTGACCAAGTACCTGTCCGGCGACGCCGTGCTCGAGTACCCGAACCTGGCCGCGCTGAAGCCGGCCTCCTGGCGGACCGCGGTGGTGAACGGGAAGATCTGGGGCGCACCGATCCCGTCGACGCCGTTCGGCCAGGTGATGATGGGCAACCCGAAGACCTGGGCCAAGGTCGGCGGCCTGCAGTGCACGACCGCGGACGAGTTCTTTGCCAAGTGCAAGGAGCTGAGCAACGGCACGAACTACGCGCTCGAGCCCGCGATCATCAACATGCTGCACATGTTCGGCGAATGGTTCGGCGCCCCGAACAGCTGGCGGGTGAACTCCGACCGCTCGCTCACGTACCTCTACGAGACCGACAACTACAAGGCCGCCGTCGAGTACGCCGCGAAGCTCTGGGCCGCCAAGGTGTTCTACCCGGACCTCAACCTGGCCGACGCGACGCCGAAGACCGTCAACGGCCAGATCGCCGCGCAGGTGACGGTCGGCCCGCGGGCGACCGCCGACTTCCGGAACCTGGACCCGACGCTGTTCGTGGACACGATGATCCCGTTCGGCCATGACGGCAAGGCGAAACCGACGTACGACATGGGTTACGGCACGGTCGGGTTCACGCCGTTCAAGAAGACCGACGAGGGCCGGATCCGCGAGCTGCTCGCGCTGATGGACTACCTGTCCGCGCCGTTCGGCACCAAGGAGTACCTGATCAAGAACTTCGGCGTCGAGGGGCAGCAGTACACCCTGGACGCGCAGAAGAACCCGGTGCTGACCAAGGCCGGCAACCAGCAGGCGCCCGGTCTGGTCAGTGCGCTGCAGATCATGAACTCGCCGGAGAGCGTGATCTTCAACCCGGCGTACCCGGACGACACCAAGAAGATCTACGCGACCGAGCAGAAGCTGCTGAAATACGCGATGCGGAACCCGACCGCCGGCACGTACTCCGACACGTCGAGCAAGCTCGGTCCGAAGCTGACCGCGGCGTTCCGGGACACGATCGTCGACATCGTCACCGGCCGGCAGAAGATGGACGCGTACGACGCGGCGCTGAAGCGCTGGAAGTCCGGTGGCGGTGACAAGATGCGCGACGAGTTCGCGGCGGTGCTGCCTGCGAGCGTGCCGGTGACCGGGTCGTGATGCTGAAGTCGAGTGCGGCCGAGCGGCAGGTCAAGAACGGCCTGCCGCTCAAGGCGAAATGGGCCCGGGACTGGCAGATGGTGCTGCTGATGATCCCCGGAGTCGTGTTCCTGCTGGTGTTCTTCTACCTGCCGGTGCTCGGCAACGTGGTCGCGTTCCAGGACTTCCAGCCGTACCTCGGGATCATGCACAGCGAGTGGAACGGCCTGCAGAACTTCGTCAACCTCTACGACAACCCGGACTTCTGGGACGCGTTGCGGAACACGTTGCTGCTGGCCGTCGTACAACTGGTGCTGTTCTTCCCGGTGCCGATCGGGCTGGCGCTGATCGTCGACTCGCTGGTCAGCAACCGGTTCCGGCGGTGGTTCCAGACGATCGCGTACCTGCCGCACTTCCTGTCCTGGGTGCTGGTCGTGACGCTGTTCCAGCAGTCGCTCGGCGGGGCGGGGTTCGTCAACAACCTGCTCCGGCACGCGGGACTGGATCCGATCCCGTTCATGACCAACCCGGACACGTTCCCGTTGCTCGTGGTCGCGCAGCTGGTCTGGAAGGACGCGGGCTGGGCGATGATCATCTTCCTCGCGGCGCTGACCACCGTGGACGTCTCGCTGTACGAGGCAGCCGCCGCGGACGGCGCCGGCCGGTGGCGGCGGCTGTGGCACATCACGCTGCCGTCGCTGCGGACCGTCATCGTGCTGCTGCTGATCCTGCGGATCGGCGACATCCTCAGCGTCGGGTTCGAGCAGTTCATCCTGCAGCGCGACTCGGTCGGCCCGGGTGCGGCCGAAGTACTGGACACGTTCACGTACTACGCGGGCGTGGTCGGCGGCGACTGGAGCAGCGGGGCCGCGGCCGGTCTGGCCAAGGGTGTGGTCGGGGCGCTGCTGTTGTGGGGCGCGAACTCACTCGCTCATCGGCTCGGCGAGCCGGGTATCTTCCAAAGGCGCGGCGCATGAGACCTATCTGGAAAGAGCGTCCATCTCCTGGCTATCAGGCGATCAAGGCTCTGGTGCTGGGCGGTTTCGCGCTGGTGATCGTGATCCCGATCCTGGTCGTGATCTCGACGTCGCTGGCCAGTGATCGCGACATCATCGATGCCGGTGGGTATGTGCTGTGGCCGTCGCATCCGACGCTGAAGGCGTACCAAACGCTGTTCGGCGGCGGGTTGATGGGCCGCGCGATCCTGGTCAGTGTCTTCGTGACGTTGGTGGGTACGGCGATCGCCCTCGCCGTCACGATCGCGCTGGCGTACGCGACGTCGCGACCGGTGCTGTTCGGGCGGCCGGTGTTGCTGATGGTGCTGTTCACGTTGCTGTTCGCGCCGGGGATCATCCCGATGTTCCTGGTGGTGAAGCAGCTCGGGCTGCTCGACAGCCTGTGGTCGCTGATCCTGCCGGGGGCGCTGGGTGCCTTCAACTTCGTTGTCCTGCGCACCTTCTTCATGAACGTGCCGGGTGAGTTGCTGGAGAGTGCGCGGATCGACGGCGCGAGCGACTTCACCATCCTGCGACGGATCGTGCTGCCGCTGTCGAAGGCCGTGGTCGCGGTGGTCGGGCTGTTCTACGCGGTCGGGTTCTGGAACGCGTTCTTCAACGCGCTGCTGTACCTGAACGACACGTCGAAGTGGCCGGTCCAGGTGATCCTGCGGACGTACGTGCTGCAGGGCAAGTCGCTGTCGGCGGACCAACTCGGCGTACATCCGCCGTCGCAACCGCAGTCCCTGCAGATGGCCGTCGTCGTGGTCGCACTGGTCCCGATCGCCATGGTGTACCCGTTCCTGCAACGGCACTTCACCAAGGGCGTCATCACGGGTGCGGTCAAAGGCTGATCTGCAACAATCGTCCTATGTCCTCACCTGCGGCCGATCGGCCGACGCTGCGCATGGTGGCGAAGGAGGCAGGTGTCTCGGTCGCGACCGTGTCCTACGTGCTGTCCGGGCGGCATCGCAGCCACACCATCAAGGACACAACCGCGGACCGGGTCCGCGAGGCCGCCACGCGACTCGGGTACCGGCGCAACGATGCGGCGCGCGCGATCCGGACCGGGAAGTCCGACCTGGTCCTGCTCTCGCTCAGCGTGCTCGCCGACCCGTGGTCGCAGGCGGTCGCGGCCACGGTCAGTACGGCGGTGACTCCGCTCGGCAAGACCGCCCTGATCGTGGCCGACGGCGACTGGCGGACCGTGCTGGCGAACCGGACGCCGGACGTGATCTTCATCGACAGCGTGAAGCCGGATCCGTCCCAGATCGCTGAGCTGGAGGCGTTTGCGGCGCAAGGCGTGCAGATCGTGGCGTTCAGCGAGACGCTCGAGCCGGAGGGCTTCGACGTGATCCGGTCGGGCGCCGAGCCGCGGTGTCATCTCGCGGTCGAGCATCTGCTCGAGCACCACGACCGGGTCGGCGCGCTGACCTCGCGGACCACGGACTTCGCGCGCTTCGACGCCTATCTGAACACGTTGCGTGCCGCCGGCAAACCGATCAGGGACGACGACGTCGAGGTCTTCGAGCAGCATCCCGAGGGTGCGTACCGGGCCGCGATGGCGTTGCTGTCCAAGCCGGATCGGCCGACCGCGCTCTACTGCACCACGGACTTCGCCGCGATCGCCGCCGTACGGGCAGCGCATCGGCTGCGGATCGACGTACCGCGGGAGCTGGCGATCGTCGGCGTCGGCAACACGCCGGAGGGCGAGCACCTCGACCCGTCGCTGTCGACGGTCGGGCCGGTCAACTTCAACGAGGCGCTGGCGCAGATCATCGTGAGCAGGCTGACCGATCGAGAGGGTGTTCCGGGTGAGGTGTTCGACTTCCCATGGCAGTTGATCGTGCGGGAGTCGTCCCGGGTATGAGCCGGCCGAACGTCGTACTGATCTGTGTCGACGAGTGGCGGGGTGATGCGCTGTCGTGCGCCGGTCATCCGTACGTCGAGACGCCGCATCTGGATGAGCTGGCGCGGGGCGGGGTGCGGTTCAGTCGGGGGTATTCGGCGACGCCGACTTGTGTGCCGGCTCGGGTCGCCTTGTTTACCGGGCAGTCGCAGGAGCGGCACGGGCGGGTCGGGTACACCGATGGTGTTCCGTTTGATGCTGCGCATCCGGTGACGATCCAGGGGGAGTTCCGGCGGGCGGGGTATCACACGCAGGCGATCGGGAAGATGCATGTGTGGCCGGAGCGGGCGCGGCTCGGATTCGATGACGTCGTACTGCATGACGGATTCCTGCATCATTCGCGGCGGGAGTATCGGCAGCAGTTCGGGTTCTTCGACGACTACGTGCCGTGGTTGCGGCGGCAGCCGGGGGTTTCGCCGGACGCGGAGTACTTCGACCATGGGGTGAACTGCAACTCGGTGGTCGCGCGGCCGTGGGACAAGGCGGAGTCGTTGCATCCGACGTCGTGGATCGGGACGTCCACTATCGACTGGTTGTACCGGCGCGATCCGACGAAGCCGTTCTTCTTGTACCTGTCGTTTCATCGGCCGCATCCGCCGTACGATCCGCCGGCCTGGGCGTTCGACCGGTACGACGCGTTGCCGCCGTACGAACGGATGCTGGGTGACTGGGAGAGTGACTGGGACGAGTTCCGGCGGGACGGGGACTACCAGGCGTCGATCGGGGATCTGCCGGACCGGGTCGTGCATCGGGCGCGGGCCGGGTACTACGGGTTGATGGCGCAGATCGACTTGCAGATCAACCGGATCCGCGAGGCGCTGGTCGACTTCGGGGTGTACGACGACACGATCATCGCGTTCACGTCGGACCACGGCGAGATGATGGGCGACCATCGGATGTTCCGGAAGTCCGTGCCGTACGAGGGATCGGCGCATGTGCCGTTCATCGTCGCTGATCGGGCGTCGGCTGCGGGTGCGACGCGGGGTGGGGTTGTCGATCAGGTGGTCGAGTTGCGGGACGTGATGCCGACGTTGCTGGATCTGGCCGGGGTGCCGATTCCGTCGTCGGTGGACGGGTGTTCGCTGGCGCCGTTCCTGCGTGGGTCGTCGGTGCCGGTGCGGGAGTGGTTGCACGGGGAGCATCTGCATTTCGGGCAGTCGATCCAGTGGGTGACGGACGGGCGGGTGAAGTACGTGTGGGGGTCGGAGCGTGGGGTGGAGCAGCTCTTCGACCTGGTGGAGGATCCGGGTGAGTTGCGGAATCTGGTTGCGTCCCGTCCCGAGTTGCGGGCAGTGTGGCGGGATCGGCTGATCGAGTCGCTGACCGGCCGCGAAGAAGGATTTGTTGCTGATGGCAACCTGGTGACCGGCCGTCCGGTGACCGCGATCCTCGAGCACACCAGGGAGAGAATTGCTGCCGCCGGGTGACGACTGGAGCTTGGTAGACGTCGGTGAGTCCGATACGACGGTCTACCGGCGGGGTGACGTCTTCGCCAAGTGCTGCGGTCCGTCGGGTGTGGCGGAGCTGGCCGGTGAACGCGACCGGGTGGAGTGGCTGGCAGGCACCGGGATCCCGGGCGCCAAGGTCGTCGATTGGTTCGAGTCGTCCTCGGATGGCGCGTGCCTGCTGACCTCGGCCGTCGCGGGTGTGCCCGGCGACGCGCTCCCGCCGTCGTCGTACGAGCGCGCGATGCGGGGGTTCGGTGCGGTGCTCCGGGATCTGCATGCGTTGACCGACTGCCCGTTCGAGCGCCCGCTGGCGACGGTGATTGCTGTCGCGGAGGACGTCGTACGGCGGGATGCGGTGAATCCGGACTTCCTCACCGACGAGTGGCGGCTGCTGAAGCCGTCGGATCTGCTCGACCAGGTCGTTGCTGAGAGCCCTTATGTCGAGAGTGTCCTCGAGCCTGTGGTCTGCCATGGTGATGCCTGCTTGCCGAACGTGTTCTTCGATCCGCAGACGTTGGAGGTCACCGGGCTGATCGACCTTGGCCGGCTTGGGGTCGCTGACCGGTACTCCGATCTGGCTCTCGCGAGTGTCCAGCTCCAGGACGAGTGGTCCGCTGATCCGGCGACATTCCTCGAGGCTTATGGGCTCGTCGAGCCTGATCCGCGCCGGCTGCACTTCTTCCGCCTCCTCGATCCACTCACCTGGGGCTGATCCGCATGCTGGTCGAGCTCGTTGCGTTCGTCGTCTCCCGCCAGCACGCCTTCGAGGGGCGACCGGTCGACGGGCCACGCCCGGATCCCGAGCCGGTCGCGCGCACGTCGATTGAGGTTCGCGCCGGACTGGGTATCGTCGGCGATCGCTACTACGGCCAGAAGATCCACAAGAACGCCGCCGTCACTCTGATTGATGCTGCCTCGCTTGACGAGGTCGTCCGGACGCTCGGTCTACCCGGCCCGCTCGACCCGCACCTCACCCGCCGCAACATCACCCTGCGCGGCTACCCGATCGACGAGTTGGCCGCACATCGCGCAGCCGACGGCACACGCGTCACCGGCCGCCGCTTCACACTCGACTCCGGCGCTGGCCCTATCACCTTCCAGGCCAACCGCCCCGCCAACCCGTGCGCCTGGATGGACGAGGTACTCGCCCCCGGCGCAATGAAGGCCCTCCGCGGCCACGGCGGCATCCGGGCGACGCCGCTGACATCCGGCGTACTCCAACTCGGCCCAGCCGACCTCACCGTCCTGGACTGAGCTCCGGGCGACTCCTGCCGCCGTGGGTGGCTGAGTCTCTGGCGGTTTCGGCCGAGCTCGCCGTGCTCGCCGGGGTTTCGGGTGGTTTTCGGTGGGGCGTCGTACCGTCTGAGGGTGAGGTTGGTGGGGGCGATTGTGGTGCTGGCGGTGTTGGCCGGCTGCACGGACACGGCGGCGACCAGCCCGAGCCCGACATCACCCGTCCCGACGATCTCGCCGTACGCCACCCCGACGCCGACCGACCCGACGCTCAAGCCGTCCACTCCCACGCCGACCCCTGCGCCGCGGCCGACCGGCGTCGGTCCGGTCAGCATGTCGATCCCGGCGATCGGCGTACGTGGATTGCGGGTGGTCGCCTACACAGGCACAGCCGACGACTGGCCGGGGACCAAGATCCAGAATCGCGGTGTTGCCGCGAGCCCGCGCGGCAAGGCCGGTGGCGTCGGCCCGGGTGAGGTCGGCAACTTCATCATCACCGGCCACCGCGTCAGCCACGGCCGCCCCCTGGAACACGTACCCGACCTGCAGAACGGCGACCACATCCTCATCACCGCCAACGGCACCGTCTACGACTACGTGGTGACCCGAACGATGACCATCTCGTTCCGCAAACCCGCCGAGAAGGCCCAGCAGAACGCAGCAGTCCCCGGTCAGCCAGGCACCAAGCCGACCCAACCGATGATCACCATCTCCACCTGCGCCACCATCGAAGACCACGCCGCCGGCAACTTCTGGCACGACACCCTCGGCAACCCCGAACACCGCATCAACAAAATCGGCGTCCTCACCGCGAGCCATTCGGTTTGATCTGCCATCGACCACAGGCGAACCTTGGCAGATGACCACTCCAGATCCCGACAGCGTCGTCGAAGAACGGTGGATCATCGACGCCAACCTGCGGCCGCTGTGCGAATCCGTGGCGGAATTCGTGGGATACGAGTTCGACGACTCCGACTGGCAGGCCATCGACACCGCTCTGCCGACGACAGATGTCGAGCGTTCCGTCTGGTACGACTACCCGTTCTCGGGTCAAGCACCCGTGACGCTGGAAGTCGCAGCCGATCCAGGGTCGTCCGTGGTCTTCGTCAGGTTCTTCGACGTGTCCGACGACCGTACGAAGGCACAGATCGAAGCCGCGCTACACATCTTCGCCAGCTGGGAGCTGGCTTAGTTCAGGTCGTCGCGCCGCCCGGCCTACTTCCGGCCGAACTTCCACCACTTCGGTTTGTTCATCTTGATTTCGTCCGGGGTCATCGGCGGTGGGACGGGCGGCCGGGACTCCTCGGTGAGGAAGTTGCCGGACTCGGTGTCGTACGGCGTGACGCCTAGCTTGCGGCTGATTTCCATCACGATCGGGATCGAGCGTGGGCCGTCGTTCAGGTAGAACGTGATGTCGCGGACCTCGACGCCCTTGCCGATGGTCATCTCGACGTCGTACTCCGGACTTCGCAGCGCCAGCCAGGACGGTTTGCTCGTGTCCACATCCGGCACCACCTCCCGGACCGCAGCCACCACGTCGGTCGCCGTACCGACCGATGGCGGCTCGTAGTCGACCGGCATGTCGTCGAGGCGACGTACGCCTCCTGGCCCGCGTACCGCATAGACAGCCCAGCTCATGCCCCCAGCATGCCAGGCGGTCAGCGCTTTCGGGCGGCCAGGATCGCAAAGGTCAGATACTCTCCCTGATCCGTCTCGAGCATGTCGAGCGAGCCGTCGCGTCGCTCGTCCCGGTACTCCGCGACCGCGCGGGACCATCTGAGCCAGTCCGACCAGCCATTCTCCTGCAATCGGGCCGCGGTGACGTCGACCAGTTCCGTGATCTCCCACTGGAACCGCCACCAGTCCGCGGTGTGCCAGGCGAGCGCCTCCCACCCGACCACACTCTTGATGTGCTCCGGGATGAGGCCGAGCTCCCGGACCTCCTTCGTCATCGCCGGAGTCGCGACTCCGAACTGACCGCCCGGCTTCAGGAAGCTGGTGATGTAGGCGAGGTAGTTGTCCGCGGTCCCGAAGTACTCGTACGCGTCGACGCAGACGATCGCGTCGAAGAAACCCTTCGCGAACGGCAGCGTATGAGCCTCCGCCTTGAGCGTCACCACCCCGGCCTGCGGCGCGATGTACGCAGCGGCCTCCGTCGGGTCGATCCACAGGTCCGCGGCCCACACCTGTACGCCGTACTCCTTCGCCAGGAAGACCGCGGTCGCGCCCTTGCCGGATCCCAGGTCGAGCACCCGCATACCGGGTCGCAGATCCAGCTCGCGGGCCAGATCCTCCAGCAACCACAGGGGATTCGGGCCCATGTCGCCGGACAGCAACCACTCGGCGTCGTACTCGTTGGCCCTTGGATAATCTTCGTGCTTCAGCTCCACCACGCGCACAGGGTAGCGGTGCCAAAACGGGATGTGCTCGGGTTTTTCGACCAGCACAGTGGGTGAATGGTTGATCTTGATCCGTTGATCCACGAGTTCTATCGGGACCGGTACGTCGAGGACGATCGGCTGATCCGGTCCGGGCACGGGCGGCTGGAGTTCGTGCGAACGCAGGAGCTGCTGCGTCGATGGCTGCCGCCCGCGTCCGACGTACTCGATATCGGCGGCGCGACCGGGATCCACGCGCGCTGGCTCGCCGCGGACGGTCACCGGGTCACGCTGGTCGATCCGGTCGTGGAGCATGTCGAGCAGGCGGCGACCGCGGGTACGTTCACCGCGGAGGTCGGCGACGCCCGGCAACTCCGACAGGCCGACGCCAGCGTGGACGTCACGCTCCTCCTCGGCCCGCTCTACCACCTGGTCGAGGCGTCCGACCGCGCCCAGGCGTTGTCCGAGGCGCTCCGCGTGACCCGCCCTGGCGGCCTGGTGATCGCGGCCGGGATCAACAGGTACGGCGGTCTGATCGAGGCCGGCAGCAACGGTCACCTGAGCCCGGAGAACCTCCACCTGTTCACCGAACCTTTCGCCTCCGGCCGCAACGACGGCAAGTCCGGCTTCACCGTCGCGTACTTCCACCACGCCGACGAACTGTCCATCGAACTCAGCACCGCCGGCCTCACCGACGTAGAGGTCCTCGGCGTAGAAGGCCCCGCAGCCAACGTCCTCCAAAACACCCCCACCGACGACGTCGACGCTCTCCTCCCCGCCGCCACCCTGCTGGCCCGCCACGTCGAGTCCGACCCCAACCTCATCCCCACCAGCTTCCACTTCCTGGCCCGCGGCACCCGCTGACCCGTGATGCCCCTTCGGGCAAAGCTGTCCAGGGGGTGACGGTCGCGAAACGATGTCAATAGGTGCAACTCGGTTTTCGGCAAGGTGGTGTAGGCCGTAACATCAGCCGTCGGCCGGCACTGGGGGTGTTCCGGCCGTTCTGGCGAATGGGTGGGACCGGCGTGGGGCCGGTACTGGGGAGAAGCGGGGAAGTCATGGCCGACAAGCCGGCACCCAAGCCTGGTCACTTCCTGCCTGGCGGCGAGGGTGAGCAGGGGACGACGGACACTCAGCGTCCGACCGTGCCGTCGACAGCTGCGCCGCTGGCGGCGCCGACGCCGCGACTGGGCGGCGAAGCCCCGCCAACGCCGCCCCAGCTGCAAGGGACCCGGATCGACCCCCGGCGTACGACGTTGTCCGGCAGCCGGCTCGGACCGCCGTCGGCCGACGATCCGGCCGCCGCGGCGTACCAGGCGGTGTTCCACCCGCAGCCGATCCCGTTCGACCCGACGAAGCGGCGCTCGAAGGGCCTGGTCGCGCTGATCGTGGTCGCCGCGCTGCTGTTCGTCGGCGGTGCTGTGACGTTCGCCGTCAAGGTGATCTCGTCCGACGACTTCAGCGTGAACCCGATCGTGACGCCGTCCGTGAAGCCGACTGGCGAGCCGACGACCACCCAGCCCCCGGTCGGGAAGGGTACGCCGGACGCCGACATCGTCGGCAAGAACGCGATCTACGCGGCCGGCGCGATGCCGGTGGTGAAGTGCCAGGAGCCCGCGTTCCGGCCGACCTCGATGGAGAACGTGCGCTCGTACTACGAGGCGCTGACGGCCTGTATGGACAAGGCCTGGAAGCCGATCGTGACCAAGGCCGGGTTCGAGTTCTGGTCGCCGCGGCTGATCATCTACAACGAGGGCGACGAAACGGCATGCGGCGTACAGAAGGACCTCGCGCTGTACTGCCAGGACGACCAGGGCGGCAGCGCGACGATGCCGTGGCAGAAGATCGTCGAGGACTACCCGAAGCACAAGGCCGAGATCCGCGCGGAGATGGCGCAGACGTTCGCCTTCGTGTACGGCGTCCACGTGCAGAACCTGACCGGGATGGCCGACGCGTCCGACAACCTCGCCGACACGGCCGCGAACAAGACCAAGCAGTTCGAGCAGCAGCGGCGGGCGGCGCTGCAGGCGTACTGCTTCGGCGCGGTGTTCTTCGGCGCGGCCAAGAACAGCTTCCCGCTGCGCGGTGAACTGCTGAACCAGTGGAACGGGCTGATCCTGCGCCGCGGCGACGACAAGACCAAGGACAAGACCCCCGACCATGGCTCGAGCAAGAGCCTTGCCCTGTGGATGAACCAGGGCTTCGCGACAACCAACCCGGGCAGCTGCAACACTTTCGTCGCAGCATCCGCGAAGGTCAGCTGAGCGAGATGGGAATGGTCGATGCCTGAGTCCGAGGACGGTACGCCGAAGCCGGGACACTTCCTGCCCGGCGGCAGCGAGGAGCCGGCCGCCGGCACACGTCCGCTGACCCTGAAGAGCCGCCAACCCGACGGCCTCGGGAAGGCCCGCTCGGTCGCGCTGGACGACTCCCAGGTACGCCGCAAGGCCCGCCCGATCCCGACCGAACCGGGCACCACGAGCGAGTACAGCGGCCCGCCGATCGCACCGCTCGCCGGCGCCCCGCTGCCGCCCCTCACCGGCACCCGCCGGATCGGCGGTCCTCGTACGACGGGCTGGCACAAGAACCCGTCCCGCGGCGTACCGCAGTTCTCGACCGAACCACCGCCGGTCAAGCCGCCCCGCCACTACTCGCACCGCGTGATCGCCGGCCTCTCGGCCCTGGTCCTCGTCATGCTCACCGGCGCCACAGTCGCCGGCTTCAAACTCATCAACTCCTACGACACCAGGGTCGACAACCCACTCTCGCAGCCGTCGGTGAAGAAGTCCCAGGTCCCGATCCCGGTCCCCCCGGACCCGACGGTCACCGTCACGGTCCCGGGGATCCCGGACATGGTTCGCCTGCAGAAGAACAAGATCTACACGTCCGGCAAGGTCGCGGCGATCAGCTGCAAGGAGCCGGCGATCAAGCCGGACTCGCAGTCCGCGATCCTGCGCTACTACCAGGCGCTGCTGCCCTGCCTGAACAAGGCGTGGGAGCCGATCGTCAAGCGGGCCGGCTACGACTTCCGGGCGCCGAAGCTGAAGCTCCAGAGCAGTCAGGCCACTTCCGAGGACGACTGCACCGGTGAGTCGAAGACCGCTTACTACTGCAGTGACGACGAGAGCATCAACATCAGCTGGAAGAACGACCTTGCGTACTACAAGGACAGCCCGCTCAGTGCCCGCGTCTGGATGCTCGACACGCTCGCGCACGAGTACGGCCACCACGTCCAGCAGATGACGGAGATGATCACCGCGTCGTTCTCCCGCGAGGGTTGGACGAACTCCAAGGCGATGAAACTCGAGTGGGCCCGGCGCCGGGAACTGCAGGCGACGTGCTTCGGCGCGGCCTTCCTCGGCGCCAACAAGAAGCCGCTCGGGTTGTCGGGAGAGAAGCTGCGGCTCTGGCAGTGGGAGGTGCAGCACTCCGGCGACGAGTACAACCCGAAGAAGGTCCGCGACCACGGCTCCCGCAAGAGCAACTGGGCCTGGTCCGACCCCAGCTTCAAATCCGCCAGCCCCGCCTCCTGCAACACCTTCAGCGCCCCCGCCGCCAAGGTGAGCTGATGCACCGCGGACCGGCGGTGGCGCTGGTCGCGTCGGCTTTGGTGTTGGCCGGTTGCGCGCCGTCGCGTGCGCCTGCCGCTGCACCGGCACCCTCGACGACAACACTGACCGCGACGACGCCGTCCGCGACGGCACCGCTGGTGACCCCGACGCCGAAACCCAGCCGAGCACCGGTTGCGCCGAAGACCGTGCGGGTTCCGCCGAAGGCACCGGAGGCGACCCCGACGTACCGGTCGTTGGAGAGGAAATACCTGGTCCGCAACAGGATCTACTCGGCGGGTCGGGTTCCGGCGGTGACCTGTGCGTTGCCACAGATCGCGCTGACGACGCGGAAGGAAGTTCAGCAGTACGCGAACGCGGTCCTGGGCTGTCTCCAGCGAGCCTGGAAGTCAGTTGTCGAGCGGTCGGACGTCGCGTTCTTCTCCGCAAAGGTGTACTCCGTCAATGCGGGTGCGAAGACCCGCTGCGGGATTCTCACCAAGGAGGTCGGGGGCTTCTACTGCGCGGCGGGCTCCGGCATCTATCTCGACTGGCAGGAGTTCGTCGAGGACAACGAGTACGACCGGGTGTGGGCCGGGGTGTACCTCCAGTTCACGATGGCGCACGAGTTCGGCCACCATGTGCAGCAGTTGGTCGGAATCTCGGAGTACTACGACGAACGATCGGAACGCATGAAGGGCGCGCTCGCCCTGCAAGAGATGCGCCGACACGAACTCCAGGCGTCCTGCTTCGCCTCCGCGTTCCTCGGCGCGAATCAGCAGACCCTCGACCTGTACGACGCGAAGTTTCAGGCGTACCGGGACGCGGCGTACTCCGGCGACGACGACCCACCGGCATCCACACCGGACCACGGATCCCGCAAGAGCAACACCACCTGGGCCGAGGCCGCCTTCACCTCCAAATCCCCCTCCGCCTGCAACACCTGGGCCGTCCCCGCACAGCGAGTCACATGACCATCCCGAAACGCCTGTTGCCCGCGACAATCACCGCCCTGTGTCTCCTGTTCGCAGCAGCCTGTACGCCGACCGACGCCGCACAAAAGCCGCTTGTCTCAGCAACGCCCTCGCCTAAGCCCACCCCGACGATGCCTTCGGCGACGCCGCGGAGATCCCCGGCCAAGCCGATGCCCGTCATCGATCCGGTGGATGAATCGACCAAGGGAAATAAGCTGTACGCCGCGGGCAAGGTCGCGCTCGTGCCATGCCCGTTGCCGACGGTCGTGTTGCGTTCCGACAGCGAGATGCTGAAGTACGCCCGGGCGATGGTCGCCTGTATGCAGAAGGCCTGGACACCACTGATCCTCAAGTCCGACGCGTACTACGGTGGCGCGAAGGTTGCGGCATATTCCCTCGGAAAGGGGCCGGACTCGCCGCTCTGCGACGATCCGCCGAATGACAGCGGCGCCTTCTACCAGCCTCAGGGCAGCGTGATCTGCCTGGACCGCAAGTCGCTCGGGACCGATCCGGAGTTCGCTCTGATCGACCTCCAGGAGACTGTCGCGCACGAGTTCGGTCATCATGTCCAGATGTCGGTCGGCATCCTGACGTCCTACGACATGCGCGACTACGCCGGCAGCACGGAGCGGCTGGAAGACGAACGTCGCTTCGAGTTGCAGGCGAGCTGTCTGGGTGCCGCATTCCTCGGTGCCAACCGCCGTACGTTCGGTCTCACCGGCCGGCATCTCGAGATCTGGCGATACCTGGTCCGCCACCTCGGCGACGAGTACAACCCCAAGCACATCCGTGACCACGGCTCACGGACGAGCCACGGCTACTGGAGCCTCGGCGCGTTCGACGCCGGCAATCCGTCGGCCTGCAACACCTTCACCGCCCCGGCGAAACGTGTCAGCTGACAGTCGCTACCCGAGTTTGAGTTTGAAGCCTTCGTGGGAGTTGGTGAAGCCTAGCTTGGTGTAGAAGCGGTGGGCGTCGGTGCGGGTCTTGTCCGAGGTCAGTTGGACCAGGGTGCAGCCTCGGGTGCGGGATTCTTCGATGGCCCATTGGACGAGTTTGGTGCCGAGGCCGGAGCCGCGGGCGGGGGCGGCTACCCGGACGGCTTCGATCAGGCCCCGGGTGGAGCCTCGGCGGGACAGGCCGGGGATGATGGTGAGCTGTAGCGTGCCGATGACCTCGTTGTTGCGATCGGCAACCATCAGTAATTGATTGGGATCGCCATCGATCTGCTCGAACGCCGCCAGGTACGGCGTGAGGTCGTCGACGGACTCGCGGGTGGCGCCGAGTTGGTCGTCGGCGATCATCGTGACGATCGGGGCGACGTCGGCGGCGGTGGCGCGGCGGATCACGAAGTCGGTCATGGTCGCAGCATCTCAAACTTATGCAAACACTTTTCCTAGCGGACCCGCCGTACCGGGCTGTTTGCCCTGCGCAACCAAGGGTACGAGTGATACTGGACACCACTGCATCCGCCCGTGTGCCGGGGTCGTGTGCAGTGCTGCGCGACAGCGGATGCGGGCCAATTCGGAAGGAAGTCCCGATGTCCGCATTAGCGATCGACTTCACCGGGCCGTTCGAAGATGCCTTCAGCAAGTTGCTGTCGTTCATCCCGAACCTGCTCGGCGGTCTGGTCATCCTGGTGGTCGGCTACTTCGTCGCCAAGGTGCTCGGCAAGCTCGTCGGCAAACTACTCGGCCGGGTCGGCTTCGACCACTGGATGGAAAGAGCCGGCGTTTCCGGTGTGCTGCAACGGTCGGGCACGGGGCTGACCGCTTCGGCGATGCTGGGCAAGGTCGTGTTCTGGTTCGTGTTCCTGATCAGCTTCACGATGTTCGCCTCCGCCCTCGGCGTACCGGAGATCTCGAACTTCATGAGCAACATGCTCGGCTACATCCCGCGGATCTTCGCCGCGATCGTGATCATCTGCCTGGCCGCGCTGTTCGCGAACTTCCTGGCCGCGATCATCCGCGGTGCCACCGGCAACGAAACGCTCGCCAAGGTCGGCAAGTACGCGATCCTCGTGTACGCCGCGTTCGCCGCGCTCACCCAGCTCGGCATCGCGGTCCAGCTGACCGGTAACACGCTGCTGATCGTGCTCGCCGGCGCCGCGCTCGCCCTCGGTCTTGCTTTCGGCCTCGGGGGCCGCGAGATGGCCGGTCGCGCATTGGCCAACCTGTTCGACCGCGAGAAGATGATGAAGCCGACCGCGGATCAGGACCCGATGAACGGTACGCCGTCGTACCCGAACCAGGGCGGCTACGACAACGGCTACCAGCAGCCGATGCCGCCCCAGCAGCCCCCGGCCGCGCACGGCGCCGGTTACTCCAACGGCACCCAGCCCACCGGTAACTGGCAGTCGGGGCAGTAGATCCGAAGTAGTTCTCCTCAAGGCGGGCGGCGATCCTACCGGGTTGCCGCCCGTCCCTTGTCAGCTCTCCGAGGCGTCAGGCCCGGCTTCGCGAACGTCTTCTACCTTGCGCATGGCTTCGCGAAGGTCCGCGAGCCAGCTTTCGCTGTGCTGGGCAACGAGTTTGACGCACCAGCCGAGGGCGTCGCTGCGGGAGCGGGCCACGCCGGCGTCGACGAGGGTGTCGAGGACCTGGCGTTCGGGCTGGCGGAGGCGGGTCATCACCGGCGCGGACAGCGAGGTGAAGATCGTCCTGGTCTCGCCGCAGCGGACGCCCCAGGCGACCTTGCGACGGGTGGCGTGCTCGAGCTCGCGGGCGATCTCGATCCGGTGGTCCCGGGTGTCCTCGCGGAACTGCTTGACCCGGCCCGCCTCGGCGGCGGAGCGCTCGGAGTCGCTCACGTCCTTGCTCTGCTCAGGTGCGGGGATCCGGCCGACGATCAGGATCTCGTCCCGGTCGATCGACAGCTCGGTCTCACCCTCGAACCAGTCGCCCGGCAACCGCCCGGTCAGCCAGCCCCGCACCTTCTCCTGCTCGGTCTGTGTACTCATGTAATCATAATTACACCTCAGCAGGACGAGCTCAAGCAATCAGTGGTACTGCACCGTGTACGCCGCGTGCGCGTCGCCCTGGGAGAGCCCGACGTTCGACACACCGATCACCAGCGTGTGCTTGCTGACGTCGTTCCGGTACGTCACGTACGTCGTCCCGGCCGCGCCCTCGGTCGCGATCCGCGTCCAGTGCGAGCCACCCTTCGCGGCGACCTTGTGCAGCTGGGCGGCCGCGGTCGGCGTCGCGTAGTACGCCGTCCACCTCGTGTCGCCCCGTCCCCAGGCGCGGACCAGGTTGTCCGACCACTGGACCGCGTTCCAGGCCTGCGGTTCGCCGCTGAACTTCGCGGTGTACGCCGCGTGCCAGCCGTTCGCCGCGCGCAGACCGACGTTCTGTACGCCGATCGTGAGGTTCCCGCCGCGGGCGTCGTCGTGGTACGTCACGTAGATCGTGCCGGCGGCGCCTTCGGTCGAGACGCGACGCCAGTGGATGCCACCGGGTAACGCCTGTCCGTAGAGCGTGCGGGTGACGGCCGTCGACGCGTAGCAGTTGGCGGTTGCGGTCGCACCGCTGCCCCATGCCCGCACCAAGCGGTCGGCGTACGCCGCCGCGGAGATGTTCGTCGCAGACGCGAGCTTGCTGCAGCTCGCTGTCGTCGTAGTCGTGCCGGCGTTGGCCGGTGCGGCAGCTCCGGTGAGCACGATCGGTGCCGTCACCGCGAGTGCCGCAGTACTGCCGAGACCTATGATCCTTCGAATCATCATCGACCTCCCGAGTGGATGTGGTCCTACTTGTGGGACGCCACATCACACCCGGGAGTTTGCATCGCACTCCAATGAAACACGGCTGCAATATCAAGCAGCCGGCGGTGGCGCGAATGCTGCGCGTAACCGTTCCTGCGCGGTCGCTCCGGCGGCCGTGTGGTCAAGTCCGAGCAACGCCGCACCAACCACCGGCGGTACGTCGACCACCCGCGGGACTGCCTTCGGGGCGACGTCCGCGAGCAGACGCGTGACGCGATCGAGCAACACCGAGTGCCCCGCGGTGAGAACGCCGCCGCCGAGTACGACGGTGACGCGCTCGTCCAGCAACTCCAGTCGTCGCAACGCGCTGACCGCCATCGCGACGATCTCCTCGGCCTGCTGCTGAATGATGCCCAGGGCAACGGTATCGCCGTCGGCCGCAACCTGGAACAGCACCGGCCCGGCCTCCAGTTGCCGCTCGGCCGGGAACTCGCCGAAGTGGAACGCCTCGATCACCCCGGCCAGCGAAGACTTCCCGTAGTGCGTCGGCAGCGCGCTCAGCAGCGCAGTCGTCGGCCCGCGCCCGTCCTCGGCCCGCGACGCCGACCAGAACGCCTCCTCCGCCAACTGTGCACCACCGCCCCAGTCGCCAGTCATCTTCCCCAGCGCCGTGAACCGCGCAGTCCGCCCGTCCGGCAACATCCCGGAGCAGTTGATCCCCGCACCGCACACCACCGCCACACCGCGCGGCTCGTCCACTCCAGAACGCAGCAACGCAAAAGTGTCGTTGGTGACGTACACCGACTCCGCCCAACCACAGTTCTCGAAGACAGCCGTGAGTTGATCCACCTCGATCGGCAGATCGGCGTTCGCCAGGCACGCCGAGATCTGCTGCACCAGCGGTACGTCGCCCAGCTGCAGTCCGGCATCTGCCGCCGCAGCACGCACCAGCGGTTCCAGTCCGGCCACTGCGGCCACAGGCCCGATCTTCTGCGGCTCGAACCCACCACCTCGCGCCGTACCGAGCACTGTCCCGTCTGCGGCAACCAGCGCGACGTCTGTCTTGCTGTTGCCGGCGTCGAAGGCGAGAACTCCGCCCGGTACTAGCGCGCCCACGGCAGGTACGCCTTGTTGTGCGCCAGCAGCTTGTCGGTCAACTCCTGCGCCAACGAGATCTGCCCGACCAGCGGATGCGCCAGCAGTGCCCTGAACACGCGCTCGGATCCGCCCTTCACAGCGGCCTCCAGCGCCAGATCCTCGTACGCCGTCACGTGCGCGACCAGTCCGGCGTACAACGGCTCCAGCGGGGCGACCGGCTCCGGCGTCGTACCCTCGGCGCCAACTGTGGCAGGCACCTCGATGACGGCATCGTCAGCGAGGAAGGGGAACGTGCCGTTGTTGAGGGTGTTCACCACCTGCACGTCGCCGGTGTTGTTGAGGAGCGAGGACGCGAGTGCGACAGCGGCCTCGGAGTAGTACGCACCGCCGCGCTTCTCGAGCAGTGCAGGCTTCTCGTCGAGCTTCGGATCGGCGTACATGTCCAGCAGCTCTTTCTCGAGTGCTGCGACCTCAGCGGCCCGAGACGGCTTGGTGAGCAGCTCTTTCACCACTGCGTCATGGGCGTAGTAGTAGCGCAGGTAGTACGACGGTACGACGCCCAGCTCGCGTACGACGTCCGCCGGCAGGATCAGGTCCTCCGACAGCTCGTCCAGGTGCTCGGCGAGCAGCTTCGGCAGCATGTCCTCGCCGTTGACGCGGACCGCGCGCTCCCAGGTCAGGTGGTTCAACCCCACGTGGTCCAGCGACACCTCTTCCGGCGTGACCCCGAGCATGGCGGCGAATCGGCGCTGGAACCCGATCGCCACGTTGCACAGCCCGACAGCCTTGTGTCCGTGCGACAACAGCGCACGCGTCACGATCCCCACCGGGTTGGTGAAGTCGATGATCCACGCGTCCGGATTGGTACGCCGTACCCGCTCCGCGATGTCCAGCACCACCGGCACGGTCCGCAGTGCCTTCGCGAGACCGCCGGCTCCGGTCGTCTCCTGGCCGACGCAACCGCACTCCAGCGGCCACGTCTCGTCCTCGTTGCGCGCTGCCTGCCCACCGACGCGCAGCTGGAGCAGTACGGCGTCCGCACCCTCGATGCCCGCGTCCAGGTCGGAGGTGGTGATCACCCGGCCCGCATGCCCTTGTTTTGCGAAGATCCGGCGGGCCAGACCGCCGACCAGCTCGAGCCGGTCCGCTGCCGGATCGACCAGCACCAGCTCCGACACCGGCAACGTGTCCCGCAACCGGGCGAAGCCGTCGACGAGCTCGGGCGTGTAGGTGGATCCGCCACCAACGACTGTGAGTTTCACCCTTGACTCCTAGGTAACCGGTGGACCCGCTGTGTCGAAGACTTCGTCGCGGGTGGTGCTCAGTGCGGACTGCAGTGCTCCGGAGAGCACGGGGTCGGTGCTGATCGCGGTCATCAGCAGCTGCGGCCGCGGTACGGCGAGATCGGCGAGCTCGTCCTGGACGAGGCCGCGCAGCCGTTCGCCGCCCGCGGTGATGACGCCACCGGCGAGCACGATCAGCTCGGGGTCGACGACCGCGACGATCGCCGCCAGACCGACGGCCAGCCGATGCGCGAACTCGTCGAGTACGGCGTCGCCCGCGCCCTCGGTCTGCAGCGCGATCGCGATGGCGTCTTCCGGCGTACGCGCCTTCAGGCCGTGTTCGCGGGCGAGCTCCAGGACCGGTTCGCCGCCGGCGAGCTCCTGGAAGCCGCCGGCGTTGTTGCGGCCGACGTTGCGGACCAGCGGCGTACCCGGGAGCGGCAGGAACGCGACCTCACCCGCGCCACCGGTCGCACCGCGGTGCAGTCGGCCGTTGATCACGATCGCGGCGCCGATGCCTTCCTCGCCCCACAGCAGCACGAAGTTGTCGTGCTCCTGCGCATGGCCGACGCGCTGCTCGGCGATCGCGGCCAGGTTGACGTCGTTCTCGACCTCCAGCGGTACGGCGATCGCGGCGGCCAGCTCTTCGAGCAGATGCGGCGCGTGCCAGCCGGGCAGGTGGGTCGCGTACCGCAGCCGGCCGGTGGTCGGGTCGAAACCACCCGGCGTACCGATCGAGACGCGGTGCAGGCGCTCCCGGTTCAGACCCGCTTCGCCGGCTGCGCCCTCGATCGCCTTGACCACCCGGTCGACCGTGCCCTTGGCGCTGCGGCCCGGAGTAGCCAGCTCGTACTCGCCGACCACTTTGCCGGTGAGGTCCGCGATCGCAGCCCGGATCCGCGTCGGCGTGACGTCGAGGCCGGCGACGTACGCGATGCCGCCGTTGATCTCGTACAGCTGCGCGTTCGGACCGGGCCGGCCGGCGGTGGTGCCGCGCTGGCGGACCAGGTGTGCTGCCTCCAGCCGCGCGAGCAACTGGGACGCGGTCGGCTTGGACAGACCGGTCAGGTTGCCCAGTGTGGTGCGGGAGAGCGGGCCCTGGCTGAGCAGCAGATCCAGGGCGGCGCGGTCGTTCATCGCGCGCAGCAGGCGCGGCGTTCCGGGTGTTGTTGCCATGAGCCAACCCTGCCTCCCGTCGCCGCCCGTGGATACTCGCCGCGCTGATCTCGCGAGACTGTTAGGAAAGTTTACTATTAACGCGAGACCGTACGGCGGACAACGGCGGGTGTCAATCGGCGGGTGTCGGTTAGGGTTACCTAACTATGTCGACTGGGGAGCTGTTGAGGCGGGCCGTCCGACGACATCGGGGCCGGATGATCGCGGGGAGCCTGGTGCTCTCGCTGCATCAGGCGACCGAGGCGGCAGTGCCGGTGGCGATCGGTGTGTTCGTGGACCGGGCGGTGTCGACGGGGCGGTTCGAGCCGCTGCTGTGGTGCGTGCTGATGATGATCGTGCTGTTCGCCGTACTGTCGAACGCCTGGAAGACCGGTGCGCGGCAGGTGGTGTGGGCGATCGAGTACGAGACGCACCTGCTCCGGCTGGAAGTCGCACAGCGCGTGCTGGACCCGCGTGGTCACCGGACCGGGCTGCGATCGGGTGAGCTGCTCTCGATCGCTACATCGGACGCCGAGAAGGCCGCACTGGTGATGCGGGGCCTCTCGGTGGGTGCGGCCGCGTGTACGGCGTTGATCGTGTCGTCGGTGTCGCTGCTGCTGGTCGACGTACCGCTCGGGCTCGGGGTGCTGATCGGCGTACCGCTGCTGGTGCTGGGGATCCAGGCGCTGTCGCCGCTGCTGACCCGCCGTACGTCGAGCCAGCAGGAGGCGGTTGCGCAGACGACCGCACTGGCCACGGACCTGGTCAGCGGGCTGCGGACGTTGCGGGGGATCGGGGCGCAGCACAACGCGGCTGCACGCTACCGGCGTTCCAGTCAGGACACTCTGCGCGCAACGTTGCGCGCGGCATCGACCAACGGGTTGCAGGACGGTGTGACAACCGCGCTGAGCGGCCTGCTGCTGGCAGCCGTTGCTGGGGTCGCCGGCTGGTTCGCACTGCACGGCCGGATCACGATCGGCGAGCTGATCACCGTTGTCGGCCTGGCCCAGTTCGTCGCCGAGCCGGTAGGCACTCTCGGCTACGCAAGCCAGATCATCGCCAGGGCCCGCGCATCGGCTTCGCGGTTGGCATCCGTCCTCTCTGCATCTCCAGTCATGGTTGATGGCACCTCGGCTGCCATCGACCTTCGTCAGCCTCTCCTCGCAATGGAAGGCGTTTCGCACGGGACCCTCTCCTCGCTCACCCTCGTCCTCCAGCCGGGCGAATCCGTCGGCGTCCTCTGCTACGACCCCCGCGACGCAGACGCCCTCCTGAACGTCGTGGCGGGACGAGCTCCGGAGCACACCGGCACAGTGCTCATCGGAGGCACCGCTCTCGAGGAGCTGGACGTTGATGTGCTTCGGCGAACGGTGTTGCTGGAGCGCCACGAGACGGACCTCTTCGAAGGCACGCTCCGCACCAACCTCCTGTCGGAGACCGGCCTGGAGCGCGTGATGACCGCCGCCGGCGCAGCCGATCTCATCGAAGAGCTGGACCGCCCGCTGGCGGACCGCGGCCAGGCGTTGTCAGGTGGGCAGCGTCAACGCCTCGGCCTGGCGCGCGCACTCCTGGTCGAACCACCTCTGCTCGTGCTGCACGATCCCAGCACCGCGGTTGATGCCGTCACCGAGGAACTGCTGGCGGAAGGACTTGCTCAGGAGCGCAGCGGCCGGACCACGCTGGTGTTGACGAGCAGCCCGGCCCTGCTGGGGAAGATGGATCGGGTCGTGGTCATCGCCGACGGCGCGGTGGTTGCTGAGGGCATCCATTCGGACCTCGCCGCGTCAGATGCGGTGTATCAGGAGGCGGTGCTGCGATGAACCTGCTTCCGGTTGCCGGTCCGCGGGCGACCTGGGTCGTGCTGTCGCGAGAGATCCGCCGACTACCGGTCTTGTCCGTGCTGGCTGCTGTGGCGATCACCGGAGCCAGTGCGGCCGGTCTGGTTGCGCCGTGGGCGCTCGGGCAGCTGATCGACCAGATCAGCGATGGCGACCGGTCTGCGATCGTGCGGGTTGTCGTGATGATCGGCATCGCGGCGGTGCTGTCCGGCGTACTGACCGCGCTTGGCGTGACGCTGGTGGCGCGGGTCGGCGAGACCGTGCTGGCGCGGATACGCGAGAAGGTGCTCGATCGAGTCCTGCAGTTGCCTGCGCCGGTGTTGGAGAAGGTGCGGACGGGTGATCTGCTGTCGCGCGTGGGTGACGATGTGGCTTCGGTCGCGTCGGCGTTGACGGAGGTCGGGCCGTCGGTGCTCGGTGCGGCGCTGACGATCGTGCTGACCGTGGGCGGGATGTTCGCGCTCGACTGGCGGCTCGGCCTGGCCGGGTTGCTCGCCGTACCGATGTATTTCCTTGCGCTGCGGTGGTATCTGCGGCGGTCGGCGCCGTACTACAAGCAGGAGCGGGTGGCGCTGGGTGAGCGGTCCGAGGCGATCATCGCGTCGTTGCGGGGCAGTGCGACGGTCCGCGCGTACCGGTTGGAGGATCGGCAGCTGGAGAAGATCCGGGAGACCTCGGGGACCGCGCGAGACATCTCGATCACGGTGTTCCGGCTGTTCAGCTTCTTCTCGGCGCGGATCAACCATGCCGAGTTCACCGGGCTGACTGCGATCCTGGTTACCGGGTTCTTCCTGGTGCGTGCCGACGCAGTGACCGTGGGCGCGGTGACGGCGGCGGCGTTGTACTTCCATCGGTTGTTCAACCCGGTCAACGTCGTACTGATGGAGTTCGACCAGATCCAGACCGCCGCCGCGGGCATGTCCCGCCTGGCCGGCGTACTCGAGATCGAGCCCGCACCCGAGCCCGCCGACAGTCTCGACCCAGCCGACGCGTCACTCGAGCTCGAGAGCATTGGTCACAGCTACGACGGTCCTGAGGTTGTGGCAGGGGTATCGCTCCGCTTCGAACCAGGTGAAAGAGTCGCACTGGTCGGAGCGAGCGGCGCCGGCAAGACCACGCTGGCCGCCATCGCAGCAGGCGTTCTCGCGCCGACAGTCGGCACGGTGAAGCTCGGCGGCGTGGACATCCGCGACCTCGGCGAGGACCGGACCCGTGCGCAGGTCGCGCTGCTCAGCCAAGAGGTACACGTCTTCTCCGGCCCACTGGTCGAGGACGTACGGCTAGCACGACCAGCTGCAACGGCCGACGAGGTCGAAGCAGCACTCGACCGGGTTGGTGCGTTGGCGTGGGTGCGGGCGCTACCCGACGGCCTGGACACCGTGGTGGGCGAGAATGGTCATCAGCTGACCGGTGCGCAGGCGCAGCAACTTGCCTTCGCCCGCCTGGTACTGGCTGATCCGCCAGTCGCCGTGCTGGATGAGGCGACCGCAGAAGCGGGTAGCGCAGGCGCACGCGAGTTGGAGCGAGCCAGCGCGGCGGCGACTATCGGCCGGACCACGCTGGTCGTCGCGCATCGGTTGACGCAGGCCGAGCAGGCTGACCGGATCGTCGTACTCGACCACGGGCGAGTGGTGGAGTCAGGAACGCATGCGGACTTGCTGGCAGCCGGTGGGCGCTACGCGCAGCTGTGGCGTAGCTGGACCGGTACGTCTACGCCTGATCGGCCAGGAGGGCGAACGACACCAGCCAATGTGTCGACATGAAGTCCCCGCCGGTGACGGTCGGCAGCACTGCCTCGACCTGACGATCCGCACCTTCACGCAGCACTGAGGCCACGTCAGGCAGAGCAGGTGCGATCGTCCGCAACTGCCAAGCCCGACTCAATGCCAGGCCGGACAAGTGCGCCAGCTGCCCGTCTCCGGAGTTGTCGGTCACCGGCACCTCCAGCAGGTGCTGATGAGCGTCCTTCCCCAGTCCCGGGAGGAACGCGGACAGCCAGCCCGCGAATTCGGCCTCCGGCAACACCCGGCGCATCAACTCCGCCTCGGACAACGCCGGCGACAAGAAGTCGGTACCGGACGGCTCGAACCTCGTGTCGTACGCCGCGTCCTGCCCGAACCACTCGACCGTCCGAGCGCGAACGGCGTCCACCACATCCGCCCGGCCGAGCTCGTCGTACGCCTCGAACAACAAGGCAAGCGCGAACGCAGTATTGAGATGCACGCCGTGCCGCACCGGGTACGCCTGCTTCGGCAACCAGGTCAGTGTCAGGTCCGCAATGACCTCGCCGAGCGGCCTGAGTGCCTCCGCCCAGTTGGTCTGTTGACCGGCGGCGACCAGCATCGCCGCCCAGGCCCAGCCGTACGGGCGTTCGTACGACGGCCGGTCCCGCAGGTACGCCGCCTCGGTGGCGATCGCCTCCGGTGTCAGGCGCCGATCGAGTACTTCGATCGGACGCCGGCCGACCTGGTCCGGCGCCAAAGCGAGCAACCGGACCAGGGACCACTGCATGTGCGCGCTGGAGTGCCAGTCGTACGACCCGTGGAAGGCAGGGTGCAGGCGATCCGGGGTCACGTCCACGTCGTCCGGGCCGGTCGACGCGTGCGCAGCGCCGTACGGGTACGGCGTTTCGAGCACCTCACAGGCGATGTCGGCCCAGGCGGCGTACTCCATCGAGAACTCCTTAGAAAGCGAAGACGTACATGATGACGATGTTGCAGGCGAGCAGTGGGACAGCTGTCGGGATCTGGGCCTTGATCGGCCCGTACTGATCCTTCATCTCCAGTAGTGCCGCTGGAACGAGGTTGAAGTTGGCGGCCATCGGCGTACAGAGCGTGCCGCAGAATCCGGCCAGCATGCCGACCGCGAAGATGACCGCCGGGGTGCCGTGGAACTGCTCGTGCAGCAGCGGCCAGCCGACCGCGGCCGTCATCACCGGGAACGCCGCGAACGCGTTGCCCATGATGATCGTGAAGATCGCCATTCCGATGCAGTACAGCGCGACCGCGGCGATCAGCGAGCCCTTGGGAATCAGGTGATCCGTGACCCGACCGACTGCCTTGCCGACCCCGGACGCGTTGAACAGCAGGCCGAGCGTGGCCAGCATCTGCGGCAGGATCGCCGCCCAGCCGATGTGCTCGAGCAGCCTGCGGCCTTCGTGCAGTGGTACTGCGGGGCTCTTCGGCTTGAGCAGGACCATGCCGACGATCAGCGCGAGGATCGAAGCGACGCCGAGGCCGATGATGGTCGCGGAGCCGGACTCCAGCAGCAGCTGGCCGCTGCCGAGCTTCACCTTCGCGAGCCATGCGCCGAAGATCGCCGCGACCACCGGAATCACCAGTGCAGGCAGGAACAGCTTGTTGCCGAAGCGGTCCGCGAGGTGCACGCGCTCGGCCGGCGTCGTCGTACGCTCCTCGCCCTTGCCCGGGAAGCCCGAGCCGGCCAGGACGGCCAGGCCGATCACGGCGATGCCGAGCAGCCAGGACGGCGCCTGCTTGTGCACCACGAGCGTGCCGTAGCCGAACGACAGTCCGAGGATGCCCCAGAACGCCGCGCTGCCGAGCCGTTTGGGGTTGGTGCGGTCGTTGAGCACCTGCAGCGCGATCAGCACGAAGAAGATCCCGCACAGCCAGTAGAACCACTCGACCTTGATCATCGGGCCGCCTCCTTGGCCGCGGCCCGGTTCTCGGCGGCGAGCTTGTCCAGCTTCCGATCGAGCAGGAGCAATCGGGTGCCGTGGATGAGCAGTGCGCAGATACCGGTCGGGATCGCCCAGAGCGCGATGTCGATCGCCTCCAGGTGCAGGCCGTACGTCGTGTCGACGAAACCGGTGATCAGCAGGATCGAGCCGATCGCGACGAAGATGTCCTCACCGAAGAACAACCCGACGGTGTCGGCACTGGCCGCGAAACCCTTGATCTTCTCCTGGATCTTCTCCGGGAGCTTGCCGTAGCGACGTTCCGCGGCGCCGGCGGCCATCGGGTGGATGAGCGGGCGGACCGCCTGCGCGGGACCGCCGATGCTGGTCAGGCCGAGGGCCGCGGTGCCCTGCCGGATCAGGAGGTAGATGGCCAGCAAGCGGCCGGTGGTGAGGATCTGGAGTTTGCTGATCAGCTTCCGGGCCTGGTGTTGCAGGCCGTAGCGCTCGATCAGCCCGATGACGGGCAGAGTGACGATGAAGACGGTGACGGACCGGCTGCCGGCGAAACCGTCGCCGAACGCGTTCAGGATCTTGACCGGAGACAGGCCGCCGATCAGGCCGGCCACGATCCCGGCCGCGGTGACGACCAGCATCGAGTTGATCCGGAGGGCGAACCCGACGACTACCACCGCAATGGCGAGCAGAACCCACATGGTTCCTCCCGGGGGGAGAGGGCGATTCCGCTCACCATAGGAGATTGTTGAACGATCCTGCAATGGATCATTCGAACAAATTGTCCGACCATGTCAGAACGCGCCGTGACCACGAGGGTCCGGCGCGTTATCGGTTCGGGTGGTTTAGGGCAGGCGCCAGTCGACCGGAGTCGCGCCCTGCTGCTCGAGGAGCGCGTTGACGCGGCTGAACGGGCGGGAGCCGAAGAAGCCCCGGTCGGCCGACATCGGGCTCGGGTGCGCGCTCTCGACGTACGGAGTGGTGCCGAGCATCGGCTTGAGGGTCTGGGCGTCGCGGCCCCACAGGATCGCGACCAGTGGGCCGCCGCGGTCGACCAGCGCGTGGATCGCCTGCTCGGTGACGCTCTCCCAGCCCTTGCCGCGGTGCGCGCCGGACTTGCCCGGCTGCACGGTCAGCACTCTGTTGAGCATCAGCACACCCTGCTCGGCCCACGGCGTCAGATCACCGTTGGACGGAGCCGGTACGCCGACGTCCGCCATCAGCTCGCGGTAGATGTTCGCCAGACTCCGCGGGATCGGCCGTACGTCAGGAGCCACCGAGAAGCTGAGCCCGACCGGGTGTCCAGGAGTCGGGTACGGGTCCTGGCCGACGACCAGCACCTTCACCTGCTGCAGCGGCTGCTGGAACGCCCGCAACACGTTCTCACCCGCCGGCAGATAGGCCCGCCCGGCAGCGATCTCGCCGCGCAGGAACTCACCCATCTTCGCGACCGTGTCCTCGACCGGTGCCAAAGCATCGGCCCAGTCCGGCGCCACCAGATCCGTCAACGTCTTGGGACTCACCCGCGACAGTTTTGCAGCACCACGACCTGCTGTGCACCCCGGGTTGTCGCTCACTGTTCGCGTGTCGCTCAAACGCTGGTGTTGCTACGGAGGGTACAAAGGACGCGGCCCCGCAAAGGTATGAGCTTGCGGGGCCTTTGCTATTGGGTCGCCAGCTGTTGCAGTGCGTTGGCGTAGCGGCGGGCGGCGTAGTGCTGGGCTTTGCGAGTGACGGGGCCGGCCAGGCGGGTGTACCAGGTGGCGCCGCGGCTGTAGGCGCGGACGGTGAAGTAGATGCCGTCGGGGTCGCGGGTGACGATGAAGGACTCTTCGCCGGACTCGGGGTGGCCTTGCAGGGTGCCGTACGCGAAGCCGATGCGGTCCGGTTCGTTGACTGTCCAGACGACTCGGCAGGGGACCGGTAGGCCGATGCCGTCGAGTGGCGATCGGCCGATGAGCAGACCCGGTCCTAGGCGGCCGAGGGAGTTGCTGCCGAGCTGTGCGGTTGTGTCAGTCGCAGTCATCGGCAGTCCGGCCGCCGGCTGCATCCGCCAGCTCAGCAACGCATCGGCGGCCCGTTGGAACACCTCGTCTCCGGTGCCGATCCGCTGGCGGTACTCCAGGCGGTGGTAGCCCGCGGGCGTCTCGACGTACCGCGTCGAGCCCACGACGTCGTACGTGAGTTGCAGCCCTGCCAGGTCTTCCAGCTTCATCCGGCCTCTTCCCGTCGCATCGCCAGTACTCCGCACAGCGCGAACCCGACCGCGTTCGCCACACCGTGCGTCGCAACCATCCACTCCAACGGTAGATACGGCGTATCCACCACATGCCCCAACGCCCAGCTGACGGCCAGCAGCATGGTCACCACGAGCACGGATCCCGACACGACCAGCAGGATCGCAGTACTGCGGTCAGCTCGCCGCGACCGACGCCACAGGCTCCAGCCAACCAGCCACATCCCAGCGGTCAGCACGACGGCACCTGCAAGCTCAACGGGGTCACCGAGGAAGAACCCCAGCAGAACGAGTCCAGTGCCCAGCGGGACACTGACGGCTGCCAGGCCGTCTGCAGACAGGTACGCCATCAGTGCGGCCGCAAAGCCCGCGAAGTGGAAGTGGGCGACCGTCAGCGACAGCACAGTGAGGTTGAAGCCGAACAGCTCGTACGACGAACGCTCGGCAACCAGTGCGAGCGTTGCGATCGACGGGGTGACCAGTGCGGTGTACAAGGCGATCTGCCGCGCTTGGAGCGCTCTGTGGTGCAGGAAATGCCGTGCGGCCAACGCGATCAGGACAACCGTGCCGGCGAAGTAGACCGAGGCCAGGGTGATCGAGACTGCGCCGCGCGGTAGCCAGAGCGACACAGCACCGGGAACGGCGAACGCGAACCACCAGCGGGTGCTGGTGGTTCGCGTCGGGAGCAGAGTGAGTCCGAGCGGTACGACGATGAGCATCCCCAGGCTCACCACCGCATGGACGAGGAGGATCAACTGCTCTTCAGGCCGCTGGTGTTGTCCTGCTTGATCGCGTTGAAGAGCGCCGTGGCCTTCTTCGTGTCCCACTTCACGGCGTCACCGCGGTTGCAGCAGAGTTGGTAGTTGTCGTCACTCGTCGGCACGCTCAGCGCCACGCCGCCGCTGCCGGAGATCGCCTTCATGCCGCGGGCGAACCGGACGAAGTCCAGCAGGCTCATGTCCTTGTCGACGGTGAGGGCGTCGACGCCCTTCGTGGCGACGTTGTAGTACCGGATCGGGTTCAGGAACGTCGACGGCGAGGCGGCCTTCTTCGCGACGGCGCCGACCATCTGCCGCTGCCGCTCGGTCCGGCCGAAGTCGTTCTTGCCGTCGGCGTGCCGGGACCGGACGTAGCCGAGCGCCTTGACGCCGTCGAGCTGCTGGCACCCGGCCGGCAGGTTGATATGCGCCTTGTCGTCATTCATTGCCTTCGGCAAGCACATCTCGATGCCGCCGATGCTGTCGATGACCGAGGCGAAGCCGCCGAACCCGACCTCGACGTAGTGGTCGATGCGCAGCCCGGTGTTGTTCTCGATCGTCTGGATCAGCAGCGCCGGACCCTTGTTGAAGGCGGCGTTGATCTTCTGCTTGCCCTGGACGCCCGGGATGTTGACCGCGCTGTCACGCGGGATGCTGATCAGCACCGTCGGCCCGGACTTCGGGACATGCATCAGCATGATCGAGTCGGTCCGCGCCGGACCGGCGTCGCCACCGGTGTGCAGCCGGGCCCGCTCGGCCCGGCTGAGGTTCTCCCGGGCGTCCGATCCGACCATCAGGTACGTCGTACCGGAGGTCTCGGCGGGTCGCTGTCCGGTCGGCATCGCCTCGATCTTGTCGATCCGGCTCCACGCGTACAGCGGGACCGCGATCAGCATGAGAACGAACAGCAGGACGATCAGTCCGACGGTGCGGAGGAACCAGTTGCGCCGCTTCTTCGGCTTACCTGCCGACTTGGGCGACCGGTTCGCGTATCGCGGGTCGATGGGCTGCGTTTCACTCATAGCCAAGACCGTATCGGTGCCCGGCCCGCGACACGTCACCCCACTGAATGGTTTTACACGTCGGAAAGTAGGTCCCGCCTCCGTCAAAGGGAGGAAATCGGTCCCGAGAGCGAACCAGATCGCCGGAACGCGCCGGGCGACATCCCAACCCTGGCGGTGAACAAGCGGGTGAAGTACGCCGGATCGTCGTACCCGACCCGCCTGGCGACCGCTGCGACCGGCAGGTCCTCCTCGGCGAGCAAAACCTTTGCATTGCTGAGTCTTGTGGTCAGGACCAGTTCATGTGGGGTTGAGCCGGTCGTACGCCGTACGGCGTCGCGCAGCTCCTTCACGGTGAGACCGAGCTCACTCGCGTAGTCCTGAACGCTCATCGGCGTACTGGCGAGCTCCGCGAGCTGTGCGGCGACGTCGTCACCTGTAGTGGTCGCAGCTGCGGCGAGCACGTCGTACAGAGCGCCTGTGAGTTGTACTGGGTTGTGCTGCGTGCTGACGCGCAGCAGCCGGCTGAATGCACGGTCGACCGGACGCGCGTCAGCGAAATGGCGGACTGGTCGGCTGATGTTCACGTGGCCGAGCGTTGTGAGTGCTTCGACGGCTGAGCCGCTGAAGAGGGTCCACGCCTGACGCCACCTCGTTGCCGGCCGGTAGCGGTGGAGGACGCCGGGGAAGAGCCACAGCATCGCGGGGGCTCGCACCTCGTGCAGTTGGCGGTCAGGACCGTGTTGCAGCTGACCGCGGCCTTCCTTGAGCCAGACCAGCGCGTGACAGCCGAGGGCACGTTCTCGCGTGTTCTCCGAACCATGTGTCTGCTCGCCGGCGCCGAGGCAGAAGAGTCCAAGTTGGCGCTCGATAGCACCTGGAGTCGGGTAGATCGACCAGTCCGGCACGTCACAAGAGTCCAAGAACCTCGCCACTGTTGTCCATTCCGCTCGCTGGAGGCGTTGGGTGGAATGGATGTGTGCTGACGTCTAACGGATATGTGCTGGATGAGCAGCGGCTGGGTCAACTGGTCGCAGTACCTGCGGAAGAGCGCGGTGATCGGTCGCGGTTGCGGTCCCGGCTGCAGCGGGACGGGTACCTGTTCCTGACCGGATTGCTGGACCCCGCGGTCGTGCAGGAGTTCCGCGAGTACTACTTCGGGTTGACGGGTGCTGCAACGGACAGGGCGTCGTACAGGAAGGTGTTGTTCGAGGAGATCGTGCCCGGACCGGAGTACGCCGCTTTCTGTGCGCAGCCGGCGTTGAAGGGCTGGTTCGAGTGGTTCCTCGGCGGTACGCCGTTCCTGCACCGGCGCAAGATCATCCGGCAGACCGCGCCGGGCGAGAACGGCATAGGTACGGCGACGCAGGCGCACTACGACCTCGTGTACCTGCGGGACGGGACCGACCAGGTGCTGTCCGCCTGGATCCCGCTGGGCGACTGCCCGGTCAGCCGCGGCGGACTGACCTACCTGCAGGGCAGCCACCACCGGGTGCTCGAGGAGGAGGCTGCCGGGCGGCTCAAGCGGCCCGCGGCGTCCATCACCGCGGACCTGCCCACTCTGGCGGAGGAGTACGACGCCAACTGGCTGGTCGCCGACTATGCGGCCGGGGACGTGGTTGTCCACACCGCGCACACCGTCCATGCCGCCTTGGACAACGTGTCGACCGAGCTACGGTTGTCGACGGACATCCGGTACCAGCTCGCCGGCGACGCGATCGACGCCCGCTGGCAGAACCACTGGCACGATCGGGACGGTTTGTGACCGATATCCGGAACCTTCTCGCTAACGACATTCATTTCGGTTAAGGTGCCGCTCGGAAGTCGAACCGAGTCTGAGGAGAGCCGTGAACCGGAATGAACTGATCGCCGGCGTGGCACACAAGGCGGGTATCCCGCGGAACCAGGCCGAGAAGGTCCTCGACGCCCTCGGCGACGTCGTCACCGAGGCCGTGCAGCGCGGTGACAAGGTGTCGCTGACCGGCCTGCTCAGCATCGAGCGCGTGCTGCGCGCCCCGCGGACCGGTCGCAATCCGCAGACCGGTGAGCCGCTCTCGATCCCGGCCGGGTACTCCGTGCGCCTGTCGTGCGGAAGCCGCCTCAAGGCCGCGGCCCGAGGCAACCTCCGCACTGCGAGCTGAGCTGCTAGGGCGCCAGGAACCTGATCTGGTCGCAGTGGCCGTCGTCGACGGAGTGCTTGACGACGGTGGGACCTGGTCCGGGCGGCGCGGCGGCCGCGGCGGACGACGTGGTGATGCCGCCCAGCAGGAGTGCTGACAGCCCGATGACAGCTGTGATGGTGCGTTTGCTCATGTTTCCTCCACAACCAAGGTAGGACGATTTACCGCACTCGGGAACGGCTCACCGCGGTCACCCAGTACGGCGTGGTCGGAGTCGGCGGCGTGGTGAAGCGGGCGTTCGGCAGGTACAGGCGGTTCCCGAAGGCGGCGACCGTCGTGGGTACGTCGAAGTCCGGGCTGGTGATCTGGTCGACCACCGTGCCCTTGGTGCCGGATTTGTTCAGCGTCAGGACCGAGATCTGGTTCGAGCGGTTCTGGACGACGTACAGCGTGCGGCCGATCAGCAGCAGACCGTCGCCGTTGGTCATCAGGGCGTCGCCGATGTCGATCCGCCGGGCCACGCCGGTGCGCGGGTCCACCCGGAGCAGGAAGCCGGTCGACGACTGGACCATGATCAGTGCGCGGCCGTCCGGCGTGAGCGAGATGCCGTTCGCGTTGTTGCCGGGCAGGTGCTGGTAGTCGCCGCTGAGCGGGATCGTCTGTGGCTTCGCGTTCAGCCGGCGCAGCGAGACCTTGTAGAAGACGGGCTGCTGCGAGTCGGTGAAGTACGCCGCGTCCTTGCCGAGGATGACGTCGTTCACGAAGGTCGGGGTCGCGGTCGTGAACGTGTAGCTGGCCAGGACCTTGCCGGTCCGGGTGTCGATCACGCGGCCGTTCCCACCGGCGGCGCCGGCCACGAAGAGGCGGCCGAAGCGGTCCACCTTCATCCCGAGGGATCCGGTGCCCGGGCCTTGGCTGATCACCTTGCCCCGTCCGGTCCGCAGGTCGGCGGCATAGATGTCGCCGTCGGCACGCGAGCCGAAGTACGCCGTACCGCGGGCGATCGCGATGCCTTCGGGCTGGAACCCGTTGGGCAACTCGATCCGGGTCGGGAAGGAAGTCGTTGGAGCAGCGGTTGCTGCCGAGGTGCTCACGAGCCCGAGCATCACGACGGGCACGGTGAGCAGTGTGGTGAGTCGACGGACGAGGTGTGGCATTTTGGCGGGGTCCTCCCTGATCCGTGTTCTTTACCTGGGAGAACGGCTGGGTCCTGTGGATAGTTCAGACCGGCCTGATCGCGAACCGGGTATGTTCGCTGGCAGCAACTGGAACTGGGACAAAGGGGTCAGGGATGACAGCAGGAATCGACAGCTCGGCGGCGACCGGCGCGGTGCGGCCGCAGGACGACCTGTACCGGTTCGTGAACGGGACGTGGCTGGCTGAGCACGAGATTCCCGCGGACAAGGCGATCCATGGCGCGTTCCACGCGCTCTGGGACACCGCGGAGCAGGACGTCCGGGCGATCGTCGAGAAGACCGCCGCGGCCGGCCACCCCGAGGGCAGCGAGCCGCGGAAGATCGCCGACCTCTACACGAGCTTCATGGACACCGAGACGATCGAGCGGCTGGGCGCCGAGCCGATCGCCGACCAGCTCGCGCTCGTCCGCGACGCCAAGGATCTGGCCGGTCTGGTCTCGGTCCTCGGGCAGCTCGAGCTGCAGGGCGTGCCGGGCGTCTTCCACTACTGGGTCGACGCCGACGCCAAGAAGTCCGACGAGAATATCGTGCATCTCACCCAGGGCGGCCTCAGCCTGCCCGACGAGTCGTACTACCACGACGACAACTTCGCCGAGATCCGTGCGGCGTACGTCGCACATGTGGCGAAGCTGCTCGAGCTGGCCGGACTGCCGGACCCGGCCGGGTCCGCGGCGCGGATCCTCGAGCTCGAGACCCGGATCGCCGACGGCCACTGGGACCGGGTCAAGGACCGGGACGTGCAGCTGACCTACAACAAGCTCGACCGGGCCGGGCTCGAGGAGCTCACGCCGGGCTTCGACTGGTCGACCTGGCTGGCGGGCGCCGATGTTCCGGAGAGTGCGTTCGCGCAGGTCGTCGTGCGCGAGCCGGACTTCCTCACCGCCGCTGCGGCCGCGTTGCAGGAGGTCGAGCTGGACCGGTGGAAGGAGTGGCTGAGCTGGCGGATCGTGCACAGCGCGGCGCCGCTGCTGAGCCAGGCGTTCGTCGACGAGAACTTCGCCTTCTACGGCAAGACCCTGACCGGTGCGCCCGAGCTACGTGAGCGCTGGAAGCGCGGGGTCGGCGCGGTCGAGCAGTCGCTGGGCGAGGCCCTCGGCAAGCTGTACGTCGCCGAGCACTTCCCGCCGTCCGCCAAGGCCCGCATGGTCGACCTCGTGCAGAACTTGGTCGCTGCGTACCGGCAGCGGATCGAGGCGCTGGACTGGATGGGTCCGGAGACCCGGCAGCGGGCGCTCGACAAGCTCGGCACCTTCGTGCCGAAGATCGGGTACCCGGACGAGTGGAAGGACTACTCCGCTCTCGAGGTCGACCCGGCCGACCTGTTCGGCAACGTTCGCCGTTCGGTCGAGGTGGAGACCGCGCGGGATCTGGCCAAGCTCGGTCAGCCGGTCGACCGCAACGAGTGGAAGATGACGCCGCAGACGGTCAACGCGTACTACAACCCGCGGATGAACGAGATCGTCTTCCCGGCCGGCATCCTGCAGCCGCCGTTCTTCGACCTCGACGCCGACGACGCGACCAACTACGGCGCGATCGGCGCGGTGATCGGGCACGAGATCGGCCACGGCTTCGACGACCAGGGCTCGCGGTACGACGGCGACGGCAACCTGAACGACTGGTGGACCGACGAGGACCGCGCCGCCTTCGAGCAGCGCACCGACAAGCTCGTCGCGCAGTACGACGCCCTCGAGCCGGCCGAGACTCCCGGTCAGAAGGTCAACGGCAAGCTGACCCTCGGCGAGAACATCGGCGACCTGGGCGGACTCTCGATCGCCTACGTTGCTTACGAGCTGTCTCAGGGTGGAGCCGAGCCCGACGAGGCCGGTAGCGAACGCTTCTTCTCGGCTTGGGCGCATGCCTGGGCGACGAAGACCAGACCGGAGGAAGCTGCTCGGCGGTTGACGATCGACCCGCATTCGCCGCCGGAGTTCCGCTGCAACGCCGTGGTGAAGAACATCGACGCCTTCCACACCACGTACGACGTCCAAGAAGGCGACGGCATGTGGCTCGCTCCTGAGGACCGCGTCCGCATCTGGTGATTCTGTTGCGCGCCGGCCGGCCAACTCCCGGCCGGCGCCCCTCACCGGTGCAATGCCGTTTGGGTGAAGACGTTGTCGGGGTCGCAGGTGTCCTTGACCTGGAGCAGGCGGGCCAGCTTCTCCGGGGAGTAGGCACGGTGCACGGCGGTGGGATCCTCGTCGGCGATGGTGTTGACGTAGCTGCCGCTGGTGTACGGCTCGAGACCCGCGGCGTAGGTCCGGGCCGCGGTGATGCGGGCCTCGTCCTCGCCGGGATCGCTCCAGTCGTCGCCGGTGGTGAACTCGACGAGCGCGTCGCGGTGGCTGTACGCCGTCTCCCCGTCCGGTACGTCGGCGACTGCGCCGCCGCACAGCGTCAACCGTGCTCCCGGATTGTTGTCCGAGGCAAGGAACGCGTCGATGGCGGCGTCCGGCAAGGACCGCAGGTAATGCCCTTTGCAGTAGCGGCGTAGGGCGTGGCGTTCGACGTCGTCCGACTGGGTCTGCAGGTCCAGGTAGCTGAGCTCCTTGATCCGCCGGCCAACCGGCTTGCCGATCCGTTCGTACGATGCGAGTTGTCGTCGACCCTCCTCGACATCGCCGACCCACACGTAGCCGATGCTCGCGACCAGGCGGCCGCCGTACTCGTCCCGCCGGCCAATCCGGGCGACCGGGGTGGCCTGGCGTGGGGCGTCCGCGAACAGGTCCCGCCAGCCTCGGAACGCCGTACCGGCATCTTCCAGCTCGTAGAACAGGTCGACGGTCAACGCCTGGGTCCCGACCGGATGCAGGCGGAACTCGAACGCGGTCACGACGCCGAAGCTCCCGCCCCCACCGCGCAATGCCCAGAAGAGGTCCGGGTGCTCGGTCTCGCTGATCCGCAGTACGGCGCCGTCCGCGGTGACCAGTTCGTACGACGCCACGTTGTCGCAGGTCAGCCCGTACGCGCGGGCCAGCCAGCCGACTCCGCCGCCCAGGGTGAGTCCGCCGACGCCGGTGTGCGAGACGTTGCCGGCCGTGGTCGCCAGCCCATACCGCTGACTGGCGACGTCGAGTGCGCCCAGCAACGCGCCGCCGCCGACTCTGGCTCGGCGGCTGACCGGGTCGACCTGGACCGAGTTCAGCGCGGACAGGTCGAGCAGCAGGCCGTCCTCGACCACCGGCAGCCCAAGGAAGCTGTGCCCGCCGCCGCGAACCCCGATCGTCAGCCCGGCGTCCCGGCCGTAGCGCAGTGCCGCAACCACGTCCGCCGTACTCGCGCAGCGCGCGATCAACGCCGGTCGCCGGTCGACCATCGCGTTCCAGACCGCTCGGCCGGAGTCGTAGTCCGGATCCCCCGGCCGGGTCAGGAGTCCGTCGAACGCCGTGATCGTCATCGCCGGACCAGCCCTCGAGCTGCCGCGAGGATCGACTCCCGGCGGAAGCAGGCGATCACGGCCGCCACCAGCAGGTAGCCGATCGGAATCGCCGGCGACGCACCCAGCGCGACGATGTTCGTGAGCGTCGCGCCGACCATCAGCATCGCCAGGCCGAGCGCGGCGAGACCGCACAACCGCGGTACCAGCAGGCCGATCGCGCCGGCCAGTTCGAGCGCACCGACCACGTACCGCAACCACTGGCCGGCGCCGACCGCGTTGAAGAGGTCGACCATCACCGGGTCCCCGGTCAGTTTCGGCAGGCTCGCCATCACGAACATCGCCGCCAGCACCACCTGCGTCACCCACAGCACCACCACGCCCGGCCGGACCCTGCGCGTGGTTGTCGTCGCTGTACTCATCACTGCCTCCAAGAGTGTGTTCTGGTACGACGACCCTCGCGCCGGCGACCCGCGACCCACATCCGTGCCGACCACGGATCCACCACTGATCCGGCACGGCAGGCCCCGCCGATCGGTCATGATGGGCGCGTGAACGAGGTGTCCGCGCGCGAGGCCGAGGTACTGGCGGCGTTGGCCGACCACCGGTCGAACGCGCAGATCGCTCGCGCTCTGCACATCTCGGTCCGCACGGTCGAGAGCCATGTCTCGTCGTTGCTCCGCAAGTACGGCGTGACCGACCGCCGCGAGCTCGCCGACCTGGCCGGATCGCATCGCGGTCCGGGGATGAGTGGGCTGCCCGCCGGCCGGACGACGTTCGTCGGGCGGTCCACCGAGGCGACCGCGGTCCGGAAGGCGCTCGGGCAGTCCCGTCTGGTGACGGTGCTGGGGCCTGGTGGGATGGGCAAGACGCGGCTGGCGGCGGTCGTTGCGGCTGAGTCGGGGGCCGCGGGTGCGTTTGTTGACCTGGTGCCGGTTCGGGACGGGCTGGTGAGTCGGGCGGTGGCGACAGCGCTGGGGCTGACCGAGCGGCCGCCGCAGAGTCTGGAGCAGGTCCTGATCGAGCAGCTGCAGCAAGGCCGGTGGCTGCTCGTGCTCGACAACTGCGAGCACTTGGTCGACGAGGTCGCTGCACTCGCGGAGCAACTGCTCCGAACCTGTCCCGAGGTGACGATTCTCGCGACCAGCCGGGAGCGGCTCGGGGTTCCGGCGGAGGCGACCGTGCTGCTGCCGCCGTTGGACGCCGCGGTCGAGCTGTTCGCGGACCGGGCGCGGGCGGTCGACCCGGCTTTCACGGCATCGACCGACGAGCTCGCGGAGATCTGTGCGCGGTTGGACGGGATGCCGCTGGCAATCGAGTTGGCCGCGGCGAGGATCGGGTCGCTGGGGGCGGAAGGCCTGCAGGCGGCGCTGGACGACAGGCTCCGGTTGCTGGCGGGTGGTCGTGGTGTGGATGCCCGGCACCGGTCGCTGGGCGCGGTGATCGGCTGGAGCTACGAGCTGCTGGATGACCAGGAGCGGCTGCTGTTCCGGCGGCTCTCCATCTATGTCGGCGGGTTCGACCTGGACGCGGCCAGCGCAACCAGCCCGGAGCTCGGCCGGGGCGAGGTCGCGGACCTGCTCGGCCGGCTGACAGACAAGAGCCTCGCCGTACGCCGGGGGTCCCGCTGGCGGCTGCTCGAGACGATCCGCGAGTTCGCCCGCGACCAACTAACCGAGGCCGAACTAACCACCGCCCAGAACCGCTGCCTCCACTGGGCCGCCACCACCGCCGCCGCCCTGGAAAGCCGGCTGGACGGCTCCGATTGGCAACAGCCCTACGACGAGGTAGCCGGCGACCTCAGAGCCGCCCTCGCCACCACAACCACGGCCAGCCACCCAACAGCCGCAGCACCCCACCCGACGCCCGCGGCAAGCGACCCGACGGCCGGGGCGACCCATCCGACGGCCGGGGCGAGTGACCCGACGGCTGCGGCGACGCACCTGAGGGCTGGGGCGAGTGACGCGGCGGCTGGGGCGACGCACTTGGGGGCTGCGGCGCCGGACCCGGCAGCTGCGGCGACCCACCTGGCGGCTGGAGCGAGTGACCCGGCGGCTGCGACGACCCACCTGGAGGCTGCGGCGAGCGACCCATCAGCTGCGGCGCCCCATCCGACGGCTGGGGCGAGTGACCCGGCGGCTGCGGTGACCCACCTGGAGGCTGCGGCGCCGGACCCGACGGCTGGAGAGACCCATCCGACGGCTGGAGCGACGGACCCGGCGGCTGCGGCGGCCCACCTGGTGGCAGGGGCGACGGACCCGGCGGCTGCGGCGACCGACCTGGGCGCCGCGGTGCCGGACATGACGGCTGGGGCGGCGGATCCGACTGCGCATCGGTTGGCGCGGGCGTTGGGGCATCTTGGGTTTGCTCGGCGGGAGTTTCGTGAGGCGATCGGGTACTACCGGGAGGCGGCCGAGCGTGCGCCTGACGGTGTGGCTGCTGCGCTGGATCTGCGGTCGGCTGCCGATGCCACGCTCGCGGTCTCCGACGCGGAGACCGGCGTCCGGCTGCTGCTCGACGCTGCCGACCGTGCAGTTGCTGATGGCAACGTTCGGGCGACGATGCTGGCGCTGGCCGTGATCGCCGCTAACCGGTATCCGACCGGCTCGCTCTACGACCTGTCCAAGGAGCGCAGCCAGGAGTTGCTCCAGCAGGCGGTAGATAGCGCGCGCCCCGGCGACTCCCAGGTGACTGCACTGCTCGCAACAGCCAAGGCCTGGGAACACGGCGGCCGCCGGATCGGCGCCGACCCGGAGCTCGCACAGGAGGCCGTCGATGCGGCCCGCCGGACCGGCGATCCCGTGCTGATCGCGGGCGCGCTCGACGCGCTCACGGTAGCCGCCGGGAACGCAGGACGGCTCCGCGACGCACGCTCGTACGCCGTCGAGCGCATGCAGCTGGTGGGGCCGCTGCCGCGCCACGAGCCGTACGCCGCGGCCGAGATCATCGACGCCTTCCACGTCGCGCCGACCACCGCGACCGCGGTCGGCGATCTCCCCGCGGCGCTCGCAGCCGTGGGTGCGCCGGACGATCCGGTCGGCGACCACCCGTACATCTCGCTGCCGCGCCTGATCCGGGTCTGCGCGCTGACCGGGCAGTTCGACGTCTGCGTCGAGCAGGCAGACGCACTCTGGGAACGCTGGCAAGGCGCGGGCGCCCCGCCGATCGAGTGGATGGCATCCGCACTCTCGGCGGCCGCGATGGTGCACGGTCTGCGCGACGACGGCTTGTTCGACGTCTGGCAGTCACGTGCGCTGGAGGTCGCCCGCTGCACGGACGACGTGGAGGACGCCCCCTGGCTGGCTGCCCCCTACACCTTCGCCCAGGCCCGAGTCGCCGTACAGCACGCAGACGTGCGGCGCGGGGACGTGCAGCGCGGGGACGTGCAGCGCGGGGGCCTCCGGCACGGGGACGGCGGCCGGGAGGGTGGCGGTCACGGGGCGCTGAACCACGACCTGGCGGTCCAGCGTGGGGGTCTCCAGCACGGGGACGTGCAGCGTGGGGACGTGCAGCGCGGGGGCCTTCAGCCGGCCGAGGCCGTCGTGCGGCGGGCGTTTGGGGACTTTTCTGAGCGCTGGTGGGTGCCGTACGCGCGTGCCGCCGCTGCAGAGCTCGCCGTGGTCGCGAACCTGCCCGACGCGGCCGAGTTCCTCGTCGCCACCGCGCCGGAGGCTGTCGAGAACGACTGGGCCGCCGCATGCCTCGCCCGGGCCACGGCGCGGTCCACAGGTGACCTGGACGGGCTCCTCCCAGCCGCCGAGGCCTTCGACCGCATCGGCGCCCAGTTCGAGCGGGCTTACACCCTCTCCCTCCACCCCGACCACGTCTCCGACGCCCTCCAGGAACTTGCGGCGTTCCAGGTGCCTGTTCCGTAGTAGATCCGTAGTCGCCACGGATGTGGCCCGACCTCCGCCCAGCAAGGCTTGGGAGCAAGACCACAAAGCCTTGGAGGAATCATGGGAAACGTCGCGTCAGCCATGTCGATGTCGCTGGACGGTTTCGTCACCGGACCGAACGTCAGCCGCGAGTACCCGCTCGGCGAGGGCGGCGAGATCCTGCACGACTGGCTCGGGCCGACGGCGACCCCCGCCGACCGGGCGGTCCTGCAGGAGATGGTGGACGGCGCCGGAGCGATCCTGATGGGACGGCGTTCGTACGACATCTGTGTCGGGGAAGGCGGCTGGGGCGACGGCGGACCGGCCGGGGACGTCCCGTGCTTCGTCCTGACCCACAAGCCGCCGGCCGAGGCGCCGAAGGTCTTCACCTTCGTCACCGACGGCATCGAGAGCGCGGTCAAGCAGGCGAAGGCTGTCGCCGGCGACGGTACGGTCGGCGTCCACGGAGCCACCGCGGCGCAGCAAGCGCTGGCCGCGGGGCTCCTCGATGAGATCCACGTACACCTGGTGCCGGTGTTGCTCGGCGACGGCGTCCGTCTGTTCGACCTGCTCGGCGGGGCGCCGGTCAATCTGAACCGCAACCGCGTGATCGAGGCCGGTAGCGGCGTTACCCACCTGCGCTTCGAGGTGGTCCGCTAGGAAGCCATCCAGTCCTGCAGGCCTTCGACGGTGCGAGGCATGGCATCCGAGAGGTTTTCGGTGCCGTCGGAGGTGATGAGGACGTCGTCCTCGATCCGGATGCCGATGCCGCGGAGGTCCTCGGGGACGGTGAGGTCGTCGGACTGGAAGTACAGGCCGGGCTCCACGGTGAGGACGTAGCCGGGCTGGACGGTGCCCTGCCGGTAGGTCTCGCTGCGGGCCGCGGAGCAGTCGTGGACGTCCAGGCCGAGCATGTGGCTGACGCCGTGCAGGGTGTAGCGCTGGTACAGGCGGCTCTGCGGGTCGAGTGCCTCCTCGGCCGACACCGGCAGCAGCTCCATCGCGTCCAGGCCGTGCACGATGACCTCCATCGCCGCCTCGTGCCCGGAGCGGAACGCCGCACCCGGCTTGAGCGCTGCGATCCCGGCGTTCTGCGCGTCCAGCACCAGCTGGTACAGGTCGCGCTGGCGCGGCGTGAACTCGCCGTTCACCGGCAGCGTGCGGGTGATGTCGGCGGTGTACAGCTGCCGGTTCTCCACGCCCATGTCGAGCAGCATCAGCGTGCCGTCGTTCACCGGGCCGTCGTTCTCGATCCAGTGCAGCGTGGTCGCGTGCGGACCGGCCGCGGCGATCGAGGTGTAGCCGACATCGTTGCCCTCGGCCCGTGCCCGGCGCCAGAACGTGCCCTCGATCCAGCGTTCGCCGTACTGCCGGACCTTGTCCATCTCGGCGAGTACGTCGGAGAACCCGCGGTGCGTGATCGCGACCGCGTCCCGGAGCTGCTCGAGCTCGTACGCGTCCTTGACCAGCCGCAGCTCCGACAGCGTCGCGGACAGCTCCCCGTCCTTCAGCTGGTCGATCCGCGCACCGCTCAGCAGCGACGCGATCGACTCGTCCTCGCCCCGGCGTACGCGGGTCGGCACGTCGCCCTTGAGGGCGTCGGCGAGCTGGTCGACGTGGCGCGTCTCGATACCGAACTCCTTCGCGGTCTCGGTCAGCGAAGGACGCCGGCCGGCCCAGAGCTCGCCGTACATCCGGTCGCGCCAGAACTCCTCGCCCTGCGCGCGGTCGGCGCGGGGGCGGAAGTACAGGACCGCGTCGTGGCCGCTGGTGCCGTTCGGCTCCAGGACCAGGACGGCGTCGGAGGTCTGGTTGCCGGTCAGCCACACGTAGTCGGTGTGCGGGCGGAAGACGTAGTCGGTGTCGTTCGACCGGACCTTGTAGGTGCCGGCCGGGATGACCAGACGCTCGCCCGGGAACGCCTGCGACAACGCGTCCCGCCGCTTCGCCGCCCACACGCCGACATCGCTCAGCGCGAGATCGTGGCGCTCCGAGTCGGCCCATCCCGAGTTCATGAACTCGCGCAGCTTCGGGCTGGGCTCGTTGTCGTGGGAAGCGGTCTTCGGGGCAGCGCTATCAGCTGTGTCAGCGGTGTTCTCGGTCATCGTCGCCCAGTCCTCGTCTCAACGCGGGGTGTGCAGTTGGTCGCCGCGGAGCGTGCCGCTGTCGGGCAGCGCCTCGGCGGGGTCGGAGCCGATGCGAGTGATCGCATTGTGCTCGTCCACGAAGACTACGCTCGGTTCGAAGACCTTCGCCTCGGCGGTGTCGAACATCCCGTAGGCGATCAGGATGACCAGATCACCCGGGTGGATCAGGTGCGCCGCGGCGCCGTTGATCCCCACCACCCCGGACCCGCGCGGCCCCTCGATCAGGTACGTCGAGAGCCGCTGCCCGTTGGTGATGTCGACGATGTCGACCTTCTCGCCGGGCAGCAGATCGGCCGCGTCCATCAGCTCCGCGTCCAGCGTGCACGATCCGACGTAGTCCAGATCGGCCTGCGTCACCGTCGCCCGGTGCACCTTCGACTTCATCATCTCGCGCCACATGGCAGGGAATGATCCAGGCGCGCTCGTCACCTGTCAGTGGCCGCCATCACGTCAACGCGAGACGAGTTCGGGCTGACGTGGATCGGGCGTGGGTGGGCGGCGGAGCGAGTCGCCTTCGACGTCGACGTTCGGGAGCAGCCGGTCCAGCCAGCGGGGGAGGTACCAGGCGCGCCGCCCGAGCAGCGCCATCACCGCCGGTACGACGGTCATCCGGACCACGAACGCGTCGATCGCGACCGCGAGCGCCAGGCCGAACCCCATCTCCCGGATCAGCGCCTGCCCGGACAAGATGAACCCGGAGAACACCGCAGTCATGATCACCGCCGCCGCCGTAACCACCCGGGAACTGTGCGCGAAGCCGTCGACGACCGCGGTCCGTGGCTCGGCGCCGTGGACGTGTTCCTCGCGCATCCGGGTCACGAGGAAGATCTGGTAGTCCATCGCGAGACCGAACACCACTCCGATCAGGAAGACCGGCAACATGCTGATCACCGGCCCGGTCTGCCCAGTGACCCCGAAGAGCCCGGCCAGCCAGCCCCACTGGAACACCGCGACCACCGCGCCGAACGTCGCCGCCACAGTCAGCAGGAACCCGAGTGTCGCCTTCAGCGGCACCAGCACTGACCGGAACACCAGCATCAGCAACAGGTACGCCAGTCCGACGATCAGTGCCAGGTACGGCGCCAGCGCGCTGCCGAGCTTGTCCGAGATGTCGATGCTGATCGCGGTCGCGCCGGTCACCGCGACCTCGGCGCCGCCGGATACGGGCATCGCGCGGATCGCCTTGACCAGGTCGTTCGTCTGCGTCGTACTCGGACCGCTCTTCGGGATCACCGTCAGCAGGGCCGTGTTTCCGGCAGGGTTGAAGCGGGGCGGGCTGACCATGGTGACGTCGGGGAGCGCGCGGATCGCCGTGGCGGTGCCGGTCGCGGCTGCTTGGGGATCGGGTGCGCTGCCGGCGTCGACGACAACCATGAGCGGGCCGTTGAAGCCGGGGCCGAAGCCGTCGGAGAGCAGGTCGTACGCCTTGCGCTGGGTGGAATCGGGCGCGGCGGTGCTGTCGTCGGGCAGTCCGAGCCGCAGGTCGGTCGCGGGGATGGCGAGTACGCCGAGGCCGACCACCGCGACCAGCAGAACAGCCAACGGCCGCCGGGTGACGAAGCCCGCCCACCGCCGACCGAGCGTGACCCGCCCGCGAGCGGGCTGCTCTTGCGCGGCGGGACCGGAGGCGGTGCCGCGGCGGCGCAGGCGGGAGGTGAGGTGGGGACGGCCCTCACCTACGCGGTGGCCGGCGAAGCCGAGGAGGGCGGGGAGGAGGGTGAGGGCGATGGCTACTGCGATGACGACGGTGAAGGCTGCGGCGAGGCCCATCTGGGTGAGGAACGGGATGTCGACCACGAACAGGCCGGCAAGCGCGATCACCACGGTCAGCCCCGCGAACACGACCGCGGATCCCGCCGTGCCGACCGCTCGTCCGGCCGCCTCCTCGGGCTCGAGTCCGGTGCTGAGCTCGTGCCGGTACCGCGACATGATGAAGAGCGCGTAATCGATCGACACCGCGAGTCCGATCATCAGCGCGAGGATCGGCGTACCGCTCCCGATGTCGATGAACCCGCTCAGCGCCGAGATCGCCGTCGCGCCGATGCCCACGCCGATAATTGCTGACAGCAACGGTAGACCGGCCGCGATCAGCGAGCCGAACGTGATCAGCAGCACGACCGCGGCCACCCCGATGCCGATCACCTCGGTCAGTTGCTGGCCGTCCTGCGGTTGCAGCGCATCGCCGCCGTACTCGACGGTGAGACCAGAGGCCCGCGCCGGTTCGATGGCAGCATCCACCGCGTCCTTGGCCTCCGGCGTGACGTCGGCGGCGGGTACGTCGTACGTCACCTGCGCGTAGCCGGTGCGGCCGTCCGGGGAGATCGCCTTCGCGGTGAAGGGATCGAGGACGCGGGCGACCTGCGGTGCGGTCGCGATCCGGTCCAGGGTCTGCTGCACCTGTGGGGTGGCGGTGAGCTTCTGGCCGGCGGGCGCCTGGAAGACGATTCGCGCGGTCGCGGCGTCGGCGCCGGCCTGCGGGAAGCGTTCGTTGAGCAGGTCCGCGGCCCGCTGCGACTCGGTGCCGGGGATCGAGAAGCCGTTGGCGGTCGGGCCGGAGAGCGTGACCGCGCCGGCGATCCCGGCCGCGAGCAGGCCGAGCCAGATCAGTACGACGAACCGTCGCCCGCGGAAGGCGAGTCGACCCAGCCGGTAGAGATACGTAGCCATACCGCCGATGCTTCCGGGGGGGGGCGCCGTCGCTCGCGTCTGCTGGTCGCGGGCTTCTGGCGGTACTGCGTTCGCCGTACGAGCTACTGCGCTTGCGGTACACCGGGCCGGACCAGGCCGGTCTGGTACGCGAGGACGACGAGCTGGGCGCGGTCGCGGCAGTCGAGCTTCATCATCGCGCGGTTGACGTGGGTCTTCGCCGTCGACGGGGACAGGACGAGGCGTTCGGCGATCTCGTCGTTGGACAGGCCGAGGGCGACCAGGCCGACGATCTCGCGTTCGCGCTCGGTGAGGACGTCGAGGACGGTCGGGCCGATCGGGTTGCCGGGGGTGGGTTCGGCGAGGAAGCGGTTGATCAGGCCGCGGACCGCCTTGGGGGAGAGCAGGGCGTCGCCGCGGGCGACCACGCGGATGGCGTCGATCAGCTCGGCCGGCTCCACGCTCTTGCCGAGGAAGCCGCTGGCGCCGGCGCGGATCGCCTCGAACACGTACTCGTCGACCTCGAACGTGGTCAGGATCAGCACCTTCACGCCGGCAAGCGCCTCGTCCGCGGTGATCATCCGGGTTGCCGCGAGACCGTCCAGCTCGGGCATCCGGATGTCCATCAACACCACGTCGGCCCGCTCGGACCGTGCGAGCTCGACCGCCTCCTGCCCGTTCGACGCCTCAGCGACGACCTGCAGATCCGGCACTGAACTCACCAGCACCCGGAACCCACTCCGGATCAACGTCTGATCGTCCGCCAGCAACACCCGAATCATCACCCGCACCTCCCGTCCCCGTTGGCAGCACAACAAGTACGTCGAACCCACCATCCGCAGTCGCCCCAGCAGACAAGCTCCCACCCACAGCAGCAACCCGCTCCCGCATCCCCACCAACCCGTGCCCCCCGCCGGGGCGGGAGTCGGCCGGTTGAGGCCAGCCGGAGTCGAGCTGCCCCGCTGCCGGGTGCGCGGGCCCGTCCGCCCGGACGGCGACCTCGCGCCCGCCGAGCGCGGCGCTGGGCGCATGGTCGGGCTCGGCCGCCGCCCGTGCGGCCGCGCCCGAGGCGGGCGAGGGATTGTGCACGGAGATGGCGAGGGCGCCGGGGGGTTGGGTGAGGTGGACTTGGGCGGGGGCTCCGGGGGCGTGTTTCAGGATGTTGGTCAGGGACTCCTGGATCACGCGGTAGGCGGTGAGTTCCAGGACGTCTGGCAACGGTTGGAGGGGGTCGGGTGCGTGATAGTCGACCTGGACTCCGGCTGCTCTGAAGGATCTGATGAGGGCGTCGAGTTCGTGCAGGGACGGGGTCGGCGCGGTGGGGAGGGGAGAGCCGGAGCGGCGTAGTACGCCTAGGAGGACGGTTAGCTCCTGCAGCACCGTGCGACCGCCGGAGCGGACCAGGGCGAGGGCTTGTTCTGCCTCGTCAGGCTGGGAGCGCAGTACGTGAGAAGCCACGCCGGCCTGCACGTTCATCAGCGCGATGTGGTGCGCGATGACGTCATGGAGCTCGTGGGCGATCCGCAGCCGTTCCTCGATCACCCGGCGCTGCGCCTCTTCGTCGCGTGACTGCTCAGCCCGCAGCGCCCGCTCCTCGAGCTCCTGCACGTACGCGCGCCGGTACCGCGTCGCCTCCCCGATCGCGGCGCCGAACAGCACCACCACGCCGTTGAAGAGGTTCGCGAGCAGCTCGCCGTTCGTGAAGACAGCCGCCGCGACCAGCGTCACCGCGACCACGGTGATGATCGACGTACCCCGAGTGCGGTGGTCCGTCCGTAGCACCACCATGTACGCCGCACACGCCATGAACAGCCCGATCGGACTCTTCGCCTGCTGGGTGATCGCGTAGCAGACCCCAGCGGCCGTGGTCAGCCCGAGCGCGACCAACGGCGCCCTCCGCCGGAACACCATGCCGACAGCGGCCGCCGTACACAGCACCACACCCGACACAGTCGCAGCGACCTGTCCGGGATGGCGCTGACCCAGCAGCACCAGGTTGAGCGCGAGGATGACCCCGGCGAGCAGGCAGTCCGCGGCGACCGGGGGTATCCCCAGGTCCCGGCACCACCGCGACACCACGCCCATGCTCTTCACAGTACGTGCCGCCCAAGCCCCGAACGTCGTCCTGCAGCAGTATCCGGGCCGTACCGCGGACGCAGTATCAGGCCGGCAACTCGGACGCCTGTACGGCGAGCTCCCGCAGCGCCTCGTACCGCGGGCGCATGGCCGAGACCCTCTCGACCTCGGCCTCAACCGGCGTCAGATGCTCACCACCCGGCAACGGAGACAGCCCGAGCGCCACGGCTGCAGCCCCACGCGCGCCGACCTCAGCCTCCGCGCACACAGTCGTCGGCCGGGCGAACGTCGCAGTCAGACACCGCCGCCACCACTCAGACGCGTCGATGCCGCCGCCACCCAGCACGACGTCCAACTGGCTTCCGAAGAGTGAGTCGAGCATGCGCAGCCCGCGGTCGACCTCCAACGACGCCCCCTGCAGCGACGCGGCCAGCAGGTCCGCCGCAGTGTCGTCGAACGACAGCCCGAAGAACACCCCGGACCCACTCGGCACCGTCGCCGGCGGCCTGGTCCCGGCCATGAACGGGATCGCGATCGCCCGCGACGCCCCGACCTCCGCACCCGCCAGCTCATCGGACTCCAGCCGCAGTACGCCGGTCAGCCACGCATGTAGGTTCCCAGCCGCAGAGAACGCCATGCCGGTCACCGCGCGCTTGTCGTCGACCCGGTACCGCCACAGCTCCCACGGCAGCTCAGGCGCGTCATCGATCGGATGCACCACGCGTACGGCGGCCGACGTCCCCACCGTCACCGCCGCAGTCCCCGCGTCGTACCCGCCCGTCCCGACGTTCGACGCCGCGCCGTCACCCGTCGGCGGATGCACAGGTACGCCGACCAGCCCCGGCCAGCGCCGCGAGTACTCCGCGGACAACGCCCCGGTCCACCCGGTCGGCACGATCGACGGCAACCGGTCCGCGCGTACGCCGGCGATGTCGAGCGCCTCGTCGTCGTACGAGCCCGTGGCCAGGTCGAGCGTCCCGGTGCCGGATGCGATCGACACCGACGTCACCCGCTCGCCGGTCAACCGCTCGAGCACGAGATCAGGCAGCCCGGCGAACGATGCCGGGGAGGCCGTCGACAGCAGCCACGGGATCCGGCGGGTCCAGTACAGCCGGTGCAGCCAGGTGCCGGTGCGCGCGTGGAAGGCGCGCTCGTCGATCGACGGGTCGAGGTCGATCGAGCGGGTGTCGGCCCAGGTGATCACCGGCGTCAGTGCACCGCCGTGGTTGTCGAGGGCAACGATCGAGTGCCACTGCGAGGAGAGCACGATCGCGCCGATGTTCTCGAGATGACCGTTCTGCTGGAGCTCGTCCAGGCAGCCGAGCAAACCCTCGACGTACTCGTGCAGGTCGAGCGTCGCGGAGCCGTCCGATCCGTACGTCGGCGCGATCTTGTGCCGCGCGAGTGCACCGGGGATCGGCGACGCGTCGTCGTCGGACAACACCAGTGCGCGCGCCGACGACGTACCGAGATCGAGTGCGAGGACTCGACCGTCAGTCTTCGTCATGGAGGGCCTTGAGGAAGTTCTGGGCCCAGACGTTCACGTCATGCGCGGCCAGGTGCTTGCGCATCGCCTTCATCCGGCGGCCGAGCTGGCGGTCGTCGGTGTTCATCGCGTCGACGATCGTGTCCTTCATACCGTTGATGTCGTGCGGGTTCACCAGGAAAGCCTGCCGGAACTCGTCCGCCGCGCCGGCGAACTCGCTCAGCACCAGCGCGCCGGTGTCGTCGTACCGCGTCGACACGTACTCCTTCGCGACCAGGTTCATGCCGTCGCGCAGCGGAGTCACGACGGCGACGTCCGCGGCCCGGAACAGCGCGGCCATCTCGGTCCGCGAGTACGACGTGTGCAGGTAGTTGATCGCCGGCGTACCGATCCGGCCGTGCTCGCCGTTGATCCGGCCGACCAGCAGCTCGATCTCGTCACGCAGGACGCGGTACTGCTCGACCCGCTCGCGCGACGGCGTCGCCACCTGGATGAACACGGCGTCGTCGACCGAGATCCGCTTCTCGTCCAGCAGCTCGCCGAACGCGCGCAGGCGTTGCCGGATGCCCTTGGTGTAGTCGAGCCGGTCGACGCCGAGCAGGATGTGGGTCGGGTTGCCGACCTCCTGCCGCATCTCGGCCGCGCGGGCCGTGGTCTCGGGCTGACGCGCCAGGTTCTCCAGCTCGTTGACGTCGATCGAGATCGGGAAGGCCTTGGCCCGGACGATCCGGTCGTCCGGCAGGTGGATGCGGTCGCCGCGGGTACGCAGCCCCATCCGGTTGCGGGCCAGCCGGGCGAAGTTCGACGCAGCACCAGGTCTTTGGAAACCGACCAGGTCCGCGCCCATCAGCCCGTCCAGGATCTGCCGCCGCCACGGCATCTGCGCGAACAGCTCGGTCGGCGGGAACGGGATGTGCAGGAAGAACCCGATCCGTACGTCGGGACGCAGCCGGCGGAGCATCGCCGGGACGAGCTGCAGCTGGTAGTCGTGCACCCAGACGTCGGCGTTGTCGTCGGCAGCGTCCGCCGCGGCCTCGGCGAAGCGCCGGTTCACCGCGACGTACGACTCCCACCACTCGCGGTGGAACTCCGGCGCCACGATCACGTCGTGGTACAGCGGCCAGAGTGTCGCGTTGGAGAAGCCCTCGTAGTACAGCTGCACGTCCTCGGCCGTCAGCATCACCGGGACCAGATGCATGCCGTCGTTGTCGAACGGGTCGACCTTCTCGTCCGGGCTCCCGGTCCAGCCGATCCACGCGCCGTGGTGGCTCTGCATCACCGGTGCGAGCGCGGTGACCAGTCCGCCTGGACTGCGGCGCCACGCCGTACTGCCGTCGGGCATCTCGATCCGGTCGACCGGCAGCCGGTTGGCCACCACTACGAAGGAACTCCTACCGTTCGGCATCTTCAGCGTCATCCACTCAGGTCGTCGTCGTCACCGGGGTAACGGACCCCGATCTGGCTCCGGGTCTCGTCGAGCAGGTCGAGAATCTCGAGGGTGGCGGCATGAGGTAACGCCGGTACTTCGAGCGCCCCCGCACGCAGCGCATCGATCACTGCGCCTGCCTCATAGTGGTACCCACGTCCATGCGTCGGTACGTCGATCCGCTCCGCTCCGGCAGCGGTCGTGCGCACGTAGTACTCGGGGTGGTGGAAGCGGTGCGGCAACTGCAGACTGCCCTCCGGACCGCTGATCGAGGCGACCCACGGGTTCTGCGAGCGCAGACCACAGGTGAGCGCGGCGACCGCGCCCGAGTCGTACCGCCAGGCCATGGCGACGTTCAGGTCGACGCCGTCCTCGTTGAGCGAGCCGACAGCCTTCAGCTCGGCCGGACGGCCCAGGGCCATGTAGGCGAACGTCATCGGGTAGATGCCGCCGTCCATCAGCGAGCCGCCGCCGAGGGCCGGGTCGAGCAGCCGTGACGGCAGCGAGTCTTTGTAGAACGCGAAGTCCGCAACGACCTGCTGCGGTTCGCCGATCACGCCGCTCGCCAGATCGTTGAAGACCGACTGGATGACGGGGTTGGTCCGCATCCACATCGCCTCGGCGAACAGGGTCTTGTGCTCGGCCGCGACCGCGATGAGATCCCGGGCCTGCTTCGCCGTCAGCGTGACGGGCTTTTCGCACAGTACGGCGACGCCGGCCTGCAACGCGGTCCGTGCGATCGCGTAGTGCTGCGGATGCGGTGTACCGATGTAGATGACGTCGAGGTCACCGGAATCGATCAGCTTGTGGTAGTCGTCGTACGCGTTCGGGATGCCGAACTCGGCCGCGAACCGGTCCGCGCTGTCCTGCGACCTGGACGCGACCGCGGTCGCGACGGCGTCATCGGGCAGTAGCCCCAGATCCTGCGTGAACTGGGTCGAGATGTTGCCAGTAGCAACGATGCCCCATCTGACGCGATCTATACCCACTGGGTTAACTCCGGGGTCGGGAACGGTCCGTCTGCAGCGATTCTCGCGGTTTCGAACGCGTGAGCCAAGCGAATGAGCGTGACCTCACTCCGCGCCGTACCGCTGAACGTGATCCCGACCGGCAGTCCGGACACCATCCCGGACGGCATCGAGAGCAGCGGATAGCCGGCCAGTGCGGCGTGCGAGGACGAGCCGCCGAGGACGTGATCGCCGTTCACCAGGTCGATCGCCCAGGCCGGTGAGTACGACGGACTGACCAGCGCGTCGAGCTGGTTGTCGCGGAGCAGGTCGTCGATGCCGTCCCGCCCGGCACGGAGCGCGGTCAGGCGCGCGGCGACGTACACCGGGGAGCTCAGGCCCTCTGTGGTGGCTGCCCGCTCGAACAGCTCCTGCCCGAACCACTGCAGCTCTACGTCCGCATGTTCCTTGTTGAAAGCAATCAGGTCGTCCAGCGTGCGCGGGCCGCCGGGGACCCGAGTGGCCAGGTACGCCGCCAGGTCGACCTTCAGCTCGTGCGCCAGCACCTGCAGCTGGTCCTCATCGCCACCTGGCGTCGGCAGGGACAGGTGGTCGACCAGAGTCGCCCCGCAGCTGCTGAGGATCTCCAGCGCGTGTTCGGTGACCTCGTCCAGCCCGGTCGAGTAGCCCCAGAGCGGTCCACGCGGTACGCCGATGCGCACGTTGCTGAGGTCCGTGCCTCGGCAGTGCTCGGTGTAGTCGACCTGGCTGCCAGTGAGGACCGACAGCAGCGCGGCGGCCTGGGTGACGGTCCTGGTCATCGGACCGGCGGTGTCCTGGGAGTGCGAGATCGGGACGATGCCCTGCTGCGGGATCAGCCCGACGGTGGGCTTCAGACCGACGATGCCGTTCAGTGCGGCCGGGCAGACGATCGAGCCGTTGGTCTCGGTGCCGATCGCGTAGTCCGCCAGTCCGGCGGCGACTGCGGCGCCGGAGCCGGATGAGGAGCCGCCTGCGGAGCGGTTCAGGGCGTACGGGTTGCGCGTGAGGCCGCCGTACGCGCTCCAGCCGGAGGAGGAGGCCGAGCCGCGGAAGTTGGCCCACTCGCTCAGGTTGGTCTTGCCGAGGATCACGCAGCCGGCGTCGCGGAGCCGCCGTACCAGCGGGGCGTCGTCGGGCGGCGGTGGCTGGTCGGCCAGCGCCAGCGAACCGGCCGTGGTCGGCAGGTCGGCGGTGTCGATGTTGTCCTTGACCAGGACCGGTACGCCGTGCAGCGGGCCGCGCACGCGCCCGTTGTCACGCTCGGTGTCGAGACGGGCGGCTTCGGTGAGAGCGGCGGGGTTGGGCGTGCAGATGGCGTTGACCAGCGGATCCACCTCACGGATCCGCGCCTGCAGCTCCTCCACCAGCGCCACGCTGGAAAGAGTTGAGCTCACGCGAATGATCCTGCCAGAGTTGGTGACGCCCGGCCGTCCGCCGACGACACGCTCCGTGTCGTGTCACGGGTGAATGACATCGCTGTTGTTCAACACGTACAGTGGAGCGCGGACGGACGATCACCGACCGCACAGGAGTCAGCAGCAGATGGACAGCGCCAACGCCAGCTCATCCGGCCCCGCCGAAGCTGCGCCGCCGGCCATTGCCGGACTCTCCGAGAGGGACGGGCAGATCCTCGCCTTCGAGCGCCACTGGTGGAAGTACGCCGGCGCGAAGGAGCAGGCGATCCGGGACCAGTTCCAGATGTCGGCGACCCGGTACTACCAGGTCCTCAACGCGCTCATCGACCGGCCCGAGGCCCTCGCGCACGACCCGCTGCTGGTCAAGCGCCTGCGCCGCCTCCGCGCCGCCCGCCAGCGCGCCCGCTCCGCACGCCGACTGGGCATCGAGGTCTGACCATGTCCCGCCCACGTGGCGACCGGGGGCAAGTCTTGTCCTCACTCGTCGCCGTGGCCGCGGTCGTCGCGATCGTGGCCGGTCTGCTGGTGCTGTTCGGGACCCGGGGGCACGACAGCAAGGCCGACGAGCCGTCCGGCGCTGCGTCCAAGCCGAGCAGCAAGCCGTCGGCCAAACCGTCCTCCGGGCCGTCGACGATCGCCGCCAGCATCCCGAGGCCGTCGACGGAGACCACGACGCCGCCGGAGGTCACGCCGTCCAAGGTGCCGACGAGCGCACCCTCGTCGACCGAGCCTCCTGTTGAGCCGACCTCGCAGCCGCCCAAGACCCAGCCGGTGACGATTCCGGTGGAGGAGCGGCCGGCGATCGAGGTGTACAACAACACCCCGCGCAAGGGTCTCGCCGACGAGGTCGCGGGCCGTGCGCGGCAGGCGGGCTGGACGGTGGCCGGCTCGCCCGACAACTGGCACGGCAAGGTCGCCGAGAGCACGGTCTACTACCCGCCGGGCATGCTCGAGGCCGCGAACCAGCTCGCGCACGACATCGGCGTCGGCCGGAGCAAGGGCGCGTTGGACAACATGAAGAAGGATCGCCTGACCGTGATCCTCACCTCGGACTACGCCGGATGAGTACTCCGGTCATCCAGACCGACGCCGGGCTTGCCGGCTGGGCAGCCATCGTCGCCGATCCGGCCACTGCGGTGATCGCGTCCGACTTCGACGGTGTGCTCTCTCCGCTCGTCGAGGACCCCGCACTGTCCCGGCCAGCCGAGGGTGCACTGGATGCGCTGGCCCGGCTGGCCCGCTCGGTCGGCCAGGTAGCCATCGTGACCGGCCGCCCCGCCTTGGTGGCGACGGAGCTGTCGGGGGTGAGTGCTCACCCCGGACTCGGCGAGCTCGTTGTGCTCGGCCACTACGGGCTGGAGCGGTGGGACGCTGCGACCGGCAAGGTCACGACCTCCCCGGTGCCGGTAGGAGTGGCGACGGCTCGCGGCCGGCTGCCGGAGCTGCTGACCGAGGTCGGCTTACCGGATGCGTTCGTGGAGGACAAGGAGAGCTCGCTGGCTGTGCACACGCGCCGGCTGGACGATCCGACCGGGGCTTTCGAGCTCCTGCGCGGGCCGCTGACCGCACTGGCCGAGGAGACCGAGCTGCGGCTGGAACCCGGCAACCTCGTCCTTGAACTGCGACCGCCCGGCATCGACAAGGGCGTCGCGATCCGCAGCCTGATCGAGTCGACCGGCGCGCGCTCGATCCTGTACGCCGGGGACGACCTGGGCGATCTCGCCGCGTTCCGCGCGATCTCGGAAGAGCGCGAGCACGGGCTGAACGCAGTACTGCTGGCGACGCGGTCGTCGAACGCGACCGAGCTGATCGAGGCCGCGGACATCGTCGTCGACGACCCGAGCGGTGTGGTGACCGTCCTCACGGCCCTTTCGGACGCGATCTCAGCACGCTGAACGCCTGCGTCACGGTCTTCCCGAGCGGCTGGATCGGCCGTTCGACGTACCCGCCCTCCTTCAGGTTGGCGAGCCGCTCGAACGGGTTCCGCGACGCCGGATCACCGGTCAGCAGGAACGAGATCACCACGCCCACGACGTACAACGGCAACATCGGCAACCCGATCAGGCAGAAGTACTGCCAGGAGTGCCGCTCCTCGTGCCGCACCAGCGCCGCGTCGTCGAAGTACGAGCGGTTGTGCTTGCTGAGGACGACGTTCCCGATCGTGAACGCACCGGCGACGGGGAAGCCGAGCTTGTAGCCGTTGGCGAAGTACAGACCGCGCGGGCCGCGGGTGAACGTCGCCCGCCCCAGGACGCCGACGAAGGCGCCGGCCAGCGTGGACAGATTGAGGAAGTTCCCCACCACCTTGACCCACTGCCAGGCCGTCATGTCGCCCAGTATGGGGTTCTGTCGGTGGGGTGGGTAAGACTTGGCGGGTGAGTTCGGTGGTGCGGGTCTGGCGAGCGGGGCGCGTGGTGGATCCGCATTCGGTGATCGGGGGGTTGCGGAAGGGGCCGGGCGATCCGGCGTACGTGTTCGATCCGATGCGACGGACGGTGTGGCGGGCTACCCGGACGCCGGAGGGGCCGGTGCTGCTGCGATTGACGCCGTACGGGTCGGAGGTCGAGGCCGAGGCGTGGGGAGCCGGGGCTTCGTGGGCGCTCGACGGGGTGCCGGAGTTGTTGGGGGACAAGGACAGCTGGGACGGGTTCGAGCCGCTGCCGGAGCATCCTGCGTTGGTGGATGCGGCGCGGCGGTTCCCGGATGTGCGGGTGCCGCGGACGCGGGCCGTGTTCGAGGCGATGGCGGCCGCGGGGATCGAGCAGGTCGTCACCGGCAAGGAGGCGTTCCGCGGGTGGCGGGTGCTGCTGCGTGAGTACGGCGAACGCGCGCCGGGTCCGGGTGGTCCGGACGGGCGGATGCTGTTCGTGCCGCCGGCGCCGGAGGACTGGCGGCTGATCCCGTCGTGGCAATGGTTGCGCGCCGGCGTCGAAGGCCGACGTTCGAGGGTGGTGCTGACGGCGGCGACCCGGGCCAAGGCGCTGGAACGGACGCTCGACCTGACCGACTCGGCCGAGATCGAGCGGCGGCTGCGGTCGCTGCCGGGGGTTGGCGTTTGGACGGCGGCCGAGGTACGGCAGCGGGCGCATGGTGACGCGGATGCGTTCTCGTTCGCGGACTATCACGTGTCGCGCGACGTTTCGTACGCGCTGATCGGCGAGGAGCTCGACGACGACGGCTGCGCCGAGCTGATCGAGCCGTACCGCGGTCACCGGTTCCGGGTGCAGAGGCTGTTGGAGATGGCCGGGATCCGTCATCCGCGCTACGGCCCGCGCAAGGCGCTGCCGACCCACACGCCCGGCGCGACGCATCGGCTGCGTTAGCCCGGGCACCGGGACCGCATCATGAAGATCAACGGCGACGGCCTGTATCTCGTGGCGGGCCTGGCGCTGTTGCTCGGCGCGGTCCTGCCGCGGCTGCTCCGCCGGTACGCCGTCTCCGCACCGATCGGCTTCCTCGGCGCGGGCGTGCTCCTCGGGCTCGCGGTCGACAAATCCCACCTCAGTCCGATCGTCGAGCCGGGTCTCACCGAGCACCTCGCCGAGCTGACGATCCTGGTCGCGTTGATGGGCGTCGGTCTGGCGATCGACCGCCCGATCGGGTGGCACCGCTGGAAGGTGACGTGGCGGCTTCTGCTGGTCGCGATGCCGGCCTGTATCGCGGCCGTCGCCGGTGCGGGCTGGCTGCTCGGGCTGGCGCCGGCGACCGCGTTGCTGCTCGGCGCCGTACTCGCTCCGACCGATCCGGTCCTCGCGTCGGACGTGCAGGTGCAGGGGCCGTCGACTGGCGCGGACGCCGAGCCGGAGGAGGACGACGAGGTCCGGTTCGCGCTGACGTCGGAGGCCGGGCTGAACGACGGTCTGGCGTTTCCGTTCGTCTATGCGGCGGTCTTTGGGGCTACCAAGGGTGCGTTGGGTCACTGGGCGCTCGAGTGGTTCGCCTGGGATCTGATCGGGCGGACTGTGATTGGTGTGCTGGTCGGGCTCGGTGTTGGGTGGTTGCTCGGCAAGATGGCGTTCTCCGCGCCCTCGCGGACCTTCCGGTTGGCCGACGCGCGTGAGCCTGTACTGGCACTTGCGATGACGCTGGGTGTCTACGGGCTCGCACAGGTGCTGCACGGGTATGGCTTCGTCGCCGTGTTCATCGCCGCGCTGACACTGCGCGCGGCCGAGCGGCATCACGACTTCCACGAGGACCTGCACGGGTTCGTCGAGCAGCTCGAACACATCCTGACCTGGGGCATCCTGCTGCTCCTCGGCTCGGCGATCACCGCCGGGCTGCTCCGGCCGCTGAGCTTCGCCGGTGTCGCGCTGGGACTGCTGCTGGTCTTGGTGATCCGTCCGCTGACCGCGTGGGTCGCGCTGGCGGGGACGCCGCTGGGGCGGTCCGAGCGCTGGGTGACGGCTGCTTTCGGGATCCGCGGGGTCGGTTCGGTGTTCTACCTGGCGTACGCCGGATCCGACTTCGGCACCGACCTACCGTGGTTGTGGGCGACGGTCGGGTTCACCGTCGTACTGAGTGTGGTCGTCCACGGTGTCGCGGTGACGCCGCTGATGCGGATGCTCGACGTACGCCGGGACGCCGCCGCCTGAGCGTGGTCGCGGCTGAGATCGGCGGTCTCGCATGGTGGGATCACAAGACACAATATGGACCCGATTGGGTAATCTCGGGGGCAGCTCATCCAGAGGGACTGAGGGAAACGGCCCGTTGAAGTCCCGGCAACCCTCCCCGTCGAGCCCCCGCCCGGGGCGTCTCGCGGTGGAACGGTGCCAAATCCGTCCCGCCGCCGAGATCCGGTGTTCGCGGGGAAGATGAGAGGGGAACCTCACTCATGAGCCAGACCGCCACCCACACGATCCGTGAAGGTGCCTTCGGCAACGGTACGCACCTGAGCTGTCGCGCCTGTGGGGCGAAGTCGCCGCTCGGCCCGTTCTACGCCTGTATGGAGTGCTTCGGTCCGCTCGAGGTCGGATACGAGTACCCGACGATCACCCGCGAGCAGATCGAGGCCGGACCCAAGAACATCTGGCGCTACCAGCCGCTGCTGCCCGTCCCCGTCGACGTGGCCAGCTACCCGAACACCGAGCCCGGCTACACCCGGCTCATCGACGCAAAGAACCTCGCCCGCGAGCTCGGCCTCCGCAAGCTCTGGGTGAAGGACGACTCCGGCAACCCGACCCACTCCTTCAAGGACCGGGTGGTCGCCTCCGCGCTGAGCGCGACCCGCGAGCTGGGCATGAAGGTCTTCGCCTGCCCCTCCACCGGCAACCTGGCCAACGCCGTCGCCGCGGCCGCCGCCCGGGCCGGCATCCGCTCGGTCGTGTTCATCCCGCACGACCTCGAGCGCCCGAAGGTGATCACCACCGCCGTGTACGGCGGGACGCTGGTCGCCGTCGAGGGCAACTACGACGACGTGAACAAGCTGGCCTCCGAGATCGCCGGCGAGGAGGAGGGCTGGGCATTCGTCAACGTCAACGTCCGCCCGTACTACTCCGAAGGCTCCAAGACGCTGGCCTTCGAGATCGCCGAGCAGCTCGGCTGGCGGCTGCCGGAGCAGATCGTGATCCCGGTCGCGTCCGGCTCGCAGCTGACCAAGATCGACAAGGGCTTCACCGAGCTCGGCAAGCTCGGCCTGGTCGACGCCACCGACTACAAGGTGTACGGCGCACAGGCGACCGGCTGCTCCCCGGTCTCGCAGGCGTTCCGCGACGGGTACGACGTGGTCAAGCCGGTGAAGCCGGACACGATCGCGAAGTCGCTGGCGATCGGTAACCCGGCGGACGGACCGTACGTCCTCGACGTCGCCCGCCGTACCGGTGGCGCGATCGAGGACGTGAGCGACGAAGAGGTCATCGAGGGCATCCAGCTGCTGGCCCGGACCGAAGGCGTCTTCGCCGAGACCGCGGGTGGCGTGACCGTCGCGACGCTGAAAAAGCTGATCGCGACCGGCCAGCTCGACCCCGAGGCCGAGACCGTGATCATCAACTCCGGCGACGGGCTGAAGACGCTCGACGCCGTGGCCGACCGGGTCGGCCCCAAGGTGACCATCCCCGCGTCGTACGACGCCTTCGTGAAGGCAGGCCTGCAGTGAGTGTGAGCGTTCGGGTTCCGACCATCCTGCGTCCGTACACGCAGGGCGTGTCCGAGGTCTCCGCGGAGGGCTCGACGCTGACCGAGGTGCTCGACTCGCTGGACGCGTCGTACCCGGGGATCAAGGGCCGCGTCCTGGACGAGGCGGGCGAACTGCGCCGATTCGTGAACGTGTACGTCGACGATGACGACGTACGCTTCGCCGACGGCCTGCAGACCGCGATCAAGGACGGCGGCCAGGTCTCGATCATCCCGGCGGTCGCCGGCGGCTGAGCTTTCCGGTCGTTGATCGTCCGGAATCGGCGCTAGCGTCACCTGCATGGCGACGAACTGGACGATCGGCGCGGATGCCGCCGACCCGAAGCGGCTGGCGGAGTTCTGGGCAGCTGCGCTGGATTATGTGCAGGAGCCCGGGTACGAGGATCCGGAGGGAGCCTCGATCGTGGACCCCGACGATGTCGGACCGGCGATCGGGTTCCTCCGGGTGCCCGAGCCCAAGACCTCGAAGAACCGGTTCCACATCGACATCCGGGTGGCAGGCCCGACCCGCGACGACGTGACGGCCGAGCGCATGCGCACCAAGGCTTCGGAGCTCGTGGGTCTCGGCGCGACCCAGGTCCGCGAGGAGTTCTACGGCCCCGACGTACTCGGCCACATCGTGATGCTCGATCCCGAGGGCAACGAGTTCTGCGTCGGCTGACTACGATGCCTTGATGCGCGCTGTCGTCATCGAGGAGTACGGCGTTCTGCCCGTCGTACGAGAGGTTCCGCGGCCCGAGCCGGCGGAGGGTGCGGTCGTCCTGAAGGTCGAGGCGACCGGGCTGTGCCGCAGTGACTGGCACGGGTGGATGGGCCACGACTCCGACATCGTCCTGCCGCACGTACCGGGCCACGAGTTGGCCGGGACGATCGCGGCGGTGGGCGCCGGGGTGACGGGCTGGGAGGTCGGCGATCGCGTCACGACGCCGTTCATCTGCGCGTGCGGCGTCTGCGAGCAGTGCCTGGAAGGCAACCAACAGGTCTGCCCGAACCAGCTCCAGCCCGGCTTCAACTACTGGGGCTCCTTCGCCGAGTACGTCGCCGTCCCGTACGCCTCCGTCAACCTCGTCCGCCTCCCCGACGACATGGCCTTCACCACCGCCGCCGGCCTCGGCTGCCGCTTCGCCACCGCCTTCCGCGCCGTCCACCAGATCGCCAAGGTCCGCCCCGGCGAACGCGTAGCCATCTTCGGCTGCGGCGGCGTGGGCCTCTCCGCAGTCATGATCGCCGCCGCGCTCGGCGCCGAGGTCATCGCCGTCGACACAAACCCTGAGGCTCTGAAGCTGGCAGTTCAGTACGGCGCGGCGCACGCGGCGTCGACGGTCGCGGACTTTGACGGAGTGCGTGTCACCATCGACGCCCTGGGGTCGAACGAGATCGTCCAGCAGGCTCTCCGGGTCCTGCGTCCGCGCGGACGGCATGTCCAGATCGGTCTGCTCCCGTCCGGCGTTTCCCTGGATGTCGGTCGCCTCATCGGGCAGGAACTGTCGTGGCTGGGCAGCCACGGCATGCCTGCCCACGCTTATCCGGAGATGCTCGAACTGGTTGCTGCAGGCAAGCTAAGCCCGTCGAGCCTGATCACTCGCACGATCACCCTCGACGAAACCCCCGCCGCACTGGCAGCACTCTCCGACGGCACACCTGCCGGCGTGACGGTCATCCAACCGAACTGAGTGCTACAGGCGGATCAGGTAGACCGTGGGTGGGCGGCCGGTGCGGCCGTGTTGTTGGGTGCCGGTGGGGGCGGCCAGGCCGGCGCGTTCGAGGCGTTTGAGGACTCGGCGGGCGGTGCGGAGTTGGACGGCCAGGTGGTCGGCTACGTCTTGGGTGGTGAGGCCGTCGGGGAGGATGGCGGTGAGTTCGCGCATGCGGGCGAGGGTTTGGGTGTTGAGGCCTACTCGGCGCGCGAGCAGGGGGAGGCTTTCGGTGCCGCGGGCCGTGGTCGGCTGTTCGCCGGATGGTTCGATGACGATCTCTACGTCGTCGGACATCGAGACGACACCGGCGACCGATCCGATCGACGCGGCTCGGCTGACGGCTCGGCGGGCGAGGGCCTCAGCTTCGGCGGCGGTGCGTCCGACGCCGAAGCCGACGTACGCCGTGGTGTGCCTAGCTGCAAGGTGATCGAGTAGAGGCATCCGGGAGAACTGCTCGGTCGCCTGCTCCAGCAGCCCGCGTGTGGTGACGACCAGATGCCGGCCGTCGGGGAGAGCGGCCAGGCTGCCGCCCAGCGTGATGAGGTCGGCGGCGAGGGCGTCGTCCGGTTCTGGTAGATCGATCACCCCAAGCGCGACCTGCGCATCGCCGACGTGCTGGCCGGTCGTCGTCAGCACCAAAGCCTGCAAAGTAGAGCGGATCGAGTACCGCGACGGCGCGAGCCGCACCGACGGCATCTCGTTCTCGATCAGGTGGAATGCCGAACCCAGGCAGCTGATCGCGACCTTTGTGTCGTGCTTCTCGCGTGCGGTCCGGTGGAACTCGACGATGTCGTCCGACGTCAGCCCGGGCCGGTACGGCAGCACGTGGATGTGCTCCGTCGGCAGCTTCGCCTCGATCAGCGTCTCGATCACCTCGGACCGCCGCAGCGTGTCGATCGAGAACTGCGTGACGTTGTGCCCGAGCCGCAGCAGCTCGACCAGCGCCCGCAGCAGCGTCGCGCCGTCGTACGAGACGTACATCGCCGGCCGGTCGATCACCCCGGCCTCGGTGGCGATCGTGTACGGGACGACGCCGGTGAACAGGAACGCGTCGACGTCGGAATGCGCCTGCTCGACCAGCTCGACGGCTTCGGTCTCGTGCCGGTAGGCCAGCGGGAGGAGGGCGGTCCCGCTCGGGGCGCCGACCGCGGTCACGCGCTGGACCAGATCCTCCGGTCCGACCACGCCGACCGTGAGCGCCATCAGGACACCGGCCCCGAAGCTGAGCTGATCCGCACGGCATCCTCCGACGACTTCTGGTCTGGCCCTCAACTCGCAGAATAGCGCAGCAGAGCCCCGGGCTCTTGACGTTCAGGTCTAGCTCTCTTAGTTTCGGTCAAGACCACAATTGCCGCCACCCCCTGAGGCGGCCCGCGACGGCGGCGGTGTGGTGGAGCGAAGGAGGGAGCGCGCCACCCCACTGCCCGTGCTAGGCGTGGAGCTCCTCGAGGCAGCGGATCACCAGGTCGCGTTCGCCCGGCGGCAGGTCAGGACCGTAGGGATCGTGCGCGGCCTCGGCCGGCACCAGGCCCTCCCATTCGGCTGCCCACAGCATCCGCTGCACGTACCCCTCGATCGGTGCGTAGAACGTCGCCGCCGCGAACCGGTCCAGCCGGTCCGACGCGGTCAGGAACCCGGAGTGGTCACCGGCGGTCCAAGCACGCAGTACGGCGGCCGACAGCTCCACCTGGGCGGACGCGATCCCGACGAGCGCCGTGTCCGCGCCCCACATGAACGACGGCCCGTACATGCGGTCCTCGCCGGTGATCAGCAGCTTGCCGCTGCCACGCCCGGCCCAGATCGCGTCCTGGCAGCCGATGGCCCGGTCCAGCGTCGCCGTCTTCACCCCGAGCATGGACGGCAACGACAGCAGGTCCTTGATCAGCGAAGGCGAGTACGGGTACCCGCCCGCCTCGCCGTGCAGGTAGAACCCGACCAGCGGCAGCCCGCTCTCCGCGGCCACCCGCTCGTGCAATGCCACCGCCTGCGCGTCCCCGTCCGGCAGGTCGCCGAGCGCCGCCAGCGGATAGACCATCACCGCATCCGCTCCACCCGCTGCAGCGGCCAGCGCCATCTCCACCGTCGCATCGGCCGCCTCCTGCAGCCCGGACACCTCGGCAGAGCGAGGTACGCCGACACCCGCCACGATCGGTACGTCGGTGGCCTGCCGCCACGTCTCCAGCACCTTGGCGCGGTCGCCGGGCGACAGGTACAGCCCGCGCCCGGTGTGCGCCCACACCGCGATCCCGCCCACGGACTGGGTCGTCAGCGCACCGGCGTACGCGGTCAGAGCGTCGTACGCGACGACACCGTCGGAGTCCATCGGTGTGACCACAGCGGGAAGCAGTGTGCCGCGCAGTCGCTCTACGAGTGGGTGCATCAGAGACCTCTCAGACAGCGTCAGACGGAGTGCCCGAGACCGGGCCCCTGCGGTACGTCGATCCAGCCGTCGCAGTCGGCGAACACACTCGGCGCCAGCGGGTCCTCGGTGACCATCAGCGGCCCCACCAGGTCGGCCGCGACGGTCGCACCGGGCACGGCGGCGGCCAGGTGTACGGCGGCCAGCGTGGCCACGCCCAGCTCCGGCATCGAGCCTACCTTCACCGCCAGCCCGGCAGCCTCGGCCACGTTGGCGATCTGCAGCGCACGGTGGAGTCCGCCGACCTTGAGGATCTTGATGTTGAGTACGTCGGCCGCACCGCGCCGTGCGATCTCCATGGCGTCGTGCAGCGAGTGCATGCTCTCGTCGACCATCACGCGTACGTCGAGGCGCTCGCGCAGCCGCACCAGCCCAGCCAGGTCCCAGCGGGGCAGTGGCTGCTCCAGCAGGGTCAGACCGGCGGCGCTCATCTTGGCGAGGTACGGGAGGGCTGTGGTCGCGTCGTACCCCTCGTTGGCGTCCAGGCACAGCTCGGCGTCGTCGGGGATCGCAGCGCGGACGGCCCGGATCAGCTCGAGGTCCTTGGCCGGGTCCTGGCCGCCCTTGACCTTCAGGTGCATGAACCCGCGATCGGCGTACTCCGCTGCCTCTGCGGCCATCTCGTCGAGCGTGCCGAGCCCGACGACCCACGTGGTCTGGACGCGGTCGCGGACGCTGCCGCCGAGGATGGTGTGGACCGGCCAGCCGCTCAGGCGACCGGCCAGGTCGTACAGCGCGATGTCGAGGCCCGACTTGGCGACCTGCTGACCCCGCAGCACGGCGTCCATCACCACGTGCGCACCGGCTCGGTCGAGCGGGTCGCGACCCACCAGCGCCGGGGCGAGGTGTTCCTCGATCGCGGCCTGTACGCCGGCCAGCGTCTCACCGGTGTACGCCGTCATCGGTGAGGTCTCGCCGATCCCGACGGCCCCGTCGGCGGTGTGCACCTCGACGACCAGGCTGATGAGCTCGGTGCTGATCCCGCTGCTGATCTGGAACGGGCGGCGGTACGGCGCGCTGACCACGCGGGTCTTGATCGCGCTGATCGGCCCGGACGCCGCCGATGCCCCGTCCGGCAACCCCGCCGGTTGTGCTGCAAGACTCATAACCGGCTCCTAGGGTCGCAATCTGAGCGGAAAGCATTTACGGTCAAGACCGTAAATACCCTGAGCGCTCTCTGTCAACGGAAGGTGGCACCCCGATGCGGCTGGGTCTCTATCTGAACCTCTACGGCACCCCGGACGAGCGGCCCCGGTTGGCCGACGCGGTCGAGCAGGCGAAGCTGGCCGAGCAGGCCGGGTTCGAGTGGGTCGTGCTCGGCGAACGGCACCTGCACCGGCCCGGGTACCACGAGATCCTCACCTCGATGACGTGGCTGGCCGCGCACACCTCCCGGATCGGGATCGCGACGGCGGGGATCGTGGCGCCGCTGTACGACCCCGTCGTACTGGCCGAGACGCTGGCGCATATCGACGTACTGTCCGGCGGGCGGCTGACGGCGGGGTTCGTGCTCGGGTACCGGCCGGAGGAGTTCGCGCTGTACGGCGTGACGCAGTCCGAGCGGGTCGCGCGGTTCGAGGAGGGGCTGGAGATCCTCACGCGGCTGTGGACGTCGGACGAGGTCACGTACGACGGGAAGTTCACGAGCATCCAGGACGCGTACCTCTCGCCGCGCCCGGTGCAGTCGCCGCGGCCGCGGATCTGGAACGGCGGGCGGGTGTCCGCGGTGCTGGAGCGGACCGCCCGGATGTGCGACGGCTGGACGACGTCGTTCAACGAGCTGGACGCGGACCTGCCGGCGAAGATCGCGGAGTACCTGTCGTATCGCCGCGGTGAGGGGACGCTGGGGCAGGAGGTCATCCTGTGCCGGGAGGGGTACTGCGCTCCCACGTCGCAGGACGCCCGGGCGGCACTCGAGGAGCCGTTGCGGGACCTGTACGACGCCTACACCGGGTGGAAACGGACGTCGACGGATGTCAGCCGGTACACCCAGGGCTGGGACGACATCGTCGACCGCAGTGTGATCGGCTCGCGCGCCGAGTGCGCTGAACGGCTGGCGTACTACGAGGAGATGGGCGCCGACGGGATCATCCTGCGCATCCAGCCGCCGGGTATGTCGCAGGCAGACGCGCTACGAGCCATCGAGTCCTTTGGGGCCGTCGTTGCTTGAGATCAGGCCGTTCACCCAGCGGGTGGACGGGTCTGCGTCCAGGAGCAGGGCCTTGGCCAGCAGGGAGAGGGGGATGGCGAGGATTGCCCCCAGCGGGCCCAGGACCCAGCCCCAGAAGACCAGGGACAGGAACGTCAGGGTGGTCGACATACCGACCGCGTCGCCGACGATCTTGGGTTGGATGATCGACTGGAAGACGAAGTTGATCACGCAGTACGCGATGATCACCCACAGGAGCGTGGTCCAGCCGTTGTCGAGCAGGCCGAGCAGCGCCGGCGGGACGACGCCGATGATGAAGCCGATGTTCGGGATGTAGTTGGTGATGAACGCGAGCAGGCCCCACAGCCACGGCAGCGGGATGCTGAGCAGGTAGAGCACGCCGACGTCCACCACGGCGACGATCAGGCCGAAGATGGTGGAGACGACGAGGTAGCGCGTCGTACCGCGGGCGAAGCTGGTGAGGGCGCGGGCGATTCCGGGGCGGTGTTTCGCGGCCTCGGTCAGGCGTGCGGTGAAGCCGTTGGCGTCCATGCCCATGAAGAACAGCAGGATGATGATGAAGCCGAGGTCGGAGAACACTCCGAGCAGCTTGGTCAGCCAGGTCTGAAGGATCCCGAGCGCCTTGCCGAGGTCGAGCGCCTGCAGTACGCGCTGGATCTCCTGGTTGCCGATGCCGCGGTGCGCCAGCCAGACGCGTACGTCGTTGATGAGCTGGCCGAAGGTGTCCTGGTACGTCGGAAGCAGCGTCGCGAGCCGGGCGAGCGAAAGGGCCAGGGCGGCGGCGAGGCCGAGCAGGAGAGAGATCACCACGACGAGGGCGACCAGGGCGGCGATCCAGCTGCGGACGCCGCGCCGGATCAGGAACCGGCGGAGCGGGCTGACCGCGATGGTGAGGATCAACGCGAGGAACACCGGCCCGGCGATGCTGGAGAACCCGTGCAGCCCGCCGGCGGTGATGATCGCGCCGGCAGTCCCCAGCAGCACCACGACACCCCGCGGAAGCGACCACGAGCCCGCCGTGGCCCCCTCCGGCGGCGGTTCGTGCGAGCCAGCAGCAGCTTCCGCCTGCGGCGGTTGAGGGGAGGGTTCAGCCGCAGGTGGGCTGGTTGGCGAGGGGGCGGGCGTGGCCGGGGCGGGTGGTGGTGGAGTCTCGGGGGAGTTGGGCATGGTGTCGCTCTCCTCCGCGTCGGACCAGGGGTTCGAACATGTCGGACATCCGGTCAGGCGGCATCACGCGTGTCGGAGGAGGCGGCAGCGGGCGTCGTACCTAAAGGGTGAGCCGGTCCCGCCGGTGCCGCAGACCCGGTCGGCCACCGCCCACCCCCGGATGAGCCCCGGCCCGCGTCATCCGCCCTGGATGACCCCCCGGATCGTGCCGATCGGAAACCCCCGGGTTGAGGTGAGGCCCTCGAGACGGTTCCGGTCGTAGCCTGAGTCGGACGGGATGGGGGTGGCGGATGGACGTCCAGGTGGTGTTCTGGGCCGTCGTACTGGCGCGCTTCATACTGCCGTTCTTCATCCTGAAGTATCCGTTGCCCGCGATCATCGCCTGTCTGCTCCTGGACGGGGTCGACCAGACGATCTTCCAGCTCTTCGGCGTCGACCCGCCGAACTACCAGAGCTACGACAAGGCGATGGACGTGTTCTACCTGTCGATCGCCTACCTCGCGAGCCTGCGCAACTGGACCAACCCGGCGGCGGTCAAGATCAGCAGGTTCCTGTTCTTCTACCGCCAGGTCGGCGTGGTGCTGTTCGAGCTGACCGGTCTGCGGTTCCTGCTGCTGGTGTTCCCGAACACGTTCGAGTACTTCTTCATCGCGTACGAGGGTGTGCGCGCCCGGCGGAACCCGAACCGCTACGGGTTCCGGTTCTGGGTCAAGGTCGCGGCCGGGATCTGGATCTTCATCAAGCTGCCGCAGGAGACCTGGATCCACATCCTGAAGCTGGATCTGACCGACACGATCCGCGACGTGCCGTGGTTCCTCCCCGCGCTGATCGTGGCGTTGCTGGCACTCGCGGCGGTCGTGTGGTTCGTCGTACGGCCGCGGCTCCGGCCGCCCGACTGGACGTTGCGGCTGAGCGCCGACCCGCTGCCCGAAGAGATGGACGAGGCGAGCGAGCGGATGGCGTACCGCGCGGCGCACAACCGGGTGTTCGACTGGGCGGCGTTCGAGAAGATCGTGCTGATCGGGCTGACCAGTGTGATCTACGGGCGGGTGCTGCCCGGCGTGGAGACCAGCGACCTCAGGCTCTTCCTGGGTATCGCGTTCTTCGTCGTCCTGAACTCCGCGATCGGGCTGTGGAGCGCGCGGCGCGGGTACGGGTGGGACTCGGCGACGTTCTCGTTCGTCGTCCTGCTGGCGATCAACATCGCGCTGGTCTTCGTTGCGGACCTGCTGCTGACGCGGGGGAACGGAGACCTGTCGCTGCCGGACACGCTGTTCTTCGTCTTCCTGGTGACCACGCTGACGATGCTCTACGACCGCTACCACCCGGTCAGCGAGTACCGCGCCACTGCGGCGACCAAGGCCGCGAGCTGAAGGAGAGCACCATGCCGGAGCCCGACGAAACCCCTGGCGGTACCCATCGACGGCCCGGCGAGGTCGAGGTGCCGGAGTGGCCGAGCCGCTGGGTCGGCTGGATCCTGTTCGCCGGCGTGATGATGATCGTGCTCGGCATGATCCACGCGTTCCAGGGCTTCGTCGCGATCTTCGACGACACGTACTTCCTGGTCCGCCCACGCCGCCTGGCGATCCACCTCGCCTACGACAACTGGGGCTGGATCCACCTCGGCGTAGCCGTCTTCGTCCTGATCTCCGGCATAGCCCTCCTCAACGGCCGCGTCTGGGGCCGGGTCGTCGGCGTCATCGTCGCCATCGCCAGCCTCATCCTCAACATGGCCTTCCTGTCCGCCTACCCCATCTGGTCCACCATCACCATCGCCATAGACGTCCTCATCATCTGGGCCCTGACAGTCCACGGCGACGAACTCCACCAAATGCTCAACAAGCCCAAGCCGTGAGGCTCAGGCTTTCAGGCCGGACATGGCTATGGAGTCGGTGAGGTAGCGCTGGAGGAGGCCGAAGACCAGGAGGCTGGGGACGACTGTGATGGTGGCGCCGGCCATGACCTGGTTGATGGGGACGGCTTGGGTTTGGAGGGTGGCGAGGCCGACGGTGAGGGTTTGCATCTTGCCGGACTGGCCGATGACCAGCGGCCAGAGGAAGTCGTTCCAGTGCCAGAGGAAGACGAAGATCCCGAGCGTCGCCAGCACCGGACGGATCAGCGGTACGACGATCATGGTGAAGATGCGCCACTCGGACGCCCCGTCGATCTCCGCGGCTTCGAAGAGCTCGTCGGGCAGCTGCATGATGAACTGCCGCATCAGGAACACCGCCTGCGAGTTCGCCAGCGTGGGGACGATCAGCCCCCAATAGCTGTCCACCCAGTCGAGCCGTGAGACCAGGATGTACGACGGAATCAGCGTCGCCTGGAACGGGACCATCAGCGTCGCCAGGAACGCCCAGAACATGATCTCCCGCCCCGGGAACTTCTTCTTCGCGAACGCGTACCCCGCCATCGACGCGAACAGCAGCACGCAGACCACCGAGATCAGCGAGTAGAGCAGCGAGTTGACCGTCCACCGCGGGATGTCCGAGCTCGACAGCACCCGTGAGAAGTTCTGCAGCGTGAAGTTCGACGGATTCAGCGCATCCGGAAACGTCCGCCCACTCGGCGGCGCGAACGCGACCAGCACCATCGCCGCGAACGGCACGATCGTCACGATTGCGGTCAGCGTCAGCAACGTCGGTAGCGTCAAGCGGGCCGCCGTACGCCGTCCGACCGCCTTGGTCTCGCTGACAGCCCGCACCGGCGGGCGTTCGAGCACGTTGACCATCAGTCGTCCCTCCCGACGAGCCGGCGCTGTACGAGCGAGACGATCAGCACGATCAGGAACAGCACCAGACCGATCGCGCTGGCGTAACCGAAGTCGAAGAACTTGAAACCGCTGTCGTACAGGAAGTACACGAGCGAGTAGCTGGACCGCACCGGCCCGCCGCCGGTCATCACGTACATCGCGTCGAAGACCTGGAACGACCCGATCGTCTCGATCACCAGCACGAAGAACAGCACCGGACGCAGCTGCGGCAGCGTCACGTACCGGAACCGCTGCCACGTCCCGGCGCCGTCGATCATCGCCGCCTCGAGGTACGACTTCGGCACCGCCTGCAGGCCCGCGAGCAGGATCAGCATCGAGTACCCGAAGCCCTTCCAGGCCGAGGTGACCGCGATCGACGGGAGCACCGTGCTGGACTGGCTGAGGAAGTCGATCGGGCCGATGCTGACCAGCCCGAGTACTGCGTTCAGTAGGCCGTCCTGGGCGTCGTAGATCCACTTCCAGATGACCGCGGCGAGCACGATGCTGGTCACGTACGGGAGGAAGAAGACGCCCCGGAAGAACCCGCGCTTCCACACGACTTGATGGAGCAGTACTGCGGTGCCGAGCGAGAGCAGGACCGTCAGGGGCACGAAGATCACCGTGTAGGTGACGGTGACGAGCAGCGCCTCGTGGAACACCTTGTCCGACAACAACCGCGTGTAGTTGTCGAGGGCAATGAAGTCCCACTTGCCGCTGATCCGGTAGTCGGTCAAGGACAGCAGAAACGCGCCGATCGCCGGCAGGAACCGGAACACCAAGAACAGCAGCAGCATCGGCGCAACAAACAGCAGCCCCACCCATGGTCGACGGCGCGGTCCGCCCCGCCCTGCGGGCGAGGCGGACCGCGAAAAGGCGGAGTGGAGGCGTGAGCCGAAGCTGCGGGGGTCGGGGGAGGTATCGCCGGCGGCGACCGACTGCACCGGCTGACCGGGCACGGGTCCCGCCCGACCCGTGCCCGGCACCTGGCGTGCCTCCGTCAACGTTGTCTCGACAGGAGGTCGTTGGCCTGCTTGGCGGCGTCGTCGAGGGCCTGCTGGGGCTGCTTCTTGCCGGTCAGCACCGCCTGGATCTCGGTGCTCAGCATCGACATGATCTGGCGCGCCGACGGGTTCGCCTCACCCGGTACGGCGTACTGCAGCGCGTCGTGGAACTTCGCCACGGTCGCGTCCGTCGACTCGGACTTGGCGTCGTTCCGCGGCGAGTAGAACCCGGACGCCTTGCTCAGCCCGTCCAGCTGCGCCGACTGCTCCATGAACGACAGGAACTTCTTCGACGCGTCGACGTTGTCCGACGCCGCGTTCAGCACCAGACCACCCGGGATCCCGTACCCGACCTGCTTCTTCCCGGTCAGCGGTGAGCCGATCTCGACATTCCCCGCGCCCCAGGTCTTCGTGACCGTCGCCACGTCGGCCGGCACGCTCGTCATCGCCATCGCGACCTGACCCTTGCCGAACGGCGAGTCGGCGACCACGTTGCCCGCGGTCAGCGCGGTCTTCGGGATCGCGCCCTGGTCCCACAGCGACTTGAGGAACGTCAGCGCCTCCAGCCCCGGAGCCTGGTTGAACGTCACCGACTTGCCGTCGTCGGCGAACACCTTCCCGCCCGCCTGCCACAGCAGCGGGTAGAAGTTCAGGTTCAGCGTCGCCTCCGGCGAGGCCGAGTAGTCCAGCGTCGAGAACCCGGCTGCCTTCAGCTTCGGAGCGGCCGCCTTGATCTCGTCCCAGGTCTCCGGTGGCTTCGCGATCCCGGCCTTGGTCAGGACCGTCTTGTTGTACATCGTCGTCGTGACCGTGTGATAGATCGGTACGCCGTACACCTTGCCCTCGACGGTAAGGCCGGGGATCGCGGCCGGCAGGAACTTGTCCTTCTCCGGCTCGACCACGTCGTCGACCGGCTCCAGCGAGCCGCTCTTCACGTACTGCGGGATCTGGTCCGGGATCATCAGCAGGACGTCCGGGCCCTTCTTGCCCGAGAACGCCGCCGCGACCTTCTCCTCCCGGTTCGCCCACGGCTGCGCCTCGATCTTCAGGTCGATCCCGGAGTTCGCCGCCTCGAAGTCGGTCTCGACCTTCTTCCAGTAGGTGTCGCTGGCCGCCTGGTCGGCGATCACCGGGTACATCCAGAGCGTGACGCTCTTCTTCGAGTCCGAGGAGCCCGAGTCGCCTCCGCCGCAGGAACTGAGCGCGGCGGCGAGAACGAGCGCCGTGAGTGGTGCCGCGATGCGGCGGACGGTCGATTTCATCGCACCCCCAGGGTGTCCGGAAGTCAGGGCCGGAAGTAGTTGCGGCGAATAACGGTCAGGACCGAAAGTAGCCGGGGTGAAATTCTGCTGTCAACGGCTGATATCAATCCGGAACAGCTCGGAACCGCTCGTCATCAGCAGTTGGTGGTCTCCCCGGACCCCGAGCCGCCGGTGCGCGTGCTCGACGAACAGCGTCGGGACGGCCTTCTTCCCGGGCTCGATCCGGTAGATCTTGTTCAGGTCGATGCTCACGTACACCGCCTCCCGCGTGGACACGATGTCCCCGCTCGAGGTCGTCGTACCGAGCGTGAAGGACTTCTTCAGCTTGCCGCTGTCCGGGGCCAGCGCGAACACCGTCTTGCCGGCCACGCCCCAGAGCAGCCCGTCCGGGCCGATCGTGACCGACGAGACCGTCGCCGCGCCTGGCACCGGCACGGTTTCCCAGAGCTTCTTCTTCTTGGCCACGTCCCACGCGAATACTGTGCCCGCTTCCCGGGTCGGCGGTGTGGTGGTCAGCCCGCCGGCGATCGACGTGCCGCCGTACACGATGCCGCAGTTCGCGGTCAGCCCGAAGACCGACTCGTCCTGTACGACGTTGCGGTACTTCTCCGCCGTACCGGTCTTCGGGTCGTAGATGACCAGCGCGCCGCCGAGCCGGTCGCCGTCCGGGACGGTGCCGACCGCGATATTGCCGTTCACCTCGGCCAGCGCGCGGGCGCGGGTCTGGAACAGGTCCGGCTTCAGGTTGAGCGCCTGGACCGGGTTGTCCGGCGTACCGGGCGGTCCGGGGGAGTACTCCGGACTGCTCCACGGCTTCGACGTGTCATATGAGTAGAGGCGGGCCTCCGGATAGGCGCCGACCCAGACCTTGCCGTCCGAGCCCTCCATCAGCGCCTCGACCTGGGAGAACCGGTTGAACGTCGCCGCGCCGGTGTCCGGGTTGACGACCGACACGCCGCCGTTGAGGAACCCGCCGGCGTAGATGTTGTTCTTGCCGCCGGCGACGGACAGGATCTCGATCGGCTCGCGCCGTACCTTGGTCTGGAAGATCTCGGACTTCCCGGTCTGCGGGTTGTACCGGAACTCCTCGCCGCGCCACAGCGTGCCGACGACGCTGGTGCCCGGGTAGTCCGGCAGGTTCAGGTCGGCGTACCCGATCGAGCGGGCGTTCTGGATCCGGCCGGTGAAGGTCAGGCCGGTCCCGGTCAGCGTCTTGGTGGCCGGGTCGTACTTCTTCAGCTCACTCGCCTGGATCATGTACAGCGAACCGTCCGCGCCGATCGGCGAGATGTCCAGGCCGTGCTCGTTCGCGATCTCGTCGACCCAGGTCCGCGACGCGATGTCCCACACGTACATCGGGCCGGGGAACGCCGTGCTGACCCGGGTGTAGACGCGGCCGCCGCGGACGTTGAGGTCGTAGACGACCTTGTCCTTCGGATCGCCCATCGTGGGCGGTGCCGGGATCTCGGTGACCGCGCCGCTGGCCACGTCGACCTCCTGGAAGTACGCGTCCGGCTCGGTGCCGGTGTAGAGCTTGCCGTTCGCGTAGTCGATGCTCTTCACGTACCCCTGGCCGGCCTTGATCGTGCCGTAGTCGCGTACGGCGCCGGTCGCGTGGTCGTAGCTGAACACCCGCCCGTGCGGGTAGGTCCCGCCGTACACGTTGCCCTGCTCGTCGACGGTGATCCGCAGGATGAACGTCTCGGCCGCCAATGGCCGACCCAGGTCCTCGGCGGTGGTCGCGCCAGGCTTCAACCGATAGAGATGGCCGTTGTTGTACGTGCCGGCATAGATCGTGCCGTCCGGCGCGGCCGCGACCGCGTAGCTGCCGTCGGCGCCGGGCAGCGCCGCGGACAGCAGGCTGTCGCCGGTGGCCGGGTCGATGGCGTTCAGGTACGCCGGGCTGCCGCTGGACACGTTCCAGATCGCGGTCTTGCCGTTCGGGCCGGGCGCGACCGTACCGCCGATCAGGAGTACGTCGGACAGCGGGACGCCCAACGAGGTCAGGGTCGCTGTCGGCGGCTGATGACCTGCCTCGGCAGCGGGAGTGGTCAGAGTCGTGACGAGTACGGCGGCGAGTGCCACCGCGATGAGCGAGCGGGCTGATCGCATGCGATGCCTCCGGGGTGCCGTATTTACGGTCCTGTCCGAAAGTGAAGCTCTGACCGCATCGCGAAGTCAACGTTTCGGGACAATTTGCCACTACTGGCAGCAGCAGCTCCGGTTTCGGCCTCGGCCGTTAAGGCTGCGGGATCGCCGCGAGCAGGTTCTGCAGCTTCTCCCGGGTCGCGGCGAAGTAGCTGTTCTCGCGATGCAGCGCACGATGGAAGGCGGCCAGCTCCGCGGACGAGATCGTGTTCGAGAACGTGCTGATCTCGGTCAGGTCGAGGCGCCGGTTGAACAGGTGCACGGTGTCCCGCCAGCGGTGCAGCAGCCCGACCAGGTCGGCATCGCGGTGAAGCCCCAGCGCGCCAGACACCAGCGCGAGATCGACCGCGGACACCACCAGCCGCGGGTACACCTGCCGACTCGTGGGTGCGTCAGGCGAGAACCGCTCGTCGTTGAGCAGCCGGGTGTTCTCCTGCAGTTCGTCCACCACAGCCCGCAGTACTTCGGTACGCCGCTCCGCCTCGGCTGTGAGCCGCTCGACGAAGATGCCGCTCAGCCCGGCGACCAGCGTGAGGGTGTTGACGGCCGGTTCCCAGCGCGAGTTCCCCGGCCAGAAGAACCAGATGATGCCGAGAACGAACGCCACCCCGAGCAGCCCGTACGTCACCACGGTGACGACGGTGCGCCGGGTCATACTGCCCAGATGTCGTCGGCGAGGCTGTGTGCCGCCTCGCCGGCCGCGTCCGGTGCGAGCAGGAGCAGCTCCAGGCCGAACGGGTTCGGACGGCGGGTGTACCGGAACTGGGACTGGATCGCCTCGACCGGTGTCAGCTGGCAGGCCTCGGTGAGCCGCTTGAGCCGGGTGGTCGAGTACTTGCGGGTGGTGTAGAGCCGGATCGTGTCGCCGATCGGCAGCACCACCTCGGTGTGGTCCGGCAGCTCCATCCGGATCTCGCTGTCGGTGTCGTTCTGCCAGAGGATCTTGACCAGTAGCGCGTCCTCGTCCTCGACCTCGCCGATGAACTTGACCCGGTCGTTGTTGATCTTGAGGTCGGTGTTGTACCGCAGGGCGCTGGTGACGAACTCCGCGAACGCGCGGGTCTGGTGGTACTCGTCGGCCGCCGCGTCCGCGGTCTCCTGGTCGAGTCGGGTGGTGCTGGCCACCTCGAGCAGCAGCCGGTCCTGCGGCCGCAGTACGCGGGTGAGGGTGCTGAGCAGCTCCTCGTCGCTCTCGAAGTTGGCCAGCGTGTTGCCGGTGAGCGTGAACAGGATCGGATCGTTGCCGACCAGCCGGGCGAGCATCTGGGCGAGCTCGTCCATGTTGTCGGCGATCGAGAAGTCCAGTTGCACGGGCAGCACGTGGGAGACCGGGAAGCGGGCGCCGCGGACGGGCTCCAGCGTGCCCATCCGCAGCATCTCCGAGCTCATGTCGACCGGGATGTAGTACATGCCCGGGTTGTTCCGGCGCATGTCGCTGAGGATCGTGCGGTCCTTCACGCCGGTGCCGACGCCGAGGCTGACCAGGTGGAAGCCGCCGTCCTCGACGTGCGGGCGGACCTTGCGCCAGTGCCGCAGGAACGACTCGGCACCCGCCTTCATGACCAGGTAGAACGGGTCGTTGGTGGCGTTCGCCCAGGCGATCGTCGGACCGATACCCCAGTACGAGAAGCCGGACGTGATCTGCTTGCCGTCACCGGTCGTCGAGACCGGCCCGCGCAGGTCACCGGTCAGCGTCGCGAGCTTGTCGGTCTGATCCTCGCCGACGAGCAGCAAGGACCAGGCGAAGTCGTCGTCGGCCAGCGCATGCTCGAGCTTCCGGATCACGGGTACCGGCTCTGCCACGTCTCACCCCTCACACGATGAGACGTCAGGCTATCGGTTGCCGGACCAGACCGCTGGTCAGATCGGCGTGACTGCGTCTGCTTCCCGGCCCTTGGGGCCGTCGACGATCTGGAACTCGACCTGCTGGCCGTCCTCGAGGGTCTTGTACCCGTCCGACACGATCTTGCTCCAGTGCACGAACACGTCGTCCACCTCGCCGCCGCCACCGGTCTCGACGGCAAGAAAACCGTAGCCCTTGTCGGCGTTGAACCACTTCACGGTGCCGCGCACCATCGGAACTCCTCGACCACGGAACCCACTTATCCGGGCCCCTCGCGATGAACAAGCCTAACCGAGCCCGCCGCCACGCAGAGCGCGGTGCCCACCAGCGCGGCGCTGACCCACAGCGGCCCGCGGAACCCGGCGGCCCCGATCGCCAGGCCGCCGAGGACAGGCCCCGCGGCCGCTCCGACGTTGAGCGCGGCGGTCGCGAGTCCACCGGTCAGGACTGGGGACTCGGCGCCGGCGTACAGGACGTAGGCGATCAGCGTCGAGCCGATCGCGAAGGACAAACCGCCTTGCAGGAAAGCCAGAACGACGGTCGGTACGACGTGCGCGGCGGTCAGTGCGAACGCACACCAGCCGAGCAGCAAGATGCCACCGGCAACCAACACGAGCAGGTGGTTGCCGCGATCGGCGTACCGGCCGGCGACGGTGACGCCGGCAAAGGATCCGAGACCGAAGAGCGCGAGCATCAGCGGCACCCAGCCCACGCCGAGACGGGTGACTTCGGTCACGACCGGCGCCAGATAGGTGAACGAGCAGAACGTCGCACCGTTGACGAGCGCCCCGAGCAGCAGCAGTACGCCGAGCCGTCGGCCGACCCGGAACCGCCCGATCGTGGCCGGACCGGTCCCGCGGGCCGGGACCGAGCGCAGGATCGCGATCAGCGCAGGCAACGAGATGATCGCGACCGCCCAGAACGCGGACCGCCAGCCGAAGGACGAACCGAGCAGAGCACCAGCCGGTACGCCGACGATGCACGCGAGCGTCGTACCGCCGAGCAGAACCGAGGTCGCACGTCCCTTCGCGTCCGGGCGGACCAGACTGGTCGCGGTCGCGAGCGCGACGGCCAGGAATCCCGCGTTCGCGAGCGCGGCCAGGATGCGGGTGATCAGCAGTACGACGAAGCTGGTCGTCAGCGCGCCGACCACGTGGACGGCGAGGAAGACGGTCAGTGTCACCAGCAGCGTCCGCCGTCGCGGCCAGCGGGCGCCGAGGACCGCGATCGCCGGAGCGCCGACGATCATGCCGAGCGCGAACGCCGAGGTCAGCCAACCGGCGGTGGGAATCGCGACGCCCAGGTCCTGGGCGATGTCCGGGCCGAGCCCGGAGAGCATGAATTCAGAGGTCGCCTGGGCGAACACGGCCAGGCCGAGCAGGTACAGCACGAAAGGCATGGAGATACTCCCGTAACCATCGATGGAATGCGTCATCGGTGGTTACGGTCTGTCGGCCTCCGGGCTGGACATGCCGCGAGCCTAGGGAACGGCGGGGAAGCCGTCCATCGAGTTAACCGCGGCGGGAGGCGGCCAGGCCGAGGACGCCGGCTGTGACGAGGAGGAGGGCGCTGGTGACGCCGAGGTCGTCGGTCTGCAGGACGCCGTTCTCGGTCAGCATCCAGATCGTGGCCGCGCCGGTCAGGACCGCGCCCGTCACGACACCGGGAACGTCCGGCTTCGTCTTGCGTGGCTGCTGGCTCATCCGCGCTCCACCTTGATGCTGCCCAGCCTGACATCCAGGTCCAGGGTGACCTGCTGCGGGCCGGCTTTGCCGTCCGTGCCCAGGTCGTTGAGGTTCAGCTCGGCATTATGTCCGCCCTGGTGCTGGTTGAGGAAGGCAACGTCTCCCATTTCGGCCGACAGGTTGCCGGTCACGTCGACGTTCGAGGGCAGCTTGACGATCACTTCGCCGGCACCGCCGTGGACGTCTACCTTCGCGCCCGGGCCGAACTTCGCCTTGGTCAGGTCCAGATGCACCGACCCGGCGTCGAACTGGTAGCTGGTCCCGGTCGCGGTGATGGTCTGGCCGACCGGCGCGACGTAGTTGGTGTCGGCGAAGTTGCGCGGCACGTTCGGGAACACCGTGCTCGCCACCGCACCGGCCGCGAGCAGGATGCCCAGCGGCAGCAGGGCCAGCGTGCGGCCGACGAACCCGCCGAGCAGCATGCCGGCGCCGAGCGTGGCCAGGCCGATGACCAGCATGGTCGCCGTGGAGGCGCCGGCCAGCGCGGCGATACCGATCGCGAGACCGGTCAGTACGACGACGATCGACTTGATCCCGCGCATGCCCTTGGCGGGCGGTCCGGCGGGCTCGGTGCTGACCGGCGGGGTGGTGCCGGCCGGCTCGTCGACGTACAGGCCGAGAGGGTCGTCCTCGGTCCACACAGGCTGGACCGGTTCGACGGTGCGGTCCTGGGGTCGCTGTGTGGCCGAGGACGACGGACCCGCCGGGGGAGCTGACGGGTCGTACTGGGTGGTGCCTTGAGGAGACGCGTACGCCGAAGTGGCCTGCTGGACGGGCGTGGTGTCCTGCGGGCGACCGGTCCAGTTGGTGTCCTGGCCGGTCCAGTTCGCGTTCGGACCGCCCATGTACTGGCTGCGCCGGCCGCGGCCGATCCCGCCGTTCTTACGCTGCTTGGCGACCACGAAGATCACCGCGAGCACGATCAGCGGACCGGGAACGAACCGGCCGAAGTCGAACGAGGACATCATCGCGATCGCGGCGAACACACAGGCGCCGATCACGACCGGCCACAGCCACGGGTGGTCGGGACGGACCCGGTCACCGAGCAGACCCTGCGCCGCCGAGCGGTCGCTGCCCTCGTCGGGCATCAGCACCCAGGCGGCGATGTAGAAGATGATCCCGGGACCGCTGAGGATCAGTACGGCCATCACCACGCGGATCAGCACGGGGTCGATGTTCAGCGCGCGGCCGATGCCGCCGCAGACACCGGCGACCCAACGGTCCGACCTGCTGCGCCGCCACGTCTGCGGGTTCTGCAGGCGGTCGCGGTCGAACCCACCGGGTCCACTCTGGTTCTGCTCCATGTCATCGATACTCACACCACACGCGGGCGCGGAACATCGGGATGCACCCTGACGATCCCCCGAGTCCGGCCGGGGCGGGCGGGGGCTTCAGGGTTATCCCCGAGCCGCCCCTGAGCCAGGCGCGCGGGCGTTGAGGAGGCGGCCGGGGACAAGCCTGCTGGTGTGCGGCCCGTCCACATGTGACGATCGTTGTGATGAGCCAGCCAGCAGCCGCGCCGCCGGGCGGGACCTCCACGAACGGAGGCCAGCCCGAGCAGCCGCCTGCCCAGTCTGCACAGTCCGGGCAAGAGCAGTGGCGCTACAAAGGCTGGGGTCCCGAAGGCCCCGGGCAGTACCAAGGCCCGTACGCCGCCTACGCCGCCCGCATGGCCGCGGAGCAGGCCGCCGGCACCCACCACGCCGGCAGCCACCAGTACGCGCCGGGAGCAGGTGGCGCGTGGACGCCCCCGCCGTACGGCCAGTCCGGATCGGCCGGTCCCGGGGCGGCGCTCCCGCCTCGGCAGCCGACGGACCCGCCTCGCCGGGCGTACCGGCGTACAGAAGGTCGTGTCGTCGCGGGTGTGGCCGGCGGGATCGCGGACCACCTGGGCGTATCGGACACCATCGTTCGCCTGGTCCTGATCGCGACCACAGTCTTCGGCGGCTTCGGCGTACTGATCTATGCAGCTCTCTGGTTCCTGATGCCGCTCGCGCCGGACAACATCCCTGGCGCGCCCGGCCTCGCCGCGCACACCCGGAGCGGAATGCGCTCCGACGAGCCGCCGCCACCGGTGGCCGAGGCGAAGCAGCGGAAGCGGGAGAAGAGCCGCGGCCAGCTGCCCGCGTTGGTGGCCATCGGCATCGGTCTGTGCCTGCTGCTGCAGGTGGCCGGGTTCGGGATCGCCGGGAAGCTGTTCTGGCCGCTGGTGTTCGCTGCGACCGGTCTCGCGCTGATCTGGCGGCAGGCGGACGAGAACCAGAAGGACAAGTGGACGCAGGACATCCGCGTCCCGATCCTCGGCCTGGTGCTCGGCAAGGGCGGCTGGAAGTCGCTCATCCGGATCGCCGTCGGCCTGATCCTGATCGGTACCGCGGTCACCCTGTTCCTGGTCCAGAACGGCCGGCTCTCGATGGTCGGCGACGTACTCATCGCGCTGCTGCTCGCCGTCGTCGGCATCGGTGTCATCGCCGGGCCGTGGGTGCACCGGCTGAGCCGCGACCTGAACTCCGAGCGGGCCGAGCGGGTCCGCTCCCAGGAGCGCGCCGACATGGCCGCGCACCTGCACGACTCGGTGCTGCAGACGCTCGCGCTGATCCAGAAGCAGGCCGAGGACCCGAAGGCCGTCACCCGGCTGGCGCGCTCGCAGGAGCGCGAGCTGCGGTCCTGGCTGTACGACGAGGACGACACCACCGACCAGACCATCGCCAGCGCGGCGAAGCGGGCCGCGGCCGAGGTCGAGGACTCGCACGGCGTACCGATCGAGGTGATCACGGTCGGTGACTGCGACCTGACCGAGCCGCTGTCGTCGATGGTCCGGGCCGCGCGCGAATCGATGGTGAACGCCGCAAAGCACTCCGGAGCTGCGAAGATCGACGTGTTCGTCGAGGTCGACGGCGACCGGGTCGAGATGTTCGTCCGCGACCGGGGCAAGGGTTTCGTGGTCGACGAGGTGCCGGACGACCGGCTCGGCCTGCGACACAGTGTGATGGGCAGGATGGAACGGCACGGCGGCCGCGCAACAGTGCGGTCCGATCCGGAGACGGGGACCGAAGTGCGACTGGAGATGGACAGATGAGCAGCAGGCGCGTTGTCGTCGTCGACGATCACGACATGTTCCGGGCCGGGGTACGCAGCGAGATCGGCGCCTCGGTCGACATCGTCGGGGAGGGATCCGACGTCGACACCGCGGTCAAGGCGATCGTCGGCACCGAGCCCGACGTCGTACTGCTCGACGTGCACCTGCCCGGCGGCGGTGGCACCGAGGTGATGAAGCAGGTGCACCAGCGGCACCCGGACGTCAAGTTCCTCGCGCTGTCGGTGTCGGACGCGGCCGAGGACGTGATCGGCGTGATCCGGGCCGGCGCCCGCGGGTACGTCACCAAGAACATCTCCGGCACCGAGCTGATCGACGCGATCAACCGGGTCGCCGACGGTGACGCGGTGTTCTCGCCGCGGCTGGCCGGCTTCGTGCTGGACGCCTTCTCCGGCGCGATCGACATCGCCTCGGTGGACGAGGATTTGGACCGGCTATCCCAGCGTGAGCGCGAAGTACTGCGGCTGATCGCGCGCGGCTACGCGTACAAGGAAGTCGCCCGCGAGCTGTTCATCTCGGTGAAGACCGTCGAGACCCACGTCTCCTCGGTACTACGGAAGCTGCAGCTGTCCAACCGGCACGAGCTGACCCGCTGGGCAACCGACCGACGCCTGGTCTGACCTGAACTGCCCCCTTCGGGGTAATCTCCACCAACCGGGTGGGGATTGGAGGGGGCAGGGTCATGTTCCATTACGTGCTGCGACGGGTGGCGTCCGCGATCAGTGTGGTCGCGGTCACTCTGGCGGCGACGTTCGCGCTGTTCTTCATCGCGCCCACGGATCCCGCGGCGGCGATCTGCGGTGAGCGCAAGTGCCCGCAGTCGCGGTACCTCGAGATCAAGAAGAACCTGCACCTCGACGAGCCGAAGGTTCAGCAGTTCACCCGGTACGCCGCGGGCATCGTGGTCGGCCGCGACTTCGAGACGTCCGGCGTGGTCCAGCACTGCTCGGCGCCGTGCCTGGGCTTCTCGTTCAAGAACGACCGCCCGGTGACCGGCACGCTGATGTCCAGGCTGCCGGTGACCGCCTCGTTGGTCCTCGGGTACGGCGTACTCGTGCTGACCATCGGCGTGACGGCCGGCGCGATGTCGGCCAGACGACGCGGTACGCCGGGGGACCGTCTGCTGATGAGCGGCACGCTGCTGATCAGCTCGGTGCCGTACTACATCGTCGGGCTGATGGCGGCGCTCTACCTGACGATCCTCTACCCGATCCTGCCGAGGAGCGGCTGGGTGTCGCCGCTGGAGAACCCGTGGCACTGGTTCACCGGCCTGGTGGCGCCGTGGGTGATCCTGAGCGTCTACGGCTGCACGGACTACGCCCGCTACTCCCGCGGGTCGATGGTGGAGACGCTGAACGAGGACTTCATCCGGACCGCTCGGGCCAAGGGGCTGTCGGATCGGGTCGTCACCTACAAGCACGCGCTGCGGGCCGGGCTGATCCCGGTCGTCACGATCTTCGGCCTGGACCTGGCCGCCAGCCTGTCCGGCGCGATCTTCACCGAGAAGATCTTCGACCTGCCCGGGCTCGGCGTACTGGCGCTGGACGCCGTCAGCGACTACGACCTGCCGCTGATCATGGGCTCGGTCCTGCTCGGCTCGGTGCTACTGGTCGCGATGAACCTGATCGTCGACCTCGCCTACAGCGTGATCGACCCCCGGGTCAGGCTGCAGTAGCTGATCAGCGGCCGGCGGACGTGTACGGCAGCAGGGCCATCTCGCGGGCGTTCTTGATCGCGCGGGCGACCTGTTTCTGCTGCTGCACCGACAGTCCGGTGACCCGGCGGGAGCGGATCTTGCCGCGGTCGGAGATGAACTTCCGCAGCAGCGCGGTGTCCTTGTAGTCGATGTAGGTGATGCCGTCGCGGTCCAGCGGGTTCTGCTTCGGCTTGCGCTTTCCGGTCGGGGCCGGGCGTCGGGGCATGGCACCGCTCCTTCTTGAATGTCGTTTTCAACTAGCGTAGCGCAGGTGTCCATCGGTGGCGCGTTTCGGCCAGGGCATGGATTCGCCACCCCGATACCGGCGGTCCCGGCTTGGTGGCTGTTATACCGTCGACTCTTATGGAGCGGAATCTCACAGCCGATCAGCTCGCGCTCTTCGAGAAGGAGTTCGCGTCGAACCCGCAGTACCGGGTGATGCAGAACGCCGTCACGCAGACGCCGGTCAACAGCATTGCCCTCGACCGTCAGGTCGTCACCTCGATCGACCATTCGGTGTCGAACCTTCTGGACGACTGGAAGGTGACGAACCAGAAGAAGAGCGGCCGGTGCTGGATGTTCGCCGGCCTGAACCTGCTCCGGGTCGGCGCGGCCGGGAAGCTCGGGGTCAAGGACTTCGAGTTCTCGCAGAACTACGTGCTGTTCTGGGACAAGTTCGAGCGGGCCAACTTCTTCCTCGAGGCGATGATCGAGACCGCCGACCGGGACGCCGACGACCGGACGGTGGCGCACCTGCTGTCCGACCCGATCAGCGACGGCGGCCAGTGGAACATGTTCATCGCGATCGTCCGTAAGCACGGCCTGGTGCCGAAGTCGGCGATGCCGGAGACCGAGAGCTCGTCCGCGACGGCCCAGCTCAACGACGCGCTGCGCAAGCTGCTGCGCCAGGGTGCGCGCGACCTGCGCGCGCTCGAGGGTGACGAGGCCCGGCGCGAGCGCAAGCGCGAGATCCTGACCACCGTGCACCGGGTGCTGAGCATCCACCTCGGCACGCCGCCGCAGAAGTTCCTGTGGCAGTGGAAGGACTCCGACAAGGGCTTCCACCGTGACGGCTGGACGACGCCGCTCGAGTTCGCGGCGGAGTACGTGCAGCTGCCGGTCGACGACTACGTCTGCCTCGTCCACGACCCGCGCTCGACCAGCCCGGTCGGCAAGACCTTCACCGTCGACTACCTCGGCAACGTCATCGACGCCCCGCCGGTGGTCTACCTGAACGTCGAGATCGACCTGATGAAGCAGCTCACCCAGGACGCGATCGTCGGCGGCGAGCCGGTCTGGTTCGGCTGCGACGTCGGCAAGCAGATGAACTCCGACCTCGGCTTCTGGGACGCCAAGCTGTACGACTACGGCTCGGTCTACGACACCGAGTTCACCCTGGACAAGGCCGAGCGGCTGGTCCACCACGAGACGCTGATGACGCACGCGATGCTGTTCACCGGTGTCGACCTGGTCGACGGCAAGCCGCGGCGCTGGCGGGTCGAGAACAGCTGGGGTGACGAGAAGGCCGACAGCGGCTTCTGGACCATGAACGACTCGTGGTTCGGCGAGCACGTCTTCGAGATCGCCGTACGCCGTTCCGCGCTGCCGGCCGAGCTGCAGGCCCGTCTGGACGACGAGCCGATCGTGCTCCCGGCCTGGGACCCGATGGGCGCCCTAGCGGATTAGTCCCAGCGCCTCGGCCGGACGCTCGAGGGTCGGCAGGTGGCCGGCCCACGGGAGGTGGATCCGCTCCACCGTCGGCAGCCGTTCGGCCAGGTAGTCCGCGCTGTTGGTGAAGAACGCGAAATCATGCGCGCCCGTGATCAGCCTCACGGGCGCGCTGATCTTTTCCGGCTCCACCGGGTACTCCTCGTTCTCGACGTCCCCGGCCGCGAGCTGTACGTCGTACGCACGCCGCTGCATGGTCCTGAGCAGCGCTCGCGCCTCGTCGTCCGCCTCCGGACCGATCCACCGCTGGACGGTGAGCTCGGTCGCACCGTCGACGTCTCCTGCCTCCAGGAGGGCGTTCTCCTCCGACCACAACGCCCGCAGGTTGTCGTCGGGTACGACGTTGTCGGTCGGCGCGCACAGCAGCACCAGCCGGTTGAACCGCTCCGGCGCCCGGCTGGCGACCTGCTGTACGACGTACCCGCCGTACGACGCTCCGACCGCGGTAACGCTCTCCACGCCCAGCTCGTCGAGCAGCGCGAGCACATCGCCGGCATCGGAGTACTTCGCTCCCGGCTCCAGCGGGGTCTCGCCGTACCCGCGCAGGTCCAGCGTGATCACGCGGTGGTCCGCCTTGAGCTCCTCGACCTGCCTGGCCCACATCCGCGCATCAGCCACGCCCGCGTGCACCAGGAGGAGATCAGGTCCGTCGCCGGCAACTGCGTGAGAAATCGTCATGCCCGCACCCTGACTGGTCGGGCGACGGGCTGCAAACCGATTAGCGCATCCGGATGACGGTGAAGGCTTCGGCGTAGTGGTTGGGCGGGAAGCCGGCGGCGGTGGCCACGCGGTTGAAGTTGGCCCGGATGCCCTTGAGCAGGCCTTCGGGGTCGCGGTGCTGGCTGGTGTGGGACATCAGCGCGGCCAGCTTCTGGTCGAAGGTGTCGGTGATGTCGACGTGGTGGTTGATGTCCGGGTGGTCCATCATCCACAGCTCGTCGACGTCCCAGGCCTCCTCGGCCACGTCGGTGTACGCGTACGGGTTGCCCGCGGCTGGGTAGAACGCCCGTACGGCGGCCTCGGCCGCGGCCAGGTGGTCCGGGTGGGAGACCTGGAGGCGGGACCACACGCGCTCGGGCGATTGCGTGAGCAGGCGCTGCGGACGGACCGTGCGGATCACCCGGCTGATGTCGCGGACCAGCTCGAACGTCGGCTCGACCGCGCCGTCGTCGTACCCGAGGAAGTGCAGGTCGTGGACCCCGACGTGTTCCGCGGCCGCGGTCTGCTCGGCCCGTCGTACGGCGGGAATCTCGGCCCGATCCCGCTCCGGCTCGAAGCCGCCGGCCTGACCGTCCGTGACGATGCAGTAGTGCACGTCGATTCCGGCCTTGGTCCACACTGCGACCGTGCCGGCGCCGCCGAAATCGATGTCGTCGGGGTGCGCGACCACCACCAGCACCCGCTCGATTTCGCTGTCCGGTCGCGGATTCGCCTCAGGCACGGTCACTCGGCGAGCCTATCCGTTTGCCTGGATGGGCACAGTTGAATTCATGGAGTTCGGTGGCACGTGCGATCCGCAGGACGCCGGCCTCGACCCGGACCTGCTGACACAAGCGATTGAGTTGATCGAGACCCGCGGAACGATCGCGCAGCTGTGCGTTGTCCGCGACGGTCGGGTGGTCGTCGATCGCTCCTTCGGGTGTCCACCGGACGCGTTGTTCTGGCTCTTCTCCGCAAGCAAGCCGTACCTCGCTGTGGTGATCCACCAGCTCGTCGAGTCCGGCCGGCTGCACCTGGACGACGCGGTCGCGGCGTACTGGCCGGAGTTCGGGGAGAACGGGAAGCGCGAGATCACCGTCCGCCATGTCCTGCGGCACCGGTCCGGCGTGACGAATGCCGGCTCGTACGTCGGTGAGGTCCGCGCGATGACCGACTGGACCCGTTCGCTGCAGCGGATCGAGGAGTCCAAACCCCGCTGGCCGATCGGCACCGTCGCGTACAGCCCGCTCGCCTTCGGGTTCATCCTGAGCGAGGTCGCCCGGCGCTGCAGCGGCATCCCGATCCACGAGCTGGTACGACGATTCGTCCTCGAGCCGCTCGGGGTCGCCGACACGTACCTCGGGTTGCCCGACGACGTGTGGGACCGGCATGTGCCGATCCGTGCGACCGGTCCGCTCGGGCCGTTCATCCAGTCCGTGGTGAATCGGCGCAGTACGCGCGAGGCCGTCGTACCGGCGGCTGGGATGTCGACGACGGCGCGGGATCTGGTCACGTTCTATCAGGCGTTGCTCGGCGGACATCTGCTGCGACCCGAGACGCTTGCGGTGGCGTGCGAGCCGAGCAGCGAAGGTGATATCGACCGGACAGCGCGGGCGCCGATCCGTTGGTCGCAAGGGTTTCAGCTCGGTGGACCGCGGTGGATCGAGGGCGCGTCGACGTCGCTCGGATCGCTGAGCAGTCCGCGGACGTTCGGCCACAACGGGAGCAACTGCTGCATCGGGTGGGCCGACCCGGACCGCCAGATCGCGTACGCGTACCTGACCAACCGGGTCGGCCGTCCGACCGCCGACCTCACCCACCACGCCGCCGTCGCCGACAAGGTGCTCGAGGCGGCCGGCTAGGCGAGTGCGGGCACCTGGAGCCGCTCGGTGATCACGTGGTCGACGATGCCGTACGACTTGGCACCTTCCGCCGTCAGCACGTGGTCCCTATCGGTGTCGTGCCGCAGCTGCTCGATCGTCTGACCGGTGTGCCGCGCCAGGATCGACTCGACCTGGCCGCGGACCCGCACGACCTCGTCGGCCTGCAGGATCAGGTCCGGGATCGTGCCCCGGCCACTCGCCGCCGGCTGGTGCAGGACGATCCGCGCATGCGGCAGTACGGCGCGACGCCCGGCCGCACCCCCGGCCAGCAGGACCGCTCCGGCCGAGATCGCCTGCCCGACGCAGAACGTGGCGACCGGCGACTGGATGTACTGCATGGTGTCGTAGATCGCGAGCATGGCGGTCATGTCGCCGCCCTCGCAGTTGATGTACAGGTTGATCTCCTGCTCGGGCTTGTCGACCTCGAGGTGCAGGAGCTGTGCGATCAGTGCGTTCGCGACGCCGGCGTCGATCGCCGTACCCAGGTAGATGATGCGTTCGCTGAGCAGGTGCGAGTAGACGTCCATGATCCGCTCGCCCCGCGGATGCTGGGCGATCACGTTGGGGATCGTGTAGCTGCTCATGCCGCTACCTCCTTCAGCTTCGGCATGACCTGGTCGAACGACTCGACGATGTGGTCGATGAAGCCGTACGTGCGGGCCTGGTCGGCGGTGTACCAGTGGTCGTGCAGCGAGTCCTCGTGCACGGTCTCGAACGGCTGGCCGGTGTCGTCGGCGATCAGCCCGAGCACGGTGTCGCGGATGTGCCGCAGGTCGTTGGCCTGGATCTCGATCTCCACCGCGGAGCCGCCGATCCCGGCCGAGCCCTGGTGCATCAGGATGCGGGCGTGCCGCAGGGCGTAGCGCTTGCCCGGCGTACCGGCCGACAGCAGGAACTGCCCTGCGCTGCAGGCCAGCCCGATCGCCAGCGTCGACACGTCGCACGGCACCAGCCGCATCGCGTCGCGGATCGCGAGCATCGACGGCACCGAGCCGCCCGGCGAGTGGATCCAGAACGCGATGTCGGTGTCCGGGTCCTCGGCCGCGAGCGTCATGATCTGGGTGGTCAGGAGGGTCCCGAGGTCGTCGTCGAGGGCTCGGTCCAGGACGACGATCCGCTGCCCGAGCAACCGCTGCCGGGCAGTCTCGTTGAACAACGGCGCTTTCATGTCTTCTGCCATGTCATCCACCCTGACGCGGGCGGAACGCCGTACCCCAGCTTTTCTGCTCACGGCAAGTCTGCCCACAGCAAAGCTGATGCTGTGGCAGGCTCCTGCGGGTGATTCTGACTGACGAGTTGTCCGAGCAGGAGCGTGTGCTGCTCGAACTGACGGCGACCCCGGCGGCGACGCTGCTCGGTGCGGCGTCGATGATCCTGCGTACGACGCTGTTCAGCGAGGACCCGGCGGCCTGGGTGGACATGTGGCAGGCGCGTCCCGACCTGGCCCGGATCGAGTGGTCGGACGGGCCGGAGCTCGCCGACGTCGTCGCGCACCTCGCCGCGAAGGACTACGAAGGCACGATCGAAGGCGTCCCGGGGCTGCGGATCACGTCGTACGACGACAACTCCGCCAAGCTGCTCTGGCTCGGCGCGGCCACCCCGGTCGTGCTCCACCTCACCCGCCAACTCTCCTAGCTTTCGGTAACTGTCGGCGGGAGCGCCTAAGGTGTTGAGTGATGACTACGCTGTTCTCGCCTGATGAGCTCCCAGTGCCGCTGGAGGAGCCGAAGACGTCCCGGACCGACCCGGATTCGCTGCTCGAGGGGCTGAATCCGCAGCAGCGCGCGGCCGTGGTGCACAGCGGCAAGCCGCTGCTGGTGGTGGCCGGTGCGGGCTCGGGCAAGACCCGGGTGCTGACCCGGCGGATCGCCTACCTGCTGGCGGCCCGCGACGCGCACCCCGGGTCGATCCTGGCGATCACGTTCACCAACAAGGCCGCCGCGGAGATGCGCGAGCGGGTGGTGGAGCTGGTCGGGCCGCGGGCGAAGCTGATGTGGGTCTCGACGTTCCACTCCTCATGTGTGCGGATCCTCCGCCGCGACATCAAGCGGTTCGGGATCAGCTCGACGTTCTCGATCTACGACGACACCGACTCGCGCCGGCTGATGACGCTGGTCTGCCGCGAGCTCGACCTCGACGTCAAGCGGTACAACCCGCGCGCCGTGCTGAACTGGATCAGCACCCAGAAGAACGAGTTGATCGACCACGAGACGGCGGCGGCGAAGGCCGAGAACCATCTCGAGGAGACGTACGCCGAGTGCTACCGGACGTACCAGGAGCGCCTCGCCCAGGCGAACGCGCTGGACTTCGACGACCTGCTGATGACCACGGTCAACCTGCTGCAGGCCTTCCCCGAGGTCCGTGAGTACTACCGCCGCCGCTTCCGTCACGTGCTCGTCGATGAGTACCAGGACACCAACCACGCGCAGTACACGCTGATCCGCGAGCTCTGTGGCGAGGATCCGGCCGCCATCAACAATTCAGATGGCAACGGTCCGACCGCGCCGCCGGCCGAGCTGATGGTTGTGGGCGACTCCGACCAGTCGATCTATGCGTTCCGCGGCGCGACGATCCGCAACATCCTCGCGTTCGAAGAGGATTTCGCCGGCGCCGAGACGATCCTGCTCGAGCAGAACTACCGCTCGACCCAGACGATCCTGTCCGCGGCCAACGCGGTGATCGCCCGCAACGAGGGCCGGATGGCGAAGAACCTCTGGTCCGACCAGGGCCAGGGCGAGCAGATCGCGGTGTACGTCGCCGACAACGAGCACGACGAGGCGCAGTTCGTCGCCGATGAGATCGACCGGCTCACCGACGCCGACGGGATCAAGCCGTCCGACGTCGCGGTCTTCTACCGGACCAACGCGCAGTCCCGCGTCTTTGAAGAGGTCTTCATCCGCACCGGCCATCCGTACAAGGTCGTCGGCGGCGTCCGGTTCTACGAGCGCAAGGAGGTCCGCGACGCGCTCGCGTACCTGCGCGTGCTGACGAACCCGGAGGACACCGTCTCGCTGCGCCGGATCATGAACGAGCCGAAGCGCGGGATCGGCGACCGGGCCGAGGCGGCGATCGAGGCGCTGGCGGCCCGCGACCGGATCTCGTTCGCGGCCGCGATGCGCCGGGCCGAGGACGCGCCGGCGATGGCATCGCGCTCGGTGAACGCCGTACAGGCCTTCGTGGACATCCTCGACGAGCTGACCGCGATGGTCGACTCGGGCGCTCCGCCGGACGACATCCTCGACGTCGCGCTGCACCGTTCGGGGTACTACGAGACGCTGCAGAAGTCCCCGGATCCGCAGGACGAGACCCGCCTGGAGAACCTGGACGAGTTCATCTCGGTCGCGCGCGAATTCGTCGAGGAGCGGACCGCGGCCGGTGAAGCCGCCGATCTACAGGCGTTCCTCGAGCGGGTCGCGCTGGTCGCCGATGCGGACCAGATCCCGGACGCGGCCACCGACGGCGTGGTCACGCTGATGACGCTGCACACCGCGAAGGGCCTGGAGTTCCCGGTCGTGTTCCTGACCGGCATGGAGGACGGCGTCTTCCCGCACTCGCGTTCGCTGACCGATCTGAAGGAGCTCGAGGAGGAGCGCCGGCTCGCGTACGTCGGCATCACCCGCGCCCGGCAGCGGCTGGCGATCTCGCGGGCCGCGGTGCGTTCGGCGTACGGCGCTCCGCAGCACAACCCGCCGTCGCGGTTCCTGGAGGAGATCCCGGGCGAGCTGCTCGACTGGCGGCGTGATGAGTCCGCGATCACCCGCTGGTCCGGTACCGGGACGGTCCGCGGCAGCGGCATCCCGAGCCGGTACGAGCCGGCCCGCCGGAGCGCCTCCGACAAGCCGGTGATCAGCCTCAACCCGGGCGACCGCGTCGTACACGACACGTTCGGGATGGGCACGGTCGTCGTGGTCCGGGGCGAAGGTCAGCAGGCGCAGGCCGATATCGACTTCGGCTCCGAAGGCGTCAAGCGGCTGCTGCTCCGGTACGCGCCGGTGGAGAAGATCTGAGTCGGTAAGGCAAGTCCGCGTCAACCTTTCGGACGTTTGCGTTGCATCTGCGCCGGAGATTGAGACAATCAAGGATCTTCGGCCCCCTCCCCGGAAGTGTCCTCCCTCATGTCCAAGTCGGCTGGCAGCAACCGCCGGATCATTCTGGCGGGGGCCAATCCTGGGCTGCGGCTGTTCGACGAGAACGGCAAGGTGACGGCGTACGCCTCGATCTGGATGGTCGACTGGTCCATCCGCGGCTCGGGTACGGCGGTCGTGCTCTGGTTCGACGGGATCGTCCGGGTGGTCTCCGAAGACGTCGACCTCGCCTCCTGGCTGGAGCGGTACTTCGTCCGCTCGTTCCTCGAGGTGCAGGGGCTGCCGTGGCATGAGCCGGCCGTCGAGCGGGATCTGGTCCAGGTGTCGATGAACCTCGCGGACGGGCTGAGCGCGAAGGCGGCCGACATCCAGATCGAGATGGGCGGCGTACTCGACCGGCGGCTGTTCGCGACCGACAACTTCCAGCTCGCCGAGGGCAACCACAGTCTGAGCCTGGTGATCGCGCCGGTCCGGTCGGCGACCGTCTCGATCGGCGGTGCGTCGGTGCCGGGGTTCGTGCAGGTCGACGGGTCGCCGGACAAGCCCGGATCGTCCGCGTTCCTGACCACCGCCGAAGTCTGGCAGCGCTGACCCCTTACGCTGTACGAATGGCAAGTCAGGCGCCGGTGCCACGCGTACCGCTGAGCCGGGACCGGGTACTGCGGGCCGCGGTCGAACTCGCCGACGCCGACGGCCTCGACGCCGTCACGATGCGCCGGATCGGTGAAGCGCTCGGCGCCGAGGCGATGTCGCTGTACTACCACGTCGCCAACAAGAACGACCTCCTCGACGGCATCGTCGACGTCCTGATGGCCGAGCTCAACGAGGCCGTCGACCGCCTGGTCGTGGTCAACGACTGGAAGGCCGCGATGCGGCACCGCATCCTCACCGCGCGGGCCGTGATGCTCCGGCACCCGTGGGCGCCACGACTACTGGAGAGCCGTACGACGATGCGCCCGGCCGTGGTGATCTACCACGACCGGCTCGTCGGGCTGATGCGGTCAGGCGGGTTCTCGTACGACCTCGCCCATCACGCGCTGCATGCGCTCGGCAGTCGGGCACTCGGGTTCAGCCAGGAACTGTTCGACCCGGGGAACGCCGCCCCGGACCCGGACGCCGACGCCCGGATGCTCGCCGACCTGGCCGCGCAGGTGCCGAACCTGGCCGGCATGCTCGCCGAGGTCGCGCACGACGACCCCGACTCGACGATCGGCTGGTGCGACGACCAGGAAGAGTTCGAGTTCGCGCTCGACCTGATCCTCGACGGCCTCGACCGGCTCGCGTCCCGCTAGAACTCTTCGCCCGACCCCTTGACGTTTCTTACGCCGTAAGTCAGCCTTACGACGTAAGACTTACAACGTAAGGGGCGGGATCATGAAGGCCATCGTTCAAGACACCTACGGCTCACCCGACGTCCTCCGCTTCGCCGACGTCGACACTCCCAGGGCGACCGGCGCCCAGGTTCTCGTCCGCGTCCAAGCGGCCGCACTCAACGCCCGCGACTGGCACGTCCTGCGCGGCGATCCCTACATCGCCCGCCCGTCCGCCGACCTCGGCTGGCGCCGTCCGAACGACCGCATCCGCGGCACCGACTTCGCCGGCACTGTCGATGCGGTAGGCCCCGAAGTCACCCGTTTCCAGCCCGGCGACGAGGTGTACGGCGACGCCGCCGGCGCCTTCGCGGAGTACGTCTGCGCTGCCGAGAACCGGATCGAACGCAAGCCCGCCAACCTCACCTTCGAGCAGGCCGCCGCAACCCCGCTGGCCGGACAGACCGCGTTGATCGGCATCCGCGATGTCGCGAAACTCCAACCAGGGCAGGAGATTCTGGTCAACGGCGCCTCCGGCGGTGTCGGCACGTTCGCCGTCCAGCTGGCCAAGGCGTACGGCGCCAACGTCACCGGCGTCTGCAGTTGGCGGAATCTCGAGCTGGTCCGATCCGCCGGAGCAGACGAGCTGATCGACTACACCACGACCGACTTCGCCCGCTCGGACCGCCGGTACGACGTCGTACTCGACCTGGTCGGCAATCGCTCGCTGTCAGACCTCCGTCGGGTCCTGAAGCCCGGTGGTCTGTTGGTCTTGTCCGGCGGTGGGGTCTACCAGGGTGGAAGTCTGTTCGGCCCGATGGGCCTGATGATCCGCGGCACACTGCTGGCGCCGTTTGTCGGCCGTCGGATCGTGTTGCTGACGGTCAAAGCGAGCCAGGAGAACCTAGTGACCTTGCGCGAGTTTGCCGAGGCCGGGAAGGTCGTGCCGATCATCGACCGGACGTACCCGCTGGCCGCGACGGCCGACGCGATGCGTTATCTGGAAGGCGAACACGCCCGCGCGAAGGTCGTCGTCACCGTCTGAGTGCCCACCAGTTGTCCATCCGCTCCACGACGCGCGGATCGCCGCCCAGCACCCGCTGGAGCCGGAACAGGTACGCCGCGATCCCGGCCGCGCCCTGCATCCAGCCGACGCCGGGCGGCAACACCGGATCCTCATTGCGGTGCTCGGTGAATCGCCAATAAGCGTGGCTGCCCTCGTGATGCGCGTGATCGAGCAACGTGTCACCCATCAGCACGGCGAACTCCAGATCCTGAGCGTCGCCGGTGTCCAGGAATGCATCGCCGACGCCGGCAGTACCGCAGCAGCGGCCGTCGTTGTCCCAGAAGCCGGGGTGCAGTCGCTCGGGAATCCCGGAGTACCGGACGCTGTCCAGACAACGCCGGTGCCACGTCGCGGGCGTTTCACCGGCTACCTGTTTCACGTCGGCGTACTCGAGCGCGCTGAACAGCAACGCCGTCCCCGCGCCGCCGTGACACCAGTTGTAGGTGAACTCGTCGCCGTGCCGCTCGGCCCACGGGATCACCCGTGCGACCCGGAAACCCTTGTCGTCGTTGATCCCGATGCTGACCAGATGCTCGGCCCCGCGCTGGGCCACGTCGATGAGCTCGGGCCGGCCGAGGTCCACGCCCGCCACCGCCAGCGCCGTCGCGATCCCCGCCAGGCCGTGGGTGAAGTTCGGCATCTCGGTCGGCTCGTCGGACCGGAACCGCCGCGACACGAACTGCCAGTTCACCCCGGTCGGCAACTCTTCCTTCTCACCCAGGACCACGTCGGCCGCGCGCGATGCAAGCGCTGAAGCGTCGTCGCCCCGACGCATCGCCCACAGCCCGCCGAGAAGGACGGCGGCAGTTCCGAGCGTCACATCGTTCCCGAACGCACCCGGCTCGTACCGCGGTTCGTCGAGGAACTTCTCCGGCCAGCCCTCATCGGTTGCGATGTTCCGGATCCGCTGCAGTGCGGCGTCCGTACCCGGCTCCCCGAGCGCGGTCAGGATCCCGATCGAGCTGACCAGCCCGTCGAAGAACGTGGTCGACCTGTTTTCCGGGATGACCGCACGGATCCGGTCGGCGATCCCCGTCGCCAGGTCCTGCTCGGCGGTCGTCCACGGCCGAGCCAACCGGATCTCGGCCAAGGTGTAGGCGAGCCCGCCGATCCCGCTGTGCATGCCGTCGATGTACTCAACAGGTTTCTCACCACCCGCGGCCTCGGGGATCCACGGACCGCTGTCGTCCCAGCGGACCTGGTTCCGCACCCACGCCCAGGCCGCCTCGGCCACATCGCCGTACGTCATGGCTTGGCGTTCCGCATCCGGATGCCGCTCCACTCGAGCGTGCTCGCGACAACCTCGGCCCAGAAGTCGTGCAGCCGATGCAGCACCCGCAACTGGATGCCCGCCTCGTCGTGCAGCGCGAACAGGTCGCCGACCCGTTCGGCCGGGCCGAGCGGCCGGACCTCGGTCGTGGCGACGACCGCAGCGTCATGCTCGACGAACTCGTCGGCCGGGAGCCGGTACGCGTACAGCTCGACCGAGCGGATCGCGTCCAGCCAGCCGTACTCGACGGCGTGTACGCGGGTGCCGGAGCCGGCGCCGATGATGCGGTCGCGGTCCTCGGGAGTCGTCGCGGGGCCCACCCACGCCATCGCGCGGGGGCACTGCCGCGGGAACCAGTAGTCGGGGGCGCGGTCGTGGCCGACAGCCCAGACGTACGGCGTGACCTTGCCGTTCGTCCTCGCGACGTGCGGACGGAAGGTCGTGATCGTCGGATCTTCGGAAAAGTGCAGTACCTCGCCGGCAGCCGGGCGCATGCGCCGCAGCTTAGCCGCGAGACCTGCTCACTGCTCGGGTTTACTAGCCGGCGGTGTACGGGTTGAGGCCGCAGTGGTTGCGGAGCCACGGGTCCGGGTCGACCGCTGCGCCGCCGTCCGGGTGTACCTCGAAGTGCAGGTGCGGGCCGGTGGTGTTGCCGGTCATTCCGACCGCGCCGACCTGGTCACCGGCGTACACGGTCTCGCCGACCGACACGCTGAACTTCGACATGTGGTTGTACCAGGTGACGGTGCCGTCCTCGTGCCGGACCTGGACCTGACGCCCGTACGGACCGGCCCAGTCGGCGAAGATCACCACGCCCTTCATCACGGCGCCGATCCGGGTGCCGATCGGGGCGGCGAAGTCGAGGCCGGTGTGGTTGTGGGCCCAGCGGCTGCCGCCCTGACCGAAGGTCGCGGTGATGTGGTAGCCGGTGACCATGATCTGGCAGCGGGTGGCCGACTCGCGGGCGGTCTTCTCGGCCAGCTCGGCCTTCGCCTTGGCGACGGCCAGGGCGCTCGCGCGCTTGGCGGTCAGCGCCTGGGTCGCGGTCAGCTTCGCGGCGCGGGCCTTGGCCAGCTGCGCTGCGGCGGACTGCTTCTTGGTGGTCGTGTCGGCCAGCTGGACCCGGGAGGAGTCACGGGTGGCGAGCTGGCGCGCCTGGATGCGTGCCGTGGTGATGCCGGACAGCTGCTGACCGCTGTTGAGGCTCAGCGCGGCAAGGTTGACCGCGGAGTTCGCCTGGGTCGGCGACGCCAGCGTGCTGGCACTGAACCCGACTGCTCCGGCTGCCGCGGCGAGCGCGGCGGTCAGACCGACGATCTGGGTACTGCTGGGGGTATTACGCCTGGCGACGCGATGCTTGGCACTGTGACGTCCTGCGCCGGGTTTGCGCGCAGCGTTGCCGGGCGTGACGCGGTCTCCCGCGGCACGGTGCTGGGACACAACGTGGCCTTTCGGTCACAGGGGAGGGGCTTTGGAACGAACTAGGGGGGCTCGTTCCTCCCTTGCGGGGGTTTATTCCCGCTAGGGACCTGACGCACGATAACGGATCAGTCACGGGGCCACAAACCCTGTCCCGGCGTTTTCCGCCTCTCCTTCACGAAACCTTTGCATGCGCGCCTGCACGTGCATCTGCCGCGAGCGCTCAGGAGCCTGACCGGTCAGGCAGTTTTGGGCTGTTCGTCGAGATGGGCCAGCATCCCGGTGATCTGATGCACGACCTCGCCGTGGAACGGCAGTGACAGATGGCCCACGCCGTGGATTCGAAGGTTGCTCGCCAGCAGGTCGGGATGCCGGATCCGGGCCCGCCGCTGCGGCACGATCAACTGGTCGACGTCGCTGTAGAACGCGACGAACCGGGTACGGCAGTCCGGCGCCGGCTCGGCCAGCTCGGCCATCAGGTCGCTGTCCGGCCGGACCTGCTTCACCAGCGGCCACGGCAGCAGCTTGGCCGCGATCGTGCCCTGGTGCGGCGTACCGAGGGTGACGCAGGTGTGTACCCGCTCGTCCCCGCCGAGGCGCTGGATGTAGTACCGCGCGATCAGCCCGCCCAGGCTGTGCCCGATGACATGGATCTGGTCCGACCCGGACTCCTCGCAGATCGCCTCGATCTCCTGGCCCATCCGCTCGGCAGTCCGGCGTACGTCGAGCGTCAGCGGCGAGTACGAGAACGTGTGGATGCTGCTGAACCCGCGACGGACCAGTTGCCGACGCATCAGCGCGAAGATCGTGTGGTTGTCGATGATCCCGTGCGCCAGCAGGATCGGCGTACCGGCGGCCCGTACGTCGCTGACCAGCAGGCCGCGCTGGGCGGGACCGAGGCCGGCCAGGTTCAGCCGGGACGGGAGCGCGCGCTGGGTGCCGTTGATCAGGCCGAGCGGATACATCGCCAGGTGCGTGGTGAGCCAGCCGAGCTCGACGGCGGCACCCTGCAGCACGCTGGGCGAGAGTGCGGAGCGGGCGCCGTACGCGAGTCCGTCGAGCGCGCCGCGGAGGTCGTCCTGCCAGGAACCCATGGGCGACTCCTCACAAAAACCAGACCCCCCGATTGGTCCGATCTCTTTCCACGGTAACCGGTTCCCATCGCGCGTGGCGGGGAACACACGGCTCCGTGTCTTATCCGTGAGGTTCACACCGGTTAGCCTGCGAGCATGCCTGCTACGAGCCCGTTGCGCGTCGTCGTCGCCAAGCCCGGTCTGGACGGTCACGACCGCGGCGCCAAGGTCGTGGCCCGCGCGCTGCGCGATGCCGGCATGGAGGTCATCTACACCGGACTGCACCAGACCCCGGAGCAGATCGTCGAGACGGCGATCGCGGAGGATGCGGACGCGATCGGGCTGTCGGTGCTGTCGGGCGCGCACATGACGCTGTTCAAGCGGGTCCGTGAGCTGCTGACCGAGCGGGACGCCGAGGACATCGTGGTGTTCGGCGGCGGGATCATCCCGGACGCCGACCTGCAGCCGCTGGCCGAGCTCGGCGTACACAAGATCTTCACCCCGGGCGCGACCACCACCGAGATCGTCGAGTGGGTCCGCGGCAACGTCGGTGACGCGTCGGCCTCTCCGGCCTGAACTCTCTGCCGCCGAAAGTCCGCTATACCGCTACCGGAGTCCCGGATCCGCTCCGGAGCGTGATGACGACTGCCCGGAGTCGTTCTGAACAGTCCTGCCCGGTTCAGCCAGGTTACTAATCGGTAATACCGAATCGTTAGGAAATGCCCGGTTGTGCGGGCTTCCCAAACGCGGTCGCATACAGCCATGCGGCTGTCCGTTTCAGAGACCGTCGAGCCGGGCTGTGTGTGGCACAGAGCACACCGGCCCCACTCTCGGTTACTGTCCGGACAGGGCGGATCGCAGTGCGGTGGGGGACTGTGAACCCCGCTGACGCAGACCCAAAGCGACGTCCCATCGGGAGAGGGCAGGTAAACGATGAGGTTTGAACGATCACACACACGCAAGGCGGCGTTCCTTGCCGTCGCAAGCAGCCTGGCGCTGCTCGCAACGGCGTGTGGCGGTGACGACGGAAGCAGTGGCAGCGGGGGCAGTTCGTCGGCCAACGCGCTCGAGGGCCGAGGACCGATCACCCTTGCCAGCGGCAAGGACACGTCCGGAAACCTGCAGAACCAGCTCAACGCCTGGAACGCGGCTCACCCGACCGAGAAGGTGGAGCTCAAGGAGCTTCCCGACGACGCGGACGCACAGCGGCAGCAGATGGTCCAGAACGCGCAGAACCAGTCCGACGCGTACAGCGTGCTGGTGATGGACGTCGTCTGGACGTCCGAGTTCGCCGCCAACCAGTGGATCACCCAGATCCCCGAGGACAAGGTGCCCGACCTGGGCAAGCTGGTCCCGGCGACGGTGGAGACCGCCAAGTACCGCGACAAGCTGTACGGCGTGCCGATCACCTCCGACGGTGGTCTGCTCTACTACCGCAAGGACCTGCTGACGGCAGCCGGTATCACCGACGCGCCGAAGACCTGGGACGAGCTGCTGGCCGACTGCCAGAAGGTCGCTGCGACCCCGGGCGGCAAGGGCCTGAACTGCTACGCGGGCCAGTTCGAGAAGTACGAAGGCCTGACGGTGAACTTCTCCGAGGCGGTCAACTCCGCGGGCGGCCAGATCGTCGACAAGGACGGCAAGCCGAACGTCGACACCCCGGAGGCGCTGGCCGGTCTGCAGGAGCTGCAGAACGGCTTCAAGACCGGAGCCATCCCGAAGGCCGCGATCACCTACAAGGAAGAGGAGAGCCGGCGCGCGTTCCAGGACGGCAAGCTGCTGTTCCTGCGTAACTGGCCCTACGTCTACTCGCTGGCGAACAAGACCGACGGTTCGTCGAAGATCGCCGGCAAGTTCGCGGTCGCGCCGCTGCCGGGCAAGGACGGCCCCGGTGTCTCGTCGCTGGGTGGTCACGACTACGCGATCAGCTCGTTCGCCAAGAACAAGGCGACCGCGGTCGACTTCATCAACTTCATGGCCAGCGAAGCCCAGCAGAAGGACAACCTGTCGAAGACGTCGCTGGCGCCGACCTGGGCCTCGCTGTACGACGACCCGACGCTGATCAAGCAGTTCCCGTACCTGCCCCAGCTGAAGGCCTCGATCGCGTCCGCCCAGCCGCGGCCGCGGGTGGTCAAGTACGGCGACGTGACGGCGGCGATCCAGCAGGCGGCGTACGACGCCCTCAGTAAGGGGACCGACCCCAAGACGGCGCTGTCGGGCCTGCAGACCAAGCTCGAATCGCTCATCACGCAATGACCGATGTGCCGGGGCCGGTGCGCGGTGAGTCAGTTGCCGCGTACCGGCCCCGGCCAGTCCCTGCCCGGGTTCGCCCGGGAAGCAAAAGGAGGCGCAGGTGACTGCAACCGCGCCGGTCGCAGAACGGCCGGCCAAGGAACCGAAGCAACCGAAGCGACCGCAACGGTTCAACGAGGGCACCGGCCGGCTCGCCGCGCTGCTGCTCTCCCCGACGCTGCTCGTGCTCGGGCTCGTCGTACTGTTCCCGATCATCTCGGCATTGCGTGAGTCGTTGTTCACGAGTGGTACGAAGCTCGACGAGAACGGCTTCATCGTGAAGGGCTCGACGTTCGTCGGGCTCGACAACTACCTGGACATCTTCAAGGGCGACACCGGCGACCGGTTCTGGAACGCGTTCTACAACACGACGTTCTTCACCGTGGTCTGTGTCGTGCTGGAGACCGTGCTCGGCGTCGCGATGGCGCTGATCATGCACAAGGCCTTCAAGGGCCGCGGCATCGTCCGGGCCAGCATCCTGGTCCCGTGGGCGATCCCGACCGTCGTCTCGGCGCTGCTGTGGAAGTGGATCTTCCAGGCCGACGGCATCGCCAACCAACTGATCGGCACCCAGGTGCTGTGGTCCACCGAGGGCTGGCAGTCCAAGCTGTCGGTGATCATCGCCGACACCTGGAAGACGGCACCGTTCATCGGCCTGCTGGTCCTCGCAGGTCTACAGACCATCCCGGCCGAGGTGTACGAGGCGGCCAAGGTCGACGGCGCGAGTGTCTGGAAGACCTTCACCCGGATCACGCTGCCGCTGGTGAAGCCGGCGCTGCTGGTGGCGGTGCTGTTCCGGATCCTCGACACGCTGCGGATCTTCGACCTGCCGTTCGTGCTGGTCGGCCCGCACAAGGACTCGGTCGAGACGTTGTCGATGCTCGCGTACGACGAAGCGTTCAATACCAGATACGGGCCGGCGGCCGCCTATGCGACGGTGCTGTTCGTCTACGTCGCCGTGGTCGCCTACGCCTTCGTGAAGATTCTCGGAGCTGACGTGATCGGTGAAGCCCGGGCCCGCAAGCCCGGTGGCGGTGGCGGCGGCAAGCGCTGGCGCAAGAAGAACGCGGTGAAGGGCTCGGCCGACATCTCGGTCGGCGCCGCTGCCATGGGAGGTGGACAGTAATGGCTGCCGTTGCTCCCCAGCCGGCCGAGGCCGGACCGCTGCGCCGGTGGGCGCCGCTCCTCGGCGTCGCGCTGATCGTGATCTACTGCCTGGCGCCGTTCTACTGGATGGTGGTGTCGGCGCTGCGCCGGCCGTCCGACCAGTTCTCGAACGCGATCATCCCGTCGCCGTTCTCGATCCAGAACTTCAAGGATGTCTTCGCCGGCTCGAACGGTTTCGGCCGAGGCCTGCTGAACAGCCTGATCGTGGCCGGCACCGTGACGATCCTGACGCTGATCATCGGCATGGTCGCCGCGTACACGCTGGCCAGGCTGGACTTCAAGTTCAAGAACGTCGTACTGGCGATCATCATCACCACGTCGATGTTCCCGGGGATCTCGCTGGTGATCCCGCTGCTGAAGCTGTTCATCGACATCAAGTGGATCAACACCTACCAGGCGATGATCGTGCCCAGCCTGTCGTTCGCACTGCCGCTGGCGGTGTGGAACCTGACCTCGTTCTTCCGGCAGATGCCTCAGGAGCTCGAGCAGGCGGCGATGGTGGACGGGTGTACTCCGGCGCAGGCGTTCCGCAAGGTCATCATCCCGTTGGCCGCGCCCGGTGTGTTCACGACCGCGATCATCACGTTCATCGCGGCCTGGAACGAGTTCCTGATCGCGCTGAGCATGACCAACAAGAAGTCGATCCAGACGGCGAACGTGATCATCTCGCAGTTCACCGGTACGACCGGCCGGGACCAACCGTTCGGCAGTCAGATGGCCGCCGGTGTGGTGGTCACGATCCCGCTCGTGATCGCCGTACTGCTGTTCCAGCGCCGGATCGTGGCCGGCCTGACGGCAGGCGGCGTGAAGTGAGCTGGCGGGACCGGCAGGACCGGGATCGCCGGGACCGGGAGGACCGGGACCGGCGGGATCGCGAAGACCGCGACCGCCGCGACCGGGAGGACCGGGACCGACGGGACCGGGAAGATCGGGACCGCAGGCGGTAGAACTGGCAACAAGAAAACGGCCGGAGCCTTTGTGCTCCGGCCGTTTCTCGTTGGATCAGACTTCGAGCCAGACCGTGGTGTCCAGCGGCAGTACGCCGCCTGCCAGCGGCTCGCTGGCCAGCAGGACGCGCTGGTGCGTCGGCAGGGTGACCGGTGCGTCGCCGATGTTGACCACGCACCGGAAGCCCGGTTCGCGGGTGAACGAGAGCACGCCGGCCGGGGCGTCGGCGTCCCAGACCAGACGGCCTTCGCCGAGGGCAGGGTGGTCGCGGCGGATCCGGAGTGCCGCCTTGTAGAGGCTCAGGTGGCTGTCGGGCTCGCTGGCCTGCGACTCCGCGGTCAGTCCGACCCAGTCCGCAGGCTGCGGGAGCCAGGGCTGGCCGGTGCCCGGGCCGAAGCCGAACGGCGGCTGCGTGCCGGACCACGGGATCGGGACCCGGCAGCCGTCGCGGCCGCGGACCGTGTGGCCGGAACGCTCCCAGGTCGGGTCGTCGAGCACGTCCTCCGGCAGGTCCTCGACCTCGGGCAGCCCGAGCTCGTCGCCCTGGTAGATGTACGCGCCGCCCGGCAGCGACAGTTCGAGCAGGGCAGCGGCCCGCGCCCGCCGCAGTCCGAGCTGCAGATCGGTCGGTACGACGCCCGCGCCCTCGAGGGCATCCCGCTTGTCGCGGCCGTACCGCGTGCGGTGCCGGATCGTGTCGTGGTTGCTCAGCACCCAGGTCGCCGGCGCTCCGACCGCCCAGAGGTTCTCGGTGGTGTGGTCGATCACCTCACGCAGGTCCTTCGCGTCCCACGTGGCGCGCAGTGCGTCGAAGTTGAACGCGGACTGCAGCTCGTCCGGCCGCACGTACTGCGCCAGTCGCTCCGCCGGGGACAGCCACGCCTCCGCCACGAAGACGCGGGCACCCTGCGGCGTATCGGCGTACTCGTCGGCGATCGCGCGCCAGCGCTGGTGGATGGTGTGCACACCGGGCTGGTCGTAGAACGGGTTCCCGACGTACTTCTCCCGCGTCGGCTCACCGTTGTGCAGCGGTACGTCGGGCAGCGTCGCGTCCTTGGCCATCGAGTCGGCCACGTCGATCCGGAACCCGTCGACGCCGCGGTCGAACCAGAACCGCAGGATCGAGTCGAACTCCTCGATCACCTTCGGGTTGTCCCAGTTCCAGTCCGGCTGGGAGATGTCGAACAGGTGCAGGTACCACTGCCCGTCGTCGATCTGCTGCCAGGCGCCGCCGCCGAACGCGGCCGGCCAGTTGGTGGGCGGCCCGCCGTCCTTGGAGTCGCGGAACCAGAACAGGTCGCGCTCCGGCGAGCCCTTGCCCGCCGCGAGCGCGGCCTTGAACCACGGGTGCTCCCAGGAGCAGTGGTTCGGTACCAGGTCGATCAGGATCCGCAGGCCCAGTGCGTGCGCCTCGGCGATCAGCGCGTCGGCGTCGGCGAGGGTGCCGAACTCCGGGTTGATGTCGCGGTAGTCCGAGACGTCGTACCCGCCGTCGAGCAGCGGGGACGGGTACCAGGGGCTGATCCAGATCGCGTCGACCCCGAGGTCGGCGAGGTACGGCAGCCGGGCGCGGATGCCGTTCACGTCGCCGGTCCCGTCACCGTCGGCGTCGGCGAACGAGCGCGGGTACACCTGGTAGACGACGGCGCTACGCCACCAGTCGTCAGCTGGTCTGGTTGCTGGATCACTCATGTGACCTAGCCTGACACGAGAGGCCGGGGAGGTTGTGATGGTCGTCTCAGCCAGGACCCCGGCTGTTGCTCCGGTCACCAGGGTGGCTAGTGTCAGGAGCCCGTACAGGCGAGAGAGGGACCACACTCGTGGATCTGATGGAATTCCAGGCGAAGACGGTCTTCGCCAAGCACGGAGTGCGGACGACCGTGGGTGCGGTTGTCACGACTCCGGAGGAAGCCCGCGCGGCGGCCGAGAAGATCGGCGGCCGGGTGGTCGTGAAGGCCCAGGTCAAGACCGGTGGGCGCGGCAAGGCAGGCGGCGTCAAGCTGGCCTCCAGCCCGGACGAGGCGGAGGAGAAGGCCCGCGAGATCCTCGGGCTGGACATCAAGGGTCACGTCGTCAAGATCCTGAACATCGTCCCGGCCGCGGCGATCGCCGAGGAGTACTACTTCTCGTTCCTGGTCGACCGGGCCAACCGCAACTACCTCTGCATCGCCTCCGCCGCCGGCGGGATGGAGATCGAAGAGGTCGCGCACACCAACCCGGACGCGGTCGCGCAGATCTCGATCGACCCGGCCACCGGCGTCGACGAGGCGAAGGCGCGGGAGATCGCGGAGGCCGCGAAGTACCCGGCCGACGTGATCGACGCCGTCGTACCGGAGATCGTCAAGCTGTACGAGGTGTTCATCGCCGAGGACGCGTCGCTGGTCGAGGTGAACCCGCTGGTCAAGCTCGAGGACGGGAACGTCGAGGCGCTCGACGGCAAGGTCACGCTGGACGAGAACGCGGACTTCCGGCACCCGGACCACGCCGAGTTCGAGGACGTCTCGGCGGCCGACCCGCTGGAGGCGGCGGCCAAGGCCAAGGGCCTGAACTACGTGAAGCTGGACGGTTCGGTCGGCATCATCGGCAACGGCGCGGGTCTGGTCATGTCCACGCTCGACGTCGTCGCGTACGCCGGTGAGGAGTTCGGTGGCCAGAAGCCGGCCAACTTCCTCGACATCGGCGGCGGCGCCTCCGCCGAGGTGATGGCGAACGGCCTGGAGATCATCATCTCCGACCCGCAGGTGCAGAGCGTGTTCGTGAACGTCTTCGGCGGGATCACCGCCTGCGACGCGGTTGCCAACGGCATCGTCCAGGCGTTCGAGCTGCTCGCCAGCCGCGGCGAGGCCGTCACCAAGCCGCTGGTCGTCCGGCTGGACGGCAACAACGCCGAGGAGGGCCGCCGGATCCTCGACGAGGCCGGCCTGGCCGGTCTGGAGCGGGTCGACACGATGGACGGCGCCGCCAAGCGCGCCGCCGAGCTGGCTGCGAAGTAAGGGATCGCCGAACAATGTCTATCTTCCTGACCAAGGACAGCAAGGTCATCGTCCAGGGCATGACCGGCTCCGAGGGCACCAAGCACACCACCCGGATGCTCGCCTCGGGCACCAACATCGTCGGCGGCGTGAACCCGCGTAAGGCGGGCCAGAGCCAGGACTTCGACGGCAAGTCGGTCGCGGTGTTCGGCACCGTCGCGGACGCGGTCAAGGAGACCGGCGCGAACGTGTCGGTCATCTTCGTCCCGCCGAAGTTCACCAAGGACGCCGTGCTGGAGGCCGTCGAGGCCGAGGTGCCGCTGGTCGTGGTGATCACGGAAGGCGTTCCGGTGCACGACACCGCCGCGTTCTTCGCCGCCGCGCAGGCGTCCGGCAAGACCCGGATCATCGGCCCGAACTGCCCCGGCATCATCACCCCGGGCGAGTCGAACGCCGGCATCATCCCGGCCGACATCGCCGGCCAGGGCCGGATCGGTCTGGTGTCGAAGTCGGGCACGTTGACGTACCAGATGATGTACGAGCTGCGGGACTTCGGGTTCTCGTCGGCGATCGGTATCGGTGGTGACCCGATCATCGGGACCACGCACATCGATGCGCTGAAGGCGTTCCAGGACGACCCGGACACCGACGCGATCGTGATGATCGGTGAGATCGGTGGTGACGCCGAGGAGCGGGCGGCCGCGTTCATCAAGGAGAACGTGACCAAGCCGGTCGTCGGCTACGTGGCCGGCTTCACCGCGCCGGAGGGCAAGACGATGGGCCACGCGGGCGCGATCGTGTCCGGCTCGTCGGGTACGGCGGCCGCGAAGAAGGAGGCCCTCGAGGCCGTCGGCGTGAAGGTCGGCAAGACGCCGACCGAGACCGCCAACCTGATGCGCGAGATCATGCAGGGTCTGAGCAAGTAGTACTTCGGGAAGCGGGGCCTGTTCCTTCGGGAGCAGGTCCCGTTCCTATTTGTAGGCCGCCGAGCGGTCGACGGCGCGGGCGACGGTGTCGTTGAACGCCGTGTCGGTGATGTCCAGCTCCTTCAGCACCGGGAACAGCACGTAGACCATCCGGTCCCCGGACCCGGCGACCCCGATCCGGTAGATGTACTTCTTCCCGTCACCGGTGTCGTACGTCGCCTTCCAGCTCTCGCCCTTGATCGTGCTGGTCTGGATGTTGCCGGTCGACTCGACCTTCGCGTTCGACACGTTCTTCTCGCACGAGTCGACGTTCTTGCGGATCTGGCTGAGGTAGCTCGCCGCCGCGTTCGCGGTGGGGAACTTGGCGACCGTGTCGTCCAGGCCGAACTCGGTCGGCACCTTCGCCTCCGGCGTCACGTACGTGACCGTGCCGAACTTCGTCGCCTTGGCCTTCTTGAAGTCGATCTTCTCGCAGCCGCCACTGCTGTTGCCCTTCGCCGCCGGAGCGCTCACCCACGGCTTGTTGATCTCTTCCAGCAGCGGTAGGTCGACCGAGGCCATGAACCCGGGCGCGTCGACGTTCGGCAGCAGGGCCGGCTTCGCGACCGGAGCGCCCGTGCCGCAGCCGCCGGACTGGGCGCAGACCTTCTTCGCCGCGGCGTTCGCCGTGGCCAGTACGAGGTCCGGCTTGGGCGGCGTGGCGGCCAGGGTGTCGTGCTCGACCACCATCGTGGCCTGGCCGGCCAGCGTGACCGCGACGGTCTTGTACTTCGTCTTGGACCCGGGCACCTGACCGAACACGGCGATCACGCCACGCTCGCCGACGCCGGTCGTCACGTAGCCGGACGACAGCCGCGTCTGCGGGGCGGTGCACTGGCTCAACCAGTGGACGACCGAGTTGTAGGTCTTGAGTGCGGCGGCCTTGTCGTTCGACACCTCGACGTACTGGACGGCGGTGTCCTTGGTGGTGGCGTTCTGGAAGGTGCGGACCCAGGTCCGCAGGCCGGCCGGGTCGGCGAACCGCTGAGCCTGGCAGACGAACGCGGTGTCGGGCGCCGAGTTGCCGTCGGCGGTCTTGGTGACCGCCCAGGTGCCGGTCGCGCCGAGGGTCTTGGCGCCGACGGCGTCGAGCAGTGCCTTGTCGTCGGCGAGCACGTTCGAATCGTTCGACTTGTCGTCCGAGACGCTGCTGCCGGCCTTCGGGTCGGGCGTCTTGTCGCCGCCGAAGGCGTTCAGCGCGGCGACACCGCCGCCGCCGACCAGCACCACGACCGCGACGCCTGCGGCGATCGTCTGGTTCCTTTTGCGCGCCTTCTGGCGACGCGCCTCCCGGGCAGCGGCGCGACCGCCGCCGCGTGATGCACGGTGGGAACCGGCCAAAGCTCGACCTCCTGACTGATTCCACCCGACAGTACCGGGTAGACCAACGCCGCTCCCACTCCGCTACCACCTGCCGAACAGGCACGAACTGAGCGTGAGCAAGCGGGCTGAAGTCTCCCACATCCGGCGTGTCAGGACGAGTGGCGTCCGTGCGCGGGGAGACGATGGGAGCCAGATGACCGACATGCTGAGCCGCCCGGGCGCCCGGGACGGTGAAACGAGTGCTACGCCCGCGTCGGAGATCGCCGCCCAGACCAAGCCTTTGCTTGTGTCGGCCGTGATCTCTGCCGGGGCGTGCCTGCTGACCGGTCTGCTCACCTGTGCCGCAGTTGCGGTGATCGGTTGGCTCGGCGCGACCTTCGGCGGCGCGTCCGGCGCGGTCCGCGCGGGGGCATCGGCATGGCTGGTCGCGCACAAGGCAGGTGTGACGATCGGTACGGGCCGGATCAGCGTCGCACCGCTCGGTCTGACCTTGTTCTTCGCCTGGTGCCTGTACCGCGGCGGCAAGTCCGCGGCCCGGTCCAGCGCGGCCGATCGGACCAGGGACCTGATCTCGCTGGCCGGAGCGTTCGCGCTCGTGTACGGCCTCGGTGCGCTGGTCGTGGCGTTGCTCACGTCCGACGGTGCGCTCAAGGTGTCGCCGCTGTCGGCGTTCCTCGGTGCGTTTTCGCTGGCGCTGATCTCGGGTGTCGCCGGAATTCTGGTCGAGTCCGGTGCAGCGGCAGATATCGCCGACGCGACACCGGCCGGTCTGCGGGATGTGGTTCCGGCGGCGTTGGCCGCAGTACTGACTGTGATTGCGGTCGCCTCGCTGCTGTACGGCGTACTGCTCGCGGTCCATTTCTCGCGGATCACCGGGATGCTCGAGCTGCTGGATGCGGGCGTGATCGGGTCCGTCGTACTGTTCGCGATCTGCCTGATGCTGGTGCCGAACGTGGTGCTGTACGTCGTAGCGTTCCTTGCCGGGCCTGGATTCCAGCTGGGGACCGGGACCACGATCGCGCCGACCGGGGTGGATGTCGGGAACCTGCCGGCGTTTCCGCTGCTGGCCGCAGTACCGGCTGACGGCGCGACTCCGTCGTACCTGCTCGTGCTGACGGCGTTGGTGCCGTTGCTCGCCGGTGCGGTCGCGGGGATGGTCGTCGTACGGCGAGGGCTGGTCCAGCGGGACTCGGACGTGCTGGGGTGGGATGCGTTCGCGCTGCGGGGCGCGATGGCGGCGCTGCTCGCAGGGATCATCATCTTTGCGCTGCTGGCGATGTCGGGTGGTTCGGCGGGGCCGGGGCGGATGTCCTCGGTCGGGGTTCCGGGGGCGTTGCCGGCGGCCGGCGTACTGGCTGCGGGGATGGCGATCGGGGCCGCGATCACGGCCGCCGTGGCCGCCTCCCGCCGACCGGCTGCGGAAGAGGCTGACGCGGAACGATAGGCTGCCCGCCGTGACTTCTGCTTCTGATTCCGCTTCTGCGCGCCTTGTCGTGCTCGTCTCGGGATCGGGATCGAACCTGCAGGCCCTGCTGGACGCCTGCGCGGACCCGGCGTACGGCGCTCAGGTGGTCGCCGTCGGTGCGGACCGCGAGGGGATCGCCGGCCTGGACCGGGCCGCGTCCGCCGGAGTGCCGACGTTCGTGCACAAGGTGAAGGCGTACGCCGAGCGGGCGGACTGGGACCGGGCGCTGACCGCGTCGGTTCTGGAGCACAAGCCCGATCTGGTCGTGTCGGCGGGCTTCCTGAAGCTGGTCGGCGACGACTTCCTGGCCGCGTTCGGCGACCGATACATCAACACCCACAACGCGCTGCTGCCGGCGTTCCCCGGGATCCACGGTCCGCGGGACGCGCTGGAGTACGGCGTGAAGGTCGCCGGGGCGACGCTGTTCTTCGTGGACGGCGGCGTCGACACCGGGCCGATCATCGCGCAGGTCGTCGTACCAGTTCTGGACGACGACACCGAAGAAGACCTGACCGAGCGGATCAAGGAGGTCGAGCGCCGCCAGCTGGTGGAGTGGGTCGGCCGCCTGGTCCGCGAGGGCTGGACCATCACCGGACGAAAGGTTCGACTGAAGTGAGCACCGACCGCAGGCCGATCCGCCGGGCGCTGATCAGCGTCTACGACAAGACCGGTCTGGAGGAGCTCGCTTCCGCGCTGCACGCCGCCGGTGTGCAGATCGTCTCCACCGGTTCGACCGCGGCCCGGATCGCGGCAGCCGGCGTACCGGTGACGAAGGTCGAGGAGCTGACCGGGTTCCCGGAGTGCCTGGACGGGCGGGTGAAGACGCTGCACCCGATGGTCCACGCGGGCCTGCTGGCCGACGTACGGCGGGATGAGCACGTCGAGCAGCTGCGGGAGATGCGGGTCGAGCCGTTCGAGCTGCTGGTGAGCAACCTGTACCCGTTCAGCGAGACGGTTGCCTCGGGCGCGTCGGTGGACGAGTGTGTCGAGCAGATCGACATCGGCGGGCCGTCGATGGTGCGCGGTGCGGCCAAGAACCACGCGAACGTGGCGGTCGTGACGTCGCCTTCGCAGTACGCGTCGGTTTATGCGTCGCTCGGTGAGGGTGGGTTCTCGCTCGAGGAGCGGCAGCGGTTGGCTGCGGCGGCGTTCGTGCACACGGCGGAGTACGACATCGCTGTTGCTTCGTGGATGGGGTCGGTTCTTACCGATTCTGGTGAGGGCTCGGGCTTCCCGGCGTGGGTCGGGTCGGCGTGGGACAAGTCCGCCGTACTGCGGTATGGCGAGAACCCGCATCAACCGGCGGCGCTGTACCTGAACGGGCGGGGCGGGCTGGCTGCGGCGGAGCAGCTGCACGGCAAGGAGATGTCGTACAACAACTACGTCGACGCTGATGCGGCACGGCGTACTGCGTATGACTTCAGCGAGCCGGCGGTTGCCATCATCAAGCACGCGAACCCGTGTGGGATTGCCGTGGGCAAGGACATCGCCGAGGCGCATCGGCGGGCACACGAGTGCGACCCGGTGTCGGCCTACGGCGGTGTGATCGCGACGAACGCGCCTGTGTCGGTCGAGATGGCCAAGCAGGTCGCGGAGATCTTCACCGAGGTGCTGGTTGCGCCGGCGTTCGAGGACGGTGCGGTCGAGATCCTGCAGGGCAAGAAGAACATCCGTCTTCTGGTGGCGACGGCTGTCTCTTCGGACGAGACGGTGGAGATGCGCGCGATCAGCGGCGGGTTGCTGCTCCAGCACCGCGACCGCTTCCAGGCACCGGGCGACGACCCGTCTGCGTGGACGCTTGCTGCCGGCGAGCCTGCGTCTGAGGCTGTCCTGGCCGACCTCGCCTTCGCCTGGAAGGCCTGCCGAGCGGTCAAGTCCAACGCGATCCTCCTCGCGTCGGACGGTGCTTCTGTCGGCGTAGGCATGGGCCAGGTCAACCGAGTCGACTCCTGCCGCCTGGCCGTCTCCCGAGCCGGCGACCGCGCCCCCGGCTCCGTCGCCGCCTCCGACGCCTTCTTCCCCTTCCCCGACGGCCTAGAGGTCCTCATCGAAGGCGGCGTCAAGGCAGTAGTCCAACCCGGCGGCTCCATCCGAGACGAAGCCGCAATCGAAGCCGCCACCAAGGCCGGCATCACCATGTACTTCACCGGAACCCGCCACTTCTTCCACTAACTGTTCGACGCCCCCGGCGATGCGGGGGTGAGTGAGTAGCCCCCGCACGCTCCGCAGCCGTCTCTCGTCGCTTCGCTCCTCGGCACGGCTGCTGCGCGCGCTACCCACCCACCCCCGGCTCATCGCCGAAGCCTCTTTGCCGGCTATCGCCGGGACCTTCCTGCTGCCGCCGGATGCTGCCGCGGCGCGTTGCGGGCCGCCGCCCGCGGGTGTGAGCTGGGGGACCCCGCGTGTCCGGATGCCGCCAGGGGTGTTCCGGCTGTCGCCGAGAGTTTCCGCTGCCTCCGGGGGTTTCCGTTGTCTCCGGAGGTTTCCCGCTGTCGCGGGTATCTCGCGGCTGGCGCCAGCGCTCCGCTGTTGCGGGTCTCTCGCGGCTATCGCCGGTGGTGTTGCAGCTGTCGCGGTGCTGTGGCTGCGAGCGCGGTTGGCGGGCTGCGGCTCGCGAGCGGGAGTTGGTGGGCTGCGGCCTGCGGGCGGGGGCTGGTGGGCTGTGGCCTGCGGGCGGGGGCTGGTGGGCTGTGGCCTGCGGGCGGGGCTAGCGGGAGATGGCGGGCGGGAGATGGCGGGCAGGAGATGGCGGGCGGTGGCGGGCGGTGGCGGGCGGTGGCGGGCGGCGGTGATGGTGCGGTGGGGCGCGGTGCTGGCTCGCGTACCCCGCGGGTTTTTGCTGGTGCATCCGGTGTAGCTGTCGGGGCATTCCGGCGTACACGTGGATCTTCCGGCTCGGGCCGGTTGTTGCTAGTAGGTGCGCGCTGCCCGGCGTTTGGGTGAGGCTTGCTGGTGCGCGGGTGCTTGCCGCATCGGGCTGTTGTGCTTGGGCTTTTGCTGGGTATCTGTAGACGGAGCCCTTTCAGCTTTCGCCACTCGCTGGACCGGGTGCTGGCGATAATGGGCTGCGGCGGGGACCGCCGCTTCTGTCGACGCCCTGGGGTGAGGTAGTTGTCTGATCGGGTTGATAGTCCACGGTTGCGGGAGCTTGATCCGGGGCGGGCTGCGGAGTTCTGGGATGAGGTTGGCGGGCAGGGGGCGCCGATGGTGGAGTCTGTGGTGGATGGGGGTGGGGATGTTTGGCTGACGTTTCTTTATCGGGCTGCTGAGGCGGTCAGCAGTGTGGCGGTGTTTGGTGGGCCGGCCGGGTGGGAGGCGCCGGGGAATTTGATGCGGCGGCTCGATGGGACCGATGTCTGGTATCTGACCTTTCGGGTTGGTGCGGACCTTCGGTGCACCTATCGGCTGGCCATCAGCGACGGGGACGGGGCGGCGGTTGAAGCCGAGGACTGGCAGGAGCGTACGGCGGATTGGTTCACGGATCCGCTCAACCCGGCGACGTTCGTCTTTCCCGAGGACGAGTTCCTTGGCTCGGACGGGACCGTGGTGTCGTTGGTCGAACTGCCGTCTGCGCCGGAGCAACCGTGGCTGGCTCCGCGAAAGGACGGCAAGCGCGGCGAGCTGACCCAGCAGCTGCACCGGAGCGAGATCCTCGACAACGAGCGTCGCATCTGGATCTACACCCCGCCCGGCTATCAACCGAACGACGACCCGTACCCGCTCCTCGTGCTGTTCGACGGTGACGTCGTACGCGGGCCGATCCCGTTCCCGACGATCCTGGACAACCTGATCAACGCGGGCAGCATCCCGCCGATGGTCGCCGTACTCGTCGACAGCCTGACCCAGGAGGTCCGGAACCGCGAACTCCCTTGTGGAGCAGCGTTTCTGGAGTATCTGACCGACGAGCTGCTCCCATGGGTCCGCGAGCAGTACCCGATCACGACGGATCCAGCCCGCACGATCGTCGCCGGTCAAAGCCACGGCGGGCAGGCGGCCGCGTTCGCGGGGCTTCGGCGGCCGGATGTGTTCGGCAACGTGATCAGCCAGTCGGGTTCCTTCTGGTGGAGCCCGGACGGCGATCCGGAGCACGAGTGGCTGACACGCCAGTACGCCGAATCCGAGCGTCAACCCGTGCGCTTCTATCTCGAGGCCGGACTGCTCGAACGCGGGCAGACGCCCGACTACGGCCCTTCCATCCTGGTCGCGAACCGGCACCTGCGTACGATCCTGCGCATCAAGGGCTACGACCTCGAGTACGCCGAATACAACGGCGGCCACGACTACGCCTGCTGGCGAGGCTCCCTCGCCGACGCGCTGATCAAGCTCGCCGCCCGCTGACAACCGGGGAGAGATATGCGGAGGCTGGGGGGACTGCTGGTTCTCGCGTTGGCGCTGGCGGGATGCGGTGAAGAGGTCGCGCCGCGGGCGGGGAGTACGCCGAGCCTCGGGTTGCGAGCGATCGAGCCGTCCGGCGGTACGGCGCGCAGACCTCGCCGTACCCGGAGACGCCCGGAGCCACCCGGCCCGCGCCGTACCCGACGACGCCTTTGCCGCAAAGGCCCGAGCTACCTCCCGAGGCGTACCAGCGGATCAGCGTCAGTCGGCTGGACGCCCCTGACGCCGCCCTGCAGGTGCCGCCCGACGGGTATGCGCAGGTGATCTTCGCGTGCTCGTACGAGGAGTGGAGCTTGCAGTACGAGTACAACGCTCTGACGAACTACAACCCGCCCGGGCGGCACCTGCGCGGTGACAAGACCGGCGACTTCCTGGCATCGGTTAGTCAGAGCGAGGTCGGCCGGGCGCTGGGATCGGCGGAAGACCCGACGTCGAACGACTGGATGGCGCGGTCGTATACCGAAGACTCGTGGCCCGATCGGCAGCTCGTCACGGCGTTCCAGGTGAAGCGGGTGAATCTCACCCGGGCGAAGGTGCTTGCCGCTCGCAACGCTTATGCCAAGGGGTGTTCGGTCAAGTACACCGCGCCGTTGCTCGACGCAGTACGAGTGAGCATCTACGCGCCGTGGGACTGGAGCATCTAGAAGCGGCGGCGGTAGGAGACCTGGTGGCCGTTGTCGCGGGAGTTGCCGTCCGGGGTCCAGCCGGTTGATTCGTAGAAGGTTTGGCCTTGGGGGTAGTTGGCCAGGGTCCAGAGGATGGCTTCGGGGTAGGTGTCGGAGAGGGCCTGCAAAGCCTTCTGCATAAGGGCTTTGCCTACACCTTGCCGCCAGTACGCCGGGTCGACCGCGATCGTGTCGAGCTCGCCCAGGGCTGGGTCGATCGGATCTCGGCTCGGGCCGATGCCGACGAAGCCCGCGATGGTGTCGTCGAGCTCGGCGACCCACCAGTTGCCGTCGGCAAGCGTATCGGCCCAGCGGGCGATGCGCGCGTCGCTGACCTCGATCGACGGCATCAGGTCGCCGAAGCCGTCGTTCCACGAGTCGACATAAATCTGTACGACGCGCGTCGCGTCGGCGCGGGTGGCGGAGCGGACAGTCACCATGTGCCGGATGATTCCACCACTCCGGCTCAGTTCGGGATGATCAGGCCGAGTACGGCGATGGCTGCGGCCGTGAGCAGGAGGAATGTCGTGTCGAACATGCGACTGCGGACGTGGAGGAGGCCGGCGGCTGTGTCCGTGAGGGCCGCGCGGAGGAGGCCGGCCAGGCCGACGGCGCCGGCGAAGATGAGTACGCCGTTGCGCCAGTCGTAGAACCAGAGCACGACCAGGCCGGTGAGGGCGGCCAGGAGTGACAACGCTAGCGGCCATTGGCTGCGCCGCTGGGCCTCTCCTGCCATCAGCACGTCACTCTCACCTTCAGCACGGGTCCTGTGGTCACTGGGGCAGGCTCGATTCGGCGGCTTCGACGACGTTGGTGAGGAGCATCGCCCGTGTCATCGGGCCGATACCGCCGGGCATCGGCGCGATCCAGGACGCCTGCTCGCGGGCGGCGGGGTCGATGTCGCCGACGATCTTGCCCTCGGCGCTGCGGCTGGTACCGACGTCGAGCAGTACGGCGCCGGGCTTGACCATGTCCGCGGTGATCAGGCCGGCGGACCCGGCCGCGGCGATCACGATGTCGCCGGTGCGGACCACGGCGGCGAGGTCCTTGGTGCCGGTGTGGCACTGGGTGACGGTCGCGTTCTCGCTGCGGCGGGTGAAGAGGAGGCCCATCGGGCGGCCTGCGGTGACGCCACGCCCGACGACGACCACGTGCGCGCCGGCGATCGGTACGTCGTACCGGCGGAGGATCTCGACGCAGCCCTTCGGCGTACACGGGAGCGGGCCGTCCTGGCCGAGGACGAGCTTGCCGAGGCTCATCGGGTGCAGGCCGTCGGCGTCCTTCGCGGGGTCGATCAGGCCGAGGATCGTGTTCGTGTCGACGTGCTTCGGGAGCGGGAGCTGGACGATGAAGCCGGTGCACTCCGGGTTCTCGTTGAGCTCGAGCACCTTCGCGGCGATCTCGTCCTGGGTCGCGGTGTCGGGCAGCTCGACCTGGATCGAGGAGATCCCGACCGCCGCGCAGTCGCGGTGCTTGCCGGCGACGTACGCGCGGCTGCCCGGGTCGTCACCGACCAGAATCGTGCCGAGCCCGGGCACCACGCCCTGCTCGGCCAGCTTCGCGACCCGGACCTTCAGCTCGTCCTTGATCGCCGCCGCCGTCGCCTTGCCATCCAGAATCTGAGCCGTCACGCCACCAGAGTCTGCCACGCCGCACTGTTGCCGGTACGACGCAGGTCCGGCAAACACCCTGCGCGGGTGCCTGCCGGACTCCGTCAGCTGATGAGTTTGTAGACGGTTGTGGTGCCGACGGTGGTGGCTGTGTAGTTGGAGGTGACCCAGGACTGGATCTCGGAGGCCGCGGACGAGTTGCCGCCACCACCGCCCTGGCCGCCGGAGATGTAGTAGGCGATCTTCCCCTCGGCCACCCACTGCTTGAACTGCGCGAGCGTCGGCGCGTCGTCACTCCCGCTGAACCCGCCGATCGCGATCACGGACTTCCCGGTCGCCAACTCAAGCGAGGCGGCAGACTGCGAGCCGCTGGTCGCGGCGGCCCAGGTCGTGGTCGTCTTCTCCAGCAAAGCCGTCAACTCACTACTGGCCTCACCACCCGTCCCACCAGCTCGAGCGGAGCCGGAGACCCCCGCCGACCCAGCAGACCCGCTGGTGCTGGAGCCGGAGGTGCTAGTAGAGCTGGAGCCAGACGTGCCCGAGGTGCTGGAGCCGGACGTGCCCGTGGTCCCGGTCGTGCCTGAGGTGCCTGGGCGGCTGGGTGGGGTGCCGCCCGATCCGCCGGGGCCGCCGGAGTTGCTGCCGCCCGGCATTCCTCCTCCGCCGCCCATCGCGGTGGTGCTCGGGCCTGAGGTTGGGATTGAGCCGTTGTGGGGGTGGGAAGCCGTGGATGCGGCGTACGCCGTGGTGCCCAGGCCGAGTGACAGCGTGATGGCGAGGACCGCCGCGGGTGTCGCGTGGCGGAGGCGGCGGGCGGCGAGGAGGAGGACAGCGCCGAGGATGCCGGCTGTGAGTACGGCGTACTTTGCCCACGGTAGGAAATCTGGTGTGCGAGCCAGCAGCACATAATCCCAGAGACCGGTTGCCAGAACCATTGCCGCCAGCAACCACCGCGCCCGCCGCCCGACGACCACGCCCATAGCAACCAGCCCAGCAATAGCCGGCGCCAGCGCCACCGCGTAGTACGGATGCACCGTCCCGCTCATGAAGCTGAACACCAGCGCCGTCACCAGCAACCACCCGCCCCACAGCACGAACCCGGCCCGCATCAGATCCGTCCGCGCCGCCCGCCGGGTCACCCACAACCCGCCGACCAACGCAATCAATGCCGTCGGCAACAACCACGAGATCTCAGCCCCAAAAGAGGAACCGAACATCCGGGTAATCCCGGTACTCCCACCAAACCCAGTATTCCCACCACCCCCGCCACCGCCGTTGCCCTGCCCACCCAACAACCGCCCAAGACCGTTGTAACCAAGCGCCAGCTCCAGCAACGAATTGTTGGTCGACCCACCGATATAAGGCCGACTCGAAGCAGGCCACACCTCAATCAGCGCGACGTACCACCCAGCACTGACGATGACCGCACCCAACGCCCCCACCAGATGCAGCAACCGCCGCCGCAACGACGCAGGCGCCGCGATCAGATACACCAGCCCGAACGCCGGCAACACCAGGAACGCCTGCCCCATCTTCGTCAGGAACGCGAACCCGATCGCCACCCCCGCCAGCGCCAACCACCGCACCGAAGCCTTCTCCAGCGACCGTACGACGAAGTACGCCGCCGCCGCCATCAACAGCACCAGCAACGCATCCGGATTGTTGAACCGGAACATCAACACCGCAACCGGCGTCAACGCCAACGCCGACCCCGCGACCAACCCAGCCCCCGGACCAGCCAGCCGTCGTACCGTCAAATACAGCAGCCCAACCGCAGCGATCCCCATGAACGCCTGCGGCGCCAGCACAGTAAAACTGTTGAACCCGAACACCCGGGCAAACGCCGTCGCCACCCACAGCGCACCCGGCGGCTTGTCGACCGTGATCGCGTTCCCCGCGTCGAGCGACCCGAACAGCCAGGCCTTCCAACTCTGCGTCCCCGCCAACTCGGCCGCCGCATAGAAGCTGTTCCCATACCCCGACGCCGTCAGGTTCCACAGATACAGGAACGCCGTCCCGACCAACATCGCGAACACAGAAGGCCGCACGTACGCCGCCTGCCCGGAAGGCCCGCGGACCAGCCGCCGGAGTCTGCCCGGTGGCCGGGTGGGTGGTTCCTGCACTCGAGCGGGTCGGTCCAGCAGCGTCGTCATGATCGTCTCCAGTTCGCGGATGGGTTCCACTGACGACGGTGCCAACCGGGACTCCGACCACCCTGCACGTTCGCTGGGAGGTTCCTGGGAGCCGGGAATGCCCACGCTCTTGCCGTGGTTCGGGGAGATAGTTTATTCTTGAACTATCAACCAGCGAGGAGCCACCATGCCCGCCGTGACCGTCAGTGACATCACAGTCCTGCCCCGCATCACCCAGCCGGACCCGGCGATCGCGCACGAGCGCCCGGTGAAGTCGGTGACGTCGGCTCCGAGCGGCTACGAGGGCGAGGGCTTCCCGGTCCGGCGTGCGTTCGCCGGCGTCGACCTCCGCGACCTGGACCCGTTCATCCACATGGACCAGATGGGCGAGGTCGAGTACGCGCCGGGCGAGCCGAAGGGCACCCCGTGGCACCCGCACCGCGGCTTCGAAACCGTCACGTACATGCTCGACGGGATCATGGAGCACCAGGACTCCAACGGCGGTGGCGGCATCATCTCCAACGGCGACACCCAGTGGATGACCGCCGGCTCCGGCCTCCTGCACATCGAGACCCCGCCGGAGCACCTGGTGCTGAGCGGCGGCCTGTTCCACGGCATCCAGCTCTGGGTGAACCTGCCGAAGTCGCTCAAGTGGGCGCCCCCGCGCTACCAGGACATCCGCGGCGGCGACGCCGCCCTGCTCTCCACGCAGGACGGCGGCGCGCTGATCCGCGTGATCGCCGGCTCGGTCGACGGTCATGACGGCCCCGGCTCGACCCACACCCCGATCACGCTCGTCCACGCCACGGTCAGCCCGGGCGCGGAGCTGGTGCTGCCGTGGCAGCCGGAGTACAACGCGCTCGTCTACGTTCTTGCAGGTCAGGGCACGGTCGGCGTCGGCAAGCGGCCGATCCGCAAGGGTCAGCTCGCCGTCTTCGGCCCGGGCGACACGATCCGGACGGCGGCCGGTACGACGCAACCGCAGGCCGAGCCGAACCTCGACGTACTGATCATCGGCGGCCGCCCGATCCGCGAGCCGATCGCGATGGCCGGGCCGTTCGTGATGAACACCCGCGCCGAGGTCATCCAGGCCTTCGAGGACTTCCAGGCCGGCAAGCTCGGCTCCATCCCCGCGGTCCACGGCGCCCCCACGGAGCTCCGCAGTACCGACTAGCCCTCGGGGTAGAACAGGAACAGCGTGCAGCCCTTCGCGGACTGCGGCACGTGTGACGACCCGGCCGGGGCGTGGATGAACGAACCGGCCGGGTAGTCACGCTCCCCGTCGTTGAACACGCCGTCGACGACGAACACCTCCTCCGGTCCGGGGTCATGTACGTCGATGCCTTCCCAGCAGGATCCCGGATCCATCTGCAAGACAAAGGCTTTCGCGACCTCGCCGGACCAGAGCGGTCGCAGCGTGATGCCGGGGAAGAGTTCGCGGACCGGTGCGTCGTCGACGAACGCCCACTCGTAGTTCTGCATGCCTCCGATCCTCTGCATTCCGAGGCGCGGGACCCAGTGTCTGGATAGTCCCGATCAGGTACTTTCTTGCCATGCACCGTGTTGTCGCTCTGGTCAGCGCGCCGCAGGCGAGCTTCGAGCTCGGCTGTGCGGCGGCGGTGTTCCGCGAGGCGCCGTATCGGTTCAGCGTGTGCACCGAGGAGCCGGGACCGGTTCGCACCACCGAGGGATTCGACATGGTGGTGACATCCGGTCTGCGGGCGCTGGATCGAGCGGACACGATCGTCGTACCGGGCTGGCTGCCGATCAATCGCGAGCCGACCGACACAGTCATGCGCGCACTCAAGGGGGCCCATCGGCGCGGAGCTCGGTTGGTCAGCATCTGCTCGGGTGCCTACGTCCTCGCGTCGACCGGCTTGCTCGACGGGCGCCGGGCCGCGACGCATTGGCGGTACGCCGATGAGCTGCAGCGCCGATTCCCCGCCGTACAGGTGGATCCGGACGTGCTGTACATCGACCACGGCGACGTGGCGACCAGCGGTGGATCCGGGACCGGGATCGACCTGTGTCTCCAACTCGTCCGCAACGACCACGGGGCCGCCCACGCCGCCCGGGTCGCGCGGCAGATGGTGATGCCGCCGCATCGCGAGGGCGGCCAGACTCAGTACCGCAGCGAGGACCAGGTGCCGACAGATTCGTTGGGTGCCCTGCTTGATTGGGCCGGTGAGCACCTGGCCGAGCCGATCACGCTGGAACACCTCGCCGGCCAGGCAAACGTCTCACCGCGGACACTCGCGCGACGGTTCACCGACCAGCTCGGGGTGGCGCCGGGGCAGTGGTTGCTGGCCCAGCGGATCGCCCGGACGCGTGTCCTGCTGGAAGAAACGGACCTGCCCGTCGAGACGATCGCCACCAAGGTCGGCCTGTCGTCGGCGACCAACCTGCGCAGACGGTTCCGCGCCGCTCTGCACACGACGCCGAGCGCGTACCGCCGGGCGTATCAGGGCATGTAGTCGCCGCTGTCGTCGAGCGTGATGTAGTGCTCGATCCGCGGGTCGTCCGGGTCCCCGCCGTACAACTCGACGAAGCGCCGGGCCGCCGGCAGACCGCCGTACTGCGGGTTCAGGTTGCCGCGGAGGCTCTTGAACATCAGCGCGAGGTCCAGGTAGCGGTCGCCGGCGCCAAGGCGGCCGAGGTCGAGGAGGCCGCAGAAGCGGAGCGTCGCCGGGTCGATGAAGACGTTGGGCGCCGCGTAGTCCCCATGCGTCACCGCATCGCCGCGACCGGGGAAGGGCGACGGGAACGGACAGCCCGACAGCTGATCCAACGCGCGCAGCCCGTCCGCGATCGCGGCCAGTACGGAGGGGCGGTCGGCTGCCGGCCAGTCCTGCGACGCATCCCGGCCGGGCAGCTCCGTGGTCAGCAGCCAGTTGTTGCCGCGGTCAACGATCTGCGGACACGGGAAGCCGACCGTGCCGAGCCAGGCCAGTCGATCAGCCTCGTCGGACACGCCCGGGCCGGCCTTGTAGTACAGGCGTTCCGACCCACGATCGAGTCGCACGACCGTCGCTCCGGAGCAACCGACGTGGACCGGTTCGGCATTTGCCGCGCCGAACCGGTCCTGGAGAGTATTCAGATCCACTCAGCGAAGGTTACGGTGCAACGCCGAGATCAGCTCCCCATTTGAATCGCCGTCGAGGGACCAGATCATCGCGCCGCCGAGGTCGCGGTGCGAGATGTACTGCGCCTTGCGGGCCATCTCGACCGGGTCGTCCCAGGTCCAGAACGTCGTACCGTCGAAGAGCCAGGCGAATCCGGCCTTCTTGTCCCGGTAGACGGTGTAGTCGGACAGATGGGCCTTGAGCAGGCGGTAGTCCTCGGTGCCTGCTTCGTACGTCGCCGGCGCCGGGCCGGTCGAGGGCTGGAACAGACCGTGGTTCGCGTTCGTCACGCCGGTCCAGCCGTGTGAGTAGAACGGCACACCCATCACCAGTTTGCTGCGCGGTGCGCCGCGGGACAGGTACGCGTCGATCGTGACCTGCGAACTGAACTCCGGCGTGGTCGGATCACCCTTCGGTCCGTCGATCGCGGACTGCTGGTTGGTGAGCGTCTCCCACGGGCCGTGGTAGTCGTAGCCCTGCGTCGTACCGAAGGTCAGGTCCTTGAACAGCTTGCGGACCTCGAACCCCTTGTCGATCATCGTCGGGTTCGCCGGCAGGAACGCGGTCAGGTTGTAGCGACCAGCGTGCCCGGACAGCTTGTCCAGCTGCTTGCGGTACTCGTGCACCAGCGCGGTGAAGTTCTGCTTGTCCTCGGGCCGGATCACGTTACCCGGGTTGCCTTCGCTGGCCGGCCACTCCCAGTCGAGGTCGACGCCGTCGAAGATGCCCTTCGCGGCACCGGCGGGGAGGCCGGGCAGGTTGCCCTTGAGCCACATGTCCAGGCACGACTTCACGTGTGCGGCCCGGGAGGCCGGCGTGAGCGCCGCATCCGAGAAGTGCGCCGAGCCGGTCCAGCCGCCGAGCGAGATGCTGATCCTTAGCTTCGGATACAGCTTCTTGAGCTCCTTGAACTGGTTGAGGTTGCCGTTGAGCACCTGTCCGGGCTCGTCGGCCTTGCCGTTCACACTCTGCTCGGCGCTGAACGGTCGCTGGTAGTCGGCCCACGCGTCGCTGCTGATGCAGTTCCCCGACGCGTCGACGAAGCCGAATGCGTAGTTGATCTGGGTCAGCCGTGCCGCGGCCCCGCTCTTCACCAGATCGCTGACCAGGTAGTTCCGGTCGTACCCACTCCAGTTGGTGTAGTACCCCACCACTCGTTTGTCGCTGTCGTGTGCTTGCGCAGGCACCGCGACGGTCACCGGAACGACCATCGCCGCCGCCACCAGCAGCCCCACACTCCGACGTTTCATCTGCAACCCCCATCGGACGGTCTGTGCGCACACAGTAGGACCGACCAACGACTTACACAATGTCTCTGCAAAAACTGGTCCATGGCCCCGCCCATGGCTGATCAGAAGTTGGCCGACGCGCTTACCGCCGGGCGCTCCCGTTCGTCTTCACGGCGATCTTCCGCCCCCGCATCAAGCGGCTTCCCGCCGCAGCCCAGGCGGTGACCAGAGAACGAGCTCCCCAGCGTCCTCTTCGGGCCGCCGATTCGCGGGTGCCGGCGGCTGCTGCGCAGGCTGGACCTGACCGGCAGTCAACGGCGCGAGTACCGGATCGACCGGCAGGTCTCCGAGCTGGCCGGCTCCGAGCCGACTGCTCGATCGCTGGAGCGCGTGCTCCTCGCCGGTACCTGCTACCGCGCGCTCGCCCGCGCCGTCCGGTTCGAGCCGGGCAGCGATCCGCTCGACGTGCTCCGCCGTACCGCTGCCGAGATCCCCGACCACGAGTTCGTCCGACTGCTGCGGTTGGACCAGGCCCGCAATGGCCGCACCGACGCGGACCATCCGCCGACCGCCTCACGCACGCGCCTGCTCCGCGCCAACCCGACGCCGACGACCGCCGTCTTCGCGCCGTCGAAGGACGACGAACTGGCGACGGCCGCCCGAGCCGCCGCGGCGTACCTCCGCGACCACGACTGACGAGATCCGTCAATCGATCGCCGACCCAGCCGGGGCCGACGGATAGGGTCGCGGACATGACTGTTGCAGCGGATCTCGCGCCGACCGGCGTACTGCGGGCCTCGATCAACCTCGGCAACCCGGTGCTGGCGAACGGTACGCCGGACGCGCCCGGCGGGGTCACCGTGGACATCGCCCGCGAGCTGGCCGAACGCCTGGAGCTGCCGCTCGAGCTGGTCTGTTTCGACGCGGCGCGGAAGTCGTTCGAGGCGATGACCTCCGGGCAGGCCGACATCTGCTTCCTCGCGATCGACCCGGCCCGCGCGGAAGAGGTCGCCTTCACCGCGCCGTACGTGGTGATCGAGGGTGTGTACGCCGTACCGCGGGACTCGAAGCTGACCACGGTCGCCGACGTCGACACCGACGGCGTGCGGATCGGGGTGAAGCAGGGGTCGGCGTACGACCTCTACCTGACCAGAACGTTGCAGCAGGCAACGGTTGTCCGCGGGGACGAGGGCGTCGACGTGTTCCGGGCCGAGGGGCTCGAGGCGGCGGCCGGGATCCGCCAGCCGATCACGCAGTACGTCGCAGAGCACCCCGACCTCCGCGTGATCGACGAGCGGTTCATGCAGATCCAGCAGGCCGTCGGCACCGCGAAGGCGAAGCACCCCGAGACCGTCGCGTACCTCCACGCCGTGATCGAGGACCTCAAGTCCTCCGGCTTCATCGCCGCCTCCCTCGCCGCTTCGGGCCAGGCGGACGCGATGGTGGCTCCGCCTGCCTGAACCCGTTGCCCTTACGGGCAGTAGTCAGGCAGGAACCTGCCGTGGCAGGTGGTGCAGGCAACCTTTTGGTCCAGTCCGGACATCTACCGGTGAGTGGTCGTCCGGCTCCGCTCCGTGAGGCGACGTCGGGCGGCCCGATGTGAGGACAACGATCGGGAGGGACTCATCGTGGTATCCACACCACGATCGAGGCGCCTCGGCGTAGCCGCCGTCGCCTCGATCGCCGCCTTGAGCCTCGGGCTCTCCGCCCCGGGCCATGCATCCGCAGTACCGCAACCTCATCCACTGGCCGCAAAGACGGCCAAGCCGAAGGATCAAAGCGTCACGCTGATCACCGGTGACCGCATCACGCTGAAGGGCGGCGATCCGGCCAAGCCCGCGGTGCAACCAGGCGCCGGCCGGACCAACGTCGCGTTCAGCTCGTACCGCCTGAAGGACCACCTGTACGTCGTACCGTCGGACGTCAGCGAGCGCCTGTCCACCGGTAAGCTCGACAGCCGGCTGTTCGACGTGACCGGCCTGATCAAGGACGGGTACGACGACAAGCTGCCGCTGATCGTCACGTACAGCGGGAAGACCCAGAAGCGGGCCGCGATCCCGGGCGCGAAGGTCTCGCGCCAACTGCCGGTCATCAACGGTGCCGCGATGACGGCCACCAAGCCCGCAAGCGTCCTGAGCGCGACCGGGATCGACAAGATCTGGCTCGACGGCAAGCGCAAGGTCGCGCTCGACCAGTCGGTCCCGCAGATCGGCGCACCGATCGCCTGGCAGGCCGGCTACACCGGCAAGGGCATCCCGGTCGCCGTCCTCGACACCGGCATCGACAAGTCCCACCCGGACCTGGCGACCCAGGTGGTCGGCGAGAAGAACTTCACCGACGCACCCGACGGCGACCACTTCGGCCACGGCACCCACGTCGCCTCCACGATCGCCGGTACGGCGGCCGCGTCGAACGGCAAGTACAAGGGCGTGGCGCCTGACGCGAGGCTGTACGACGGCAAGGTCTGCGACGACTTCGGCAGCTGCCCGGACTCCGCGATCCTGGCCGGCATGGAGTGGGCCGCGACCGAGATCAAGGCCAAGGTCGTCAACCTGAGCCTCGGCGGCACCGACACCCCGGCCATCGACCCGCTCGAGGAGGCCGTGAACCGGCTGACCGCCGAGACCGGCACGCTGTTCGTGATCGCCGCCGGCAACGACGGACCGACCGAGCGCACCATCGGTTCGCCGGGCAGCGCGGACGCCGCGCTCACGGTCGGCGCCGTCGACAAGCAGAACGGGCTGGCCGACTTCTCCAGCCGCGGCCCGCGTGTTGGTGACGGCGCCGTGAAGCCGGACATCAGCGCACCCGGTGTGTCGATCGTCGCCGCCAAGGCGAAGGACTCGATCATCGGCGAGCCGGTCGGCGACGACTACCTGCGCCTCGACGGTACGTCGATGGCGACGCCGCACGTGGCCGGATCGGCCGCGATCCTGGCCCAGGAACACCCGGACTGGAAGGCCGCCGAGCTCAAGGGCGCGCTGATGGGTTCGGCCAAGCCGGCCGACGACCAGACCGCGTTCGAGCAGGGCGCCGGCCGGGTAGATGTTGCCAAGGGCATCAAGCAGACCGTGATCGCCGAGCCCGGCAACGTCTCGTTCGGTACGGCGGTCTGGCCGCACGACGACGACACCCCGGTCACCAAGACGCTGACCTACCGCAACCTCGGCGACCAGCCCGTCACGCTGAACCTGGCCGCGTCGCTGAACGGCCCGGACGGGAACCCGGCACCCGCCGACGCGCTGAAGCTGAGCGCGACCTCCGTCACCGTCCCCGCAGGCGGTACGGCGTCCGTGCAGGCGACCTCGGACACCAAGCACAACGGCCCCGACGGCCTGTACTCCGGCCGCATCACCGGGACCAGTGGCGACACCACAGTCACCAGCGCGATCGGCGTGGAGAAGGAGCAGGAGAGCTACACCCTGACGCTGAAGGCGATCGGTCCGGACGGCAAGCCCGCTCCGGTCGACGGTGTGCTGACCGCGATGGACCGGAACTTCTTCCAGTTCCTCGGCGACGGCAGTGACACGATCGCGATGCGGCTGCTGAAGGGCGAGTACCTGGCGCAGGCCAGCCAGTTCATCGAGCAGCCGGACGGCAGCTTCGTCAGCTACAGCCTGGTCCAGCCGTCCGTCCAGCTGACCAACGACACCACGGTGGTGTTCGACGCGCGGACCGCCAAGCAGGTCAAGGTGACGGTGCCACAGGCGGACGCGAAGGTCGCGCTCGGCGACGTCGGGTTCGACCGTACGTCGGCCGACGGCAACATCGGATTCGGCTACGCGGGTCTCGTGTCCGACTTCGACGCCGTCTACAGCGCACAGCTCGGTCCCGCGCTGCCGCCGGAGCAGCTCACCGGCCATGTCGCGTCGCAGTGGGCGAAGCCGGACGCGAACGGTTCGTCCAACAACTCGCCGTACGTCGTCGGTCAGCTGAACACGTTCCCCGGACGCTTCCCGACCGGGTTCGTGCGGGCGGTCAAGGCGAAGGACCAGGCCGTCGTCAAGCAGACCACCAACGCCACGAGTGACCGGGCCATCGAGCGGATCCTGATCGGCAACGGGCCGGGGATGAACGGCAGCTGGTCGCCGGTCCTCGACTACGGCAAGGCCCCGCTGACCACGACGCTGTACGCCGATGCCAAGCCGGCCACCTGGCAGCTCGAGACGGACGAGATCGTCCCGAGCACGGACCCGAACGATCCGTTCCCGCAGACGATCAGCCGGCTGATGTCGCCGGTCAAGTCGTACCGGGCCGGCCAGTCGTACCGGGAGCGGTTCAACGCCGCCGCCTTCACGACGGCGCCGGATCTCGCGGCCCGGGCCGAGAACGACCTGATCGTGTCCGCCTTCGGTCTCGCCGATGCGGACGGGAACAACGGTTACAGCGCCACGGATGCGGAGTCCAGCAAGCTGATCAGGGACGGGCAGGTCGTCGCCGAGTCGCCGTACTTCGGGTACGTCGAGGCGACCGGGCTGCCCGCGGAGAAGTCGACGTACACGCTGGAATCGACGCAGACGCGACAGTCGTTCAGCGCGTTCAGCACCAGGATGGATCTGCGCTGGACGTTCTCCTCGGCGGCGACCACCGAGCAGAAGC
>NZ_JBHXSQ010000005.1:0-80092 GCF_042715335.1 Kribbella sp. NPDC058693
CAGAAATCATCCGAAGCCCATGAACGGGGATAATGCTAAATTTCGGCATTGACTTTCGGCACGCTGTTGAGTTCTCAAGAATCGGACGCACACCGTGCTTCAGACTTTCGTTTGAAGCTCCGGGGCAACTCGCCCAACTTTACTGTTTCGCTTCCGGCCGGTCAAATCGGCCTTTTTCGATCCAGTCTCCCTGCGCGACTCAGTGTCCGAAACCCGCCGAGGCGTGTTTCGGCTTCCGAGACCTTCAGGGAGTTTGTTGAAGGGCCGGCCGCTTTCGCGTCCTGCGCCTCGCTCCAACAAGAAGAACATTACTGACATTCATGGTGCGGATGCAAATCGGGGTCCCGGACCTTCGTCCGAGCGCCTCGGCACCCGTCCTCGCCACCGGTCAGCCGGCGTCGAGGGAAGCAGTGCTGGTCCCTCTGGTCACATCACTCACTCACGTCTCCGCGAGCGACATCTCCATCATGCCGCACCCACACAAGTCGTTTTCGTGAGGGTGACAACGAGGTGGGAGCCGGTCAGCCGGCTCCCACCTCGTCAAGTACCGCACCGTCCAGCAGACGCCTCTCGGCGAGTGGCCGCTCGTAGCGGCTTAGGTTGAGGCCCGGGGTCACGAACCGGACGGCATCAGGTGTAACCGGACAGCCCGAGCACCTATTCCCGGACGCAGTCGAGCACGACTCCCTCCTGCTCGAAGGCCAGTCCGCCGTCGCGCACCTCGAACCCTGACTCGGTTTCCATCGCGCTGAAGGTTGTCGCCGACCTCGCCATGAACAGCTGCGGAGGCTGACGGTCGAACGTCACCTCCAGGCCACTCCCCCAGCGCTCCACCGTGAACCGCATCCTGCCGTCCAGCCGGTAAGTGCCGACGAGTTCTGTCAGGACCTCGTCCCTCGGCAGATCCGGCGCCTCCACCTCGGCCGGGTACTCCTCCCAGCCGTACGCCGAGGCCACCGCGGCGAACGCTCTCTGTACGACCCAGCCGCCGTTGTCGCCGTTCGTCATCACAACGGCGCCCTGTCCCGTGTCCCTGTCCGCCAGCAGGTGACAGCGGAACCCCGCATTGCCCCCGCTGTGCCCGAACCGCTGACCGGAGTCGTTGAGGAAGAACCCGAGTCCCAGATGCCCGAGCCCCCCGATCCGCTGTCCTGCGGCGAGCTGGTGAGTCAACATCTCCCGGGCGAGCTCGGGCGGCAACAGTGCGCCGTCGGCTCCGGCGTACATCTTCTGAACGCCGATGGCTGCCTTGGCGAGGTCTGTTGGCGTCGTCCACAGACCGGCAGCGGCCAGCTCGGGGTACGCGTGCCATCGGCCTTCGAGTGGGCGTCCCCGTTCGTCATGTGCGACGGCGGCCCTGTCATGGAGTTCTGGTGGGAGCGGATGGGCGTAATCGCTGTCGGACATGCCGAGGGGCTCGAGGACGAGCTCACGAGCGAGTTCGCGGAACGGCGTACCTGTGACGTCTTCCAGGAGTTGCTGCATGACGATCGTGCCGCCGCCGGCGTACCGGAACTGTGTGCCCGGCACGAGGTCGACGCGTACGCCGAAAGTGTTGGTCGGTCTAACACCTTCGAGGATCTGCAGTGTCGTGGGCAGTGGAGCTCCCGCCACGTACCCAGGGAAGCCGTGCACAGTCAGGCCGCCGCTGTGACTGGCCAACTGCCGCAGCGTCACGACAGGTTGCCACGCCCCGGTCGGCGGAACCTGCCACGACGTGAGCTTGTGGTTGACGTCCTCGTCGAGATCGAGCAGGCCGCGATCGACCAGCCTCAGCATCGCCAGTACCGCGATCGGCTTGCTGATCGATGCGGCCTGGAACAACGTGTCCGGCGCGACGGCCTGAGATCCGTCTGCCGCCACCAGACCGGCCGTACCGGTCTCGTGGACGGCACCGTCCTCGATCACCACCCAGCTCGCGCCGGGCACGTTGAATCTCTCGAGCTCGGCCTTGATCTCCTCTTCCAGCATGTCCGTGTCCCCTCCCGATCCAGTTCTGTGCTGGAACGGTACGGCGGACACGGTTCGCCGGACCCGGATTACCGCGACGGCTGAGGCGCGTTGCAGTCGATCTTCGGGTTGGCGCCGACGTAGTTCAGCGGGCCGGCGATGATCGTGACGACCACCGTCCCGACCTTGGCGCACGACGTGCGCGAACTCTCGAAGTAGTTTCGTTGCACCGCGGCGGCCAGGCCGATCAGCAGCCAGATGACGAGAATGATCGAGATCGCGCGGGAACGGGTCGCAGAAGCTCTTCGGGTAGCCATGTCCATCTCCTGTTCGACGTGCCCCCGTGCTGCGCTCCTCCGGTGCCCGCCGCGAACCTGACAGAAACTCAGATCTCGCGGAACTCGTAGTACGGCTTGATGTGCTTGTTGATGTACGCGCCGATGCTGGGCGCGGCCAGGAGCGCGGCGTACGTCGGCTGTGGGACGTCGAAGTACTGGTAGACGTAGCCGTTCACGTACTCCAGCTCCAGCGTGCCGTCGGACCATCCGACCGACCGCACACTCGACGAATTCACCGGGCGTCGCCTCATCTGTGGCTCCTTCCGCACCTCGCGTTGCGGCGCCCAGTCTGCCGCTCGCGGTCAAGCCGTGCGAGATCGCTCCGGATCGTCGGTCTGCAGTCGTGCCAAGGCGCGGGCCAGGTCGCCGAGGGCCGTGTTGAGCTGGACCAACACGGTGTCGTCGATCGGCACCCGCCGCTGGTCGAGGCCCAGGTTGGCGGCGAAACGGAGGTGGGCGTCGGGTGGCGCCTGCTTGAGGTAAGTGTCGAGCGCCTCCTGGAGGAAGGGACTGGGCACGAGCTCCGGTCTCTCCCGCCATTTCGTCAGTGTGCGCGGCGAGATGCCGAGGTGCTCGGCGAAGGCTTCGTTGGTCAGGCGCAGCGCCGTACGCAAGGCGTGCGCGTGCCGACCGGTCCACTCGTCGATGACTGTCATCCTTGTCGCTCCCTTGCCTGTCGGTTACTCCCTGCTATCAGAATATGGCGATCAGGTGACCGCCGGTGGGCAGAATTTGTGCGCTGTGGATACCGGTTGAGTTCCTGGTGAGGACAGCCGGCCACGCGTTGACTTGGCGCATGGACGAGATCACCGGAAGAACCGCGACGCTGCCGCGGACCACACGGCGGCGCCATCTGAAAGTCGCGAGCACGTCCGGGCCACGCTGCTTCCAGCTGGTCCGTCACGCCGACCCCTCCGGTGTCAGCGGTACGGGCGTGATCGCCGAAGGTGTCGAGTGGAGCGACGGGACAGTCGCGCTGCACTGGGGTGGCCGGTTCGCGACCACCACGGTGTGGCCGGACGGCATCGACGCACTGCTGACCATCCACGGTCACAGTGGATCGAGCACGATCCGCTGGCTGGACGAGTAGCTATGCGTGGCCGATCTCGGTGGGGCGGACCCACCCTGCAGCCGGCCCGCCTCACCGGCCTACTCCGAGTAGAACTGCTCCCGGTACGGCGCGTGCCGTGGCACCGGACGCTGGTTCGACTCGTCGGTCGGGCTCTTCACGCCGTTCTGTTGCGGCTCCGCAGCGTCGGAGTCGATGTCCTTCAGATCGTCGACTGCCGCGCTGAAGGTGAGTTCGGCGCGGGTCGGTCGTTGGCGTTCGATCTCCTCTGCCGAGGTACGGCGGATGGGGAGATCGTTCGCCGCGGCCGACAGTTCGGCGAGGGTGTCGAGGAGACCAAGTGCCGTCTCCACGTCGCCAGGGTGGTTGACCAGCCACCAGACCGCGGCCGAGCCAGGCGTGGCGAAGACGTCGTCCTTCAAGTAGGCGCGTTTGTCCTGCTCCATCCGGCGCTCGAGCAGAGTGGTCTGCTCCCGCCGATGCAGGGCGGCCAGATGCAGGAGGTGCTTGTGATCCGCATCCGGCAGTCGCAGCCGCACCTCGGTGGCCCAGCTGCGTACCAGGCCTTTCTCGTCGAGCGCAGGTTCGCCGAGAAGCGCCGCAAGGCGGTGCTGGTTGAGCGACTCCTCGGTCACCTGCTGCCTCGCGGTCAGCGATCGCGCTCGTTCCAGCAAGGCGTCGACTGCTACTGCGCCGAGGTCCGCATGGCGCGATCCCGACAGAACGGTCGACCACTGGACCACAGCCGAGAAGCTGAACTGGAAGTCGGGCGACGCGGACGGCAGCCGTACGTCGCTCACCGTCCGCGACGGTGGACCGGTGAAGACGGGATCTGGATCCGGCAGGACGACGGACGGCGGCGCCGGCTTGGTCACCACTGGACGGGGTTCGTCGGGCTGTTTCCAGACGACGGCCAGCAGGACCAGGAGCACCACGGTGAGGACCACGGCCGACCAGCCCGGCAGGCCGACGACCAGCGACACGAGGTACAGCACCAGCACAATCGCGGCAGCAGTCAGGAGGGAGTTCCGGTGGAGCTTCATGGGCGCGTTCCTTCACCGCGTCGGGCGGAGGTCAGCAGGTCGGCCAATGCACTTCAGACGGCTTCCCCGCCCTCACACCATCCGAGCCACCGGCAACCCAGACCACAGACTGCGCCACACGACGAGTCCACAAAAAGTTTCACATACCTCACCCAAAGTAGTCACCAAAAGCGTGTCGCCGCCCACGACCTGGACACGCCGGCGCCTGACCACCTGCCGGGGACGAACAGGTCAGCCGGTCAGGGAGCGGAGGGCTTGGCGGGAGGGGGTGAGGAGGACCGGTTTGTAGGGGCAGCGTTGGTCGGTGAGGGTTTCGTAGGCGCGGATGGCTCGGTTGGCGGCGTCCCAGCCTTGCTCGGCGGGGGTGCGGCCGAGGCCTCGGTTGCGGACCAGGGCGCCGTAAAATGCGGAGCAGAAGACGGTTGCTTCGTACCAGCCGATGACGGTGCTGGTGCCGATGTAGGTGATGTCGTCCTGGAGGCAGTCGCGGATCGCGCGTTGCCACTTGCCGATGCCGGTCTTGCAGCCGTCGGCGATGACGACGCCGCTGGCGATTCCCCACTGGCGATCCAGGAACCAATCGGCCAGCGAGCGGAGCGAAACCTGGGTCTGACCGTCCGTGGACAGAAACGACGGCTCCTCGCTGTGGTCACCGTGTGCCATCACGTGCAGGACCGAGGACGGGGTGGTCAGGGCGGAGAAGGCGGTCTCGTGATCGCGGCTGCGGATGAAGTTCACGTCGATCACCGGCCGGTTCCAGCCTGCGTTGATGTTCCCCGTGATGCCCTGGACGAACGTCATCGACGCATCGAACGAGCTGTCCAGACCGAGGTCCACCAGAGTGATCAGACGGTTCTTCATTTGCCCACCCCTCCAACGTGTTTCGAGGCCCCACGGGACCATCATGAACCACGGATCCGACAGTTCGCAGGGTGGTTTCCCGGGCCTGAGACAGGGCACCCGGGCCGTACGGCGTACGGCGGATCCGGCCGGTTCCGGACGGTCGGCACAGAGGGTGCGGACTGTGATCGGCGTACGGTGTCCGGGCAGCGTCAGCCGAAGGAGGAGTTGGATGAGTCAGGCCCCAACCGTCACTTTGAGTCATGGATCTGCGATGCCGCGGATCGGGCTCGGGACGTCGCCGATGAACGATGCGGATGCCGAGCGGGCCGTGAGTACGGCGCTCGAGCTCGGGTATCGGCTGATCGACACGGCGGAGAACTACCGCAACGAGGTCGGCGTCGGGCGGGCGCTGAAGGGTGTGCCGCGCGACGAGGTGTTCGTGACGTCGAAGTTCAACAAGAGGTGGCACAGCGTCGAGGGCGCGCGGACGGCGTTCGAGGCGAGCGCGGAGAAGCTCGGCCTCGAGTACCTGGACCTGCTCCTCATCCACTGGCCGAACCCGGACCAGGATCGGTACGTCGAGGCGTGGCAGGGGCTGATCGCGCTTCGGGACGCCGGCCTGGTTCGCGCTATCGGTACGTCGAACTTCAAGCCGGCGCACCTGCAGCGGCTGATCGACGAGACCGGTGTGACGCCGGAGGTGAACCAGGTACAGCTGAGCCCGGTGTGGGCGAAGGCCGCCGAGCGCGAGTTCCATGCCAAGCACGGGATCGTGACGGAGGCGTGGAGTCCGCTGGGCAAGGGCACCGACCTGCTCAGCAACCCGGCGGTGCAGGAGCTCGCCAAGAAGTACGAGCGGACGCCGGGCCAGGTCGTACTGCGGTGGGAGACCCAGCAGGACGTCGTACCCATCCCGAAGTCAGCCGACCGCGGCCGCCTCGCAGACAACCTGGCCGTCTTCGACTTCGACCTGACGGCCGACGAGCTGACGGCCCTGACCAACCTGGACGGTACGGCGAAAGCCGCCGCCGACTCGGACCGCTCCGGCCACTGATCCCGTGGCGCAGTAGCCCTGGCACGCACCTCGGCCCCCGGGGGAAGTGGGAAGTTCCCGGGGGCCGTGGCGCTATCAGTTCGGGAGGTAGCTGGCTGCTGTGGCTCTGCACAGGCAGCCAGCTTCCGACCGGTGGATCAGCTGCAGCCGGAGGTGCTGCCGCAGCCTTCGCAGACGTAGCAGGAGCCGCTGGGGCGCATCTTGGTGCCGCAGGTGAAGCAGAGCGGGGCGTCGACCGAGGTGCCGGTGATCAGTTCGAGCATCTCGGCGGTGGTGTGGGCCTCGCCCTTGACCGGCTTGGCGGAGGCCGCCTCGACCGGCTTGTCAGCTGCGGACGGCTCCACCGGCTCGACCGCCTTCAGGGACTCGGCCTCGGACACCTCGACCGGGGCCGGCTCGTAGGAACCGGTGTCGAGCTGCCGGGACCGCTCGTCCGCCGAGTAGATGCCCAGGGCGGCCCGCTCGTCGAACGGCAGGTAGTCCAGGGCCAGGCGGCGGAAGATGTAGTCCATGATCGACTGCGCCATCCGGACGTCCGGGTCGTCGGTCAGACCGGCCGGCTCGAACTTCAGGTTGGTGAACTTCTGGACGTAGGTCTCCAGCGGTACGCCGTGCTGCAGGGCGATCGAGATCGCGATCGAGAAGGCGTCCATCACACCGGCAAGCGTCGAACCCTGCTTGCCCATCTTCAGGAAGACCTCACCGAGACCGTCGTCCGGGTACGAGCCGGCGGTCATGTAGCCCTCGGCGCCGCCGACCGTGAAGGACGTGGTGCGCGACGGACGCGACTTCGGCAGACGCTTGCGGGTCGGCCGGTACTCGATGACCTTCTCGACGATCTTCTCCGCGACGGCGGCCTCGGCCTCGACGGCCTTCTTCGCCTTCGCGTCCGCCAGCGGCTGACCGACCTTGCAGTTGTCGCGGTACACCGCGAGCGCCTTCAGGCCGAGCTTCCAGCCCTGGAAGTACACATCGGCGATCTCCTCGACCGTCGCGGTCTCCGGCAGGTTCACCGTCTTCGAGATCGCGCCGGACAGGAACGGCTGCGCCGCCGCCATCATCCGCACGTGGCCCATCGGCTTGATGGCCCGCTCACCCATCGCGGTGTCGAAGATCTCGTAGTGCTCCGGCTTCAGGCCCGGGGCGTCGACGACGTGGCCGTTCTCCGCGATGTACTCGACGATCGCCTCGATCGTCTCCTCGGTGTAGCCGTACTGCCGCAGCGCCCGCGGGACCGTCTGGTTGACGATCTGCATCGAGCCGCCGCCGACCAGCTTCTTGAACTTGACCAGCGAGAAGTCCGGCTCGATACCGGTCGTGTCGCAGTCCATCATGAAGCCGATGGTGCCGGTCGGTGCGAGCACCGAGGCCTGCGCGTTCCGCCAGCCGTTCTTCGCGCCGACCTTCAGTACGCCGTCCCACGCCTCCGCCGCGTGCTTGTGGACGTCCTTGTCGATCTCGTGGATCGTCCGGATCGCGTCGTTGGCCGCCGCGTGCTTGCGCATCACCCGGGTGTGGGCGTCCTTGTTCCGCTCGAAGCCCTCGTACGCACCGACGATGCCGGCCAGCTCCGCGGAGCGCTTGTACGACGTACCGGTCATCAGCGAGGTGATAGCGCCCGCCAGAGCGCGACCACCGTCCGAGTCGTACGCGTGACCGGTTGCCATCAGCAACGCACCGAGGTTGGCGTAGCCGATACCGAGCTGCCGGTAGGCGCGGGTGGTGACGCCGATCGCCTCGGTCGGGAAGTCCGCGAAGCAGATCGAGATGTCCATCGCGGTGATGATCAGCTCGACCGCCTTGACGAACTTCTCCGAGTCGAAGAGGTCGTCGTCGCGGAGGAACTTCATCAGGTTCAGCGAGGCCAGGTTGCAGGACGAGTTGTCCAGGTGCATGTACTCCGAGCACGGGTTGGACGCGGTGATCCGGCCCGTCTCCGGCGTGGTGTGCCAGTCGTTGATCGTGTCGTCGTACTGCAGCCCCGGGTCGGCGCAGGCCCACGCGGCCTGGGCGATCTTGTCGAACAGGTTCCGCGCGTCGACGGTCTCGATCACCGAGTTGTCGAGCCGCGCCCGCAGCCCGAAGTCGCCCTTCTCCTCGACCGCGCGCATGAACTCGTCCGAGACCCGGACCGAGTTGTTCGCGTTCTGGTACTGCACCGAGGTGATGTCGCGACCGCCGAGGTCCATGTCGAAGCCCGCGTCACGCAGGATGCGGATCTTCTCCTCCTCGCGCATCTTGGTGTCGACGAACTCCTCGATGTCCGGGTGGTCCACGTCGAGCACGACCATCTTGGCCGCGCGCCGGGTGGCGCCGCCGGACTTGATCGTGCCTGCCGACGCGTCCGCGCCGCGCATGAACGAGACCGGGCCGGAGGCGGTGCCGCCGCTGGACTGCAGCAGCTCCTTCGAGGAACGGATCCGGGACAGGTTCAGACCGGCGCCCGAGCCGCCCTTGAAGATCAGGCCCTCTTCCTTGTACCAGTTCAGGATCGACTCCATCGAGTCGTCCACGGCGAGGATGAAGCAGGCCGACACCTGCTGCGGCGAGGACGTCCCGACGTTGAACCAGACCGGCGAGTTGAAGCTGAAGTACTGGTGCAGGAGCAGCCAGGTGAGCTCCTGCTCGAAGACCTCCGCGTCGCCGGGCGAGGTGAAGTAGCCGTGGTCCTCACCGGCCTTGCGGTAGGTCTTCACGACCCGGTCGAGCAGCTGCTTGAGGCTCCACTCCCGGTTGTCGTGGCTGACCGCGCCGCGGAAGTACTTCGTGGTGACGATGGTCGAGGCGTTGACGCTCCAGAAGTCGGGGAACTCGACCCCGCGCTGCTCGAAGACCGTCTCACCCGTCTTCCAGTTCTGCTGTACGACGTCGCGACGCTCCCACGTCACCTCGTCGTACGGGTGGACGCCTTCGGTGCTGAAGACGCGCTCGATGGTGAGTCCCGTGGGCGCGTTCTTCCGCCCGCGGAACCCGGCCGCCGACCGCTTGGTCGACCCCGAGTGGCCGGTCACCGTCTCTGTCATGGTTGCTCCTCGCCCTGTGTCTACTACCGCGGTCTGTCGGGACCGCCCCGTTGGAGTACTGCGTGAACGCCACATACCGCCGGTACTTCCTGGAACTGCTTGGAACTACTTGGAACTGCCGTTCCCCCGGTTTACGTCTGTTGGGTCGGCTTGAGCTGGCCCGGCTCGGTGCCCTGCGGCTCCTTCTCGGCCCGCAGCAGCGCGATCTCGGTCTCGAAATCGTCGGCGGACTCGAACTGCCGGTACACGCTCGCGAACCGCAGGTACGCGACCTCGTCGAGCTCCCGCAGCGGGCCGAGGATCGCGAGTCCGACCTCGTGCGCGGGAACCTCCGGCGAGCCGCTGCCCTTCAGCGCGTCCTCGACCTTCTGACCCAGGCGGGCGAGCTGGTCGGCGTTCACCGGCCGGCCCTTGCATGCCTTCCCGACCCCGTTGATGACCTTCTCCCGGCTGAACGGCTCGGTCGCGCCGGAGCGCTTCACGACCGTGAGCTGCATCTGCTCGACAGTGGTGAACCGCTTCTCGCAGACCGGGCACTGACGCCGGCGGCGGATCGCTCCGCCGTCCTCGGCCACCCGGCTGTCGACCACCCGTGAGTCGGCGTGCCGGCAATACGGACAGTGCACGACGAATCACTCCTCCCGTGACTGCCCCGGAGGGGGCAGGTTGCGGATCGGCCTGGGGACAACTTGTGTAGAACCTGTGTGCAACCAACCACTACCTGTGGAAAATTACACCCGTGTAACCACTACATCTAGGGATCCTAGATCGCTGCTCCGACAGTTTGCAAGCACGCCCCGATCGCCCGCGCGTGTCTCCCAGGTCTCACAAGTTCCAACAATCACGCGGGCTCGTGTACTCCCGCGTGGCGCCGTCCGAATGACCCTTTCGAGGCGCAAACTACGGCCTCCCAGGTGGGTCAGCCGACCTTCGTGAGCACGACCAGACTCAGCGACGGGAGCGGCAGTTCGAGGGCCAGCGAACAGCCCGAATCGACATCGATCGGCGTGTCGTCGCAGAGTCGTTCCAGTCCCTGACGCGCGGTGATCACGGCGAGCTGCTCGGGTGTCGGGTCCTGCGGCGAGCCGAGGCCCTGCCAGATGGTGTGGCTGTTGCTGTGGTCGCGGTCGATCCGGAAGTGCTCGACGGTCCAGCGGCCGGGTTCGAGGCCCTCGAGCTCGAGTTCGACCGGGATCGTCGCGGCGTCGGCGGCGTACTGGTCGTCGGTGTGGCGCCAGACCAGGACCGAGATGCTCGACCCCTCGCGACTGGCGATCGCGTCGATTTCGTCCGGCAGGTCGGTCCCGACAGCACTGAGGCGGCGGTCGCCGAGGCGGGCGAAGGCGCGGTACGCGTTCATCAGCGGCTTCTCGATGCCGGACGCGGTGACGAAGCTGCGCGTGCCCTCGAAGTACCGTTCCCCCTCCATCGAGAAGCTCCACGTCGTTGCCTCGTGCACCTTCGCAGTGTGCCGCTCGTTGAGTTCGAGGATCTGCTTCATCAGCTGCGCCTGGAAGACCGGGTAGTACTCAGTGTTGCGGTACGCGAAGTTGGCGTTGTCGTAGATCCCCCAGTGCGCCGGCACCGAGGCGTCGCACTCGTCGACGATGACAGGCTTCCCGGCGTACTGCGGGAACTCGTCGATGACCGTGAGCGCTGTGTCGATCTCGCGGAGCATCTTGGCGGTCGACGGTGATTGCTGGACGGGCGCCGGCGCACCGATCGGGCCGTACATGCGCCAAGGGGTGAAGTGCGCGCCCTTGGTGTGGAAGGAAACGAAGTCCACCGGCAGGTCGCGGTCGGCGCATGCCTCCAGGAAGTCACGCAAGAACGCGTCACCACCACCTGTGACCGCTGGGCCACCCACCTTGGCCGCCGGGTAGACCGCGCGGATCGCCTTGGCCGTCTGCTCGTACAGGTCGTGGTACTGCTCCGGCGTACCGCGCCAGTAGGTGATGTCCGGCTCGTTCCACAGCTCCCAGAGCCAGTGCTGGACCTCGTCGGAGCCATAGCGATCCAGCACGTGTTCGACGAGCGCGGCAACCAGTCCGGCGAATTTGCCGAAGTCCTTGGGTGGATAGGACCACCAGCCGGCTTCGTACTCGCTATAGAGGCTCGGACTGCCTTCGTAGGCGAACTCGGTCTTGGCGTATTCCGGGACGAGCGCCAGCGGGGTGAACCCGAGCTCGACGAGAGGGTGGTGGCCGGCATTCACGATCGCGTCGTACGTCAGGTCCGCGATGGTGAAGTCGTAGTACGGCGTACCGTCCGCGTCCTCGTGGTAGACGTTGCCGCTCCCCCAGTGCGGCAGACCGAGGCCCGTGCCGCTGGTGAAGATGTTGTGCGGCCGGACGTGGTACGGCGTCTCCGCGAACGCGCCGATGGTCCGGAGCGTGCGACTGCCCTGTGGTGTGTAGGTCCAGTTGATCTCGTCGTACCCGAGGCTGGCCCAGATCCGGTCCAGCGGCCCGAGGTCGGCGGCGGCATTGACGGTCACGCGCGCTGTCTGAGTCATCCGGGCGGCCCTCTCGATCGTTGTATCGATAAACAGCCACCGCTCAGCCTACAAGCGCGAACCGTCCCGCGTTCCAGCCCGCGAGTTCCGCCGGGCAGTTCGTGATGATGCCGTCTACCCCGGCCCGGTCGAGCGCGTCCCAGCGGCTCGGGTCGTCGACCGTCCACACGTTGACCGCTACGCCGGCCGAATGCAGCTCGCGGACAATCGCCGGTCGAGTCTGCAAGGCCGCGTCGGACGGGTTGTACGACGTCAGTTCGAGGTCCTTCGCGATCGCCACCGGATCCGGATCGAGCGTGAAGCGGAGCAGGCCGAGCGGGAGTTCTGGCGCGAGTTCGTGGACCCAGCGCAGGTGCTGCGGTTCGAAGCTCTGCACGAACACGCGGCCGTTCATCCGATGCACCTGGATCTCCTGCACGATCCGTACGACGGAGGCCCGCGCGTGCTCGCCCTTGATCTCCAGCAGCAGATTGCCGCCGCGGGTCTTCAAACCGTCGAGCTGCGCCGCGAGCGTGCGCACCCGTTGCCCGGCGAACGCAGGCGCGAACCACGAGCCCGCATCCAGCTTCGCGACCTGAGCTGCCGTAAGTGACTGGATCGGACCGGTCCCATCAGTGGTGCGGTCGACAGTCTCGTCGTGCAGCACGACCGGTACGCCGTCCTTCGTCGTCCGTACGTCGTTCTCGATCCACTCGGCACCGGCACGACGGGCGGCCTCGTCGGAGGCGGCGGTGTTCTCGGGGGCCGCGGAGGAATTGCCGCGATGCGCCCAGATCCGCAACTGTGCGCCGGGCGCCCGGAGGAACGACTCGGTCCGAGACATCACCACGCAGATAAGCGGGCCGAGACGAACGGCGCCCGAGCCGATGATGAAGCGACGGCCAACGCCGGATGTGAGGATGTCGGCATGAAGCCGGTGATTCTCGATGTCGACACGGGCCTGGACGACGCCTGTGCACTGCTGCTCGCCGCTCGGCACCCCGAGCTCGACCTCAAGGCCGTGACGTGCGCCGGTGGCAACGTCGGACTTGATGACGTCGTGCGGAACACGCTGACGGTGCTGGACGCCGCAGGCCGGCCGGATGTGCCGGTCGCGCGCGGCGCCGCCGTGCCGCTGCTCCAGCCGGTGCGGATGGCGCGGCACGTCCACGGGGAGGACGGGCTGGGTGACATCGATTGGGCGCGGTCGACGCGGACGACGGATCCGCGGCATGCGGTCGAGCTGCTGCGCGACGTACTGCGGGAGGCCGCGGCGACCGGTGATCTGATCACGCTGATCCCGTTGGCGCCGCTGACGAACATCGCGTTGCTGCTGCGGACGTATCCGGACGCGGCGGCCGGGCTGCGCGAGATCGTGTTCATGGGTGGCGCGGCGGGGATCGGGAACGCGACGGCGTCGGCGGAGTTCAACGTCTGGACCGATCCGGAGGCGGCCGCGATCGTGCTGACCGCGGCGGGGGAACTCGGCGTACCGACGACGATGTACGGGCTCGATGTCTTCTACGACGTGGTGGTCACGTTGGACCAGGCACGCGGGTTGAGCGGATCGCAGTCGGCCGAGCTCGCGCGGAAGCTGATCGAGAAGCGGAGCGAGCTGTATCAGGCCGATGGCGCGAGCATCGGCGACGGCGGCGCGGTGTGCGCGGTGATTGATCCGTCCGGGCTGACGACCCAGCCGTTCCCGGTGCGCATCGAATTGTCGGGAAGTTGGTCGCGCGGGCGCACGATCGTCGACACGCGGGACTGGTCGGCCGATCTGACCAGCGATCCGCACGGGCTCTCGCCGACGACGGTTCAGGTCGCAACGGCGGTGGACGGCAAGCGGTACGCCGAGATGTGGCTCGCGACCGTCAGCTGACCAGATCGACCAGGCGGGCGCGGACGCCGTACAGGAACAGGTCCAAGCCTTCGGTGAAGACTTCGGCTGATTCCGCAACGACCGCAGCCAGGCTCCAGCGGGCGGTGACTTCGAACAGGTGACGCGCCTCGGGCTCCGGTACACCGAGGCGGACGAGGGCGTCGATCTGGACGCGGATGAGTTCCGCGCGAGATCCGTCGCCTTGATCGCGATCCGGCGTGGCCTTCGACTGGATCAGTCCGGCCAGACCCGGGTGATCTGCGTAGAAGGCGCGCAGTTCGAGGGAGCCGGATCTCGTCAGGGCGATCCACTCGTCGATGGTCCGGAGTTTCTCGTACGCCGCGTTGTCTGCCGTGAACTGGTCGAAGGCGTTGCGGGCGACCAGGTCGAGGAGGTCGGACTTGTTGCGGACGTGGTGGTAGAGAGTCGGCGCGCGGACGTCGAGGCGCTCGGCAACCGCGCGCATCGTGAGGCCGTCCACGCCGCTAATGCGGATGACCGCGAGGGCAGCGTCGGCGATCGCGGCCACGGTGATACCGGCAGCCGCGTGAGACGACGGGTCGCGTTTGGTCATGAAATCTCGTTGTCGGGGTGATCGGGCGCGGGTACTGTCTAACGTCATTAGACAGCGTAGCCGAGGATGGTGCCGTGACTGGATTCCGACCCGCGTACCCACTGCGGACCGAGCGGCTGGAGCTGCGGCCGCATCGGATGGACGACCTGGACGACCTGTACGCGTTCCACTCGCGGCCGGAGGTGGTGAGGTACACGCCATGGCCGGTGCGCGATCGCGAGGAGACGCGGGCCGCGCTGGAGAAGAAGCTTCCGCAGGGCGAGTTGACGGAGCCGGGTCAGTGGCTGGTGCTCGCGATCGAACTGCGCGAGACCGGGACCGTGATCGGCGAGGTCCTCTTGAAGTGGGCGAGCGAGACCGATCGTCAGGGCGAGATCGGGTTCGCGCTGCACACGTCGTACCAAGGGAAAGGGCTGGCGGCGGAGGCGGCGCGGGAGATGTTGCGCGTCGGGTTCGAGGAGCTCGGGCTGCATCGGATCGTTGCGGTGCTGGACGATCGGAATGACGCGTCGGCTCGGTTGCTCGAGCGGTTGGGGATGCGTCGGGAGGCGCATTTCATCGACGCGCTGCAGTTCAAGGGCGAATGGGCGAACGAGTACGTGTACGCATTGCTGGAGGACGATTGGCGCGATGCCAATTGACAACGCGATCTACGACCGGCTGGGCGGCGGTTGGTGGGACGAGTCGAATCCACTCAATGCGCTGAACGGCAGCTTCACGCCTGCGCGGTTCGCCTATTTCCGCGACGTCCTCAATCGACTCGGTCGCGATCCGGCCGGCTTGTGGGCCGTCGATGTCGGCTGTGGTGGTGGCTTTCTGGCCGAGGAGTTCGCACAGATCGGCTGCCGGGTGGTCGGCGTCGATCCGTCAGAGGTGTCGATCAGGACGGCGCGGCAGCACGCATCGGCGTACGGATTGAAGATCGGGTACGCCGTGAGCGTGGGCGAACGGCTGGCGCTCAAGGACGAGAGCGTCGATATCGCGTACTGCTGTGACGTGCTCGAGCATGTCGCGGAGCTGGATCAGGTTGTCGCGGAGACGGCCCGGGTGTTGAAGCCTGGCGGGGTCTATCTGTTCGACACGATCAACCGGACCTTGGCGTCGAAGTTGTTCTTCATCAAGCTGCTGCAGGAGTGGCGACTGACGCGGGTCGTCGACACCGGCGTGCACTCCTGGGCGATGTTCATCAAGCCGATCGAGCTCGAGGAGATTCTGCGCCGGCATGGGCTGCGCTTGGGCGAGATCGTCGGGCTCGGGCCGAGGGCTGGCGTGGCTTCGTTGGGATGGAACTTCCTGCGGATGCGACTCGGTCGACTGTCATTCGGCGAGGCGAGTCGGCTGATGGACATCGGCCGGGTGCAGCGGGTCGACCTGTCCTACCTCGGGTATGCCACCAAGATCAGCCGGCGATCGGGATCTGGAGCGTCTCGCCAGGCGTGATGTCGGCCGGGCTGGAGAGTTTGTTGAGGTCGGCGATCTTCTCGACGATCGTGGCGGGATCCTCGGTGGGATTGGTGTTCTGCGCGATCGACCAGAGGGTCTGACCAGGCGCCACCTGCACCGGGACGGTGTGGGTGAAGTGCGGGCCGGGCTGGAGAACGCCGGTCACGCGGAGACCCAGGACGACGATCGCCGAGCCGAAGATCAGCACCGACAGCGCGGTCAGCAGCATCCGGCCGCGGCGGGTCAGGCGAAGCGTGGACGGCTCGATCTCCGGGCGCTGACGGGTCGGCGTGGCGTGCCGGCCGAGCGCCTCGCCGGAGCAGGCACGAACCGGAAGCGAGTCGGTGGTCGCACCCTGGATCCGGGGCCGACGGCGCGGCGTGGTCTCCGGTGACGGAGCCGTCGTCGCCGGCGGGACCGAGCGCTGCATCGGCTCGGGTGAGCGGTGCGCGGGCTCGGGCGAGCGTCGCGGTGCCAGTGCGTTTGCCGCGAGAGCTGCTGTGCTCATCGGATCCTCCAGACCTCGGTCAGTGCGCGTCCTGCGGTGTTAGGTCCTGTCTACCGGCCGCCTCCGACAGTTTCTGAAGAGCGGCCGATCCGACCTGACCGAACACCTGTTCGATCGAACGTCTGTGCGAATGATTAACCGACAGGTGCCCGTCGCGCAACCACTTCCAACCAGGACACGCCCATGAAATTCCCTGACGCCGAAGTTGCCCGCGTGCGGCTTATAACCTGACACACGAACAGATGTGCGAACCGACACGCCTTCGAACAGATGTTTGAAGAATCTCAGGATTCGGTCTACGGTCATCACTGTCGAGCAAGCTTCGGCCGGTGGTGTGATCGCCGGCCCGACCCGAGGAGCAATCACCGATGGCCAGGACGCCGAGCGGTTCCAGCAAGGATGACCGGACCGTGACCGAGCTGCCCGACGGTCCGGCCGACGCGACCGGGCTGACCCCGCGCCAGCGCCGCGTGCTGGACGTGATCCGCGATTCGGTGGACAGCCGCGGCTACCCGCCCTCGATGCGCGAGATCGGCGAGCGGGTCGGGCTGACCAGCTCCTCCTCGGTGTCGCACCAGCTCCGCGTGCTCGAGCAGAAGGGTCTGCTGCGCCGCGATCCCAACCGGCCAAGGGCGATCGAGGTCCGCTACCCCGGCGAGGTCGACGCGGCCGCCCGCCGTTCGGCGCTCGGCTCGGTGCGGCAGACGTCGTACGACGAGACCGGTGCGGGCGACGCGCATCCGGACGCGGTCTACGTTCCGGTGGTCGGCCAGATCGCCGCCGGTAACCCGATCCTGGCCGAGCAGGAGATCGAAGAGGTCTTCCCGTTGCCTAAGGCAATGGTCGGCGAGGGCACGCTGTTCATGCTCAAGGTCAAGGGCGAGTCGATGATCGACGCGGCGATCTGCGACGGCGACTGGGTCGTCGTCCGGCAGGAGCAGACCGCGGAGAACGGCGACATCGTGGCCGCGATGATCGACGGCGAGGCGACCGTGAAGACGTTCAAGAAGACCAAGACCGAGATCCTGCTGCTACCGCACAACCCGGCCTTCGAGCCGATCGACGGTAAGGACGCCGTCATTCTCGGAAAGGTCGTAACAGTTCTGCGCCGAGTCTGACATGTCAGACGGCGAGCGAAGTCCGGCGTGTCGTGTCAGCATTGAGCTATGACGACTGTCTATGACTTCAGCGCCACGCGGATCGAAGGCAGTGAACAGTCTCTTGCCGATTTCCGCGACCAGGTCCTCCTGGTGGTGAACACGGCGTCGCAGTGTGCCCAGACTCCGCAGTACACAGGTCTTCAGAAGCTCTACCGGACGTACCGCCGGCAGGGCTTCGCTGTGCTCGGTTTCCCCTGCGACCAGTTCGGCCACCAGGAGCCCGGTGACGAGAACGAGATCGCGAACTTCTGCTCGACGATCTACCACGTCACGTTCCCGATGTTCGCCAAGATCGATGTCAACGGATCGCGGACGATCCCGTTGTACAACTGGCTGAAACGCGAGCAGGGCGGCCTGCTCGGCGGTCGGATCAAGTGGAACTTCACCAAGTTCCTGATCGGCCGTGACGGTGGGGTGATCGCGCGCTACGCGCCCACCCACTCGCCGGAGAAGCTGGCCGACAAGATCGAGGCTGCGCTGGCAGTGCCGGCGCCGTCGAGGGAAACGAACGACTGACCCATCAGGTTCGGGGCCGTACGCAACAAGTCGTTCAGCGTGAAGAGCACCAAGGTTCGCTACCGGTGTTGGCGAAAAGGCCTTGTTTTCTGCGACAGCTGAACACTGATCGTCTCAGTGCCACAGAATTTCGCACCGCATTCCGAACAATTACCTTGCCTGCCTGCATGTCGCTCAGCCGGCGTCGACCAGAACCGTTTCCGGGTTGATGTCGAGGCGCAGTCCACGCCAGACCGGATGCCGGAGCCGGCCGTCGCCGCCCCAGCCGGAGAACGTGACCTCGGCGACCAGGACGGGATCGAGCCAGTGCGCACGCCGCCGGTCGGTCATCGGGATGCTCGACGGGTCGAACGCCGGGCGGTCGACCTCGAGCCCGGACAGCTCGGCGCTGAGCATGTCGAGGGTCGCGAAGTCCAGGCCGGATCCGACCTTGCCGATCAGCACGAGCTCGCCACCCGGTTCGGCGTACGCGCCGCAGTAGAAGGAACCGATCATCCCCTCCCGGTTGCCCTCCCCCGGATGCCATCCGCACAGCACGACGTCCCTGGTCTGCACCGGCTTGATCTTGATCCAGTCGGAGCTCCGACGTCCCGGGAGGTACCGCGACTTTCGCCGCTTGGCCACGACACCTTCGAGCCCTTGGGCGGCGGACTGGTCCAGCGCTTCCGAACCGTCCTGCAATGCGGGCGGGATCTCCCAGAACGGATCGCCGATGTCCAGCGAGTCGAGCAGTCCACGGCGGTCGTCGTACGTTGCCTCTAGCAACCACTTGCCGTCGAAGCGGAGTACGTCGAAGAGCCGGACCGAGACCGGGACCTCGGTGATCAAATGCCTGAGCTGGCGTGGATCGCGCACGTGCATCCGCCGTTGCAGCAGACCGAACGACGGCGCGCCCTGGTCGTCCAGCGTGACGATCTCACCATCGAGTACGGCGGGCAGCCGCAGCCCCGGCGCTTCGGCGAGGCCGATGAGCTCCGGGTACCCGCCCGAGACATCGTGGCTGTTGCGCGACCACAGCCGGCACACCCCGTCGTCGACCTCGGCGATGACGCGGATGCCGTCCCATTTCAGTTCGTACGACCAGCCCGGACCCGATGGTATCTTCCCCAGCGACGCCATCATCGGCAGCACGGGCGGACCGGCAGGACTCATGAGGACTGCAGTCGTTTCAAGGCGCCGAGCACCTTCTCACGATCGGCGGTCGGCCACATCGGGGGCAAAGAGGCGCGTAGGAACCCGCCGTACCGCTGGGTGACGATGCGGGGGTCGAGGATCGCGACGACGCCGCGGTCGGTGCTGCGGCGGATCAACCGGCCGGTGCCCTGTGCGAGCAGCAGGCCGGCGTGCGTCGCGGCGACGGCCATGAACCCGTTGCCGCCCGCTTCGTCGACCGCTCGCTGGCGGGCTGCCATCAGCGGCTCGTCGGGGCGCGGGAACGGGACGCGGTCGATGATCACCAGGTTGCAGGTTGAGCCCGGCACGTCGATCCCCTGCCACAGCGACAGCGTCCCGAACAGTGAGGTCTCTGGGTCGTCGACGAACTCGCGGGCCAGCTCGCCGAGCTGTGCGTCGCCCTGACAGAGCACCTTCAGGTCGGTGGCCTCGCGTACTGCGGCGGTCGCTGCCTCCGCGGCCCGACGGGACGAGAAGAGCCCGAGCGTCCGGCCGCCGGCCGCGGTGATCAGGTCGATGATCTCCTCGAACTGCTTCTTGCCCAGGCCGTCGCGGTGCGGCGGCGGCAGATGCTTCGCGACGTACAGAATCGCCTGCTTCTCGTACTCGAACGGGGAGCCGACGTCGAGACCGCGCCACGGCAGCGGAGCCGTCTGAGAGTCCTCCAGCTCCGGCATCTCCTCGTCGTCAGCGAGCTTGTCCGCAGGACGCAGGCCAACCTGGCGGGCGATCGCGTCGAAGTCACCGCCGAGCGTCAGGGTCGCGGACGTCAGGATGGCGGTCCGATCGCGCAGCACCAGCTCGCGGAGCAGGCCGGCCACGGTCAGCGGGGCGATCCGGAGCTCGCGGCCGAAGCGGTCGCGATCGATCATCCAGACGACGTCGAGATCGCTCAGGGCGGCGACGCGTTCGGCGACGTCGAAGATCTCCTTGACCGCGCCCTTGGACTGCCGCTTGGCGCCGTCGGGGTCGTCGTCCTTGTCGTCGGACTTCTTGTTGAGGTCGGAGTACATCCCGCGTGCCGCGTCACGGATCAGAGCGGCTGCCTCCAGGACCGGGCCGTTGGCCGCCTCGATCCGGCCCTCACGAGTGCCGTCGAGGGCTGCACGGAGGGCGTCGGACGCGTCGATCAGGTCGTCGGCCTTGTCGTCGTCGACGAACCGGCGGGCCCGCTTGGCGGCACGCTCGACCATCTGCGGCGACAGCTCGTCACCCGCGGCGCCGGTGACCCGGGCGGGCAGCTCGTGGGCCTCGTCGACGATGATGACGTCGTGCTCGGGCAGGACGGTCCGGTTCTCGAAAGCGTCGATCGAGAGCAGGGCGTGGTTGGTGATGACGATGTCGGCCTTGCGGGCGTGCTCCTTGGCCTTCTCGGCGAAGCACTCCTCGCCGTACGGGCATTTCTGCGCGCCTAGGCACTCGCGCGCGGCGATCGCGACCTGCTGCCAGGCCTGGTACTGGTGGGAGGGCGCGTGGTCCCGGTCGCCGGCCTCGCCGTCGGCCAGTTGCTGCTCGGCCCAGTCGCGCAGCTCGATGACCTGGCGGCCGACCTCTCCGGGCGGCGGCACGTCGATAAGCATCCCGTCATCGTCCGGCGCGCCCTCGCGGATCCGGTGCAGGCAGGCGTAGTTGTTCCGCCCCTTCTGGATCGCGTACTTCGGTCTGCGCGGGAGGAGCTTCTCGGTCGCGTCGAGGAGCGCGGGGACGTCGCGGTCGACGAGCTGCGACTGGAGCGCGAGGGTCGCAGTGGAGACGACCACGCGGCGGTCCTCGATCGCGTGCAGCAGCGCGGGCACGAGGTACCCGAGAGACTTGCCGGTGCCGGTGCCGGCCTGCACGAGCAGATGCGATCCGTCGTGCATCGCGGTGTCGACGGCCTGCGCCATCTCCACCTGCCCCGGCCGGGTCTGACCGGCGATCCCGGCCACGGCAGCTTCCAGCAGTTCCCGCACATCGACACCCACCGCCACACCCTAGCCCGGAGGACCGACAGATTTCCGGTCCGGCGGGCGAGGGTGTGGATAACGCAGGCGTGCGCTACGACGCTGAGTCGAGGACAGCATCGGGTTCGCCGGCTGCCGACTCGCGGGCGTGGACGGCCGCGTGGTCGATGTCGCTGTGGGTCACGGTCAGGTAGGCGACGAACACCGCGAACAGCAGCAGCCCGATCCCGGTGACAGGGCCGAGTCCCCAGCCGACACCACCCTCGTGGGTGCCCTTCCCGAGCCAGTCGGCGACCGAGGCGCCGAGCGGACGGGTCAGTACGTACGAAGCCCAGAAGGCGACCGTGACGTTGAGGCCGAGCTTCCACAGGCCGAGCGGAACCACGATCAGTACGGCGAAGAGCAGGATCGACCAGGTGAAGCCGAGGCCGAAGTCGATGGCGGTCGCGTCACCGACCGCAGTACCGAGGCCGAAGGTGAGCAGGACGACACCCCAGTAGAACCGCTCACGCCGGGCCGTGGTGATCGAGTGCACCGAGATCGTGCCCTCGCTGCGTCGCCACCAGGTCAGCAGGCCGCAGAGCAGGACGAGGTACACGATCGAGTCGAACCAGTACGGCGTACCGAGCGCGACGTGCGGTCCGTCCGCGATCATCGTGCCGAAGAGAGCGACGCCGAGCACGGTGGCCCAGTAACGCACCGGGTGGTAGGTGTTGGCCTTGAGTTGCAGGTAGAGCGCGGTGAAGAAGCCGCCGACCCCGATGACAGCGGCCAGCGGGATGCTGATGGTGCCGAGGAAGTCCGAGGCGGTCTCCCCGATGCCGGTCGTCAGCAGTTTGACGACCCAGAACATGAAGAAGACCGCCGGGACCTTTGGAGCAGAGAACACGCGAATTCGCATGAGCCCGAACGCTAGTACCGCCAAGCTGACAGGTAGCTGAGTGCGCTCAGACGACGGCACCTCGGTCGGGTTGGGCGTCGCGGTCGACCTGGGGGCGCTTCGGGCGCGGCGGTGGCGCCGGGTAGCGCCGTTCGAGCTCGAGCAGCAGTGGCGCTGCGGTGAGGTTCGACGAGTAGGTGCCGACGAGGATGCCCAGCAGCAGCGCGAGGGCGAAGTCGGCCAATGAGTTGCCGCCCAGGAACAGCAGTGCGCTGAGGATGAACAGGGTCGAGATCCCGGTGTTGATGGTCCGCGGGAGGACGTTGACGATCGCGGTGTCGATGACCTTGCCGAGGTTGTCGGTCGCACGAGCGCTACGGGTCTCGCGGATGCGGTCGAAGACGACGACGGAGTCGTTCACCGTGTAGCCGATGATCGTCAGGATCGCGGCGAGGAAGATGCTGTCGATCGGCTTCCCGGTCCAGGCGAAGACGCCGACCACGACCGCGACGTTCTGCACCAGCGCGAGTACTGCGCCGGCGCCGAAGGTCCAGCGGAACCGGGCAGCCAGGTACGCGAGTTGGGCGAGCAGGGCGATGCCGAGGGCGATCAGGCCCTTGTTCCGCAATTCCTCACCGAGCGACGGGCCGATGCTCTCGTTGCGGATCACCTCGGCGCCGCCGCCGATCCGCGAGATCGACTCCTTGATCTTCTCGGCCTCGTCGTCGCTGATCGTCCCGGTGCGGACGGTGATGTCGTCGGCGCCGGACGCCTGCACAACGGCGGTCGGGTATCCGGCTTCGCCCACGGCGGCACGGGCTTGGTCGGGCGTGACGGGTTGCGTCGTACTGACTTCGAGCAGCCGGCCGCCGGTGAACTCGATACCGAGATTCAGTCCGCGTACGGCGACGCCGGCCACGCTCACGATGATCGCGACGGCCGTGATCACCAGCCAGCGGCGGCTGTGCTTCATCAGGGCCGGTTGCCTTGCCTCCAGCCAGGTGCGGACCTTGCCGTGGCCGGCGATCCCGCTCAGGCCGGGGTGGCGCAGTACGAAGCCGCGTGACACTGCGAACTCCGCGAAGACTCTGGTGACGACTAGGGCAGAGAGCATCGAGGCGAGTACGCCGATCGACAGCGTGACGCCGAATCCGCGGACCGGGCCGGCGGCGAGGAAGAAGAGCAGACCGGCCGCCAGCAGCGTGGTGATGTTGGAGTCCGCGATCGCGGAGAGGGCGTTCTGGAAGCCACTGCGGAGGGATCTGCGGAGGCCGTCTGTTCGACCGGCTATGTAGTCCTCGCGGGCGCGTTCGAAGACGAGGACGTTGGCGTCGACGGCCATGCCGATCGCCAGGACGAAGCCGGCCAGGCCGGGCAGGGTCAGGGTCGCGCCTAGGACGGTCAGGGCGGCGTACGACATCGCGGCGTACCCGAGGAGGCCGAGGACTGCCATCAGGCCGACCAGGCGGTAGACGACGATGATGAACAGAGCGGTCAGCGCGAGGCCGATGATCGCGGCGAGGGCACTGGCCTGGATCGCGTCCTGACCGAGCGACGGGCCGACGGTCCGCTGGTCGATCACCTGGACGGGAACGGGCAGCGCGCCACCGGAGATCAACGCGGCGAGGTCCTTCGCCTCTTCTTCCGTGAAGGCGCCGGAGATCGTCGTGGTGCCGCCGGTGATGCCGACGTTGCAGAGCTGGTTGCCGCCGTTCGGGTCGACCTGCGGCGCGCTGATGATCTCGTTGTCCAGCACGATCGCGATCAGCCGCGGCGCGGTGTTGACCGGGTTGCAGGCGGCCTTGCCGGTGATCGTCGACCAGATCTTGCCGCCGTCGCCCTTGAAGTTCATCTCGACGAACCAGCCCTGCGCGACCTGCTGCGGGTCGAGCCGGCCCTCCGCGCCGCTGACCAGCTCGCCGGTCATCGCAGGCTTGGCGAGCCGGAGGAAGCCCTGGCCGCTCTCGCTGGGCAGGTACAACTCCCCCGCCGCTGGTTTGGCCGGCTTCGTCGCGACCTGGTCGAGCACCTCGTGGAACGTGAGCTGCGCGGTCTTGCCGATCACCTTCGCGGCCTCACGCGGATCCTGCACGCCGGGCAGCTCGACGATGATCCGGTTCTCGCCCTGGCGGGTGACGTTCGGCTCGCTGACGCCGAGCGCGTCGATCCGCCGGTGCAGCACCTGGGTGGCCTTGTCGGTGGTCTCCCTGGTCGCCTTCACCGTCGGAGAGTCCTTGGCCTCGAGCACGATCTGCGTCCCACCGCGCAGGTCGAGACCCAGCTGTGGTTTCGCGGTCAGCGTGACGTACGTCGACGCCGCGAGGACCAAGAACGCGAGCAGTACACGGATGAGGGACGACCGGTTCACCGAAGCCTCCGGAGCTGGGCACCCGCGGTGCGGATGTCGTGACAGAGAGCACCCACGCGAGCGTGGACGCACAGTGTACGGACGCTATTCAACCGGTACGGCGAACAAATGCACAAGCGACTGGGTCGCGGGTGATCGTCCTCCCCTCCGGTTATCACGAACCAGGCGGTCGGCAGGTCTCGGTCAGTTGTCGATAGACCACCGGTAGTTGTTGCCCACAGCACCAGTTCGTCAAACGGGTTTCCATTGGGGTCGAATCGATTGATGGGGTGGCGGATCCGGCACTAGCGTGACGGAGAGTTGCATAAGGCAACGATATGTTCGCGACGTGAGAGGTAGGTTCCATGAGATCGATCGGGCGAATGGTTGCGATGGGTGCGGCCGCGGTGGCTGTGGTCGCCGGTGGGGCGACGGTGGCGCAGGCGCAGACCGAAACCATCCACACCGTCACCTGCGCGACCCAGGACGAGTGCATCCAGAAGCAGAACGTGTACCGGCACTACGGGTACGCGGTGTCCGACGTCTGGTACCACGATCCGAACTCGACCTGTGCACCGGAGTGGCCGTGCGCTCCGGGCTGGCAGTTCCAGTGGGAGGAATGAACTAAACGCTAGATCGCGCGGGTGGCATCCCCTCTCGGAGGTGGGATGCCACCCGCGAACTCAGGTGCGCAGGTTGGGGCGGTAGACGAGCTGCTGGGTGTGGCCGTCGAACGTGTGGCTCACGATCAGCTCCAGGTCGAAGTCGCCCGTGCCCTCGAAGATCCGGTTGTCGTTGCTCTGGCTCCGGCTGTTGATCACCGGGAAGATCGTCACCTGGGCCTGCTAGTTCAGTGGGCGCCGTCGGCGGCCTGCACACCTGCCACGAACACTTCGGCATCGATCCGACATCGCGTCTGGGACCTTTCTCGCCTGCCCAGAGCGGGTGCACACTCGGACTGGCTCTACTTCGCGTCGCGGATTCTGGTGCCTAGAGCACCGATTAATCCTGCGGCCGCGACCGTGGGAGGCGGTATGGACGAGTCACGGGCACTTCGGCGCGCGGGGTGGGCGGGCGCCGTATCAATCGTGTTGCTCGTCGTCGCGGTGGCACTGGGCTACCTGGTCGGCGTCGACGACCCGAGCATGTCGGACGCGGACATCCTCGCGAGGCTCAACGACGACGGGCGGCAGGCCGCCGCCGGAGTCGGGCTGCCTGTGCTCGCTGCGGGCGTCGCGCTGCTGCTGTGGTTCGCCACAGGTTTGCGACAGGTGCTGGATCGGCTGTCCGGGGGTGACCCGCTGGCGCACGCGATCGTGCCGGGGGCGGCGCTCTTCAGCGGGTTGATGATCACCGGTGTCTCACTCGATGTGGGGAGTGCGTTCGCGGCCTGGTCGGACGAGTTCACCGCCGACCCGAACACGGTCCGCGCGCTCGGCATGGCGGGGCAGGTCGTCGCGCTCACCGGGCTGATCGGCGGTGGTGTTGTGGTTGCCGTCACGACGCGGATCGCCCAGCAGGCGCACGCTCTGCCTACGTGGGCCGTCTGGGTGTCGTACGCCGTCGCCGTACTGTGCCTGTCCGGGTTCTGGAGCGGGGGCATGGCGTCGGTGGCCTTCGCGCTGTGGATGGTCGGAGCGGTGATCGGGGTACTCCGCGCTGCGCGGCGTACGGCACCTGCGGCAGAGGGCACCCGTACGCCGCCGACCGAGGTGTAGAGCTCAGTTCTTGGTGGACAGGCGTCGTAGCCGTGGGGTGGCCAGGAGGATGCCGGTGGTTACGACGATGGCGAAGGTGAGGAGGATGAGCTTGAAGGACGCGTGCTGCAGGGCGATTCCTGCGGCGACGACGGGGAGCGAGAGGCCGAGGTAGCCGACGACGTAGAAGAGGGCCAGGGCGGCGGCGCGGTCCTTGGGCGGGGCGGTTGTGAGGACGGTGGTCAGTGCGCTTCGGAAGATGCTGCCGCTTCCGACACCGACCAGACCGGCGCCGGTGAGGAACAGGGCCAGGCTCGGCGGGTGTACCCAGGCTCCGGTCACGATCACGGTGAGACCGAGGATCAGTACGGGTACTCCGAGGGCGAGCAGGCGACGCTGGGGCCAGGTCGCGGTGGCCACCTGCGTCATCGCACCGACGCCGAACGAGATGAAGACGGTCAGCCCGGCCAGCGCGGGTGACGAGCGGTGCAGCGAGCCGGACAGGAAGGCAGAGGCGAGCCCCGCGAACAGCCCGAACACGGTGAACACGAGGAAGTCACCGGTGAGTGCGGCACTGAACTGGGTCCGGGCTGCTGCTGGAATGGCCAGTCGCTGGGGGCGGTAGCGAGGGCGGGGTTCAGGCAGCGGCCTGACCTCGGGAGACCGCCAGGTGACAACCAATGCGAGCGTCAGCAGGACGGCAAAGATGACGTAGATCAGGCGCGGCAGGCTGGGGACGTACGTGGCCAGCAAGCCGGCCACCAAGGGTCCGGTGGCCAGACCGCCGACGTTGGCGACCGTGGACACGATCTGCGCTCGCCGAGTCGCGACGCCGTTGGGGCCGGAGTCCAGATCGGTGAGGTAGGCACCTGCTGTGGCGGTGGCGGCTCCTAGAGCCAGTCCGGTCAGCACTCTGCCGACGATGAGAGCAGGCAGCGAGGTGGAGGTCGCGAAGATCAGCGCGGCTGCCAGAGCGGTCGCGATCGCGGGGATCAGGAGGGTTCGTCGCCCGTACCAGTCCGAGAGGTGCCCTACGAGGAGCAGGCTGACGACGATGCCGGCGGCGAACACGGCGTACACGATGGTGACGGTGATCGAGGACAGGTGGTCCTGTCGTCGATAGAGGCTGTAGAGCGGGCTCGGGGCGGTGGAGAAAGCGGTGAGCGTCGCCATGCTTGCCGCGATCGCCCAGAAACCGGCGGCCCGGCTAAATCGTCCGCGGGCGGGTTGGCGGGCCGCGTGTTCGATGTGGACAGTTGGGTTACTCATGTACCCGATGTTCTGCGGCAAGGCAGTTGGTCACACCAGGGCCAACCACGTGCCTGACTACTGGTCGCGAGGCGGGTGGGGTGAGGGCCGGCCGGGTGCGTCCTTGCCGCTCACCAGAGGCATGGTCGCCTCCCACCAGCGGCGGAGCGCCAGCAACACCTTCGTGCAAGGGACGGCGGCGGCTGGCGCGCTGGCACGCGAAGAGCAATCCAGCATCCCGTCGCAACAGTTGCCTCGCAGGCTCACGCCCGCCCGGGTAGTCACCCGCAGGCGGCAGTCGGAACGGGATGCACGGCGCTGATCCGGGGGCGGGTGGGTGCGCGCGGAGCAGGTGCGCTGAGGAGCGGAGCGACGAAGAAAAGCGCCTGCGTAGCACGTGGGGGATCATCCACAGTCCCCCGGCGGGGCAGCTGCTAGGCACGCTCACGCCAGCCCCGGGGTAGTCGACCGCGGGCGGCAGCCCGCAGCCCGGCGATAGCCGGCACGGTCCGGCGATAGCCGGAAAGGATGCACGGCGCTGAGCCGGGGGTGGGTGGGTGCGCGCCGAGCGGGCGCGCTGAGGAGCGGAGCGACGAAGGAAGCGGCTGCGTAGGGGCGCGGGGGCTACTCGTCCAGGCCGTGTTCGATGGCGTAGCGGACCAGTTCTGCTCGGTTGTGGAGTTGGAGTTTGCGGAGGGTGTTTTGGACGTGGTTCTCGACGGTGCGGTGGGAGAGGACCAGGCGGGTGGCGATCTGTTTGGCGGTCAGGCCGCGGGCGACCAACCGAAGTACTTCGGTTTCGCGGTCCGTCAACTGTGGGACATCAGGACCGCCGGCGCCGAGACGCCGGTACTCCCCCAGCAACAACCCGGCCAGCCCCGCGCTGAAGATCGCATCGCCCTCAGCAGTACGGCGTACCGCGTCATCAAACTCATCCAGCGACGCGGACTTGACCAGATACCCCGACGCGCCGTTCTTCACCGCGGCGAGTACGTCGTCCTGCTCCGCGCTCGCCGACAACACCAACACCCGCGTGTCAGGCAACGCCGTAGTGATCTCCCGCGTCGCGTCCACACCAGACCCGGAGCCAAGCTGCAGATCCATCACCACCACGTCCGGCCGAGTCGCCAGCGCGATCTTCACCGCGCCGGCAACATCCGACGCGGTAGCGCACACGTCGTACCCGCGGCTGCCAAGATCGCGCGCGACTCCCTCGCGCCACATCGGATGGTCGTCGACGATCATCACTCTGGTCATACGGCTACCTTCAACTCCCACTCGGTTCCTTCGCCCGGCGCGGTTCGTACGGCGACTGTGCCGCCCAGATCGGCGATCCGCCCGCGGATCGACTGGCTGACGCCCAGGTGGCCGTCGACGCGAGCCTGCTCCAACCGGGCAGGCGTCGTACCCAGGCCATCGTCGCGGATCGACACCACGACCTCCTCGCCGAGATCCTCCACAGCGACCCAGCACCGCGCGTCCGGACCCGCATGCTTGGACACGTTGCTCAGCGCTTCCTTGACCGCGGCAACCAGTTCGCCAGCTGTAGCCGCTGGCAACAGTACTTGCGCAGCCGGTACGACGACGTCCACCTTCGTCGTCGCCAACGGCAACAACAAACCGCACAGATCAACGCGATCTCCGTCCGCAAGGACGGCCGGCCGCGTCGACATCAAGGTGCGCAGGGCAACTTCCTGCTCGGCAGCCAAATGAGCGAGTTCGAGCGCATCGCCCCCGATCGCAGTACCGCGGCGTTGGACCTGAGCCAGCACCTGCAGTACGCCGTCGTGGATCGAGCGGCTGAGCCGCAGCCGCTCAGCCGTCGCGCTCTCCGCCGCGATCGCCGACCGGAGCCGGTCCCCTGCCCGCCGCATGGTCGAGGCGGCGTACCCGACGACCAGACCGGCCACCAGGAGCAGCTGGACGTTGCTGAGGATCTTTGACGCGTTGTCGACACCGCGCAGCGACAACAACGCCAGGCTGATCGTCGCCGCGCCCAGCAGACCGCCGTCGCGGCCCCGGGAGATCGCCAGCGCGAGGACCGGGCCGGCCACCCAGACCGAGGTCAGCACCGAGGCTCCCCCGCGGATGTCGATCAGCGGCTGCGCCCACAAGGTCGCGTACATGCAGCCGACCGTGATGATCAGGTCCGCGAACGCGAGCCGCGTGTTGCGGCGGCCCCACCGCCGGCTGTAGCCGAGCGACGAGATCAGCGTCCAGATTCCCATCACGGCCAACTGGAGCAGAGCACCGGTAGGCCGGACGATGCCGTCCCACCGGGTCCACACGCCGAGGCAGGCGAAGCCCCAGGTGATGATGCGGAACACCACGAGCGCACGCCACAGCGGCTGCAACAGGTCTACCGTCTCGCGCTCCACGCGGCACAGTCTGCCAAGGACGGCGGCCCAGCTGCCTGAGCCGTTCTACTCAGGGTGTGCAGGTTTCCCCGCACCTTCACAGGTTTTCCTCAGGTTCTGCTTCAGCTGAGCGGATTTTCCCCGTACTCTCGCGCAAAACACGCTCGGGGGAGCTTCGATCACACTGCGTAACCAAGACACGGAGGGGAATCGTGCGCAAGCTACCCGCCGGGCTCTTCAGCCTGGCTTTGGCGGCGACGACCGGGCTCGGCTTGGCCGCTGCCTCGGCCACCAACGCCGCCACACCGCCCAAGCAAGGGTCGGCGCCGATCGCCAGCGAGGCCGCGCCGGCGCCGGACGAGTTGTCCAGCCCGCTCGAGGACAAGCGTCGCGAGCTGCGGCAGGAGGCCCTGACCCAGGTCATCAACGGACAGGCCACGCCGGAGCAGCGCAACGGCAGCACTGTCGTCAAGGTCGGCACCAAGGCCGCGGGTGCCAAGGGCACCAAGAACGCCAAGGGCAAGGTCGACCAGTACGTCGAGCTCGGCCGGGAGAAGACCGACCGGATCTTCGTCGTACTCGCGGAGTTCGGCAACGAGCGCGACCCGAAGTACCCGGACCAGGACACGTCACCGGCGTTCCCGGGCCCGGCCCGCTTCGACGGACCGCTGCACAACCAGATCCCGCAGCCGGACCGCTCGGTCGACAACTCGACCGTCTGGCAGGCCGACTACAGCCAGAAGCACTTCCAGGACCTGTACTTCGGCAACGGCAACTCGGTGAAGAAGTACTACGAGAAGCAGTCGTCCGGCCGGTACTCCGTGTCCGGCGAGGTCACCGACTGGGTCAAGGTCAAGTACAACGAGGCGCGGTACGGCCGCTCGAACGGCTACCCGTGCACCGGCAACGTCTGCAACAACACCTGGAACCTGATCCAGGACGCGGTCAACCAGTGGGTCACCGACCAGGAGGCCAAGGGCCGGACCAAGGCGCAGATCACCGCGGACCTGAAGTCGTTCGACCAGTGGGACCGCTACGACTACGACGGTGACGGCAACTTCAACGAGCCGGACGGCTACATCGACCACTTCCAGATCGTGCACGCCGGCGGCGACCAGGCCGACGGCGACCCGTGGCAGGGCGAGGACGCGATCTGGTCGCACCGCTGGTTCGCCGGCTTCCCGGGCGGCCCGGCCACCAACCCGAACGGCGGCGCGCAGATCGGCGACACCGGCATGTACGTCGGTGACTACACGATCCAGCCGGAGAACGGCGGCATCAGCGTCTTCGCGCACGAGTACGGTCACGACCTCGGTCTGCCGGACGAGTACGACACCTCCGGTGCGGCCGTCGAGAACGGCGTGAACTGGTGGACGATCATGTCCCAGAGCCGCGTCAGCAAGCCCAGCGACGGCGGTATCGGCGAGCAGGCGGCCGACTTCAACGCCTGGGACAAGCTGCAGCTCGGCTGGCTGGACTACGAGATCGTCACCGCCGGCCAGAACCGGACCGTCGACCTCGGCCCGCACGAGTACAACTCGAAGAAGGCCCAAGGCCTCGTCGTGACGCTGCCGAAGAAGCAGGTCGAGCATCAACTCGTCCAGCCCAGCGCCGGGACGAAGGACTGGTGGAGCGGTCAGGGCAACAACTTCACGCACACGATGAGCCGGCAGGTCACGCTCCCGGCCGGTCAGCCCGCGAGCCTCACGTTCCAGGCCAACTGGGACATCGAGGACTGCGGTACGACGGCGTGTGACTACGCGTACGTCGACGTGAACGACGGCGCCGGCTTCAAGACGATCCAGGGCAACATCACCAAGGCCGCCGAGGGCAACGGGATCGACGGCAAGAGCGCCGGCTGGGTCCCGGCGACGTTCGACCTGTCGTCGTACGCCGGTAAGACGATCACGCTGCAGTTCCGGTACGCCACCGACCCGGCGGCCGGCGGGATCGGCTTCTTCGCCGACGACATCAAGGTGACGTCGGGCTCGACCACAGTGGTGAACTCCGGCGCGGAGACGTCGCCCGACGGCTGGACGCTCAACGGGTTCAGCGCGGTCGGTTCGTCGTACACGAGCCAGCACGACAACTACTACCTGGCGTCGAACATCAACTACGTCGACTACGACAAGAACCTGCAGACGGGCCCGTACAACTTCGGTTGGGCGAGCACGCTGGCCGACAAGGTCGAGCACTTCCCGTACCAGGACGGTCTGCTGATCTGGTACTGGGACACCTCGCAGGAGGACAACAACACCAACGAACACCCGGGTGAGGGCCTGATCCTGCCGATCGACTCGCACCCGACGCCGATCAACCGTCTCGACGGGCAGCTCTGGCGCCCGCGGGTCGCGGCGTACGACGCGCCGTTCAGCCTGGAGAAGGCTGACTCGTTCAGCCTGCACATCAACGGGCAGTCGAGCTACATCCGTGGTCAGAACGCCGTCCCGACGTTCAACGACAGCAAGTCGTACTGGACCGCGGACCAGCCGACGAGCAGCGTCAAGGTCCCGAACAACGGGGTCAACATCAAGGTCGTTTCGAAGAACGGCACCTCGCTGAAGGTCCAGGTGTCGAAGCGCAAGTAACCCAACGCAGAACGGCCCCCGGAGGAGTCTCCGGGGGCCGTTCTTCGTAGATCAGGCTGTTGCGTACGGCGTCAGGTCGCCGGCGAGGGCCGGGTGGACCCGGGCCGTCACGCGGGTGCCTTCAGCGGTGTGCTCGAGCTGCTCGACCGAGCCCTCGGAGTGGATCCGGGAGACCAGGTCGCCGCGGTCGTACGGCAGCAGGACGTCGAGGGCGACGTGCGGCTGCGGCAACCCGCCTTCGATCAGCTCGCGGAGCTTGTCCATGCCTTCGCCGGTGCGGGCCGACACCACGATCGCGTGCGGCTCGCGGTGCAGGATCGGTGCCAGCGCCATCGGATCGGCCAGGTCGGCCTTGTTGATCACGATGATCTCCGGTACGTCGCCCGCCTTGATCTCGGCCAGTACCTCGCGCACGGCCTGGATCTGCGCCAGCGGGTCGGGGTGCGAACCGTCGACCACGTGCAGCAGCAGGTCCGCGTCCGCGACCTCCTCCAGCGTCGAGCGGAACGCCTCGACGATGTCGTGCGGCAGGTGCCGGACGAACCCGACGGTGTCGGTCAGCGTGTACACGCGCCCGTCCGAGGCCGTCGTACGACGGGTGGTCGGGTCCAGCGTCGCGAACAGCGCGTCCTCGACCAGCACGCCCGCGCCGGTGATCTTGTTCAGTAGCGAGGACTTGCCGGCGTTGGTGTAACCAGCGATCGCGACCGACGGGACCAGGTTGCGACGACGCTCCTGGCGCAGGGTCGAACGCTTGCCCTTGAGGCTCTTCAGGTCGCGGCGCAGCTTGGCGATCTTGGTGTTGATCCGGCGCCGGTCGGTCTCGATCTTGGTTTCACCGGGACCACGGCCACCGATACCGCCACCGGCCGCGCCGACGCGTCCACCGGCCTGGCGGGACAGGTTGCCACCCCAACCACGCAGGCGCTGCTTCATGTACTGCAGCTGCGCCAGCTCGACCTGGGCCTTACCTTCCTTGCTCTTCGCGTGCTGCGCGAAGATGTCCAGGATCAGCGCGGTCCGGTCGACCACTTTGACCTTGAGCTTGTCCTCCAGGTTGCGCAGCTGCGCGGGAGCCAGCTCACCGTCGGCGATCACCGTGTCCGCGCCGAGCGACGCGACCAGGTTGCGCAGGTCGGACACCTTGCCGGAGCCGATGAATGTCGCGGGATCCGGCTTCTTCCGCCGCTGGATCACGCCGTCGAGCACCTCGGAACCGGCGGTCTCGGCGAGCAGCTTCAGCTCGGCCAGCGAGTTCTCCGCGTCCTCGGCGCTGCCCTCGGTCCAGACGCCGACCAGCAGCACCCGCTCGAGCAGCAGCTTGCGGTACTCGACCTCGCTGATGTCGGTCAGCTCGGTGGACATCCCGACCACGCGGCGAAGCGCTTGGCGCTCCTCCAGGTCGAGGCCCTCGGTGCTCAGTTCGTGGTCATACTCATCGTGACCCGACAACGAATCGCCGGAGTCCTCGCCCTCGATGAGGTCAAGTTCGACGTCGGTGGTCTCGTCGTATGCGTGTGAATGGGTCGTCATATACCTTCCATGGTGGCACGGGCCTCCAGTAGAGGCGACCCGTTTACCTACGTCAACGCCCCACGCAGTACCGAGATTCCCCTCAGGCGGGCAGCCAGGCCCGATCGAAGTCCCCGCGAGCGTGCAGAACGGCCGGTCCGGTCAGCTCCAGATGGTTGTCGGCACGCCACGTCACGCTCACTTCACCGCCCGGTACGCCGACGCGGTACGTCACCGGGAGCTCGTCACGGGCCTGACGCGCCGCGGCGACCGTGACGGCGCAGGTGCCGGTGCCGCAGGACCGCGTCTCCCCCGATCCACGCTCATGGACCCGCATCTGGACGTCGTGCGCATCCCGGCGTACGACGAATTCCACGTTCACGCCGTGGGGAAAGGCCGAGGTGGGCGACCAGGTCGGCTGGTCGCAGAGGTTTCCGGGCTCGTCCAAGTTGTCGACGAACGCGACCGCGTGCGGATTGCCCATATCGACATGTACTGCGGGCCACTGATGACCGTTGGTCTCGACCACGATCCCGGCCGGACCCGGCAGCGTCGGCTCGCCCATGTCGACGGTCAGCGTGCCGTCGTCGTTCTGCGCGACGGCCTTGATCCCGGCGCGGGTGCCGACACGGACGGGCTTGTCGTCGATCAGGCCCGCGTCCGCGAGGTACTTCACGAAGACACGGACGCCGTTCCCGCACATCTCCGCGATCGAACCGTCCGCATTCCGGTAGTCCATGAACCAGTCGCCGCCGTCCTCGACGTACGACTGCTTGTCACCCTGGATCACCCGCAGTACGCCGTCGGCGCCGAGGCCGGCGTGGCGGTCGCAGAGGAACCGGACCAGGTCGGCATCCAGCTCGCCGTGCACCGAACCGTCGGGATCGGGCAGGATCACGAAGTCGTTCTCCGTACCATGACCCTTCAACCAGGGAAACGTGCTCATGAAGGAGATCGTACGGTGCAGCTCGCCTACTTCTGGGAGCAGGAGGACGCGGAGGCCGTCGCCGAACTGCTGGACGGCGAGGTACGGCGCGGGCGGTTCCACGGTGAGGACGACGACGAGGATCACCCGTGGGTCGTCGAGCTGACGGCTGGTCAGGACGTCGAGCGGGTGGTGGCCGAGCACGACGGCTGGCTCGAGACTTCGGCGGATGCTCCAGGCGGCGCGCCGGTGCCGTTGCCCCAGGAACCGAAGCGATTCAAGAAGTAAGGACTCGGCCGGGGCGATGGCCGGTGGGCTTGGTGTTGGACAGGGCGGGTTGGCCCGCGACCAGCACGTGTTCGACGCCGACAGACAGCTGCCAGGGGTCGTCGTACGTCGACTTGTCGGCGATCGTGGTCGGGTTGAGGACGACCAGGTCGGCGATCGCACCGGGTTTGATCGTGCCGCGGTCGTCGAGGCCGAGCCTGGAGGCGGGCAGCGAGGTCATTCGGCGGACGGCTTCGGCGATGGAGAAGACGCTTAGATCGCGGGCGTAGTGGCCGAAGACCCGGGGGAAGGTGCCGAAGTTGCGGGGATGGGGGTGGCCGGGGCCGGTTGCGTCCATGATCCAGCCGTCGCTGGCGATCGCCGTACGGGGATGTTGGAGGACGGTGATGACGTCGTCCTCGCTGATCGCGTGGTTGACCACGCTGACGGCGGCCTGGTGGTTCTCGAGGATGCGGAGGACGATCTCGGCGGCGTCGACGCCATCGCGCCGGGCGATCTCGGTGAGGCTGAGGCCACGGCTGTCCTCGTAGCGGCCCGGTGGCAGGGACGCGATGACGACCGAGTCCGGCGACAGCAGTTTGTCGGAGCGCAAGGCCTCGGCGATCCGCTTGCGTTCGGTCGGGTCTGCGAGGCGTTCGAGGAGCGCGCCGTCCGCCAAAGCCCAGGTGGGCAGGCGGGTCGTCAGGGTCGTGCTGGTGGCGGTGTACGGGTAGGCGTCCCAGCCGATGTCGAGATCATCAGCCTGCTCGAGCTCGTCGAGCGCAGCGGAGACCAGGCCGTGGTTCGCCTTGCCGACTGCCTTCAGGTGGGAGATCTCTAGGCGCGCGCCGCCTGCGCGGGCGGCTGACATGGCCTCGTCCAGGGCTGTGAGGAGGCCGGCGCCTTCGTTGCGGATGTGGGTCGAGTAGAGCAGGTCGCACTCGGCCGCAGTGGCGACGAGCGCGGCAACCTCCTCCGGCGAGGCGTAGGCGCCGGGCGCGTAGATCAGCCCGGTCGAGAACCCGACCGCACCTTGATCGGCAGCTGCCCGGAGCAGGTCCTGCATCTGCCGGAGCTCATCGGTTGAAGGCGCCCGGCGTGCGTTGCCCATCACCGCGATCCGCAGCGTGCAATGACCGACCTGAAGCGCCAGGTTCACCGCTGGTTCCAACGTTGCAGCGAAGCCGGCCAGATCGTTCCAGGACCAGTCGTGCTTCGCCCCGAGGAACGCCGTACCCGCCTGCAACGTCGCCAGGTCGGTGATCGGGTACGGCGACCAGCCGCAGTTGCCGGCCACCAGCGTCGTCACGCCCTGCGCGAGCTGGGACTCGGCGGCCGGACTTGTGCGCAGACTGAAATCCGCATGTGAGTGAAGATCGATGAATCCCGGTGCGACAATGTTGCCTGTGGCATCGATACCTTCGGCTCCGGACGGCACGGCATCAGGTGGCAGCACCGCGGTGATGCGGTCGTCCTCGACCAGTACGGTCCCGGGCGTCGGTTCCGCACCGGTCCCGTCGGCGATCAGACCGCCGGTGATTGCCACCCGCATCGAATCACTCCTGTTCTGGTCCGAGGGACAGCTGGGCGACAGTGTTCGCCTCGATCAGCGCGCGGTCCACGGCATGGCCGAGACCGGTTGCCGCGGGCACCTGTACGACCCCTTCGACGGCGACGACGGCGGGTTCGACGACGTCCCGGGCGTAGTACTTCTCCGAGGCGGACACGTCCGATGGGAGGGTGAACCCACCGAGACTGGAGAGTGCGACGTTCGCGAGCCGGCCGATGCCGAACTCGTGCATGCCGCCGCACCAGACCGGGATGCCCTCGTCCCGCGCCCGGTCGTGCGCTTCACGCGCTGGAGTCAGGCCGCCCATCCGGGACACCTTGATGTTCAGGACCCGCAGCGCTTCTAGCGCCAGCGCGGTCTCCAGGTCGTCGACGGTCTCGATACTCTCGTCGAGGCAGACCGGCGTCTCGATCGTGCGCTGCAGCTCAGCGTGCGTGAGTAGATCGCGTGGCGCGAACGGCTGCTCGATCATCGTCAGCCTGAACTCGTCGAGCTCCTGCAAGAGTTTCAGGTCGCCCGCGGTGTAGATGCCGTTGGCATCGACATGCAGATCGAGGTCCGGGTACGCCGTACGCACCGCACGGACCGGCTCGATATCCCAGCCGGGAGCGATCTTCAGCTTCACCCTCGGGTAGCCGGCTTCGACCTGCTGCTGAACCTGGGCCAGTAGGTCGTCGATCGTCGGTTCGATGCCGAGCGAGACACCCGCAACGACCTCGGTTCGTTTCCCACCCAGAGCTGTTGCCAAGGGCATGGAGTTCGCCTCGGCGCACAAGACCCAGGCGGCGGTGTCCACGCCGGCCTTGGCGAAGTTGTTGCCGCGGACCTTCGACCAGCGGCGGGCCAAGTCGGCGGGGTGGGTCCAGGAGTGATTCAGGACCGCGGGCAGGAGATAGTGCGATGCGATGTGCCAGCAGGACTCGACCGTCTCCGGTGCGTAGTACGGGTCGGAGGACGAGGCGATCTCGCCCCAGCCGATCGCGCCCGACGCGTCCTCCAGTTCGACCAGGATGTGGTCGAGGAACGCCTTGCGGTGCGAGCTGGTCTGGAACTCGTGCACCAGCGGCATCCGGACCCGATGCAGCCGGGCCGCGACGATCTTCAGTTCAGTTGACATACAACCCCAGCTCCGTGTTCAGCCGGTCGCGCTCGAGCAGTCGCCGCCGCGCGCCCTTCGCACTCGCGGTGGTCAGCGTCGCGAGCACGTGCAGCACGGAAGCGACGACGGTCGGCGAATCGACGTACGACGCACTCCCGGTCGCGACATAGATGCTCTGGTCGGCGATCTTGGCCAGCGGCGCGTCCTCGAAGTCCGTCACCGCGACCAGCTCACCACCGGCCTCCACGAACCGCGTCGCGATCTCGACGGTGTCACGCCGATACCGGCGGAAGGAGAACGCGACCATCAGGTCGTTGGACCGGACGTCGGACAGTACGTCGACGCCGCGGACGACGGTGCCGTCGATCAAAGTCACCTGCGACAGGCCGGCGCCGAGGTCGAACGCGAGCAAGGCCGCGTACGAGAACGACTTCGCCGATCCGACGATGAACCGCCGTCGGGCGGCGACGATCCGGGCCGCTGCCTGCGCGATCGACTCGTCGGTCAGGATCTGGTCCAGGGCCTCGTCGATCGAGGCGCGCTCCTGCTCGACCACGCGGCGCTGCAGGAGCGTCGACGACCGGCGTTGCAGGCGAGCGTCGTACCGCTCGTGGGGGCTGGTGAGCTCGCGGTTGCGTGGGTCGTCAGGCATCGGCCGGCCCGAAGTAGTAGGCGCCGGTCCCGTCCGGCAGGCGGCGGCACGAAACAGCGACGAGCCCTTGCGCCAGCAGACCTTCGAACGAGCTGCGCAGCTCGGCCGGGTCGGTCGGCATCACCAACTCGGTCATGCTCTCGGGAACGGCGGGCTGCTCGCGGGTCAGGTCCCACTCGACGATCACGCGGTCGGTGCCCGGACCGTACATGTCCGGGGCGAACCAGCGACCGCGGGCGCCGAGGACGTCGAGGTTGAAGTGCGCGTTGCGGACCTGCCTCGGATCGTACGTCCAGCGCATCCGCGACATTCCGTGGCTCAGGGCAACTTCTCGCTGAGCATTCTTGAGCATCCGGCCGAGCCCGTGCCCCTGCTGGTCGGCCGCGACCACAGCGGACTGCGAGTAGTGGTAGAAACCACGCCGATCCGTGCCGCAGAACCCGTACGCGAACGCGACCAGCTTGTCGCTCTCGTCGAGGATGCCGACCACCGATCCGCCGTTGCTGGCCAGCGCGCCGAGCAGTCGCGGATTCAGCCCGTACGCCGGGTCGAGGTAGCCGAAGACCGCGCGGTACAGCTCCGAGGCCTCGGCGAACCTGGACGCCGTGGTGAGCGAGACCGCACGGAAGCTCACCTCGGAGATACGATTCATATCCTGAGTAGATCCCATGGATCTCAAGGGCGTCAATCGGTGATCAGATGATGATACGTTGACTATCCATGACCATCGAGCGACTCCAGGAGTACGTCGGCGCGGAGACCCCGACCGGTGACGCGGCCGCGCTGAACGCCTTCGCCGACCGCCTCGCCGAGCGGTACGGCGCCCTCGGTGCGAGCGTACGCCGCGTGCCCACACCGACCGGCGATCATCTGGTCGCGGACTTCCCCGGCCACGGGCCGAGGGCCGACGAGGCGCCGCTGCTGTTCCTCGCCCACCACGACACCGTCTGGCCTCTCGGGCAGCTCGCGGACGTGATGCCCTGGCGCGAGGCGGACGGCATCATCCACGGTCCCGGCGTCTTCGACATGAAGGGCGGACTCGTCATCCTCGAAACCGCCCTGGAACAGGTCGCCGACCAGGACCACCGGCCGGTACGAGTCGTGGTCGTCGCCGACGAGGAGGTCGGCTCGCCATCCGCCCGCGACTTGGTGACGGCCGAGTCCGCCGGGGTGTACGCCGCCTTCGGGCTCGAGCCGCCACACCCGAACGGCGACCTCAAGACCTCCCGCTGGGGCAGCACCCGCGTCCGCATCGAGATCACCGGCCGCGAGGCACATGCCGCACTCGACCCCGAGAGCGGGATCTCCGCGATCGACGAGCTCGTCGACCAGCTGATCGCGGTCCGGAGCATCGTCGCGCAGTACGACGAGGTGCTGTGCAACGTCGGCACGATCACAGGCGGCGGCCGGACGAACGTCGTACCAGGCTCGGCGTCGGCCGACATCGGCTTCCGCTTCGTCGACCCATCAACCGAGAAAGCCGTCCTCACCGCCGTCGCCGATCTCCAGCCAGTCCGAGCCGCTCAGCTGACAGTGCAGGTGATGTCGAATCGACCCGCATGGCAGCCGTCGCCGGCGACCGACGACCTACTCGCAAAGGTGATCGAGGCCGGCCACTCCATAGGTCAGAAGGTAGGCGGTGCCGCCGCATCCGGCGCAGCCGACACCAACCTGACCGGCTGGCTCGGCATCCCGACCCTCGACGGCCTCGGCCCAATAGGCAAGGGCGCCCACGCCGTCCACGAGCAGATCGTCGCGACGAGCCTGAGCGAGCGGGTCGCGCTGGTCGCCGCGATCATCAGCACTATCTAGCTCACTATCTGGGCCACACGACTCCGGCGGATCCGCCGCCGCGGCGGGTCGGTTCGGCGGCGGCGAGGATTGCGCCGCCGGGGAGGAATTCGAGGCCTTCGAGGGCGCCGATCTCGGCCGCCGAAGATCCGGGCGCGCCGGCTGGGGTGAAGGTGTGGCCGTAGGGGGCGAGGGCGGCGCCGTACTTGTCGATGAAGGATTGTTCGGCCGTCACCGACGCGGTGTTGCGTTGGGAGGCGCGTGGGGCGGCGATCGCCTCGGGGAGGGTCATGCCTCGGTCGAGGCGGTTCGTCAGGGTTTGCAGGACGGTGGTGATGATTGTCGAGCCGCCCGGCGAGCCGAGGGCGATGTACGGCTTGCCGCCGCGCAGGACGATCGTCGGTGAGATCGACGAGCGCGGCCGCTTGCCCGGCTGGATGCGGTTCGGGTCGGCGGGGTCGTAGACCGCGGAGAAGTCGGTGAGCTCGTTGTTGAGGATGAACCCGCGGCCGGGGACGGTGATGCCGCTGCCGCCGGTCTGCTCGATGGTCAACGTGTACGAGACGACGTTGCCCCACTTGTCGGCCGTGACCAAGTGCGTCGTCGACTTGCCCTCGGTGTCCGGCCGCTGTGTGGTCGCGGCACCCTTGGCGCACTTCTCGTACTTGCCGTCCGGCGATCCGGCCGGGACCGGCTTCACTGCCGCCTTGTCCGGGTCGATCTGGCAGGAACGCTCGGCGCCGAACCCGCGGGAGGTCAGCTCCTTGGTCGGCACGTTCACGAAGGCGGGATCACCGACGTACGCCGCTCTGTCGGCGAAGGCCAGCGCGGACGCCTCGAGGTAGTTGTGCAGGTAGTCCGTCGTGCTGAGGCTCTTGAGGTGCTTCGGCTGGAGGATGTTGAGCGCCTCGCCGACCGTGGTGCCACCGGACGATGACGGCGCCATCCCGTAGACGTCCAGGCCGTCGTACCGGACCTTCGTCGGGACGCGGTCCAGCGGCTTGTACTGCTTCAGGTCACCGGTGGTCATGTAGCCCGGCATCACCGGCAGTGTGGTCGTCGCGGTCTTCGGCGGGTTCTTGACGACCGCGGTCATCTCCGCGCCGAGAGCTCCGCCGTAGAAGGTCGAGAGCCCTTTCTTACCGAGCATCCGGTAGGTGTCGGCGAGCTCCGGGTTCTTGAACACCGTGCCGACCTTCGGCGCATCGCCGCCGGGCAGGAACAGCTTCGCGGTCGGCACGATCGCCGAGAAGCGGGCCTTGTTCTCCTGCGTCTGCAGGTTGAACGTGCTGTCCACCACGAAGCCGCGATCGGCCAGGTCGGCCGCGGGCGTGAGCGCCTTGCCGAGCGACAGCGAACCCCATTGGCGCAGGGCCGAGTCCCAGGTCGCCAGCGTGCCGGGGATACCGACGGACACACCGGACGTGACGAGCTCGGGGGTGAAGTTGTACGGCTTGCCGGTCGCCGGGTCGATGAACGCGTCCGACGGCATGGCCGCGGGGGCTATCTCGCGGCCGTCGATCGTGGAGACCTTGTGGGTCTTGGCGTTGTAGTACACGAAGTACCCGCCACCGCCGATGCCGGCGGAGTACGGCTCGGTCACGCCCAGCGCGGCCGCGGTTGCGACCGCGGCGTCGACCGCGTTGCCGCCGCGCCGCAGTACGCCGAGCCCGGCAGCCGTCGCGTCCGCGTCGACCGAGGACACCGCTCCCCCGAACCCGATCGCGGTCGGACTCTTCGCCGGCGGCTTCGGTGGATTCGCAGCGGCGCTCGTACTCAGACCACCTAGGACAAGGGCACCTGCAGACAGCGATGCGACCAGCTTCTTCACCAGTACTCCCGCGGGGCGTCGGCAACATGGACAGATGCCCTTGCTATCCCACAGAAGGGCTTCACGCCAGTACTAGTTCACCGTGCAGGAGTCCATGAAACGTCGGAGCACGTCGTCGGGCCACTCGACTGTGCCGGTCGGGAGCTCGACCAGCAGCCACTGGTCGGCCAGCTTGACCTGGCCGGTCAGGCGACCGTCGAGGGTGCCGATGTGGAAGGTCTTGCCGCTGCCGTCGGTGACGCGGACCGCGGACAGGCTGCGTGCTTGTGGGGCGGCTTGCAGGACGACCTTGGCGGCGGTGTCCGCAGTACGCATCGCCGGCTGGGAGAGTACGACGCGGTTGGCGGCGATCGGGGTCTCCGCTGTCCAGCCCTTCGGCGTCAGGGTGCAGTCGATCGTGTGCCATGGCTGGTTGTTGGCGACCAGCTGGACGACGGAGGCTCCGAACATCGACATCGTCTCGCCCTTCGACGGCTCGGCCGCCGGTGCCGTCGCGGGCGTCGAGGAGGCGGACGTTTCCGCCTCGCCGCCGCCGGCCACCTCGGTGCTGTTGCCCCACCACTTCACCTGGTTGCCGATCGCGAGCGCGAGCGCCGAGACCGCGGCAACACACAGCACACCGGTGACGCGACGCCGGCGCTTGATCCGGCGCAGCGCGCGGCGGCCGCGGGTGACATCGGCCTCGATGTCAGCATCCGGCAGCGCCTCGGCCGCGCGGTCCGCGAAGCCCTCCAACAGCCTCTTCACGTCGTCCATCGGTGTTCTCAACCACTCCCCGTCTTGCGATCCGTCTCTTCCGACATCAGGTCCTTCAGCCGCTTCAGCGCCTTCGCGGTCTGGCTCTTCACCGTTCCTTCGGTGCACTCCAGGATCCGTGCGCAGGTCGCGACATCCAGGTCCTGGAAGTACCGCAGTACCAGCACCGCCCGCTGCCGCGGCGCGAGATCCAGCAACGCGTCCCGGATGGCGAGGGTGTCGGTCTGATCAGGTCCGTCGGTCAGCCGCGGCTCGAGCGTCTCCGCCGTCACCACCTCGGGGTGGCGGCCGGCGCGACGGCGCTCGTCCAGGAAGGCGTTGACCAGGATGCGGTGCGCATACGGGCCCGCGCCTTCGTGCTTGATCCGGTGCCAGTGCACGTATACCCGCGTGCAGGCGGTCTGGACCAGATCTTCGGCAGTGTGCACGTCGCCCGCGGTGAGCAGCAACGCCGTCCTCATCAGCCTCGTGCGGTCCGCGAGCAGGTACTCACGGAACTCGGCCTCACGGTCACCCCCTCGCATTCGTTTCCACCCCGACTACGCCGCCGGTCCCCCTGCGGTTGCCCTGGGCTATCACTCGAAAAGCCTTCTCCACCAGATCGGGGTCGTCGTACTGCAGCCAACTGATGCGTTGGTCCTTACGGAACCACGAGTCCTGCCGGCGCGCGAACCGGCGCGTGGCCTGGGCAGTCCGTTCCCGGGCCTGCGTTTCGTCGATCTCACCGTTCAGCAACGCGATCACCTGCGAGTACCCGAGTGCGCGGTTGGCTGTCTTCCCCTCAATCAAACCCTTGTCCAGCAGTCCTCGCACCTCGGCCACGAACCCCGCGTCGAACATCCGGTCCACCCGGAGGTCGATCCGCGCGTCGAGTTCGGGCCGCGGTACGTCGAGACCGAGCTGGATCGCACCCGGGTAGACGTAGCGGTGCTCGGGCAGCGTGGCGACGTACGGGCCGCCGGTGATCTCGGCGACCTCGAGCGCGCGGACGATCCGCCGGCCATTGCTCGGCAGGATCTGCTCGGCGGCCTTCGGATCCGTCGCGGCGAGCCTTGCGTGCAGCGCGCCGGAGCCGTGGGCTTCCAGCTCGGCCTCGAGGCGGGCGCGGACGACGGGATCGGTGCCCGGGAAGACGAAATCGTCGAGGATCGCGCGGATGTACAGCGCCGATCCGCCGGCGAGGACCGGGGTGCGCTGCCGGTCGATGCAGTCGTCGATGGCCGCGCGGGCGAGCTGCTGGAACTCCGCCACGGTTGCGGTCTCGGTGACGTCGAGGATGTCGAGCAGATGATGCGGTACGCCGTCGCGCTCCGCCGCGCTGATCTTCGCCGTACCGATGTCCATGCCGCGGTACACCTGCATGGCGTCCGCGTTCACCACCTCGCCGTCCAGGTGCTTGGACAGCGCGACGGCCAGGTCGGACTTCCCGGCCGCGGTGGGGCCGACGACCGCGACGACGAGTGGATCGGACATCGCCCCAGTCTCGCAGCTGTCACTCTAAGAGTTCGCCAAGAGGTGCGGACCGGCCTTGTGGATGACCCTCCGTGTTCGGTAAGAACGCCTGGAGCTGGAAACATTTCTACGGGAGGAAACCACGTGACGAACGGGTTCGAAGAAGAGTCGGACGCGGCCAAGGACGCGCTCGGCCTGGGGGAAGAGGTCGACGACCTGGCGGCCGCGAAGCGCAGCGGCGGCGATGTCGAGGCGAAGAAGAGCGGCGGTGACGTCGAGTTCAGCGGTGGCGATGTCGAATCCACCGGTGACGAGGGTGAAGACAGCGGCGGCGACGTAGAGTCGGAACCGTCGGGCGACGGCGTCTGACACTGCTCAGTTTGTCCGGCGTCGTTTCAGCATGGCGCTCGCGGAGATCCCACAGTTCCGGCGTTGCAGGTGCGAAGATCACCGCTAGCTGTCTGTAAGCACTCAACTACGCAGGAATGGGAGCCCCCGAGATGGGCATCTTCGACAAGTTCAAGGGCAAGGCCGAGGACCTGAAGGACAAGGCCACTGACCTGGTCAACGAGCACGGCGACAAGGTCGGTGAAGGTCTGGACAAGGCCGGTGACTTCGTCGACGAGAAGACGGGCGGCAAGTACGGCGACAAGATCGACACCGGCGTCGAGAAGGCCAAGGAAGGGTTGGACAACCTGGACGGCCAGAACGACGACATCCCGGACAAGCCGAACCAGTCCGCCTGATCTCCCCCGAAGGGCCGCAACCATCCAGGTTGCGGCCCTTCGCCATGTCGACAACCCCGGTGTTCCGGCTATCTGGTGAGCTGGGTGATGAGGGTGTTGGCCAGCCAGGTTTCGTACTGGTTCAGGGGCCAGGCGTGTTCGAGGACCAGGGTGCGGTAGACCTCGGGTAGGACGAGGGTTTGGTAGATGGCCACGCCTTCGTCGACTTCCACAGTGAGGTGCGGGGTGATGGCTTCGAGGTGGCGGCGGAACGCTCGTTCCCGGTTGGCCAGGATGGTTTGCATGTCTGCGGCGATGTCGGGGTCGGTCCGGGCCGCTTCCTGATAGATGTCGATGACGTCGTACATCACCTCGTACTGCCGGCGCTGGAGGTTCGCGGCCATTCGCAGGCCGTCGTGGGGGTCGGGCTGGGCGAGGGCTTCGGCGTGGGTCCGGTCGACGTCGAGCGTCCCGGTCACTTCCCAGGCGATCGCGCGCAGGATCGCGGACTTCCCGCCGAACGCGGAGTAGATCGTCGGCGCCGGGATATCGGCCGCCTCGGCGATCGCGGTGATCGTGGTACCGACGTACCCCTGGGTCGCGAACAGGCGACGGGCCGCCGCGGCGATCGCGGACTTCGTGGCGAGAGCCTGCCGCTGCCGGTGGGTCGGTCCTTCCCTCTTGACAGCCACGTCGGGAGCGTACCACTCTCTTCATCATAGTCTCACTATGACGAAGAGAGTATTGCGATGACTCCCGAACTGCCTGTGCTGATCGTCGGCGGCGGCCCGGCCGGCCTGACCGCGTCCTTGCTGCTGTCCCGGCACGGCGTGGAGTCTCTGCTCATCGACAAGCGCGTCGGTCCGTCCCCGCTGCCCCGGGCTCGCGGCGTGCACTCCCGGGCGATGGAGATCCTGCGTGTCTGCGGCGTCGAGCCCGACCTGCGCGCCGTCGAGCTGCCGATCACCCCTGGGGCGCAGTTTCAGGCCGACCTGACCGCCGAACCATTTCGTGAAGACGTGACATCCACTGCCAAGACCGTGGTCAGCCCGTGCGACGGCCTGTCCGTCTCGCAGGACGTCTTCGAGGCGGTACTGCGGGACCACGCGCGCGCCTACTCACCAGCGCAGCTGCGAACCGGCGTACTGCTGGAATCGTTCCGGATCGACGACGGTGGCGTGCTGGCGACCGTCGTCGACCAGAACGGCGGCGGTACGACGGACGTCCGCGCGCGATGGATGATCGCGGCCGACGGCGCTCGCAGCGGCGTACGTCGCCGGCTCGGTATCGAGATGCACGGCCCCGACGACCTGGGCCGGCAGACGATGATCGCGTTCCGGGCCGACCTGAGCAGCTGGACCGGTGCCCGGCCGCGCGGAATCTACTTCCTGACCGACACCGGGGCGGCGCTGATCTGGACCCACACCGACGACCGCTGGGTGATCAGCCGACCTGGTACGACGACCGAGGACGATCCTGCCGCAGCAGTACGTCAGGTCCTCGGGCTTCCCGATCTGGACGTGGAGATCCTGGCCGCTAGTCCGTGGACCGCCGCAGCGCAGTCGGCCTCGCAGTACGCACAGGGACCGGTGTTCCTCACTGGCGATGCTGCCCACCGCTTCCCTCCGGCGGGCGCGACCGGTGTGAGCGCGGCGATGCACGACGTACACAACCTCGCCTGGAAGATTGCCTACAGCAACGACAGCACGAAGCTGCTGGACAGTTACGCCGACGAGCGGGAGCCGGTGGGCCGGCAGAACGCCGATGAGACCGGCGCCGCCTGGTCGCGGCTGTTCAGCGGGACCGGATCTCCGTTCAGCGGGCGCAGTCTCGGTCAGCTCGACATGGGGTACCAGTACCGCTCGGCGATCATCGCCGACGACGGCAGCCCGGAGGCTGATCCACCTGGCTCCGACTACCGGCAGAACGCCGCGCCGGGTTGCCGAGCGCCGCATCTGTGGCTGAACGACGGGACCTCCACCATCGACCTGTTCGATCGGCACTTCGTTCTGCTGACCGCTCCACAGGGAGACTCGTGGCGTGCCGCGGCGGGCCGGTGCGTCGGCGTACCGGTTGATAGCCACGTTGTGTCCGAGCCCGAGTGGCCTGAGCTGTACGGCGTCGAGTCCGACGGTGCGGTTCTCGTACGACCCGACGGCCATGTTGCGTGGCGCAGCCGGACCGGCTCGACCGATCCGGCGGCGGATTTCCGGACGGCGTTGTCCACGTGCACCGGAATCTGACTCCGGACGCAGATCGTCCGGATTGCGTCGTACTCTCAGCTCATGGTCAAGGCCAAGGTGGATGTTGAGCAGTTGACGGTTCGGGCGCTCGAGCCGGAGACGTGGGATGCGTTTGCGGCGCTCGCGGAGCGGCACAACGGGGTGTGGGGTGGGTGCTGGTGCACGTTCTTCCACACGATGCACGAGGAGAAGACGTTCGAGGCGGAGAGCAACCGCGACCTCAAGCATCGCCTGGTCATGGAGGGTCGGGCTCACGCGGCGCTCGTGTTCGACGGTGAGCTCGCGGTGGGGTGGCTCGAGTACGGCCCGCCGGGCGAGCTGCCGAACATCAACCACCGCAAGGAGTACGAGAAGGGCATGGACCGCCCGCCGGACTACCGCCTCACCTGTTTCTTCACCGACCGCAACTACCGGCAGCAAGGGGTCTCGGCGGTGGCTCTCCGCGGCGCCCTCGAGCTGATCGCCGCGGCCGGCGGCGGGGTCGTCGAGACCTACCCCCAGGACACGGGCGGCAAGAAGATCACCGCCTCCTTCCTCTACAACGGCACCCGCTCCCTCTTCGAACAAGCCGGCTTCACCTACCTCCGCCCCAAAGGCAAGAACCACTGCGTGATGACGAAGACGGTAGGTGTCTAGGCTGCGTGTATGAATCGGTTTCGCGTAGTGCCGGCGGCGTATGTGGTGGTTCGGCGGGGGGATGAGGTGTTGTTGTTGCTGCGGGCCAATACCGGATATATGGATGGGTATTGGGCGGTGCCGGCGGGGCATGTCGAGCAGGGTGAGTCGGCGATCGCGGCTGCCGTGCGGGAGTTGAAGGAAGAGGTCGGGATCGACGTTGACGCGGCCGAGCTGGTGCCGTTGACGGCGATGCATCGGACGGGTGGGAACGGGGATCCGATCGACGAGCGGGTGGATTTCTTCTTCATGGCGTCGACGTGGTCGGGTGAGCCGCGGTTGATGGAGCCGGAGAAGGCTGCGGGGCTGGAGTGGTACTCGCTGGACAAGTTGCCGGAGCCGTTGGTGCCCCACGAGGCGCGGGTGCTGGCGGCGGTGGCCGACGGACGTGGGCTTCCTGCGGTGATCGCCCAGGGTTTCGCCTGAGTTCACCGTTCCTGGACGCCCGGGGCTCTAGTGTTCGCTGCGGTGTCAGCGAGCTTGGGAGCGTGGGGCGATGAACGAGCGGTACGACGGGACCAGCCGGCGGAAGCTGTTGCAGGCGGGGGCACTCGGCGCGGGCGCGGTGATTGCCTCGGGTGCGCTCAGCACCGGAAGCGCCGCGGCGACCGGCCAGGTCGAGGCCAAGAGCAGTGAGCGGATCGACACCGAGCACCCGCGGTTCACGCTCGCGGTCGTGCCGGACACGCAGTACCAGTTCGACCAGGACCGGGGTGACCCCGCGCCGCTGACGGCGACGTTCAACTGGCTGATCGACAATCGCGCCGACGAGAACATCGTGTTCATGGCGCACCTCGGCGACGTCACCGAGAACGCGCTGGCGATGGAGTTCGCGCAGGCCGACCCGGTCTTCAAGATCCTCGACCGCGCCCGCTTCCCGTACTCCGTGCTCGCCGGCAACCACGACATCGACGGGTCGAAGGACGACACGCGCGGCCCGTCGCCGTACCTGGACACGTTCAACCCGCGGCGGTTCCGCTGGATGCCGACGTACGGCGGATCGACGGCGAACGGCTACAACTCGTACCACGTGTTCCGCGCGGCCGGCCGGCAATGGTTGCTGCTGGCAATGGACTGGCGCCCGTCGGACGCGAGCTTCGCCTGGGCCCGCGACGTGATCGCCAAGCACCCGAAGCTGCCGGTCATCCTGACCACGCACGAGATCGTGTACGCCGACGCGGGCGACCCGACCGCCTACTTCAGCGACCAGGGCAACCGGGTGTGGGACCAGCTGATCGACCACAACGACCAGATCTTCATCACGATGAACGGGCACTACTGGCCGCCCGGCCGGGTCACGCGGAAGAATGCCGCCGGCAACGATGTGCACCTGCACATCACCAACTACCAGGACCGGTTCTACGGCGGCTCCGGCATGGTGCGGCTGTACCACTTCGACCTGGCCCGGAACACGATCGACGTCGAGACGATCTCGCCATGGATCATGGGCCAGGACCCGGCCAAGCGCAACGAACTCGAAGAGCTCGAGATCGAGCTGACCGACGACGTCAACCGCTTCAGCATCCCGATCGACTTCGGCGAGCGGTTCGCCGGATTCGCACCGGTGCAGGTCCGCCCGGCGCGACCGGCGTCGCAGCTGTTGATCCCCGGTACGGCGGCGTACTGGCGTTTCGACGGACCGGTCACGGACCAGGTGATCGATCAGTCGGGCAAGGGCAACCACCTCACCCGCAAGCAGCTGTCGGGCGACGCACTGACGGCGAGCAACGAGTTCCACCCGGACCAGCCCGGCCACGCGAGCTGGCTGTTCCCGGGCGGCAAGAACCCGGCCCGCGGCGGGTACCTGCAGACCGTCGACAACGCGCCGCTTAACGCGATGACGTTCAAGGGCGGCTACACGATCGAGGCGTTCGTGAAGCTGGCCGACGACGGGCAGGACCACTCGTGGGAGGGGCTGTTCACCCGCCTCGGCACCGGACGCGACGCGGGCAAGACCGGTAGCGACCCGGACGAGCCGGCGGCGAAGCTCGGGTTCTCCGGCGGGCGGCAGGTGCAGTGGGCGGTCTACCCGTTCGACAAGAACGACACGTTCACGAACTGGGGCCACGAGCAGGTCGCCGGCCGCTGGTTCCACCTGGCGATCGTGAACGACGGCCGGCACAGCATCGTGTACGTCGACTCGTCCGAGCTGCTGCGCAATCCGGCGACCCCGTCCAACGGCCTCGCAACCGCTAGCAAGCCGTGGCTGGTCGCCGCCGGCCACTACGCAAACGAGGTCGACCAAGGCTTCGCCGGCAACATCGGCGAACTCCGCATCGTCACCCGCGCGCTGAAGCCGTCCCAGTTCCTCAACGCCTGACCTCTACAGGTACCCGCGGATCAGCTCTTCCTGTGCAGGCAGGAGAGCTAGTTCCGCGGGTGTCAGGGTCGGGTTGTTGCCGCGGTACTCGAGGGCGGCCGGCAGGCCGGGCGTCGGGTCGATGGAGTTGGCGAGGTAGACACCGAGCGCATCGCGCAGCAGCTCGGCGAGGTCGGCGTACGCCGGGTCGAGGGCGACCTGGGCGAAGATGATCGCGGTCAGGGCCACATCGAACTCGGCCATGCCCTCGCGTGCGTTGCGCCAGTCGATGACGACCGGGCCGTCGGCGGTGGCCATCACGTTGAGCGGGTGCAGGTCGCCGTGGACGACGACGAGTCCCGGCCTACCGCTGGCGACCGGGATGGCTTGCAGGCGGCGGTGCAGGTCGGCGTGGATCTGGCCGATCTCTGTCGCGTTGAGGTCCCCGGCGATCGCCGCGTCGCCGAGCGTCGGGCCGTCGAGGCGCTGGACGATCATGTCCGGGCCCTCGATCTCGCGGACGGCGGGAACCGGGTAGCCGTACTTCGCGACGTGCCGCATGAAGTCGGCCTCGTCACGCACCGGGTGCCCGTCGCGATAGCGCCGCAGCACCCAGTCCTCGTCGATGTTGTAGACGTCCGCGTCGCGCCCGAAAGCGAACGGCCGGGCGTCAGGTGGCAGGAGCGAGGACAGGGAGTTCGGGGCGGGTGTTTCCGTCATCCGACCTGGCAGCCGTTCGTCGCAGGCTCCAAGGGCTTGGCGCCGATCGTCGGCATCCCGAGCATCACCCCAGGTGCATCGGCAGGCGCCTCCACAGAACGCTGCCACGCGTCGCCGGCGCGAGTACGACGTACCGCTCCGAACACATCCGCGTTGAGGTGATGCGGCGCGGCGTACGTGACCTCGACCGTCACCACGTCACCTGGCCGCGGTGCCTCAACCTCGGCGGGCAGCGCGAAGTGGACGAGCCGGTTGTCGCGAGCGCGGCCGCTGAGCCGGTGGGTGGCGGCGTCCTTGCGCCCCTCCCCCTCGGCGACCAGCACCTCGACCGTCCGGCCGACGATCTTCTTGTTCTCGTCCCACGCCATCTCGTCCTGCAGCGCGACCAGCCGCTCGTACCGATCCTGTACGACGTCGCGCGGGACCTGGTCCTCCATCGACTCGGCCGGCGTCCCGGGACGCTTCGAGTACTGGAAGGTGAACGCACCGGCGAACCGCGCCTGCCGGACCACGTCGAGCGTGCCCTGGAAGTCCTCTTCGGTCTCCCCCGGGAACCCGACGATGATGTCGGTCGTGATCGCCGCATCCGGCATCGCCGCGCGCACGTCCTCGATGATCTTCAAGTACCTGTCCCGGCGATAGGAACGCCGCATCGCCTTGAGCACAGAGTCCGAGCCCGACTGCAGCGGCATGTGCAGCGAGGGCATCACGTTCGGCGTCTCGGCCATCGCCTCGATCACGTCCGCGGTGAAGTCCCGCGGGTGCGGCGAGGTGAACCGGACCCGCTCCAGGCCCTCCACCGAGCCGCACACCCGCAACAGCTTGCCGAAGGCAAACCGGTCGCCGAACTCCACGCCGTACGAGTTCACGTTCTGACCGAGCAGCGTCACCTCGAGCACGCCTTCGGCGACCAGCGCCTCGACCTCGGCAAGTACGTCACCGGGGCGGCGGTCCTTCTCGCGGCCGCGCAGCGACGGGACGATGCAGAACGTGCAGGTGTTGTTGCAGCCGACGCTGACCGACACCCAGGCGGAATACGCCGATTCACGTCGCGTCGGCAGCGTCGACGGGAACACGTCGAGCGACTCGAGGATCTCGACCTGCGACTCCTCGGCGACCCGCGCCCGCTCCAGCAGCACCGGCAGCGAGCCGATGTTGTGGGTGCCGAACACCACGTCGACCCACGGCGCCTTGCGAACGATCGACGCCTTGTCCTTCTGCGCCAGGCACCCGCCGACGGCGATCTGCATGCCGGGCTTACGGGCCTTCACCGGCGCGAGGTGGCCGAGATTCCCGTACAGCTTGTTGTCGGCGTTCTCCCGGACCGCGCAGGTGTTGAAGACGACCACGTCGGCCTCGTCGCCCTCGGGCGCGCGGACGTAGCCCGCATCCTCCAGCAGCCCGCGCAGGCGCTCGGAGTCGTGGACATTCATCTGACACCCGTAGGTGCGGACCTCGTAAGTACGCATAACAGCCACCAAGAGTACGTGCCGGGGTAGACAAAAACCTACCTGGGACCGGCTGCCTGCGACCCCTGACCACCGGGAGCGCGCAGACAATAGTGAAGGGCATGAACAGTTCTCGCCGTCAGTTCCTCGCCCGCACCGCCGCCGGAGCCGCTGTCCTCGCTGGTGGGACCTTCACCACTACCACCGCGTCCGCCGCCCTGGCCAAGCCGTCGAAGATCACCGCGCTCACCAATGTCACCGTCATCGACGTCGCCACCGGTCGCCGCGACCGCCGCCAGACCGTCCTGATCAGCGGCGAACGCATCATCGGCGTCGGCCGGATCCCGGTCCCCCGCGGCGCCGTCGAGCTCGACCTCACCGGGAAGTACGTCATCCCCGGCCTCGCCGACATGCACGTCCACAGCCTCGGCGACGAGCACGTCTCGCCGCCGCTGTACCTCGCCAACGGCCTGACCACGGTCCGCGAGATGGCCGGCACGAACCCGACGCTGTACGACTGGCGCGACCGCATCGCCGCCGGCACGCTGCTCGGCCCGCGGATGGTCGTCGCCAGCAACATCATCGACGGCGACCCGACGCTGTGGGACCCGAACCTGATCAAGGTGATCGTGGCCGGCGACGCTGCGGCCGCGCGGGCCGCCGTACGTCAGGTGAAGGCCGAGGGCGCCGATTTCGTCAAGGTCTACTCGCGTCTCAGCCGCGAGGCGTGGCTCGCGGTCATCGACGAGGCCGGCAAGGTCGGGCTGACCGTCCACGGCCACGGCCCGGACGAGGTCACCTCCAAGGAGGTCAGCAACGCGGGCCAGCGCAGCATCGAGCACATCCATTCGCTCGGGCTGGCGGTCTCGACCCGGGAGGCCGAGGTACGGCGGATGCTGCTCGCGATCAAGGTCTCCACCGGCGACTACAACTCCTGGTTCCGGCAGCTGCACCCGATCGAGTGGATCGCCGCCAACACGTACAGCCCGGCCCGCGCCGCCGATGTGTTCGGCACGCTCCGCCGCAACCGGACCCGGGTCACGCCGACGCTGACCATGCACAACGTGCTCGACCAGATCGACTACACCCAGCTCGATCCGAACCTCGCGAAGTACATGAGCGAGGAGTCGATCGGCACCTACGACTACGTCATCCAGAACCTGTACGGCGCCAACCGGTCCGCCGAGGAGATCTCCCACCAGAAGCAGATGTGGGCCTGGCGGCAGCGGTTCGCGCGGGAACTGTTCGCGCACGACGTACCGATCATGGCCGGCACCGACACAGGTACGCCGTACTCCGTGCCGGGCTTCGCGCTGCATGACGAGCTGGAGCACCTCGTGGGTGCCGGGGCGACGCCGCGGCAGGCGTTGTACGCCGCGACCGTCGAGCCGGCCAAGTTCCTCGGGATGTCGGCGGACCTCGGCTCGGTCGAACCGCGGAAGATCGCCGACCTGGTCGTCCTCGATGCCGACCCGCTGACCGACATCCGCAACAGCCGGAAGATCCACACCGTGGTCACCCGCGGCCGGGTCATCTCCCCCGCACACCGCCGGCGGATGCTCGCCGACGTCGAGGCCGCGGTCAAGCAGCCGCCGACCGCGGCAACCATCGCCGCCGGCGGCTGCTGCGGGAGCAAGCCGACTCACTAGCCCCAAGACTCCCGGGCCGGGCCGGCCTGATCCGGCCCGGGAGCCGCTCTCAACTGGCCGCCGTCACGGTGCCGCACGTGGGGAAGGCACCCGCAGGCGGCCGATCCAACCGGAGAGCGCTCGTCGGGGCGGGTCCGGTGCGAGCGTGCCGTCTGGCGCGACATGCTCGAAGATCTGCTCGACGAGGGCGATGACGTGGGGGTCGTCGACGGTATAGAACTGCCGGCGACCCTCACGTCGTGCGCTGATCAGTCCGGCCAGCCGGAGCTTGGCCAGATGCTGGCTCGCCGTCGGCACGCTGACACCCACCCGGGCGGCCAGCGTGCCGACGTCGTACTCACCGCAACTCGCCAACGCGACCAGGTGCAGTCGGACCGGCGCCAGCAACAGGCCGAAAGTCCTGGCCGCGGTGGCGAGCTGTGGCGGCGTCGGCTCGATCACACGCGGACCTTGGCCTGGATCGGCTCCCCGAAGGGATCCCGCGCCGGATACCCGAGCGCCGCGTCGATCAGCTCCTCGAGCCGATCACTCAGCCCGTGTTCGAGCCGGAGCGCTTCCTCGTGCACCTCGTCCAGGGGTACGCCGAGAACCCGGTGCAGGAACGTCTCCAGCAGTTGGTGCCGTCGATTCATGGCCGGCTCCTCAATAGATGTTGGACGGACGGACCATGCCCTCGGCGAGGTCACCGAAGCCGGGCGCCATGATCGCGCCGGGGTTGCCGATGATCTCCTCGACCACGGCGGTCTCGGTGGTCAGGATCAGCGCCGCGATCGAGGCCGCGCTCTCCAACGCCGCCCGGGTGACCTTGAGCGGATCGATCACGGCGTCCTCGACGAGATCGCCGTACTGCCCGGTGAGTGCGTTGAACCCGTGCCCGGCCGGCAAGGACGCGACCCGCGCGACCACCTCGTCGCCGTCGTACCCGGCGTTGATCGCGATCCAGCGCAGTGGCTCGGCCAGCGCGCGACGTACCACCTCACGCCCGATCGCCTCGTCGCCGGTCAGGCCGAGGTCTGAGAAGGCAGCTTGGGCCAGCACGGTCCCGCCGCCGGCGACCACGCCTTCCTCGAGTGCGGCCCGCGTCGCGGCCAGGGAGTCCTCGACGCGCAGCATCCGTTCCTTCAGCTCGACACTCGTCGCGCCGCCGACCCGGATCACCGCGACCTTGCCGGCCAGCCGCGCCATCCGCAGCTGCAGGCTGTCCTGGTCGGCGTCGATCTTGGCCCGCTCGAACTGCTTCTCCAGCTGCGAGATCCGCGCCTCCACCAGCGACGCGTCCCCGTGCCCACCGACGATCGTGGTGGTGTCCTCGGTGATCGTGATCCGGTCGCACGAGCCGAGGTGCTCGCGCGTGACATCGGTCAGGTCGAGCCCGGTGTCCTTGGCGATCACCGAACCGCCGAGCGCGGTTGCGAGGTCCTCCAGCTCGGCGATCCGCCGATGACCGAACCCGGGCGCCCGGACGACGACCGACCGCATCGTGTTGTGCATGTTGCCGCCGACAAGCAGTTGCAAAGCCGGCCCGTCGACCTCCTCGGCGAGCACGACGAGCGGGCGGTCCGCACGCTGCGCCACCTCGAGGGTCGGCATGATCTCCTGCACCTGCGTGATCTTCTTGTTGGTCAGCAGGATCAGCGGGTGGTCGTAGACGGTCTCCATCCGCTCCCGGTCGGTGACCATGTACGCCGAGACGTACCCGTGGTCGAACTCGATGCCGTCGACAACCTCCACCGACATCCCGAGCGTGTCCGACTCCTCGGTGGTGACGACGCCGTTGCGGCCGACCCAGTCGACCGCGTTCGCGATCACCTCGCCGATGATCTCGTCGTCACTGGCCGCGAGCGTCGCGATGTGCTGCAGTTGCTCGCGGCCACGAACCTCGACGGCCCGGCTGCGCAGCGCGTCGACCACCACCGGTACGGTCCGCTCGATGCCACGCCGTACGCGCATCGGGTTGGCACCGGCGTCGACCTCGCGCAGGCCTTCGCGGACCATCGCCTGGGCGAGCACGGTGGCCGTGGTCGTGCCGTCGCCGACGACGCCGTTGGTCTTCATCGCGACTTCCTTGACCAGCTGGGCGCCCATGTTCGCGAAGGGTTCGCGCAGCTGGATCTCGCGGGCGATCGTGACGCCGTCGTTGGTGATCGTCGGCGGGCCGGTCAGCTTCTCCAGCACCGCGTTGCGGCCCTTGGGTCCGAGCGTCACCTTGATCGCGTCGGCCAGCGCGTTCACGCCGGACTCGAGCAACCGCCGGGCGTCGGTGTTGAACCGCAGTTCCTTCGCCATGGTCTGCCTCCTGCTGGATCGCTAGGGAATGAGGATCGCCCGGCCGCGGACGAGACCGCGGTCGAGGTCGTCGAGGGCCTGCTGGAACTCATCCAGCGGATACTTCGTGGTGTGCAGCGCGACCTTGCCCTGCGCGGCGAGCTCCATCAGGTCCTGCAGGTCGTTGTAGGACCCGACCAGGTTGCCGATGAAGTTGATCTCGGTGGAGATCACGTCGATGGTCGGTACGTCGAGGTTCTCGCCGTACCCGACCACGAAGTAGTTGCCGGCCCGGCGGAGCATCTCGGTCCCGTCGGCGGTGGCACCGCCCTCACCGACGAAGTCGATCACGGCTTCCGCGCCGTGCCGGCCGGTCAGCGCCCGGACCTGTTCGACGTGAGTGCCGTCGGCAACGATCCCATGATCGGCGCCGATCTCGACGGCCAGGTCGACCGCGGCCTGGTTGCGGTCGACGACGACCAGGGTGGCGGCCGAGATCGCCTTCATCACCTGGATGCCGATATGGCCGAGCCCGCCGGCGCCGATGATCACGCAGACAGCTCCCGGCCGGAGCGTGCGCGCCGCCTTCGCCGCCGCGTGGTACGCCGTCAGCCCGGCGTCGGCCAGGGCGGCGACGTCCGACGGCTCCAGGGAGTCGTCGATCTTGACAACGCTGCGTGCCGTCGTACGCAGCGACTCGGCGTACCCGCCGTCGGTGTCGATCCCCGGGAACGCCGACGCCTCGCAGTGCACGTCGTCGCCGGACCGGCAGGCCCGGCAGAGTCCGCAGGTGATCAACGGGTGCAGGATCACCTTGTCGCCGACGGCAACGTTCGTGACCGCGTCGCCGATCGCGTGCACCCAGCCGGCGTTCTCGTGGCCGATCGTGTACGGCAGCAGTACGCCGCTCTTCTCGGCCCACTGGCCTTCCAGGATGTGCAGGTCGGTCCGGCAGACGCCGGCGCCGCCGATCCGGACGACAACGTCGAGCGGCCCGGTGATCTTCGGCTCGGGAACGTCAGCCAGTTGAAGCTTGGTGTGATAGCCGACGACCTGTACGGCCTTCATCGGGTCCTCCTCGTGTTGGTGATCCGGGTTGTCAGCGGCTCGTCGTCGTACCGGGTCTTGAGCAGACCGCGGCAGAAATGCGCGTTGCCCTCGACCGAGATCCGGACCGACTTCGCGAACCGCAGTCGCATCGGTGCCGCGTCCGGCGGCACGGGTACGCCGTCGTCGTCGACCAGCACCAGGTCCTCCGGTCGGATCCCGAGCCCGATGTCGGTCCGCCGGCGAAGCAGGGCGTCCTTCTGCGGACCTCCGGGGAGGTGCCAGAGCGTGAGCCCCGGCATCTCCTCGATGGTCTTGCCGGTGGACCGGAGCAGCGCCATCACGCACCGCTCCATCGCCGCCGTGTGCGCCTTGCGCTGGAACGTACGGCGGAGTTCGTCGAGGTCCTGATCGGCCTCGTTGCCGAACGTGCCGACGTACCCCGCGTTCGCGGCCAGGCCGGCGTTGATCTTGTCCGAGTCGTGGTGATCGTCGAGCAGCACGCTCACCGCACCCACGCCCGGCACCCGACGCAGGGCGTCAACTGCGTCGGATGCCATCAGGTAGGCGAAGTTGGGCGCACAGAACGAGGTCGGCAGCCGCAGGTGCACGGTCACGCCGGCGTCGTCGATCCGGATCGACCGGACGAATCCGAGGTCGGTGATCGGCTGGTCCAGCTCAGGGTCGATGACGGTCGCCAGCGCCGCCACGACCTCGGCCTCCAACTCCAGCGATGCGGCGACCGCGCTCATGACGCCACAGCCTCTTCCCGAGACCCGGTCCCGGCCGGCAGCCGAAGCTCCTCCGGTACATCGAGGTCGTACAACGCCGCCGCGTTCAGCCCGAGGATCTTCTTCTTCTGCGCGGTCGTCAGCGGCGCGTACTCCGGCAGGTCGGACGGGATCTCGAAGTCGACGAACTTCTCCACCAGCCACTTCGGCGTCCAGAGCGCGTAGTCCGAGGAGAACAGGATCCGGTCCTCGCCGATCCAGTACAGCAACTCCCCGATGATCTGCGCGAAGTACTTCGGCCGGCTGTGGATGAACGGCATCGCGACCGCGAGACCGCCGTACACGTTGGGCTCCTGGGTGGCGATCCAGCAGAAGTCCTCGAGTCGCGGCAGGCCGACGTGCTCGACGATGAAGTTCAGCTCGGTGTAGTCGGTCGCCACCTGGTCGATGTCGGCGACGTCGAAGGCGTCCCGGTCCAGGGGCCGGATGGTGGGGCCCTTGTGGACATGGATGTTCTTGATGCCGAGCTTCAGGCACTCCTCGAGATAGCGCCGCGACCACTTGCTGTCGAGCTTCCAGCCGCGGGAGTCGCCGTTCCACTCGGCGGTGTAGAGCTTGACGCCCTTCAGCCCCATCCGGTCGGCGTCCTTACGGAGTTGCTCGAGCCCGGCCTCCTCGTGGCGCGGATCCCACGCGTGGTTGTAGGTCAGCTTGTCCGGATGCGCCCGGGTCAGCGCGAGGGCGTCCTCGGTCTGACCGAACCCGCGCTTGTAGAAGTCGCCGAGGATCGCGGGCTGGAAGATCGCGTGGTCGACGTACCCGTCCTCGAACAGGTCCTTCAGCAGCCGCTGCTCGCCGTAGTACGTGTAGGTGTCGTAGTCCCACACGACCTCTTCGGGGCTGAGGTTCTTGTGGTAGTCGTAGAAGCAGTCGATGAACTGCTTGCCGTGGATGTTGCGCTGGTTCTCCGGACGCGCGTCCCACAGGGCGATGTGCGCGTCGCAGATGTAGTACTGCTCACCGTTCTTCTCGTACATGCGACCTCACTTCGTGGTGAGGTCGAAGCCGATGTACTCGGCGGCGTCCTCAGGGCTGGCGAACAGGATGGTCTTGTCGTCCAGGTGCACCATCCGGCCGTAGTGCGTCGACGAGATCTCCTCGAACACCGATCCGTCGAACTCCATCCCGAGCGCGTCGGACAGCTCCGCGTAGTCGAAGTCGAGCAGCCCGGTCCCGTCGACGCGGATCATCGACGGGTACTCCGTCAGCTCGACCCCGTCCTTCGCGCCCATCACCTGCGCGACGACGCGACCGATCGGGGTGTTCATCAGGGTCACGCCGGTCTTGTTGGAGAACTCGGCGTCAGATCCGAACTGCATGCTCATCGGTCCAGCTCCTTCGGAATGTCGAGCCCGAGGTCCTCGAGCAGGGAACGGAACTTCTGCTTGGCCGCGTCCAGGCTGTCCGCGAACGTGACCGACTTCTCGGCCGGCTGCGACCAGATCGGCTGCAGCGCCTGCGCGGCGTCGAGGCAGCGCGGCACCCAGGTCGCGAGCCACTCGCCGAACAGCACCTTGTTGCTCTCGCCGTACTCCGAGTCCCGCGTCAGCAGCCGGAACAGGTTGCGGCTGTACGACAGGTCGCGGTCGTAGTCGTGCTCGCCGGTGCCGACGATCGTCGGTGTGATGTAGTCGCCGTTGCGGGCCGCGATCTGCATCACCAGCTCGGTCCGGAACAGCGATCCGACCAGCTGCTCGAACACGATGTTGGTGGCGAACAGCAGCTCGCACCAGTCCCCCACCGCCGTCAGCCGCTCGACCACCTCACGCGTCGGCTGCCACTCCGGCGCGCTCTGCCAGACCTCCTTGTGAGCAGAGCCGTCGAACGGCACATCGGCCTCCGACAGATCCAGGTTGAACAGTGCCAGGTCCTGAGCGAACCGCATCTTGTGCGCGGCGTTCACGGCGACCGCGGTGTTGATCATGTTGGTAGGGCCGGACCGCTGGATGCTGGTGAAGACGTGCAGCGCGAGCCCGTTCTCGGCGTGCATCCAGGCGCCGAGGTTGCGTTCGACGAACTTCAGCCAGGCCGGGTTCCAGGCGTCGTACGCCCTGGCCCGCTTGGCGTTCTGCAGGCCGAGGTCGACCTGGCGGACGACCGCGGAGTTGTTCCGGTAGATCGTCTGGTTCCACTCCTCGTTCGGGTCGAGGAACGCGTGCCAGTTCGACGACCTCGCCGCGGTCCACTCCTTCGGGTAGCCGCCGGGACCGTTGCCGAAGCCGTAGATCCAGCCCTGGCTCAGGTGCCGGTCGGGATCCGGCTGTACGTCGACCGTCACGTCCTCGTACATCGTCGCCCGCAGCTTGGCCGGCTTGTAGTAGTTGTACGACCGGCTCTGCGAGCTCGGGAACTCCAGCGCGCCGGCCTCGGAGTCGGTGAACTCTATGCTCGGGAAACTGCGCTGTTTCGCCTCTGTGGTCTGGGTCATCTCAGGCTCCATCGGTAGCTGGGCTGGTGAACTTGTCGTAGAAGACCTGGTCCTTCGGCACGTTGCTTGCCTCCAGCAACGTCAAGGCGGCGTCGACCATCGGCGGCGGGCCGCACAGGTAGACCTCGCTGCGGTGCAGCTCCGCCTCGCGCCGTTCGACGATCTCGGTGACGTTGCCTTCTTCCACCTGGAGCCCGTCCGAGTCCTGAGCCGATTCGGACAGGCAAGCGATGAACTCGAAACCGGTGAGGTCCGCACCGAGCTCCGCGATCGCATCCAGGTAGAAGAGGTCGGCCGCCGTACGCGCGCCGTAGTAGAAGCGGACCGGACGCGTGCTGCCGGTCTCCTTCAGGTGCCGCAGGATCGACAGGATCGGCGCCATCCCGGCGCCGCCCGCGACGCAGACGACCGGCAGCACATGGCCGTCCTTCAGCGTCGACGAGCCGTACGGCCCGGTCAGCGACAACTGGTCGCCGACCGCGAGCTCGCCCTCGAGGAGGGCGGAGAACCGGCCGCCCGGGTACTTCTTGATCAGGAACTCGATCTCGTCCGGCGTCGACTGCGTCGTTGCCATCGAGAACGAGCGGTGGTCGTCGGTGCCGGGGATCGTGATGTCGACGTACTGCCCCGGCCTGAACTCGAACGGCGTCGCGGTCCTGAGCCGGAGCGACACGATGTCCCGGGTGACCGGCTCGATCGCCCGCACCTCGGCGTCGACGGTCTGGATCGGGATACCGCCGAGCAGTTCCTCCTCGTCGTAGTTGAGCAGCTCGATCGTGCAGTCGCTGAACGCGTGCGCCTTGCAGAGCAGCACGTAGCCCTCGGCAACTTCCGCGTCGTTGCAGGCGAACGTCGAGTAGCGCTCCATCTGGATGTCGCCCTCGAGCAGGTACGACTTGCACGCCGAGCACTGCCCTTCCCGGCAGCCGTGCATCAGATGGATCCCCTGCCGGAACGCGGCGTCGAGGATCTTCTCCTCCTCGCCGACCTCCATCTCGATGCCCACCGGTTCGAACTGGATACGGTGCTTGTCGGCCACCGGGACCTCCTCAGGCGACCGAACTGGCGGTGCCGTTGGCGCGGTACGCCGCGACGTGGGCCTCGCGTTCGGCGTCGGACATCTCGTTGAGCAGCACGTTCGGGCTCATGAACGTGTTGCCGCGGACGTCGTCCAGGGTCCACATCTTCTTCGGGTCGTCCAGGTCCAGGTGCGGCTGCCCGATCAGGGTCTTGCCGTCGTCACGGACGTACCCGAGGTCCTGGACGATGTCGGCCAGATCCTTGTTGTGGTGCAGGGTCTCCCACTCGCGGAACCCGGTCAGACGGCCCATGTTCGGGGTCGGCCGGCCGTCGTACTCGCCGCGGAACGCGACCGCGTCGGTCCAGTAGCAGGTCTCCGAGCAGTACGTGCGCCACTGGTCGTCGACCTTCTCGGTGACCATGTCCTCGCGGATCAGGCACGGCACCATGCAGGTCCAGCAGCGGTGCGGGTACTGGTAGCCGACGTCCTCGAACGCGATCGGCTTGTTCTTACCGGGGTACGCGAGCCGGTTGTAGTTCTCCCACCACTTGCCGTACTTCGAGTACCAGCCTGGGTACTTCTCCTCGAACCACTCGAAGTCCTTGTCGGTCATCGCGTCGATCCGCCAGTAGTTCACCGGCCAGCCGGTGGCGAAGAACCGCGCGACCTCGTGCACGTAGCCCTTGTTGGTGATCCGGTTCCACGCTTCCTCGACCAGGTCGTGCGGAATCGTGAGGCCGTACTTCTCCAGCGGCAACAGGTAGCTGCGGTAGTAGTCGTCGTAGATCCACCGCCGCCACATCTCCGCATAGCTCTCCCGGTCCTTGCGCCGGTCCTTCGTGCCGTACTCGATGAACGTGCCGATGGCCGCGTCCACGACACAGTGGTTGTTCCACCACGCGTACCGCAGGTCGCGCTCCAGCAGCGGCCGGTTGCGCTCGTCGGCCAGTGCCATCAGCAGGATCGAGTACCCGTTGCTGATGTGCCGGGACTCGTCGGACTGGACCGAGTGGAACACGGTCGGCAACAGGTAGTCGCCGTTGGCCGCGGCCTCGTCCGGCATCGCCACGAACAGCGTGTTGGTGAACGCGGTCTCCGCGACGACGGTGAGGTAGATGTTCGCGGCGGTGATCGCGTCACCGGTGATGAACCCCTCGCCGAACTGCCGGCCGATGGTGCCCGCGTAGTTGTTCGCGAACGCCTTCTCGGTCATGTCGAAACCGGCCGGGTCGATGTAGTTGTTCATGTACAGGCGCTTGAGGTTCATCTGGATCGTCGAGTGCCTGACCTCGTCGATCATCTGTACCGCGAGCCCGTTGTGGATCTCCGGGTTCGGTACGGCGTCGATCGCCATCGGCATCGCCCGGGCCGCCGAGATCTCCGGGAACGGGATGATGCTGAGGAACAGCTTCTGCCACTCCAGCCAGCGCTGCTGCACCTGGCGGAACATGTTGCCGCGGATCGCGCCGTCCATGGCGCCGTACACGCGGTTGTCCTTCTCCTCCTCCATCGGGAAGTAGGACCGCATGATCTGCTTCAGCGGATCCTTCTTCGGCGCCTTCTCGAAGGTGTAGTCGGTGCCGAACCGGGTCGCCGGGGTCGCGAACGTCGGTTCCCAGGACAGCTCGGTGATCTTGGCGTGGGCCTTGGTGAGACTCTGCCTGCTCAATGTGGGCCTCCATCATCGGGGTTGATAGGAGATGAAAGCCGCCTGGTGGACGTGTCTGTGTCTCAATGTGAGATGGCGGTCACAGCGGGGCGAGCTACCGTAGGTCGAAGTTCCGCTGGTGACGGACGTGAAGGAGACCGCTATGGGCGCTGCACAGCCGGTCCGAGATCCGATCCGGGTGTCATGGGAGCGCTCACAGGCGTCGCAGGTCGACGTCGACCGCCCCGCCCCGAGGTACTTCGACCGGATCGACCGCGAGACCACCCTGATGCGGGCGGCCCGCCCGGTCATCGACGCCCTGTCGTCCGAGCTCCACAACGAGCCGGTCTGCATCATCCTGACCGATGCCAAGGGCGTCGTCCTCGACCGTCGCGGCGGCGATCCGTCGCTGCTCCGCCGACTGGACTCCGTCGACCTCGCCCCCGGATTCCAGTACGCCGAGTCCGCGGTCGGCACCAACGGGATCGGTACGGCCCTCGAAGTGGGCGGGCCGATCCAGATCGACGGAGCCGAGCATTACAACGGGAAGCTGCGGATGTTCTCGTGCGCCGGCGCGACCATCACCCATCCCGTCACGGGCGGGCTGCTCGGCGTCCTCGACATCACGACGCAGGCGAAGAACTCGAACACGATCCTGTTGTCGTTCGCGAAACTCGCCGCACGGCGGATCCATGAGCGCGTCGTCGAGGAAGCGAACGCACTGGACCACGCACTGCTGAGCGACTATTACGCGGCCTGCCGGCACAGTGGCGGTCCGGTACTCGCGCTCGGCGACGAGGTGTTCATGATGAACGCCTACGCGCAGGCACGCTTCGACGCCATCGACCAGGCGGCACTGATCGACCGCACCCGTGACGCGCGCGGCGGGACCAAACCGCTTGTATTCATTACCGATCTACCCAGCGGGACGACTGCACGGTTGGCGTATCGGCCTACGTTCGTCGGCGACACCTTGGCCGGCGGCGTCATCCAGATCAAGGAACAACGCGCGCCGGTCCGCAGTCCCCAGGTCGCTCGTGCACCTTTGATTCCAGGCACGACCGGGACGAGCGCGGTCTGGCAGCACGTCACCCAGGAGCTGCTGGAGGCGTGCGGCCGATCCGAGTGGCTGATCGCCGACGGCGAAGCGGGCACGGGCAAGCTGTCCATGCTGCGTGCGGTACGGCGACATGTCGCGCCCGAGCGTCGGCTCGTCGTACTCGATCCCGAGGCGATGGGCGAGGACCTGCTGACCGAGGCGCGCGCCGAGCTGGATTCCGGCGCCGACCTGATCATCCGGCGGGCGCACCTGCTGACCGGCGAGGTCCTCGACGGTCTCACCGAGTTGCTGCAGAACGTCCGCGACGGCGCGATCGCCGGGGACGCGTGGGTCGCGCTCACGTTGCCGGCCGACCGGTCCGAGATCGCCGACGAGCTGCTGGCGTTCTTCCCGCGCACCATCGAGGTGCCGCCGCTGCGGCATCACGTCGAGGACGTTCCGGCGCTGGTCCGGTCGCTGCTGGCGAAGGCCGGCATCAGCGGCCTCACCTTCTCCACCGCCACGATGAACCAGCTGATGCGGTTGCCGTGGGCAGGAAACATCACACACCTGCGCGCTGTCCTCACCGCGGTAGCGAGGCGGCGACGGTCCGGGGTGGTCGAGCTCGCTGACCTGCCGCCCGAGTGCCGGGCCACGACACGGCGGCAGCTGACCCCGATCGAGGCGCTCGAGCGGGACGCGATCGTCGACGCGCTGTCGACGTACGACGGGGACAAGAAGGCCGCCGCCGCCGCGTTGGGAATGTCACGCGCGACGATCTACCGGAAGATCCGCGAGTACGGAATCGTCACCTGAGCGGGCGGGTCGCTCACAAACGAACAATCGCCCGCTTTGCGTGATCGCACGGCTACGGTCAGCGCCGGTTTATTGCAGATCGTTACCAAGGGGGTACCACCCGGGCCTGCGACCGCACCCCTGGCTCCAGTAGGTTCTGGCCATGAGCGATTCCGGCACTCTGACGAAAACCGGGCTGGTGTCTCTGTCCGGTGTCAACAAACACTTCGGCGAACTGCACGTTCTGAAGGACATCAACCTGTCCATCGCCAAGGGCGAGGTCGTCGTCGTGATCGGCCCGTCCGGGTCCGGAAAATCAACGCTCTGCCGCGCGATCAACCGGCTGGAACCGATCGATGCGGGCGAGATCCTGCTGGACGGGCAACCGCTGCCCAGCGAGGGCAAGGCCCTGGCCCGGCTGCGCGCCGACGTCGGCATGGTGTTCCAGTCGTTCAACCTGTTCGCGCACAAGACGATCCTGCAGAACGTCACCCTCGGCCCGACCAAGGTCCGCGGCAAGTCCAGGGGCGAGGCCGAGGAGGATGCCCGCGCCCTGCTGGACCGGGTCGGCGTCGCCGCCCAGGCGGAGAAGTACCCGGCCCAACTGTCCGGCGGTCAGCAGCAGCGCGTCGCGATCGCCCGCGCGCTCGCGATGGATCCCAAGGTGATGCTGTTCGACGAGCCCACGTCGGCGCTGGACCCGGAGATGATCAAAGAGGTCCTCGACGTCATGGTCGACCTCGCCGGCCAGAGCATGACGATGATCGTCGTCACCCACGAGATGGGCTTCGCCCGGCGCGCGGCGAACCGCGTCGTCTTCATGGCCGACGGGCAGATCGTCGAAGAGGCCGAGCCGGAGAAGTTCTTCACCGATCCGCAGACGAAGCGGGCGCAGGACTTCCTCTCGAAGATCCTGACGCACTGAACCGTCTGCGGGGCGTCCCCAGCGTAGTACCGAACCAACGGAGGAAATGACAATGCGACAGCGACTGATCGCTGCCCTCGGCATCGTGGGCCTGGCCGCGACCGGACTGACCGCCTGCGGCGACGACTCAGGCTCAGGCTCAGCTTCCGGCGGCAGCGGCGAGAAGGTGACCATCGGCATCAAGTACGACCAGCCGGGTATCGGGCTCAAGGAGGGCGCGAACTACACCGGTATGGACGTCGACGTGGCCAAGTACGTCGCCAAGGAACTCGGCTACGGCGACATCACCTTCAAGGAAGCCCCGTCCGCCCAGCGCGAGACCCTGCTGGCCAACGGCCAGGTCAAGATGATCTTCGCGAGCTACTCGATCACCGACGCCCGCAAGGAGAAGGTGGCCTTCGCCGGTCCGTACCTGACCGCCGGGCAGGACCTGCTGGTCAAGGCCGACAACACCGACATCACCGGACCGGACTCGCTGAACGGCAAGAAGCTGTGTTCGGTGACCGGCTCCACGTCGGCGCAGAAGGTCAAGGACAAGTTCGCCGACACCGTCCAGCTGCAGAACTACGACACGTACTCCAAGTGCGTCGAGGCACTGGGCACCGGCTCGATCGACGCGCTCACCACGGACAACACGATCCTGGCCGGCTACGCGTCGCAGGAAGCCAACAAGGGCAAGTTCAAGGTGGTCGGCAAGACCTTCTCGACCGAGCGCTACGGCGTCGGCCTGAAGAAGGGCGACACCGAGACCTGCACCAAGGTCAACGACGCGCTGAAGAAGATGGTCGACTCCGGCGAGTGGCAGAAGGCCTTCGACAAGAACCTCGGGGCGTCCGGGCTGAAGCTCGACCCGGCGACGAACCCGCCGAAGACCTTCGACGCCTGCGCCTGATCCGACGCGCTGCCGGGGAGGAGCCGTTCGCGGTTCCTCCCCGGCAGTCTGCGGCGGCTCGGTCTCCACCTCGTTCCCAGCAGGAGAAATATGGACGTGATATCGGAGTTCTTCTCCGAGTACGACGGTCTGCAAGCGTTCCGGACGACCATCTACCTGACACTGCTGTCGGCGCTGCTGGCACTGGTGATCGGCACCGTGGTCGCGGTCATGCGGGTGTCCCCGATCCGGGTACTGCAGATCCTCGGCACCGCGTACGTGAACATCATCCGGAACACGCCGCTGACCCTGGTGATCGTGTTCTGCAACCTCGGGCTGTTCGTGCAGCTCGGTCTCGCGCTGGCGAACAAGGACTCGCACACCTTCATCAACGACAACAACTTCCGGCTCGCCGTACTCGGCCTGTCGGTGTACCACGCGTCGTTCGTCGCCGAGGCGATCCGCAGCGGTGTGAACACGGTCCCGCTCGGTCAGGCCGAGGCGGCGCGCGCGATCGGCCTCCCGTTCCTGAAGACCCTGCGGTACGTCGTCCTGCCGCAGGCGTTCCGCGGCGCGATCGCGCCACTGGGCAACGTGCTGATCGCGCTGACCAAGAACTCGACCGTCGCCTCCGTGATCGGCGTGACCGAGGCGTCCGCCGTGATGAAGGTGATGATGGAGAACCGGCCTGACGTCATCTTCGTCGTGTTCGGGATCTTCGCGCTCGGCTTCGTGATCCTGACGCTGCCGGTCGGCGTGCTGTTCACGTCGATGTCGAAGCGGCTGGCGGTGAAACGATGAGCGGCACCGTACTGTTCGACGCGCCGGGACCGCGCGCCAAGCGGCTGTACTTCGGCGTCGGCGTCGTCGCCGTCGTGGCGATCCTGCTCGCGCTGTGGTTCGTGCTGGACAAGCTCAACGAGAAGGGCCAGCTGGCGGCGGCCAAGTGGAAGCCGTTCCTGACCGCCGAGATCTGGACCCAGTACATCCTGCCGGGCCTGGGCGGAACACTGCTGGCCGCCGCGATCTCGGTGGTGTTCGCGATGGCCGTCGGCGTCCTCCTCGGTGTCGGGCGGCTCTCGACCCAGTCATGGGTGCGGTGGCCGTGCGGTGTGATAGTCGAGTTCTTCCGCGCGGTGCCGGTGCTGCTGATGATGCTGTTCACGTATGCCCTGTACGCCAAGTACGAGCTCTTCCCGCCGGAGCGTTATGCGCTGGCGGCGGTCGTCACCGGGCTCACGCTCTACAACGGCTCCGTGGTGGCCGAGCTGGTCCGGTCCGGGGTGCACTCGCTGCCGAAGGGGCAGAGCGAGGCCGCGATGGCGATCGGTCTCACCAGCGGCAAGTCGATGCGCCTCGTCCTGTTGCCGCAGGCAATCACCGCGATGCTGCCGGCGATCGTCGGCCAGCTGGTCGTGATCCTGAAGGACACCGCGCTGGGCTACATCATCACCTACGAGGAACTCCTCCGTAAGGCGGAGCAGATCGGCAACTACAAGTCGAACCTGGTGCCCTCGTTCATCGTGATCGCGGTCATCTTCATCGTGATCAACTACCTGCTGACCGTCGTCGCACAGCGCGTCGAGTCGCTCATGCGCCGCCGCGGCCGCTCCGCCGGCGGCCCCCTGACCGCCGACCCGGTCGACCAGACCGCCGGCCTCACCGCGGTCGCAGACACACCGGACCCCAACAACTGAAGCAACTTCATCGAAACCGACCAGCTGACGAGCGGTCCCTCCGTTGTGGAGGGACCGCTCGTTGCTCAGCGCAAGGTGTTGAAGGAGTCGCGGATGATCTCGAGGGCTTCTGCGGCTTCTTCCTCGGTCAGCGTCATCGGGGGCGCCATCCGGAGGACGTTGCCGTAGAGGCCGCCCTTGCCGACCAGGAGGCCGCGGTTCTTGGTCTCCTGCTGGAGTTTGGCGGTGCTGGCGGCGTCGGGGCTGTTGTCGTCCGGCTTGACGAGCTCGGCGGCGAGCATCAGGCCCTTGCCGCGGACGTCGCCGATCTCCGGGAACTCGTCGGAGATCCCGCGCAGGCCGTCGACCAGCTGTGCGCCGCGCTTGGCCGCGTTCGCCTGGAGGTCCTTGTCGAGCAGGTAGTCGATCGTTGCCTTCGCCGCGCTGGTCGAGATCGGGTTGCCGCCGAACGTGGACAGCGAGTTCGCCTTGACGCTGTCCATCAGGTCGGCCTTGGCGACGACCCCGCCGATCGCGAACCCGTTGCCGAGTCCCTTCGCGAACGTCATGGCGTCCGGTACGACGTCGTGCGACTGGATGCCCCAGAAGTGGTCACCGGTCCGGCCCCAGCCTGTCTGCACCTCGTCGGAGATGAACAGGATCCCGTACTCGTCGAGGACCTCCTTGAAGGCGGCGTACAGCCCGTCGGGGGGCGACGAGAACCCGCCGACGCCCTGGATCGGTTCGGCGATCAGGCAGGCGACGTCGCCGGAGGTCGTGGTCTCGATAACGTTGCGCAGGTCGTCGACGCAGACCTTGATGTAGTCGGCGTCCGACAGGTCGCGGAACGGGCTGCGGTACCGGTAGGCGCCCTGGACGTACTGCACGTTCACCGGCGACAGGCTGCTCGCGGACCAGCCGCGGTTACCGGTGATCGCGACCGTGCCGAACGCGCGGCCGTGGTACGAGTTGCGCATCGCCAGGACCTGGTTGGAGCGGCGGTTCTGGGTGGCGAGCAGGAGGGCCGTCTCGTTCGCCTCGGTGCCGGAGTTCGCGAAGAACACCTTCGCGTCCGGGATCCCGGAGAGCTCGGCGATCTGCTCGGCCAGCTCGATCTGCTTCCGGATCAGATACACCGTCGAGGTGTGCGCGACCCCGGTGCCGAGCTGCTCACGCACCGCGTCCGAGATCTCCGCGATGTCGTACCCGATCGCGTTGGTCAGGATGCCGGCGAAGAAGTCGAGGTACGTGTTGCCCTCACCGTCCGTCACCCGCCGCCCGGATCCGGAGACGATCTCGATCGGCTCCTCGTAGTACAACGCGAGCCAAGCCGGCATGACGGCCTTGTGACGCTCCCAGAGCTCCGCATGTGTCATGTCCAACCTTTACCTCACCTGATAGTGCACGTCTATCGCGGTTAGGGTGCTCTCCGTGACAATGCCGAGCATCCCGCATGTGGATATCGAGTCCCTGGAGCACTTCGACCGGCTGCTGGCCGCGGGGGCTACCGCGATGGCGGGCTGGCGGGTGCAGTCGGTGGATCTGACCCGCCGTACGGCGGAGATCGTCGGGCTGAAGCCGATGGGGTCGCTGTTCCTCGGGTGCGTGCTGGAGGAGAAGGCGGACGCGTGGGTCCGCGACGGCGGCGGGCTGGTGTTCCCCGCGATCCCGGAGCTGCCGTTCGACGCGTACCGCGGGCGGCTGTACGACGCCGACGAGCTGTACGCCGGTCTCGAGCACGGGTACGACGCCACGCCGGACGCGCGCATCTACGCCTGGTCCCGCCAGCAGGACGAGAAAGGCGACACCAGCCGCACCCTGGCCGCGGCGCTCCACGACCACGCCATCGCGGATGCCCTCACGGAGCTCCCCGCCGACAAGCCCTGGGTCGGCGTGATGGGCGGCCACGGTGTACTGCGGGGCAGCGGCGACTACCGCTCCGCCGTACTGCTCGGCCGCACCCTCGCCCGCGCGGGCCGGATGGTCGTCACCGGAGGCGGTCCGGGAGCGATGGAAGCCGCTAACCTCGGCGCGTCGCTGACCGCGTACGACGATGCCGCTGTCGACGCGGCTCTGGACCAGCTGGCCGCCGTACCGTCGTTCCGGCCGTCGATCGGCGCGTGGGCGTCCACGGGCCTCGCCGTGCGCTCGCAGTACCCCGGTGACGGCGGAGTGTCGATTCCTACCTGGTTCTACGGGCACGAGCCGCCGAACGTGTTCGCCGGCGCGATCGCGAAGTACTTCTCGAATGCCCAGCGCGAGGACGTCCTGCTCGGCCGGGCGCGCGGCGGCATCATCTACCTGACCGGTGCGGCCGGCACCGTCCAGGAGGTCTTCCAGGCAGCCACCCCGAACTACTACGGCGACGCAGCCACCCAGATCCCGCTCATCCTCGTCGGCACCGACTACTGGACCAATCAGCTCCCGGTCTGGCCCCTACTCCAGTCCCTAGCCACCGGCCGCCACATGCGCCTCCACCTGGTCGACACCATCGACGAGGCCGCCGGTCTGGTCAGCTGACGCGCTGCGGCTTGAACTGCATCTGCGGGCTGGCGTACGCGTCCTGCGACTCGACCAGCTGCAGCTCGCGCTCTCCCGACTCGTGGGTGCGTGTGAGCAGGTCGAAGACGCTCGACGTCGTACGCGCGAGCGCCTCGGCCAGATCGCCCGTACGGCGGTAGTGCGCCGTGAAGAGCGCGGCCGTCACGTCGCCGGACCCGTTCGCCTTCATCGGGATGTACGGCGTCTGCACGAGCCACGCGCCGCTGTCGTCGACGGCCAGCATCTCGATCGTGCCGTCCTCGCGGTCGGGACGCTCGACGCTGGTGACGAGCACCGTACGCGGTCCGGTCGCGCGCACCAGCTCGACCGAGGCCAGCGTGGACTCCAGCGTGTCCGGCTCGGTGTTGGTGAGGAAGCCCAGCTCGAACTGGTTGGGCGTGATGATGTCGGCCGCCGGAACCACCCGGTCGCGCAGCAGCACCGGGATCGCGGGGGCGACGAAGCACCCGGACTTCGCGTTCCCCATCACCGGGTCGCAGGAGTACACGGCGTTGGGATTGGCCGCCTTGACCCGCTCCACCGCCTCGAGGATCACGTCCGCGATCCCTTCGCCGCCCTGGTAGCCCGAGAGCACCACGTCGATCTGCGGCAGTACGCCGCGATCCTCGATCCCGAGCAGAACCTCGCGTACGTCGTCCGGGCTGATCATCGGCCCACGCCACGCGCCGTACCCGGTGTGGTTGGAGAAGTTCACCGTGTAGACGGGCAGCACCTCGACACCGATCCGCTGCAACGGGAACACGGCGGCCGAGTTGCCCACGTGCCCGTAGGCAACCGCCGACTGAATCGAAAGGATCTTCACCGACCGATCATCCCCTCGGCTACTTGCTGGCCGCGGCGAGCTGGCCGCAGGCGCCGTCGATTTCCTGGCCGCGGGTGTCGCGGACGGTGGTGGGGATGCCGGCGGCCTCGAGGCGGCGGACGAACTCGCGTTCGTCGGCCGGGTCGGAGGCGGTCCACTTCGAGCCCGGTGTCGGGTTCAGCGGGATCAGGTTGACGTGCACCCAGCCCCAGTCGCCGCGCGCGTTGAGCTTCTCCGCGAGCAGGTCGGCCCGCCAAGCGTGGTCGTTGATGTCGCGGATCATCGCGTACTCGATCGAGACGCGCCGCTTGGTCTGCCGCGCGTACCCCCAGGCCGCGTCGAGCACCTCGTCGACCTTCCAGCGGTTGTTGATCGGCACCAGCTCGTCACGCAGCTCGTCGTCCGGCGCGTGCAGCGACAGCGCGAGCGTGACCGGGATGCCCTCGGTCGCGAGCTGGTTGATCCGCGGCACCAGGCCGACCGTCGATACCGTCACGCCACGGGCCGAGATCCCCAGACCCTCCGGCGACGGATCGGTGAACCGGCGTACGGCGCCCATCACGGCCTTGTAGTTGGCCATCGGCTCGCCCATGCCCATGAACACGATGTTGCTGACCCGCCCGGGGCCGCCCGCGATCTCGCCGCGCGCCAGCGCCCGCGCACCGTCGACGACCTGCTCGACGATCTCCGCGGTCGACATGTTCCGCGTCAGGCCTCCCTGACCGGTCGCGCAGAACGGGCACGCCATCCCGCAACCGGCCTGCGAGGACACGCACATCGTCGCGCGGCCCGGATACCGCATCAGGACCGACTCGACCAGCGAGCCGTCGAGCAGCTTCCACAGCGTCTTCCGGGTCTCCCCGTTGTCGCATTCGAGGTCGCGGACGCGGGTCAGCAGCGGCGGCATCAGGTCGGCGACCAGCTTGTCGCGGGTCGCGGCCGGCAGGTCGGTCATCTCGGCCGGGTCGGACACCAGCCGGGAGAAGTAGTGGTTGGACAGCTGCTTGGCCCGGAACGCGGGCTCGCCCAGCGCGGCAACCGCAGTACGCCGCTCCTCCCCCGTGAGGTCGGCCAGGTGCCGCGGCGGCTTCTTGGCGCGGCGCGGCTCATCGAACACAAGGGGAAGGGAGGTAGTCATAACCGACCTATTGTCGCAAGCCCGGACTACCGTTCACAAATTCACATCCCATGACCCGCGTCACCCGCGGGCTTGCGGTCGGAGTGGCCGAGCTTGCGGTCCGGCGCGATCCGGTCCCGCACCATCTGCTTGAGCAGCGGAATCTCGGCGAACCCGCCCTCGGCCTTCCTCGACCACAGCAGCTCCCCGTCGAGGCTGATGTCGAACACCCCGCCGGTCCCCGGGACCAACGCGACCTCGCCCAGCTCCTGCGGGAAGGTGGTCAGCAACTCCTGGGCGGTCCACGCCGCCCGCATCAACCACCGGCACTGCGTGCAGTACTCGATCTCCAACCGCGGCTCTCTCGTCACGGCGACCAAGGTATCGCCGTGACGAGAGCCGGCCTCAGGCCGAGTAGCCCTTCGGCGGGATGAGCGTGGCGAGCTGGTTGAAGGTCAGCCAGTACGTCGCGGTCGGCGCGAACCCGGCCGGGTCCGCGATCAGGACGGTCTGGTCGCTGTCGTCGTACCCGATCACCGTGAAGTAGTGGTAGATCGTGTAGTTCGGGTAGCCCGGCGGGTGGTTGTTGGCCGGGGCAACGATGTTGGCGACGATCGGGTAGTTGTTGTTGATGTCGAGGACGACGTCCCGCCAGAGCAGGTCACGCTGCGCCTGGGTGGGCGGGTCGTTGGGCATCTCCTTCGTCTCGTACCAGCCGGTGCCGAGGTGGTTGTTGAGCACCCGGGTGACCTGGCCGATCCAGTCGGTGCCGTTGGTCGTGGTCGGCAGCTCGTTGGCCAGCTGCTGCTGGCTCGGCGGCGAGATCCGGGCCGAGAGGGCGATCCGGGTCGCGGCCGGGCCGCACCAGTAGCCGGTCTGCTGGTACTGGAAGTCGATGTTCAGCGTCCGGACGGTCTGCGTCGAGAAGCCGAGCTTCGGCACCGGTTTGACCGCGGCTGCATGGGCTGCATCGACGGGGGCGGTGGGCTGCGCGGTCGCCGGGGACAGCGGGAGGGCGGCGGCTGCGATGAGGGCGAGACCGCAGAGCGCGGCCTTGAACTTCGTCGTGGGGGTCATGTCAGCTCCTCACTGGACGACCGGGGCGGATCGTCCTGTGTTTGATACTGACACACAACTTGGTGGTCCGGGTGAAAAAATCACCGAACCATTCGAGCTCAGTGGAAAGGGTCGATGATTTCCCGCACCAGCCAGCGCACGGCGTGATCCGGGTACGGGCGCGGCAGCGACAGCACGATGTGGTCGAAGCCCAGGTCGACGGCTCGTTGGACGATCGCGCGCGTTTCGGCCGGGTCGTCGTACGAGACGATCTGCTGCAGGGAGCGGCTGAGCGTGGCTGGATCCCGTCCGATCCGGGCGCATTCCGCGTCCAGTCGGCGCACCCGGTCGGTGAGGGTGTCGAAGTCGGTGTGCGGCGGGCCGCTGATGTTCCAGATATCGGCGTACTCCGCGATCAGCCGGAGCATCCGGTTGCCCCAGCCGCCGATCAGGAGTGGCGGCCCGTCGGGCTGGATCGGCTTGGGCGCGTTGCGGTTGCGCTCGAGCGTGAAGTGCTTGCCGTGGAAGTCGAACTCGTCCTCGGTCCACATCCGGCGCAGGATCTCGATGGTCTCGCGGAGCCGATCGACGCCCTCCCCCGGTGGGACGAGCGTGAGGCCGTAGGCGGCGTACTCCTCGATCGCCGGGTTCGGGCCGGTCGGCTGGAGGGTGCCTCCCGCGCCGAGGCCCATGATCAGCCGGCCGCCGGAGATCACGTCGAGCGTGCTGGCGATCTTGCCGAGGACGGCCGGTGGGCGGATCCGGTTGCTGGTGACGAGCAGGCCGAGGCGGAGCCGGGTGGTCTGCGCGGCGAGCGCGGTGAGCAGGGTCCAGCCCTCGAGGACGTCGCCGTTCTTCGGGCCGGCGAGCGGGAGGAAGTGGTCCCACAGCCAGGCGTCGCGGATCTGCGGGGTTTCGTCGGCTTCGAGCCAGACGCGGCGGATATCGGCGTACGGGACATGCATCGGGGTGGTCTTCAGACCGAAGGTCGGTTGCATAATCGTCAGGATAACTGATGATCAGGACTACTGACGATCAGTGTGGCGGTAGATTGGGTGGCATGTCTGATCGGCTCGGGTATCTGCTGAAACACGTCCTGGCGGAGCTCACCGAGGCTCAGACCAAGGCGCTGGCTCCGCACGGTCTGAACGGCCGCGACCTGGCGGTGCTGTCCGCGATCGTCGCCGGCGAGCCCCTGTCCCAGCTCGAGGTCGCGGCCCGACTGCGGGTCGACCGCACGTCGATCGGCGATCTGCTGGACGGGCTGGAGGAGCGTGGGTTCGTCGAGCGCCGGCGCAGCCCGGAGGACCGGCGGCGGAACGTCGTCGTACTGACGTCTCATGGTCAGTCGACCTTTGATGAGGCGGAACGGGTTCGGCTGGAGGTGGAGCGCGAGTTCCTCGCTCCCCTGGCGGCTCCGGATCGCTTCCGGGACGCTCTGCGGCTGCTGCTCGGGGAATGAGGGCTCCGGCGCACCCGTTGGACTGAATATGCTCTCCGTCCCGCTGTCAGTCCTGGACCGTTCTCGGACGCGTGTTGGCGAGACGGAGCCGGAGACGTTGCGGGCGACGGTGAAGTTCGCTCAGCAGGTGGAAGACCTTGGTTACAAGCGTTTCTGGGTGTCGGAGCATCACAGCGTTCCTGGAGTGGTGGGCTCGGCGCCGACCGTCCTGGCTGCGGCCGTTGCTGCTCGCACATCGCACATCCGGGTCGGCACTGGTGGGGTGATGCTGCCGAACCACAATCCGCTCGTCGTGGCGGAGCAGTTCGGCGTACTGGAGTCGCTGTACCCGGGCCGGATCGACATGGGCCTCGGGCGGTCGGTCGGCTTCACCAACGGGGTACGGCGGGCGCTCGGCGTCGAGAAGGACGCTGCGGACGACTTCAGTGGACAAGTCCAGGAGCTGCTCGGCTATCTGGCCGGTACGTCGGATGTCCACGCGCGTCCGGGTGAAGGGCTGGAGATCCCGCCGTTCATCCTGGCCGTCGGTTCAGGCGCTTCGATCGCCGCGTCGCTCGGGCTACCTGTCGTCCTGGCTGCCCGTCCTGACGCTGTGGACCTTGTCGCGTCCTACCGTGCGTCCTTCCAGCCGTCGGCGTGGGCTCCGCAGCCCTACGTGATCCTCGCCGTCACCGCTGCGGTCGGGGACACCACGGAGGCGGCCCGTCGGCTGTTGTTGCCGGAGGCATGGGCCAGCGCGTACTCACGTACTCGCGGCGTCTTCCCGCCGCTGCAGCCCGACGTACCTGTGACCATGACCGCTCGCGAGCAGGAGTTCTTCGAGAACGCGTTGCGTGGCCAGTACTACGGAACCTCGGACGAGGTGCATGCCGCGCTGGAGGACCTCGTGCAAAGCACAGCCGCGGACGAGGTGCTGATCACGACCAACACCTACGACCGGGACGAGCTCCTCGCCTCGTTGGCGAAGCTCATCGGTTGATCCGGGCCTCGAGCCGCTTCCGCACATCCGGCCACTCGTCGGCCAGGATCGAGAACACCACGGTGTCGCGGAACGATCCGTCGGCCATCAGCTGGTGCCGCCGCAGCACGCCCTCGCGGGTCGCGCCGAGCTTGGCGATCGCCGCCTGCGAGCGAGTGTTCTTCGAGCCGGTCTGGATCTTCACGCGGCCGAATCCACACACCTCGAAGGCATGCTCGAGCAGCAGCAGCTTCGCCGCCGGGTTGACCGCGGTCCCCCAGACGGCGGGTGCGTAGCCGGTGTAGCCGAGGTGGATCCGCTCGTTGACCAGGTCGACGTCGGCGAGGCTCGACGTACCGACAACGGTGCCGTCGGCAACCATCCGGACGACGTACGCAAACCGTTTGGCCGCGGCCGGGATCCACTTCGCCCGCATCTCGTCCGCGCTCTTCGGCATCGCACCGGGGCCGCCGGCGAAGCCCCCGGCGTACACCTGCTCGTTGACGATCGCGGCGTACAGCTCGTCGATATCGCTTTCCTGCATCCGATCCAGCCGTACGACGTCGCCGACCAGGGGCCGTCCGTCCGGCGCGATCGTCATGCTTTCACCAGCAGGTGCAGCAGCAGCCAGACGACCGGCGCCGTCGCGAGCAGCGAGTCCAACCGGTCCATCACCCCTCCGTGGCCGGGCAGCAGGTTCGACATGTCCTTGATGCCCAGGTCGCGCTTGATCATCGACTCGCCGAGGTCGCCGACCGTCGCGGTCAGTACGGCGACCGCGCCGACGATCGCGCCGACCCACCAGTCACCGTCCAGCAGCAGAACCACCGCGGCGATACCGGCGCCGATACAGAACAGGGCCGAGCCGGCGAAGCCCTCCCAGGACTTCTTCGGGCTGATCGTCGGCGCCATCGGGTGCTTGCCGAACAGCACGCCGGCGACGTATCCGCCGACGTCACTCGCAACCGTGACGGCAAAGAACGTGACGACGCGACCGGCCCCGTCCTCGTCCGGCTGCGCCAGCAGGATCGCGAACCCGGCCAGCAGCGGCACATACCCGATCAGGAACACGCCGGCGCTGACGTCGCGGACGAATCCGACCGATCCGCCCGGCATCCGCCAGAAGATCGTGCCGAGCACAGTCAGCCCGAGCGCGACCAGCAGCGCCATCGGGCCACCGAAGTACGCCGCCGCCAGCATGGCCGTCGTACCGAGGAACAGCGGGATCCGCGGGATCGCCGCACCGCCGGTCTTGAGCGCCTTCATCATCTCGTCGACGGCGACCAGGACGGTCGCCAGCACGAGTACGACGAACAGGACCTTCTGCCAGTACAGCGATCCGAGGATCAGCGCGATCAGTCCCACCCCGACCGCGATCGCAGCGGGCAGATTTCGCCCGGCGCGGCTCGGAGTAGGACTCGGCGCGGGCGTGCTGTCGACGCCCATCACACCTCGAGCAGTTCGGCTTCCTTGTGCTTGAGCAGGTCGTCGATCGAGTCGACGTACTTCTTCGTCAACCCGTCGAGCCGCTTCTCAGCACTCTTGCCCTCGTCCTCGCCCGCATCGCCGTCCTTGACCGACTTGTGCACCTGGTCCATGGCGTGCCGGCGGATGTTGCGGACCGAGACCTTGGCTTCCTCGCCCTTGGTCTTGGCGACCTTGATGTACTCCTTGCGCCGCTCTTCGGTCAGCTGCGGCATCACCACCCGGATCACCGCGCCGTCGTTCCCCGGGTTCACACCCAGGTCCGAGTCGCGGATCGCCTTCTCGATCGCTGCCATCGCGCCCTTGTCGTACGGCGAGATGAGCACGGTCCGGGGCTCCGGGACCTGGAAGCCGGCCAGCTGCTGCAGCGGCGTCGGGCTGCCGTAGTAGTCGGCCAGGATGCCCGCGAACATCTGCGGGTGCGCCCGGCCGGTGCGGATCGCGGCGAAGTCGTCCTTCGCGACCTCCACGGCCTTCGCCATCTTCTGCTCGGCTTCGCGGAGAGCTTGGTCGATCACGACATTCCTCGCTTCCTCTGGGCCGCGACGATGCGGCCACTCCTACTGCGCCTTGTGACAACCGATCCTAGTGGTACGCCGCCGTACGCCGGGTTATTGCCCCCGGGAGACGACCGTGCCGATCTTCTCGCCGTGGATCACCCGGGCGATGTTGCCCTCCTCCAGGCCGAAGATCACGATCGGCAGCGCGTTGTCGCGGGCCAGGCTGATCGCGGTGGCGTCGGCGACCCGGAGGCCGCGGGCGAGGAAGTCGTCGTACGACAGCTGGTCGAACTTGACCGCGTCCGGGTTCTTCTTCGGGTCGGAGTCGTAGACCCCGTCCACGCCCTGCTTGCCCATCAGCAGCGCCTCGGCGCCGACCTCGAGCGCGCGCTGGGCGGCGACGGTGTCGGTGGAGAAGTACGGCATCCCGGAACCGGCGCCGAAGATCACGACGCGGCCCTTCTCCAGGTGCCGCTCGGCCTTGCGCGGGATGTACGGCTCGGCGACCTGGCCCATCGTGATGGCGGTCTGCACCCGGGTCTCGATCCCGAGCTTCTCCAGGAAGTCCTGCAGGGCCAGGCAGTTCATCACGGTGCCGAGCATGCCCATGTAGTCGGCCCGGTTCCGCTCCATGCCGCGCTGCTGCAGCTCGGCGCCGCGGAAGAAGTTGCCGCCGCCGACCACGACGGCGACCTGGACACCGGCCCGGGCCACGTCGGCGATCTGCTTGGCGATCGAGTTCACCACGTCGGGGTCGACGCCGAGCTTGCCGCCGCCGAACACCTCACCCGACAGTTTGAGCAAGACCCGGTGGTAGGCCGGGGCGAACGGCGAAGAGGCCGGATTCGTCTCGGTACCCAGGGTTTCCGTCACGATTCCGGCCTCCTCGTTCGTTGCTGTCCTCTTCAGATCCTCGTCGGGATCAGGCGCCGACCTCGAAGCGGGCGAACCGCTTCACGGTCACGCCGGCCTCGTCGAGCACGGCCTTGACGGACTTCTTGCTCTCGGTCACCGACGGCTGCTCGAGCAGGACGACGTCCTTGAAGAAGCCGTTCACCCGGCCCTCGACGATCTTCGGCAGCGCCTGCTCGGGCTTGCCCTCCTCGCGGGCGGTCGCCTCGGCGATCCGCTTCTCGTTCTCGACCGTCTCGGCCGGGACCTCGTCGCGGGTGGTGTACAGCGGGCGCATCGCGGCGGCCTGCATGGCAGCGCCACGGGCGGCCTCGACGTTGTCGCCCTCGAACTCGACCAGTACGCCGACCTGGGCCGGCAGGTCCGCCGCACGCTTGTGCATGTACGCGGTCACCTGGCCGTCGAACACGGCCACCTTGCCGAGCTCGAGCTTCTCGCCGATGACGGCGGCCAGCGCCTCGATGTTCTCGGCGACCGACTTGCCGTCGGTCAGCTTCTCGTTCAGCAGGCCCTCGACGTCGCCGACCTTGCTCGCCGAAGCGTGCGCGACGATGTCGGCGGCGAGCTGCTGGAACTGCTCGTTCTTGGCGACGAAGTCGGTCTCGCAGTTGAGCTGGACCAGCGCGTTCTCCGCCGCGGCCACCAGGCCGTTGGTGGCGGACCGCTCGGCGCCACGCTTGGCGGCCTTGGCCGCGCCGTGGATGCGCAGCTCCTCGATCGCCTTCTCGAAGTCGCCGTCGGTGGTCTCGAGCGCCTTCTTCGCGTCCATCATGCCCGCGCCGGTGGCGTCGCGGAGCTTCTTCACGTCAGCGGCGGTGTAGTTCGCCATTCCTCGTTCTCTCGTCTTGTCGATGCGGCTGGATGGGCGGGGCAGGCCCGGTTGCGGACCGTGCGACGCAGCGGGGTGCCGCCCGGCGGGACCGGGCGGCATCCATGGCTGTCAGGCCTCGTCGGCCTTCGGGGTCTCCTCGGCCTTCGCCTCGGTCTCCTC